>CALWOC010000001.1 GCA_944383015.1 uncultured Clostridia bacterium
CCTCTTTTATTTTTATTTTTCTCATATATTTTTATATTATCCTATAATAAAACTTTTTTCAACAAAAAATAAAATGGTTAAAAAAGTTTTAACCATTTTATAAATTTATTTTAATACTCATTTCCTTTAATATCTAAACCATTAAGTTGCAATTTTATTACTATAGATTGTATATCACTTTGAACAAAATCTAAATTTCTTAAATCACCTCTTGTGTAATTACATAATTTACCAATTGTATCAATATTGTTATCAATTAACTTACTATAAATTTTACTATTTAATTTTAGTTCATTTACATCATTTTCAAGTATCTTTAAATTTTTATTCTTCATAATTTTCTACCTCTTTAATTAGTTCATCTATTAAATCTTTAACAGTAGTTATTTTATTTATTTTATCCACATTACTACCACAAAAAATAAGTCCATTATCAACATCACCATTTACAGAATTTACCAAAGCCTGAGTTATACAATATGGAACTGTTTTTCTATCGCAAGTTTTTATACAATTATAGCATTTATTTATTTTATAATTTTCTAAATTATTAAGAAAATGATTTTTTATAGCTCTTCCAGGCATTCCTACTGGACTTTTAATAATTACTATATCTTCTTTTTTAGCATTCACATACGCCTCTTTAAATTTAATATTAGCATCGCATTCTTTAGTCGTAACAAACCTTGTTGCTATTTGAACACCATCTGCACCATGCTTAAAAGCATTTACTATATCTAAACCATCAAATATTCCTCCTGCTGCTATTACTGGAATATCTTTATTATAGTTTTTAACTACATTTTTCACATCAGATACAATATCATATATATTTATATTCTTATCATTTAACTCATCAATACTAAAGCCTAAATGACCACCAGCTTTTGGTCCTTCTACAACTATCATATCTGGAACATAATTATATTTTGTAGTCCATAACTTACATATTAAATTAGCTGCTCGTGAGCTTGAGACTATAGGAGCTATCTTTATATCATATTCCTTTACTATATCTGGTAAATTTTTTGGAAGTCCAGCTCCAGATATTATCATATCCGCTCCAAAGTCTGCTGCTTTTTTTACCATATCTTCATAGTTTGTAGTAACACACATTATATTTACTGCAATCATTCCATTGCCCTGACTTATCTTTTTTGCTTCTTTAATGTATTTTTCTAGCGCTCTGTAATTGGCTTCATATGTATTAGTTTCAAAATCAGCTTCTTTAAATCCAATTTGAGCACTAGATATTACTCCAATACCACCACATTTTGCAACATTTCCAGCTAAATTTGAAAGTGATACACCTACACCCATACCACCTTGAATTATTGGTACTGATATAATTTTTTCTCCTATTTTTAATTCTGGTAATCTCATTATTCCTCCTATATTCCCATTATTGAATATCCATTATCCGCATATACCACTTGACCTGTAATTGAGCTTGATAAAGGACTACACAAAAAACTAATTACATTTCCTACTTCTGTTGTAGTAACATTTCTTTTAAGAGGTGCATTATTTTCTACAACATTTAGTATTGAACTAAAATTTTGAATTCCTTTTGCAGAAAGTGTTTTTATTGGTCCTGCAGATACTGCATTTACTCTTATTCCATCTTCTCCAAGATTTGATGCAAGGTATCTAACTGAAGCTTCAAGTGCTGCCTTTGCAACTCCCATAACATTATATCCAGGAAATACTTTAGTTGATCCATGATAAGTTAGACACACTATACTTCCACCTTCTTTTAACAACTCAATTTCTTTTGCTTTTCTTGCTATAAGAACTAAAGAATATGCACTAACTTCATTTGCATGTAAAAATCCCTCTTTACTAGTATAAAGAAATTCGCCTCTTAAATCTTGAGTGTTAGCATGTGCAATACAGTGCACTATAGCGTCAAATTTATCATATTTTGCTTTTAATGTTGAAAATAATGATTCCACTTTTTGCTCATCTGATACGTCACATTCAAATGCTTTTGCACCTTTAAATTCACTAATTAGCTCTTCAATTTTTTCCTTATTTTCTTCACCCATATAAGTAAAATATAGTTTTGCTCCTTGCTCATAAGCAGATTTTGCTGCCCCATATGCTATAGACCATTTATTTCTTATTCCCATAATTAATACTTTTTTCTTTTTTAGCATTAGTAATCTCCTCCCATTTTTCTATACTTATTATATCTTCTATCTAAAAGTTCCTCTTTATTTATTTTTATTAGTTTATCCATATTTAATATAATATCTTCTTTTATTATATTTGACATCTTTAGTATGTCAGTTTTAGCATTTCCATTTGGCTCTTTAAGTATATTATCTATAACATTAAAGTCTAATAAATCTTTCGCAGTAAGTTTCATTTTTTCTGCAGCCTCTTCTTTTCTTGATGAATCTTTCCATAAAATACTTGCATACCCCTCAGGAGATAAAATTGAATATATAGCATTTTCAAGCATACAAACTCTATCTGCAACTCCAATTGCAAGAGCTCCACCACTTGAACCTTCTCCTATTACATATGAAATCGTTGGAATTTTAAGAGAAGACATTGTTTCAATACATTTAGCTATTACTTGGCCTTGACCTCTCTCTTCTGCTCCAATACCTGGATATGCACCTTTTGTATCAATAAATGTTATTAATGGTCTATTAAATTTTTCAGACTGCTTCATAAACCTAATTGCTTTTTTATAGCTTTCTGGATTTGGCATTCCAAAATTTCTTTTTATATTTTCTTTCGTGTCTCTTCCTTTTTGTTCTGCAATAATTGTATAATTTCTTCCTTTTAATGTAGCAATACCACAAACTATAGCGCCATCTTCTGCAAAATCTCTATCACCATGAAGTTCTATAAAATCTTCAAAAATATTTTCTATATAATCTAGAGCAGTAGGTCTATCTTTATCTCTAGCAATTTCTACTTTTTTCCATGCATTACTATCCATTATAATCCCCCTTACTCATACTAATAATTTTTGCTATAGTATCTTTTAAAGCTTTTCTTTCCACAATTTTATCTATAAATCCATGTTTAAACAAAAATTCAGATGATTGAAAGTCTTCAGGAAGTTTCTCATTTATTGTCTGTTCAATAACCCTTTTCCCAGCAAATCCAATCATCGCCCCAGGCTCTGAAAGTATTACATCAGCAAGAGTTGCAAAACTTGCAGTAACTCCACCATATGTTGGATCTGTTAAAATGCTTATATATAACAGTCCTGCATCATGAAGCTTTGAAACAGCAGCACTTGTTTTTGCCATTTGCATTAAAGATATAATTCCTTCTTGCATTCTTGCTCCACCTGATACACTAAATATAACTATTGGTAATTTTTCTTCAATTGCTCTTTCTATTGAATATGTTATATATTCACCTACAACGTATCCCATACTTCCCATAAAGAAATTTGAATCCATTGCACAAACAACTGCTTTTTTACCATTTATATCCCCTATTCCACATTTTACAGCTTCTTTTAATCCTGTTTTTTGTCTTAGTCCTTCTATTTTATTTATATATTCTGGCATATTAAGTGGATCTTTTGTATCAATTTCTAAATCGAATTCTTCAAATGTGTCCTTATCTACAACTTGCTCTATTCTTCTACGACTAGATAATCTAAAATAATGAGAGCATTTAGGGCAAATGCTATAATTAGCTTTTACATCATCTTTATATAATATTTCCTTACATTTTGGACATTTTATCCATTTTCCAATAGGTATATCTGCCTTTTTTCCTTCTATCATAAATCATACTCCTCTTTAATTATAGCCGTTGTAAATTCACCACTTTTAAATTTTTCATTTAAAAGTATAGATTTTAAAAATTCTATATTTGTTTCTATTCCCTCAATAATACATTCATCTAATGCTCTTTTCATTTTTAAAATAGCTTCATTTCTTGTTCTTGCATGAACAATTATTTTAGCAATCATTGAATCATAATATGGAGGAATAGTATATCCCTCATATACTGCTGTATCTACTCTTGTTTCATTTCCTCCTGGAAGTACTAATTTTGTAATTTTACCTGGAGATGGCATAAAGTTTTTGTATGGATTTTCTGCATTTATTCTACACTCTATACTATGACCTCTTGGATTAATTTTATCTTGTACAAGATCAAGCCTTTTTCCAGATGCGATTTTTAGTTGTTGTTTTACTATATCTATTCCTGTCATCATTTCTGTTACAGGATGTTCAACCTGTATTCTTGTATTCATCTCCATAAAGTAATAATTATTTTCACTATCTACTAAAAATTCAACTGTTCCAGCCCCCTCATAATTTGCTGCTTTTGCAGCTCTTACTGCTGCTTCTCCCATTGCTTTTCTTGTAGCGTTATTTAATATAGTAGATGGGCTTTCTTCAAGAATTTTTTGATTATTTCTTTGTACAGAGCAATCTCTTTCTCCTAAATAAACACAATTATTATACATATCTGATAAAATTTGAATCTCAACGTGTCTTGGATTTTGAACATATTTTTCCATATAAATTGTATCATCACCAAAAGCATTTTTTGACTCTTGTTTTACAAGACTTAACATATCTTTTAAATCTTCTTTTTTAAATACAATTCTAATTCCTTTTCCACCACCGCCAGCAGACGCTTTAAGTATTACAGGATAGCCTATAGTATCTGCTAGTTTTTCTGCCTCTTTATATGAATTTAATTTATCTTTTGAGCCCTCAATTACTGGTACATTGTTTTCTCTCATTAATTTCTTACTATTTATTTTATTTCCCATAAGCTCTATTGTCTCATATGAAGGACCAATAAACTTAAGATTACATTCTTCACACATTTTGGCAAATCTTGCATTTTCAGCTAAAAATCCAAATCCTGGATGTATACTATCTGCACCAGTAAGACATGCAGCTTCTAATATATTTTTTACATTCAAATAACTGTCTGCAGATTTTGCAGGCCCTACACAAACCGCTTCATCTGCAAGTCTTACATGTAATGCATCTTTATCTACTTCAGAATATATAGCAACAGTTTTTATATTCATTTCCTTACAAGCTCTAATTACTCTTACTGCAATTTCTCCTCTATTTGCTATTAAAACTTTATTAATCATAAAATCACCTATACTACTGCAAAGGTAAGTTCACCTTTTGCAGCCACCTTATCGTTTACATATGCAATAGCTTCTCCTACTCCTATAGGCCCTTTTTCTTTTATTATATTTACTTCAAGTCTTAATACATCTCCCGGCACTACTTGCTTTTTAAACTTAAACTTATCTATTCCACCAAAAAGTGCATTTTTTCCTTTATTTTCTTCTTTTGAAAGTATTGCAACAGCTCCTGCTTGTGCTAAAGCTTCTACTATTAAAACACCTGGCATAATTGGATTACCTGGAAAATGTCCTTGAAAATGTGGTTCATTTATGCATACATTTTTATATGCAATACAGTTTTTTCCAGGTTCAAAACTTTCTACTCGATCTATCATTAAAAATGGTGGTCGTTGTGGTATTATTTTCATTACCTCATTTATATCTAACATTTTCTTCCTCCTATTTTATTTTAAATAATGGTTTTCCGTAATCTACCATTTCTTCATTTTTTGTACATATCTCTACAATTTGACCGTCATATTCAGATTCAATTTCATTCATTAGTTTCATTGCCTCTATTATACAAAGCACTTGACCTTTTTTCACTGTATCTCCTACTTTTACAAAATCTTCTTTATCTGGTGATGGTTTTAAATAAAAGGTACCTACCATTGGAGATTTTACTATATTTGCTGAAATTTCCTTTTCATTTTGATTTGTTTTTTCTTCAGCCTTTTGAGTAGTAACCACAGTTTGTACTGGAGCTATATTATTAGCATTACCACTTGTATCTTTAGTTAAATTAATTTTTACCCCATCTGGAAATTCAATATTTAAACTGCTTAAACTTGACTGACTCATATCATTTATTATCTTTTTTATTTGATCATATTCCATATTAATACCTCCATTAATCTTTATATTTTTTTAATATAATGCTACTATTATGACCACCAAAACCAAGTGAATTAGACATAGCATATTCTATCTCATGTTTTATTGGCTTATTTGGAACAATATTTAAATCACATTCCTCATCTTTTACTTTATATCCAATTGATGGTGGTATTATACTCTCTTCAATAGCTTTTACACAGGCAATAGCTTCTATTGCACCTGCTGCTCCAAGTAAATGTCCTGTATGACCTTTTGTTGAACTTACAAATAACTTATCTGAATTTGGAAAAGCAGCTTTTATAGCAGCAGTTTCATACTTATCATTAATTGGTGTTGCTGTTCCATGAGCATTTATATATGTAATATCTTCTGGTGATATTTTAGCATCTCTTAAAGCATTTATCATTGCTCTTTTTCCACCTTCACCACCAGGTGCAGGTGAGGTTATATGATACGCATCAGATGATGCACCATATCCAACAACTTCTGCATATATTTTAGCTCCCCTACTTTTGGCATGCTCCAATTCTTCTAAAACAAGTACACCTGCTCCTTCTCCCATTACAAAGCCTGCACGTTCTTTATCCCAAGGAATACTTGCACGAGTTTTATCTTCTGTAGTATTTAAAGCTTTAATTGTTGTAAAGCCTGCAATTCCTGATGGAGTAATTGAAGCTTCACATCCACCACAAAGCATTGCATCTTGATATCCATGTCTAATAAGTCTAAAAGCTTCACCTATTGAATGTGTACCTGATGCACACGCTGTTACAATACACTCAGACTCTCCTTTTATTCCTAAATCTATTGCTATATTACCTGCTGCCATATTACAAATTGCCATAGGAATATACATAGGTGATACTCTATCTGGTCCTTTTTGATTTAAATTTATATTTTGCTCTTCAATAGTAGAAAGACCACCTATTCCAGAACTTACTATTATTCCTACTCTTTCCATATCTGTATTAGTTTCATCTATCATACTATCTTTCATTGCTTCGCGAGCTGCAATCATTGCAAACTGAGAAAATCTATCAAGTCTTTTGGCAGACCTTCTATCAAAATAGTCTTCTGGATTATATCCTTTTACTTCTGCTGCAAGTTTTACTTTAAAATTTGTTGTATCAAAAAGTGTTATATTATCTATTCCACATTTGCTTTTAACAAGACCATCAAAAAATTCTTCTACATTATTTCCTATTGGTGTTATTGCACCCATACCAGTTACTACTACTCTTCTTTCCATTTTCTACCTCCTACATTACCATTCCGCCATCTACATTAATAACTTGACCAGTTATATATGAGCTTTCATCATCAGATAAGAAATATACTACATTTGCTACCTCTTCTGCTTCTCCCATTCTCTTAAGTGGTATTTGTGAATAAATATTGTCTTTTACTTTATCTGTTAAAACACTTGTCATATCTGTATCTATAAATCCTGGTGCAACAGCATTTACCCTAATATTTCTTGGTGCAAGCTCTTTTGCAAGAGACTTTGTAAAGCCAATTATGCCAGCTTTTGATGCGGCATAATTTGACTGTCCTGCATTTCCTGCAACTCCAACTACAGATGATATATTTACTATATTTCCACATCTTTTTTTCATCATATATGGAACAACATTTCTAGTCATATTAAAAGTACCTTTTAAATTTACATCTATAACTCTATCAAAAGCATCTTCTTTCATCATTGCAATAAGACCATCTTTAGTTATACCAGCATTGTTTACCAAAACATCAATTTTACCAAATTTTTCTATTGCCTCTTTAACTAAATTTTCACATTCATTAAACTTTGATACATCTGCTTTAACTAAAATAACTTCATTTTTATATTCCTTAAAACTATCAATAACAGAGTTTATATCTGTATTATCTGACACATAATTTAGTACTAAATTATATCCTTCCTTTGCAAATTTTTCTGCAACCTTTTTACCTATTCCTCTAGTTCCACCTGTAACTAATGCAATTTTTTTATCTTCCATTTTCTTCTTACTCCTTTACTAATTCTAATAGCTTATTTAAAGCTTCAATATTTTCAACACTTATAACTTGTGCATTTCTATTTTCTTTTTTTACAAATCCGCCAAGAGCTTTTCCTGGTCCTACTTCTACATATAATTCAATATTACCATCATTTAACTTTTTTATTATTCTATCCATTCTTACTGGACTTACCATATGTTTAGATAATATATCTATAAAGTCATCATTTTCTTTATACTCAGTTCCATCTAAATTTTTAAGTACTAAAGTTTTTCCCATCTTAAAATCTATTTTTTTTAATTCTTCTTTTAACTTTAGACTTGCATCATTTAACATAGATGTATGAAATGGTCCAGAAGTATTAAGTGGTATTACTCTTTTTGCACCTTTTTCTTTTAAAATATTACTTGCTAATTCTACAGCATCTTTTGTTCCTGAAATAACTGTTTGCATTGAATAATTATAATTTGCTGGTACAACAAATCCGTCTATTTTACTTAATTCATCCTCAATTATCTTACTATCTAGTCCAATTACAGCAGCCATCATATATTCGCTAGAATTACATTCTTGCATTATTTGACCACGTTTTTGTACAAGTTTAAGCCCATCTTCAAAACTTAAATAACCACTTTCTATTAAAGCAGTATATTCCCCAAGACTTAAACCTGCACATATATCTGGTTTTATATTATATTTTTTTAACACATTACATATTGCAAGAGAACTAACCAATATAGCAATCTGCGTATTACTAGTCTTATTTAATTCTTCTGCTTTAGAGTCAAAACATAATTTAGCAATATCTTTATTTAATATTTTACTTGCTTTATCATACACATCTCTTGCTTCAGAATAACTATCATATATATCTTTACACATTCCTGGTACTTGTGCGCCTTGACCAGGAAATAAAAAAGCAATTTTCATATCTATACCTCCATTAATATACTTCCTAAATTTAATCCTCCTCCATAACCTAAAAGAATTATTTTATCATTTTCTTTTATTTGATTAAATTCAAATAACTCATCAAGAGCTATTGGAATACTTGCACAAAATGTATTTCCATATCTTTTTATATTGGTATACATATTTACACCTGTCTTCTTACAGATTTTTTCTAAAATTTTAATATTAGATTGATGAGGAATAATAAATTTAATGTCTTCAATTTTTTCTTTAGATTTTTCTATAATTTCACTAATATTTTCTACAGTCTTTGATGTAGCAAACTTATATACTTCTTTTCCATTCATAAACAACTCATGTTGCATACTACAAGTTAAAATTTGATTTTTATCATCAAAACTTTTTATATTACTTATATACTTTTTATCTTCTTTTATTGCTTTTAATAAAACACATCCAGCACCATCTCCAAATAATATCTGAGTTTTTATATCATGATATATATTCTTAGATAATATATCAGCTCCAATAACTAATACATTTTTAGCACTTGAAGTTGCAATATACTTTTGAGCAATATCTAAAGCATTAATATATCCACTGCATCCTGCAAGCACGTCAAAACACATACAATCTTTTATATTAAAATATTTTTGAACTCTAAATGACAGAGATGGCATCATGTTATTGTATGTTGTAGACGAAGTAACAATCATATCCACATCTTGAATATTTAAATTGTTATTTTTTCTAATCATATCTTTTACTGAATTAATAGCCAGATCTTCTAGCGTCTCATCCAGAGAATAATATCTAGTTTTAATACCAGTTCTTTTATATATATATCCATCTTCTAAGTTATTTTCCTTTTCTATATCTTCACTTTTAATTTCTTTCTTTGGCAAATACTTACCTGTAGCAATAATTTTTACTGAGCTCATATCATCCTCCAACTATAAATAGTTTATATTAAAAAAAAAATAAAATCACTAACCTGACTGGTCAGTCTAATAATATCAAAAAAACATATAAAAAAAGAAAGTATTTATTTTCTAAATACTTTCTAAACTTAAACTTTACATATTTTTTAATATTATTTTTTCATGCCACTTAAAATTATATCACTAAACTTCTTAGCAGTATCACTTATATTTATTTTTTTATCATTTTTATATCTTAACATAACTCCAGAGCATATAACACCAAAAATCTCAAATGCAATTGTTCTTGTGTCACATTCTTTTAGGTCACCATTTTCAATACCGTCAATTAGTACTTTTTCAATTACATCTACACACTCATAAATACATTTCCTACAATTTTCATTTCTTTTGGCATTTCCACAAAATTCATTCATAACCAAACTTATTAAATTATCATACTTATCTACTACTTTAATTTCTACAAGAATAATTGCCCTTATTTTATCTTCAAAAGTATTTGCAAGCCTTGATTTTATCTCAATACTATGCTGTAAAAGCTTCATTCCCTCAGAAATTAAAAAAGCAAGTATCTCTTCTTTACTTGAAAAATGATAATATAACGTACCTTTAGCAATACCTACAATAGATGTAATCTCTTCAATACTAGTTGCGTCATATCCTTTTTTTGCAAATAAATCCATCGAGGTTTCAAATATTTTTCTTTTTGTTCTATTCATATTAATCCTCCAAAATTTTCAAATATTTAGTTTCAAATATATTTAAAATACTAGCAATTATATCTTCTCTACTACACTTTATATTAAACTCATTATATATAGATGAAGCAATATCTTTTATGTTATCATTAAACTTTTCTTGTAATATATTTATTCCAATACCTATATATAACCTTTTTACTTCTTCATTTTGAATTCTAGTCTCAGTTAAAATTCCACCAATTTTTCTAGAATTAGCCATAATATCATTTGGAACTTTTATATCTAACTTTATATTATATAATTTAAGAAAAGTCTCTGTAATACAGTTTGCAATAATTAGAGTTAAACTTTTAAATTTATTTACATTACAATTTGGAAAAAGAACAAAAGACATAGCAATATTTTTATATTTTGAATCTGTAAACCATACTCTTCCATGAGTTCCTTTTCCCTTTGTCTGCTCCTCTGCTATTATTACTGTTCCTTCTTTTATATTTTCTTCTTTTTTTATCTTAGTTTGAGTTGAGTCAATTATATCATAAATGTCTATGTTTCGTCCTAAAATTTTTGTAGTTAATTTACTTTTTATTATTTTTTTATCTATCATTTTACCTCACTCAAATCTTCATAAATTATCTTAGCTGCTTCTCTTCCAGAAAAACTTGCCCATGCAACTGTTGACTTAACTCCTGCAACATCTCCCCCTGCATATACACCTTTTATATTTGTTCTATAATTTTTATCTATTTTTAATTTATTCCACTCATTTTTTTCTAAATTTCTAACAGCTTCTTCTTCTAGTTGTGATCCAATTGCCATTATTACATAATCTATATCTAAAGTATAATTTGAATTTTCTATATTTACTGGATATGGTCTTTTTCCCTCTTCATATACAAGCTCTGTTTTTATACATTCAATTTTTTCTACCTTTTCCTTACCTAAAATTTTAACTATGTTATTTAAAAACATAAATTCTATTCCTTCTTCTTTTGCCTCTTTAATTTCTTTCTTTTCTGCTGGCATTTGCTCTTCTGCTCTTCTATATATTACATATACATGATGCGCACCAAGTCTTTTTACAGTTCTACTTGTATCCATTGCTACATTTCCACCGCCAATAACAGCAACATTTTTTCCGTTAAAATCTGGATACCTCTTATACTCTAATAGCTCATTTCCACCATATACTCCATTTAAGCTTTCTCCTTCTATTCCCATTTTAGAAGAAATATTTGAACCTATTGCAACAAATACTGCATCATATTTTTTTCTTAATGTATCTAAAGATAAATTTTTACCAAGTTCCATATTATACTCTACATTTATTCCTAATTCTAAAATTTTATCATATGTATTTTTTACTATGTCTTTAGGTAATCTAAAATCTGGTATACCATGAATAAGTAGCCCACCAAGATATGATTTTTTTTCATATAAGTCTACATGTTCAACTCCAAGTCTTTTTAAAGTTGCAGCACATGTAATTCCACATGGTCCACTTCCAATTACAGCTACTTTTTTATCTAATTTATTATAATTACTATACGAATTTAATTTAAGATTATTTTCTAAAGCATAATCTCCAACAAAAGCTTCAATATCTCCAATTGAAACACTTTCTGATTTTATTCCTCTTATACAGCTTCCTTGACATTGTTTTTGGTGTGGACATACTCTACCACAAATACTAGATAAAACACTAGTTTCACTAAACTTATAATATGCAGATTCAAAATCATTATCTTTTACAAATTTTATTGCATCTGTTATATCATTAGATAAAGGACATCCCTTAACACAGTTTTTATTCTTACAACTTAAGCAGTAATTTGCTTTATCTTTTATGCTCATTTTTCCTTTTCCCCTTTTCAATTGAATTATACTATATAATGTAAAAAATGAAAAGAGAATTTTTATATAAATATATTGTTTAATTTTTTTAGCTATGCTATAATTTTTGTGAGGTGTAATATATGAGAAAAAGGAATTGGATATTATTAATTGTATCTTTAGTTATTATTGTAGCTTTTATTTTTGTTATTATTTTGTCTAATAAAAATAAAAACTTGGGATTTATATCTGATGATTCAAGACAAATAGCTCTTGTACAGGAAATATATAAATTAATACTAGATGAAAATTTAGAAAATAAAATAAACCTTACTAAAGATACTTCTTTATATATAAATTTTATTACATATAATCACTATGTATTAAGTCACGAATCTGCTATTAATACACTACTTGAATCGTACACTACAGATAAAGATGCAGATAAATACACTTTAAGTAACGAATTTAACTTAAAAAAACAAACTCTTAAAGTAACTCTCAAAAGAGATGATATGCTAGATGAAAAGAATTATATGTTTAAGTTAAAGATAAACAAAAAAGAAAATAAAATAGACTATAAGCTTATAGATACAGAATTTGTAATCGAATAATATAAAAAGATAGAAAATATATACGTTTTCTATCTTTTTTTGTCTCAAACGTTGTTTTTTTATGTAAATCATGATATAATAAGAATCTCAAACATACATTGCATAGTTATTCGTAATGGGAATAACGGAATATTTTAATAATTTAATTAAGGAGGAATTTGTATATGAAGAAATTTAGTAATGTACAAAAAAGTGAAAATTTAAAAAAGGAGGATTATAATTTAGCTACAAGAAACAAACTAGACAAAATAAACATTTTAGATAGCGATATTGAAGCTAAATTAAATAATCAAAGATACCAAAATGTTGGTAAATTATTTATAATACTAAATAGTAAACTAGACAAAAAACTACCTTTTAATGTTAGAATTAGTTGTCTTAGTTTAGAAGCTCTAGCAAAGGCATCAATGTCTTATACTCAAAAAGAATTTGAAAAACTTATATTACAAAATATTACACCAATTAATTTTTTTAGATTAGTAACCGACATTAGTATGCAAATTACATGTCCATCATCAAGAAAGATAGCACAAGACTATTTAGAATCAGAAAAGAGCTTAAAAAGACTTAATAGATTCTATAATGAATATTCAGACATATTTAATGAATGTCAAAAGTATCATTATTCTTCTTTATATCTTTTTAATTTAGTAATAGATAATGCTAAAGCAAATAACACTCCATATACTAATATTTTTACTTTACTTCATAGTGATGATAAAAGAAAAAGACATATTGTATGCAATATAATAAACGAAATGGAAAATGAAACTAGAAAAAATTATATTACTGAAGATACTGTCTTTGAATATCATCATAAATTCCAAAAAATTGACAAAAATATAGAAAAGCTATTTAGCAAAATTGACTTAAATAGTCTTTACTCTATTGATTATCTTTATGAAAATATATAATTTAAGCGGAAAGTTAAATCTTTCCGCTTTTTATTATCTATACAAAAGTAATATTCTACTCTCTTCATTTTTTACAAAAGAAAAATCTTCTTTTGTATGTGAATTCAACCTTTTCTTTGTTACAATTCTATTATATTCAAAAGGTTTGTCAAATACCATTTTACAATCATCATCATCATCATATTCAAATTCATATAAATAATATGGATCAAAAATATATACATTCTCTTTATTAATTTTTGTACAAAGTACATAATGCTCACATTCAGACCACACTCTAAAAACAGCAACACCACCATTTTTTAAGCAATTATTTAATTTTATATTATTTATATCAACATCATTTCCTCTTAGTATTTCTGCTTTTAAATCTAAATTTAAAGAATCTATGCTGCTATTTATCCAATTAGATAAATACTCAATTGCATGTGGAGATGTTCCACATAATCCAATTTGTCCATTTTGCCCTATTGTATCTAAAGTATATTGCGTTATATACTTAATTATAACTGGAGGAATTTCTCCCCTTTTAAATAAAAAACGCATTGCATTTAAAAGTGTAGCTTGCCCACAATCATACTCTGTTATCTGATATGCAAGAGGCGTTTTCATATCTGCATACTTTTCAACCATAATTTTTTTAATCTCCTATCTAACTTGCTCTTGTTCCTCTTTTTGTTTTTTTAACACATTTTTTTCTCTTATCTCTTCTATATCTATAACTCTTTGAAGCTCCATTGCTTCAGAATTAAAGATTGCAAGTGCTGTAACTTGAAAACTTCTATTATATCTAAATCTCCTTCTTTTATCTAAATTATAACAAATATCTTTTTCAGCATCTGCTGATACATACATACCACTAAAAAATCTAACACATCCTTGCACTAGTCCTTCTGTTATGGCTTCGTCGTTATACCTTTCGTCCCATTCATTTCTTTCAGTAAGAACTGGTCTTTGTATTTTATTAATTATTTTAAACTTAAATTCTTGATAATTATCTTTATATCTTTCAAAATCTCTATATAATTGCTCTAAATATGGCTTTACTCTATCATAACACTGCTCTGATGTTTCTCCCGGATTTGGCATTACTCCACATCTTAAATATGAATCTCTACTCTTAGGCTCTAAAGTATTATCCCATCTAAGCATATCTAAAAATTCTAGTTTTTTCTTATAAAAGCCTTTCTCAACTCTTGTCTTTACATCCATATATACCTTATACTTTTGTTCTTCTGTAGTATGTTCAACTTTAAATGGATCAAATACATATAATTTTACTTCATTTTTTAAAATATCATGCTCTATAGAATCTACACTATCTACTACGGCAAATATATCTTCAAGCACTATTACATCACTAAGATCTGCTATCTCACAAATAACATTTCTTACATTATATTTTTCCATTTTTTCTCCAATTTGTTTTGCTACTATCTGTCTTACAATGTCATCTGGTACTACTTGATTTTTAGTTGCAGAGTTTACATTTATTAAAACATCTTTATACTGAGATGGTCTTACCATAACTGTTGTATCTTTTAAACTTCCATACATTACATACCTTGTTCCTGGATTATACTTTCCATCAACTAGTACTTCATCATTATTTGCTTTTCCATCTGATAAATCCATTCTATCATATTCTTGCCATTTAGAGTAATACTCTGGTAAATCTGAAGGAGGTGTATACCATTTTATCTTAGGACTTGATGGTTTAAGCCCCCCTCTTACTCTTTCTAAATCTCTTGCTTCCATATTTGTATAATCACTGCAATCATTAGTAAGCATTACAAACTTATTCTCCATATTATCACCTCAAAAATCATATATAGCATATCAAATAAAAATAAAAAAATCAATAAAAAAAGTGCCTGTTGGCACCTTTTTTACTTATTTATATACTCGTCTAATGATTTAGTTCTATACTGTAATATTGGCATTTGACTTGTTGGAATAAATCCTGGTTTTGCATTTATTACATCTGGTATTCTGTTTACAACAGTTGCACATGTAAGTTCTACAGTATTAGGTCTTGTTATTACTACAGTTGTATTAGGCTCACCATAAATAGTCCATTCATTTTTATCACACTCATCTGGTCCATATACTTTTCCTATACATTCTGTTTCAAATACAATTCCTTCTTTAGTTTGACTTGTAACAATAGCTGACATTCCTGTTGCGTCTCCTGCTTTAACAGTCATACCTAAAGTAGAAGAGTCTAAATCTGTACTATAAGTAGTTGGAACTGTTTTTTGTGTTTGATGTGTTATTGTAAGTCCCATTTTATCTGCAAGCCATCCATTAACATTCCACATATATGAAGGTAAATACTCTCCTCTTTCTATTACAGCTTTACGCTCATCATCACTAACTTTATCTACTGATGCAACTTGTTTTTCAAATTCATCTAAAGTAAGACCTGCTCCATGAGCTTTGGCAAGTGCAATCCCATAATCCTCTACATTATAACTTGAACTTCCTTTAATTTTTGTTATTTTATGTGTTGCTCCTCCAAGTACTGTTATTAAATTTCCCCAAAATATATCTTGATATCCAGCTCCTGTTAAAGTACAACCATTCTCTTTTGCAAGCTTATCTAGTTTCTCTGTTAAAGTAGGATTAGAATTTTGAGGATAAAAAGCTTCCTCACAAGTAGAAATAGCATTAATTCCAAGTTTTGCACAAATTTCAAAAGCATCGTATACATCACTCATTAAGCTCATTGTAGTTATTATACAAATATCTGGTTTTGCTTCTTTAAGGATACTTTCTGCATCTTTAGCATTTAAAATAACTACTCCTTTTTCTTCTCCCCCCATAACACTAGAAATATCTTTACCAAATTTTTTCTCGTCGATATCTAGTGCCGCAACAATTTGTGCTCCTTTTTCATAAACATATCTCATAGTATAAACAGACATTTTCCCACAACCATATTGGGCAACTTTAATTTTACTCATAAATACCTCCTATTTTTGGATAATTTTAATATCCTATATAAGTAGTATATCACAAAAAATATATTATTAAAACAAATCTACAATAAAACTTCTAATTTGTACACTTACCACATTTTGAACAACCATTACAGATTAACCTATTTGCACATTCTTTACAATTACTATTCCAATATGGCTTATATAAATCTTCATCCCTTAAAGGGATACCAAGTTCATCTGTTAATTTAAAATCTATTTTTTTACCAACATAACTAAGACCTAGCCTATATGCAATTTTAGACTGTGTCTGTTTACTTTTTATTTTATATAATTTTTTATCCTTTAAAAAGAAGTTTCCAGTTTCAATAAAAGCAAAAGTAGTATTATATTTTTTACATTGATCACTTAAATTCTTTACCCATTCATAATCTAAAACTCTTGCACCATCATAGTTTTCTCCACCTGCAATCACTTGTTCTATAATACCTTGCTTTAAATATTTTTCTATATTCACTTTACCTATAAAAGGTGCAACCATTATACCTTTATGCTTAAATGGAAGTGAAAAAAGTATTGGTATTCTCTCGTCAGCTCTTTTTTGATTTTCACAAGTAACATTAAAAAATACATTTTCAAGTCCATCATTCCACCAACTTGGTAAATTTTCCATCACTCTTTGAGGTCTTTTAGTTAAAATAAAAAAAACAACATCAGGCCTTTGACGAATAATCTCCCACGCTTCATCTCTCCATTTATCTGCTTCTTCTAAAAAGAAATCTGATGTCATACATACTCTTATTTGTTCTCCACTTTTTACCTTATAATTACCTTTTCTATCTTTATGTAAAGGATAATTAAAGTTGTCCTTTACTTTATATATTAAGTTTCCTTGCTGTCCTCTTACACGATCTAAAAAATACATATAACAATTTTTACAACCTTCACTAATTTTTCTGCAGCCATGCCAAGGATTCCAAATATCATGCATTATTTTCTACTCCTTTTTTAGGATTATATCACAAAAGCAAACAAATGTACACAAAATAAAAGAGACCTTTTTTAGTCTCTTTTAAATACATCTAATACATCAAGTGCCATTTTCTTCTTTTCTGGAAATGTATTAAAATCTTCTTTTATTATCTCTTCTTTTGAAAACCATCTGCTTCCAAGAACTTCATCTTGCTTTTCCTTTAGAGCGGATGTACCTTTATCTACTGCTATATAAAATAAATCCATATGTATATGACCATCTTTTACAATATTTCTTTGAAGTGCAAATGGTCTAATATAATCCTCTTGTCTTGGATATCTCTCTCCAACAAGTTCAATATCTAAATTTGTCTCTTCTTTTACTTCTCTAAGTACTGCATGTTCTGGATCCTCATTTTCTTCTATATGTCCACCTACAAAAAGCCATTTATTTAGCTTTTTATGGTGAATAAATAATATTTTATCCTTTTCTTTATTTACGATACATGCGGTAGCACAGAAATGACATTCAGAATCTGCTACCTTAGGTTTTGCATTAAAATTATATATTTCTAAACATTCTTTTACTTCATCTGTTATTTTACTATTTTCCATTGCACTTTGTATTGTTTCCCATTTATATGCATCATGCTCTGTAAGCTTAATATCATCTTCCTTTTCAACTGTTATTGCAAAATTATACTGACGAGCTTTTTTTCCACTTCCAGAAATATAATCAAAAGAATTAATAAAACATACTACATCTTTAAGATCAAGATTTGTTTCTTCTTTTACTTCTCTTTTTAATGCAGTAAATATGTCTTCTCCTTTTTCCATATTGCCACTAGGTAACTCATCTATTCCACCCATAAAATCGTCAAGCTTTCTACTCATTATTAATACTTCATTTTTTTTGTTTAATATAACTGCTCCTACTACATTTTTTTCAATTCCATTTTCTTTTCCTTTTTCAATTAAAAAATCATAAAATTTCATATTTTATACCTCACCTTTCTTATAATAATTTGAGACTTTATTTAATATATCGCAATACTTTATTACTATTTCTTCATCATCTTTATTGTACCAAACTGGTATTTTAAATGAATTATCATAAAAAGTATCTGCTCCTTGAAATTTTTCATTATCTTTTAGTATTTTATCATAAGATGGAAAGAAATAGCTAGGATTTTTAAAAAGTTCTAAACGATTTAATGGACATGTTGAACCTGGTTTATCAAATTCAACGCCTCCTTCCTCATTTAATGCTCTAACAAACTCTTCAATCGGTGTATTATTAAACTTAGATGAGTCATATTTTATAATTAGTGCATAATAACTACATTTACTACCTTCATATGGAATATTTAAAGTTAGACCATCAATTTTATTTACTGTATTTTTAACTATTTGAACCATATCTTGTTTTACTAAATTAATTTTATCTAAATCTTTAAATTGTTCATAAGCTATTCTAATTGCAATAGGATGTGCTCTAAGCTTTAATCCTTTTCCTGTTACAGCATATTTATAGTCTGTACTATCTTTACTTATTTCTTGTTTACATCTTTTATTATAATGACCTAACAATAACGCATTTTTATATATATACTTATTATTAGTAATTATAATTCCACCTTCTCCTCCTGTAATTATCTTATTTCCTTGTAAGCTAAATGCAGCAGCATCTGACCATTCTCCAAGTTTTTTTCCTTTATATTCTCCTCCATGAGCATGAGAACAGTCTTCTAACAAATAAATTCCATACTTATCTGCAATTTCTCTTATTTTATCCATTTTACATGGATATCCCCACATATGTGTTACCATTATTGCCTTTGTATTTTTATTTATTTTTTCTTCAATTTTTGTATAATCAATATTTCCAGTCTCATCACAGTCTACAAACACAGGCTTTGCTCCTGTTTGGAAAATTGGAGTAACAGTTGCAAAGAAAGTATATATTGGACAAATAACCTCATCACCTTCTTTTAAATTAATAGCATCATATAATGAATGAAGTGCACTAGTACCAGATGAGGTAACTAGTCCATATTCTTTATTATGGTACTTTGCAAAAGCTTCCTCAAATTTTTTAAATATATTGCTATCATCATAGATTGAAATAGTGTCATTTAACTGCTCTATAACTGCTTTTTCAATTTCTGGCGTTATTTTTGGATGAATAAATCTTCCCTCTTCTTTACTCATAACAGGATTTCCACCATTAATAGCAAGCTTAGTTATTGTATTCATAGGACAATGCTTTCCAAGTAGTTCATTAGCAAGCCTAATCTTTTTTTCAAGTCCTTTTTCATCTCTATTTATAACTTCATCTTTTATACTTACTTCTTGCTCTAAATATCTACATAATTTTATAACGCCATTTGGTGAAACAAATAAATCATTAAAAGAATTACAATAACTATTAGGATTATATCTATCATTTGCTGCAGCACAAAAAATCTTAGATAAAATAATCTTAGTTACTCCATCATATAATACAATTTTATGTGTAAACTCTTCTAATACTTTGAAATTTAAATTAATCAATTCTTTTTTTATTTCATAAATTGGTACAATTTGATCCTTATTTTCACTAAATAACTCAATTATTTTTATACTAGCATTCAACTTTTTAGCAAGAGAAACGATTTTTTTCATATTTTCAATTCCATCATTTTGATTTCTTACTACAGTCATATTAATTCTAATATCTATCTTTTTATTTAAATTTCTAAGTTGAGATAAATTATATATTACTTTTGAAAGTTTTCCTTTTCTTTGAACAATATTATCATAGGTATTTTCATCAAGACTATGAATAGATACATTTAGTCTTTCTACTCCCTCAAAGCATGGCATATTCTTATCTATGAGTTCACCATTACTAACAACTGTTATATTTACACCTAACTCTTTTAAATTATTAATAATATCTAATATGTCATCTCTAATTAAAGGCTCTCCACCAGTTAAAGTAACAGTATTCCACCCATATTTTCTTTTACAAAAATCTACAAGGAATTTGTAGTCCTCACTTGAAAACACTTCTTCTGTTCCTTTTTTAACTCCTTCTCCGTGACAAAAGTAGCAGTCATAATTACATCTTCTGCTTATTATAAGTCTTAACTCTTTATTCATCTTGCATCGCTCCCTTTGTTAGGCATTATATCCTAGATACGGTATTTTGTCTATACATTTTTGCAAATAAGTTGCATTTTCGACGCAATTTATTTGCGTCTTTTTATAAAATTTACATAAAAAAATCACATAATATAAATTATGTGATTTTAAATATTATAATCCCATTATCATAACTGCAACATTAAAAAATACAAGTACTGAACAAGTATCTAAAATAGTAGAAATTAATGGTGCTGCCATTATTGCTGGATCTAGCTTTAATTTTTTACAAATTAAAGGTAACATACTTCCAAGACTCTTTGCAATTGCAATAGTAATTATTAAAGTAAGACCAACTACTATTCCAAGTTGTAAATCATTGTACTGTATTAAAATTCTAATACAGTTTACTATTGCCATTATTACTCCAACTATTAAAGCTACCCTTATTTCTTTCCACCAAACTTTTAAGAAATCTTTAGCTTTTATTTCATCTACTGCAAGACCACGAATAACAAGTGTTGATGATTGTGAACCACAATTTCCTCCTGTACCCATTATCATTGGAATAAATGATACAAGAATTGGAAGTGCTGCAAAAGCCTGCTCGTAATGTGTTATAACTGCACCTGTAATAATTGAAGAAAACATCAAAAATAATAGCCATACTATTCTATTTTTAGCATGAGATACAACTGATGTTTTATAATAACCATCTTCATTTGGAGATATCGCTGCCATTTTTTCAAAGTCTTCTGATGCTTCATCTTGCATAACATCAATAGCATCATCGACTGTTACAATACCAACTAGTCTTTTTTCTTTATCTACTACTGGAAGTGCAACATAGTCATATTTTGCTAAAACATTTGCAACATCTTCTTTATCATCTAAAGTATTAACGGTTACAATGTTCTCATCCATTAAATCTTTAATTATCTCATCTCTATCTGCAATTAATAAATCTTTTATATCAATTACACCTAGTAATTTTCTGTTTTTATCTAGTACATAACAATTATATACAGTTTCTTTTTTTAATCCAATTTTTTTAATTTTATCAAAAGCTTGACTAACAGTCATATTTTCTTTTAGGTCAATGAACTCTGTTGTCATTATGCTTCCCGCACAGTCATCTGGATAATTTAATATTTCGTTTATTATTTTTCTATCTTTTTCATCTACATTTTTTAAAATACGTTTTACTACATTTGAGGGCATTTCCTCTATCATATCAACTGTATCATCCATAAATAGATTATCTACAACATATTTTAACTCTTTATCTGAAAAAGAATTAATTAATTTTTCTTGTAAATCTGCATCTAATTCTGCAAAAATCTCAGCTGCTTCTTCCTTGTTTAAAAGTCTAAATATGATTATCATATCCTTGTCATCTACAGCTTCAAAAATACTCGGGAAATCAGCACCATTAATCCTTTCCAAGTATTTTTTTAATTCATTAAACTTTTTTTGTTCTAATAATTCTAAAACTTCTTCTACTTCAAAATTTTTCTCTAACATAATACTGATCCCACCTTTCTTTTTATATAAATTTACAGTAATAAAAAAAGACTATTTTATGATAGTCTTTATACATTTAGTAGTTCATTTAACTACATATTTATTATATCATAATTTACAAAACTTGACAACTAAATTTTGCAAATTATTTGCAAAAAAACAAGGATTTAGATAACTAAATCCTTGTTTTAATTTAATTTTAACTCATAATTTTATTTCTTCTTATAACAAATACTATTCCTACTGCACATATTACTGCTACAGATGCTATAGCCATTATTGCTATATCTGATGTATCTGGTGCTTTTTCATTTGTTACTTGTATCTTCATCTCTTCTGCATCTATTGTTACTTCATGTGATGTTGTATCTATTATATACTCTTCTGGTGCTTCTAGCTCTGTATATGTATATTTTCCATATGGTATATTTTCAAATACATATACCCCATTTTCATCTGTTACTCCTTCTACCTTAAAATCTGTCTCTAGACTCTTTAATTCAAACTTACAATTTGGTATTGGTGTTGAATCTATAAAGTCTATCTTTTCAAATGTTACTGTTGATTCTTTTCTTCTGTTTTCTACTTTTATTTCATCTACATCCCAGTTACCTTCTTCATCAAACTTGGCTACAAATTCATGTGGCTCTGTATTTAAATCATAAATATCTGGTGCCTCAACTTCTGTATATGTATATATTTTTCCATCTTCAAACATTGATACTGGTATATATCCTCTTCCTTCCTCATCTGTTATTGATTTTAATAACAAGTTATCATTTTCGTCTCTTATTTCAAATACACAATTTGGTATTTCTTCTCCTATAAATATATCTATTTTTGTTATTAATTGTTCCATTAAATCACTTTCAATTAGTGCTTGATATACCATTGTATCTTTATTTGTATTATCTAATGTTACCTTTACTATCTCATCAGATAACTCATATCCTTGTGGTGCTTCTATTTCTTTTAAATAATATTCTCCTAATGGAATATTATTTAGTTCTACTAGTCCTGTATCATCTGTTACTATTACTGCTTCTTCAAATACTCCTGTTTCTTCATCTTTTATTCTTAATGCATTTTGACATTCCTCATCTGTATATATTCCATATTTTGCGCCTGCTACAAATTTTACTTCATTTTTCTCAAAATATTCTTTTATCTCTTCTTTTGTCATTCCTTTTATTTGATCTAATATTACTTGTACTTCTTCATCTAATGTTGTTGTATCTATTTTATCTCCATTTAGTATTATATTATCCATTGTTGTTGTTGAAAGTTTTACGAGTGTTATTGATGTACTTTCATAATCATTTGTAAAATCTGGTCCTTCTACTACTACAAATTCTTGATTTGAATCATCTGTATATTTTAATACAAAATCTACAGTTTCTGTGCTTATTGTATATGGATATGAAGCATAAAGTTCTTTTACATAGTATGTACCTTCTGGTAAATCTATTGTACTTGTTACATCTCCATTTTCATCTGCCCATATTAAGTCCATAAGCATATTACTTGGTATAATTGCTTGTCCTTTATAATTTTGAATTTCATTTTTTGTATATACTCCAAATAATGATTTTTTCTCTAATTTTTCTCCATTAGAATAACTAACATCTTTAAATATTTTATTAAAAGTTAATTGTAACTTTTGTCTTTCATTTGTATACTCTTCTTTAGTTATTTTTACTCTCTCATATGGATCATCATTTGTTAAAGTAACATTTGGTATTTCTTTATTAATTGTATATCCATTAGGAACTTTAACTTCTTTTATCTCATATTCTCCTAAATATAACTCTTTAGTTGTTGCTATTCCATTTTCATTAGTTGTAATTGTTTGAACTTTTTGTCCTTTTGTAACATATGTTATTCTTCCATCTGGAGACTTTATATCCTCTGCTGCATATATTTCATATGTTACTCCTTCAAGTCCTTGCAATTTATATACAGGTGTTGCTTTTTCTTCACTATATATTACTTTTTCTCCATCTTTTTCACTATCAACTTCAAATATAGCTTCTGTTAGCATTTCTCCTGTTTTATATATATCAAGTTTTCCTTTTAAAGGTCTATCTTGTACTTTTGCTGTATAGATTAAATTTCCTTCGTTATCTTCTTCTACTTGAATTTGAGTAGATAAAGTAACCTTTATTCCACCTTCTCCAAGTTTAGACTCATCTTCTGGTAATCTGTAATCATCTTCTAAATAATATCCATCAGGTGACTCTGTCTCATATATTACATATTCTCCACTTTTTAATGCTTGTGGTGTAATAAAATACCCATTTTCATTAGTCACAAATTCAGATATCATCTCTCCACTTGGAGTCTCCATTAGAGTAACCCACTCTCTATTTTCTACATCCCATATTTTAAATTTTGCTCCTTCAAGCATAATTGCTTCATTTGTGTCTTTGTCCATCTTTTGTACTTTTAAAAATACTTCAAGTCTATTATCTGCAACTATTACTCTATATGTATAAGTCTGCTGTGAATTATACATATTAATTACCTGCTCGTTCATTTTTAAATACTTGACTGAATTTGTTTCATCTTCTGTTAATGTATATGTTCCATATGGAATGTTTTCAAAACTACAATAACCATTTTCATCTACAATTGCTGTATATGTCTCTTGTTTATTACTATTTAATGTTAACCTTAATATAGCACCTGTGGCTGAAGTACCTTCTGAAGGTTCCCCTTCATCTCTATATTTTATAACTTCAAGTCTAGTTGGAATAATTTCATTTTCTGTATTTATTGTAATAGAGAAATCACCGTCAGCATCTGTTGCCGCATTTTCAGGATTAATAGTTAACACATTGGTATTTAACATAGTTCCTTCTGATTCTGTTATTTCTTTTAAATAATATGTTTGATATGGCAAATAATCAGTTTTATTTGAATATCCATTTTCTCCAACTGTTACTCTTGCAATTTCATTAGTACAATCTATGTCAGAATATATTCCATATACAGCATTTTTAACAGTTGCATCTCCATAGTTTCTATTTATATCTACTAAATCTTTATGTACTCTTACTTTAAAACCTTCTGTATACGCTTTAGCATACATATACGTTGGTGTTCTTTTGCCATCAACAATTCTACCTAATGGTTGGTCACCTGCTGGGTCTGTATGATTTTGCCACATTTTTAGCTTTCCACGGCCATTATTTATATTCTTTTCTGCTGTTAATATAACAGGACTGTTTATTGTTCCTGTAGGCTCGTCTGCACAAATAATAACATCACTTCCATCATACTCTACATATATATTTCCAGTAGGATCTGACCAGTTGTAGCTTACCTTTGGAACACTATGCATATTATTTGTATCAGTAACTCTTGCTTCAAATCTTTGATTTGTTTGATTCCATTTTAATTTAATTGGTTGTATAAATTCTTCTGGTGTTTCTTTTAAGAAACTTATATCTTTATATGAATTGTTTACATTTTCAACTATAATTCTATAAGCACTCATTGCCAATCCTCTTGGATCTTGATCATCATTTAAATATGCTTGTGCAAGTTGCTCTTGTAATGATGTTCCCCACGCACCATCAGCTGCTGCCCACACTGCAACTTGTGTTGCAAACATAAGATGCGCATTTTGAGTACATTCACCTTGCATTAAAGGTCTATATGAGCCCTCTACAATTTCAGAAGGATCATATCCATAGATTAATACTCTTTCTACTTTATCTATAATTTCTGAAGTTAAATATTTACCATTACTTAATGGACTACCTGTAGCGTCTAATTTTACACCATAGTGCATTTTCATACTATGCCCTAAGCAATATGCTATATAACTCTTATTAGGGTTAGTTCCATAATCTGTAATCATATAAAAGTTATATACATCGTATTCATTATCCTTTGAAAATTCACTAAAAGGATATGGTAATCCTGTTGAACCATGTTTATTTTTTCCATATTCTATTATTCCAGGATTCAACTCAGGTAAGGAACCTGAATAAACAGTTATATAACAAGTTATATTGTCTGAAATACTTGGTAACAATGTCCATACTGAATCTCCCTGATTATTTATTAGTTCAGAAGCTTCTACATTTGTAAAACAAAATGAAGCAACTAAAACAAATAATATAAACACCTTTTTTAATATAGATTTCATATATTTCACCTCTTACTTAACTAAATTTTATACAATATATAAAACATATTAAATAAAAGTAGAATTAATTTAAAATATTTTAAAAGTACGTATCAAAAAAGTGTTTTTTCTATTTCAAAATATAAAAAAATAGTAATATTTTTGTTACAAAAATAAAAGGATGAAAAAGTTCATCCTCTTTATAAATTATTTTAGTCTCTCTTCAATTAAATCTGCAAGTTCATGTGCTCTTTTATCTAATACTTCTTGATTTTCCCCTTCAATCATAACTCTTACTAAAGGTTCAGTACCAGATGGTCTAATAAGTACTCTACCAGAATCTGCAAATTCTTTTTCAATTTCTTCAATTTTTGCCTTTATAACTTCATCTTCCATATAACTATATTTTTTATCTCCAGATACTTTTGCATTAACTAATACTTGTGGATAAATAGTTATAATTGATGCTAGTTCACTAGCTTTTTTCTTTGTCTTTAACAATATTTCTGTAAGCATTAAAGATGTAAGTATACCGTCTCCTGTTGGATTATAATCTAAGAAAATTATATGACCTGATTGCTCTCCACCAAGATTATATCCATTTTCTAACATATTTTCTAAAACATATCTATCTCCAACATTTGTTTGAACAAACTTTAGCTCATTTTCTTTACAATATTTCTTAAGACCTAAATTGCTCATTACAGTGGCTACTATAGTATCATTTTTTAGTTTACCTTCTGCTTTTAAATATTTAGATGTAATAGCAAGTAAAATATCTCCATCCATTATATTACCTTTTTCATCTACACAAAGACATCTATCTCCATCTCCATCATATGCAATACCCAAATCATATCCTTTTTCAACTACAGTTTTTGCCAAATTTTCTATATGTGTAGAACCACAGTCTTTATTTATATTAATTCCATCAGGACTATTATTTATTACATCATAGTTTATTCCTAATGCTTTAAATACTTTTGGAGCAACTTTACTTGTAGCACCATTTGCTGTATCTATTAATACCTTAAAATTATCATCTAAATAATCTAAAACTTTATCTTCAAATATTTTTCTAAAGAAAAATACGTATTCTTCAAGTAAATCTTCTCTATTTTCACTTACTCCAATTTTATCGTTAATAGCTGTTAATTCATCAAGTTTTCCTGATTCCATAACTTCTTCAATTTCTTCTTCTAAACTATCTGGAATTTTCATTCCCTTATTACTAAAATATTTTACACCATTAAATTCAAATGTATTATGTGATGCAGAAATTACAACAGATGCATCTGCTTTAAATTTACGTGTAAGATATGCAACTGCAGGAGTTGGCATAACTCCTAAAGTTTTTACATTTGCACCATAACTTAAAAATCCTGCAATCATAGCACTTTCAATTAAAGTACCAGATATTCTTGTATCTCTTCCTATAAAAATTGTTGGTGTATGATCTGTATGTTTAGATAAAACATATGCACCAGCCTTTGCAACCTTATATACAAGCTCGGGTGTAAGCTCAGTATTTGCAATTCTTCTAATCCCATCTGTTCCAAAATATTTTCTCAAAATAACTACCTCCTATTAATTCATATTCTTAATCTAATTGCATTATTTCTTTAGCTCTTTTTACATCTGCTTCATTTGCTGTTCTATACCTAGCAAGAGGATATTCAAGATTTAGATTTTCCCACTTGAATCTTCCTAAATCATGATATTTAAGAAGTTCAAATTTTTCTACACCTCTTAAAGATTTTAAATAATTTGCAAGCTCTCTTAAGTCATTTTCATTATCTGTTATTTGTGGTATTAGTACTTGTCTTATCCACATTTTTTTATTGTTATCACTTAAATATTTAGCAAATTCTAATTCTTTTTTATTTGATACTCCTGTTAAGTCTTTACAAATGTCATCATTAATACATTTTATATCAAGTAAAAAGAGATCTGTCAAGTCTATTAATTTTTTTACCTTGTCTGTTAATGCTACACTTCCAGATGTATCAATGCATGTATGAATTTTTTCTTTTTTTAATTTTTCAAATAATTCAATTAAAAAATCTACTTGAAGTAATGGCTCTCCACCACTTATTGTTACACCACCATTAGGAGTTATATAGTTTTTATATCTTAATATTTTCTCTAAAACATCATCAGTTTCATATTCTATTCCACCTTTTAAATCCCATGTATCCCTATTTTGACAATATTTACACTTCAAATGACATCCTTGCATAAATATTATAAATCGTATACCAGGTCCATCTACTGCTCCTAAAGATTCAAAAGAATGTATACGTCCTTTCATAGCTCCTCCTTTAAACAATAATATAACACTAGAGCTTGAAGTCCTAGTGTTATACTTAAATTATTTTTTATATATTAAAACTTCTCATGTATTGTTCTATTAATTACATCTAATTGTTGCTCTCTAGTTAGCTTTACAAAGTTAACTGCATAACCTGATACACGAATTGTAAGTTGTGGATATTTCTCTGGATGCTCCATAGCGTCTTCAAGTAATGCTCTATCAAAAACATTTACGTTTATATGATGTCCTGTTTGTTTAAAATATCCATCAAGTAAGTTTACTAAATTCTTTACTTGTGTTTCTGATTCATGGCCTAAAGTACCTGGTGTTATTGAGAATGTATATGATATTCCATCTTCTGAATACTCATATGGAAGTTTTGCAATTGAATTCATTACAGCAACTGCACCATTTACATCTCTTCCATGTATTGGATTTGCTCCAGGTCCAAATGGCTCTCCTGCTCTTCTTCCATCTGGTGTATTTCCTGTAGCTTTACCATAAACCACATTTGATGTTATAGTAAGTACTGATAATGTATGTTTTGAATTTCTATATGTAATATGTTTTTGTAATTTTCTCATAAATGTTTTAACAAGTTCAACTGCTATATCATCTACTCTATCATCATCATTTCCATATTTAGGGAAATCTCCTTCAATTTCATAGTCCACTGCAAGACCAGTCTCATCTCTTATAACTTTAACTTTTGCATATTTAATTGCTGAAAGAGAATCTGCAACTACAGAAAGACCAGCAATACCACACGCCATTGTTCTTAGTATATTTCTATCATGTAGTGCCATTTCTAAAGCTTCATAAGAATATTTATCATGCATATAATGAATAGCATTTAATGCTTTAATATAAATTTTTGCAACATAATCCATCATTTGATCAAATTTTTCAACAACTTCATCATAATCTAAATATTCTGAAGTTATTGGTTCATATTTTGGTGTTACTTGTTTTCCTGTTTTTTCATCTCTACCACCATTTATTGCATAAAGCAGAGTTTTTGCAAGATTTGCTCTTGCTCCAAAAAACTGCATTTGTTTTCCTATTTCCATTGCAGAAACACAACACGCAATTCCATAATCATCTCCTAGAGTTATTCTCATCAAGTCATCATTTTCATATTGAATTGAAGAAGTTTTTATTGAAATTTTTGCTGCATAATCCTTAAATCCTTGTGGTAAATTTTTTGACCAAAGAACAGTTAAGTTTGGTTCAGGTGCTGGACCTAAATTAACTAATGTATGTAAAATTCTAAATGAATTTTTAGTAACAAGTGTTCTACCATCAATTCCCATACCACCAATACTTTCAGTTACCCATACTGGATCTCCACTAAATAACTCGTTATATTCTGGTGTACGTAAAAATCTAATCATTCTAAGTTTCATTACAAAATGATCCATTAATTCTTGAGCTTCTTTTTCTGTTAATGTTCCATTTTCTATATCTCTTTGAATATATATATCTAAAAATGTAGATGTTCTTCCAATACTCATTGCAGCACCATTTTGATCTTTAGTAGCTGCTAAGTAAGCAAAGTATAACCATTGTATTGCCTCTTTAGCATTGCTTGCTGGTATAGATATATCATATCCATATTTTAATGCCATAGCTTTAAGATCATTTAAAGCTTTTATTTGATCATGTATTTCTTCACGATCTCTTATTATTTCTTCTGTAAATTCATCTGTATTTAATACTTCTAAATCTACCTTTTTTGCTTCAATTAAAGCATCTACTCCATAAAGAGCTACTCTTCTGTAATCTCCTATTATTCTTCCACGACCATATCCATCTGGAAGTCCTGTAATTAAATGTGAACTTCTAGCAGCTCTTATATCTGGTGTATATACACTAAATACGCCATCATTATGTGTTTTTCTTAAATTATTATATATATAATCTGTTTCTTTATCTACTTCATAGCCATATGCTTCACATGACTTTTCAACAATTCTAATTCCACCATTAGGCATAATTGCTCTTTTAAGTGGAGCATCAGTTTGAAGTCCAACAATTTGTTCTAAATCTTTATCTATATATCCTGCATCATATGCATTGATAGAAGATGGAGTTTTTGTATCAACATCAAGTACTCCTTTTTTTCTTTCTTCCTCATAAAGCTTTAAAACTTCATCCCATAGTTTTTGTGTTCTATCTGTTGTACCTTCTAAGAAAGATTCATCTCCTTCATAAGGTGTGTAATTTCTTTGTATAAATCCTCTAACATCAATTTCTTTTGTCCATTCTCCAGATTTATCAAAGCCTTCCCATTGTTTAAATTCCATAAAAAAACCTCCTCAAAATTTCAACAATATTATTTATAAATTATCCATATAATATAATAGCATACCGATATTTTTTTTTCAACAAATTTTACATGATAATTTAAAAAAATTGTACTAATTTTCACTACTTATTTTGTGAAAAAACTTTTTAATTTAAACATAAAAAATGCAAGTATAAAAACTTGCATTTTACTCACCATATTTATATACGTCAAGAATTAAAGCGGCATCATTTGCATTTATTACGCCATCTTCATTCATATCACCAATTTTCATGTCACTATCTGATACATTACCATACTTATATAAATCCAACGCTACAGCAGCATCGTTTGCATTTACTGCTCCATTTCTATCTAAATCGCCTTTTTTAAAGTCGGTACTTTGCTCTATTTTTTGATACATAAACGTTATATCTACAATATTAAATATTCCATCTTCATTTAAATCTCCTAATTTTAAGTAAATGTCATTCATATCAACTTGTCCTCCAAGTATTTTATATCCAAAATCTATATCATTCGTATCAAATCTTCCATCTTGGTTTAAATCACCTTTAATAAAATCTTCTTCTTTTATAGAGTCTAATATTAATCTTACATCTTTAATTGTAATTTGATTATCATTGTCTAAATCTCCTATTTCTAAATAAATATCAGTTAACTCTACTTTTCCTAATGAAATATTTAAAGCAAGTTCACTATCTTTAGTTGTAACTTTCCCATCTCTTGTTAAGTCTCCTTTAGGAAAATTTGAAGAATCAATTATCATTCCTAATAACATATTTACATCTAATGTTGTTAATTTTTCATCTTTGTTTAAATCTCCCAATTTAACGTAAATTTCTTCTTCATCCTTTTTTCCCAAAAGAATATCTAAAATTAGTTGACAATCATTTTCATCCAAACATCCATCTTGATTTACATCACCTTTTCTATAGCCATTTATAAACTCATCACTCAATGGTACTGCAAATACTGTTGATGCAAAAATACTAGCTGTTAAACCAATTCCTACTAAAGTTTTTAAAACATTTTTTCTTTTCATAAAAAACCTCTCTAAAAATTTTACTAATTTATATATATATATATATTACCTATATTATAAAATATCATATAAATATTTTTCTTTCAATAAATTTACACAATTATTAAAAAGCTTAAATCTCTTAACTAAGTTACGTAATTAAAAAAAATTACTCGATGCTTTAGAAATAAATGCTTGTATAAGATATACTAAAATTAAGGATGCCAAGATTACACCAATAATACCTATTATCATTCCTATAAGTGATACTTTACTGTTATACATTTTTCTTCCTTTATTTCCAAAAATAATTGCCATAATACCTGCTGGTAATGAAGTATAATAATATACTGCTGAAAAAATAGATATAATTCCTAATGTGAGTGCTACAACTGAATAAGGATTCTTTTTTTTAATTTTTGTATCCATAAATATCCTCCTATGTCCAAACTATAATTTCCATTATAGCTGATATATATGTATTTGAACAAATAGCTAGTCCAACTATAGAAAAAAATGTAGCTAATTTTGAAATAAATGAACCGCTATCAATTATTCTTTTTATAGAATATATTAGACTAATTGTTCCCAAAATTATTGATAAATACCAAAATGAATAAGTAATAACAGATAATATGCTAAATAACAAAAATATTATGTCCCATATTCTTTTGGGTCTTATTCTTTTAACTACCATTATAAGCCCTATGTTAATTATAATAACTAGAAGAGGTAAAAAATTATTAATTATTATTGAAAACACTAATACTATAGTAGCTAATATTACTGGTAATTTAATATTCTTTATCATTTTGTACCTCCTTAAATATAGAAATTTTTCTATATGATTTAATATTTTCTGTAAACTCAACATCATATTTTTTATTATCTACATATTGAACATTTCCTTGCCTATCTATAACTAGCTTTACAGCATAAGTCTCAGATTCGGTATCATATGAATAAGAATGATAATCTCCATTTACTCCCTCTAAGCTAAATAATTTAGAAATTCTATTTTTTATTGACGCATATATATAATTTTTGGGTTTGCTTATAACATATTGCAAATATATATTATAATCAGTAAAATATACATTGCTAGTATAAATTAAATATGATTTAATATTAAAATTTGATGCTTTTTCTTCTAAATCAAGCCAAGCTATAGCTGTAAAAAATCTACTAGTATCATTTTTAAAATAATATGTATTATTTAAGTCAATCTCTTTTTTTATCCCATCTTCAGTATATTGTAAAGCTAGCATGTCATTTGAGAGTTCATTTATTTTATCGCAAAATACATAATATAGTTTTCCATCAATAATTTTTAAATAAGCCTTTTCAGAGTCTGTTTCAATATTTTTTTCTTCTATAGGATTATATCTATCAGTAAGATCATATATAATTATTTTTGTTCCAACTACTTCCTCTTTTTGATGACTAAAAGATGGCATTAGGGAAGTTTTAATTTCATTTAGATTAACAACTAGTTTATCTTTATATAGTAAAAGTTCTTTTGGTGTATACCCATTATCAATGGTAATACTACTAATCAAATCTCCCGGTATAAGTCCGTCCGCCTCATAAATATTTATGTAATTATCAGAAAAATCATATATATACTTACCATCATACTTCTTTCGTTCAGGCTCATCAACAAACACTGATGGTGTATGGTCAATACTACTATTATTTGCCTCAGCTTTTTTTAAACTATAATAAGTTAACATTGGCTGCATTCCATCACTACTTTCTTCAAATTCTAAATAACCAGGATATTTATAAAGACCATCACGATTAAAAGGAAAACAAAAAGTATATAATATGTTATATAATAGATATTCCCCAGGATTATTATATATATCCTCAAGCTTTTCTTTTGTTCCAACAATTTGGGGAGTATTTGAATTAATATTACGCATTATTGTTCCTATAATACAAATAATAAAAACAAAAATAAGTCCAATAATAAATATACTAATTTTTGATTTAAAAAACTTCATATATAAACCTCCATACACTTTAAATTATATATTATATATATAAAATATTACAATAAAAAAAGTAACCTTTTGCAAGATTACATTAAATATTAAAGAAAAATTAATATTATTGTAAATTTTACTTAAAGGTTACTTTTAACTATTAATAATTTTCTGCTTTTATTTCAAAGAAAGCTTTTGGATGAGAACATACAGGACAAACTTCTGGAGCTTTTTCTCCAACATGTAAATGTCCACAATTTCTACATTTCCAAACTTTTACTTCTCCACAATCAAATACTTTTCCTTCTTCAACATTTGATAGAAGTTTTAAATATCTTTCTTCATGTTCTTTTTCTATTTTTCCTACTGCTTCAAATAGATATGCAATTCTGTCAAAACCTTCTTCTTTTGCTTCTTTTGCCATTTTATCATACATATCTGTCCACTCATAGTTTTCTCCTTCTGCAGCAGCTTTTAAATTTTCAGCTGTTGATGGTATATCTCCACCATTTAATAGTTTAAACCATAATTTAGCATGTTCTTTTTCGTTATCTGCAGTCTCTTGGAAAATAGCAGCAATTTGCTCATATCCTTCCTTTTTAGCTTTAGAAGCAAAATATGTATATTTGTTTCTAGCTTGTGATTCACCTGCAAATGCAGTCATTAAATTTTGTTCTGTTTTTGAACCCTTTAATTCCATTTATTATTCCTCCATTCTTTAATAGGTGTCTCCCTATTTTCTATATTATTCTATCATAAATTACAATTAAAATCAACACTAAAAGGAAATATATATTTTAAGTATATAATTACTTTTTTATGTAGTTTATATTCTGATTTTATACATTATTTTAGCGTTTTTATCTGTTTTATGTTGATTTTTGTAACATTTTATGATATTATTATATGGGTAACAAAAATCGTTTACCCATTTTTAATTAAAAGGAGGAATATTTAATGAAAATTTTACAAGTAACAGGTTTTCCTAATAATGGTGCTGGTAGTGGTACTTTAATTACTACTCAAGCTGAAGATTTTGTAAAACATAATCATGAGGTATGCACTATATTATCAGAAAACAGAACAGATTTTCCACGTGTGCCAGGAGTTAAATATCACTTAATTCCATTTACTGCAGAAAGTGAAAGTCCTGAAAAAATTGATGGACAACTAAAATTTAACTTTCCAATGTTTACAACACACACACGTTCAACATCAACATTCTGGAACCTAAATCTTGATGAGATAAAGGCAATAGAAGCTAAGTACAAAGAAGCAATTCAAAGTGAAATAGATAGTTTTAAACCTGACGTAATTCACGGTCAACACAACTGGATACACAATGCTGTAGCAACAGAGTTTGGACTTCCTGTTGTAGTTACAATTCACGGTACAGATTTAATGGGATATAGAAGAAGCTTAGAAGAGTTACAAAAATTAAGAGCTACTCTAAATGCTGGTAATTTAACACCAGATGAGCTAAAAACTCTAAAAGCTGACGCAGATAAATACTTTTATTTTGTAGAACAAGCAAAAAAATCTGCACAAGGTTCACAAAGAGTAATAGTTATCTCAGAAGATCAAAAGCAACAATTCTGCGAACTATTTCCAGAAGCTGCTGATAAAGTTGTACTTGTAAAAAATGGATATAACCCAGATAAATTCCATGTAATGGAAAGTGTTGACAAAGATGCGCTATTTGATAGCTTAACTTCTGACAGAAGTGATGATGGAAAATTACCAAAAGACTATGATAAAATGGCTCTATTTGTTGGGAAGTTTGCCGATTTTAAAGGTATTGATGTACTAATTGATGCAACTAAGAAAAATGAAGAAGAAGCTGAAAAAAGAGGTGAAAACCTATTAACAGTTATTGTTGGTACAGGTGCTCTTGAACCAGATCTTAAAGCTCAAGCTGAAAATCTTGGCCTAAAAAATCTTCATTTTGTTGGATTACAAGGTCCTGACGTAATACGTCAATTGCAAAACTTAGCAGATTTATCTGTTGTTCCATCAAGAAATGAACCTTTTGGTTTAGTTGTAATTGAAGGAACTGCATGTGGACATCCTGTTGTTGCAACAAATAGTGGCGGTATACCTGATATCATGAACACAACTGGTAAAACAATCAAACAAAACTATGATCCTGCTGTTGATGGAAATGATCCAACAGTTCTTGCTCCAAATCCTGGAACAAAAGGAACTTACACAACAGACCTTGGAATGCTAGTACCAGTTGATGATAGTCAAGCTCTTTCTGACGCTATGATGCAAATTCTTGATGGAGATGTTACTTTTAATAACAAAGCTATTGCAGACTATACTCAAAGAACATACTCTCAAGAAGCAATTAATGGCGAAATTCTTAATATTTTCTCTCAAGCAATTGAGGAATGCTATGGAAAAAATGAAAGTGCAAAAAAGCTTCAACTAACAAAAAAACCATCTGGTCCTAGTCTAGATGATGACTTATAGTCAAAAAAAATACCAAACATAATAGTTTGGTATTTTTTATACTAGTTTTATTACTACAAACCCTAGAATATATCCTACAAGTAATAATATACCAGCAGATATTGCCATGTTTACTTTTCCATTTGTTGCTAAATCTAATATTTCTTCTACTTTTTTCATTTTTTACTACATCCCTTTCTACGTTTAATTCTACATTTATTACAATAACATTATAACATAGATTTAGCAAAATAATATTATTTTCACAAGCATTTCACAATTTTTATGTAAATTTCACATCTTTTATTCTTTAGGTGCATCTAATGACTTAAAGAAATCTCTTTTATTAAATGAAGCTGTCATAAATCTCCAAGCAGCTTTTCTATTTGTAAGCCATTCTATTTTTGCATTATTTTTAGTATTATCAAGTATACCGTTTACCATATGATTTGCAATAACATCAGGATAATCACCTAAAATATTATATACTTTCTTTGTTTTTTCAGATAATACTATTTTTTCTTTGTCTCCAACAGCATTTACTAAAAAATCTGTTATCATTATACCTGGTGAAAGCTTACCTACAATAATGCCTGTCTGTTTCACTTCATTTTCCTTTGCAAGTGCTTCTGTAAAATATGTTATACCTCTTTTAGCTGTACCATAAATTGAAAGACCAAGCATTGTTGCATCATTACTTCCATATCCTTCCACATTATATATTGCTCCACTCTTTTGTTTTTCCATTTCTTTCATTATAAGTCGTGAGCAATTTATTGTTCCTTTTAAATCTACGTTGATTATAAAATCAATTTCTTCTTCAGTTAATTCCCAAATTGCTTTTTCTGGTTGGTTAACTCCTGCATTATTTATCCAAATATCTATTTTAGAAAATTTTTCTATAGAAAACTTAATTAAATTTTCAATTTCATCAGTTTTAGTAACATTACAAATACAAGATTCAACTTTAGCTTGACAGTCTATTGTTCTTAAAGTATCTAAAGCTTTAGATAAGTTTTCTTCATTAACATCACTAATTACAACATTTACATTATTTTTTAAAAACACCCTTGCCATTTCATACCCTAGTCCTCTTGCACTCCCGGTAATTACTACTGTTTTCATAAAACATTCCCCCTACTACTTATTTAAACTAATTACAAATACTCTTATTTAATTTTATCAAAACTTAATAAATTCTTCAATTTTATTGAATATTTTAGAACTCTCTCAAAAATATACACTAAAAAAGAAATTTTTGCGAAATAATTTTGTCTAATTACATATTTTTTCAATTAAATTTTTATATTGTTCTTTACATTTTAATAAGCTATTTATATCTACATGTTCATTTATCTCATGAGCAGTCATGGGACCTGGTCCTAAAATTATTTTTTTACAATTATTTATAAAACTTGCTTCTGTCATAAATCCAGCAGTATAAGCTTTTTTTATATTGCTAATTTCATTATAAAATGTATTAACATCAATATCTACTATATAGTATCCGTCATATTTCTTGCACAATTCATCTAATTTTTCTTTTAACATAATTACATGCTTATTACTTATAGTTCTAAAATCAATATAGCTCATACATTCTGCTGCAACTGAATTTATTGCACTTCCTCCATTTAAAAGCCCAATATTCATAGTTGTATTTGAAATCTCATACTTATTATTCTTTATATTTCTTATTTTTTCATTATAAAAATCTTCAAGCTCACAAAGTAGTCTTATCATACTTGTATTTGCACTTATACCTTTATCTGGAGTACTAGAATGTACTTTTATTCCTTTTGTATATAATTTTATAGCAAATAATCCTTTGCATCCTATCATTTCTTTATTTTCTGTTGGTTCTCCTACTAAAACATACTCAGGAAAAATTTCTTTTTTTTCAACTATTTCTTTTATTCCAGTAAATCCAATTTCTTCATCATAAGTTATATACACTCTTATACCATATTTTAAATTTTTTAAATCTATATCACTTATAGCACTTAAAAACGCTGCTATTCCACCTTTCATATCACAAGCTCCAAGTCCATATAAATTATTATCTTTTTTAGTAAGTATAAATGGATCACTATTCCAACCATCAATATATTCTACTGTATCACTATGTCCTATAAATCCAAATTTAATATTTTTTCCATATTCCATAATTAAATACTTATTTTTATATTTTGTATTAAATCCTAATTTTAATAAATAATTTTCAATATAATCTAATATTTTTTTATTTTCTTTATCTTTTATCGTATTAAATTTTACTAAATCTCTTAAAATATTTACTACATCCATTACTCATTCTCCTTAAAATTTATCCTAAAGCAGTATCTAACACCATCATAACAACAAATCCTAATGCTACACCAATTGTTCCTAAGTTTGTATGTTTACCCTGTTGTGATTCTGGTATTAATTCTTCAACAACGGCATAAATCATAGCCCCTGCAGCAAAAGATAATAAATATGGAAGAATTGGTACAACTAAATTTGTTAAAAGTATTGTAATTAATGCAGCTATAGGCTCAACTATACCAGATAAAACACCATAGAAAAATGCTTTTGGTTTACTAAATCCTTCAGCTTTAAATGGTATTGATATAATAGCACCTTCCGGAAAATTTTGAATTGCTATTCCAATTGATAAAGCTAATGCCCCTGCAAAACTTAATCCTACATTATCCAATAAAACTCCGGCAAAAACAACACCTGCTGCCATACCTTCTGGAATATTGTGCAAAGTTACAGCTAGAAAAAACATTGTAGTCTTTTTAAAATTACTTTTTAAACCTTCTGGCTTAGTGCTACTCACATGCAAATGAGGAATAATTATATCTAGTAATAATAAAAATAATATTCCTAGTAAAAAGCCTACACATGCAGGAATCCATTCAACAATTCCTTGTTCTTTTGCTATATTCATTGAAGGTAATAATAATGACCAAACCGAAGCTGCTATCATAACTCCTGCAGCAAACCCTAAAAGGAATTTTTGAATTTTATCATTAATTTTATTTTTCATAAAAAACACTAAAGATGAACCTAAAGTAGTACCTATAAATGGAATTAATATTCCCAACAAAACATTTTGCATTTATTTATCACTCTCCTTTTTTGCTAATTAAAATATTTAATTAAAAATTTTGTCCCTTTTCCAATTTCAGATTCAACACTAATATAACCATTGTTCTTTTCAATAATAGATTTAGAAAGAGCTAGTCCAATTCCAACACTATCACTTGAAGAATTTTTTCCTTTATAAAATCTCTCAAATATATGAGGTAAATCTTCTTTATATATTCCAACGCCATTATCTATTATTTCTATTTTACAAAACAACTTATTATTTGATACTATGATTTCAATTTGAGAATTCTCTTTTGAATGCTCAACACAGTTTTTTAATATATTAGTTATAGCTTCAACTTGCCATTTAAAATCACAATCTAGTTTTATATCTTTATCTATTTCTAGCATAATATTTACATTTTTCAAATCACATAAAGTTGATACATTCTTTACACTTTCTTTAATAATATCTATAACTTTTTCTGGTTTTATTATAAAACTAACACTATTTGCATCAAGCTTAGAAAGTTTTAATAAAGAATTTACCAAAAAATTCACATTAACTATTTCCTTTTTAATATCTTTTATAAATTCATTTCTTGTATTTTCGTCCATATTTGGATTATCTAATATATTATCTAACATTATAATTATAGATGTAAGAGGTGTCTTTATTTGATGCGATATATCTGATAAAGAGTCCTTTAAATCTCTCTTATCCTTTAGAGAATTCTCGGCTACTTCTTTTAACATAACTGTCGTCTTATATATCTCATTTTTAAGTATTGAAAGCTCATCTTCAGTGTTATCTTCAATATATAATTTATAGTTTCTATTATTTAACTCCTCAATATATCTAGTTATTTCATTTAGCTTTTTATCCTTTGAATGATTATATCTTAAAAATATAATAACTAATGTACAAAACATTATAGTAAGTATTATTATATTAATAAAAACAAAAGCTTTAAAATAATTATCATTTGCAAGAATAAGTGTATCTTCTTGTAAATCAATTCCATATTCTTTTAAAGATATATCACTAAAACTTTTTTCATTCAAAATTTCAATAAGCTCATTTTGTGTTACTTCTGGATATTTTTCTTTTACAGTAGATAATATACTAGATATTTTATAATTATAATTGTTATTATAGCTATTGTATTGAATTAAACTTATCACAAAAAAAGTTATGTCAAAAGCAACAATACATATTAAACTTATAATTATTGTCTTTTTTAGTTCTATTTTATTTTTCATCTATTCTATACCCTATTCCTTTTATTGTAGTTATTATATCACAACCTAATTTTTCTCTTATTCTTTTTAAATATACAGTTACTGTATTATCATTTACATCATTGCCTGTCCATTCCCAAATCTTTTCTAAAATATAGTTTCTAGTAACTGCTTTATTTAGGTTTATAAACAACAAATGTAGTATTTTTAGCTCTAAACTTGTAAATTGTATTTGATCGTTGTTTTTGTAAACAACCATTTTATCTATATCGAACTCAATATCTTTTACTTTTATTACTAAGTTTTTCTTCTTTTTAAGTACTATCTTATTAATTCTTGCAATTAATTCTCTTACAGAAAAAGGCTTGGTAATATAATCTTCTGCTCCCATTTCTAGACCTCTTACTATATCATCTTCTTCATCTTTTGCAGTTAAAAATATAGTTGGTATATCCATATTAAATATTATACTTTTATATAAGTCAAATCCGTTTCCATCCGGAAGTGATATATCTAGTATTATAACATCTACTTTATTATCTTTTAAGAACTCTTTTGATTCTTTTACATTTGTTTTATGAACTATGTCAAAACTCTGCTGATTTAATGAGTATATAAGTCCTTTTGCAAGCATTATATTATCTTCTACAAGCAATATTTTCATTTTTATTTCCTCCGTATATATTATATAACAATAAAAGGGACTTTTCTAGTCCCTTTTATTAGTACAGTTATATGTTTTCTTTTCTTATTGTCTCTATAATGTTTTGTTTATTTATCTTAGAAATTGAATATCTCATAATAATAAATACTAAAATAAATACAAATACTATTGATATTATAATTGGTACAATCGGAATATATACTCCACTATCAAGTTTTATTGCAGTTGCTTTATACATTGCAAATGTTCCAATTAGCCCAAATATTATTCCATAAATAAGTGCTTTTGTAGAGTAAAATATAGTCTCTAAATTTATCATGTTATTAAACTCTCTTTTTGTCATACCTATACTTTTTAACATTGCAAATTCTTTCTGCCTTAACTCCATATTAGAGGTTATAGTATTAAATATGTTTGTAACACCAATTAAAGTTATTACTGTAATAAATCCATATAAGAATATATTAATTACAAGTATCATAGACTTTTGCTCTTTTACACTCTCCTCAAAATTAGTATAAACAATTTGGTTATTAATATCTTCAAGCTGTTTTTCAAATTCTTCACTATCATTTGCATTTATACAAATTCTAGATAGACGAAATTCTAAATTATTAAACACACTAGCATCTACAATTAAAAATCCACCCTCATAATATGTACTCTCAAGTCCATATGGCTTTTTATCTGTAATAGCTCCAACTTTTATACTAATTGGTTCTTCATTATACTCACCATTAATAGTATCTGAAGCTTTATATTTATATCTTCTCATTGATTTTGTATTTTTATCATTTTCATCATAATATTCATATGTATCAACTAAAATTCCTGTATCTTTAACTTTTTCATAATCTACGTTTATACTCTCTACATATTCTTTAAAAGCATTTGTATCAAGTCCATATATTAATACGCTAATATATTTACCTTTTCCAGTTGGTATTACAGAATTAGTTTCTTCATCATATTCTGAATCATCAACTAGCTCTAATCCATCGTCTAAATTTATTTTATCTGTGTCAAATATCTTAAAGTTTCCGGTATCCCCATACAACAAGAAACTTTCATCAACAGTACTTAGACTTGTTATTTCTTTTACTTCATCTTCTGTTAAATTATCTATGTTATGATATAGTTCTATATTATGATTATAATCTGTAAAATACATTCCAGATAAATCAAAAGCATTTGTTAAGAAGCTATTCATTGTTATAAATACAAAAATACTTACTGCTAAAGATACAACAGTTGTTCTATATTTCTTTTTACTTCTTTTTAAATTTTTGTACGCAAGTACTCCTCCTGTTTTAAATACTTTTTGTATAATTTTTGGAGTTTTCAATTTTTTATTATTTATTTTTATATCTTGAGAATTTCTTAAGCTCTCTATTGGGCTTGCTTTACTTGCTTTTCTTGCTGATGAAATTGCAGATAAATATATTACAACAAAACCAAGTATGAATGCAATAACTATAGGTAAAACAGAAACGTAAAATATAAGTCCATCTAAATGTGCAAACATATTATCTCCAAGTATATAGTTTACTAAATTAATAAGCACAAACACTGCAAATATTCCTGAAAGTATTCCAAGAGGTATACCTATTATTCCTAATACTAAAGCTTCTGTTATAACACTATGCCTTATTTGTTTCCTAGTTGCACCAATACTTGCAAGCATTCCATACATCTTTATTTTTTCTGTTGTTGCTATTGCAAAAGAATTTCTTATGCAAAAAATACTTGTTATAATTATTATTACAATAACTACTCCAGCTATAGCATAAAGAGTTGAAACAGTAGAGTCCGAAAACGCCATAGCTTCCCATCTAAGTAATTCAGTATTTATACTGAAATCGTCATACTTAAGCTCTGTATCACTTCCATTTTGCAAATTTTCATAGCTACTTGCTCCAAGAATATTTACTACAGTACTTTTATATTCATATGGATTTTTAAATGATATAAACAACTTCTCTTTACCTTGTGTGTCTTGCGTTGTTATTACTGTATATCCAGGATCTGAATATCCTTCAAAATCCATATTTGGTCTTTCAATAATTCCAACTATTGTATATGTTTTAGTAATAGTATCTACTATATGTTCGTCACTTTTTCCTTCATAATATGAATATATTTCTTCTTCTGTTTCTGCATTTATTGCTCCTCCAGATTCATCATATGGATTATATGGATTTGATGGATGCAGTTCAAAGCCATCTATACTCTCTCTTTTTCCAACATCAATTGTTATTTTATCTCCTAGTTTAAGATCTATATTAGCATTATCTATGATATGTCTACTAATAATAATCTCACTACTATTTTTAGGAAATCTGCCTTCTATTAAGTTAAATTTTAATCTATTAAATACATCCTCTGACATTGATTCTACTTTATAATATGGTTTATATTCATTCTGTGAATTTTCCATAACTGCATATCCATTTTCATATATACTAAAATAGTCTTTTACATCCCTGTTATTTTTTATAGTTTCAATATCTTCATCTGTAACATTATTTATTTGAAGATGATAATATCCACTTTGATTTATTGTTTCTTCTATTAGAGTTCTTTGAAAACTACTTACTAAAGTTCCAACAGCACAAATTAATGCAACAGATAATATAATTCCAATTACTGTACTTATACTTCTTTTTTTATTAAGTTTTAAACTTTTTAAAGATAATTTGCTAAGAATTGTCATATCTATACCTCCTTAACAACTTTTCCATCTTCTATTTTTATAATTCTATCTGCCTCTTTAGCAATATCCATATTATGAGTAATCATAACTATTGTTTGATTATAATCTCTATTAGATTTTTTTAGCAGTTCAACAATTTCATCACTTGATTTAGAGTCTAGATTTCCAGTTGGTTCATCTGCAAGTATTATAGCTGGACTAGTAATCATTGCTCTACCTATTGATGTCCTTTGTTGTTGTCCTCCAGAAAGCTCGTTTGGTAAATGATTTCTTCTATCACTTAAACCTAATAGCTTTATTAAATCATCTAGCTTTTTCTTATTAACATCTCTATTATCTAAACTTAAAGGTAGAGTTATATTTTCCTCAACGTTAAGTATTGGAATTAAATTATAAAACTGATAAATAAGTCCTACCTGTCTTCTTCTAAATATTGCAAGCTCATCATCATTAAACTTATATATATCTTTTCCATCTATATATACAGTTCCACTAGTAGGTCTATCAACTCCACCAATTAAATGTAATAATGTAGATTTACCACTTCCTGAAGCACCAACAATAGCAACAAATTCTCCCTTATTTACGGTAAATGAAACATTATCTAATGCTGTAACTTTTGTTTCTCCTTTTCCATAAACTTTTGTTAAATTTTCTACTTTTAATATTTCCATAAAAAATTTCTCCTCTCTTTTTATATCTATATTATAGTACATATAAAATGACAAGTAAGTGACTTTAAAATAAAAATAGGTTAAATAGATAAAAAAATCTAATTTAACCTATAAAAATCTATTTTTCTAATATATATGCTCCTATATAATAGCTATTAATTAAGTCATCCTCTCCATAATTTATATAAAATGAAGTTATAACAATACATCTATTTTCATCTATTATAAATCTATTATTATTTTTAAAGTATTCATTTATATTATCTTTATTTTCTATATAGCTTTTTATTATATTACTAATGTCAATATTAAACCTGTACTCATCTGATTGTGTAGAAAATTCAATATTTTTAAATACTTCATCTATATTTTTGCTTTCCAAATAGTAATTACTACTTACCTCATATAATTTTTTATATCCTTCGATATTAATTTCTTCTATATCTTCACTTACTGTAATAGTTTGAGAATAACTATCGTAATACTCTGTTTTAAAATTAGTTATATCCTGAATCTCATCGTAACTTAAATAATTATCTATTAATGCTTCTCCACCAACAGCATTTTTTAAATAGTAATATGCTCCGCTAATTTTATCTTTATCCTTATCTGTAAGATTATCTTTTTGTCTATATATTCTTAAATTATTAAATTGACTATTTAAAGACACTTTATACATATTAATAGCTGGTACTATTAATGATATTATACTAAAGCATGTAAATACAATTATAATATTTGCTATTTTGTCTCTTTTTTTAAAGTACAATGCTATATATACTATTTCAAATAATATAAGCATCACACATAGATATCTTGCCTCTGTTATTCCATTTCTCAAAATTCTTACGCCTATTGAGTAGATCTGCAGAAATATAAAAGGAATAAACAAGTATGGTAATTTACTATTTATTTTATATAAAACCTTATTATCTTTAAAATAGCTTGCCATTGTCCATATTGGAAGCCCTATAATAAATAGACTAGCAATAATTCTAAATATTTGATTTGAAGGAATATTCTGTGTAATTAATATTTTTGCTATATACATATATATTATGCCAAAAGCTATAATTACAAGTACATTTAATACATACTTAATTATAAATTTAAAGAATGTACTTATCTCTCCTTTAGTATTATATAATGAAAACAAAAGTCTTGGTATATAGTATAGTCCAAGTAAAAGTATTTCAATTTTTAAAACTAATTCATAATTATCTCCATTTAGTATTAAAAATACAAAAATTGATGAAATAATTGCAAGACCTATACTTAAAAGTCCAAAAACAATACTAGATTTAAAAATATTTGAACAAACTCTTACCACATACTCTTCAAATTCCAATTTACTATTTTTAAAGTTAATATACACAGACAAAGCAAGCAAAGAAATTACATAAGCCATAGTAAATCTAAATGTATACTCATTAATTATAACGTTTTCTATATTAAATAATTCAACTTTAATATTTAATAATATAGTAAGGAAAACCGATAAGATAAATAAGATAGTCTCACTTATTATTTTTTTCTTACTAAATCTTGATGAACATGACTCTACAAAATATGAGCCTACTCCAAAAAATACTGAAAACTGCATAATTTTTGCTAATATATCACTAGAAAATAATGTATTATCTACTGATATTGCATATACTATTGTAGCTAAAAATACTACAACTGTTGTTATTGGAAAACATTCAAACAGAGTTTTAAACTTATCCAATATATTTTGAGTTACTTTTTTTATATCTATCATATTAAATCACCTATACTAAGTACATATATAATATCATAGTAGCAGATAATTATCAATTATCTGCTACTTATATACCTTAAACAAACTATATTAATCACCTATATACTATTTATAACCATTTTAAATTTTTCGTTTTCTTGCAAGTTGCTTCCAGCACCTCTATGTCCTTTTCCACCAAAATACTTTGAAATAATAGAAACATCTACGTCCTTTACCTGCCTATAAGAAACAGTTTCAATATCTGTCATTATCATTCCTACAGCATCAATGTTATATACATTATTTTTTTTAATAAATTTATTCATATCGTTTCTATATTTATACGGACATTTAACAAATCCAACTTTAAATATATTGCCATCTATACTTAAATCTACGCATTTCATATCATTTAATATATTTAAAATATCTTTTTCCATTTCTTTATTAAATTTATCTATAACTTCTTTTTCATAGTTATTAAAAACAATAGAATTTAATTTATCTACCTTATCATTAATAATTTTTAAATAAGCATCATATCCTAAAACTTCAAATAAAACGTGTAGATTCCTAGCATTTATATTGTTCTTACTTTCCCAGTCCCATACATCATATTGTCTTGTCCATTCAACTAGCTCATCTAATATATTACTTCTTTGTAAATAATTATTTTGAATAAGATAATTGTAAAATAGACTTGTTCCTGATTCTTTTCTTCCATTCTTTTGAACAATAATATTTACAAAGTCATATTTATTATTTCCTTCTTCAATTTCTGTTTTATGATGATCTAAAACTAACAATCTATTTTTCAGTATCTCATCATTATCTATAAATTTTAAAACTGGTTCTTTTATACATAAATCTGTTACATATATCTTATCAAAATCATATATTTTCTTAGATTTAATATAGTTTTCTACATTTTTAGTTATTTCAAAAGTTTTTGTAGGAACAAGTGTATAATCTCCAAACGCCTTTCTTGCAAGTACTGCACATCCCATTCCATCTATATCTTGACTATGTGTAAAAAGTAATACTTTCATATTATTCTCCTATTTTTGTTGCTGATTCAATAAGTTTGAATATTTTTTTGTCAAAATCTATTTCTACTTCTGTACCTAAAGGAATAACACCAATAGGAACAGCATGACCAACATTTACATTATATAAAATTGGTAAATCTTCACAGTCATATTCTTTTAGTATTTTAAGATATACTTCTTTATATTCTTCATAATATGTTTCATGCTTTGGTTTTCCAACTATAATTGCCTTTATTTCTTTTAAAATACCTTGAGCACCTAAATTTCTTAAATACCATAATAGATAATCTGGTGGCATTTTTTCTTCACTTGTCTCAAGTAGTAATATCTTACCTTTCCAATCTTCTAATTTAGGCCAAATTTCAGTTGATACCATCATTGGAAAAACATCAACACATCCGCCGAGTATCTCTCCTTTTACAATACCATTTCCAGATAAAACCTCATAATGATGTTCTTCTCTTTTTAGTTTTCTTGCTACATTTATATTTTCTTCAATCCAGCTTACATGATCATCTGACCAGTAATCACTAGACTTTATTTCATATCCTTTACTATCTTTAAATAATATTTTTTCTACTGCCTCTTTAGTATAATCAAAAATTTTTACATATTCACCAAACTCACATATTATAGTAGGTCCATAATATGATACAATTCCAGCTTTATGCATCATAAAATGATTAACTGTAGTATCTGAATATCCCATAAATATTTTAGGATTTTCTCTAATAACATTGTAGTCTATATATGGAAGTAATCTTATTGTATCATCTCCACCTATTGCACAAATAATCGCTTTTATAGTTTTATCTTCAAATGCCTCCATTAAGTCTTTTGCTCTAAGTTCTGGATGCTCATATATAAATTTGCTTCCCTTTAAAGCATTTGGCATAGTTACAACCTCAAGTCCAAAATCATTTTCTAGTCTTTCTTTTGCAATATAGTACTTATGTATCATATTTTCATCTCCAAGTACTCCTGATGAAAGACTTACTATAGCTATCTTATCACCTTTTTTTAACATTTTAGGTTTTATCTTTTTCATAAAATCTATTCCTTTCCATCTGGTAAAGCTTTTGTGCCTGCTTTACTCATCATTTTTTTAGCTAGAGCACAAATAATTGGGTTTGTTGCAGATACTGCTTCAAGATTTTTCTTTAGTTTTAGTACTTTAAGACATGTATCAGTATAATCTACTACCATGTCAAGTCCTGATATAAATGAAGCCATATCTGAATTTAAAAATACCATAGGATATGCCATTTCTTCAGATTTTGCAAGTCTTCCAGCAAGACCAGTTTGAGCAATTAAAGCCTCTTCGCTTCCTATCATATCTTGAAATTCTTGTTTCATACCAGTATCCGTTGAAGCTGGCAACACATTATTTATTCTAATGCCCAATTTTGCAAACTCTACAGCTTGCTCACATGCAAACTGTGATAAGCATCTTTTGGAATACATATATGCAAATGTTGCTGGAGCAGAAGAAGCCAATTTTCTTGTTCTTTCTTCTACCTCTTCCCAAGTTTTGGCATGTACTACTTTATTTTGTTCTTTTTTAAATTTCTTCCATTCAAGTCCTGCTGTTGATGTACAATACACAATTGAGCCACCTTTTTTCATTCTTTCTTTTAAATAATTTAAAGTTATATACATATTAGCAGTATAATTACAATCAAAAGTTGTCCTATAATCTGTCTTAGAACCAGAAAGTCCCGCTACACCAAAAAATGAATCTATATGCTCTGGTAATTTCTCAAATGTATTGTCTATCTCTTCTTTTTTAGCTAAATTACATTCAATAAATTTAGTAATACCTTCAACACTACATGGATTTAAGTCTATAGCATATACTTTTGCTCCTAAATCTACAAGCATTTCTACTGTTGCCTTTCCCATTCCACTGGAAGCTCCTGTCACAACACATACTTTATCTTTATATCCAAAATAATCCTTCATTCTATCTCCCCCTTAATTTATATTATTTTTTTAATTTAAGTCCATCTCTAAAAGCATTACCTACTCTTTCTCCTATTTTATAATATCCATAAGTATATGGATCATATGCTATAGCATCTAAAAGAGAAATATCTATTTTTTCTCCTGTCATAACACTTTCATCTGCTGTTACATTTACTATTTTTCCAATAACGCCACATCCATATTTTTCATCTTGATACTCTATAAATTCACATTCCATACATATTGGAAATTCATTTATTATTGGAGCATCAACATGATCTGACTTTGTAGCTGTAAGTCCAGAATTTTCAAATTTATTAGGTGTATTATTACCTGATACTACGCCAAAATAATCTGCCTCTACTACGTGTTTTGCGTTAGCAATACTTACAGTAAATGCCCTTTTATTTCTTATATTTTTTACTGTTTTATGTCCCTCAGATAAATTTAAAACTATATGATCTTTTTCAAGCATCATTCCCCATGCAGCATTCATAACGTCAATTGTTCCATCTGCATTATATGTTGCAATCATAAGCACTGGCATTGGAAATATTGCATCAGTTGTTCTTATATTTTTTCTCATAATAATTCCTCCTAATCTTTACAGTAATAAGTATAACACAAAAAATAATATATATAAATATTTATTTTATTATTTAATTTTATCTTTTATATATAATAAAACTGTCGCAAAATATGCGACAGTAAAAACTATTATTCACTTGCTTTAAAATTATATATTGGTTTTATTATTTTTTCTATTTCAACTGTATCTTTTATACAATCTACTATTTCTTGCATTGGCTTATATACCATTGGCGCTTCATCTATTGTATCTTTATTTACTGATGTAGTATATATACCATTCATGGATTTTCTATATTCATCAATTTTTACTACTTCTTTTGCCTTATTTCTAGACATAATTCTTCCTGCTCCATGTGGTGCTGACTTATTCCAATCATCATTTCCTTTACCAATACCAATTATACAACCATCCCTCATATTCATAGGAATTAATACTCTTTCTCCACTTCTTGCTGCTATTGCACCTTTACGAATAATGTTGTCTTCAAAAGAAATATAATTATGTATTGTCTCAAAATATTTAAAATTATTATCCAAATTGTCTATATTAAAATAATTAAATAATATTTGTTTTGCTATACATAAGCGATTATTCCTTGCAAATTCTTGACAAATTTTCATATCATGTAAATATTTTTCTCTATTTTCTCCTTCTAAATAACATAAGTCTATAGGTAATTTAGTTTTTCCTTCATATTTTTTCTCTACATCAATTAATGCAGCTGTAATTTCACTTTTTCTACCCTGCTTTTTATACTCTAATTTTATTTTTTCCTTTTCTTCTTGCATTTCCTTTTTATATGAACAGTATTTAATTGCTTTTTCTTGATAAATTGAAGCAACTTGCTTACCTAAATTTCTTGAACCTGTGTGAATAACTAAATATTTATTGTTATCTTCATCTTTATCTACTTCTATAAAATGATTACCACTACCAAGTGTACCAAGACTTCTTTCTAAAAAATCATTATTATTTTTTAATTCTTTTAAGCAATACAATTTCTCTAAATCCACAAATTTACTTTGTGTTTTTTCATGTACATTTCTTCCGCTTGGAACATAGTTTCTTATTATATTATCTATTTTCTCTAAATCTAATTCTACATTTCCAAGTTCTATACATAGCATTCCACACCCAATATCTACTCCAACAATATTTGGAATAACTTTATTTCCTAAATTTCCTGTAAAACCAATTACACAGCCTTTACCTGCATGTACATCTGGCATTATACGAACTTTGCTATCCTTAAAAGCATCTTGGTCTAACAACTCATTAATTTGTTTTAGTGCTTCCTCATCTATATTTTTAGTAAATATTTTTAGATTTTTCATATTTATCCACACTCCTTTCAATGCTTTTTTATTTTAACATATTATTATATATTATGTCTATATAGTTTTACTATACATTTTCATATCAAAGCAAAGAATATCTCTACTTTAACTAAGGGAATTCTAAGCAACAACTCAATTATAACTTCTTTTCCATTAGGATTTGATTTAGCCACCAAAAATGTTAAAGTAGTTAAAATATTATAAGTATATTTTTTGCACATTACTTTTTTATACAATTCACTTTCATTAAAAATATCCCTCCTTTAAGGAGAGATATTATACTCTAATATATTTTAATTTCAAAAATAATTTTAATTATTTTTATTGTAACTTTTGGTATTCTTCATCAGATACTGGTTCTAACCATTCATTTGATGTGTTTTCACCTGGTACTTCCACTGCAAGATGGCTAAACCAAGAATCTGCTGTTGCTCCATGCCAATGTTTAACATTTGCAGGTATTACAACTACATCTCCAGGATGTAATTTTTGTGCTGTTTTTCCCTCTTCCTGATAATACCCTTCACCTTCAACACAGACAAGTATCTGACCACCTCCAGAAGTGCTTTTATGAATATGCCAATTATTTCTACATTTTGGCTCAAAAGTAACATTTGCAATAGATACAACTGACTCACCTGGTTTTGTAAGTGGTTTTAAATATGAATTACCTATAAAATACTTTGCATATGCTGTATTTGGTTCTCCCATTCCAAACATACCACCATGGGTTTCTTTTGTATTCTCATCTGCATATACTTCTTTTGCCATATTAAATACTGCCCATGCATTTGGCCATCCAGCATAAAATGCTGCATGAGTTATAATTTCTGCCATTTCTTCTTTTGTTATTCCATTATTTTTTGCATTTTGTAAGTGATATTTTAAAGAGCTATCCACCATTCCTTTTCCCATAAATACACAAATTGTAACAAGTGATCTGTCTCTTAAAGATAACTTATCTTCTCTTGACCAAACTTCACCAAATAACACATCATCGTTAAGCTGTGCAAACTTAGGTGCAAATTCTCCTAATGAATCATGTCCTGCTGTTTGTTTTTTCATAATTTATCTCCTCCTTTGATAAGTAAATTATATCACTTAAAGTGTACTCTAAGGCAAGAGAAAATTACTATTTTTCTTTATCTTTTTTTCTTAGTAAATATAGTGCTATTGCTGTTATTGCAATACCTAGCAATATAAATGCATTTTTTACTTCTATACTATTTAATATTGATGTAACAATAATACATAGTCCCATTGCAAGAGCAACACAAATTAAAACTAAATCAATTATATTATTTATATTTGTATTGTTATTTTTCCCTTTAGCATTTAATAGCTCTTCTACAGATACATCAAGTATTTCTGCAAGTTTTGGAATAGAATTTATATCTGGACAAGATATGTTTCTCTCCCATTTTGATACAGCTTTATCTGTTACATTCATTTTATTTGCCAGCTCACTTTGTGTCATATTTTTTTCTTTTCTTAAAGTACTAATAATACTTCCAATATTTTTATTTTCCATGTTAAAATACCTCCTTTTAATATATTTTAACATCAAACATATATAAGCTCAATCGACTATAAGTTTAATTTAATAAACCATTAGTTTATATTAGTCACTTACAATCTTACATACATCTATCCATTCTTTATAATTAGAAGCTTTCTCTAACTCTTCTATAGATAGTTTAATTGCACTATTAGAACTTCCACAAGCAGGATAAACTGTATCAAAACGTTTTAAAGACTCGTCTAAAAAAACATCAACATCTTCATTTACTCCAAAAGGACAAACTCCTCCTACTGCATATCCTACTAGTCTCTCAACATCATCAAAAGGTATCATTTTAGCTTTTACATTAAATTTTGTTTTAAATTTACTATTATCCACTTTTGAATCTCCAGCGGTAACTATTAGTACTGGTCTATCATTTACAATAAAAGACAAAGTTTTTGCTATCTCTTGCTCTTTGCAGTTTAAAGCAATTGCAGCCTCTTTTACAGTTGCTGAAGATACATCAAATTCCATTATTTTATTATCTAATCCAAATTTTTTTAAATATTCTCTTACTTTTTCTATTGACATAATTTTATCTCCTTTTTTCTTTTGTGATTATATCATTAAATGTTGCTCTTAGCAACTAAAAAGTAAGAAGCTATCCTTCTTACTTTTTATACATTTAATTATTTCTATTCCTCTTTTATAATATTCTTGCTTCCAAAATACGTTGAAAGGAAATATATTCCATATATTACACCAATTATTATAACTGTAGCAATTATTGATGGAATCAATTCTTCTGAACTTGCAAGTCCTGAAAGTAATGATAATGCAAATTGTATTCCAAATATAGAATGAATAATTGCAAGTAGTAATGGTAACATAAAGAATATAGCAATTTGAGCAAATAAAGCTTTATTTATCATCTTCTCATCACAGCCTATTTTCCTTAAAACGGTATATCTTTGCTTATTATCTGCACTTTCTGTTAACTGTTTTAAAGCAAGAATTGCTGCACTAGCAATTAAAAATACTAACCCTAAATATATTGCTATAAATACAACCATAGTTGCCAGACCCACACTTGATTCAACTATTGCATTTTTAGTCATTCCGTCAAGTTCTATACTATCATTTTTTAACTCTTTAATTATCTGACTTGTATTATTTGTAAAATCTTCTTCTATTTTTAAATATTCATCTTCACTATCTGTATTATAATTTGCAGCAAGAAAATACTGTTCTTTCCACTCTTCTTTTAAATTACAATTATCTGGTACAAGTATTATACCAGTATTTACATGACTTGTATACATACGAATATATCCACTTTGACATTCATTATACTTTGAATGATATATTTTTCCATCAAGTGTAATTGTTGCATTACTCTTTTTAAGCTCTCTATCTCTTAATTCTTTCATAGAATCAAAATCACAAAGCACTATAAACTCATCATCTTCTAAAGAATATTCGCTAAGTCCATACACTCTTGCAATTTTATTATAATCTGAGACTTTAACAATTTCCTCTGGTGAATCATATAAGAGTCCTGGAAATTCTAGTTTTGCCTCTTCAAATGAACTACCCAAACTATCACGCCAAGTAAGCTCATCTGTAACATAAATTGGTATTTCTACTATATCTTTTAGTTTGTTTAAGTCATAATTATAATTTTCTAAAGTATACGTTATTGGATATTTTGAATCTTCAATCTGTTTTTCAGTACATGTAATTACATTTCCATATGCATTTACATAAGATTTGGGTAAATTTGCAGTTTTATATAAATTTAAATCTACTGGTGTCATCTCTACTAAATCTTTTTCCATTGTATTTCTTAAAGATAAACTTGCAGATAAAATACTTATTGTCATAAACAACATGATGCAAATCACACTCATACTTACAACTGTCGTATTTATCTTATTATTAAGTTGCCTTAACACAAACATATTTGTGCCTTTTAAATATATGCTTTTTCGTGATTGTATAACTTTTATAATAAATCCAGAAAGTGACCAAAAAAATAGTAATGTTCCAACTATTCCTACAATAATTGGTTCAAAAGCTTTTTCAGCAGTATTTAATGTATTTGCTTTTACTGTTACAGTCCAATATGCCCATCCAAGAAGTGCAATTGAAACAAAAAAAACTATAACAGATAATACAGGATTTTTTAATTTTAATTTTTCATTTTTCTTTATTGCTGTTAGCAAATTTATTAGTTTATATCTTGATATAGTTATGGTATTAAAAATCATAACTGCAAAATACATTAGAGCAAAATATATACAAGTCTTTATGCATGCTGCCTTTGAAAATACAAACTGAAACTCAGATAAGTCTGCTTGAAAAAGTTTAGCAACAAGTATTGACATAAACTGAGAAGCAAATACCCCAATCACAATTCCAGCCACAAGAGATAATATACCAACTAATATTGTCTCAAATAATATTATTCTAGAAATTTGTCCTTTACTCATTCCAAGAGTCATATATATTCCGAACTCTTTTTTTCGTCGATTTATTAAAAAATTATTTGCATAGACTATTAAAAGTCCTAAAACTACAGCGACAAAAACAGATACAAGTTCAAGCATCCTAACCATAATTTTAATAAACTCTCTAGTACTACTTGTAACGTCAAGCATTGCCTGTTGACTATCAAGAGAGTTAAACATATAAAATATAGCAACACCTAAAACAAGAGTTAAAAAATAAATTGCATAATCTTTAAAACTCTTTTTCATATTTTTAAATGAAATTTTAAATAACATCACTCAAATCACCTCCAAGAAGTGTTTGTACCTCAATTATTTTTTCAAAAAACTCTTTTCTTGAAGCTTCTCCTTTTACTATTTCATTAAAAATTTTTCCGTCTCTAATAAATAAAATCCTGTCAGTATAGCTAGCAGAAAAAGCATCATGAGTAACAACTAAAATTGTTGCTTTTAACTCTTTATTCATATATTCAAACGTCTCTAGTAATTGTCTTGCAGATTTACTGTCAAGGGCACCTGTTGGCTCATCAGCAAGAAGTAATTTTGGATTTGTTATAATTGCCCTTGCAGATGCCACTCTTTGTTTTTGTCCTCCAGATATTTGATAAGGATATTTCTTTAAAATATCTGTTATTTCTAATTTTCTAGCAATATCTTCTACTCTTTTTTCTATTTCTTTAGGATTTACTTTTTGAATAGTAAGTGCTAAAGCTATATTTTCATAACAATTTAGTGTATCAAGTAAATTAAAATCTTGAAAAATAAATCCCAGTTCTTCTCTTCTAAATTTATTTAGTCTATTACCTTTAAGCTTTGTAATGTCTTTATCATTAATTATAATATGACCAGCTGTAACTCTATCTATAGTAGAAATACAATTTAGAAGTGTTGTTTTTCCACTACCGCTTGCCCCCATTATTCCAACAAATTCACCATCATTAACCTTAAAACTAATATTATCTATTGCTTTAGTTAAATTTGATTTATTTCCATAGTATTTTTCTACATTTTTAACTTCTAAAACTTTACTCATATTTCTATTCTCCTTTCGTATATTTTAATTATACGATTTTAAATCTTAGAGTACCATCGATTTTAATTACATTAAACTTACATTTTTGTCATAGAAAAAGACCTAATATAGGTCTTTTATTTACTAAAACTTGTATAACTTCCTTTAGGAAAAATTATTCTAACTTCCGTTCCTTCACCTTTTTTAGAACTTATTTGTAATCCGATTCTTAACTTATCACAGAGTTTTTTACAAAGATAAAGTCCTATACCTGTTGATTTTTTTCCAATTATTCTTCCATTTTCACCTGTAAATCCTTTTTCAAATACTCTATCTAAATCACCCTTACTAATTCCAAGTCCATCATCTTTTATATATAGTACAACATTTTCTTTTAGTTCTTTTTTAAAAATTGTTATTTTTCTAGAAGAGTATTTTATTGAATTTTGAATAATCTGATTTACTATAAATACTGACCATTTACTATCTGTATATACCTCTATATCTAAATCATTCATTTCCAAACTAATTTTTGAATTTACAAAACTATTAGTATTTTTTAAAATTGCTTGATTAATAATTTCTTTTAAATTATATTTTTTTATTAAATAATCTTTTTCAGCTGTATTACTTCTTGCGTAGTAAAGTGCTTGCTCTGTATAATTTTCAATCTTATCTAATTCTTCATCTATACTTTTAGTTACACTTGTTTTATTATTTTCTATTATCATTTTACTTGCAGAAATTGGTATTTTTATCTCATGTATCCAAAGCTCTATATATTCTTTGTAATCATCTTGCAAGTGCTTGTACACATTAACATTTTCAAGCATTGATTTACCAGCTTCCTCTACTACCCCTTTTAATATTTTTCCCTCACAAAAATCAGGTATATCTATTAACTCTGAAATCAAATACTTGTCTTTAAGTTCATTAAGTTTTATATTAAGATCATTATAATAATTTCTTTTTATAAAATACTCTACTAAAATTCCCACAATAAACGCAAAAAAAATAGAAAAAAGTATATATAATCTAACTATAATATTTATATCATATGGTATTAAAAGTATTTCAATAGATATAGCTGAAAACATACTTAATACAATAAGCAATAGTTTATCTTTTAAATAACTAAAAAAATTCATTTTAACATATACCCCTGTCCTCGCTTTGTCTCTATGATATCATTTAATCCTATCTCTTCTAATTTTCCTCTAAGTCTTTTCATATTTACTGTAAGTGTATTATCATCAATAAAATACTCACTATCCCATAAGTATTTTATTATATCCTCTCTTGGAACAATTGTTGCTCTATGTAGTATTAAAAAATATAATATACTTATCTCATTTTTTGTGAGTTCAACTTTTAAATCATCTTTTTCTATAATACTCTTTGACCTATTTAATATAAAATCTTTACAGTCAATTTTATCTTGATTTATACCAGCACTTTGGTTTCTTTTAAGTAATACAGATATTTTTGCAAGTAAAATCTGAATATTATATGGTTTAGTTACGTATTGATCTGCTCCATAATTTAAGCTAATAAGCTCATCCATTTCATTATCTCTACTTGTTACCATTATAATTGGAACATTAGATATTTTTCGAATTTCTTTTAATACAAACTCGCCATCAACATATGGAAGATTTATATCTAGGAGAACTAAATCAGCTTTTTCATTTATTATATCTTCTACTAAATTGTTAAATCTATTCAAAGCTTTTGCATTATAACCATTTCTATTTAAAAAGTTCTCTAACTCTTTTCTTATCTTTTCGTCATCTTCAATAATTAAAATTTTATTCATAAAGCTCACCTAGAGTAATTATACCACAAAAGATATAGAATAAAACTTACATTTTTGTAATTTTAATCCTCTTCTAAAACTAAAGCCTTTTTAGGACAAAAATTTGCACATTTGCCACACTTAATACATTTATCATGATCTACAGTAGGAGCATTAAATCCCTCTTGTCTTAGTGCATTTACTGGACATATTTTAACTGATGGACATTTATGATTTTGTGGACATTTCTCTTTTATTACATTTAATTTTTTAGACATAAAGCATTTCTCCTTTTTTTTAATAATATGATAATAGCCTTATCTGATATTACCATTTTTGCTAATATATCATATAAAAGTCTAAAAATCAACAAGAAAAATTTTCCTGTTGATTTTTAATATTAATCCATTTCAATTGCACCAGTATAAAGTCCATAATATGTTTTATGTTCTTTAATTAATTCATCATGATTTCCTCTTTCAATAATTCTACCATGATCAAGCACCATAATTAAATCAGAATTTCTTATTGTAGATAAACGATGAGCTATTACAAATACAGTTCTGCCTTTCATAAGTTTATCCATACCTTCTTGAACTATTTTTTCTGTTCTTGTATCAATACTTGAAGTGGCCTCATCAAGTATTAAAACTGGTGGATTATTAAGTGCTGCTCTTGCAATAGATAAAAGTTGTCTTTGTCCTTGACTCAAACCTTCTCCTCCACCTTTAATTACTGTATCATATCCTTGTGGTAAATCTTCAATAAAATAGTTAGCATTTGCAAGCTTAGCAGCTTCTACTACTTCTTCATCTGTTGCATCTAATTTTCCATATCGAATATTATCTTTAATTGTACCTGTAAACAAGCTTGTATCTTGTAATACCATTCCAAGAGATCTCCTTAAATCATCTTTTTTTATCTTTTCTACATTAATACCATCATAACGTATCTTTCCTTCATTTATATCATAGAAACGATTAATTAAATTTGTAATTGTAGTCTTACCTGCACCAGTTGCACCAACAAAAGATACCTTTTCTCCCTCTTTGGCATTTAAAGATATATCATGTAATACCATTTTATTTGGTTTATACCCAAATGTAACGTTTTCAAACTCTACATTACCTCTAAGTTTTACATAACTAAGTGTTCCATTACGATGTGCATGCTTCCATGCCCACATACCAGTTCTTTCTTTTACCTCAACAATTTTACCATTTTCTTCTTTAGCATTTACTAAAGTTACATATCCATCATCTTTTTCAACAGGCTCATCGATAAGCTCAAAAATTCTTTGTGCACCAGCTAAAGCCATTACAATCGAATTCATTTGTTGTGATACTTGACCTAGTGGATTTGTAAATGCTTTTACATACTGTAAAAATGCAGCAATTGCACCAATTGTAAGTATTCCATTTACAGATAAAATACCACCAATTACTGCAACAAGTACATATCCTACATTACCAATATTCATTATACATGGCATTAACACATTTGCATAAGTATTAGCATTCGTTACACTATCACATAATTCTTCATTTAATTTATCAAAAGAGTTTTTATTTTCTTCTTCATGATTAAATACTTTAACCACTCTTTGACCTTCCATCATTTCTTCTATATAGCCGTTAAGTTCACCTATGTCTTCTTGTTGTTTAACAAAAAATTTAGAACTATTTGTTCCTAGATACTTTGATACAAAAATCATTAAAATAACCATTGCAGCCACCACTAAAGTTAAATATACATTAGTTGAAAGCATTGCAATAGCAACTGCAACCATAGAAACAACACAAGAAAATACTTGTGGAATGCTTTGGCTTAGCATTTGTCTTAAAGTATCTACATCATTAGTATAAGTACTCATTATTTCACCATGACCTTTTGAATCAAAATATGAAATTGGTAACTCTTCCATATGTTCAAACATTTCTTTTCTTATTTTATTTAAAACACCTTGTGAAATATTTATCATTAAACGATTATATAAGTAAGTACATACTACACCTACTAAATATACAAGAGCCATTATCTTTAATGTATTAAGTAAAGGAGTAAAATCTTTTACTTGACTTGTAATAAGTGGAGTAATATATTCATCTATTAAAACTTTAATAAATTGAACGCCAACAACACCAACAAGAGCACTAATAATAATACTAATAAAAACAATTATAAATTGAAATTTATATTCTTTTGCAACATAACTTAAAAGTCTTTTAATTGTTTTTGACTTATTCTTTTTATGCATTTTCTTCTACTCCTTTCATTTGAGATTCATATACTTCTTGATATATTTTATTTGTCTTTAATAATTCCTCATTTGTTCCTATTCCATCAATTTTACCATTATGTAAAACAATTATACGATCTGCATCAATTACTGATGAAATTCTTTGAGCAATAATAATTTTAGTAGTTTCTGGTAAGTCTTCTCTAAATGCTTTACGTATTAATGCATCTGTTTTTGTATCAACAGCACTTGTAGAATCATCTAGTATTAATATTTTAGGCTTTTTAAGAAGCGTTCTTGCAATACAAATTCTTTGTTTTTGTCCACCTGATACATTTGTTCCACCTTGATCTAACATTGTATCATATTGTTCTGGAAATTCTTTTATAAATCCATCTGCTTGAGCAAGTTTGCAAGCATTTTCTAACTCTTCAAAACTTGCTTCTTTATTTCCCCATCTTAAGTTTTCCGCAATAGTTCCTTTGAACAATACATTTTTCTGTAAAACCATTGATACTGCATCACGTAAAGATTTAATATCGTAGTCTTTTACATTTTTTCCACCAACTAATACATCACCATGTGTTGTATCATATAGTCTTGGAATTAATTGAACAAAAGTAGACTTTGAACTACCAGTACTTCCTATTACTCCTATTGTTTCTCCAGATTTGATTTTTAAATTAATATCCTTTAAAGCAAATTTATTTGGATCTTTTTCATCACTATATACAAAATCTACATGTCTAAATTCAATATCTCCATTTTTTACATTTTTTATGCAATTCTTTTTATTCTTAATCTTTGGCTCTTCTTCTATAACTTCTAAAATTCTCTCTGCTGAAGATGATGCCATTATAACCATTACAAAAACCATTGAAAGCATCATTAAACTTGCAAGTATTTGCCAAGCATAAGTAATCATACTAGAAAGTTGACCTGTTTGCATACTTCCACCAACAATTAAATTTGAACCAATCCAAGATATCAACACTATACATGTATATATTGTAATCTGCATTGCTGGACTATTAAAAGCAACTATTTTCTCAGCTTTTTTAAATAATGAATATACCTCATCATTTACTTTTTTAAACTTATTTTTTTCATAGTCTTCACGAACATATGCTTTTACCACACGAATTGCTTGAACATTCTCTTGAACAACCCTATTTAAATGGTCATATTTTTTAAATACTTTTTCAAAATTAGGATGAGCTTTTAATGCAATATATACAAGTACAATACCTAGTAAAATTATTGCAACAATATATACTAATGAAAGTTTTGGACTTATACTTAATACCATAAGCAAAGCAAAAAGCATCATTACAGGTCCACGAACTAATATACGAATTATCATTTGAAAAGCCATTTGAACATTTGTAACATCAGTTGTCATTCTAGTAACCAAACTTGATGTAGAAAATTTATTAATATTTTCAAAAGAATAGTCTTGAATTTTATGAAACATCTCTTTTCTTAAATTTTTAGAAAAACCAGCACTTGCTTTTGCAGCAAATTTTCCAGAAAGCATTCCAAAAGCAAGTGATAACATTGCACTTATAATTAAAAATGTACCAATTTTTACAATATAATGCACATCTCCATTATTAATACCAACATCTATTATTTTTGCCATTAAAAATGGAATTAGCACTTCCATAATAACTTCAAGAACAACAAAAATTGGTGTTATTAATGCAGATTTTTTATACTCTTTTAAGTAACTAGCTAATTTTTTTACCATTAATTTTTACTCCTTTCATTTATATTCTTTAAAATTTTATTAATAATTTCAATAAACAATTTATATTCTTTTTCACTCACATCTTTTAATAAATTATAATCCATATTAAGTATTGTTTTATTTACTTGTACTAATAGTTTTTCTGCCTTTTTTGTTAGTACAAGTTCTTTATACCTATTATCATCACATAAAGACTCTCTTTTTATTAGTCCTTTTTGTTCTAAGAGCTGAATTATACCAGCTACAGTAGACTTTCTTTTATCAAATTCATTTTCTAAATCTTTAGCATATACTTTACATTTTAAACTGTTATCTGCAATATATTTTAAAAATATAGTTTGCTCATAAGTAATATCATACTTTGATACTTCTTCATTTAAAATCCTTTTTATATTTCTTGAAAGAATGCTCACATATTTTCCTAATTTTTCTTCATTTTCCATATGGTTCGTCTCCTAACTATCAGATTATAATACAATTTAAAATATAAGTCAAACATTTTTAATAAAAATACGTATATTTTTCGTTGACTATAAAAGCTCATTATGTTATAATTTTTATGTAAACATACTTTTTAAAAATATACTTAATTAAGTAATATTATTTTTTAGGAGGTTTGAAAATGAATGAATCTAAAGAAAAATTAATTTTAAATTCTTTACTTAAGCCAGAAAAGGAAATAAGAATTGCAAAAATAGCAAAGTCTATAGCAGAAGAATTAAATAGCTCTGGATTTTCTATTCCTATAGATATTGTATATGATACAGCACTAATTATGAATTTAGGACAAAAACAAATATCATATATCTATAAAAAAAATTATGACTGGGATAAACATCCAAAAGCTAAAGAATTAAATAAAATGCATGGTAAATTTTCTGTAAAAAAAGCTGAAGCATTAGGTATTGAGCTAACAAATTTACAAAAGGAAGTTATAGAAAAACATTCAAAAGGTGATTATCCTTATATGCTTGGTTTAATTTTAAAAACTGCTGAAATTTGTGAATCTGCATTAAAGAGAAGAAAATACAATAATAAATTTCAAGAGCCTGCAAAAACTTGGGAAGATGTTGAAAAAATTCTAAAAGAAGATTCCAAAATTTCACCTAGAATATTTCCATATGCAAAAAAAGTAATTGAACCATTATTAACTAAAAAACAACAAGAATAATTCTTGTTGTTTTTATAATTAAGAAATAATACTAAAATTTGACATGTATTTAAAAAAATGTTATAATTATTATGTAATGTTAATTTAATATTTGCACTGAAATATGTGTAAAGGAGGGTAAATATGAATAAAAAAGACCGCGCTATTGTAGCAAGTTTTCTTATCGACTCTGAGAAAGGATTACGGACAGCTCAAATAGCAATGGCAATAGCAATTAAAGCCAAAAATAGCGGGTATAAAATCTCTTGCGAACTAGCATATGATACTGCTCTCATTATGAACATGGGACAGCTTCCTATTTCGTACATCTACGAAAAAGACTTCGACTGGAGTAAACATCCAGAAGCTCGGAACCTTAATCGTAAGCATGGGGAGGAATCAGTTAAAATTGCTGAGCAATTAGGCATTGAACTTAGTTCAGAACAAATTGATGCCATTGTTGCCCACTGCAAGGGAGAATGTCCAAATCTTTTGTGTGAAATTATAACGATTGCCGAAACATGTGAAGCAGTCACACACACAAGAGTATATAACAACAGGTCTAAAAAGCCTGCAAAGGATTGGACTGAAGTTGAGATCATCCTAAGGGAAAATAAATCTCTATCTTATGAGATGATTTCAATCGCAAAGGAAGCTTTAAGCTAGCCTTAAAAGCAACGGGATTAATTTCCCGTTGCTCTACTTTATATAATATTATCTGCAAGCTTTACTTGATTTTTATATAAATATCTATTTACAAAATATGTTAATAATCCATAAACAACAAGTATTATTCCACTTCCAATATAAACATTTAAAGAATTTGTAATTATTGTTATTAAAACTAGTATACCAATATTTACCATAGAAAGTAACATTGGATACATTAAATTCATATTTTGTTTTACAACTGCATATTCAGAATCCCAATTAAGTTTTGGTTTTTTCAAATCAATAACTAGCATTAAAATACTTTGAAATGCATTCATTATCATTGATATTACAAAAACAATCAATAATGTTATAATTGGCATTTTTAATATAAACTGCAAAATTGCAAGTGTTACTATAACTGTAAATATATTCATTATAAAATTTGGTATAATTTTATAAATATACTGCTTATATAATGAAACTGGTACATATTTCATAAATACTGCATTTTCTCCATCTCTAGATATAGCAGTAATTGAAATATAACTAAACATGTAGAAAAACTGTACTATACCTAAAATTACACTTACAACAACAATTGTATTATTAGGTATAAGAGAAGTAACCTCTTGGAACTCCTCTGCTGGTATTCCCCTAAAATTTAATGCAACAATACCTATCATTAAAATTGGTATTAATATTGCTGGTATAAAGCACTGCATTAAAAATATAGGGTTTCTAAGTAATATTTTAAATTCTTTTCCAACATAACTTTTATATAATTTACTATTATTAAAATTATTTTTATTTAAGTCTACTTTAGATTTTTTTGAATTTCCACTAAATAAATTTCCAACTAGTCCTTTTAAATATATTTTTTCTGCGATAAATAGATATATAATTAGAGCAATTACACTAATACCTATAGTCTCTAAAATAGCTACTATAACCTCAAATACTGATGTACTTGTTAATGCTGTTATTAGTGTACTTAATGTTGGAAAGTATCCATCTATAAGATTAACCATACTATTTGCCTGCATAATCATTTGCATCATTTGCTCATCTGTTACTTCTCCATTAGTAGAACTAATTAACATTCCAAATGCTACAGAAAAGATTAACACAATTATAGTTGCAACAATTTGAAACTTATTTTTATTTCTAACAAGCTTTGAAAAACTCATTACAATCATAACAATTGTACTTATTAACACTACTGGTAATATTGGTATTAAAATTAAAGCTATAGCCATCGTAATATAATACATTACTCCCATGCCAGTTAATACACCATATAAAATAAGCGGTATTAAACTTATCATAGCTTCGACAAAATACTCCATAACAAGTATTACTATAGTTCTTGAAAGTATTATCTCAGATGATTTTAATGGCAGTGGTAAAATGTATTCACTATCTTTTGTAAAATACAAAACATTTATACTTGAAAAAATACTTTGAAATAAAGTAAAACCAATAGTTATAAGTAAAATTAGTCCAATAAATATAGATTCCTGATTTATTGTTTTTAGCAATTCAATAATATTATAACTAAAAATTCCAATTAAACCACCAAGATAAACAATCAAAAAAATATATAACGCGACTATTCCTATTTTATTTTTAGTCTTTATTCCCATCTGAGAATTCATATTTGAAAAAGAGGTCTTTAAAAATACTTTTGTAAGTTCTAATACTTTTTTCATATTACTCACCTCTTATTCTTCCGTAATCTCTAAGAATAACTCTTCAAGGCTACCATTATCTTTAAATTTTTCTTTCATTTGAGCTAGTGTTCCAACAAATACAAGCTTTCCTTTATTTACAATACCTACTCTATCACATAGCTTTTCTGCTACTTCTAAAACATGTGTTGAAAAAAATACTGTCTTACCAGATTTTGCATGTTCTTTCATCATCTCTTTTAAGTCAAAAGAAGATTTTGGATCAAGGCCAGTCATAGGCTCATCTAATATCCAGTTTTTTGGTTCAGACAAAAGAGCACCACAAATTACAATTTTTTGTCTCATTCCATGTGAATAACTCTGTATTTGACTATTTAAATCATCATATATTTCAAATTTTTTAGTAAGCTCTTCAATTTTTGCTTTTCTTTTTTCGACAGGCACATCATATACATCTGCCATAAAATTTAAATACTCAATTCCTTTAAGTCTTAAAAACATATCTGGGCTATCTGGTACAAATCCAATTGATTTTTTTGCTTCTAAAGGATTTGTAGTAATACTATTACCATCAATTAATATATCTCCTTCATCTGGATTTAATATACCTGTTATCATTCTTATTGTTGTAGTCTTTCCTGCTCCATTTGGTCCTAGAAAACCAAATATCTCTCCATCTTTTATATCAAGATTAAGAGAATCTATTGATTTTTTATTTTTTACATAAGATTTTGATACATTTTTTATCTCTATCATATAAATTTCCTCCTAACACTATTTAAGAAAATTATATTCTCAATGTACATTTTTGTCAATATTGTCATTTTATCGTTTTTAGTATTTTATCTGTTGTCTTATCCTTATCTAACTTATTTATTATGTATATAATAACCCCTACAATTAACAATACTGCTCCATATAAAATAATACTCATCTTCCAATCTCCAATAGCTAAATTTTCTCCAGCAAGTGTTGACGAAAGAACTGAGGGAATTCTTGCAAATGTTGAAATTAGAACAAATGGTAATGTTTTAATTGGCAAAAGTCCTGATACATATGCAAACAAATCCTTAGGTGTTCCTGGTATTAAATATAATATTAATAATATCATCTCTATTTTTTTAGGGTCTTTAAATAGCTTACTCTTTTCTATTTTAATAACTTTTTTCCTATCTACAAAATCATAAACAAATTTTCTTCCAAATTTTTTTACAAGCAAAAAAATTGATGCAGATATTATACATGAAGAGATTAATATAAATATTGTGCCCCAAAACCAGCCATAACACATTCCAGATAAAATCTCTATAGGTTCTCCTGGTACAATAAATAAAAAGATCTGCGCAACTTGTAGAGCAAATAGAGTCATCATTCCAAATATTCCAGATTCTTCTACTTTTGCTTTAAAATTAGCTTGTCCTTCTGAGGTAGACAAATTCATTACTAACGGAAATAAATATACTATTATAGCAATTATCGCTATAATTATAATAATAGAAATTATAATCTTAAAAATTTTTATTTTATCTTTTCTTTTCATCTTTTACCTTCTTTTATTTTCAAATTAAACTACTTTTTTATTTGAATATACTCTATCCATAAATTCATCTGGATAAACATTATCTAAAAATGTATCTATTGCATTTTGAGGAGCTACATTATTCCTTCTTTCTGTTTGCCTATCTGCTGCAAGACAAGAAAGAGTAATATTAAAAAGCATAAAAATTGCAAATACACCTGTAATAATTTTTAGACTTCTTTTTGTATTAATTTTTTCTTTTAACTTTTCAATTAGTGGTCCAATATACATAACATATAGTACTCCCGCAAGTCCCCAATATGAACAATGAAGAAGACTAGTTCTTCCATTAAAATTAATCTTTAAATAAGAATAATCCCATGATATTGTCCCATATAGTTTTTCTTGAACATATGATGCAATATATTCTGTTATTCCTCCAAGTACCATTGTAATTAAAAATACTTTTCCTATATCCTTTGTCCTTATAAATTTAAAAGCTATATAATAAATAATTCCACCTATACCATATACTGGAGTAAAAGGACCATATAATAATCCTGATCTTGATTCAATGTATCCTTTTTGAAATAGTACTAAAATAGTTTCAAAAATAAATCCTAATATACTTCCTATTACAAAAATCCAAAAAATGCTATTTAATTCTTTTAATAAATTTTTCTTAGTCATAAACCTTCCATCCTTCGACAATATTATACAATATGTAACATATTTTGAGTAGTCCTTTATAGTAATTTTATATTACATTTTTGTAAGTTTAGAAAAAAACCTTAAATACTATTTTTTAGTAGCATTTAAGGTTTTTATTTATTTAGATATTTTCTTTACATTTAAAACTCTTAAAGAATTAATTATTGCTATAACAGACACTCCTACATCAGCAAATACAGCCTCCCACATAGTAGAAATTCCAAATGCACTTAGAATAAGTACTAATATTTTTATACCTATTGCAAATATTATATTCTGTTTAACAATATTCATTGTCTTTTTAGATAATTGTATAGTATTTACAATTTTAGATGGCTCATCAGTCATAATTACTACATCTGCTGCCTCTATTGCTGCATCAGAACCTAAAGCTCCCATCGCAATACCAATATCTGCTAATGCTAAAACAGGAGCATCATTTATACCATCTCCAACGAAAACAAGCTTTCCTTTTTCACTTTTTTCTTTCAAAAGCTTTTCTACTTTCTTAACTTTTCCATCTGGTAAAAGCTCAGTATAAACTTTATCTAATTCTAATTTTTTAGCAACACTTTCTCCAACATCTTTTTTATCTCCCGTAAGCATGACAGTTTGCTTTACTCCAATTAGTTTTAGTCTTTTTATTGTTTTATGTGCATCTTTTTTTATTTTATCTGCAATTAATATATAACCTACAAATTTTCCATCAATTGTAACATAAAGTACTGTTCCTATTTCATCACATTTTTTATACTCAATTTCTTTCTCTTTCATAAGTTTTTCATTTCCAACCAATATATCTTTGTCTAAAGCTCTAGCAACAACTCCTAGACCAGATAGCTCTTGTGTTGACTCAATTTTTGACTTATCTATTTCTTTTCCATACGCATTTTTAACAGATAAAGATATTGGATGATTTGAATAATTTTCAGCATATGCAGTATATTTTAAAAGTTCATCTTTTGATATATCTATAGCTTCTACTTTTTGAACTTCAAAATTTCCCTCTGTGAGTGTTCCTGTTTTATCTAAAACAACTATCTCTGTATTTGAAATTGCTTCTAAATAATTGCTTCCTTTAATTAAAACTCCCATCTTTGAAGCTCCACCAATTCCTCCAAAAAAACTAAGTGGAATTGAAATTACAAGAGCACAAGGACAAGATACTACAAGAAAAGATAATGCTCTATATATCCAATCTGAAAATAGCGCTCCATCTATTAAAAGTGGTGGAAAAACAGCAAGTACAACTGCAATCAAAACAACAATGGGAGTATAGTATGCTGCAAATTTTGTAATAAAGTTTTCTGATTTAGATTTTTTGCTACTAGCATTTTCTACTAAATCAAGTATTTTACTAACTGTAGACTCATCAAATTCTTTAGTAACTTGTACTCTTAATACTCCATTTAAATTAATGCATCCACTTAAAACTTCTTCTCCTTCTGTGGCATCTCTAGGTAGAGATTCACCTGTTAAAGCTTTAGTATCAAGACTTGATTTTCCTTCCACTATAAAACCGTCTAGTGGAACCTTCTCACCTGGTTTTATTATAATTATATCTCCTATATTTACCTCATCAGGATCGACCTTTTCTACCTTTTTATCTCTTTCAACATTTGCATAATCTGGTCTAATATCCATTAAACTTGAAATTGATTTTCTTGATTTATCAACTGCATAACTTTGAAATAGTTCTCCTACTTGATAAAATAGCATAACTGCTACTGCTTCTGGAAATTCCCCTATTGCAAAAGCACCAATTGTTGCAATTGTCATTAAAAAGTTTTCATCAAAAACTTTACCTCTAAATATATTCCTTATAGCTTTTTTTATTATTTCAAGCCCAACAATTAAATATGAAATAATATACAATATATTATTTATCCATTCATTATTAAAATTAAAAATAATAGCAACTAGAAAAAGTATAAACGAGATGATAATTTTTATTCCTCTTTTTTTCATATAATCCTCCTATACTTCCTCTACTTTCAAATCTGGTTCTTCTTTTTTTATTAGTTTTTTAACTTTCATTATAATATCGTCGTTATCCTCACATTCTATAACTAGTTTTCCTGTCATAAAGCTTACTGATGCACTTTCTATTCCTTCCATCTTTGAAATAGCATTTTCAAGTTGTGCTGCACAGTTTGCACAATCAAGACCAATTAATTTAAACTTCTTTTTCATTATAAATACCTCCATTTATTCAAATTTTATGTTCTATATGCTCTATACCAAGCTCAAATAATCCCTTTACATGATCATCATCTAATGTATAATATACTTCTTTTCCTTCTTTTCTACATCTAACAATGCCAGATCTTCTTAAAGTTCCAAGTTGATGCGATATAGAAGATTTACTCATTGAAAGGACATTTGCAATGTCGCATACACACATCTCATTTTGATCTAATGCAAATAATATTTTAGCTCTTGTTGTATCTCCTAATATTTTAAAAAAATCTGCAAGCCTATTAAACATATCTTGACTTGGCATTTTATCTAAAGTATCTTTTACGACTTCTTCATGAATTATATTACAATCACAAATAAACTCATTCTTTGACATTTATTATCCCTCCTATACTATTATTGTTGAATGTTTATTCATCTATACTTATATTATAGTTGAATATGTATTCAATTGTCAACAAAAAAGAAAAAAATAATCAAAAAAATTGATTATTCTTTCTAAAATATTACAATTATATATTATTTATCCAATATCTTCTTTCATAAAACCATCTATCTATTTTATTTCATTGTAAAATGTAAAGGAATCTATTTCATTTCTTTTATTATGCATATCACTTGGTCTTGATTCCTCTGATGGATATCCTACTGGTAAAATTGAGACAATTTCATAATTTTTGGGAATATTATACACTTCTCTTATTTTCATAGGATCAAAAGCACCCACCCAAGTACTTCCAAGTCCTAAGCTATATGCTTCAAACATCATATGAGTAGTTACAATACTTGCGTCAACAATTCCTTCATCTTTTAAATCATATTTTCTCTTCCATGACACATCTTTATCATAACAAATTATAAATACTAGTGGTGCACCCCAACCATACGGAGTACATTTACTTAGATTTTCTATTTTTTCTTTTGAATCTAAAACTAATATTCTTTGAGGTTGAAAATTAACAGCAGTAGGTGCAACTCTTGCTGCTTCAAGTATTTTTAAAATTTTTTCTTTTTCTATCTTTTTATCTTTAAAACTTCTACATGAATATCTTTCTTTAGCTAGCTCTAAAAAATCCATACTATTACTCCTCTTCTTTTAAATTATTAAATTTATTATATATTTCTAAATTATACTTTTTTAAATTGATAGGTCTTAAATTTCTATCTGTAAAACAATGTTTAGTTTCACCTTTTAATACAATATTACCATTTTTCTTGTCTTTAACATTATATCCCATTGTAAGTCTTACACCATTAAACTCCTTAGTAAATACATGAATTTCAATTATATCATCAAAGGTTACATGATATTTGTAATCAACATTTACACCAAGAACAGGTATTGTTATACCATTTTCTTCTAAATATGAAAAAGGTATTCCTATTTTTTCAAGTAAAGCACATCTTGCCTCCTCTAGAAATCTTATATAATTAGAATGATGAACAACTCCCATTCTATCTGTTTCGTAATAATTTATTTTTCTTTCAAATATAAATTCGTTCACCTTTAATACCTTCTTTCTAACATTAAATTTTATCATAACTAAATATCTCAAGCAATATATATTTTTACATTATTTTAGTATATTTTGTAATATCTACTTTTAAAGATAAATATTCATTAAATTTTTCCTTGTTTACAATAATTTCCTCTTTTTCATTCTTAGTAAGCTTTTTTATCTGATACTCAAGTTTTGAGGCAAGTCTTCTATCTTCTGTAATCCAATATGCTTCCAAATTCATTGCTATATGATTTTTAGTATATTTTGCACACTTTTTGCTCTTTGTAATATGCTCTTTTACTCTTCTTTTTAAATTATTTGTTATACCAGTATATAAAGAATTATCCTTACACCTAATTATATATACATAATACATATCTATTATTTCACAATAGAAAACATATACATATCATGATACCCATCTTTAAGTTTTATATATTTTCTAATTATTCCTTCCTCAGTCATATTACATTTTTGCATTACTCTTTTTGAAGCTTTATTTTCTATTACACAACAAGACTGAAATCTATTTACTTCTAACTCCTCAAAGCAAAATCTAATTACTTCTTTTAATGCTTCTGTCATATATCCATTTTTTGAAAATTTATCATCAATTACATAGTTTGATTCTACACATTCATTAAACTCTTCAACTACTAAAAAAATTCTTCCAATAATTTGTTTTGTATCTTTTAAAGTAATTAGCCAATTATAATAATGTCTTTGATTATACTTTTCATCTATTCTTTCTAATGACTCTTTTTCCTCTTGTAATGTCCTTTTTTCCTTATTTGCATAGTATAAAAAAGCTTTTTGATTTATAAATCCATTATATATTTCTTCTGCATCTTCTTTTTTAAATCTTCTTAAAATAAGTCTTTTTGTCTCTAAAATTTTTGTTCCTAAATCCTTCATTTTTACTCACCTTCAATATTATTAATAATATCAAATAAAGACTTGCAAAGCAAGTCTTTATTTTTTTATTATATATTATATATTATATATTATATATTGATTAACTCATAGTCCCTTGAGCCAAATCCAAGTTTTGAAGCTGCTTCTATAGTATGAACACCATGTCTTGATTCAATTCTTTCTATTAGTTCATCTCTTCCAGGATCATCTGAGTTATATACTAAATCAAGGCATGCTTGATCTACTGCAATTGGATCTGTACTTGCAAGTATACCGATATCTTTCATACATGGTGCTTTAGCATTACAGTCACAATCACAATCAACAGATATATTTTTCATAACATTAATATATGCCGCATTTCCTTTAAAATAATTTACTACACTTGAAGCCGCATCTGCCATTGCTTCTAAAAACCTATCTTGTTCTGGTAAATTATTAAATAATTCTCTTTGATCATCTGTTGCTCCAGCAGTATGAATTAATGTCTTTCCTGCAGAAGAAGCACATCCTATAGAAAGCTGTTTTAAAGCTCCTCCATATCCACCCATTGCATGGCCTTTAAAATGTGATAAAACTAATAGTGAGTCATATTCTTTTAAATCTTTTCCAACATAATTTTTCTTAAGCACTAGTCCATTAGGAATATCTAATTCCATATCAGGACCTTCTTCATCAAGTAAATCAAATGAAAAATATTTATCCCATTCATGCTCTTTGATTAATTCTTTATGTTTTTGTGTAGAGTTTCTTGCTCCCTCATATGCAGTATTGCACTCTACAACAGTTCCTTTTACATAATTAATTACATCTTTTACAAAACCCGGTCTTAAGTAATTCTTATTTCCTTTTTCACCAGAGTGCATTTTTACTGCTACTTTTCCAGGAAGTTTTATCCCTAAAGCTTCATATGCCTTAATAATATTTTCTGGAGTTATCTCTTTTATAAAATAAACTTTTGATTTTTCCATACTATAATCTCCTCCTTATAAAGTTATTTATAGCATATTAGAGCTACTCTAAGTCAATAGAAATTGCAAAATAACTACTATTTTTTATAACTATTTATTAAATTTCAAATTTATTGTTGTAATCTCTGCTATAGTACCAACTCTCATGTTTGGACCATAAACTCCAACACCACTTGTCACAATACTTGTCATATCACCAAACTCTTTTATACCATATTTATTTTTAAAATAAAAGTTTACTAACAAATTTATTGGAAAAATTTGTCCATCATGTGTATGACCTGATAAATCTAAATCCACTCCACTTTTTGCAAGTTCTTCTAACTCTCGTGGTTGATGATCTACAACTATAATTGGCTTTGATTTATCCAAATTTGATACTATATCATTTGGCATTTTTCTAGTTTTAGTACTTTTACTATAATCTGGTCTTCCGTAAATATAAAAACTATCATCAATTAAAACAAATTCATCATCTAACAATTTTATATTTGAATCAAATAAAAGTTTATCCATTCTACTGTCACTAGTCTTATTCTCCTGTGCAAAAGTAAAACCTGCAAGAATTTTCTCATTTACATCATGGTTTCCATAAACAGCATATACCCCATATTTAGAATCTATACTTTTAAATAATTCTGAAATTTCATCTGGATTATATATTGCGTCAAATTCATTATCAAAAATATCACCAGCAAAAATTACTATATCAGGATTTTGACTGTTTATTTTCTGTGTCATATTTTTTATATGAGAAGCATTTATATTATATCCTAAATGTAAATCTGCTACCATTACTAGTTTTAAGCTATCCAAATTTTTAGCCTCTTTATTTATAATAACATCATATTCTGTATTATGAATTATTCTTGAATTAACAATACCATATGTACTAATAATTAAAGTAATTAATAGTCCTATTATTCCAAAGATAAAATGAAGTTTTTGTTTGTCTATCTTTTTATTTTTAAATCTTTTTATCTTCCATAAAATAAACCATAAAGCTACTAAAAAAACATTTACCATTAAGGAATATATCATAATTCCAAGCCAATAGTTTCCTATAAACTGAAAAATTCTTCTAATATTACCACTAGGAAGCAAAAATGCTATAAGCAAGCAACTAGATAAAAAAAATTGTAACACTAAAAGTATTTTTTTAGTAATTTTATATTTAAAAAAATGTCCACAAGAATCTAGCCAATGACTTAAACTTATGTACATAAAAGCATTTAGCAAAATATATATTGGTAAAAGCATTATTGCAATCATTTTTTCCCTCTTTTTAATTAAATTTTATTTTATCTATTACATGTTCATCTAAATCTATAAGATTAATATATTCATTATCAATAATCAAGTAGCTATTAGGTGTATTATTTTTAGGCAGAGAGATTGAACCGGAATTTACACAAATAATATCTCCTATCTTTTTTATAAATCCAGTATGAAAATGTCCATAAACAATTACATCTATATTTTCAGGCAAATTGTTTTCATTATATTTATGTCCATGTGTAAAGAAAAATCTTTTTTTATTAATTTCTAATCTTATATTATCACTAAATCTAAAATCAGAAATCATCTCGTCTACTTGTGCATCACAATTTCCTCTTATACATAGTATTTTATCTTTATAATTATTTAAAACATTTGCTACTTCCTGTGGATTGTATTCCTCAGTTAAAGGATTTCTTGGTCCATGGTAATACAAATCTCCAAGTAGTATTATTTTATCTACATTACTTCTATCAATAATATCTTTTATTTTTCTTATATAATATAAAGATCCATGTATATCTGAAATTACTATTATTTTCATAATTTTCTACCTTTCTAATTTAGCTCTTTTATTATCTTAAATGGATTTCCAGCAATTACTACATTATCTGGTACATTTTTATTTACAACAGTTCCTGCTCCAATTACAACATTGTCTCCTATAGTAACTCCAGGCAATATAGCAACATTTCCACCAATCCAAACATCATTTCCTATTATAATTTTATGTGCATATTCAAGTCCTTTATTTCTTTTATCTTTTTCAAGTGGATGACCTGAAGTATATATACCACAATTTGGTCCAATAAAGACATTATCTCCAATCTTTACAGTACCTGCATCTAATATAACTAAATTATGATTACTATAAAAATTATTTCCAATTTCTATATTATATCCATAATCACAAGTAAAAGGTTGTTCTATAAAAAAATCACCTTTAATCTTACCTATAATTTTTTTTATAATTTTTATTCTCTTTTCAAAATTTAAAGGATTTACCATATTATATTTAAAGCACAAATCTTTTATATTTTGTCTTTCTTTAATAAGTTCTTTATCATAATTTGCATTATATAGCTCTCCTTTTAACATTTTCTCTTTTTCTGTCATATATTATCCCTCTAAGTTATATTTTATCACAATAAAAAAATAAAATCACTATTCATTAGATATTTTTCTTTTATAGCTCATAATTTTATTTAATTTAGCTCCAAGTAATATTGTATAAAAACAAGAATATGTCCACATCATTATTAGCATAAGTGTTGTTAAACTTCCATAAGTAATAGAAAAATTTTTAAATATATCTAAATACTTTGCAAAAACTAAAGATACTATATTTAAAGCTATTGCACCAAAAATTGCTCCATATATTTGACTTTTGAAACTGACCCTATGTTTTGGCATAAATTTATATATAAAATCAAATATAATTATAGTAGCAATTAAGAATATAATCTTTGCTCCAAATTCTGAGATAATACTTAATTCTTTAAAAAAACCACATTTATTTTGTAAAAACGACAATAAGCTATTACTAAATACTAATAATATAAGTCCTCCTATTAATAATACAATAAAAATTAATGTACTTATAACAGCTCTTAGTCTTAAAGAAAAATAATTTATATTTTCATCTTCACTAGTCTTATATATAGACTGAAATCCCATGCTTAAAGCATAAAGACCTTTTCCTGCCGACCAAATAGTAAATATTATTGATATAGAAATAGTACCAATTGATTTTGAATATACTTCTTGTATAATTTTAATTATAATATCATTCATATTAGATGGAATAACTCTTGCTATTACATTAAATAATGTATCCTGATTTATTCCAGTATATTGTATTAATGTCAAAAGTAATATTACAAATGGAATAAAAGATAAAATTGTATAATATGAGCATTGAGCAGAATATTCTCCAATTCTACTATCACTTATACTTTTTAATATCTTGTTTAATATATTATATTTACTTTTTAAATACTCTTTTAAACTCATATTTTCTCCTATTTACTATATAATAATATTTTATGAATAAAACCAAAAAATATAAAAAAACTTACTAAACTAAAAGTCTAGTAAGTTCTTTAATTATTTAACAATAAGCTCATCACCATTATAATCTATTTCAACTTTAGAATCTGGCAAGATTTTTTCTTTTAATATTTCTTTTGCAATTAATGTCTCTAATTTTTTCTGAACAAATCTTTTTAAAGGTCTTGCACCATAAACTTCATCATATCCATTATCTATTAAATAATCCTTTGCACTTTGAGTTAATTCTATAGTAATTCTTTTATCTTCTAGTCTCTTCTCAAGGTCTTTAATAAGTAATTCTAATATTTTACTTACCTCTTGTTTCATAAGTGGTTTATAAAATACTATTTCATCTAAACGATTTAAAAATTCTGGTCTAAAACTCTTTTTAAGAAGCATATTAACTTTATCTTTTGCATCTTGAGATATAGTTCCATCTTTTTCTATTCCTTCAAGTATATACTCTGATCCTAAATTAGATGTAAGTATAATTATAGTATTTTTAAAATCTACTGTTCTTCCTTGTGAATCAGTTATTCTTCCATCATCTAAAACTTGAAGCAATATATTAAATACGTCTGGATGTGCCTTTTCTATTTCATCAAATAATACTACAGAATATGGTTTTCTTCTTACAGCCTCTGTTAATTGACCACCTTCTTCATATCCTACATATCCTGGAGGTGCACCAATTAATCTTGAAACAGAATATTTTTCCATATATTCGGACATATCTATTCTTACCATATTATGCTCATCATCAAAAAGACACTCTGCAAGAGACTTTGCAAGTTCTGTTTTACCAACACCAGTAGGACCTAGGAAAAGAAATGAACCTATTGGTTTACGAGGATCTCCAATTCCTGCTCTAGAACGCATAATTGCCTCAGATACTTTTTCAACTGCCTCATCTTGACCTATTACTCTTTTGTGTAGTAATTCTCCTAAATGAAGTATTTTCTCTCTTTCACCTTCCATTAATTTTGCAACAGGTATTCCAGTCCATCTAGATACAATTTTTGCAATTTCATCATCAGTAACTTTGTTTCTTAATAGTCCATCTTCTTTACTCTTTTCTGATAACTCTTCTTCAATTTTTAATTCTTGTTGTAATTTTGGTAGCTTGCCATACTTAAGTTCAGCAGCTTTGTTTAATTCATAATTTCTTTCTGCCTTTTCTATTTGTGCATTTACACTCTCAATCTCTTCACGCAATTTTTGAACTTTAACAATTGCTTCTTTCTCATTTTCCCATTTTGCCTTCATTCCATCAAATTTAGATTTTAATTCTGCTTTTTCTTTAGATATATTTGAAAGCCTCTTTTTTGACATTTCATCTTTTTCTTTACTTAAAGCAGTTTCTTCTATTTCAAGCTGCATTATCTTTCTTGAAATTTCATCAAGTTCTATAGGCATTGATTCCATTTCTGTTTTTATCATTGCACAAGCTTCATCTACTAAGTCTATTGCTTTATCTGGCAAAAATCTATCTGTAATATACCTATTAGATAAAGTAGCTGCAGCAATAAGACTACTATCTGAAATTTTAACACCATGATATACTTCATATCTTTCTTTTAATCCTCTAAGTATTGTAATAGTATCTTCTACAGTTGGTTCATCAACCATTACGGGTTGAAAACGTCTTTCAAGAGCTTGATCCTTTTCTATATATTTTCTATATTCATTTAAAGTAGTCGCACCAATACAGTGTAATTCTCCTCTTGCAAGCATTGGCTTTAATATATTACCAGCGTCCATTGCACCATCAGTTTTTCCAGCACCTACTATAGTATGTATTTCATCTATAAATAATATTATTTTTCCTTCACTCTTTTTTATTTCTTGAAGTACAGCTTTTAACCTTTCTTCAAATTCTCCTCTATACTTAGCACCGGCAACAAGAAGTCCCATATCTAGTGAAAATATTGTACAATCTTTAAGTCCTTCAGGAACATCTCCTCTTACAATACGTAAAGCAAGTCCTTCTGCAATTGCTGTTTTACCAACACCTGGCTCTCCAATCAAACAAGGATTATTTTTAGTCTTTCTTGATAATATTCTAATTACATTTCTAATCTCATTATCTCTTCCTATTACAGGGTCAAGTTTTTGATTACGTGCAAGTTCAACTAAATTCTGACCATATTTTTTTAATGCATCATATGTCTCCTCTGGATTATCTGTTGTAACTCTTGTATTTCCTCTAACACTAGATAGTACTTTCAAAAATCCAGTTTTGGTAATATTATATTTTTTAAATATCTCTTTTAACTCTCCAGTAACTTTATCTATAATTGCAAGCATAATATGTTCAACAGATACATATTCATCTTTCATTCTTTTTGCAATGCTTTCAGCACTTTGAAGAACAAAATCAACATCTTGAGACACATATATGCCATTACTTGGTCTTGCACCACCTGTAACTTTTGGCATACTTTTAACTCTTCTTTCTATATCATCTTGTAATGTATCAGCAATTCCCATTTTCTTCATTAGTTCTTTTATTAAGCTATTTTCTTGCTCTAAAAGTGCAAGTAATATATGCTCTAATTCTATTTGTGGATTTTGATTTTCTATAGCAATTGACTGAGCATTATTAATAGCTTCAATTGATTTTTGTGTAAAATTTTGTGCATTCATAATTATCCCTCCTTTTAGATAATACATAATTATTTTTACGCAATATATATTATATCACTTATTTTTAGCACTTTCAATGTTAGAGTGCTAATTTTTTTATTTTTTTAGCACTCTTTTCTTGACAGTGCTAAAAACTAGGTATATAATTACTTAATGAAAAAGGAGATGTTATTAATGAGTAAAAAACAATTTAAAGCAGAGTCAAAAAGACTACTAGACTTAATGATTAACTCTATTTATACAAATAAGGAAATATTTTTAAGAGAACTAATATCTAATGCAAGTGATGCTCTAGACAAACGTTACTATGGTTCAATGACGCAAAAGAAAGAAAATATAGATAAAAGTAATTTAAAAATTAAAATATCTATAGATAAAGATAATAAAACTCTTACAATTGAAGATAATGGTTGCGGAATGAGTAAAGAAGAACTAGAAAATAATTTAGGAACAATTGCAAAAAGTGGTTCTTTAGCTTTTAAACAAGCACAAGAAAAACAGGAAGATGTAGATATAATAGGTCAATTTGGTGTTGGATTTTATTCTTGTTTTATGGTAAGTAATGAAGTATCTGTAATTTCTAAGTCATTAGATAATGATGCTTATATTTGGAATTCAAAAGGTGTTGATGGATATACAATTGAGCCAACTCAAAAAGATGAAATTGGTACTAAAATTATATTAAAAATAAAAGAAGATACAGAAGACGAAAAATACAGTAGATATTTAGAAACATATACTATTAAAAATTTAGTAAAAAAATATTCAGATTATATTCATTATCCTATAATTATGGATGTTGAACATGAAAAATTAAAAGAAGGTACAAAAAATGAATACGAAAAAATAACTGAAACTGAAACATTAAATAGTATGGTACCTTTATGGAAAAAGAAAAAATCTGAAATAACACAAGAAGAATATGACTCATTCTATACTTCTAAATTTTCAGATTTTAGTAAACCTCAAAAAGTTATCCACACACAAGCTGAAGGAACATTTAGCTATAATGCTTTATTATTTATTCCTTCTCATCTACCTTATGATTTTTACACCAAACAATATGAAAAAGGATTACAATTATATTCTAATGGTGTACTAATAATGGAAAAATGTGAGGAACTACTTCCAGATTACTTTAGTTTTGTTAAAGGCTTAGTTGATAGTCCAGATTTATCTTTAAATATTTCAAGAGAGATGCTACAACATGATAGACAATTAAAAACTCTTGCTAAAAATATTGAGAAAAAAATTAATTCAGAACTTACAAAAATGCTAAATAACGAAAGGGACGAATATATTAAATTATTCAACAATTTTGGCACACAACTTAAATATGGTGCATATGACAATTATGGAATAGACAAAGATAAACTAAAAGATTTATTAATGTTTTACTCTTCTAATGATAAAAAACTTACTACTTTAAAAGAATATGTAGAAAGAATGAAAGATGATCAAAAAGAAATATATTACGCTTGTGGTGAAACTTTAGATAAAATAGATATGCTACCACAAGTTGAAAAAGTTAAAGAAAAAGGATATGAAATACTATATCTAACTGAAAATATAGACGAATTTGTTATTCATTCCTTAGCAAACTATAATGATAAAAAATTTACCAATATATGTACAAATGAATTAGATTTAGATTCAGAAGAAGAAAAAGAAAAACTAAAAAAGGAAAATGAGGAAAATAAAGAGATGCTTGACACAATGAAAACAGCTTTAAATAATGAAGTTCAACTTGTTAGATTTACACATAGACTAAAAAATCATCCAGTATGTCTTACTAGTGAAGGTGCAATATCTCTTGAAATGGAAAAAGTAATTAACGCAATGCCTACAGATCAAAATATAAAAGCACAAAAAGTGCTTGAAATAAATGAAGATCATCCAATTGCAAATAAACTAAAGGAATTATATATAGAAGATAAAGAAAAACTAAAAGATTATTCTAAAATACTTTATTCACAAGCTAGACTTATTGAAGGAATGAGTGTAGAAAATCCTACTGAAATTTCTAATTTAATATGTGATATAATGGCAAAATAACAAAATGCAATAAAAAATGTTGAAGTTTTCTTCAACATTTTTTATTTATCTAACTTTTTTATATAACTATGCATTCTTGCATGATAATTACTTTTTTCATAAAATTTTTTTGCATTATCATTATACGCAAATACATCAATATACACATAATCACACCCAAAACTTTTAAAATATTCTTCCATTTTTTCTAAAAGTTTTCTACCAATACCTTTTGATCTTTCTTTTTGTGTTGTTACAAGTTCTAACACTTCTCCTGCTTTTGGGCACTTATAATCTAAGTAATCTTCCTCTGTATACTTTCTAAGTATTCCCGCTATCATTCCTTTTATTTTACTATTTTCTATATATAGATATATTTTTCCGTTATTCATTTTAACCTCATTTAATAAATTAACTATATATTTTTCTCTATATTCTTCTCCTACTCTATCAAGCTCATCTTTATCTATACTTACAATATATTCTTCTAGCTCAACAAGTAAATCTCTTACTTCTTCAATATATTTATCTTCATATTCTATAATCATTTTTTACACATCCTTATTTTCTTGTTTTTTATCATAATCATCTAAAAAGTGATGTACTTTTCCATCTTTTACATATGAAATTATTGTATTTAAATTAACATTTTTAGTACTATTATATATGTTCATATCTACTTTATCGTAAACACTTCTTAACTGTTTTAAAAGATTTTTCATTTCTTCTCTTTTTGATGCTGCTTCATTATTTCCTGGATTTGTATACTTTTCTGTTATTTTACATGCACACTGTATAAATTCTAAATTATTATAATCTCTCCATGAAATTATATCTGCCTCTTTAACATAATAAAGTGGTCTTATAAGCTCCATTCCCTCATGATAAGTACTATGAAGCTTTGGCATCATTGTTTGCATTTGAGCACCATATAACATTCCCATAAGAATTGTTTCAACGACATCATCAAAATGATGTCCAAGTGCAATTTTATTGCATCCTAATTCTCTAGCTTTTTTATATAAATATCCTCTTCTCATTCTTGCACATAAATAACACGGATGATCATCTACTTTTTCTACTACCTTAAAAATATTACTTTCAAATATCGTTATTGGAATATTAAGAAGTTTTGCATTATCTATTATCTTTTGTCTATTTGCATCATTATATCCCGGGTCCATAACTAAAAATACTAACTCAAAATCCATTTGTCTATGTCTTTTTATCTCTTGCATACACTTTGCAAGAAGCATAGAATCTTTTCCACCAGAAATACATACAGCAATCTTATCTCCATCTTTTATCATTTCAAATTCCTTAATTCCTTGTACAAACTTTAACCAAATACTTTTTCTAAAAGTGGATGTAATACTATTTTCTATATCTTTATATCTCTCTTCCATTTTCTTCTCCTATTTTAATAATATCTTTAACTACTTCTCCAGATATAATAAGTCCTGCAACAGAAGGAACAAAAGAAATACTTCCAGGAATATTTTTCTCTTTACATACCTTTGGCTCTTCTTTAGAATAGAGTACTTTATATTTTTTTATTCCAGCTTTTTTTATTTCTTTTCTCATAATTCTAGCAAGTGGACACATACTTGTCCTACTTATATCTGATACCTCAAATTTAGTAGGATCAAGTTTATTTCCTGTTCCCATTGAAGAAATGATTGGAATATTTAATTCTTGTGCATCCTTTGCAAGCTCAATTTTAGATTTAATAGTATCTATTGCATCAACAATATAATTTACACTTGAATCTAAAATATTATTTTTTTTATTTGATTCGTAAAATTCTCTATATACTTTTACTTTAGCACTAGGATTTATATCTAATATTCTATCCTTCATTAAATCTACTTTATATTTTCCAATTGTACTATGGAGTGCATGAAGCTGTCTATTTAAGTTAGTAATATCTACAGTATCATCATCTATTAAAATAAAATTTCCTATTCCTGCTCTTGCAAGCCCTTCAACAACAAAAGAACCAACTCCTCCTATACCAAATACAGCAACTTTTGCTAAATGTAATCTATCTATATTTTCTTTTCCAATTAAAAGCTCTTCTCTAGAAAACTCATCTATCATTAATTTTCTCCCATTTCTTGATTTACTTTATCTTCACAGTCTCTCATTGCAAGTATTGTTTTATCTATCAAATCATCTAAAGACCAACCAAGCATTTGAGCTCCTTGAGAAATAACATCTCTTGAACAACCTGCTGCAAATTTTTTATCTTTAAATTTTTTCTTCATTGACTTTAATTCTAAATCTTTTGAACTTTTTGATGGTCTCATAAGTACAGCTGCACCTATTAGACCTGTAAGCTCATCTACAGCATATAATACTTTTTCCATCTCATGCTCTGGTTTTATATCTACTGTCAAATTATATCCATGACTTGCTGTAGCATGAATAATATCTTCATCTATTCCATTTTCTCTCATTATTTCTTGAGACTTTATACAGTGTTCATCTGGATATTTTTCAAAGTCCAAATCATGTAGTAGTCCAACCATCCCCCATTTTTCTTCTTCTTTTTCATATCCTAATTCTCTTGCAAAATATCTCATTACTCCCTCTACTGTAAGGCCATGTCTTAAATGAAATGGTTCACTGTTATATTCTTTTAATAATTTTAATGCATCATCTCTTGTAATACTCATTGCTAATTTCCCCCAATCATTTTATTTTAATATTTCTTAATCTAAGTGCATTTAATACAACTGTTATACTACTTAATGTCATTGCCAGTGCTCCAAACATTGGATTCATTGTTATTCCAAATGAACTTAATATTCCCATAGCAATAGGTATCATACAAATATTATATATAAATGCCCAAAATAGATTTTCTTTAATATTTATTATAGTCTTTTTACTTATAATAATCAAATCATTTATTCTATCTAAATTATCATTCATTATTACAACATTACTACTATCCATTGCAATATCTGTTCCACTTGAAACGGACACACCAATATCTGCTGTAACTAAACTTACACTATCGTTTATTCCATCTCCACACATCATAACAAGTCCATCTTTTTTTAAATCTTTAACAACTTGTGCTTTTTCAGATGGCAAAACATTTGCCTTTATCTTATCTATTCCAACTTCTTTTGCTATAGCTTCTGCAGTTTTTTCGTTATCTCCTGTAAGCATTAAAACCTCAATATTTTTTTCTTTTATTTTTCTTACAACTTCTTTTATATTTTCTTTTATAACATCTTTTACTCCAATTAATGCAAGCAACTTTCCATTTTTTGAAACAAAAAGTATACTATTTCCATTTTCAATAAGAAGATTTAAATCATTATTTACATTAACTTCTATATTATTTTTATCCATTAATTTTTTATTTCCTATGATAAAGTTATCTCCTGCAATATTTGCCAATACTCCAAATCCAGCTATTGCACTAAAATTTTGAACTTCAATAAACTCTATATTTCTTTTAACTGCTTCATTTACAATTGCCATAGCAATAGGATGTTCAGATTTTCTTTCTATACTTGCAATACATTTTAATAGCTCTTCTTCACTCATATCTGAATAATTAAAAATTTTAGATACAGTAAGTTTGCCTTTAGTAATTGTTCCCGTTTTATCTAAAACCACAGTCTTTACTTTATGTGCATTTTCTAATGCTTCACTAGATTTTACAAGAAGTCCTCTTTTTGTACACTCTCCTGATGATATAACTATCGCAAGAGGTGTTGCAAGTCCTAAACTACATGGACATGCCACAACTAATATACTTACAAAAGTATTAATAGCTACAGTAATATCCTTACTAATTAGTAACCAAATAATAAAACTTAAAATTGCAATAAGTATTACAATTGGTACAAATATACCACTAATTTTATCTGCGACTCTAGATATTGGTGCTTTAGTATTAGTAGCTTCTGCAACCATTCTAACAATTTCTGATACTGTTGATTCTTTTCCTATCTTTTCAGCTTCATAATATATTGATCCTTCATAATTTATACTTCCAGCAATTACCTTGTCACCTTTTTGTCTTTTAACAGGAATACTTTCTCCTGTTATAAATGACTCATCTATATGAGTTATACCATCAGTTACTGTACCGTCTACTGCAATCTTTTCTCCAGGTTTACAAACAACAATATCACCTTTATTTATCTCATCAAGGGTTACTGTTTTTTCTTTACCATTTTTTAGTATAACTGCAAGATTTGGAGTAATTGTCATAAGCTCTTGTAATGCTTCCTTAGTTTTATCTTTATTTCTTCCTTCAATGTATTTTCCAATTTTTATAAAAGTAATAATTATTGCTACTGACTCAAAATACAATTTTCCTGTATAGCTATAATCTCCATTAAATATCTTATATGTAGAATATATACTATAAATCATACTTGCAAATACTCCAATAGTAACTAATGTGTCCATATTAGGTGTTAAATGTATTAAATTTTTAAAACCATTTTTTAATATATCTTTTCCAATAAACATTACTATAACAGCAAGAACAAATAATGATATAGCATAATTTAATGGATAAATACTCATATCTAAAAATGGTATTTGTGGTAATCCAATCATATGAGACATAGAAATATATAATGTAATCACTGCTAAAACTGCAAGTGCTATTAATTTATATTTTTCATTTGCTTTTTTCTTTTCTTCTTTTTCAAGTCTATCTATTCCTAAACTTTCAAAGCCAGCTTTTGATACAAATTTTTCTACATCCTCAAGAGTTAGTTTCTCATCATCGTACTCAATTGATGCATTATTCATAACCAAATTAACTGAAGCTGTTACTCCATCTTGTTTGTTTAAATATTTTTCAAGTCCAGAAGAACAAGCACTACATGTCATGCCACCTATCTTTAATAATACCTTTTTCAAAATACCTACTCCTTACATTCAAAACCAGCATCTTCAATTGCTTCTTTTATATCATCTAAAGATGTAATGTTTTCATCATATTCTATATTTGCTTTTTTTTCTTCAAAGCTTACAGAAGCTTTTACTGTCTCAAGTCCATTTAATACTCTCTCAAGTCTACTTGAACATCCTGTACAATGCATTCCATTAATTTTTAATTCGATTTTATTCATAATAATTACCTCCTAAATTTATCTTAATCTTTTTACTAAACTCATCATCTCTTGAACTATATCATCATTTCCTGCTCTTAATTCTCTTGTAATACAATTCTTAATGTGATTTTCTAAAATATTATTTTCAAGACTTTCTAATGCCTTATTTACAGCAAGTAATTGAGTTAAAATATCGTCACAATATCTATCATCATCTATCATCTGTTTTATTCCTTTAATTTGTCCCTCAATAATATTTAATCTTCTTTTAATATTTTTCTTTTCCTCATCTGTTCTATACGTATGTTTTATACAATTATTACATTTATCTTTTTTCATACCTCACCACCAACAAAATTATATACCCCTTGGGGGTATTTGTCAATATCAAAAAGAGTGAATAATTAAAGTGAACCCCATTTAGTTCATAATATTATTCACTCTTAATAATTATATGTTTCTATATTCATCTATTGTATTTTCTAAAGATTCTATTCTACTATCTTTTTCATATATTGTATTTTCAAGTTCTGTTATTTTTTCTTCATTATCATATATAGTATTTTCTAATTCATCTATTTCATCTTCCAAATTTGATATTCTTAACTCATAATCTCTATACCTTCTTGCTTCTTCACTACTATTTTTCTCGATTTTTTCAATATTTTGTTTTGATGCATGTACATATATTTTAGTATCATAATAATTAACTATTTGTTTATTATTTATGTCGTCTATATTTTGACGAATTAGCTCAAAACTTGAAGAATCATTTTGATAATTATATATATTAATTTCATTATCTATTTTCCTAATTTTAGGAATAAAATATTCTGAATGCTTAACTTCAATTAATATATTATCTCTTTCCTCTTCTACAAACTCAACATCTTGATACGTATCAATACTAATATCATCTTCCATGTTAAACTCTACAGTCGTAACTTTAGCCATAGATTCATCGATTGTATCAATATAATTAAAATCTTTTACTCCTACAAGTATAAGTCCAATTCCAAAGCCAACACCCACAATAGCTGAAAGAAAACATATTCCTATTCTAGTTTTAGATGTTTTTCTATTAACTATAAAATTATATACTAATTCTATAATTATTACGTTTGCAAGAATTGCTGCTAAAATTCCAATTAAGGCTCCAACAAATATTACACCAGTCTTTACAAATATAAAGCTACATACTAAAGATATTATTAAACATACAAGCGAGAATACAAACATTAAAGCGCAAAAACCAACAAAAGCTTTTATTCCAATCATAATAAGCTTAACAATTGCAGTCAAAAATTTAGATTCGCTATGCTTAGGATCTCTTATTATTATCTTTTCTCTTTTATTATCTAAGATTAATTTTGCACTTTGATTATTATCATCTTGTTTTTGTATATCATCAGTTACTTCATTTTTAGTTTCTATTTCTTTTTCTACAATAATATCATAATAATCTAAATATCTTACTTTAAATATATGAAGTAAAACAACAATTCCTAAAACTAAACTAAATACTAAATAAATTGAAGATACAATATTTCTAAGTATATTATATACACTAGAATTAATCCAACCAAATAAATTAGTAAATATAGAGCCACCTATTGCTCCAATAATACTTACTATTATTGCAATAACAATTACAATCATAATTTGTTCTATGATACATTTTACTTTTTGTTTAAACTTCATACTTGCAAACATATCTGTTGTCTTTGTAATATAATTAAAAAAGTCTTTTACAAATTTATCCAAATTTTTCTTTGATTGTGTTTCTTCTCTTACTTCTTTTACATTTTCATTAAGTAATTCATCTATATTATAATTAAATAACTTACAAATGTTTAGCACTTTATCCATCTCTGGATAACTTTGTCCTGATTCCCATTTTGAAACCGCCTGTCTAGATACTCCTAATTTTTCTGCAAGTTGTTCTTGAGATAAATTATTCTCTTTTCTAATTCTTTTTAAATTATCTGGTAATTTCATACATAAATTCCTCCTTTTTACAATGAAATTATACCAATTCTATCGGTTGCATTCTACCAATTTTTAGTTGTATTTTGTAAATTATCGGTTGCAATTATAGATTATACCATGGTTTTGCAATGAAAAAAAGGTTAGTATATAATTTCTAACCTCTTTACTTAAAAATTTCCTTTTTATGAAGTTCAACTTGTTTCATCATATGACCAATATTTCCCTCGCCTGCAAATTTTTCTAAATCAAAAAAATTTTCATCTTTATTTAACCAATATAATTTATTTACTTCTTCTACTACTTTTACATCTTTGTTTAATTTTCCAGCATAGAGTTCAAGTTCCATATCCAATATTTTATATTCAAAATTCATAACATTAACAAGTCTAATATCATCTTTTGTAATTGCAGTTTCTTCTTCTAATTCTCTATATGCTGCACATAGTTCATCTTCACTTTCCTCTACTTTTCCTCCAACTAAATTAAACATTCCTTTATATGGTTCTTTTTCTCGCTTACACATCAATACATTTTTTTCTTGTTTATCATAAACTATTATTACATTAAGTTTTTTCATAGCATCTCCTATCTAAAAATTGAATTACTTAAAATATAAAATTCTTCTTGTGTAGGTGTATGAATTTTCTCCATTTTCTCTAAAGAATCATCATATCTAAGTGCTTCTTCTTCATCAATATTCATAACAGGACTATCAAAATATGTCCATTTTCTTCCATCTAAAGCATCTTGTTCTAATTCTTTTACCATCATTGCTGCTGGATATGTATTATCCTTAATACATATATTATATTTTTTACAACTTTTAAAGCCACTACTTACATAGTTACTTGGACTTCCAAATATTACAATCGTGTCATATCCAAGTTGAATAGCTTTTTTAAATGAATGTTCAAGTAACATTTTTCCATATCCTCTTCTTTGATATTCTGGTAAAATACTTATTGGTCCAAACGTTAAAATATCTTTTTGATTATTATTCTCATCTACTAATTTTGCTTTTGTATACATTATATTTCCAATAATTTTATCATCAACTTCTATTACAAAATCTAATTCTTTTATAAAATCCTCATGTTCTCTCATTATGTGTACTAAATAATGCTCAACACAACCAGGAATATACATATTATAAAAAGCTTTTCTTGTAATTTCTTCTACAATCTCATAATCTTTAGGTGTTTCATTTCTTATATTAATCATTTTATTTTCCTCCTTATTTTTCTAAATGTATAATTTTTGTTGCAATGTTTTCAACAAAAGTCTCATCATGTTCTACAAAAATAAGTGTAGGACAATATTTAAGTATTGCTTCTTCTATTTGTTCTCTTGTTAATATATCTATATAATTTAATGGCTCATCCCACACATAAAGATTTGCTTGTTCTGATATACTCCTTGCAATTAATATTTTCTTTTTTTGACCTTCACTCATATTATTCATATCTTTTTCTAACTCTATATTTGATATTCCCATTTTAGATAACATTGCTCTAAAAATGCCTTCATCAACATGAGTTTCCTTAGCATATTCTTTAACTGTTCCCTTTAAATTTTCTGTACTTTGAGAAACATATGATATTTTTAATTCATTTATGGTTTTAAATAAGCCATTATATTCTATTCTCTCACCTAAGATTAATTTTAAAATGCTAGATTTTCCAATTCCATTTTTTCCAGTTATTGCAAGTCTATCTCCATTATTTACTTCAAAAGATATCTTGTTAAAAATAGCTTTATCGTTATATTTTATCTGGAAATTATCTGCTAAAACTACTGGATTTTTTCTAGATTCCAAAGGAATAATTTTAAGTGAATCATTTCTATCTATATTATTAAGTAATAAAGATTTTTCATCTATTGCTTTTTCGATTCTTTTTTCTAAAACTTTAGATCTTTTCATCATTTTTGCAGACTGATGACCAACATATCCTCTATCAATACTTGCTTCTGAATCAATAGTCTTATATTTAGACTTTTCTACCTTATCAGACCAAATTGAAGTACTTCTTGCTGCATTTTCAAGTCTTGTTATATCCTTTTTTAACTTTTCATTTTGTGTTATTTCAAAACTATCTTGTCTATCTTTATTATTCTTCCAACTAGAAAAATTTCCTTTTTGAATATCAATATTTGTATTATTTATACAAATTATATGATCAACTACTTTATCTAAAAATTTTCTATCATGTGATACTAAAATAAATCCAGATTTATTTTTTAAATAATTAGCTAAGTTATTTCTTGTCTCATTATCTAAATGATTAGTAGGTTCATCAATAAGTAAAAAATTACTACCTTTTAAAAAAAGACTAATTAAAAGTATTTTTACTTGCTCTCCACCACTTAAAACATTAAAATTTCTATATAATATACTACTATCTGCATTTACTAAATTTATTTCTTTTATTATTTCCCAATCTTCTACACTAGGAGCAATTTCATTTACAATTTCAATTGCCATTCTATTTTTATTTTCCACCTCAAAGGGAAAATAATCAAACAATACATTTTTAGAAATACTACCTTTATACTCATATTTACCAAGAAGAAGCTTTAAAAAAGTCGTTTTTCCTTTTCCATTTCTTCCGATAAGTCCAATTTTCCAATTTGTATCTATATTAAAAGAAACATTTTCAAATACATTTTCTAAACTTCCTTCATATCCAAAAGTCAAATTACTTATATTTATTAAAGACATTTTTCCTCCTTATTAATTACTCGTATAATAACATAAAAGTAAGTAATTATCAACTAATTACTTACTTTTCATATAATCTATAAATAATTTTAATCTATTAAAACTTAAATAAATTTAGTCCTATATCTTCATCAAACTTTCTATCTACTACTCCATCTATTATATTTATTATCATCTCACAAGTAGCACTAACAACTGCTTTATTTAAATGTCCACCAAATACTTCTCCTTTATCATTACCAGCACTCATGTGAATATGAGTATAAAATTCTCCATTCATAGTGTTGATTGTCCCTGTAAGAGAGACTATTTCAAAATCTCCTTTAAATTCATTAGAGTAATATTTTTTCTCTTCTGGTTTAAAAACTCCAACTTTAAATTCATTAGTTGCACCAAGTGCATTAACATTTGCAAGCTTTATATTTTCTTTTAAAGCAACTTCCTTTATTTTATCTAGTATTTCTTCACCTCTATCAATTCTACAAACAATTGTATTATTAAATCTTCTGTATTCCATTATATCCTCCTAAACTATATTTTAAAATCCACATCATATTTTTCATTTATTAATATATACTCATTATTATATTTTTTACACATTTTTAAATTATTTTCATTTTCTTCTTTTAACTTTTTCATGCTAATATCTGCTTTATATAATCGCTTTTCTATTCTATTTTCAAACTTTACTATATCATTATAATGTTCATCTATGTATTTATTAGTCATAATTAAGCAAACATATTTAATTTTGTCTAAATATTCTCCCTTAAAATCTTCTTTATAATTAAAAGGAATATAGCATCCTTCAACTATTAAATTTTGATCATTCTCTATATTAGTCTTAATTATTTCTCTTACAATAGGCCACAAATATTCTATTAATTTTTCATCACTATCTTCTGGTGTTAAATATGTATTTTTACTTCTAATAAGTCCCATTTTCAAATGATCTATAGATAAATATGGATAATTATACTTTTCTAATAATCTCTGTGCAAGTAGTGTCTTTCCAGTATGTGATGATCCACTAATTAAAATTATCATATTATGTTCCTTTCCTTTCTATTTAAGATTAAGTACAGTAACACATTCTATATGCTCACTATTTGGAAATAAATCTACAGGGGTGATAACATTAGTCTCATAATACTGACTAAGTAATTTTAAATCTCTTGCAAAAGTTGCTGGATTACAGCTAACATACCCAATTTTTTTAGGTCTAAATTTAATTATATACTCAATACTTTCTAAGTCTAATCCTTTTCGTGGTGGATCTACAACTATTATATCTGGTTTAATATTTCTTTTTTCAAACTCAACAATTTTATCTTCTACACTTCCCGCAATATATTCAGCATTACTAACATGATTTAATGTTAAATTCATATTTGCCATCTTAACTGCCTGTTTTTCAATTTCTATTCCATATACTTGTTTTACACTATCACTTAAGAATATTCCTATTGATCCTACTCCACTATATAAATCAAAAAGAATTTCATTTCCCTTTAATTTTAACTTTTCTTTTAAAATGTTATATAGTACTTCTGCTTGTATTGTATTTACTTGAAAAAAAGATTTTGAGCTAATATAATACCTATATTTTCCAATATAATCTGTAATATATCCATTCCCATAAATTATTTTTTCATCTTTTCCAAGTATCTCATTTGTCTTTGATGAATTTAAATTTAAAACTATAGTTTTTATTAAATCATTTTCTTTTAAGATATTTACAATTTCTTCCATTCTTACATCTTCAAAAATATCTTTATTATTTATAACTATCACAACCATAATTTCAGATGTATGATATCCTCTTCTAATTAATATATGTCTTATATCTCCATTTCCAGTTTGTTCATCATAACCACTAAAACCTTTTAAAAGAAGTAGCTTAAATATTTCTTTAGATAGCTTATCTATCTCTTCATTTTGAATAAGACATTCTTCATTTTCAACAACCACATGACTTCTTTTGGCATAAAACCCTATCTTACTCTTGCCATCCACAGTCTTTCTTACAGGATATTGTGCTTTATTCCTATAATTTAAAGGTATTCCCATACCAACAACATTATCTAAAGATTTATACTCTACCTTTTGTTTGTCTAATGTATTTTTTACTATGTCTTTTTTTATCTCTAACTGCCTTTTATAACTTATATGTTGTCCTGAACATCCTCCACATCTTTTATATACACTACAAAAAGGCTCTTGTCTATCTTCACTTCTTTTTATTATATTTTCTATTTTTCCAATACAATATGAAGAATTTTCTTTTATTATTTTAGCTAATACCCTCTCTCCTTTTATTGCACCTGGCACAAAAATAACTTTATTATCCTCTTTTGCAATACCTTCTAAGTTTATACCGTTATCTATGATTTCTAATTCAATTTCATCATTCTTTTTCAAACTTATTCCACCTTTTTTAATCCGTTTTGATTATATCATAACGTAACATAATTATTCAAGAACTAATTGTATCTTTTATATTTTTGTATTTTTATTTTGTAACAAAAAAATATATTTAGAATATAGTATATTAAGTTGAGTAAAGCTCAACAAACAAAGGAGTGAAATGTATGTGCATAGATAGTGATAATCTAGTATGGCTAATAGTCCTAGTACTTATACTTATTATTCTGTATTTTATATGTCAAGAAAAGAATTCATCTACACCATTAAACTTCGATACTTTTTTTCAAAGTAATTAGAAGTTTATATATAACAAAGAGAGGTGAATTTAGATGATGGATGAAAGATGCGGATGTAATAACTGTGGAGGTTGCGGATGTAACGGATGCGGTAATTGCGGATTTGGTGGTAACGGATTATTCGGAGGCGGAAACTGCTGCTGTATTTGGATAATACTTATCATAATCGTTCTTTGTTGCTGTTGTTGCTAATTGCACATAATACATAAAAGTGGAAGATGTTCTCTTCCACTTTTTTCTATTTTTTATTTAAAACTTTTCTTAAAAACTCTCCTGTATAGCTTTCTTCTACTTTTGCTACTTGTTCAGGTGTACCTTGTGCTACTATTGTTCCACCATTGTCTCCACCTTCTGGTCCTAAATCTACTATATAATCCGCACTTTTAATAACATCCAAATTATGTTCAATTACAAGTAATGTATTTCCACCATCTACAAGTCTTTGCAAAATATCTATAAGTTTATGTACATCTGCCATATGAAGACCTGTTGTTGGTTCATCTAGTATATACATTGTTTTTCCTGTAGAACGTTTTGATAATTCTGTTGCTAGTTTTATTCTTTGTGCTTCGCCTCCAGAAAGAGTTGTTGATGGTTGACCAATTTTTATATATCCAAGCCCTACGTCCATTAAAGTCTGTAGTTTATTTTTTATTGTTGGAATATTTTTAAAAAATTCAAGTCCTTCTTCAACTGTCATGTCTAATACATCACTAATGCTCTTTCCTTTATATTTTACCTCTAGTGTTTCTCTTGAATATCTTTTTCCTTTGCATACTTCACATGGAACATAAACATCAGGTAAAAAGTTCATTTCAATTTTTATAATTCCATCTCCTGAACATGCTTCACATCTTCCACCTGGAATATTAAAACTAAATCTACCTTTTGCATATCCTCTAAGCTTTGCTTCATTTGTATTTGCAAATATGTCTCTTATGGCATCAAACATTCCTGTATATGTCGCTGGATTTGACCTTGGAGTTCTTCCAATAGGAGACTGATCAATATTTATAACTTTATCAAAAAACTCAAGTCCTTTTATTTTTTTATATTTACCAGGTCTAGTATATGCTCTATTTAAGTCTCTCTCCATAGTTTTACATATTATCTCATTTACAAGCGTAGATTTTCCAGAGCCTGACACTCCTGTAACACAATTAAATACTCCAACAGGTATTTTTACATCAATATCTTTTAAATTATGCTCCTTTGCTCCCTTTACCTCAAGATATCCAATTTTAGTTTTTCTTCTTTCTTTTGGTACTGGAATTTTAAGTTTTCCACTTAAATATTTTCCAGTAATAGATTCCTCACAATTTAATATATCTTTAGGCTTTCCAGCAAATACCACATTTCCTCCATGTACACCTGCACCAGGTCCAATATCTACTATATAGTCTGCTTCGTTCATTGTATCTTCATCATGTTCAACTACAATTAATGTATTGCCAAGATCTCTCATCTTCTTTAAAGAATTTAAAAGTTTTTCATTATCTTTTTGATGTAAACCTATACTTGGCTCATCAAGTATATATAATACACCTGTAAGACCAGAGCCAATTTGAGTTGCAAGTCTAATTCTTTGAGATTCTCCTCCAGATAAAGTTCCTGCACTTCTTGATAAAGTTAAATAACTAAGTCCAACGTCAATTAAAAATTGCAATCTATAATTTAGTTCCTTTACAATTTGTTCTGCAACCATTCTATCTTTTTGACTCATCTTTTCATATTCTTTATTTATATAATTTTTTATATCAACTACATTCTTATTACATAATTCATGAATATTAAGTCTTCCTATTGTAACTGCTAAAGATTCCTTTTTAAGTCTTGCTCCATCACAATAATCACAATGCGAACTAGACATAAATCCCTCATAAAAGGTCTTCATTCCTTGAGATTTTGTCTCATTAAATCTCCTTTGTAAAGTATTTACAACTCCTTCAAACTCATCTTCAAAGTCTCTTTGAAATGACTTACCACTGTGAGAAAATTTTATTTTTTCTCCATTACTACCATATAATAACACTTGCATAAAATTATCTGGCAAATCTTTTAACTTAGTATCTGGATCTACATTATAATGCTTACAAAGTCCTTCAATATACATTCTACTTATACCATCTACTATACTTCCAGCACCGGTCCATCCTTTAATACATCCATAATCAGATAATTTTTTATCTTTATTTGGAATTATTTTATCTGGATCTATCCTTAAAATCTCTCCAAGACCAGTACAATATGGACAAGCACCAAAAGGACTGTTAAAAGAAAACATTCTTGGTGTAAGCTCTTCTAAACTTATACCACAATCAACACAAGCATAGTTTTGTGAAAATACTTGTTCTGTACCATCACTCAAATTTGAAATTATAACTAGATTTTCTGCATATTTTAATGCTAATTCAACAGAATCTGCAAGTCTTTTTCTAATATCATCTCTTACTACTAATCTGTCAATAACAATTTCAATATTATGCTTCTTCTGTTTATCTAAAGTAGGAATTTCTTCTGAGAGATCATAAGTTTCTCCATCAATTCTTGCACGAATGTATCCATCTTTTAAAACTCTTTCTAAAACTTTTTGATGTTCACCTTTTCTTCCACGAATTACAGGTGTCATTACTAATATCTTTGTTCCTTCTTCATATTCTAAAATTTTATCTACTATTTCATCTACAGTTTGCTTTTTTATTCTTTTTCCACATTTTGGGCAGTGAGGAATACCAACTCTTGCATATAATAGCCTTAAATAATCATATATTTCAGTTACAGTTCCAACTGTTGAACGTGGATTTTTTGATGTAGTCTTTTGATCTATTGAAATTGCAGGAGATAGACCTTCAATAGATTCAACATTTGGTTTTTCCATTATCCCTAAAAATTGTCTAGCATAAGAAGATAAAGATTCAACATATCTTCTTTGCCCTTCAGCATATATAGTATCGAAAGCTAAAGATGATTTTCCAGAACCAGAAAGTCCTGTAAATACAACTAATTTATCTCTTGGTATTTCAAGATTAATATTTTTTAAATTATTTTCTTTTGCTCCTTTTATTATTAATTTATCATTCATTTTCTCACCTTCAAAATCATAAGTATTATACCACAGCATAAATAATTTTACAATCTTTTTTAGAACAAATGTACGTTTTAATAAAAATACACTTATAACTTAAAATTATAAGTGTATTTTATTTATTTTATTCTCTTTATTATTGTTCTCATAACATTATCATTAATAAAACTATTTGTTACTTCAAACTTATCTTCTGGTAGTAGTTCTTCAATAAATGTAACTGATGGAACATAATGCCATTTTCCACCAATTTTTAACGAATTTAATATTTTCATATAGCTTTGAGCATACTCTATACATTCTTCATCATTTTGTTCTTCTGAATTTGCATCATTAAAATACTTTGTAAAAGTTAAATTTGAAGTAATTAAATCATATGTATCTTTTGGATAATCTTTAATTAACCAATCTTCTTGCTCAAGAATTTCACTATCTTCACATTCCATATCTATTCCGTAAGCATCTAATCCCTTTGTTTTTAAATATTTTACTAGTTCACCATTTTTTCCACAACCAATATCTAAAGCTTTTCCTTTTAAATCAGAATCTTTTATATCTAATATTTTTAAAATAAATTCTGGTGAATAAGAAGAATTAGACACTTCATCTTCTTTTCTTGAAGTAAACTCATTAATAAAATTTCTTACTTCTGTAAAATGTTCTAAAGCAATTCTTTCATAGTTTTTTTCAAAATTAGAAATATTTTCAATAAGCCTATGATATATTTCTAATATTTTATTGCAGTCTTCTTTAGTAAACTTCTTACCATTTGTTCCCTTTGCAAGATTAGTTAAAAAACTCTTTGATAGTTTATCCATTACCTTTTTATATTCATCTGTATTCATAGCATTTATTATTTTTTCTCTATAGTCATTTTCAAATGAATCCTTAAACTCAGTATTTCTTTTGTTTAATATTAAATTTTCAAAACTTTTTCCTTCAAATACTGTTAGTATATATGTATATAATTCTTCTGTACTCATTTTATCCTCCATAAACAATATTATTATATCACAAGTTATGTAAATTTTCTATACTAAATTCTTTCTAATTTTCTAAATGTGGTATTTTACCGACATAGCATATTTCTTTACTACTTTCATTAATTACAATTTTTGTTATTGATGTTTTAGGAAGTTTTAATGCTTTTCTTTTATTTGACCATCTTTTTTTGCTTAATATATGCCAAACTATTCCTATTACACCTGCATGAGTAACAATCATTAAGTTTTCCACATCTTTATTTTCTTTTATAATTTCAAAAAAATCTTTTCTAATTCTATGAAAAAATTCTTTTGGAGATTCTCCACCTGGAAATCTTTCATTATACTTTAAACTTGAAAAAAAAGCGTGTGGATACTTTTTTATAGCTTCCTCATTTAGCATTCCTGCAAGTATACCATTATTATTTTCTCTTAATCTTTTATCATATGAAATTTTAACTCCTAGTTTTTCATTAATTAAATCTGCTGTCATCTTAGCTCTTTTTAAATCACTAGATATTATTTTATCTATCTTTATATCTTTATTTTCATTACTTGAAAGATAATCTCCTAATTTTTTTGCTTTTTCAATTCCTGACTCAACAAGTGGCAAATCACTCCAACCACCTCTATATCTTTCATCATCATCTCCATGTCTTACTAGATAAATATTCATAATTTTTTCTCCTTTAAACATTATATATATTTTAACATATTTGTAAAGAGAAAAGTAAGGGGTTATATTCCCTTACTTTCTCTTATTTGATTTATTAAATTATTTGCTTCTACTTCATCTAAATATCCACATTCAACCATTGCATTTATAACTATTATTTGTCTTTCATATGTATAATTAGAATTATTGCTAAGCTGATATGCACTTGGAGCATTTGGAATACCTGCAAGAAGTGTTGCTTCATTTAAGTCAAGTTCACTTGCCTCTTTATTAAAATATCCATTACTTGCTTCTTTAATTCCATAATATCCATCTCCAAAATATATAACATTTACATATAATTCTAAAATATCATCTTTTGAATAATTTTCTTCTAAATTAAATACAACAAATAGTTCTGCTACTTTTCTTGTAAGTCTTTTTTTCTGATCAAAGTACATATTTTTAGCAAGTTGTTGAGTTATTGTACTTCCTCCTCCAATTATCTTTTTATTTTCTATATTATTCATTAAAGCTCTTCCAATTGAGTATATATCTATTCCAAAATGGTCATAAAATCTCTTATCCTCAACTGCAATAACAGCATTAAGATAGTCTTTACTTATATCATCTATGTCTATATATTCTTCACTGGCCTGTATTTGAGCAATTTTTTCCTCTATACTAATTTCTTGAGTAACACTTTTATATAATTTATATCCATCATATACAAAATATCCAATGATAAAAATTATAATTAAAAATACTAATATAATTATTCCTTTAATACCTTTAAACAATGATTTCATATAATCACCGCCTTATGTATTAATTATATATTATAATTTTATATTTAACAAGTTTTATCTTTACGTATTTGTATTCCATCACTATTTAAGTAATAATCATGAGTAGCTATAATATCTGATATATTACTCTTTATATCCATTATGTTGTAACAATTAATAACTAAAATTTCATTTTGAATAAAGCACATATACTCATTTACTTTTGATATAAAACTCTCACTTCCATTTATAACTAACACGATGTTTTCATTTACATAGTCATTTACAATTTCTTCATTTAACCATTCCATATATATAATTTTTTTATTAATATTTTTAAAATACTTATTTACAATTTTTTTTAATTTTTCTTTTTCACTATTTTCATTAATATATATCACCTTTGCTTTGTCAAATTCTTTAGATATAAAATTATTGGCAACTATACATGAATGTGTATAGTTTGCAACAAAACTACATACCTTTATAATTTTCATAACAATCACACCTCTGATTATCATTTTAAATTATTTTAATTAAAAATTTTGTTTTATTATATTCATTGACATTATTAGAATTTATTTTCATAGTAATTATTTTTATTTTACACATCATATTAATGGTGATTATATTGAAACAAATCAAAGAAAAATTTTGTAAAACTTTAAATAACAAATTTATTAAAAAAAATATTTTTGTTTATATTTATGTATTTATAATATTTTCTTCAATGCTACCAAATAAAGATAATATAAATAACATATCTAAATTGAATACAATTATTCCTGGAATAAATAGATTAAGTAATGATGATAAAAAAAATAATAATGAATTAAAATATTCTTTTAAATTATTTGAAATATTTCAAAATATTTTCTAATTTGTAATATATTATATAAATCTACACAAAATATTTCTGACAAAATAATTTTGTCAGGAGGTATTTATGAAAACTTTATACAATATATTACTTACCCTAGTTATAATAGGTGCCTTAAACTGGGGAATACTAGGGTTATTCAAAGTAGACCTAATAGGTTCTATATTTGGCGGAATGACTAGTATGCTAAGTAGAATCATCTTTGTTTTAGTAGGTATCTGTGGTATAGGAGCAATAGCTTTATACAAACCAATTAATGAAGAAGAGATGAGTCATTCCTAACACTCAAAAAACATCTAGAAAAGTCTAGATGTTTTTGCTTTTATTTCTATATTGTTCATATAATATAATTGAAGTTGCCACTCCTACATTTAATGACTCGATTTTATCTGTCATTGGGATTTTTACAAGCATATCTGATTTTGAAAAAAGCTCATCTGACACTCCATTTGCTTCATTTCCCATTACAAAAGCATATTTTTTATTATTAAAATCAATATTTTCTAAAGAATTTTCAGTTTTAAGACTTGTTGAAACAACTATATATCCTAATTTTTTAAGATTGTCTATTATACTTAAATCATTAAAATATATTATCTTAGTGTTTAGTACTCCTCCCATTGTAGACCTTAATGCCTTAGGGGAATATATGTCTGCTGTATCTTTAGTACAAAGTATAATATCTATATCAAAAGCATTACAGCTTCTAACTATTGTTCCTATATTTCCTAAATCCTGTACTCTATCTAAAATAACAATATTTTTTTTATTATTCTTAAGTTCTTCTAAAATATCATAATTTGGAATTTTAATTACAGCCAAAACACCTTGTGGTGTAACTGTATCAGTCATATATTTAAAAATATTTTCTTCAAAATCTAGTACTTTTATATCTTTTAAATTTTCTAACCTATTTAGAAGAGACTTTCCACCGTTAAGATTTTCTAATATAGATTTAGAATAAGCGATAAACATAATGTCTATCGCTCTATCTTTATCTAATATTTCGTTTACAACTTTAATTCCTTCTAAATAAAAAGCATTATTTTTTAATCTATGTTTCTTTTCATTTAAGCTTCTAACTAACTTTACATTAGAGTTAGATTTACTAAAGATTGTATCCATATTTTCTCCTATTCTTCAGTTGTTGTATCTGTTGATGTGTCTGTAGATGTATCTGTAGATGTATCTGTTGTAGTATCATCTGTTGTAGTATCAGCCTCATCTTCTTGTGCATACACATTTGGATCAATTGAATTTACAAATTTTTTAAATTCTTCTTCATCATATTGTAAATTTTTTTCTTCAATTATATTGTTAAATAGAGTATTAGCATATGCTGTTCTTTCAGTGTCATTTGCTAATCTTCCATTTTCTGTTTTAGCATTAAGTTTTATAATGTGATATCCGTATGTTGTCTCTACTAGCTCACCATATACTTCTCCAACTTTCATTTTTTTAACTGTATCAGTGTATTGTGAAACTGTATATCCATCATCATACATTGTGTATTGTCCACCTTGTGATGCTGTAGTATCATCTGAATACTCTTTTGCAAGACTTGCAAAATCTTCACCATTTAAAGCTTTTTGAAGTACTTCTTCTGCTTCAGTTTTTAAAGTTGCTTTCTCATCATCATTCATTGTTGTTCCATCATCTTTTGTAAATGAGAATAAAATGTGTGATGTATCATATTCATTCATATCTACTTCTTCACCATCAGTAGCATTTGATTTAATATATTCTTCAATTGTAGCATCATCTGCTTCTGCTGCAAGTTTTTCAATGTATGCTTGAATTAAATAATCATTATAATATATTTGTTTTAATGAATCTATACTAAAAGTATAATATTGTTTAAAATAATCTAGATACTCTTCATTGCTAAATGTATCATCAATTTCTTTTTTATCTTCTTCAGATAATTCAACACCAGCTGCTTTTGCATCAGTTAAAATCATTTTATCTGAAGCAGCTTTTTTTAATATTTCTTCTGGAATTGATTCTGAATCATACCCATATGATTGTAAATATGATGCAAACATTTCATAATATACTTGGTATTCTTTCTTTGTAACTTTACCACCATCAAAAGTAGCAATTGCAGCATTATCTTTTGCTACCACCACTCCTACAATAGCAACAACTATAATTAATAAAATAGCAAGTATTACAATAATTACACCATTTTCGCTTCCAGCTTTTAGTTTTCTTGTTTTAATGTTCATATTTTTACCCCTTTTCTTTTATAGTATTTTCTAATTTACTAATCTCTAACTGTACACGGATAAGTATATCATTATTAAAATCATTTGTCAATGTGATTTTTAAATTCATAGGTTCAAATTTAATCATCTTTTCTGTAGCTAAAATTCTAGTAATTCCAAGCTTTCTAGCTTTATTTCTTATTTCGACAATTTTTATTAGATTTTCTGTTTCTTTTGGAATGTCTCCAAATCTATCAAGAAGCTCGTCTACAACTTCCATTGATTCTTCTTCATTTTTAATATCAGATATCTTCTGATACATATCAATTTTTTGAATAGGATCTTTTATATACATGTCACTAATATATGCTGATACGTTAATATCCATCTTAACTTCTTTATATACTTCTTCTTTAGCAACTGCATCTTTACCTTCTTTTTCTTCTCTAATTGCCTTTTCAAGTAATGCCAAATATAACTCATACCCTACTTTTGCCATATGACCATGTTGTTCTCTTCCAAGCAAGTTTCCTGCCCCTCTTATTTCAAGATCTCTTAGTGCTATTTTAAAACCGCTTCCAAATTCAGTAAAGTCTTTTATTGCCTTTAATCTTTTTTGAGATACCTCAGATAAAGATTTGTTCGCCTGATAAGTTATATATGCATATGCAAGTCTATTAGATCTTCCAACTCTTCCTCTTATCTGATAAAGTTGTGCAAGTCCTAACGTATCTGAATCTTCAACAATTAAAGTGTTTGCATTTTGAACGTCTATACCAGATTCAAGTATTGTTGTACATACAATAATATCTATATCATGTGTAATAAATCTTAGCATTACATCTTCTACAATATCTGGTGGCATTTGTCCATGTGCAACTCCAATTCTTGCTTCTGGTACCAAATTTCTTAAATGTGCGACTATTTCGTCTAATTTATTTACTCTGTTATTTAAATATATAACTTGACCATCTCTAGAAAGTTCTTTTTCAATTGCCTCTTTAATTACATTATCATTATACTCTAGTACATATGTATGCACAGGTAGTCTTTCCATTGGTGGCTCACTTAAAGTACTCATACCTCTAATTCCAATCATTGACATATGTAATGTTCTTGGAATTGGAGTTGCTGTCATAGAAAGTACATCCACCGTTTCTTTTAAAACCTTTATTGCTTCTTTATCTTTTACCCCAAATCTGTGTTCCTCATCAATTATAAGAAGTCCTAAATCTTTAAAAAATACATCTTTAGATAGTATTCTATGAGTTCCAACAATTATATCTATTTTTCCATCTACTAAATCTTTTAATATGTCTGTTTGTTCTTTTTTTGTCTTAAATCTACTTAAAAATTCAACTCTAACACCAAAATCTTTCATTCTAGATTCAAAGGTTCTATACTGTTGAAGAGCTAAAACTGTAGTAGGAACAAGATATGCAACTTGCTTATTACTCATGACAGCTTTAAAAGCAGCACGAAGTGCAAGCTCTGTTTTACCATAACCAACATCTCCACAAAGAAGTCTATCCATTGGCTTATCACTTTCCATATCTTCTTTTATTTCTTCTAATGCTGTTTTTTGATCTCTAGTAAGTTCATATTCAAATGAATCTTCAAATTCCTTTTGCCAAGGTGTATCCTTTTCAAAAGCAAAACCTTTCATTTTTTCTCTTTTTGCATATAATAGCATAAGTTCTTTTGCTATTTCTTTTACATGAGTCTTTACTTTACTCTTTGTCTTATCCCACTCTTTTCCACCTAAAGAATTAATTTTGGGTTTTGCATCATCATCACATACATATTTTCCAACACAATCAAGTTGTGCAATTGGTACATATAGCATACCTTTATTTGCATACTCAATTTTTATATAGTCTTTTTGTACATCTTGTACTCTTATTGTCTCAACTCCACGATAAATACCTATACCATGATTTTCATGTACAACAAAATCTCCTTCTTGAAGATCTGCATACGTATTTATCTTTTGACCAACACTTGTCTTTTTTATTCTCTTTGTAGTAGTAGATAGTCCACTTACGGGCTCTGCAATTACAAGTATTTCAAACTCATCTGAATAAAAGCCACCAGACACAATTCCTTTTGTTATATATACTTTTCCATTTTCAAGTTCATCAAGAGCAAAAATATTATTTACTTCTTCAATTTTTATTTTATTATCTAGTAAATAATTTTTTACTTGTGTATATCTTGTATCAGTTGGAAATACTAAAAGAATAGCTTTATCTTTTGCTCTTTTTATATCTAAATTTAAAACTTCTAATGAGCTTTTATAAAAATTAGCTTCCTTAATGCTAAAATTATATACAATTCTATTTCTTTGAACCAGTTTATCTATATTTATTCTTTCAAGATATATACTCATCATATTTTCAATTCTTGTTTCTACTTCTTCAAAAGATAAATATGTATTTACAAAAGGCATATAAATATATTCTCTTTGTGCTAACACCTTTATAGTCTCTGTATTTTCATAAGCAATACTATTTGCCTTATCTTTACATTTAGTAGGTTCATCTATAATAATATTATACTCACTTAAATAATCTAACAAACTTTCTGGTCTTTTAACTAATATATTAAAATATTTATCTATTAAATTATCTAAAGAACCATCTTTTATTTTTTCAATATCTTCTCTAATATTGCCTTTTAACTCTTCACTAATACTTCCTTCATCACAAAACTTTTTTAATTCAGTTACTACAGCATCTACTTTTTCTTTAGTAACATAATTTTCTGATACTTGTGACATATCAATCTTTTTTACTGTATCAATACTTCTTTGTGTAATTGTATCAAACGTTCTAATACTATCTACTTCATCTCCAAAAAATTCTATTCTAAATGGAAAATCATTATTTATACAAAATACATCAATTATTCCACCACGTACGGCAAATTGCCCTTTTCCCTCTACATTTTCTGTTCTTTCAAATCCAAATTTAGATAACTTTTCAACAATTTCATTTATTGAAATATTTTCTCCAACTTTAATACTAAATTCTTCTCCTTTATATCTTGCATTAGGAAACATTTTAACCAGTAATGAATCAATTGTTGTGACAACTATATTCCTATCTCCACTAAGTATCTTTTCTATTGCATACATTCTCTGATTTGAAATATCTTTACTCTCAGCATCAATATCGTAATATTGAACTTGACGTGCAGGCAAGTATATTATTTCAATTTCATTAGATAAAAATTTCAAGTCTTGAATAATTTTATTTGCTTGAAAAACATTATTGCATACAACAATTGAATTCCTATTCGTATTTTGCGTAATACCATAAACCATCCAAGCCTTACTGCTATCAGTAAGGCCAGATATACTTAATCTATTTTTATCTTTTTTAGTAATTTCTCTAATTAATGACGTATAATTACTACTATTTGCTAATGTTTTTATTAGTGGATTCATTATTCATTCCCTTCTTTAATTATATTTATAAAATCCTCTATAGATAAAACTTTAATTCCAAGCTCTTGTGCTTTAGCAAGCTTAGAACCAGCAGCATCTCCTGCAATTAAATAGCTTGTTTTTTTAGACACAGATGAAGAAGATTTTCCAGAATTATCCTCTATCATAGCTACAATATCATTTCTTGTATAATTATCAAAAGAACCAGTTATGCAAATAGTCTTTCCTAAAAGAATTTCAGAAGATCTATTTTTAATAGTTCCTTGTAAATTAACTCCTGCTTTTTGTAATTTATCAATAATAATATCAGTTTGCTCTTTTTTAAAAAATTCATATACAGATTCTGCCATAATATTTCCAAAATCTTCTAAAGCATTTAGCTCTTCAACAGAAGCCTCTTTAATTTTATATATATCTTCAAAGTTTTCAGATAAGATTTTTGCAGCTCTTTTTCCTATATGTCTTATTCCAAGACCAAAGAGTAATTTATCTAAAGAATTAGATTTACTCTTTTCTATTGCATTTACTAAATTTTGTGACGATTTTTCTTTAAAGCCCTCAAGAGACATAAAGTTTTCAAACTTTAAAGAATAAATATCTCCTACATCACTTAGCAAATTTCTATCTATCAAAGCATCTACTATTGCTTCCCCCATTCCAGATATATCCATACAATCTCTTGATACAAAATGAGTTATACTTCTATAAATTTGTGCTGGGCACTCACTATTAGTACATCTAAGTGCTACTTCATCATCTTCTTTTTCTAGCTCTTCGCCACATACAGGACATAACTTTGGTATATCAAATTCTTTTTGTGTTCCGTCCCTTTTTTCTTTAAGCACTCTATCTACTTCTGGTATAACATCTCCCGCTTTTTGTATTACAACACTGTCTCCAATACGAATATCCTTTTGTCTCATAAAATCAAAATTATGTAGAGTTGTTTTTGAAATAATACTGCCTGCAACTCTTACAGGCTCTAATATAACTACTGGAGTTACTTGACCAGTTCTTCCAACTTGTAATACAATATCTAAAACTTTAGTCTCTTTTTGCTCTGGAGGGTATTTATACGCAACTGCCCATTTAGGAACTTTTACTGTTTGCCCCATTTCCTGACGAATAAGAAGATTATCTACTTTAACAACAGCACCATCAATATCATATTCAAGTTCATCTCTCATCTTTCCAATTTTTTTTATTGCTTCAATTACCTCTTCTTTTGTTGTGCAAAGATATCTTAATGCTATTGTTTTTATTCCAGCTTTTTGTAAATAATCTAAGCTCTCATAGTGACTTGAAAAAGTTTTTCCTCTTTGCACATTAAATACAAATATGCTTAAATTTCTTTTCTTTACAAGTTCGCTATCAAGTTGCCTTAATGTTCCTGCTGCAGCATTTCTAGGATTAGACAATTGCTGTTTATTGTTTTTTATAAGCTCCTCATTTATTTTTTCAAATTCTTTTCTTGGAAGATATACCTCTCCTCTTACTTCTATAGTATCTGACGTAGCAAGTTTCTGAGGTACATCCTTTATCATCTTTATGTTTGGTGTTACATCTTCTCCTACAAAGCCGTCTCCTCTTGTAGAACCTCTTACAAGTACCCCATCTTTATATTCTAAAGATACTGATAATCCATCAATTTTAGTTTCAACACAAAATTTAGTTTGATCTTTATATTCTCCCTTAACTTTATCTACAAATTCCTCAACTTCTTCTAAAGAAAACACATCTTGTAAACTCTGCATTTGAACATCATGTACAACTTGTGTAAATATGTTTTTTGTTTTTCCACCAATTTTTTGAGTTGGAGAACTATTTACAATAAACTCTGGATTTTCTTTTTCTAATTTTTTTAATCTTTGTGTAAGTTTATCATACTCATAATCTGATATTTCTGGTTCATCTTGTTCATAGTATAATTTATTGTGATACTCTATTTCTTTTCTAAGTTTTTCAATTTCTTTTTTTATATTATTTTTATTATTATCTATTTCAAATAAATTAATTTGTTCTTCTTTCATTGTAACACCTCATCAAAACAGCACGAAAACATAGAATAATAATTATTCTATGTTAAACTATATTTATATTTTACTATATTTTTACTCTAAATTCAATAAATTATACATTATATAAAAAATCTGGTAAATTATATTTACCAGATTTTATAATTAATTTTCAACATCAATATCTTCTTTAAATCTAACAAAATAATCAACAAAAGACCATATTGTTGCAATAAGTGTTGCCAAAACTGCTATTGACATTGCTACATTTATTACTAACTCTATTGTATCCATTGTTAGTGAGTTCTCTATAAAAGCAAACATTGAAACTGTTGGTGAAACAGTATAACTAACTAATGCTAAAGTTATTGCTAGCATTTGAAATAGAGTCTTTACTTTACCACTTAGCCCTGCTGCTAAATCTTTAGAATTATCAGAGCCAAACATTCTTAACGCATTAACAAAGAAATCTCTAAATACAACTATTGCTGTTACATATGCTGGTACAACACCAAGACCTGTTAACATTATAAATCCAGCAGAAACAAGTAATTTATCTGCAAGAGGATCCATAATTTTTCCAAACTTAGTTACAATTCCTTGGCTTCTAGATATTCTTCCATCAAGGCAATCAGTTAAAGCTGCAATAACAAAAATTGCTAATGCAACCCAACCCATAATAGTTGTTCCATTGTCTATTTCTAAAGATTCAAAGAAGCTCTCAGGTATACTTAAACATATAATAAATAAAGGTACTAGTATTATTCTTAACATAGTTAACTTGTTAGGTAAGTTCATTTTATTTAGCATATCTATACCTCCTCTTTCACTTGTAAATTATAGCAAACTAAAATTACATAGTCAATATTTTGTAGCTATTTCACATTATTTTCACTAATTTGAACAATAGTTGCCATTGTAGCATAATCTTTTTTTCCACTTTGTACAGCTGCTCTATATGAATAAAAATCATCTGTATTACATCTTGTACAAATATCTGCAACGTAAATATTCTTATCTAAAACATTTGCTTTTTTTAGTTCAGTTTTTAAAATTTCAATTAAATCAATATGAAAAGTCTCTTTATCTTCTTCATAAGATAGATATCTATCAGTATATTCAAACACACTAGTAAACTTCTCCTTAAAAGCTTCTTCTTTACTTGTAAAACAACATTTTCTAATTGATGGACCGATACATACAACCAAATCTTTTGGATCACTTAAGAATTCTTTTTTCATTATATTTATTGCATTAATGTAAATTCTATTTATTACACCTTTCCAACCCGCATGAACATTAGCAACAATATTTTTTTTAGTATCATATATAATAATTGGATTACAATCTGCAGTTGTAATTAAAGTTGCAATATCTTTATCTTTTACAACATAACCATCTACTTTTTGAGCATTCAATTTTTCAAATAAAAATTCATCTTTGTTTTTATTATCTATTATAATTACATTATCTGTATGATCTTGTTTTCCTTTACAGACATAATTTATTCCTAACTCCTCTTTTACTATTTCTAAATTTTTTAAAACATTTTTTATATCATCATTACCAAGAGTTCTAAAATTTAAGCTCTCATAATCACCCTTACTTACTCCTCCTCTTTTTAATGTTATACAATGTTTTACATTATACTTATTTAATATTTTAAACTGTAAATACTCTAGCTCTCCAGATTTTACATGTTCTATTATTTGACTACTATACTTATTCATTTAACTCCTCCTTAATTTCAATTTCCTTATTTAGATTAAATGAGTATATATACACTTTATCTACACTATAATCTGTTAAAGTATTAATTGCCTCTTTATATATTTCTAGTTGAATTCTATATCTATTTATAAACTCATCTGCATTGTATAACTTATCTGTCTTAAAATCAACAAGCACCACTTTATTTTCACTTGTAACATAAAATAAATCTATCACTCCTTGAATAAGACTATTTGAATATTTCTTACTGTTAAGTATAAATTCATATTCTCTGTATATTTTTTTTGCTTTTTTTAAGTCATTTCCAATTTTAGAATTTAAGAAATTATATATTTTACTTATACTTATATACTTACTATCTTTAGTACTAATTACTTTTTCTAGCTCTAATTTACTTATATAATTTTTTATTTCTTTTTTTGTATTTAACATGCCAAAATCTAAATTTTGTAAAATAAAGTGAATTAAAATTCCTTTTCTTACTGCTGTATACACTTCTTTTTCTTCATTTAAGCAAGAAGGTATTTCAAACTGTTTTTCTACATTTATATCCTGATTTTCATCTTTTATAATACTTTTTATTACAATATTTTCTTCTTCACTTTTTGCTTTTTTTAAGTTACTAACACTAACTCTTGATGGACAATGAGCATCTTCATAAAATTTATATTCCGACTCTAAATTATCTCTTATTTTTTCAATTATACTATTGTTTAATAACTCCTTATTAAATAATGATTTTAAAATCTCATTAAGAGATTCTCTCTTTTTATCTTCTTCTTTAGTCATAAGTAGATTTTTTAGTTCTTCATCTGTTGTACTTGATTTTACTTCAATTTTATTTATCTCTAAATCTTTTTTATCTGCTTCAAACTCATTATAATATTTTATAACTGGTAATATATTTTTATAATAACTTGTATTTGAGGCTATTAGAGTCTCATTAAATTTACCATTCTTTAATTTTATTGTCTGCATACTATATTCTTTTTCAAAATCTTTAGTAGTAGCAAACATATATATTTTTTCTTTTGCTCTTGTAAGTGCAACATATAAAAGCCTTAATTCTTCAGATTTTGTCTCTTTTTCAATTACTGATCTAATTGCCTGTTTTATAACAGAAGGATAAGTAATACCCAAGTCTTGATTTACAACATCTATACCTATTCCATATTTGTGATGAAATACAACTCTTTGCTTTCTTGAATCTGAAAAATTATAGCCTTTTGCCATATCTGCAAGTATCACTATTGGAAACTCTAATCCTTTTGACTTATGTATTGTCATTATCCTTAATACATTTTCATTTTCTCCAATTATTTTTGCACTACTTGTTGATGTATCTTGTTTATCTTTTAGCCTATCTATATATTTAATATATGCATTTAAAGTATTTCCAACATTTGAATAAAAACTTGATGCAAGTTCAATTAGATAATCTAAATTTGCTTTTTTAGATTCAGCATCATCTTCAAGAGCAAATTGATAATATATATCTGTATCTTTATATAGTCTAATCAAAAGTTCTGATATACTATATACTTTAGAATAATTTGTATAATCCTTTATAATATTTAAAAAAGATTTAATTTTATCTACAAGCTTAGGTTCTTTTTTTATATACTCTTCATCATTTAACATATTATTTAACGTATCATATACATATGAATTACTATCATATAGTCTAATTTTAGTAATCTCATCTAAACTAAACCCTCCAATAATACTAAACATTATACTTATCATATAAATATCTTGATAAGGATTATCTATTATTTTAAGAAAAGATAATACTAGTTTTACTTCATCACCCTCAAAGATACTACTAGAAGTATCACAAAAAACTGGTATATTATTTCTTTTTAACTCTTCTTCTAAAATATTTGCTTTATTCTTCACTCCACGAAGTAAAATAACTATATCTCTATATTTTACATTTCTTAGCGTTCCGTCTTTATCTGAGACTTTATCTTTATTTAGTATCTCCTTTATTTTATATGCAATACATTTAGCTTCGATTTGAGTAGAACTTAAATCTTCATCTATCTGTTCTTCGTCATTTTCATCTTCAAATATATTAGATTCTTGATCTTTTAAATCAATTATATTTATTTGAGTTTTATATGTAACATCTTCACTATTTTGATATGAAGTATTTCCACATTTTAAGCTTTCATCTTCTGAATAATCACATTGTCCATTTTTCATACTCATTATTTTTTCAAAGATATAATTTATTGAATCGATTACTTCATGTCTACTTCTAAAGTTTTTAGAAAGAATTATTTTACATTTATTTTCGTTTTCGCTTTCAAGTGGATAAGCAATATATTTTTCGTTAAATATATCTGGTCTTGCTTGTCTAAAAGCATAAATACTCTGCTTTATATCACCAACCATAAATCTATTATCTTCTTTTGAAATAGCATCAAGTATTCTCTCTTGTACATAACTTGTATCTTGATATTCATCTGTATATACTTCCTTAAATCTATCTTTTAAATTAACTGCAATATCTGTAATATTATCTTCTTCATCTACAAGTAATTCTAAAGCATAATGCATTATATCATTAAACTCAGCTACACCTAAATTCTTCTTTTCTTCTTTGAACTTTTTATCATATTTCTCTAAAAATTCATATAAATATTTTATATAATTATACGCAATTCTATTATCCTCTAAGATATCTTTACTTGTAGCATATATTTTCTTTTTTACTTTATCTATAACATCCTTTACTTCTTTTTTTCTAAACTCAGCTATTTCATTTTTTAAATCTTCATCACTTACTTTACCTATAACAAATTTTGAAAAACTTATATTTGATATATTCTCATATAGTTTATCCCAAGAATTATTTTGAATATAAATACTATTTTTTAAAGCCTGTACATCACTATCTAATATCAAATAACACTTATTAAATTCTTCTAGCCCTTCAATTTTATTTATATAGTCATCATATTTTTCTATACACAATTCTATTTCAGATACAATATCTTCATAAATATCTCTTCCAAAATCTGTTTCATACAAATCTACATTGTCTTCTATATTATACTTATTAATCTGTTCTTTAAGCCATTTAAATGGATAAGGAAATGCTTGTATATAATTATATATTTTTAAAATACTACTAAGTAGTTCCTCATCTTTACCATTAAATAATTCTAATATATTATACAGTCCAAATATATTCTTTTCGTCTATATATGACTCATACTCTTCTTCTAATAAGTCTTCAAGAACTCTTGTTTTTATTAATACACTTTGTGACTCCTCACATATTCTAATATTTGGATCAATATCTAATATATTAAAATTCTCTCTAACAAGCTTAAAGCAAAAAGCATCAATTGTAGTTATATTTGCCCTATTTATATATATAAGTTGATTTTTTAAATGGTTTATTTTCTTTGGATCTTTTTCATTTTCTAATGCCTTGTATATTGCATTAAGTATTTTTTCTTTTAACTCTTGTGCCGCAGCATTAGTAAATGTAACAACTAATATTTTATCTACATCTAAATACTCATTTAATACTTTTTCAATTATTCTTTCAACAAGTACTGCTGTTTTTCCACTACCTGCTGAAGCACTAACAAGTATATTAGAATTTCTTTTTTCAATTGCTTTTAACTGGTCTTTTGTCCAACTATTTACTCCCATATGACCTCTCCTTTTTTATATATTTTATATTCTATCTTCTAATTTTGCAAGAACTATTTTTTATACATTTTACTTTATACTATTCATTTGCTATTTTACTACATTTTTGGTATAATTATATAGGTGATTTTCGTGACAGAAAAAGACATAAAAAATATACAAGAATTATTTAATTTTAATAAAAGTTTTGAATTTGAATTTATATCTAATAATGAAGAAGATACAAAAAAACTTGGAAAAGAATTTGCAAAATATATATCTATTGGAAAAATTATAACATTAAATGGTGAACTTGGTTCTGGAAAAACAGTATTTTTAATGGGACTTGCAAGCTATTTTAACTTAGAAAATGAAGTATGTAGTCCAACATTTACTATAGTAAACGAATATAATACAAAAGATTTCCCTATCTACCACTTTGATGTTTATAGACTAAAAAATAGTGATGAGTTTTTAGAAGGTGTTGGTACAGACTATTTTTATAATGGTGCATGTATTATTGAATGGGGCGATGAAGTAATTGAAGATATACTCCCAAAAGATACAATACACATAAATATAACAAAATCTGATACTAATCCAACAGTTAGAACATTTAGAATTTGGAGGAAGTAACATGAATATTTTAGGAATAGATACAACAACTAAAGTTGCTAGTTGCAGCGTTTTATATAATAATACATTTTATACAAAAAGTGTATCAAATGAGATAACTCATTCTGAGAAACTTTTACCAATTATACATGAAACATTAAATAAAGCAGATATAACTTTAGATAATATAGATATGTTTGCCGCAATTAACGGACCAGGTTCATTTACTGGTATTCGTATAGGTCTTGCAACAATAAAAGCTTTTGCACAAGTTAAAGAAATAGATATATTCTCTATATCTTCAACTGATCTAATCGGATATGTAGCATTTAAAGAAAATAACACTAAAGAGCAAAAAGTCCTATCTTTAATTGATGCAAGAAATAACAGAGTATACTATGCTTTAAACAAAATAGCTAAAAATGAAAATGGAAAAATAGTTTTTGAAAAAATAATAGATGTAGACAATGATACAATAGATAATGTTATCTCTAAAATAAATGAAAAAGATATAATAGTTGCTGGAAATTGTATAAATAATTTCAAAGATAAGTTAAATTCAATTTCTGAAAAATTAATAGACCTTTATCCAACTACAGAAGATCTTATATCATGCTATTTTGATATAAAAAATAAAGAAGACTACATGTATAATGCATATAGCTTAGATGCATTATATGCAAGACAATCTCAAGCAGAAAGAATGAGTAATAATGGATAATATTACAATACGAAAAATGAGACAAGATGATATTGAGCAATGTATTAATATAGAAAAGAGTCATAATATAAAAATACTTAGCAGAGAAATACTTGAAAATGATTTAAAAAAAGACTCTAACTATTATTTAGTTGCTACTTTAAATAATACACTAATCGGATATATAGGTTTGTCATATGTTCTTGATACAGCAGATATTATATCTATTGTAGTAAAAAAAGATTATACAAAAAAGGGAATTGCATCTTTACTATTAAGTGAAATTATTTCTTTTTGCTATAAAAAAGAAATAAAAAATATTTTTCTTGAAGTAAGAAAATCCAATACTCCAGCTCAAACCTTATATAACAAGTTTGGATTTTTTAAAATATCTGAAAGAAAAAAATATTATAATAATATAGAAGATGCATATATATTTGAGAAGAAGTTTTAAAAACTTCTTCTCATTCTTTTATATTATTTTTATCATTCATTTCATGTTTTAATAAATTATTATACACTTTTTTACTCACATTATTTTTTTTACATCCCTCTATTAATATTTTTCTATATACTTGGAGTTGAAGTGCTACTAGTTTCTCTTTTGATATCATATTTACTCTCCTTATTAATTATACTTTTATCTTGTCTTTTTAAATATTCATATTCCTTTTCTAATAATTTGCTATATTCCCTCATCTCTTCTTTTTCATAGTTAGATAGATTTGTTTTTTCTATATCTCCAATTTCTATCATTCTTGAATTACTCAATATTTGAGTTATTTTCGTTATACTCTCTTCTTCAAGCTCTGATATTCTAAATTTTAATTTTATCTTCTCTTTTTCAACGTCATTAGAACTGTCTATAATTTTTAGTACAGATGTAAGTAATCTTTCGTTTCTAGTCATAGAATTAATATTAAGTTTATTTAATATTTTTTCTTTATCATCCTTACTTAAAATTTCAAACTTTTGTGCTTTTAAAGCTAATATTTTATTTTCTTCTGTTAAACCACTATCATTTAATAATTTTTGAGTAAAAATAACTTTTCTTTCAAAACTATTTTTTTCATCTTGTGTTATATTCTCATCATTGATAAGCTGATTAGATTCATATATTATTTGATTAATATTTTTTATGCTTTCTTTATCCAAATTAAATTTATTATTTTCTTCTATTATATCTTTTACTCTAGAGTCTTTATTATAATAATTAATATTTTTTTCAATATCAAATTTATATTTTAAAGTATTAATATCTATTGTATTAACTCTTGCAACATTTTCATTTGTAACATCAAATTTTTTTTCTTCTTCAGCTACAAAACATCCTAAAGTTTTAAGATTATATTCGAATTCTTTTTGTGATAAATTTCCATCCTCTTTTCCTTTTACTATTTCATCTATTGCATCATTTATTACCTTGTTTACTTTATTACAATCAAAATATTTTTCAACCAAATCATTTCTTTCAATTCTTAATCCACTTCTATTATTTTCATGTTTTAATATTATGTCCTTTATTTTATTTAAATCTTTAGTATAATTATACTCCTCTATTAAAGCATCTATTTCATTAGAATTTTTCTTTGCACATTTTTCTCTATCTATTTCAAGAATAGGAATATTAAAATCTGCTGCACATTTTTTAGCTTTATCTTTAAATGCATCTTCCATGTCAGTAAACATTATCACATATGATGGTTGAATATTATTATAGTTTCTATCTTTCAAAGGAATAATAGATTTATCTCTAAGTTCAAATCTTTCAATATCTATTTCATTATGTGTATGTCTAGTATTGTTTATAATATCATCTGGCATCAAAAATTTATTTTCTCTATCAGATGTTGTAACAAATCTATCATTATCAGTATAAAGATCATATGGAGCAGCGTGTTGTAATGCCCCTTCATTAAAATCACTAAATCCTAAAAGGACGTCTTTTACTGGTGCTGTTCCTAAATATTCATCTGAAATCAAACTACAACATATACCATGATTTGATGTTCTATCGCTTTTATTCCACGAGTCTACATAATTTGAGTCTATATGTTTCATCATACTATATGCTGATGTACTATTAACAAGCAATTTAAATTTACCATTTAATTCTAATATAGGTATACTCTTTCCTTCATATTCTTCTAATCTTGAAAAATCATTTTCATTAGCTTTATATAATTTTTGTGATATTCCTTTTGCTATAATTCTTTTAAAATTACTTTCCATTATTTCAACAGATTCTCTACTCAAATTTGTATTAAACTCACCATATTCTTCATATAAAAACTCTAAAGTATTAAATTTATTCTCTATTTCTTCTTTAGTATCATTTTCTATATTTCTTAAATTAGAGATTGTTTCATATAAAGCTAAAATATTCACTTCTGCTGGTGTCTGTGACATTTCTAATATTTTATTTCCATACCAATTATTTATTCCATCTGCATAAGCTGAATATAGATTATTTGCTTCATTATATGAAACTCCTAAATATTTTGTAGTAAATGCATTAATTTTATCTTCTATTTTATTTGAAGAATAAAATATATCGTCACATTTTTTATATAAGTTTTCTTTAAAATTATATATATCCTCTTTATTTTTAATATCAGGTATTATCATATCATCAATTGTTGAATTTCCATAAATCACACTCTTATTTCTAAGCATATATTCCTTCAGATTTTCAGCTTGAGATATTGTAAGTATATTATCTAAAGAGTCTATTATTTCTTTATTTTCTTCATTTTCAAAAGTTTCTTCATATATTTTGTTTATAATTGGTAAACTTTTATATATTTCATTTCCTTCAACTATTGTTTGTAACATTAAATTAAATTTACCTAATTTATTATTATTAACTTGCTCAACTAGTTTATTTTGTATTTCAGGGTAACGAACTATTTTTTCTAACAGATCGGTTGAATAACTATAAAATTCTTGTGATAAAATATCTTTATTTAATGTTTTTATAGCAAATTTATTTTTTTTCAATATATAATCTAATTTTTCTTTACTTTCACCACTATATTTATTTTCGTTTAATATTGCAAATATATTTTTTTGTTCTTGAATACTATTACTTTCATTTAGAATCTCACATAATAATTCTTTATGAGTTAATCCAGTTTTATTTAATATATATTCTTTATTAATATTAAAAATTAATTCTCTATCCTTTTCTGAAATATTATCAACAAACCTTTGTAAATCATATTCATCAATTTTAGAAAAACTCTCTATTTCATTTTTATATCTATCAATAATAATATTTTTCAAATAATCTGTATTTTTAGAATTATCACTATAATCACAAACTGAAATCAACTGTTCAATCTTTAAAGATGAAATCAAATTTTCTTTTTCAGATTTATCTAATTTTGAAAGTAACAAATTGAATCTATACTTATAATCTGAAATATCTTCTACAGTTTCAGTATTTTTTATACTGTTTAATATAACATTATACTTTTCTTTTTGCCTAAAATCTCTATCTTGAATTAATTCTAATTTAGCATTAATACTAATATTATTAACTATTAAATCAAATTCATTTAATGGTAACTTTTCAATAAATTTTTCTAAAGCATGAGAATATTTAATTTTTTCTTCATTTAGAGAAATATTATCCAGAATTTTATCTTTAATCTTTAATTTAATAGTTGATTCATCATTAAAACAATTAAATAAGGAAATAGATTTCTCAATAGAAATATTATTTATAACATAGTCTTCAGATACTAAGCCTTCCTTTATAAAATTGTAAAGATCATAATCTTTAATTTCATTAAACAATTCTTTATCTTGATTAATAATCTCTCTTTTATAATTTCCTATATACTCTACTATTTTCTTTCCTTCATCATTTTCTGTACTCCAAAAATTCATCTTAAATAACTGTTCTTTATTAATTTTTTCTTTTATTTCTTTAAATTCTTCTAAAGTTATATCTTCTATTAACCTTTCAACAGAATATGAGTCTAAGCTTTCTATTAGTTCATCATTTGAAAATAACCTTTTTAATATTTCTTTATCCTTGTTTCTACTATAAATTTCAAGTAACATTTTTCCAGACGATTCTTCTAATATCTTTTGTTTTTGAATCTCATTTGCTAAATTATAACAATCTTTTTCAAAAAATATATGGTATTTTTCCAATTTTTTTATTTCTTCATCTATTCTATATTCTACATAAGCTTTAAATAATGGCTCATTATTATATTTTGACATATTTTCTAGAGCTGAATATGATAATTCATCATATATTTTTTTTCTTTGATTCTTATCTAAAGAATTTAAAATAGTTTCAGGAAAATCTTTAATATTATATATATTATCTTCAGAATTTGACATATTAAAAATCCTATCTATTATATATTGTTTATCTTGAAATATATTATCTTTATATAAATTAATTAAATCATTTAATTGTAAGTATTTTAATTTTTCATTATCGCTAACGATTTTTTTAATTATTTCCTCTTCTAATTTTTTTTCACTATCTAATGTTCCTAACAGTTTTACTCTATCTTTAAACTCATTATAATTATCTAAAACGATGTTTTGAATAGATATATCTAAATCGGATAGATTTAAAGAATATTTAATATTATTTAAAATTTCAATTTTGAGTCCATTGCCAATATTTTGTCTTAAAAGTTTATTCGCCATTTTCTCGTTTTCGATTATTCTTGTTTTAATATTACTATTATTTAATAAGTCGCTCATTATATTTGGTGAATCAACATATGATAGATAGTTACTTAAGAATTTATCACTTTTCCCCTCAAAAATACTATAATCTTTATCTATAATTTTTTTTAATCTTTCTTGACTTTTTTCTCTTTCATATGTATTGGAATTTTCTTCAAGTTCAACTACACTTATTAGCAATTTACTTAGATTTTCAGCTGTTATTTCATTTATTTTTATTTCTTTTTTTATACTATTTAATAATTCGTCTCTAAATTTATCTGACATTTTACTAGCAACATAATACTTATTGTAAGTATCATTTTCATTATTTTTTAGATTATTTACTATACTATGTTTTAATAACTCCTGTAACTTTGAATTACTTTTAACTACATCTGATAATTTTTCTATATTATAATAGTCCTCAAAAATTTTTATTCCCTCATCTTTATCTTTTGATAAAATTTCTACTATTTTATTATTTTTAAACAATTTACTTATAATATTGTTTTTAATAGCACTATAGTAATAATTTGAAAAATTAATAGCTTTTATCGATTCAATCATACTTTTATTATTATTATTTGTTTTTATAAATTGTTCTATATCCATAAATTCATCTAAATCATCATCCCTAAATACAGCTTTTACATACATTTCTTTAGGTGAATAACCGCTTTTAAATTTTTCTATAAATTCTTTATCTGTATAGCAAATATCATCTATACCATCTTCATCGTCATATGAATATAGTAATACTGTTACTTTTTGATCATATGAAAGTTCTTTAAATTTATTTATATAATTTTCTTTAGTTAAATATTTACAAATTTCATTTCCGTCTTTGTCAATTTTTTTTTCAACTATCTCTTTAAAATCCTCATATTTTATCATAAATATAGCTCTCCTGCTCTAAGTTAATAATAGCATATATATAAACATTACGCAATAAAATAACACCGATTAATCATCGATGTCATTTATTATTACTATAGTTCAATATTTGTCTCTTGTACCATTGAATTATATTCATCTATAAAAGTTTGACTGTTAGATTTTAAAGTGCCATTTTCAATAAACCAAGACGAACTATTTTCTTTTAAATAATTTAGTACAGCAATTAATGAATCATTATATGCACTATATTTTGTATCTGCTTCTTTTATTGAAGATATTCCGTCATTTAATTTAATTTGAGCCAATATATCTTTATACATATCTACAAATCTAGATTCAAGTCCTGCAGCAGCTGCTTTCTCATTTATTTTTGTTTCATCTGTAAGTGCAGTAAGTTCTTCTATTATTTTAGCATTTTCATCTTTAATTCCATTTAATAATCCTAAAGATTCTGTAAATTCTGGTCCATCATTTTCATAATTATCTAAATTTATTACCTTTGCTTGAGACAGACTCTCATAGTTCTCTCTTAATTTATTTACTGATTCTATATATAATTTATAATCTTCTTTTACCAATTTTTCTACAATACCATATTGTCCTTCACACTTAACCTCTGTATTTATATTAGTCTCAGATAAACTATTTATCTCACTTGTAAGTAAATCATTTTGTTTTTTCTCTTTAAAATATAACACTGCTACAGTTGCAAGTACTGCAATAGCAACAATAACAAGTATAAGTATTATCCATCTTTTTTTCATATTTTCCCTCCCAGTATTTTTTTCATTTTTATTATACAACTAAATAAAATTAAAGTAAATACTTTTTATTTTTTTTACATTTTTCGAACTTTATTATAAATATAATTTTTTTATTTAATCAGTTGAATATTTTTTCCATATACTATACAATGGAAATAGGATACAAAAGACAAACATGGAGGTAATTATATATATGAAGAAAATTAAAGAGCTAAAAGCAAATAGCCTAAAAAATTCTTTTAATATTGATTCATTAAAATTTAATACAACTGAAGAAGTTGAACCCTTTAATGGTATTATTGGTCAAGAAAGAGCACTTGAAGCTATAAAATCTGCTATGCAAATACCGCAAAAAGGATTTAACTTATATATATCTGGTACATTAGGTATAGGCAAAACTGCATACGCACTGTCTGTAGTAAATTCTTTAAGTGAAAAAATGCCAGTTCCTAAAGATTACTGCTATATAAATAATTTTGAAAATCCATTAGAACCTATTGCAATTGCTTTAGAGCCTGGTGAGGGAATGGAATTCAAACAAGATATGAATAGATTTATTAACTCTATTACAACAAGAATAAATAAAGAACTTACTGGAGATATGTACGAAAAAGAAAAGAAAACTATTATTGACAGATATAAAAGAGCTAAAGAAAATATAATGCGTGAATTCGATAAATCTACTTATGAAAAAGGATTTAAGGTAAGAAATACAGAAAATGGAATATATTTCTCACCTGTACATAATGGTGTTGTTTTAGATGAGAAATCCTTTAAAGTACTTGATGAAAAAACAAAAAAATACTTTGAAGAAAAAAGTCCTGAAATTCAAGAACAAACTCTACAGGTACTAAAAGAAATTGATGCACTAGATAAAAAATGTGAACAAGTTTTAAAAGAATGGGAAAATAATCTTGCTACTTTTGCTGTTACACAATGTATGAGTGATTTAAAAATTAAATATAAGAAGAATCTTAAAATACAAAACTTTTTATACTCTATTCAAAGTGACGTTGTAAAAAATGTTGATTTATTTAAGAAAAATAGCCTTGAAAAAGATATGAGAAATGTAACAAATCCATATATGATGCAACAGCTAATGCAAAGAAAAAATCAAAAACCATGGGAAAATTATAGAGTTAATCTTATAATTAATAACGACAGACTTCAACATGCACCAGTTATTCTTTGTAAGAATCCAAATTATTTTGATTTATTTGGTAAACTTGAATTTGAAACTACTCCACAAGGAACTAAAACAAATTATAGTATGTTAAAGCCAGGTCTTGTTCATAAAGCAAATGGTGGATATTTAATAATAAATGTACGTGATTTACTTGTTAGTGCTCCAACCTGGGAAGCTTTCAAACGTGTTCTTAGAAATCAAGAATTATCAATTGATAGCTCTAGAGATATTAATCAGCCAATAACAATACTATCATTAAAACCAGAGCCAATTCCAATTAATATGCAAGTAATACTTATTGGATCTGAACTACATTATCAGCAACTTTGTGCAAAAGATGCAGATTTTAAAAAGCTTTTTAAAGTAAAAGCAGATTTTGATGATAACTATGATAGAAATAAAGAAAATGTAAAAAAATTAATCCAATTTATAGCATATGTCTGTAAAAGAGACTCTCTTTTACCTTTTAATAAGGAAGGAGTAAAAGAAATCGTTGAATATAGTTCAAGATGTGCAGGAAACCAAAATAAACTTACTGCTATAATGCAAGATATATCAGATATTATAATTGAATCTAATTTTGTTGCAACAACAAATAGAAAAAAAGTAATATCTGATGTAGAAGTAAAAAAAGCTTTAGAATCTAAAGCAAAAAGATTTTCAAAATATAATGATGCATATAACAAAATGATAAGACAAGGAGATATAATAATTTCAACTAGTGGCTCAAAAGTTGGCCAAATAAATGGTCTTACAATTGCTGTGACTGGAGATTGTTGCTTTGGTCAGCCTGTTAGAATTACTGCAAATACATATATAGGAAAAAGTGGTGTTTTAAACATAGAACGTGAAGTTGCAATGAGTGGTACAACTCACTCTAAAGGTGTATACATTCTATCTGCATACATTGGTGAAAAATATGCACAGGAAGTTCCTCTATCTCTTACTGCTAGTTTATGCTTTGAGCAATTATATAATCCAGTAGATGGTGATAGTGCTTCTTCAACTGAGCTTTATGCAATACTTTCTTCACTTTCTGATATTCCAATAAATCAGAGCCTTGCAGTAACCGGCTCAGTAAATCAAAAAGGTGAAATTCAACCAATTGGTGGTGTTACAGATAAAATTGAGGGATTCTTTAAAGTATGTAAAGAAAAAGGGCTAAATGGAGAAAATGGAGTATTAATTCCTTATCAAAATGTCAAAAACCTTACATTAAGTAATGAGGTTATAGATGCTGTTAAAGAAAATAAATTCCACATCTATCCTGTAAGTACCATTGATGAAGGTATAGAAATACTAACTGGCGTCGATGCTGGTAAACTAGATGAAAATGGAAAATATCCAGTTGGAAGTATAAATTACTTAGTATCAGAGAAACTAAAAAAATATGCACAAAATAGTGCAAAATTTAATTAATAAGAATTCTAGTATAAATAAAAGTTACTTATATTAATAACGAGCACTAAAGTGCTCGTTATTATATATTATTTATTAAACTTTTTAAAATAGTTTTAGCAATTATCTTTGTTTTATTATCCACATCTTTTAAAGGATTAAATTCAACTAAATCTAACGACTTTAATTTATCTTTGTGTTTTATTATCTCATCTACAGCCTCATATGCTTCTTCTAAAGTAATTCCATTTACAGCTGGTACTGATACTCCAGGACAAAGTTTAGGATCAATTACATCTAAATCATAGCTTATATGCATACCTTGTGTACCGTCACATGCAATTTTTATTGCATCTTCCATTACAGCACTCATTCCCCTTTTATGTATCTCTTCAGTAGAAAAAACTGTAACACCTGCATCTTTTAAATTCTCTATTTCAAGTGGATCAATATCTCTTCCTCCAACTATAACTGTATTTTTTGGCAAATATGTATTTGATTTATGAAAATTAACAAGTTCTTTTTTTTCATATCCTGCAATTGCTGCAAGTGGTAATCCATGTATATTTCCTGTTATTGTTGTATCAAAAGTATTAAAATCTCCATGTGCATCAATCCAAATTATCCCTAATGATTTATTCTTCTTTATTGATGCTAATGCTGAAGCAATAACTAAACTATGATCTCCACCAAGTGTAAGTGGAAAATGATTTTTACTTATAACATCTAAAACTGTGTTATATAATTTTTCATTAAATTCATTTAATTTTAGTAAATTTTTCTTTTTATTATCTCTATCCTTTTCTTTATTTTCCTCATCAGCATATAATTTATATATAGCTCTTAAATTTTTCCCTTTTAAATCTTTAGTTAATTCATTTGGTCCTAAACAGGCTCCATCAACTGCTACTCCTAAGTCAGTACAAGCATTTATTATATCTATTTCTTTCATATTCTCTCCTTCTTATTAATTATGTCTTTTATCATACTCTTCCAAAAATTTTTCAGTATACTCTACATCTGATATACAAGGTAAATAATCATTACCATATTTTTGCCTAGTCTCTCTTCCTTTTCCAGTAAGTAATATAATTGTTGGCTTCTCCTCTTTTTCTGCATTTAAAATAGCGTCTTCTATTGCTTCTCCTCTTTCTTCTATTAAAGCATAGTTATTTGTATACTGTTTTACATATTTTGCTATATCATTTGAAATGTCTATTACAGGTTCAGCACCAGGATCTTCTGCAACTATATATACAAAATCTGAATTTTGTCCTGCAATAATTCCTAAATCTTTTCTTCTTAGTAACGCCTTTTTACCAGGGCATCCAAATATAGACACAATTCTTCTTTCTGGATATTCTTCTTTTACTGAAGAAAATAATTTTTCAAAACTTAGTTTATTATGCGCATAATCTACAAGTACAATTATCTTCATATCTTTTGTATGAAAAACTTCCATTCTACCACTAGATCTTGCAATTTCTAATCCTCTTTTTATATACTTTACAGGTACATCCATAAGATATGTTGCAGCTATTGTTGCTAGTGCATTTTCAACATTAAATAATCCAGGCATAGTAAGCTTAAATTCCTCATCATATGTTGGAGTATGTACTTTAAAAATTGTATTAAATCCATCTTTTTTGATATCATAAGCATAAAAGTCCGCATCTTTTGTCTTCATAGAAAAAGTAAAAGCTCTTGCACTATCTCTTCTTGCAACTGCTAAAGTATTTAAAGCTAAATCTGCATCTAAATTAACAATAGCATTTTTAGTATTTTTAAACATCTTTAATTTAGAATTATAATAATCTTCAAATGTTGGATGCTCTATCTCACTTATATGATCTTCACTAATATTCATAAATATACCTATATCAAAAAAAACATCTGATACTCTTTCTATTTTTAAAGCTTGCGATGATACTTCCATAACTACATTTTCCATACCAGAATTTAAAGCATTAAAAAAATGTTTATGAATATCATATGACTCTGGCGTTGTAATATGAGACTCAAAATTTTCAACTCCATCATAGGTATCTATTGAAGATAAAACAGCTGTATCTTTTTTACCAATTGCTTTTGAATATTCATCTAATACAGACTTTATATAATATGTAGTAGTAGATTTTCCCTTTGTTCCACCCACACCGATTATATTTATTTTTTCACCAGGATAATTAAAATACATTGCTGACATACAAGATAAAGCTTTTCTTATATCACTTACTAAAATACATGGTATATCTACATTAAATTCTTTCTCACTAACATATACAAATACACCATTATCTATTGCCTCTTTAAGATATTCATCTTTAAATAATACCCCTTTTACAATAAATAATGTATTTTCTTCAACTTCTTTTGAATTATATGATACTAAGTTAACTTCTTTATCTAATATATTCTCACATTTAATTGTTTTAGATAAAATATTTTCTTCCTTTAATAAGTCTATATATTCCTTTACACTATACTTTTCCATAAAATTACTCCTTTTTATTACAGTTAAAATTATATAATATATAAATGTCAAAATCAAGATAGAAAAACTCCTCAAAAATCCACAAAGTTTGACTATTAAAACACACAAATTCACAAATTAAAAAAAGAAAAGAACAAAAAATTGTTCTTTTCAAAAATTTAACTAGTTAATTATTCTCTCTTTTAATCTATCTACTATAGTCATATCTGATACATTCAAATTATCATTAATCCCTCTTCCAATTTCAATAATTGGTTTTCTTTTTCCACCATGATAATCACTTCCTACAGTTGGTATAATATCATATTTAATACAATAACTTAAAAGACGTTTTCTACATACATTACTGTTATTTGGATTATATACTTCTATTCCTGCAAGTCCTGCATTAGCTAATTCTTTAATAAATAACTCCTCTTGTTCAACATTAAACCTTAAACTTCTTGGATGAGCAAGTACTGCAACTCCGCCAAACTCACGTATCTTTTTTATTAGCTCCACTGGTGTAAGTTTTTCCCTTTGTACATAGCTATTTCCTCCATGATCAAGATACTTTCCATAAGCTTCTTGTACAGACTTTACATATCCCATTTTCATTAAAGTAATTGCAATATCAAAACGACCTATACTTTTTCTGTCTTTTGCATTTTGTATTACATCTTTAAAACTTATATCTATATGGTTATCATTTAAAAGCTTTAATGTTTGTGTAACACATTTATATCTATCTATCTCATATAAATCAAGTAATTTACAAATATCTTTTGATACAAAATAACCTAAAATATGACAAACGTGCTTTTTTCCATCTAAATACATAGACATATCTGTGCCAATCTCTATTCCTGGTATAATCTCTATATCTTCTCCTGCTATTTCACAAGCCAATTTATATGAAGATATGTTATAATGTTCTGTTAATGATATTACTCCAACATTATTCTCTTTTGCTTTTTTTAGTACTTCTTCTATACTATCAAAGCCATCAGAATAATTTGTATGAACGTGAAGATCAATATACTTTTCACTCATATTCACATCACACTCCTTATTTAATTTGTGATAAAAAATTATCAACCTCGAGTGTGATATTATCATATATAAAAATATTTGTCAACAATGAAAAAGAGGAATAAAATATTCCTCTAACGTAGCAAATTAATTATATAACTTTAAAAAATAATTTTAAATATTTTTCATTAGTTCTATTATATTTATTCTTTTTATCTTTATATTATTTACCTTTAAAGATATACAAGTAATAATATAAATAATTGCAGAAAACATCATTAACAATAATATATATTCTACTAAGTTAATATTAATTAATATATTTAATTTATAAAAAATAAAGGACGCTATAAGTTGTATTACCCCTAAAGATATAATCACACCTAGTATAATAGACACAATAATTATAGCTACTATTCTTAACTTCATTATTTTATAAATTTGTTTTTCTTTGTACCCAATAGCCTTTAATATTGCAATATCCATTTTTTCACCACTTATTATTCCATTTACAATTATTGTAATAGAAATATATGTAAATATGGTAATAAAAGCAATCATTAATAATATTATGCTTTTTGCCATATTATAAAACTTTATATCTGTTTGTCCACTTTTGTCCATTATATATGCATTATATCCTTTATCTACTAAAGTATCAATTATACTATCAACATCATTATAATCTCTTACAACGACTTTTATATAATTATCATTTATACTAGACAAATCATAATTTTCTAAAAAAGACTTAAATACTTCATTTACATAAACATAAGTCTCATAATTTTTAGGATTATATACTCCAGTGACTTGAGCATTAATAGTAATATCATCATTAATAAAGAAATTCACATTTTTATCGATAAGATTCTCAAAATATTCATATTCTCCATTAGAATTTAAGATTCTATATGGCAAAATAACTTGCAGCTCTTCTTTACTTTCCATTGAATTATTTTCTAATAGTTCAATAATCTCCTCATTTGATATATATTTAACTGAGAAAGCTCCTCCATCTTCAATATTTATAGAAAAATCATTCAATTCTAAATATGCATTATTTACTCCATCCAGAGAAGAAATATAATTAACATCGGTATCTAATATTTTTTCGTTACTAGAAGTTACTATTAAAACTCTATTTTTAATGTTATTTTTAATTTTATAATAATAAATATTATTTAATTTATACATATCATATATTACAGAAATGATTAATCCAAAAGTTATAGATATCGTAATAATATATATTAATAACTTTTTTTTTCTAAAAAAACTATTAAAAGCTGGTATAAATAAATTCATCACTGTTAATCACCTATCTTTCTTTATTTAATGATACAGGTGTTTTTTTCAAAATAGCAATATTACAGATAAAACTTGATATAATTGGTACTATTAAAGAAATTATCAAAGCTATTAGGCAAATTATAATATCAATATTTAATCCAATTTGATACAATTGTGAATTTGTGTCTATAATATATTTTTTTAAAATAATATTTATTATTACCGTAAGTGCTATTGCAACTATATATGATAAACTACCAATTATAATATTTTCCGTAAATGTTATCCATTGTATTTGTCTATTTTTAAATCCAATTGCTTTTTGCATGCCTATTTCATATTTTCTTTCAATTGCTGACTTTATAGTAGAAATAGTTATATTAACAAAAGCTATAAACATTAAAACAATTGAAACTATAACACAAACAATTTGTATTGATTCCATTAATTCTGTATTTGCGACAGATCTAATAATTACTCTATAATCATCATTTCCTAACTCTTTTAAAGCACTTTCAACACTTTTTACATTTTTTGCCTCATCTACTATTGCAAAGACTCCATTACCTCCAGCAACAATTGTATTTTCAGAATACACTGTATTTTCTTTTATATCTGAAATTATACTACTCATATCATTAAATGAAATATAACAATCATTATATTCTGCCATATTTTCGTCTTGATTATATATACCGATAACAGTTAATTTTTTCTCGAATGCTTGATTTACCTTTTGAATGCCATCACTATAATCATACGAATAGTATTTTATAATGATATCCTTTCCTATTAGTGTTTTTCCATCAATTAAATCTTCAGAGTTAAAATTTTCATCTAAATTATATGGATAAAATTTTTCTGGTATAATACAAACATCATTTTCATTTTTATAAAATCCTCTTCCTTCTATAATACTCGGCTGTATATCTTCATTGGCACCTTGTATAGACACTGAAGCATTATCTAGTAAATTATTATCAATATTTTCAATGTCCACTGCTGTATAATATTCTTTTTGTGGAACCACTTTAACTATATTTGAAACATTTAATACCTTTTTTATAATCTCCTCTTGTGAAGTTTCATAATTAGGAATAACAGCAATTGTTCTGTATGAAATATTCTTATTTATTGCTTTTTCCATGCTTTCTAAAAATTTATTAGTATAGCTTAATGAAATGACAAAGATTACAACAGCTAAAGATATTAAAATTATAGTCGTATAAACATTTTTTTTTCTATTTTTTAAATTCATATACGATAAAAAAATACAATCTAAAATATTCATTTTTTCTACCTAACCTTTCCATTCTCTATATAAATAACTTCATCTGCATAATTCTTTATATTTTCATTATGACTAACAACAATAACCGATTTTCCATTATCTGCCAAATTTCTTAATGTATCAAATACAATTTTCTCGTTTTTTATATCCAAATTTCCAGTAGGCTCATCTGCTAAAATAAAATTAGGATCATTAGCTAAAGCTCTTGCTATAGCTATTCTTTGTTGCTCTCCACCAGATAATTCTTTGGGATAATGTTTCTTTCTGTTTTCTAATCCAAAACTACTTAATAACTTAGTAGCTTTTTCTTTTCTTTCTTTTTTTTCTATCTTAGAATTTATATACATAGGTAACATTACATTTTCAAGTGCATTTAATCTTGGATTCAAATAAAATGATTGAAATACAAATCCTATTTCTTGCATTCTTATATCTGCTTTTTCATTTTCTGTTAAATTGGATACATCTTTACCATTAATAAAGAGCTCTCCTTTAGTTAAATTATCTAACAATCCCAATATTTGGATTAATGTGCTTTTTCCTGAACCCGAATGTCCCATAATAACATAAAATTTTCCTGTTTTAAATTCTAAATTGACATTATCCATAGCAATAATCTTTTCATTTTTAAGAACAAATTCTTTATAACCATTTTTTAAAATTATACTTTTAATCATATTTTTATTCCTTTCAAAATAATATGTATTACAGAGAATACTTACATATTCTCTGTAATATTTTTTAATATCCATAAATTAATACATTACCATAATCAGCAAAAACGCCACCTTGCTTAGCTTCAAAATAGTACTTTATACTATAGTTATGATCATAGTCTCCCATATCATAAGTATATACTTTACCTTCTGTATCCATATATTTAGTATCACCATATAAAAAAGTTTTTCCAATAAAGTCATTTTTATACAAATCGACTGTTAAATTACAATAACCATATCACTTAAAGCTAGTTGGTTCAATCGATATAGCATAATTTCCTGCTACACAATCATAGTCACTACCATAAAATGAATTGCCTTCACGAATATCTAAACTAGAAATATATGGGCTGGAAGCAAAAACTTGTGAAGAAAACGTTACAACTGTACATACTAACAATAACACTACAAAACTACTCTTAAATATTTTTTTCATTTTATTCACCTTAACCTTTCCTTTTGATTTTTCTCGAGAATAAATCTGACATAATGTTATCATTATCTCATTGCTTTTTCAATAAAATATATTATAATTTGAAAAAGTTAGAAAAAAGTAGAAAAAAGTAGAAAATATATTATATCTTTTCTAAAATTTTATATATTATATATTATATATTTAGGCGTCGGTTTATTTTTTAAGTTTTCTTGCAAATACTTTTCCATTATTTCGCTATTATATAAGTACGTACGATTTATTGAATATATAATATTCCATTTAATCTTTCCTATAGATATATTTAACATCTTAGCTATATAAGGATATATATCTTGTTTTAAATTACTATTAGTCTTTCCTTTTAACTTTATATATTTAATAACTTCTAATAACAAAAGATCTCCTTTATTTTTCATTTCAAATTCAGCACTTATCATTTCTTTCCAAATTTTATTTTCTAGTTCTAAATTTTCATCTTTTTTTATAAAATTATTCTTAAGCATATATCTTAAGTAACTAAAAACGAACTCTTTACTAATTTCTTTTTTAAAAAAATATATATTTTTATTTTGACATTTAATATCTTTTGTTAAGTTTAAAAAGATTACTGAAGTCTCTCTTTTTATATCATCTAATAATTTTATAATATTATTTATTTGTTCCATACTCAAAATCAAATCAATAATTACAAAATCTAATTCATTATTCAATATATTACTTAAAGTTTCTTTAAAATTAGTACTTAAATTTGTGATTTTATATTCAACTTCATCCATTGAATTAATTATAGATTTTATAAAATTCAAATCCTTACTAGCAATTAATATTTTATTCATAATTTCACCTATATAAATATCCCTATATATATAGACGTAATTATTGTAAAATTTGTAACATTTTTGTTTAAAATCTATTAAATATATTATAAAAATCTAATTTTTAAATAAAAAAACTTGAAACAAAGTTTCAAGTCTTTTTATATGTTTAAAATATTTTTTGTTGAGACTATTATAATTCTATATCTCCACTTGCATTAGAAGCTTCATCCATAATTCCTGCAGCGTATGATTCTTTAATTATACTATCAATTTTATTTTCTAATAATTCTTTATCTTGATTTTCAGCAAGAACCATTTCGCTTAAAAGAATATTTTTAGATGTTGCAAGCATTTTCTTTTCTCCTATAGAAAGACCTCTTTCCATATGTCTATGTGAAAGCTCTCTTACAACTTCTGCTACTTCTAATATGTTACCTGATTTAATTTTCTCTACATTTTGATTGTATCTTTTACTCCAATTTACATCATGAATGTAAGGATCTTTAGGTTTTTCTAGAACAGAAAATACTTTATCTGCTTCAGATCTATTTGAAACTTCTCTTACACCTATATCATCAACCTTATCTGTTGGAACCATAAGTTTCATTCCTCCAATAGGCATTTTGATTATGTAGTAATCATCAACATTTCCAAGCATTTCTTTCTCTTCAATAGATTCTATTGTCCCTGCGCCATGCATTGGATAAACAACTTTATCACCTACGCTAAACACTATACATTCCCCCTTTTCTTAAATCATAGTAATACACTATTATTATACCACAAATTCACTAAAAAGTAAAGGAAATGAATACTTAATTTAGGTTAAAAAGCTTAATTTCCACCAAATCTACGATTTCTTTTTATGTATTCTTCAATGGCTTTATCAAACTCTGCCTCATTAAAGTCTGGCCACATGACATCCTTTGGAAAATATAATTCTGAATATGTTGATTGCCAAGGTAAAAAATTACTAAGTCTATATTCATTACTTGTTCTTATTACTAAATCTGGATCAGGTATGTCTTTTGTATATAAACAGTCAGATATTAATTTATCATCAATATCTTCTATATTTATTGTTCCTTTTTCTACTTCTTTACAAATCTTTTTTACTGCTCTTACAATTTCATCTCTTCCACCATAATTTAAACAAATTCCAAATACCATTTTTTTATTACCTTTAGTCTTTTCTTCAAGCTTTAATATCTTGTCTTGAAGTTTTTTATCTAATGCAGTAATGTCTCCATATACTCTAATTTGTATTTCTCTTTTTTCATCACTAACTAATAAATCACTTGTAAATTTATCTAAAAGCTTCATTAATAATGAAACTTCTGATTTATCTCTTTTCCAATTTTCTGTTGAAAAAGCATAAACAGTTAAATATTTAAGTCCGCAATCATATGCATATTTTGCTATATTTTTAACTGCTTCAGCACCAGCTTTATGTCCATCTGTAGGCTTTAGTCCTCTAGCTTTTGCCCATCTTCTATTTCCATCTAAAATAATAGCTATATGATTTGGACCTCTTTTGTCAATTACCATATCTCTCTCCTTTTATATATCATAAAAATATGTAGCTTCTAAATCTGCTTCATGAAGTAATAATGCAAGTGGATACTTTTTAAAAGCTACTCCAATTGTATTGTATAATTCTTTTGGTTCTGTAAATCCCATATGCCATCTTATGCAATATTTTTCTTCTCCTGTAAGCTTTATATATTCCGTAAGCATCATTACAGATTTTTCTCCATGACCATAAGGAATCATATCATCAACAGTATAATATGGAACTTTCTCCCATACTCCTTCTGCATTTTTAGCATTTCTATAATCTACTTTATAATAATTTGCTTTACAGATATCATGAAGTAAAGCAATAATTTTTAAACTATCTTCAGATACTGATATATCTATTACACAATTTTCTACTTTATGCTTTAAAATTTCATACACCTTCATACTATGCTCTAACAAACCACCCTCATAACATCCATGAAAACGTGTACTTGCTGGAGCTGTATAAAAATCTGTTTTATCTAAAAAAGCTATCAGATTTTCAATACCATCTCTATTAATAGTACTTAATAATTTTTTAAACTCTTCTTTCATATTATCTCCTATTTTTCTCTATTTTTTATATATACAGCTAAATCAAGTAAAAATTCAGACTTATCACCAAAGATACGAATGCTTGCCATAGCTTCATTAATAACGTCATCAAGCATTTCTTGTGCTCTCTCAAGACCATACTTTGTAACATATGTGGCTTTATTCATTTCTCTATCATTTCCTACTGGTTTACCTGTTTTTTTACTGTCTCCTATTTCAGATAAAATATCATCTTTTATTTGAAAAGCAAGGCCAATATTTTCAGCAAAGTTTGTTAACACTTGTAATTCTTGATTTGTAGCTCCACCAAGTAAAGCACCTATTCTTACAGATTCTTTAATTAAAGCACCTGTTTTATTACTATGCATATACTCAAGTTGTTCTAATGTTAAAATCTCACCTGCACTTACTGTATCATAATACTCACCTGCAATCATTCTATCTTTTGCTTTTACAAACTCATTTAATGCCATAATCTTCATACTAATTTTTTTAATATCAAGCTCTTCTCTTAAATCATCAGTTATTACAATATTTGAGTAATTAAAAAGAGCATCTCCAGCAAGAAGTGCTGTGCATTCATCATACATCTTATGATTTGTAGGCTTGCCATGTCTAAAATCATCATCGTCAATACAAGGCATATCATCATGTATTAAACTAGCATTATGAACCATTTCCATACCTATTGCAAAAGGTAAACACTTTTCAAAATCATCTTTAAATAATCTATATGTTGCAAACATAAGAATTGGTCTTATTCTTTTTCCACCAGCTAAAAGACTATATCTCATAGATTCTCTTAATCTTTTTTCATAAGTATTATCATCTTTAAAATACTTATCTAATTCGTCATCAATATAATTTTGATATTTTTTTAACTCTTCTTTAAAAACCATTTTATCCTCCTACTTTATCTGGTTTATTTTCTCTACAATTTTATCTATTGTTTCCATAGGAGTTGATGCTCCTGACATTAATCCTATTATATCATATTTTCTAGAATCTTCAATTTTTTTGTCATTTTCATCTTGAATTATAATACAATTTTCACATTCTGCACACGCAACATCATAAAGTTTTTTAGTATTAGAACTATTTTTTCCTCCAACAATTATCATAAAATCTACTTTACTAGAAATATCTTTACATTCCTCTTGCCTATTTTTTGTACTAGGACAAATTGAATTAATGCAGATTATATTTTTGTATTTTTCTTTCAATTTATCTTCAATCTTTATATACTTATCATATGAAAAAGTTGTTTGAACAATAGAAAATACTTTGTCAAAATTTGGCAAAGTCTCAATTTCATTAATATCTTCAATTACATTTACATTTTTTGCATACCCCTTTGAGCCAATAGTTTCAGGATGATCTTTTTTTCCTATTAAAATAATATTATAACCTTTACTATATGCCTCTTTAATCTTACTATGTATTTGCATTACTTTAGGACACGTAAAATCTATTATATTCATTTTTTTTAGTTTCGCTTTATTATATATTTCTTCACTAACTCCATGAGCTCTTATTGCTATATTCTCATTATTTTCTACTTCATCAATATTATCTACAAATACTACACCTTTTTCTTTTAATCTTTTTACTACAACTTCATTATGTACTATTTCTCCAAGACAATATAATTTACCTTTATTTTTTACTTCATTTTCCACACCATCAACAGCTCTTTTTACTCCAAAGCAAAAACCAGATTCTTTACCAATTATTATCTCCATATTTCCTCCAATCATCATGTATATATTATATTGTAATTATAATAAAATGTCAAAAAAAGGATAGATAAAAATCTATCCCATATTTATATTTAGTCTATGATTAATAATTGGTTCTTTCTTATTTACTATTTTAATATTAAATCCTGTACGTTCTGCTTTATAAATCTTTTTATATTTATCGTAATTTGGAATATCTACTAAGGCTTTAATAAAATAATGTATTCTATTATCTACATTTAATATTTCAAATTTTATACTGTCATTAAAACAATATTCTCTATTTTTTAATATCTCTATTTTACTTTTGAAATTTCTTTCTCTTACATCATCAAATTTATACTCTATTTTTTCTTCTTTATCTTCCTTTTCATCATTTACAATAATATTAGATAATTGATTATCTTTTATTTCAATATTTTCTACTGTAACCTGTACATTATTTTCTTCTTTTTCATAGGTTTTAATTTCTTCTTCAATTACCGCTTCTTCCTCATTTTCCACCTCTTTTTTATCTTCTATTACAGGAAGTGTAGTTGTATCTTCTACTATTTCTTCTTCATCTTTAATATCCTCTTCAAGATTATCTTCTACTGGAGGCTCTATAGGCTTAGGTGCTTCTGGAGCCATTTCAACTTTAGCGTTTAAATAACTTTCTAAATTTATATTTTTATTTAATAAATCTATTACTACATTTATTAAATCTTCTGTATATTCTATTCCATCAGGAGCATCTACTATTTTGTATTGATATAGTCCATATGGCAATTTATTTAAAACAATTTTACCGTTTATATCACTTACTAAATTAATTGTAATGTTACTATTTATCTCTTCTACATCTTTTATGTTTTTCATTCCTTCTTCAGAAGAATAAAACATTTCTATCTCTACTCCTTCAATTGGAGAATTATCACTGTTATAAAACGTTATAACAAATCTACCATTATATACTATATTATTTTCCGTTGTGTCCTGGATATTATCTACTGCATAGACATTTCCACATACCAAAAATGTAAATATCAATCCCGTTAGTATAATCCCTAGCCTTTTCATTTTAATTCACCTCTTCATATTTATATTATACCATTTTTTTACATTTATGTTAAGTTTTTACGTGAATCATCATGCATAAAGTCTAGTGTTAATACCTTTTCTTATATAATTTTTATTTTTTTGCGCCTTTATATTATGTAATCTTTTTAACTTATAATGTCACAATAAATTTAAAAAGAATAACTTATCGCCTCTAAAATATTACAAATATATTACAAATTAAACAAAACATATAAAAAAGCGTGTATCTTATAATATACACGCTGTATTTGTTTACATATTATACAATTTTAATATATTTTGTTCTTGTAATCTCTTTAAAGATTGATTTATTATTTTTGCTCTTCTTTCTCCTATTCCATCTACATCATCTAACTGAGCAACAGTTGCATTTGACACCATTTGTAAGCTTCCAAAAGCATCAATAATTTTTTCCATAACGCTAATTGGCATTTTAGGAATCTTACTTAAAACTCTATATCCTCTTGGTGAAACATTTCTATCTAATAACTCAGTTGTACTATCTGATTCATAACCTAATATTTTTATAATTTTTTCTGAATCAATAAGACCTTTTCTATCTAATTTACGTATTTCTTCCAAAATAGTATCTGCATTACATTTTGGCTTCTTTTTATTTATTACCATGTAATCTTGTATTATTTGCTTTTCTTCTTGCTCTACATTATCTATTAATTCTAAAAGCTGAATATTAACAAGTCTACCTTCATTTCCAAGTTCAATTATTGTTCTTTCGACTTCTGTTTTCATTCTCATTACCATTTCACTTCTATAAATTGAGTTAGCAACAAGTTCTAAATATACCAAATCATCAAATTCATGTTCTGTTAAAACATTTAATGTATGATCAAATACTTTTTTATATTTTTCTAATGTTTCTAACATCTGATTTGCTTCAATATTTACAGCGTCAATCTCTTTAATTACATATCTAAAATCGCCTTTAAATATTGTAATTATTCCTCTTCTTTGAGATATACAAATAACAATCTCGTTAGTTTGTTTTGCAACACGCTCTGCTGTTCTATGTCTTGTTCCTGTCTCAACTGTTTTTATTTTTGCATCAGGTATTAATTGAACATTTGCTCTTAAAATCTTTTTTATATCACTACTAACTACTATCGCTCCATCCATTTTACATAGCTCATAAATATTTGCAGGTGTAAAATCTAAATCTAATTTAAATCCTCCATCAACAACATTCATCACAGCATCACTTTCAGATAATACTATTAAAGCCCCTGTTTTCGCTTTAAGTATATTATCTAACCCATCACGTAATGTTGTTCCTGGTGCTACTTTTTTTAATACTTCTAATATTTCTTCTTGTTTCAATAATTTTCCTCCTTTTTTACACTATTTTATTTATTACCTCATCTATAGTAGATACTCCTATTAAAGTCGCATCAACTTTTTCTTTTAAACTATCTATTTGTTTTTTATTTGTATATATCTTGTTATATCCAAGCTTAGAAATTTCCTTTATTCTTTTTTCAAAATTAGTTATGTTTCTAATTTCACCTGTAAGGCCAATTTCCCCTAAAAATACAGTTTTTGAATCAATTACTATATTTTTATAACTTGAGACTATTGCCATTGCTACACTTAAATCTACAGCTGGTTCATCTACTTTCATTCCACCTATTACATTAACATATATATCCTGTGAACTTAAATTTAGACTACATCTTTTCTCTAAAACTGCAATTAACATATTAAGTCTATTTAAATCTATTCCATTTGCTACTCTTCTTGGCATATTATAATATGAATGAGTAGTCAATGCTTGAACTTCCATAAGTATTGTGGATGTTCCCTCTACAGTTGCAACCACAGCCGTTCCTGGTAAGTTTTTGTCTGATTTAGTTAAAAATATATCTGACATATTAGTAACTTCAATCATTCCTTCATATTTCATATCAAAAATGCCAATCTCATTAGTAGAACCAAACCTATTTTTTACTCCTCTAACTATCCTATGAGATAAAAATCTTTCACCTTCAATATATATTACAGTATCTACCATATGCTCTAAAATTCTCGGACCAGCAATTACTCCATCTTTTGTAACATGACCTATAACAATCATTGTTAAATTTTGCTTTTTAGCAAGATACATAAGTCTTGCTGTTACTTCTTTTACTTGTGAAACACTTCCTGGTGTTGAACTTATTTCTTCATCATACATAGTTTGTATAGAATCAATAATACATATTTTAGGATTTATTTCTTCTATTTTATTTTCTATTATATCTATACTTGTCTCATTAAAAAACAATATATTATCTGAACTTACTTTCAATCTGTCAGCTCTCAGCTTTACTTGTGTCTCTGATTCTTCACCTGACACATATAATACCTTTCCTATACTTGCAAGATTGGAACACACTTGCATAATAAGGGTAGACTTTCCTATTCCTGGCTCTCCTCCAATTAAGTTTAAAGATCCCTCTACTATTCCTCCTCCAAATACTCTATTTAACTCTTCATAACCTGTATTTAATCTAATCTCTTTTGTAACCACAATGTCTTTTAATTTTTTTACAGTACTAGTTTTAGAAAAAGTAGATAAATGACTACCTGTTGTCTTTGACGTGTTCTTTTTATTAATTTTTTCTTCTACAAAGCTATTCCAACTATTACAGCCAGGACATTTACCAAGCCATTTTGCTGATTCATATCCACATTCTTTACAAAAAAATACAGTATTTGAAGCCATATATTCCTCCTATAACTCATAATATAAATATTTTCATATTGCGCCACTAAACGCTATTTAATTATATCACTTTTTAAAGCCATAAACAACAATTTTAAAGTTGTAAAAAATAAATATATAACCAATTACTTAAAATACATTTAAAATTATTTTTTTTATTATATAATTAAAGCATAGGAGGAATGAAATATGAATAAATCATCTAAAATTTATATAGTTATTATTGTTATTCTTATACTAGCTTTAATTGGAATAACATCTTATTTAATTGTAGATAAGATAGCTAATAACAAAGAAAATGTAGAAAATGTTACTCAAGAAAATAATTCTGATGAACAGTCTCACATTCAAGAGGAGATTGTACCAATAAATGAAGAGGAAAAAATTACAATAAGTAATAATGAGTATAATGTAAATGACTATGTTTCTTTTACTGATTCACAATCTACTTCTAACGTAAAAAGAATTCATTTTTCTAATTTACCTCTAAGAACAACACAAGAATTTGAATATGGAAATTATTGCTTTTATTCAAATATAAGAGATGATAACTCTGATTATTTTAGCAACACATTTACTTATGAAACATACAAAAATATATTATCTTTAAGCACTATTGAAATTCAGTCATATACAACAATACCTAGTAATTATTACAGCATAAATATAGATTTAGATACTCAAAAGCCAATAAGTAATAAGCAACTACTAGATGCGTTTAATATCAATATAGAAGATGTATATACAAAAGTACTAACGCACCTTAGCAATAATGTAACCGCACCACATTTTCTAGTAGATTTATATGGTAATGTTACATCAGATACAATCACACTAGATGAATTTAAGTCTAATATTCCAGAATATGCTAAATTTCTAAATAATAATTTTGATTCTTTAAACTTATATATTCAAAATGGAAAACTTGTTTGTGGATTTGCTCAAGATGATATATTAAGGCTAGTTGGACTTGGTTCACATATGAATGCGGGACTTCAAAAAGAATTACAAGTTGTTGAATTAAATTAATATTATAAGCTACCAATATTTAATACTGGTAGCTTATTTATATTTTTAAAAATAAATGTTGCCAAATACTAGTATTTATATTATAATTAAATAAGTTACATTGATAAAGGAGAAAAAATATGCAAGAGTTTATTTTAGCAATGATGGATCAATTTGGCTATTTAGGAGTATTTTTGCTAATTGCAATAGAAAATATTTTTCCACCAATTCCATCAGAAGTAATATTACTTTTTGGTGGATTCATGACAACTTACACTACACTAAATATAATTGGAATGATAATTTCATCTACTCTTGGTTCGCTAATTGGCGCCATAGTACTATATTATATAGGAAAAATATTTAACAAAGAAAGATTAAAAAAAATAATTTCTGGAAAAATTGGTAAAATACTAAGACTAAAAAATAGCGATATAGATAAAGCAGATCATTGGTTTGATACTAAAGGAAACAAAACTGTATTTTTCTGTAGATTTATTCCTATAGTTAGAAGTTTAATTTCTATACCAGCTGGTATGAGCGAAATGCCAATGGTAAAATTTTTGCTATACACTATATTTGGTTCATTAATTTGGAATACTGTTTTAATTGTTATAGGCTCAATAGTTGGAAATAACTGGGAATCTATATTAAATATATTTGATACATACTCTCACATAATATTAGTTCTACTTGTAATTATTTTTATTGTCGGAGTATATATCTTTTATAGAAAAAAATCTAAAAATGAAAATAAAACAGTAATAGAAAAAAATGATAAATAAAAATATAAATACTATCAGTTAATTGATAGTATTTTTTTATTAATGCTACTTAGAAATTTATCTACAACTTTTACCAAAGGTAATTGATTCATAAATCACCCATTACATACATTATAATATTTTCATTATTATTTTAGTATAGTTTTTATATAGGAAAAATGATATAATTATCTAAATGACAAATAGTAATTTGTATGGAAGAAATGTTGATGAAAAAAAGTATAATCATTTTAATAGTTATAACTCTATTAATATATAACATAATCCCAATAATTAATGATATATTTCCAAATAGTATTAATTATACATTTCTAACAGATTTATGGATAATAAATTCATTATATGCATTGATAAGTTCTTTTGTAATGTCAAAAAAATATGGTTTTAATATATGGATAATTTTTCTAATTTCAATTTTATTTGCTCCAACAATGTTAATATTTTATAATACATCAGCACTAATATTTATGATTATATATCTTATATTAGCATTCATAAGTAGTTTGATTGGTAGATTTATTTATATAAAGAAAACAAAATAAATTACAATTTATGAACTTGATAATAAACAAATAAAGGAATTATTAACTCATATAGTTACACAATTATAACAGCACATACTATTTACTAAATTACAATTTTTTGATGAGATTAAACTTAATTAGCTTGCCTTTTTTCTATTAATAAATAAAAATACTATCAGCTAATGTACTGATAGTATTTTTTATTGGTGGAGATGGTGAGAGTTGAACTCACGTCCGAAAATTCATCTATACTAATTTCTCCGAGTGCAGTAAATGTTTAAATAATATTATCTCACTAAAACATTTACAAAAAAATGAAATAATATGATTATATTATACCCTCTATCATATAATCATTTGATAGATTTGTTAGCTAGATAATTATGAAGCCTTTACAAATTCTCTAGCAAAATTTGTATTGACCGCTGCTAATAACTAAGCAGCCATTGCAAATTCTTTATCTGCGTTTAATTTTAATTTCTCGTTTTTATAGTGGCCAACGAGAATCCACTACTCGCTTATAGTATGTCAAAAAATCCGTCGAAACCTTACATCCCCATATACTAATTATACCATATTCAGCTTAAAATATAAATAAATTATTGACAAAAACTTAAAAGTAATATATAATAATATGTGTATTATGTATACTTGTATACTAAAAAATTAATATTTGGAGGGATTTATATGTTTTTTCTAAAATCTAAGGTTAAACCTAAAAAAAACAGCCTAGATAATACTTTAAATAACTTTTTATCATTTTTGTTATGCAATTACCAAAAATACTCAGATGAGCTATCATCACAATACTCAAAAGCTGAAAGATATACCTTCATATACAATTGTGCAATAAATACAATTGATGAATACATTACAACTAAAAAATATCAAAAGGAAATTTATTTAACCACAAAAAAGATAACTACGTTATTTAAAGAAAATTTTGATCTAAAACATTTTGAGCCTAATGGTATATCTGAAAAAGTGTCACCTACAACTTCTAAAATCATTAATGAATTTAAGTATCTAAAAGAAGAGTTAAATAATACAGATAAAAATTACATCATGAAAAATGTTAAAGATATATTAGCAAGTACTACTTAGTACTTGTTTTTCTTTTTATATTATTATATAATTTGAAAAAAATATTATAACTTAAAAATTAATATTATTTAAGGAGGGATATTTATGAGTAAAGATTTGTATTTTAAAAAAGAGGTATTGTTAGAAGGATTAAAAAAAGCTTTAGCTAATATTTCAATAAACATAGAAAAAGGATGTAAAAATCCAGAATCATTACAAGCTTATGCAAAATTTTATATAGCAGTTTCTCTTAAAGCATTTTATGATTTTAACGATATTAATCAAAAATATACTAGCTTAAAAATTGCTTTAAAAAAATATGATATGTTATATATAGATGTTTTTAGAGACTCTACTCTATCAGCAAAAACATTAAATAATTTTTTAAAACCCGATTTATATATAAATAATACAGAAGATGAAAAATTTATAATTTTATCAATGATAAACTTACCTACTTTTATAACTAGCAATAATGTAAATAAAACTAAACACCTAATAAATACCTATATTCCTAAAATTAGAAGCTGTTTAAAAAATTCAAGCTACTATGTTGAATTTTTCAAAAACAAAAACTACTCATCTCTTGCAGTAAAAACAGCTTTATTTAAATTTTTAGTTGAAAATGCATAATAAATTTCCACCAGCTTAGCTGAAGTGCTTTTCTCTAAAACCAACAAAAAAAGACGACATATTGTCGTCTTTTTAATTATTATTATTGTAATTCAACAACAGCACCAGCTGCTTTTAAATCTTCAGCTAATTTTTCAGCATCAGCTTTTGGCATAGCTTCTTTAATAGTCTTAGGAGCTCCATCAACTAATTCTTTAGCTTCTTTTAGTCCTAAACCTGTAGCTTCTTTAACTAATTTAATAACTGCAATTTTAGTTGCTCCAGCATCTTTTAATACAACGTTAAATTCTGTTTTTTCTTCTGCAGCAGCAGCTCCACCAGCAGCAGGACCTGCAGCAACAACAGCAGCAGCAGCGCTTACTCCAAATTTTTCTTCAATAGCTTTAACTAAGTCAGCAAGTTCAATAACTGTTAATTTTTCAATTTCTTCTACTAATTTTTCTATTTTTTCCATTTTAAAATCCTCCTTAAATATATATAAATTTATTTTTTACTAAATAGAAATTAAGCATTTTCTGCTTGTTTTTCTCTTGCTTGATCAAGTACAACTGCAAGATTACGGATATTTCCAAGTAATGCAGATGCAAGCATAGAGTATAATGTATCTTTTGATGGTAAAGATGCAAGCTTTTTAACTTCAGCAACATCAATAACTTTTCCATCCATTACACCAACTTTTATAGTGTAAAAATCATGATCCTTTGCATAATCATTAACTACTTTAGCAGGTGTTACGTAATCTTCATAACTAACAACAACAGCTGTTGGTCCTTCTAAAGTATCTAATCCTTCAATTCCAGCTGCTTTTGCTGCATATGAAATTGTAGAATTTTTAACAACGAAATACTCATTACCATCTTCTCTTATTTGAGAACGTAATTTAGTATCGTCTGCAACTGAGATACCTCTGTATTCAGTCAATATAATCATTTTAGCTTTTTTAAATTTTTCAGAAAGTTCTTCTACTTTTGCTTTCTTTTGGTTTAATACTTTCTCACTTGGCACTTTTTTGACACCTCCTTAAATTCAAAAAAAGTTTTTGCCAGACACTTACGAGATTTTTAAGCATCTAACAAAAACTTTATGTTCCGTTATACTATTTAAAAACCTCGGTAAGATTTATGGAATTACTTCCACTTACTGTCTTGGGTTAATTTTAATACCTACGCCCATTGTTGTTGATATAGCAATAGATTTTAAATATGTACCTTTTGCTGCAGCAGGTTTTGCTTTAACAATAGCGTTTAGTAAAGTTTCATAGTTTTGCATCAATTTTTCAGCTCCAAATGAAACTTTTCCTATTGGGCAGTGAATTATATTAGTTTTATCTAATCTGTATTCAATTTTACCAGCTTTAATTTCAGATACTGCTTTAGTTACATCCATAGTTACTGTACCAGATTTTGGATTTGGCATTAATCCTTTTGGTCCAAGTAATCTAGCTATTTTTCCTAAAGAAGCCATCATATCAGGAGTTGCAACAACTACATCAAAACCAAACCAGTTTTCTTTTTGGATTTTTTCAATCATATCATCATCACCAACGAAATCTGCTCCAGCTTCTCTTGCAGCATCAGCTTTATCACCTTTTGCAATAACTAAAACTTTTTTAGATTTACCAGTACCATTTGGTAGTACGATAACACCTCTAACTTGTTGATCAGCTTGTTTAGAGTCAACACCAAGTTTTACATGCATTTCAACTGTTTCATCGAATTTAGCTTTAGGCATTTTTAAAGCAAGATCTATAGCTTCTTTAGCATCATATAGTTTTCCTGCTTCAACTAATTTATTAGCTTCATCCATTCTTTTACTCATTTCTTTTTCCCTCCTTTGGTCTTAGCGAACAAGTTATGTTCTCCCATTTTTAGTCTTCAACGACGATCCCCATTGATCTTGCTGTACCTTTTATCATAGATACTGCAGAATCTAGTGATGATGCGTTAAGATCTCTCATTTTAATATTTGCAATTTCTTCAACTTGAGCTCTTGTAACTTTAGCTACTTTATCTTTATGAGGTCTTGCTGATCCTTTATCGATTTTAGCAGCTTGTTTTAAAAGAACTGCAGCTGGTGGTGTCTTTAAGACATATTCAAATGTTTTATCTGCATATACTGTTAGTACTACTGGGAATATCATTCCAGCATCTTTTGCAGTTTTTTCATTGAAATCCTTACAAAATTGCATTATGTTTATTCCAGTTGGTCCTAATGCTGGTCCTACTGGTGGTGCTGGGTTAGCTTTACCAGCTTGAATCTGTAATTTTACAACATGTGTAATTTTCTTCTCTGCCATCATTTTCACCCCCTTAAGCATAGGTTTTATATAAAATATTAAATATACTTTATAACTAAGTTATTATATTTTTTGGATTTGATTAAATTCTAAATCCACTGTTGTTTCTCTTCCAAACATGGATACTTTTACTTTAACTCTCTTCTTATCTTTGAAGATTTCTTCGATAACAGCTGGATAGTTGTAGAATGGTTCTGTTGTTATTCTAACGCTGTCTCCAACTTCAAAATCTAAGTTTATTATATCTTCTATTCCAAGAGATTGCATATCCTTTTCAGTAAGCGGTAATGGTTTATCTCCAACGCCTACAAAGTTGAAAACTCCTTTTATGTTTTTTACAACATACCAAGTCTCATCAGTCATTATCATCTTAACAAGAACATATCCAGGAAAAACTTTTTTAATAGAAGACTTTTGTTTCCCATCTTTTATTTCTATTTCTTCTTCCATAGGTATTATTATTTCTTGTATTTTATCTTGTATGCCTTTATTTTCAACAATTTTTTCTAGAGTTGCTTTTACTTTATTCTCATAACCAGAATAAGTGTATACAACATACCAACGTGCTGATGAATCTGTACCTAAATCATTCTCCACAACATTCAACTCCTTCTCTTAAAATTATCTTTATAAATAAAAGAACTATATTAGCCTATTTTAGTTTGTATGAAGTTCCAAAGCTTTGTATCTCCATATTCTAATAACATATCAAGACCTAATATTATAACTGCAAATACAACTACTAGTAAAATAACCATAGCTGTACTTTTAATAAGTTGTTCTTTTGTTGGCCATACTACTTTTTTTAGTTCGCTTTTTACGCCTTTTACAAATCCTTTTGCCATCACAATTCACTCCTCAAATAAATTATTTTGTTTCTTTGTGTACTGTATGTTTTCCACAGAATTTACAGAATTTTCTTTCCTCTATTCTGTCAGGATTATTTCTTTTATTTTTTTGAGTTTCGTAGTTTCTTTGTTTGCACTCTGTACATGCCATTGTTATATTTTCTCTCATTTATAAATACACCTCCACGTTTCTTTAACTCATGTATGCTTAGCTATTTTATCATATTATCAACTTAAAGTCAACAGAAAAGAACTATTTTTGCAAAAAAATAGTCTTTAAATTATGTAACATTACTTCTATATATAAACATTATATCATATTTTCTCTTATATTATAAAATAAATGCTGTTGAACAATACCTGCATCATTTCCAAAATTATCTGATGCATATTTTAATATTTCCTTCTTGCTTATATTTTTATCATTAAAATATAATTTCTTCATTACTCTTTCAACCCACACATCTATTGGAAAAACTTCCTGTCTGCCACATGAAAAAAGCAAAATGCAATCTGCAACTTTAGGTCCAATTCCCATTAAAGACAAAAGCTCTTTTCTTAAAGAAGGTGTATCCATGTCCTGCATTTTAACCAAATCTATTTCTTTATTATTAATTCTTTTTACTGTATTATATATGTATTTATCTCTAAATCCCACTCCACATGCCCTATAATCATCTATAGTAACATCTTTAAGTTGCTCTGGTGTTGGAAACAAATAGTATTCCTCATCATCAAATTCAATTTTTTTACCATATCTTTTGGAAATTTCATTTACAGACTTTGAAATTCTTGGAATATTATTATTTGCAGAAATAATATATGAAATAATTGTTTCAAAAAAATCTTGCTTTAAATGTCTCATCCCACTAGTATTTTTTAATGCTTTTTTAACATAGTCATCTAAAGATGCAATTCTTTTTTCTATACTACCATAGTCTTTTTCAAGTTCAAAATACTCTTTAACAACCTTTTCTAAATCTTTTTGCTCATTACTTCTTACATATATATAATCTCCATCTTGTCTTATTTTTATAACTCTATCTTTTATTACTCCAACATAGTAATCATTATTATTTTTCCATCTAAAACATTGCCCACATTCAAGTGTATATTTTAAATTAAAACAATCCACTTTAATTTTTAACTCATCCATTTTGCTTTACCTCTTTATAAAAAATATTTTCTTTATATCTATTTATAATTTCTAAACTCGACTTACATAAATTCTTAGGTAAATTATTAATATCTGCCCATATATATGATACATGCTCTTTAGTCTCTCCTAAATCAATCATACCAGAAAAGTCAGTAGATATAAGTCCAATAGTTGCATAATGTGCATTTTCATTATAATCATTTAATAAGCAAATTACTTTTATATTTGTTACATCTAAATTAGTTTCTTGTTTTACTTTTCTTATTCCAGCGTCCTCAAATTCTTCTCCAAATTTTATTTTACCAGCAGGTAATGTATATTGGCCTTCATATCTCATATCACTATCTGCTATCTTATAATCGCTATTTCTTAAAAGTAATAATACTTTTTCATCTTTATTTAAAAGTATTACTCCTACTCCAATACCAATTTTCTTATCCATCTTCCACCTCTTAAACACATAGCAAATTATATCATTATTTACAAATTAAGACAATATACAACATAAAATAATATTAATTATGTGTATATAAACTCACATACTCTTTTATCATTAGTCATAATTTATGATAATAGCATAATATAAATTGTACTTTACAGAAATATTTTTTTATTGTATAATTAGGTTACAAAGCTTATACATACATAAGTACTGTTTATCAAGGGGGAAATTATGGGAAAAGCTTTAAAAGTTATAGGAAAATTTATAATAGGTAATATATATATAGTTAAAGAATACAATAAGCCAGACTTATCAAATGGTTCATATATACTTTGTCCAAATCACGTTAGTGACGCTGATGGTCCTGTAATGTGGACACATAACCAAAATATTAGAATACTTGCTAAAAAGGAGTGTTTTAAACATAAATTTATGGCAGTTTTTTTAAATATGATTGACGTTGTAAAAATAGATAGAGATAAGCACAATGGAGTTGAACTTTTAGAAGCAATAGACTATTTTAAAGATGGTAAAAACAAATTGTTTATGCTCTTTCCTCAAGGAACAATTTCAGATTTAAACAAAAACAAACTATCTAGAATAAAGTCTGGTGCATTTTTTATATCAGCTAAAACAAATGTCCCAATTATACCTGTCTTTTTAGAACAACCTAGACTATTTAGAAAAACTAGAGTTGTTTATGGTAGCCCTATGTATTTAAAAGATGCTGTTGTAGATGACAAAGTAGATAAAAAAATCCTTGAAAAATATAGACTGCAATGGCAACAAGAAGTTTTTAAGTTGCAAGATATGGCAACAAAATTTGAAAATAGACCTATTAGAAAATTAAAGTTAAAACCTAAACATCAAAATAATAACGAATAACTCAAGTCTTGAAATAAAATTCAAGACTTTTTTATGCCTTTTTTTTATGTATAAAAAAATGTACATTCTCATATACTCAATTAGAACTTGTACAAAGGAGTGATTATATGTGGCATACACAAACAGTCGATGAAGTAAAAAAGACTTTAAACACAAATATTTATACTGGTCTACCAGAAAAAGAAATATTAAAAAGAAGAAAAAAGTATGGACTTAATAAACTTGCTGAAAAAAAGAAAGAATCATTAATTACAAAATTTATAGCTCAATTTAAAGATTTTATGATAATAATATTGCTACTTGCAGCACTAATATCTGCACTTATGTCTTATATTGACAAAACAAATGACTATGCCGATTCTATCATAATAGTGTCTATAGTAGTAATAAATGCAGTTATAGGGGTGATTCAAGAAGCAAAAGCAGAAAAATCTTTAGAAGCATTAAAAAAACTATCCTCACCTACTTCAAGTGTCATACGAAACTCTAAGAATATAACTATAAATAGTACTGATCTTGTTCCTGGAGACATAATTGAACTTGAAGCTGGAAATTTTGTTCCTGCAGATTGTAGATTAGTAGATTCTTTTAATTTAAAAGTTGAAGAATCTGCTCTAACTGGAGAAACTATACCAGTTTTAAAAGAAGCAACTTCCACTCTTCCATCCAAAGTCTCACTTGGCGATATGACTAATATGATATTTTCAAGCACTATTGTAACAAATGGTCATGCAAAAGCTATAGTAACCGATACAGGTATGAATACAAAAGTAGGAAAAATTGCAAAAATGATAATAGATGATACCTCTCCACAAACACCACTTCAAAAAAAGTTATCAAATATAGGAAAAAGTCTTGGTATGATATGTCTTGCTATATGTCTTGCTATATTTATAATTGGACTAATAAAAGGAATATCACTAAAAGAAATGTTTATGACTTCTGTAGGTCTTGCCGTTGCAGCAATTCCAGAAGGCCTTCCAGCTGTTGTTACTATAATGCTTTCAATTGGAGTAACTAAAATGGCAAAAAACAACGCAATTATTAGAAAACTTCCAGCAGTTGAAACTCTTGGTAGCAGCTCAATTATATGTTCAGATAAAACAGGGACACTTACACAAAACAAAATGCATGTAGTAAAAATATATAATTATAAAGAAGATATAACTAACAATACTAATTCTTTAGACTTTAAATTTATTTTAGAACTTGGAGCTATGTGTAATGACTGTAAAATAAATAATAACTCTTCAACAGGTGAACCTACAGAGAGTGCAATTGTAAATATTGCACTAAAATATGGAATAAATAAAAATTCTCTTTATAATAAAATGAAAAGAGTTAATGAAGTACCTTTTGATTCAGATAGAAAAATGATGACAACAATTCATAAAATTGGTGATAAATATAGAATTATTACAAAAGGTGCACCAGATATAATACTACAAAGATGCAGTTATATATATAATTATGGTTCTTTAAAACAACTAGATTACAATACAGAACAAAATATTCAAAAAGCAAATGAAGAAATGGCAAACAAAGCCTTAAGAGTTCTTGCAATTGCATATAAAGATGTAACTAATCTTCCATACAATATAAACTCAGAAAATATCGAAAAAGATTTGGTGTTCACTGGATTATTTGGTATGATTGATCCACCAAGAGATGGTGTTAGAGAATCAATTTTAAATGCCAAAAAAGCTGGAATAAAAACTGTAATGATAACAGGGGATCATATTCTAACGGCAAAAGCAATTGCAAAAGATCTTGGAATATATAAAGATGGAGATATTGCTATAACTGGAAATGAGCTTGATCAAATTCCAAGCAGAAAATTTGAATCAGAAATAATGAAATATTCCGTGTTTGCAAGAGTATCTCCAGAACACAAAGTAAAAATAGTAAAAGCTTTTCAAAAAGCGGGAAATGTAGTTGCAATGACTGGTGATGGAGTAAATGATGCTCCCGCTCTAAAAAATGCAGATATAGGAGTTGCAATGGGAAAAAATGGTACAGATGTTGCAAAAAATGCATCAGATATGATACTGACTGATGATAATTTTGTAACTATAGTAAAAGCAGTAAAAGAAGGCAGACATATATACGACAACATTACTAAAGCAGTACACTTTCTAATATCTACAAACATAGGTGAAATAGTTACAATATTTTTAGGACTTATACTCGGTCTTGATACACCACTTCTTGCAATTCATTTGCTTTGGATTAATTTAGTAACTGATTCTTTTCCTGCTATCGGTCTTGGACTTGAACCTGCAGATAAATATATAATGAATAAAAAACCTAAAAATCCCAAAAAAGGAATATTTTCAGATGGTCTATGGTATAAAATATTTTTTGAAGGTTGTATGATAGGCATACTTACTCTATTTGCTTTTTTTATAGGAATAAAAAACTACGATTTAACAGTAGCAAGAACAATGGCTTTTATAACTTTAGGACTAACAGAATTAGTACATAGTTTAAATATAAGAAGTAATGATTCAATATTTAATAATAATTTCTTTAATAATAAATTCTTACTTGTATCCTTCATTTTTGGAGCAATAATACAAATATCAGTAACTCTTATTCCAAGTATTGCAAAAATGTTTGAAGTTACTTCTTTAAATATTTCTCAATGGATTTATACTATACTTATTTCAATTTCTCCAATTTTTATTATGGAGTTAAAAAAGAAATTACATGAAATACGTCATGGAAAAATAATATATAGCTTTTCAACAAAAAAAGCATAAAATTAAACACCTTATGAAAATAAGGTGTTTAATTATCTCTTACTACTTTTTTTCCAAATTCATTACTTTTAACTATCTCCTTAAGCTCTGCTGGTAATATATATACATTATCTAATTTATCTATATCCACAAATTCATACCAGTCTCCATCAGAATCAAAATTCATAAGCCTATTATTTCTATTCTTTACTATTTCATCTTCATCATTTAATATTAATTTATATACGAAATATATCTCATGATATTTTATATTATTCATAGTAAAAAAATTTTCTATTATATGATGAAAAGTAATTTCTCTATCACTAAAATCTATATTCATCTCTTCTTTTAACTCACGTAAAAGTGCAGATTTTGTATCTTCTAGAGTCATTACTCTTCCACCTGGTATTACACTATGTTTAAATTTAGGACTTTTTTCAATAATTATAGAATTTTTATACTGCATAATACAACCTACTCTAAAAGTAAATTTAATATTATCAATCATTATAGATATATCTTTACTCATCTTTTCTCTCCTTTTTTACATATTATAATTATATCAAAAATTAACCATAATACAATAACTATAAAAAACAAAATAACTATTTTTTATATCTATTACACAAATATATGATATAATTATTATATAAATATATATTTTGGAGGTGATAAATATGAGTAAAATATTTATCGTAACTGGTGCAAATGGATTTTTGGGAAATAACATTATAAGACAACTACCAAAAGATAGTCAAATAAGAGCTCTTGTTCTTCCTAACGATACACTTCATTCACTTGAAGGTTTAAATTGCAAAATATATAAAGGAGATGTAACCAAAATAGATACTCTTAATGAAATCTTTGACGTAGAAGAAAATAGTGAACTATACATTATACACTGTGCTGCAATTGTTTATATAAAAACAAAATATGATCCTCTAGTTTATAATGTAAATGTTAATGGAACTAAAAATATAATTGATATTGCACTTAAAAAAAATGCAAAACTTATATATGTTAATACAGTTCACTCAATTCCTGAAAAAGGAAATAACGAAATAATGACAGAAATTTTAGACTTCGATCCGAAAAAAGTTGTTGGAGAATATGCAAAAACAAAAGCTGAAGCTGCTAGATACTTATTAAAAATGGTAAAGGAAAAAAACTTAAATGCTTGTATTATTCAACCATCTGGTATAATTGGTCCATATGATTTTGGCAGCAGTCATCTAACTCAACTTATACTAGACTGTGCAAATCATAAGCTACGAGCAGGTGTAAATGGCGGATACGATTTTGTTGATGTAAGAGATGTAGCACAAGGTATCATTAATGCATGTACATATGGTAAAAAAGGTCAATGCTATATATTATCTAATAGATATGTAAAGGTATCTGAACTACTAAATTATATTTGTGAAGCTTTAGGCGATAAGAAAATAAAAACTATATTGCCAATGTGGATTGCAAAATTTACTGCTCCACTATCAGAATTATATTACAAAATATTAAAGCAACCACCACTTTACACAAAGTATTCTTTATATACATTAACATCTAACTCTAAATTTTCAAATAAAAAAGCTAAAAAAGAGTTAAATTTTAAAAATAGGGATATAAAAGATACAGTCTATGATACAGTTATGTGGTTAAAAGAACAAAATAGAATAAAATAATTTAATTAGGAGGAATAAACTATGAAAGATTTAACCATACGTAATCTTCAAGATTCTATAGCAAAAATAAATCATAAAAACAATTCTGTAGACAAATATTTTTATAAACTAGCAGAAGAAGTTGGAGAACTTGCTAAAGTAATAAGAAAAGATAAAAGACTAAAAGATAGTAACACAATAAAAGATACTATTGAAGAAGAACTATATGATGTTTTATACTATGTTGTATGCCTTGCAAACATATACGACATAGATTTAGAAAAATGTGCTATTTTAAAAGAAGAACTTAATTCAAAAAAATATGATAGAAAAAGTATTTTTGAAAATTAACCCAAAAAGCAATATTTATAAAAATATTGCTTTTTTATTATTAGTGTTCTTTATCTGATTTTGTTTTTTGCACTGTCCCTTTTGGATGATGAGGTGGTGCATAAATCGAATATAATTTTAAAGGCTCTTTTCCTATATTAATGATATTATGCCATTTACCAGCAGGAATCATAACAGCAAAATCTTCTCCTACTCTCTTTTCAAAAATAAGATTTTCTTTACTATCTCCCATTTGAACAAGCCCCATTCCTTCTTCTACTCTAATAAATTGATCTGTATCAGGATGTTGTTCTAATCCTACACTATCCCCTACATCAATGCTCATTAATGTAACTTGTAAATGTTCTCCTGTCCAAAGTGTAGTACGAAAATTATCATTTTGATCGGTCGCTTCACTTATATTTATTACAAAAGGCTCTGGACCAAAATCTTTTATGTATAAGATATTTGCTCTATTTTTATTCATATACATATTATTACAATATGCTCTATTATAATAATAGTTTCTATAATTATTATTTCGCATAAATTTTACTCCTTTCATATTATACTATATGAATTTTCATTAAATATGTTATTAAGCAATACCTTATTACTATAGTATTTTTTAAAAAATTATATTATAATTAAACTGTATTTTAGGAGAACATAAATAATATGGAACATAAAATGAAATTATACAAAGAAAACTTTGAAGATTTAAAACTAGGAATAAAAAAAAGAGAATATAGATTAAATGATGAAAAAAGAAAACAAATAAAAATTGGAGATAAAATAAAATTTTTAAAATTACCAAACTTAGATGAAGAAATTACAGTTAAAGTAACAAAAATAGAAAACTTTAAAAATTGGTATGACTGTTATAAAAAATACTTTAATGAAGACTTTAAAAAAAATATAAAAATGTTGATGAAGTTGTAAAAGATACATATAATGGTAGGTATTATACTAAAGAAGAAACTAAGAAAAATGGATGTGTTGTATTTACAATTCAAAAGATTTAAAATAGACTGGTACAAGCGTAAAAAAATACCAGTCTAGTGTCTCTTTTTCTTAGAGGCTCTAAGCTGGTAAAAAAGGTCAAAAAAATAGTTGGAGCGGGTGATGAGAATCGGACTCACGTATTCAGCTTGGAAGGCTGACGTTCTACCATTGAACTACACCCGCATTCAACTTACATTAATTATTATAATAGCATACAATCATTTTGTCAAGAGTTTTTTAAAATTTTTTTACTTTTTTTTCTTTACTATAATACTATATTATGTGTTAATATTTATATTATACATAATAACATTATTTTTTATTACATAATTAATTTATATTTTAATTTATAGTAAAATATAATATAATAAATATGGTGATTATTATGAAACGAGATATACTAATTTTTCCAAAATTTAAAAATATACATTTAATACAAGATATTCGAAAAGATTATGATAAATTAGCAAATTTAATTCCTCCACATATAACTATTGTTTTCCCTTTTACAGACTCAATGACAAATGATGTTTTAATAGAAAAAATAAAAAAATGTGTAAAAAATATTAAGTCATTTAAAATAAAATTTAAAGGAATATCACTTAATAATGAAAAACTTATATTTTTAAATTGTATTTATGGAAATGATGAAATTATTAATTTGCATAATAAAATATATAATGAAGTATTATCTTCTCATTTAAATAAATCTATTAAATATACTCCACATATAACTTTGGGAAAAGTAAATAATATTGATTTTTTAAGAGATTTTAAATATGAATTTGAAGATATTGTCGATCAAATAGTAATTGAAGAAATCGGTCCAAATGAAGAATCAATTATAATAGATAAAATTAACCTGAACTAGGATATTAGCTTCCTAGTTCAGGTTTTTTCTTAATGTGTTCTCCTATTATCTCAGAAACATCACTTACTGTAACAAAAGCATGTACATCATCTACATTTACAATATTTCTTAACTCAGTAAGTTCAAGTCTTGTAATAACACAATATAAAATCATTGTCTCACCATTAATCATTCCTTTTCCTTCAAAAGCAGTTACAGTTCTTCCTAGCTTTTGATATATATCATTTGCAACTCTTGCACTTTGATTAGTTATAATAATAACAGCTTTTCCTTGCTCTAATCCTTCTGATACAAAGTCAATAACTTTAAAAGTTATAAAATATGTAAGAAGAGAATACAAAGCTCTATCAAATCCAAATAAGAATCCAGCAGTTCCGTATATAAATACATTGCATAAAAGAACTATCTGGCCCACTGAAAAAGTTGATTTTTTACTTAATATAATAGCTGCAATCTCTGTTCCGTCTAAACATCCTCCATACCTAATTACAAGTCCTACACCAAGACCAAGTATAAGTCCACCATATATAGTCGCAAGTAGTTTATCATGAATTCCTACATCTACCATTTCAGTAAAATATAGCATTACTGAAAATGAAACCATTGCAAAAAGTGCTTTAAATACAAACTCTTTTCCAAGTGTTTTATATCCTAATATTAAAAATGGTATATTAAGTATAATTATAAATATACTTGTAGATATCTCTGTTACTTGTGATAACATAATAGAAATACCATTTATCCCACCATCAAGAATTAAATTCGGTATTAAAATTGAACCAATAGAAAATGCTGCTAAAGCACATCCTACTAGTATTAATAAAACAGATATTATATTATTTAAAATTCCTTTTTTCTTTACCATTTCATCCTCCCTCTTATTATATTATACCATAAATCATTGAGATATCTGTAGGTATAATATATTTTGCTCCTATTTTTTCTGCTACTACTAAAACAAAAGCACACATTGCTCTTGTTGCATTCCACCAAGCTGGTTCATCTACTCTTTTTCTAATTTCGTCAAGCGAAATTTGAGTATAATATTTTCTTGTATCTTCTATTCTTGTTTTTATATCCATCATTATATTCTCATTAGGATCGTCAAATAAAGTATTCTTTTTATATCTTATTCCAGATTCTCTTGCAAAAAACTCATGTCCTCCACCTGCCAAAATCATTATGTCAGTTTTTACATTAGGAATTTCTATTCTTTCTCTTATATAATCCATTACAGTATCTAATGACGTAGTAGCAATATCATTAGATAAATCAGGAAAAACATTTAATATATCCATAACTCCAAATTTATTATTTTTCATATCTTTAATACCAAAATTAAAATATGAAATTTCTGTAGATCCTCCTCCACCAACAAACACTAATGCTTCTTTAACATGTTTTGTTGCACCTTTTACAGTATATATATTTTCATCCTCTTGTGAAATTATATTAAACTTTCTTCCTGTTTCATTTTTAAATTTACTTAAAAATTCTTCTTTTTCTTTTCCATCTATTTGTCTAAATATACTAGTACCACATACAAATACATCTTCTTCATCTATTGAATTTACAAGATTAATTAACTTTTCTACATCACTGTTACCTAACTTATTGTCCTTTTTATAATTTCTTTTAAATTCTATAGGCACTGTTTTTACATGTTTGATATTTTTACCATCATAACTGTCTATTTTAGTACAAGTAGATCCTACTTCCACAACAATCTTCTTCACTTTTTCCTCCTAATTATATAAAAAAGTACGTAATATTAAGTTACGTACTAAATTTCAGGCTAGATATTTTTATGGTACCGATGGTGGGGCTCGAACCCACACGTCACAAGGACAATGGTGTTTGAGACCATCCTGTCTGCCAATTCCAGCACATCGGCAAAATAAAAATGAAGCAAACATTTTTCTGTCTGCTTCATTATTATACTATATTTAATTTTATAATGCAACATTATATTAATTATTATTTTCATTTTCTTCTGCCCTAAATCCAGTACGTGTTATATCTATATCATCATATAGTATACTATTTTCTTCCTCTTTGTTTTCTTTATCTCTGCCAAACCAATTTTTTCTTGTCTTTTTTCTATATTCAATTTCTGCTTGTTCACTCTGAATCTCTAAGTTTTCAATTTCTTTTCTATTTTTTAGAAAACTATCTATTCTTGAACGCATTGCATTAAATATAAATTCATTTTCTATTATATCTATATAGCTTTTATCTTGATTAATTAAATACTCAATTATTCCCATTGCTTTGTCAAATTCATTTTTAGTAACATAAATTATTGCAATCTTATAATATGCTTTTAATCCGTAGCTTTCAGATTTAGTAATTTCATTATATAGTTTTAAAGCCTCTTTATAATCTCCTTTTAAAAGCTTAATATTTCCCAAACTATATATAGCTTCATTTATATTAGGATTAATTACTAAAGCTAGTTCAAGATTTTTTTCTGCTTCATCTGTTTTTCCAAGTTCTAGTTGAATCATTGCTAGATTATATAACAATTCGTATGACTCTGCATGATAATCCATTGCCTTTTTATATAACTCTTCAGCACTTTCATAATCACCCTGACCAGCTATTAATATACCAAGTACTTCATATGCATCATAAAAAAGTGGATCTAACTCAATGCATTTTCTATACATATCAATAGCAGACTCTATATCATCTTCTTTTTCTAAAATACTACCTAAAGTAAAATATGCGTCAGCATTATTTTCATCTTTTTGAATTACTTCATATAGCATTTCTTTTGCTTGTGTATATTCTTTAATTTCATAAAAGCACTTTGAAAGCAAATAAAGATTTTCACTTTTTCTTCCATCTTTGTTGATTAATTTTTGCAATGTGCTAATACATTTTGTGAATTTTTTGTTATTATAATACTTTTCTGCTCTTTTGTATAATAAATTTTTACCAAAACTAATATTATTATATTGTAAAATAGCAACAATACATGGTAATACAAAGATTCCTATTCCAAGTGGAATTTGAAATCTAAGTCTTAACTGAACACTATAAAAAACTACAGGCAAATATACCCCTAATGAGAATGAGCAAATTGCTATTAGAAGTAAATTTACTGGTGCATTTTTTTTAACATAATTGATTGATAAATATGTTATTAAGATTATTGCTACAATTATTACTATTATATTATCAATTATCATCTTATCTGCCCCTCCGCAAACGTATTATATAACATTTTTTGTCAACTTTCAAGCTTATAATACATATTATATCTAATTTTTTCATTCTCATTGACTAATTTAACCTAGTAATGTATAATATAGGTTGTAAAAAAGGATGTGACTATCATGACTAAAGACTTTTATGCTTTAAAAAATATACATAAAATACATATGATTGGTATCGGCGGAGTTAGTATGAGCGGTATTGCTTTAATCTTAAAAAAAGATGGATTTGAGGTTACTGGATCAGATAAGAACTACGGTGATATGATAGATATATTAGAAAATAATGGAATACCAGTATTTATTGGTTCTAATGCAGATCTTGTAAAAGATGCAGATGTTGTTGTATACACTTCTGCTATTAATCAACATGATCCTGAATTTGTAAGAGCCAAAAGCTTAGGTATTCCAACTTATGAAAGAGCAAAATTTTTAGGTCTACTTTTAACTAGTTATAAGATGCCTATATGTATATGTGGAACACACGGAAAAACAACCACTACTTCAATGGTATCTTCTATATTTATTGATGCAGGTATGGATCCAAATGTTCAAGTTGGATCAAAGTATGAAAAATTAAATAACTCAAATTATAGACTTGGTAATTCAGATTACTTTATACTTGAAGCTTGTGAATATGTAGATAGCTTCTTAAATTTTCCTCATCACTGTGCAACAGTACTAAATATTGAAGCTGAACACTTAGACTACTTCTCAGATATAGAAGATATAAAAAAATCTTTTAAAAAATTTATACTTATGCTACCACAAGATGGTATTTTAATAATAAATCAAGATGATACAAATTGTATGGATGTACTAAATGATATAAAAGATGATTTACAAAAAAAGAGTATAAGAATATTTAAATTTTCATTAAGTGATCCTGATGCATACATTTATGCAGAAAATTTCAAATGTAATATGAAAGGATTTTATTCTTTTGATGTTACAGATCCAAGAAATGGAAAAAGTTATCATTTCTATTTAACTGTACCTGGAATACACAATGTATATGATGCTTTAGCTGCAATTACTACATGTCAAGCATATGGAATTGACTTTAAAGATATGCAAGAAAGTCTAAGTAAATTTTGTGGTGCTAAAAGAAGATTTGAATACAAAAAGACTATTGCACCAGATGTTGAATTGTATGATGACTATGCTCATCATCCAACAGAAATTAAAGCAACACTTTCTGCAGCAAAACAAAAAGAGCACAATAGAATTATTGCTGTATTCCAACCTCATACTTATTCAAGAACAAAAGAACTTTTAGCAGATTTTGCTAACGCTTTTGTAGATGCAGATATTGTATACTTAATGGATATTTATGCAGCAAGAGAAATTGATGATGGAACTATATCTTCTAGAGATGTTGCAGATCTTGTAAGTAAAAATGGAACTGAAGCATACTATATTCCTTCTCTTGAAGAAATTGCAAATGAAATAAAAAATATAGTAAAACCGGGTGATATTGTTCTTTCAATTGGAGCTGGAAATGTTACACATTTAGCAGATTATTTTGAGGATATAAAACCAAAAGAAAAATAACCAGATAGTTTTAACTTCTGGTTATTTTCTATTCTAAAATTTCTTCTAAAAAAATTGGTTCATCTACAAAAATAAGTGGTCTTCTTGCACTGTTTATATCATATTCTGTAAAAACACTTTCCTTCTTTATATTATATTTTTCTCTTAATCTTTTAATTATTCCTTTGAGTGATATTAATTCTTTTTTAGTAAACTTTCCGTCTTTATCTAAGCATAGCATTATTCCTATACTATCACTATCTATATCAACATTTTGTGAACAAATTGCTTTTTCATTTTCTGGAATTATATTAATTATTTCACCATTAGTTCCAATTATGTAATGACATGAAAATTCTCTATCATCTCTATACTTACTCATTTCAATTATATTTCTATTTTTAAGACAACTAAAGCCATTATATCTAGAAGATGTTATTATTATTTTTTGAGGAGTATCTATCTTCTCCATTCTTCTTGTATTATCACTCTTTGTTAAATAATATTTTTTTACTTTCATATTATATCACCATTATATTTTATGTAAATTTTTAGTTTTTGTTAATCTTCTTGACAACTTATTTATCTTTGATATAATATTAGAGATATATAAAGGAGTGTATTATAAATGAAAATAGGAATAGTTGGTTTACCAAATGTTGGAAAATCTACACTTTTTAATGCTATTACAAAAGCAGGAGCAGAAAGTGCAAATTATCCATTCTGTACAATTGAGCCAAATATAGGTATGGTATGTGTACCAGATAAAAGAATAGATGTTTTATCTAAAATGTACGATACAGATAAGACAACTTATGCAACTATTGAGTTTGTAGATATTGCTGGACTAGTAAAAGGTGCTTCAAAAGGAGAAGGACTTGGAAATAAATTTTTATCTCACATTCGTGAAACTGATGCCATTGCACATGTTGTAAGATGTTTTGAGGATGAGCAAATTGTTCATGTAGATGGAAAAATAGATCCAATAAGTGATATTGAAACAATATCTTTAGAACTTGTTTTTGCAGACATAGAAACTATATCTAAAAGAATGGATAGAGTTGGAAAAATGACAAAATCAGGAGATAAAAAGGCAATTGCAGAAATGGAATTACTAAGAAGAATTAAAGAACATTTAGATAATGGTAATCCTGTAAGAACAATGGAACTTACAGATGATGAAAAAGAAATGATAAAAGATGCCTTCTTTTTAACTGACAAAAAAGTAATTTACGTTGCAAATGTATCTGAAGAACAAATCTCTTCAATAGATACAGATCCATATGTTCAAAAAGTTAAAGAGTATGCAAAAGCAGAAGGTGCTGAAGTTATTGCTCTTTGTGCTAAACTCGAAGAAGAACTATCAGAACTTGATGATGAAGATAAAGAAATGCTTATGCAAGACTATGGTATTGATGAATCTGGTCTAGATAAATTAATAAAAGCTAGTTACTCTTTACTTGGTCTTATCTCTTTTCTTACCGCTGGAAAACAAGAATGTAGAGCTTGGACTATAAAAAAAGGAACAAAAGCTCCACAAGCTGCTGGTAAAATTCATTCTGATTTTGAAAGAGGATTTATAAAAGCAGAAGTTGTATCTTATGACGATTTAATAAAATATGGTAGTATGAATGCAACTAAAGAAAAAGGATTAGTTAGACTAGAAGGAAAAGAATATGTTGTAAAAGATGGAGATATAATATTATTTAGATTTAACGTATAAAGCATGAGAAATCATGCTTTTTCTTATTATAAAAAATAATGCTTTACATAAGGAATTTACTTAATTTTCCAGTATTCTTTTTTTTAGATTTTTGTGTAATTTTTTATTAAAAAAGCTTGACTTTTAGTATCAAGTAGATTATAATAATAACTGTCCACAGTGATGTGGGCCTTTAGCTCAGTTGGTCAGAGCACTCGGCTCATAACCGAATGGTCCGGGGTTCGAATCCCTGAAGGCCCACCATTTATATTATTCTTTGGGTAGGTGCCCGAGTGGCTAAAGGGGGCAGACTGTAAATCTGTTGGCTTACGCCTACGATGGTTCGAATCCATCCCTGCCCACCATAAATAAATGGTTTTATATCAATACATCGGTATTGATATTTTTTATGTCATTAATTATTTACAAATTTCTACATAATTTTTATTATATTCAAAATTTTTAATTCAAATTTATTTAATTTCAAAAAAAATAACAAATCCTTTATATATATATTACTACAGTTAAAAGCTATTGCTTTTGAAAGGAGAACAACATGGGACAAGATTTAACTGAACGATTAATACAAAAATCTCAAGAAGCATTTATTTTATCTATTGAGACATATAATAAACCAACTATAAAATATAGAGTTGAAAGCTTTTCTTTTTTTATATGTAATGCTTGGGAACTAATGCTAAAAGCACACTTAATTAAACAAAATAAAAGTATATATTATAAAGATAAGCCAGATAGAACTATAAGTTTAAGTGAATGTATAAAACGTATATTTACAAATGATAAAGATCCACTTAGATTAAACTTAGAAAAAATAATTGAACTTAGAGATACTAGTACACATTTTATTACAGAAGAATATGAAATGTTATATATTCCTCTATTTCAGGCATGTGTATTTAACTTTGCTGAAAAAATACAGCAGTTTCATAATGTTGATATAAGCAAACTTGTACCTCAAAATTTTTTAACTATAACTACAAATATGAAATCTTTTAATGAGACAGAAATTAGAGCTAAATATCCAGAAGAATTGTCTAAAAAATACTTAACACTTATGCTACTCTTACTCCATTAATTCAAAACAATAATAACAATTTTGCCATAAAAATAGAACATTATCACTATATTACAAAGAATAAAAATGAAGCAACTGAACTGTTGTTTATTGATAACAATGCTTCAGAAAATGTAAAAGTAATAAAAGAATTAAAAGATCCAAATGTAACACATAAATACAATATGAAAAAATTAAATCAAGAAGTATCACAAAGATTACAAAAAATAGGTATAGACTTAAAATTTAATCAATATCATTTTAAACTTTTTTGTAACTATTTTAATATAAAAAGCAATCCAAAATTTTGTTTTATAAATAAGATTGGAGCATATCCTACATATAGTTATTCCTTAGGCGCAATAGATTTTATTGTAAATGAAATAAAAAAATATTCAAATAATATTATTTCAAATCTTAAAGAAAAGTTAAAAAAAGAGAGTTAACCCCAGGAGCAAAGGATTTCTAAATATAACCTAAGTTATATCTACTCCCATTCAGGAACCCAGCCTTATCCTTCACAAGTTAACTCCATTAATTAATTATATCATATATATTAAAATATTCAAGTTTTGAAAATTTTATCTACAAGAACAAACAAAAATAGGCAGTGAATAAAATCACTGTCTATTTTTAGATTTTTTTTTAATTTTTGTAATATTAGTTATCTCTTCTACTTTTATTTTTTGCTCATCTATGGATGTTAAATTGCTTAATGGAAATATGAAATCATATTTCTCTCTATTTGGATTCTGAGCGTCTTTTCTTTCTATGTCTAATTGATACTCGATATTTTTCTTTTCTTTCATTTTTGATACGTTTTCACCTCATATATAGTATGAGCATTTATTAACTTAATATTACTTTCCTTTTAAATAGTTTTCCATGTCTACATCAACAGAATTTCCATCTGCATCTTTTATCGTATTAGTTTTTTCATCATATTCTTTAAATCCATATTTTAGTCCACTACATATGTATAAAACTCCATCCTTTTCATATGTTGTAGTTAAATATTGTTTGTCTGGTTCTACTTCTGCAATGTATACGTCGTTTTCACAAGTTACATTAACATATTGGTTATCTTTATATTTACTAATCACATCATCTTCTATTCCTAATAGACTTTTAATTTCTTTTACGATAAATTTCCCACCAGGTATAATCATTTCTTTTTCTCCTTCTAAATCATTTAAATAGTTTCTTTCTACATTTACTTTAACCCTAGTTGATGGAACTCCATCTATTATTTCATATCCTAAAATTTCTTTAACCTCTATGACACTAATGTAATTTATTGGCGCATTATCATAAATATTACTGCTGTTATCAAAAATTACTTCTCCAGAAATCACCTTTTCTTCTTCTTCAATAGGTTTTTCTTCTTTTCCTGTAATTTTAATTTCCTCATTAACTTCACTCTGATTATCAGTTAACAACTTAATAGCTAAAATGCTTACTCCTGTAATAAGTATAATAATAAAAATACTAGCAATTCTTAATCTTCTAGTTCTACGCCTTTTTTCTTCTGCTATTCTTTTAAATAGCTTCTTAGTATCAAACATACTATCAGGAACCTTAATTTCCTTATACTTTTTTTCAAGTATTTTATCGATTTCATTCATATCTTTCATTTCAATCAACCTCTCATTTTAAAATTTACATATGAATTTAATTATATAAATAATTTATTGTATCATGATCACATTGCTGAACAGTAGTTACATAAGTATCTGATATATCTGGACACATTATACTATAGCTATTTTCATAGTGATTTAGTCCAAATGCATGTCCCATCTCATGTTTTGCTGTTCTTATATCATATGAGTTTCCATTTGAAGTATTAAATACTATCTCAGTATAAAAATAATTATAAGTTGGCTTTGCTGTTCTTCTAGCAACCAATGTACCATCTGTATTCCAATATGTTGTATAACCTAATACATTACTTGTTAGATGAACATCTTGACTAGAACCTCTAGAATAAAAATCCATATGAGTTGCATAGTTACTAGATACTGCTGTCATATATATTGGGTTCCACCCGTATCCTGTGTCTTCCCAATTGTTTGCAGCTGAAACAATATTTGAGTAATATCCAGAAGCTGTACCATCTATATAATAGCAACAGTTTCCTACCCCTCTTGTAAATTTTGCATCATTTTCATATGTAGGAGTCATCGCAAAAACAGAACATCCTAACGCACAAAAAAATACCAAATAACAAAATAAAAACTTCCTCATAAAATCCCTCCTACATATATAGACGGAATTCATAACGATTTTGTCACATTTTTTTTGATTTTTTTCAAAAAAATGGCATTTTTATGTATTTTTTAGCTCTTCTTCCTTTATTCCAGTAATATTTTCTATATCTTTTATACTAATTCCCTTTTCTAGCATTGCTTTTGCAATTTCTAATTGAGCAGTATATCGACCTTGTCTAATCCCTTCTTCCTTTCCTTTTTTAAGTCCTTCTTTTATACCCTTTTGTTCCCTATTATATAGTGCAGATGCCAAATCTCTTTCATATTTTTCTCTTAACTCTACTTTTCTTTTAAAAGCTTCGTCTCCTTCTAAATATTCTAGTTCTTCTTTCGCTTTTTTTATAGTGTTATTCTTTTTCATTATTTCATCTAACTCCTTTGAATTTTCACTATCTATAAAAGTTAACCATTGATTTGTTACATCTTCCTTATTATAATTACTTTTTCTAAACTTTGGTAGCTCTATATAATAATACTTCATATTTGTATTTATTTCATGTTTTCTATGCTTGTTTAACACCATTACTGTATCATTTATATATTCCTCAAATGGAAAATAATTATAATTTAATACACATATTACTATTACTGGTTTTATTTCATTATACAAATCATTTTTCTTTAGTTACTCTGATATTAACTTTGAACCATAAAATGTTGACCTTTTTATTATATTAAATTCATTTTTTAACTGAATTTCTATATTTATTATACTGTCATCATTTATTATTGCTCTAACATCTATTATTCCTAGCTTATCTTCTTCTATATCTTTTTCTAAATGTATATCATGCATTATCTCTATTTTCTTTATGTTTATATTTAGTAAAGAAGATAAAAACTCTGTTAAAAAAGCCTCATTTCCTTTATGAGCAAATATTCTTTTAAATACTATATCTCTTTTTACAGATAGTCTTTTTTCTTGTAACTTTTCAGTCATTTCCTACCTCCTATACTATCATAAAAATTGTTACTTTTCAATATTGATATTATTTTTAGATTAAAATGCGCATTTTTTTATCCTATTTAAAGCTAAATTATTTATGATAAAGGTATTATATATATATTGAATTATATTGTAAATACTATCTTATACATGTTACATAACTAGAACTTTTTAAAAATATTTAATTGTAGAAAAAAAAAGTACTATACTCTATTTAAGTATAGCACTTCTCATTATTCTTCTGAAACAAAATTTTCTTCTTTTATATTTCCATCTTCTCCTTGAACTAATATATTTATTTTCTTTTCAGCCTCATCTAATTTATTGCTGCATTCTTTTGAAAGTTTTATTCCTTTTTCAAATTCTTTTATTGCTTCATCAAGTCCAAGATCTCCACTTTCAAGATTTGTAGCAATATCTTCTAATTCTTTTAAATTTTCTTCAAAAGTCTTTTCTTCTTTCATTATTTTTTCACTCCTTATTTTACAATAGCAGATATTTTTCCATCTGTAAGTATTATTTTTATCTCATCATTACTATTTACATCACTTACTTTTTTTATTACTTTTCCATCTACATTTTCTGTAACACTATAACCTCTAGTTAACGTTTTTAAAGGACTTAATGTATCTATCTTTGTAATACTCTTTATACATCTTGTCCTATATCTCTCAATCTTATATCTTAGCAAAGATTCAGATTTAGACATAAGACTATCTATAGTCATTCTATACTTATTTATTTTTTCTAAAGGAACTTTTTCTAACTTAGAAGCTTTAAGCCTTTCTACATATTGTCTTCTTCTTTCAATATAATTTTTAATAGCTATAACAATTCTATTTTTATCTTTTAAAATCCTATTTACTATCTCAGTATACTCTGGATAAACAAGTTCAGCTGCAGCAGATGGTGTTGGAGCCCTTAAATCTGAAACAAAATCACAAATAGTAAAATCTGTTTCATGTCCTACAGCTGATACTACAGGAATATTTGAAGCAAATATTTCTCTTGCAAGATTTTCATCATTAAATCCAAACAAATCTTCAAAAGAACCTCCACCTCTTGCTATTATAATTACATCTACATTATTCAATTTATTAAAAGTTCTAAGACCCTCAATTACAGTACTTGAAACATTTACACCTTGTACTGCAGCAGGATATATAAGTAAATTGACATTAGGATATCTTCTTGTTGTAACATTTATTATATCTCTAACTACAGCACCTGTCCTTGATGTTATAACACCAACTCTTTTAGGTAAAAACGGTATTTTTTTCTTATTTTTATCATCAAAAAGACCTTCCTTGCTAAGCTTCTCTTTTAACTGTTCATAAGCAAGGTAAAGGTCTCCTAGTCCGTCAGGACTCATTGATTTACAATATATTTGATAAACACCATCTCTTTCAAATACACTTACTTGTCCATTAATAATAACCTTCATACCATCAGCTGGTTTAAATTTTACATACTGTGCATATCCTTTAAACATAACACATTTTATTGTTGAAGCCTCATCTTTTAATGTAAAATAATAATGCCCTGTATAATGTGCTTTAAAGTTAGTAATTTCACCTTTTATACTAATATTATTTAAAAGATCATCACTATCAAAAAGCATCTTAACATATTTATTTATTTCTGATACACTAAAAATCTTCTTTTGTTCCATTCTATACTTCCTTACTTTCTATAACTTTTGCAATAAGTCCATTAACAAATGATTTTGAATCGTTATTTCCATAAGTCTTCGCAAGCTCTACTGCTTCATTAGCGCTTACTTTTTCAGGTATATCTTCCATATATTTTATCTCATAAATAGCTAATCTTAAAATAGCCAAATCAATCTTTGCTATTCTATCAATAGACCAGTTTTTTAAATTAGCTAAAATAATGCTATCTATTTGCTCAAGTCTATCTTTTATTCCTCTTACAACTTTTTCAATATAGTCTTTTTCTGTTTGACTAACATTATTTTCTTCATAGCAATTTCTAAGGATATTATCTATATTTTCATTTCTACCAAACTCTAGTTCATAAACGCACTTAAATGCATTATCTCTTGCCTTTTTTCTACTCATTTTTTAACAAACTCCTATTCTAAACAATTTTATTTTTTATCTTCATTATCTCTATAATAATATACTTCTTGCTTAAAACCTTTTCTTTTAATAAAATCTTTTATTCTTTCTTCATTGTCTTGTACTTTTTTTCCTAAAAATACAGCACCAGCTATCAAAGCAAGCAATATTACAGCTCTAGTTAAAAAATCTACTATTCCAATTGCATATAAAATTACAACAATTGTAACAAATAATATAACAAACTTGTTTTTAGCTACATAATCAAAAAAATCTTTCATTCTATCACACCCTTAATATTTAATTTGCTTTTTTTTGTGGTTCCATATAAACGCCTTTAATTTTTACATTAGCCTCTTTAATCTCTACAGTAGTTTGTTTTTTTACTGCTGATTTTATATTTTCTTGTAATTTACTAGATAATGTTGGAACTATTGTATCTGGTAATATCATAGAATATACATTTGCTTTTATACCATCTTCTGAAATAACAACATCAACTTTTGGATTTACAAGTTCTGGATAATTTCTTGCAACAGACATAATCATTGATTCAAATGTATCTCTATTTAAAAATACAGTACCAGAATCATTTTTTATAGCTAGTCCACTTCTAGATTCATCTGAAGAATCTGAAGAAGAGAATAATCCAACAAGTCCTAGTAAAGAAACAATTGCACCTATTACTAATACCCATAGTTTATTTGCAACTAAAAATTCAATTGCTGCTGTATATAAATCACTTATATTTATCATATTTGTAGATACAAGTATAAAAAATACTGATAGTACTATCATTATGATGGAAAACAAACATAAAATAAATTTTTCAAATCCTCTCATATCTCATTATCCCCCTCATTTAATATAACACATAGCCCAAACTATAAATTTGAGTTCGGGCTATATAATTAATGCAATCTATTCCTCTGTTGTAGTTTCTTCTACATCCTTTTTTTCTTCCTTATCAAAAGTAATTCCTTGAACATTAATGTTAACAGCAGCAACTTCTAATCCTGTCATATTTTCAACAGCATTTTTAACTGCTGTTTGAGCTGCCCAAGCAACATCTGGAATTCTAACACCATATTTAACATTTACGAAAATATCAACTGTTACTTTTTTACCATTAAGTTCTATTTTTACACCTTTTGAATATTTTTTGCTACTTCCAAGAATTTGATTGATACCATCAACAAATCCAAGTGTCATTCCAGCAATGCCTTCTACTTCTGAAGCTGCAAGACCAGCAATAATACCAATAACATCCTCAGATATATTTAAATTTGTAGCAATTTCAACCTTTTCATCTGTCCCATCTGTAGTTTCTACTACCTCTTCTACAACTTTTTCTTCTTTTTTACTCATAATCATTTTCCTCCTTTGTAGAACAAATCTACTTACTGATAATATTATATCCTATTTTATATTAAAAGTCACGTATTTAACAAAAAAATCAATAATTACACAAATTAATCATCTATTATTTTTGTTCCAAGTTTTTTTCCTCCAAGTAAATGATAATGTAAATGTTTAACTTCTTGCCCACCATCTTTTCCACAATTACATATAACTCTATATCCAGATTCATTTACTCCCATTATTTTTGCCACTTCTTTAAAAGCTTCTTGTACTTTTGCTACATATTCAACATTTTCCTTGTTTATATGCTCTAAATCTTCAATATGAATTTTAGGTATAACTAAAATATGTACAGGTGCTACTGGATTTAAGTCTTTAAATGCACATACATATTCGTTTTCGTAAACAATATTACTAGGAATATCTCCTTTAATTATTTTACAAAAAATACAATTTTCATCCATTTTCATTTACCTCCTATATTTTATATTTTTTACCAAGAGTAGATTTTAATATCTCTGATAATTCATTATAATTACCATCCATTTTATCTTTACTACATATAAAAGCTTGATTAGATGAAATATATAAATATATGTATTTTTTTAAATCTACAATCTTATATAATTCTTTATAATTTAACTCTCCTTTTGCCATCTCTTTTCCATCTTTTATTGTTTTAGTAACTACTTTTTCTTCATAAAATTCAAATTCAACATCTGCTTCTGAAGAAATCTTTGATGACTTTAATACCTTCTTTGCATTTATTTTAGGTAAAACTAAAAGTTCAATAAACCAAATAATACCAACTAAAATAGTTATAGCCCTAAGCTCAATAGAAGAATTAATTGAAACTATACCAAAAATAATTAATAATATAGATAAAATTGTAACAATTTTAGACTGTAAAGATGAGTATAAATTATATCTATTAAAATCTGTTAATACCTTTAAGTCATACTTTGAATTTGCTTTTAATATTAGTTTTTCCATAAAAACACCTACTTACTGTATAAAAACTGCTTTTATTCTTCTTACACCAGCAGATACCGCTTCTTCTTTTTTTATCTTTATATGTGGTATATTTGATGTATTTTCTACATGTGGTCCTCCACAAAGTTCTGAAGAGACATCTCCTATTGAATATACTGTAACAACATCTGGATATCTTTCTATAAACATACACTCAGCACCAGATTTTAGTGCTTCATCTTTGCTCATTTCCTTCTTTACAACATCATATCCAGCATCTATCCATTTATTTACAAGTTCTTCAATTTTTTGCTTTTCTTCATCTGTTAATTTATGATCACAAGAAAAATCAAAACGCATTCTTTCAGATGTTATATTACTTCCTTTTTGATGTACATCACTTCCAACAACAACTTTTAATGCAGCATTTAATAAATGAGTTGCTGTATGATATTGAGTCTCAGTTTCTCCTGTTGAAGCAAGACCACCTTTAAACTTTTCTTTTGAACCAGCTCTTGATTTTTCTTGATGAGCTTTAAATTTTTCTTTAAATCCTTCTTCATCAACTTTTATTCCCATCTCTGATGCAAGTTCAACTGTAAGTTCAATTGGAAAACCAAATGTATCATATAGCCTAAAGGCATTATCTTTATCCATTTTTCCATCAACAATTTTAGAAGCAATCTTTTCAAATTCTTTTAAACCTTTTTCAAGTGTTCTATTAAATTTTACTTTCTCACTTTTCAAGACATCTATTACTACTTGTCTATTTTCCTCTAATTCCACATAATATTTTTTATATTTATTTATAATTAAAGTAGCAACTTCTTCTTCCCAATTAGAATTAATATCTATATCTAATTTTTTAGCATATCTTATTGCTCTTCTTATAAGTCTTCTTAAGATGTACCCTTGATCTGTATTACTTGGCTTTATACCTGATGGGTCAGCACTTATAAATACGGCACTTCTAATATGATCAGCTATAATTCTCATAGCTTTCTCATTACCTTTATAAGGTAGCTTTGATATTTCTTCAATTTTTTCAATTACATCTTTCCAAATTGAGGATGCATAGTTATCTGAAACACCCTCAAGTACTGCAGTTATTCTCTCTACTCCCATACCTGTATCAACATTTTTCTTTGGAAGATCTGTAAAAGTTCCATCAGAATTATGATTATACTGCATAAATACATTATTCCATATTTCTACCCAACGATCATCTTCTGGATCAAATTCTTCTGGGACTTCTTCATCAGTACTAAAATAAAAAATTTCTGTATCTGGTCCACATGGTCCTGTAAGCTCCATGTTTGGCCACCAGTTATCATCCTCTCCTAGATATTTTATTCTTTTATCTGATATTCCCATTTTTCTCCAAATATTTGCAGATTCATCATCTGGAGCAACTATATCATTTCCTTTAAATACAGTTACTGCAAGTCTTTCTACTGGTATATTTAAAACTTTTGTTAAAAATTCAAAACTCCAAGCAATACTTTCATTCTTAAAGTAATCTCCTAAACTCCAATTTCCAAGCATTTCAAAAAATGTATGATGTGTTGTGTCTCCCACTTCATCCAAATCATTTGTTCTCATACACTTTTGATAATCGCAAAGTCTTGTTCCATATGGATGATGTTCTCCCATTAAATATGGAACTAAAGGCTGCATTCCTGCTGTATTAAATAATACAGATGGATCATTTTCTGGTACAACAGGAGCACTTGGAATTTGTTTATGTCCCTTTGATTCAAAAAAGTTTATATATTTTTCTCTAATATTTAATTGTTCCATTATACATATCTCCATTTCATAAAAATTTAAAAAGCACTTAAAAATGCTTATATTTAGCCATTTCATTATATCAAAAAAATATTATATAGTCAATAAAATACTGGGCAATTATATTGCTTTTTAATATAACTTATGTTAAACTTATTATTGTTTTATATGGAGGTAGAAATGTTACAAACAATAACTGGAAGAATAAGAAGAGCAATAGATGACTATGATATGATAGAAGAAGGAGATAAAATTGCAATAGCTTTATCTGGTGGAAAAGATAGTATTACGCTTCTTTATGCACTTCACAACTTAAAAAGATTTTATCCTAAAAATTTTGAGATTATTGCAATAACTATTCATCCAGATAGTGATACTTTTAAAACAGATAAACTAGAAGAACTATGTAAAAAATTACAGATAGAATACATCATTTATCATTCTGATTTGTCCAATATAGTTTTTAATATTAGAAAAGAAAAAAATCCATGTTCTTTATGTGCAAATCTAAGACGTGGAATGCTAAATACTTTAGCAATTGAAAATGGATGTAATAAAATAGCACTTGGTCATCATCTAGACGACGTAATAGAAACACTTTTTATGAATATGTGTCTAAACGGAAAAATACATACATTTTCTCCTGTTACAAGCTTTGCAAATTCTACAGTAAAAGTAATAAGACCAATGATATATGTATATGAAAAAGAAACTCGTGCACTCTCTAGAAAAATGAATTTTCCTCTTATTGGTAAATGCTGTCCAAAAGATGGTGATACAATGAGAGAATATATGAAAAACTTAATATTTAATTTAAGAAAAGACATACCAAAAGTAAGAGAAAATTTAATAGGAGCTATTATTAGGTCTGATATACCTGGATGGAAAAAAGACAAGAGTATTTAAAATTCTTGTCTTTATTTTTTTAATTCAATTCTAATTCCTATAACACCATATTGATTTTGTTTTTCTTTTGAATAAAATTTATCTAATATTTTTAATAATTCTTCTTTTGTTGTATTAATATCTGAAAGCATTTCTATAGGATAATCATCAATTAGCGTTTCAAAGTTTTCATAAATTAAAAGTCCTTTAACTTTTGTAATAATACTCTCAGTTAAATCAGGCTCTTTTTTAAATTCTATTTCATCTCCAACTTTTATGTTTTTTCTTTTTTCATCTAAAAGTCTAAGTTCTATTAATTTAATACCATTTTTCATAGAGTTATAGTATCTTGGTTGTAATTTTAATATATGTCTCATTATTAAATCCTCCTATGTCATTATAACACTTAATGTCAAATAAAGGAATAGCTTATTTTAAGCTATTCCTTTGTATTAATTTTCATTATCTATTTGCTCTTCAAGCATCTTTTTAATATCCTCATCATTCAAATTTTCAAATATATTAAAAGTAAGCTCGTCTTTTGGTCCATCATTTTTATCTAAATCTACTAGTTTTATTCCAGATGAATTTATTTCCTCTGCTCTATAAGTACCTTTTTCTAAACTTCCTTTTCTTTCTATTTTTTGAGGAATGTCATCTGAATTTGCAGTATCTTCCAATAAATCTACTTTAGGTGGATCAATTTTTACATTTGTTTTTACTAAATCATCTTGAGGCGGAAGCTTTACATCTTCTTGTCTTTTATCTACTTTTAAAATTGTTTTATCTGAATCATCTGGTCCATTATTATTAGTTAACTTTTTAATTTTTTTTCTTAAAACTATTATATATATAAATTCAATTAGTACTAAAAGATACATTAAAACAAGTAAATAATTTTTCTTAATCGCTGCCCATATATATTTTATATACGAAAGAATGACCTCTTTTTTGCTCTTTGAGTCTTGTATATCTTTTAAATAGTCTTTCATTTCCTGCTCTGACTTTTCTTCCTCAGTTGCAGTTTTTACTATATATTTTATTTTATATTCCTTAGTTGTTGTTCCATCTGGTGCTGTAACTTTTATGATAATCTCTCCTTCACCAGAATCAACTAATTTATCTGCTCCAACTATTTCAATTTTTGCATCTTTATCTTTTGCAGAAGCTATAACATTTAAAGATTTAACAGTTGATAATATCTCACCTATATCATATTCAAAAACTTCTGATTGGAATTTCTTATTTAGTTCATATCCTTCAATAATTAAACTTTCTAAATATGCATTAGATTTCTCTTTATCTGCACTTTTTGTAACTATAATATTATATATCCTATAATATCCATTTTGTGCTGTTACTTTTATAGTAATTATATTATCTCCATCAACTAAATTAGTATTTCCAGAAATTTCAACTCTTGCATTTGGATCTTCAGCTCTTGCAAGTACTTCAATTGAATTTACATTTTGTCCAACTGATATAGAATAGTCTGTTACATTTCTAGTAAAGTTTGGTGTTAATCCCTCTTCACTGATTTGAAGATATTTTAAATAGTTATTACCACTTGATGTATTAGAATCTGGATTTACATTACCAATTGTATTTTGTGTATTGTCTGGAACAGTAGTATTATCATTTGTTTGTTTTTTAGATACATCTATCATTTTTTCTGCAGTAATAGTTCCAAGTGGATCCATTGCTTCGTTAGCACTTATTGCTCCATTTGTTACTACTGTAATTTTACTTGAACCCTCTTTTAGCGCTCTAAAAGTGTATGTTTTTGTTCTTATCCCAGAAGATGCTTCTGTTTGATCCCACCAAACCTCTTCGTTTAAACTATCACCAGAAACATATTCAAACATACTTGTATCATATGATACACCTAAGTTATCATATGCAGCTACATTTGTTCCAAAATCAAAAGTAAGAGTAAATGTATCTCCTACATATACACTTGAGTTACCTGTTATACTTGCAGCATATATTCTACTTGTAATGACTAACGTAAAAATAAACATAAATACTGCTACTCTCTTGAGCTTTACCTTATTCATATATATCCTCCAATAAAATAATTTACATCAATTTTTTAAGTTCTTGCTTTAAATCCTCTTCAAATACAGTATCTTTAGCAAGTGGTAAATACCACTCTACTGTCTCTTTAATATACTTTTGCTTAAATTCTTCTGATGCCAAATGAGTCTCAGAAATATTATGAAGCCTATCTGCTAACTTTACCATTTTAGCTATTTCATTATTTTGTATTCTTTCTATATATTCTTTCATAATATATCCATCTTCTTTTGTTAATAGCTTTACTGCATCAGCAATTGTTTTATTACTTAGTTTTAAAATTTCATTATATGTTGTATCTGTATCTTCTAATAAATCATGTAACAGTCCAACAATCTGATAGTCTTCTGAAAAACCTTTATCTTTTAAAATTTTAGCAACTTGAAGTGGATGCGTATAATATGGTGTACCTTGCATTCTCTTTTGTCCATTATGTTTCTTTTTTATATATTCTACGTATCCACTAAAATCCATAATAATTTCTCCTTTTTCTACTGTTCTATAACATATTTTCCTAATATGTGTCTTTGTATTTTTAATAAATCTGCAGCTTTTGGTGCTTGACTTACTTTATCTATTATTGATGCTTTTACTTGTATACTATTTAGTTCCGCTTTTCCTAAAATATATCTTTGAAGCATTAATAAATCTCTTGCATTAATAACACCTGAGCCATCTACATCACCATATATAACAATTGTATATTCCTCAATTATAGCTCCATTTTCTTTAAACTGAATTTTTGTTCCAGTTCCTACTCTATCTTTATCTGATAACTCTTCTCCATTTATATTTACAACTGTTATGTCATAATTTGTAATAATTTTTTCTTTTATTTCTGAAACAAAATTATCTTCTAAGCTTATTTTAGTAAGTATACTATCTTCTAGTCTTAAAGAATCATCTACTAAAATAGCATTATCTTCTTTTGTAACAGTAATATTTGCCTTTGCTGTGAAGCCTCCATCTTTAGTTTTAAACGTTAATGTAGCTTCTCCTATAGAATTTGCAATTATAATTTTGTCCTCAACAGAAACAACATCCGAATTTGAAGAAGTGATAGTATAATCTGTATTTGTTGCTGTGGAAGGTGTAATTACTGGCGTAATTGCAAGTGAGTCTCCAACATGTAACATATAGTTTTCTTTTTCAAGGCTTATTCCTGTAACTTTATTTGATACAACATTTATTGTACAAATTGCAGTCTTTGCTTTGTCTTCTGTTGTTACAGTAATTGTTGCTATACCATTTTTTAAAGCTTTTACATTTCCTTTACTATCTACTGTAGCAATAGATTTATCTGAAGAACTCCACTTTACGTTTTTATTATCCGCATTAGAAGGACTTACTGTAGCTTTAAGTTTTAAAGTATCACCAACATTTAAATTAGCATATGTTGTATCTAAGCTTACAGACTCAACTTCATTATACTTATATTCATATACCCATTTCTTAAGTATATATCCAATCCTTCCATCATCATATCTTATTTTATCATATAGTGTATTTTGACCAATTCCAATTCTTGTAAATTTAGTCCTGTTTTCAGCTCCATCAACAGTCTCATATAGAACCTCTAGTATAGTTGATACTGTATCTGGACCTGTTCTAATCCAAAATTCATCTGTTGCTCCCGAATCTGATGGATCATCTAAATAAACTCTAGTATCATCTTCTATAAAATATACATCATCTGGCACTGGCATACTTGCAACTTCTTCTGGCATATTTTCATATACTGGTATATGAAATTCAAATGGTGAGTTAATCATATTATAGCTATTATATGCATTGTATGTAATTAAAGCTTCTCCTTTTGGTCCAAATATATTTGTCATATATCCTGTTCCAAGTAACCACTGAGCTGTTCCAGGATTATTTACATCAAATCTTTCAAAATATATTGTATCTTGTCCCCATTTTATATATTTACTATATATATACTCTATTCCACCTCTTAAAGCTGCTGAAACACTAGTCCAACCATTATTTCTTGCATAATTTAATCCATTCGTAACTGCTGATTGTCCATTTGCATCATATGCTCCTATATTAAAGAAATTGTATACACCATAATCTCCATTAATTAGACTACCATTTACTATATTCCCACTGTTTTCTTGTCTTATTCTTGAAGCAATATGAACAGGATTTATTCCAACTCCTTTCGATATGCTATGTATTAATTCAGCATAAGTTGTTCCTAAATCATACCATGTACCATATGATTTATATTGGCTTTTATATTGTCCACCCATTGGTGTTGCAGCAAGTACACTTTGCACTGCATCAACACTTTGAGTTTGACCATTATAACTTAATACCTCAAACTGAAATATTCCATTTTCATTAATAAAATTACGTGGATCTACTACATATGCAACAGCTTGTTTAGATGCTGTAACATAATTTCCATCCTGATAATAATTTTTACCATCTCGCTTCCATTCTGCTCCATATATATCCTCAACTAAACTTATTCCTTCATTTACCTCATATGACTCGTGAGATAAAACTGTATTCCAGTCTAGTCCAGTATGTACCGCTTTAAATACCCAATTTGGATGCTTTTCTTTCAAAGCATTAATATATGGCATATATGAATCTGGAAAGTTTTCATCTATATAAGACACTGGTAAATCTGAATAAATAGCACCTTCTACTTCTCGAAAATTTATAGTTGAGGTTATAATACATATAACTAATAACAATATTATCCCCTTAAACTTTAATTTTCTACTTTTCATTTCTCCCCCTTATGACGAAAATTGTCATTATATACAAAAATTATATCATAAACACATACTTTGTCAAAGAGTTTATTAAAAGATAAGCTAAATTATTAAATTTTCACATTTTTTTCATATTCAATTTATATATAACATAATAGTAATAACTAATTACATAATGTCTTTTTTAAAAGATTTAGTAATTTGACAATAAATATTGGATATAATATAATGAGCAAAAGTGTATTTTTGACGGAGGTGAAAAAACTCAAAATTACTCTTAGCGCATGGACATAAATATTTATGTTGACGAGGATGGTAGTTGTCGAAAGTCAGCGGATGCTACCACGGCAATTAGTTGTCGTTAGAATATAGTAAAAAGCAAAATCTTAAATTGTAACAAAACTATATTTATACTAATAAGATATATAAATTGTACATTGAAAAATATAAATATTTAGGAGGTAATTTAATATGTGTGGAATAATTGGATACACAACAAGAAAAAATAATTCAGTGGAAATAACACTTAATGGCTTAAAAAACTTAGAATATAGAGGTTACGATTCATCAGGAATTGCCTTATTTAACGGAGATAAAATTGATATTATCAAATCAAAAGGAAAAATATCTAATTTAGATGAAAAATTAAAACAGCATGATACTACATCATGTTGCTCTATTGCTCACACAAGATGGGCAACTCATGGTGAACCAAATGAAACAAATGCACATCCTCATCATGTAGGAAAAGTTACACTAGTTCATAACGGAATAATTGAGAACTACGCTACCTTAAAAGAAGAATTAAAAGCAAAAGGATATAAATTTCAAACTGAAACAGATACAGAAGTCGCTGCTGCATACATTGACTATTGCTATAGCCAAACAAATGATAAGCTAAAAGCTTTAGTCGAAGCCTGTAAAAAATTTAGAGGTTCTTATGCTTTCAATGTGTTATTTGAAGATGAACCAACTACAATTTATGCCACTAGAAAAGATAGCCCTTTAGTTATTGGATATTCTCATGATGGAAATTTTGCAGCATCTGACATATCTGCAATACTTAATTATACAAATAAATACTCACTAATTAATGAAGGTGAATTTGTAAAAATAACAAGAGATATTGTAACTTTTTATGATAAAGACCTTCATCAAATAGAAAAGAAATCAGAAACTGCAACATGGGATGCAGCTCAATACCAAAAAAATGGTTATGATCATTTCATGCTAAAAGAAATATATGAACAACCTAAAGTTATAAATGATATTTTTGACAGATTTTATAATAACTGTTCATATAAAGATATAGATTTAACAAAATATGAAAAAATACATATTGTAGCTTGTGGTAGTGCAATGCATGCCTCTTTAGTTGGTAAATACCTACTTCAAACATATGGAAAAATTCCTGTTATGGTTGAAATAGCTTCAGAGTACAGATATTCAGAAGAGTTAATCACTCCTTCTACTCTACTTATTGTCGTATCGCAATCTGGTGAAACTGCTGATACTCTTGCTGCTTTAAGACTTGCAAAAGAAAAAGGCGCTTATGTTGTTGGAATTGTAAATGCAGTAGGATCTACAATTGCAAGAGAAGTAGATAAATGTATATATACTTATGCAGGACCTGAAATTGCAGTTGCTACAACTAAAGGATATACTTCTCAAGTTGCAGTATTTGCAACACTTGCGTTAATAGCTATGGAAGAAAAAGGTCTACTTACAGATGAAATGTCAAAAACAATAAAAGAAGATTTAACAAATGTAGAAAAAAATATAAATTCAGTACTAGAAAATAGAGAAAAATACTTAGACATTGCAAAAGATATATATAAACATAATGATTTATTCTTTATTGGAAGAGGAATTGACTCCTCAGTATGTATGGAAGGCTCTCTAAAGCTTAAAGAGATATCTTATATGCATTCAGAATCATATAGTGCTGGTGAACTAAAACATGGTACTATTTCTTTAATTGATAAAGGTACACCTGTAATTTCTATTGCAACTGATGATAAACTATTTGAAAAAACAGTAAGTAATATAAAAGAAACAAAAGCAAGAGGCTCATATTCTATATTTGTTACAACACAAAATCATGGAGACGATTTTAGTGAATTTGCAGATAAAACTATATTACTACCAAAAACAACAGATTTTACACAACCAATTTTAACTGTAGTTGCACTTCAACTTATAGCATACGAAACTGCAAAACTTAGAGGCTGTGATATAGATAAACCTAGAAACTTAGCTAAATCTGTTACAGTAGAATAATAATTTGACGTATAATACATCAAGTATTATACGTCTTTTTTATGGTAACTTTATGGCATAATATTATTGACTTTCTCTCCTGCGAATGATAAAATAATAATCGGATTTTAATATTATATCTCAAAAATTAATATTTTTTAGAAAATGGAGGGATTCTTAATGAAAAAAAATTATGAAAAAAGGAGGAAATCATATAAGACTGCGTCTCATGCAATTACTAACAAAAAAAAGCAATCATTAAAAGAAAAAGTAGATAGATTCTTATATACAAGTGATTATTTAAAATCACGTGAACACAGCAATGATTCAAAAAGTAAAGATATAAAAAAAATCTCTAGTGTAAAAATATCTACACCAGTAAAAAAGAAACGAACAATAAGTAAGATTGTATTAATATTATTATGCATTATATCAATTATTGGAATTTGTCTTTTAATATTTTTTATACCATATATTACAATTGCATATAACTCATATAATAATGGATTTGATACAACAAGAATAGATATAAATAAAGTTCCGCATATATATGATAAAGATGGCAACTTAATTTCAATTATGTATGGATACTATGATTCTGAAGAAGAAAATTTTATTCCAACTTACTCTAGTGTTTATACAGATTTAACAAGTCTACCAAAATATGTAGGAGATGCTTTTACAGCAATTGAAGATGAAACATTTTATGATAATAGTGGTATTTCTGTAAATAGACTATTATATGCCACTTTCAATTATATAGTACATGGTGATTCTAGTTTTGGTGGAAGTACAATTACACAGCAATTAGTAAAAGTTTCTACAGGTGACGACTCACATTCACCAGCAAGAAAAGCACGAGAAATAGGTAGTGCTTTATATCTTACAGATAATTGGTCAAAAGCCAAAATACTTGCTAGTTATATAAATTTAGTATACTATGGAAATGGTGCATATGGAATTTATGAAGCTTCACTTACATACTTTAATATTGAACCTAAAGACTTAAATATTGCACAATCTGCAATTCTTGCTTCAATTCCTAACTCGCCAGACAACTTAAATCCTTATGGAACAGATTCAAACAGAACAAAACTATTTAATAGGCAAAAACTAGTTCTTAAAAAAATGCTAGAATTAAACTTAATTACAGAAAAAGAATATACTGATGCTTTAAACTATAAAGTTGAATTTAGTAATGGTTCTTCAAAATTAAACAAAAATAATCCTTCAATTAGACCATATCTAAAAATTGCTTTTGATCAAGCAATAGAAATTGTAAAAGAAGACTATTCTTGTTCAAATAAAGAAGCTATAGATATGATACTAAATGGAAGTACAAAAATTTATTTAAATTTAGATACTAATATGCAAAATAAAGTATATGAAATTGCTAAATCTAGTTTTACGGAATATCCAGAAATAGAGCTTGGTGGTGCAATTTCAACTAAAGATGGTAAAGTTATTGCAATAATCAGTTCTAGAAAAGATTCACAAGTCGATCATGCCTACTACATGACTAGACAAACAGGCTCTGCAATAAAGCCACTTAGCGTCTATGGACCTGCATATGACATAGGTATACTTAATCCAACTAGCTATGTAAAAGATGTTCCTGTAAGTATAAAAACTCAATCTGGAACTTGGAATGTTCATAATGCAAGTAATTCATACCGTGGTACAATAACAGCCAATGAAGCAATTGCATATTCTTTAAATACTGTTGCAGTTACTACATTAGAAAAAGTTACTTTAACTAAATCATATGAGTATTTACAAAACTTTGGTATCACTTCACTAGACAAAACAAATGATATGTACTATCCAGCACTCGCACTTGGTGGACTAACATATGGTATTTCACCTTACGAAATGACCCAAGCATATAATGCAATTAGTAATGATGGAAAATTTTCAAACATTTCCACAATAAATTATATTGAAATAGATGGAAAGAAAATTCAAAAGCAAAAAAATGAACATCAAGTTATTTCAAATGATGCGGCAAATAAACTAAAAACTTCATTGCATGAAGTAGCAAGATATGGTACAGGTAAAACAGCAAATTTATCTAACACAACAACATATTTAAAAACTGGTACGACTAGTGATGTTAAAGATGTTTGGACTTGTGGCTTTACAAACGACTTAACTTCATGTATATGGGGTGGATATGATACACCTGCAACTCTTCCTATATATAATGTAAATAGTGTTTGGAAACAAATTATGCAGTATTACTATAACAAATAAGCAAGTAGAAAATTTCTACTTGCTTTATCTTATATAAACATATTAGCACCATATTGCTTTAATAAATCATTTATTTCATTTAATGTTTTTTCACCAAATGTCTTATCATTTATTGAAACAGTATAATAATTTATATCTCCTTCATTTATTTTATCATCAGTAATTGTATCAACAAAAGCTTCAATATTTTCTTTTCCTATATTCCCCAATTTTGTAATCTCTGTACCATTACCAATTTCCCATATATAATAATCGTTATATTTTAATATATATATATTACCATTTCCATAAATCAATAATGATATCTCGTCGCTAATTTTATCCTTTCTAAATTTATCTATAAACTTTTCTTCAGAAGGCAACCAACAAATATAATTATATAAATCTATTTTTACATATGCTGCTTTTATTCTATATATGTTTATACATATAACTAAAAGTCTTAAAAAAATATATATTAATATAATTAATAATATACTAAAAAATATAGTTTTTAGTTTATTTTTCATATATATCACCTAAAATAATCTTTTTATTTAATATTTTCAAAATTTGATATTCTATACTGTGAATCTGTTTTAGTAAATGTATATTTTACACTTTCAAGACTTGCTGTATCTATTGCCCCATTATCTATTTGTGTTTTTAAATATTCATCTTGTGTTGAATCATTAAATACACTTTCATCAGTAATAGACATAATTAATACAGATTTTGTTTTATCATAATACAAATCATTTTTTACAGTTGTCTCTATGTCTTGCATTTGTACATTTTTAGTAACATATACTCTATATGCCAAAAGTTCTATTCTATCTGCGTATTCTGTTATTTTATATGGTATCTCTAATGTATACTCCATTACTCCATTTGCAAATCCTCTTGGAAGTATAATATATGAATTAGTTGAACTATCATATGACAATACATCTGTTATTTCTCTATTTGTTATTGTAGTATCTGCAAATGTTGCAGCAAGTACAGTATTCATATTTTCTGGTAAAATGTAGGTACTGTTATATTCTTCTGAATACTGCATATAAGATTGATACTCCTCTTTTCTTGAAATTTTATCTAAAGCAATTAATAATTTTGCATTATTTGTCAAACCATAATCATCTAATTCATTTATAATAGAATTAGAATATACTTCAGAATAAGTTATAAGCTCTTTAAGTTGAAGACCAATTCTACTATTTACATTAACATTTTGCCCTCTTTCTTGTCTTCCATCTTGTTCTTCTTCTACAATTGTTTCGTTTACTGGTTGTCCTTCACTCTTTATATTTTCTTCTTTACCTACTAAAGTATTTACCAAAATAAATATTATACATAAAACTGCTATAACACATAAAACTATGCAAACAATATTTACTACTTTTTTATTCATATTCTTCCCCCCTATACTATAATCCACTTAATGTAGCATCCATAAATACTTGTCCAAACAAATCATAATCTGTGTAACTTTTTAGCTCAAATGAAAAAATTTTTTTTAAGTCTGACCTAATAACATAAAAAATTGCGTTATATGTTGCTTTGCTTATTCTAATTCTTCTTTTTGAATCTACAGTATTTTTACATTCCTCACAGACAAACTTATTATCTATAAAATCATAGTATACAAACTCATCTAAATCTTCTAACAAAGGCTTAGAGCAATTTGCACACTTGTCCTGTCTTGGAGCAAATCCTAACAAAGCAAAGAGCTTTATTTTAAAAGTATTTACTACTTGCCTACTATCTTTTTCATATTTATCTAAAACATATATTGTATTTAAAAATAACTTTAAAATTTTTTCACAGTCTTGGTTTTCATCTGTAACTTTATTTAAAATTTTCGTCATTTCAAAAACAATTTGTAATTTATCAAAATCAACCCTTAAATTATAAAAAGTATTAATAACTGATGCTGAGTTTAAGTAAAAATATCCTGTATTTTGATATAGTATAAATTCACTATAAACTAAATACTGTGAACTAGCTAAAAAAGGACTGTTTGTTTTTTTAGCGCCTTTTGCTATAGCTGAAACCTTACCTAAAGAATCAGTAAGTATAGTTATAATTTTATCATTATCTTTATATGCTACTTCTCTTATTACTATTCCTTTCACTTTGATAAGTTTCATTTATATCTTCACCCTTTTTCTCATTAATACCTCTATCTAAGTCTGCAATTTTTCTATATTCAATATAAGTTTCAAGATTACCTGTTTTTATAAAATTTTCCCAAGCAAAGTTCTTATACATATATATCACCTCTTATTAATATTATATGCTAATATTTAATGTACATACAATTATATTTTTGATTTTATATTTCCAAGATAATTATCGTTATCCTGCCAATCTTGTCTAACTTTTACCCATAGTTTTAAATTAACTTTATCTTCTAACATTTCTTCTATATCAATTCTTGCCTGAGTTCCAATTTTTTTAAGCATTGCTCCATCTTTTCCTATTATAATTCCTTTATGTGACATTTTTTCACATATAATATTTACTTCTATATCATATACGCTTTGCTTTTGTCTATTTTTTCTTTTTTTAAACTTCTCTACTTCCACTTTTATTCCATGTGGTACTTCTTCATCAAGATTGTTTAATGCCTTCTCACGAATTATTTCTTCAACAATTTCTCTTTCTGTAATATCTGTTATCTCATCTTCGTCATATATTAAATCTCCCTCTGGTAAATATTTTATTATACATTCTTTTAAAATATTTAATCCATCTTGTTTATATACAGATATTGGAACAATATCTTTAAATTCTCCACCTATTGATTTGAAATAATCATTATATATAGTTATTATTTTTAATATTTTTCCTTTTTCAATCTTATCTATTTTATTTATGCATAAAATAACACTATGTTTACTGTTTACTATATTTTGCATAATTGTCTCATTGGCTTTATCTATAGTAGGCTTTGAAGCATCTACCATATAAACAATTACATCAACATACTCAATAGCACTCTCCACATTTTTCATCATATATTCTCCCATCTTATCTTTTGGGATATGAACACCTGGAGTATCAATTAATACCATCTGACTATTTTTATCTGTTATTATACCTTTTATATTAAATCTTGTAGTCTGTGGCTTTGGTGTTGTAATTGCTACTTTAAATCCAACTAATTTATTAACAAGTGTTGATTTTCCAGCATTTGGTTTTCCAACAACAGTTACATATCCTGATTTAAACATATTTTTTTCCTCCACGCTAGTATTATATCAAAAAAAGAAAAAAAAAACAACGTTACATAACTTTAAATTAATAAACATTGTGTTTATTGTTAACATAATAATTGACTTTTTTATCATTTTATGATATAATTTAAGAGCAATTAAAAAATTGTGACATAACTAACTATGTTATGTATATACTGCAACAATATATGTTGTAAGATCAGGGGGGAAAATTTATGAAAAATTTGTTAAAAAGCCGTGTACAAAATTTCTGGCTTTTTACAAAGGATAAGGAGGTGCAAGCTCTTGTTATTGGATACGATTATGTAACTGGTAACTTGATAGCACAATTAGGTACAAAAAGAGCATTACTTGCTCCAGAGGATATAACAATATATCAAAAAAAGAACGTCCTTGATGAGGAAATACACAGATTATTAGGTTCTAAAATAACATGCAATATAATTGGAAAAAATGAAGATGATATATTGATTTCTAGAAAAGCTGTAATGCAAAAGAGGATAGAAAAATACAACAAAGGTGATATTGTTGAAGCTACAGTAGTATCTGCTTCAAACAAGGCTTTATTTTTAGAATTTGATGAAGGTCTTAGTGGTATAATGTACACAAATCAACTTACATCATCAAAAGTAAAGAAACCTTTAGATCTTTATGAAATTGGTGACAAAATAAAGTGTGTTATAACAAAAAAGAAAGAAGATGAAGGTTACTTTGAACTTTCAAGAGTAGCTCTTTATAAAACAGTAACGCTAAAAGTTGAACGTGGTCATACTTTATTATGTAAAATCACTAAAAAACTTGATGACAGCACTGGTTACTTTGTTGAAGTTTTATCAAATCCTTTATACTCTGGTATTTTTGACCTAAATCAGTATAACTACAAACACAACTACAGAGTTGGAGAAATATTAAATCTAAAAGTTGTAGATGTAACTGATAATAAGCACTTGCGCCTAAGAACATTACATACTAATAAAGAAGTGTTGTAACAACAACACTTTCTTTTTTTAACAATTTATATTAAATTTCATATAATATAATAAATTGATTTGAGGTGAATATATATGGAAAATTTATGCTATGACTTAGCTATTAGACAAATTAAATGTCAAAATGGAATTTCAGTAACAACAGATAATATTTATACAAATATTGAAAATCAATCACAAATTCTTCTATCCTATGGATATATATTAAATGTAATATCTAAAAATACAAATAGCATAACTATTTCTTTATATAATTTTGAGCTATTAGATACAGTAAAATTTAATATTCCAAATGATACATATAAGTCATTTGATCTACCTCTTTTTAATGGCACATATATTCTACTAATAGGTTCAGTAAAAAATACTTGCCCTTGTCCTAGACTGTTGAGGTGATTAATAATGAATGTAAATTTAAATATAAATGATACATACTGTACACAATGCTATAAAAATTCTATAGAAAAGAATATAAATATCACTTCAAGAGATACACAAATTGAACTTCAAAATAACTACTTTTTAAATGTTTTATCTGTTTCAAATAACATATGTAGTATTATAATTCAAAATGGCAATTGTGTAATAATTAGAAATATTTTAAATGGTGTTGAAACAAGTATTCTTATTCCTTCAAGTTGCTCTCATATTCTTACAATTACTTGTACACACAATTAAAAGCTAGTATAAAAAATACTAGCTTTTAAATATATTAATTTGTTTTTTTGCTTCTTTTTCCTTTAAACTTTCTCTTTTATCATAAAGTTTTTTTCCTTTACAAATACAAAGTTCTACTTTAAACCATCTACCTTGTGTATACATTCTTGCTGGAACTAAAGTATATCCACCTTGCTTTATATAATTTAATATTTTTAAGATTTCTTTTTTGTGTACTAAAAGCTTTCTATCTCTTGTAGGATTTACATTATTTATATTACCATGCTCATATGGACTAATATGTACATTTTTTAATATAATTTCACTATTTCTAACAAGAGCAAAACTATCTTTTAAATTACACATCCCATCTCTAATAGATTTCACTTCAGTGCCTTTAAGCTCTATTCCACATTCAATTTTATCTATAATATCATATTTAAAATTAATTTCTCTATTTTTAATCTGTATGTTACTTTTATCTACAAACTGCTTTTTCATTTAATCTCCTACTAACTTTCTAAAACTTTCTTAAGTGTATCATTATAAAGTTTAGTTATTTTTTTATTATTACTTGAAAGTTCACTTATCTCCTGTCTTAAAAGCTTAATTAGATTTTCAAGTTCTAGCGTTGAATCTATATTATTTTCATCTATATATTTTTCTAAGTTTTCTGGTAAATCTATATAAATATATTTAGTATATGTAAATATATTATTATTTATATCAATACCAGAATCAATCTCTGCTATTACTGAAGATATCTTATCATTACTATCTTTTAATAACATATTTATATTGCTTGTATAAAAGTTATACTCCCTTTTTATTACGTCTTTATATACATTATATAACTCATCAATTTTGGCAGAGTTTTCTTCAATTTTTTGAAGTTTCTCTTGTTCTAACTCCTCTTTAGTCTTCTTATCTTCATTTGTTGTTTCTTTAGCATTATCATCATTACTTAAATTTTTCTTATAATCTTTAATCTTAGTATTCAAATCATCAAGTACTGTATTCATGTAATCTAGTGTAGCCTCTGATGTAACCTCGTAATTTATTATAGTAACTGTCTCTTCACTATTTTCATCTACTTTTTTTGTAGTTGTAGATTTTTCAATATATGAATCCATTTTATCTATTCTATTTTCATATCTTGAAGCTATATCTTCTAGTAATGCTAAATAATCAATTTCTTCTAAATTTTCTTCATATATCTTTGAAATCTGAGTACTAAAATCTATAACTTCAGACTCATTTGTTAATGATTCTTTCATTAAATTATTAAGATCTTCATCTAAAATTAAAGTATTTTTAGAAGCTACATTTATACCATATAATTTATCTGACAATGTATCATATGTTTTTCTATATTCCGTAGCATCAACACCTAAAAACTCTAATTTTTTTATTTCATCAGATATTGTCTCTAAATCACCAGTCACTTTTCTTACTCTATCTCTTATATCTTTTATATTAGATCTTTTTGTCTCACTAATATAATCTCTAAAAATATTATTTGTCTGTGTCTCTATATAGTCTTCTACACTATTTACTTGAGATAAATACTGTATACTTTTTACTAAAGTAAGTTTTAATTGTGCTAAAGTCATAGTATTATCTATATCATACTCTTTAGTTGAAACCACAATAGCTCCTAAGTAAGATTCTGGAATTCTTATTTTTTTATTTTTTACTATATCTCTAATTGAATATTTTTCTGCAACATCAGTTGTAGATATATCTCGCTTTACTCTAAGTTTGTTTTCTACAACTGCTGTAAGACCAAACATTGGTGCATCCATATTTAGTCTTATTGCTGGATAATATTCAAATTCTTTTTGCTCTTTAGAATTTGCTATATCTTTATCTATTTTGTCTAATTTAGAATCAATTTCAGTTAAATATTCATTAATTAACAATAATATATTTTCTTTTTCTTCTTTATTACTAAGCTTATCTGTATTTTCCTCAGTACTTTGCTCTTCTTCTGCATACAAAATAGGAATAATGCAGCTAAAAGAGATTGTAATTAATAGTGTTATGAATAAAAACTTAATTTTTTTCATTTGTACACTCCTTCTTTTTGCTAACTTATTATATCATGATAATTGCAATATGTAAAGTTATAATGTTTTTAATATAGACTAATCAAGAAATGTTGAAAAATGAAAACTAGAAATAGAAATGTTTTCATATATTTCATTTAAAAGGTAATTTACTTTTGCATTTATATTAGTACCTTTTTTTAAATATCCTTCTTTTTTATTAATCATCATAAGCTCAGCAAAAATTTCTGCTCTGTCCTCTCTTGGTGAAACCTTAGAATATTTAGTTAAAAAATAAGTGTTGCTATTTTCATCTTCCGTTGCATATTTATTATAAACAAATTCATCTGTCAATTTACTAACATCTTCTTCATAATTAAATCCCGATGGATTATATGAATTCCATGCATAATATAAGTATTTTACTTTATCTGCCATATAATATTCAAGTATGTGAAAAAACTCATGATGAAAAGCTCTTTCAAAATCAATATCATTGCTTAAATATATTCTATACTGGTTTAAACTATTTTTTGATGCCAAAGCTATATTATTATCATTAAAATTTGACACTAATAATATGTGTAAATTATATCCATCATTTTTAAATATAGAAAATACATCATTGGGATATTTTTTTAAGGCATTATATATTATCTTAATATTGTTATTTACTATATTTATATCATTTTGAACATTTGCATTTACAGATGATAAAAAGCTCTTTGCATCTTCTCCATATTCAATTATAATACCATAATCATTTTTTATTTTATTTATATAATATTTGTTTTCCTGTTCTACATTACTCTCAATATTTTTTTGATATAATATTTCTTCAAATCCATTTGAAATATTAAGCTCTTTATATAATAAAATTGTTATTCCAACAAAACAAGAAAAAATTAAAAAATATGTAAAAATAGATAATTTTTCTTTTCTTACAGCTTTTCTTTGCATTTTATCCTCCGTATAAATTAATCAAAATACTCAAAATTTAAAGCTCTCATTATATATTCAAATGGCTCTTCATTACCACTTTTAAGCATATTATTATATCCTGACATAAATACATATGCAGATAAACTATTCTGTGAATTTTGTAAAGATTCTAATGTAAGTTTTATCTGCTCTATTTTATCAAAATCAGTTATATCTTTTAAAGTATCTATATAATTAACGACTTCTTTTGAATAAATTTCTATTTCTTGTTTGCTAATACTATCTATTCTTTTAGTAAAATTAATTGTTAGCATATTAGTATCAGAATTAGATACAAAAACATTTATATATTCATTATCACTATATATCTGAGAAATATTATCATTTAATATTCTAGATACCCTATCTCCAACTTTTTCCTGATAGTCATCTTGAATATTATCCTTATCCTTTAAGTATACTGTAAATTTTCCTGTTACATTATTTGATAATGTATCTTGTGCATAAAAGATATATCTTGGATTATTAAACGAAAAAATATAATTTGCAGATATAACTTTAAATCTACTTCCCGAATTATATTCATTTATAAAATAATTTTTCAAACTATCTCTTGATGAAAAAAATGTAAAATAATTTCCATTTAAAATAGAAGAAAAAACTATTGCTACTATAAATGATATTAAAGAAATACTTCCACATTTAATCTTTTCATTTCTTATTTTTCTAGTAATGTTTCTCCTTTTTTTAGACAACCTATAAAACCTTTTTATACTCCATCCAAAAATTTCACCTAATACTGTCAATGAAAAAATTTTTAATGTGATTAATGAATTATCAAGTATTAAAGCTGGTGCTTTCATTTGCAACAAAATAATTGCAATAATTGCACTAAAAATACTTGTCATTATCTTTTTTCCAAATAAAATTTGCCCAATAATACCAATAATAAAAGATATGGGTATCATAGTTATATAAATATTATCTACTAAGCATAGATAAACTGATAAAATAAGAAATATGCTATAAACTATTGCTTCTACATATTTTCTTATTAAGCTATTCTTCTTTTTCAAGGCAATCACCTCATTTATTTAATTATATATTAAATAATAAAATATAGCAATTAGATTATATTTAAATTAATTAATAAGAATACTTTTTAGAAATACAAATATAATATTACGAGGTAAAGTTATGAAACGAACATTAAAAATAATTTTATTTACATTTTTTATCTTATATGTATATCAAAAATCAATTATAGCTACTCAAATAGCATCTCCTTCTGCAGTAGTAATATGTGAAGACAGTGGTCGTATTCTATATGAAAAAAATGCAAACGAAAAAAGAAAAATGGCATCTTTAACCAAGCTAATGACCTCTATACTATTAGTTGAAAATTGTGATTTAAATGAAAAAATTTGTGTCGTAAAAGAAGCTTGTTACATTGGTGGTTCAGAAGCTGGAATAAAGCCTAATGAAGAAGTTACAGCAAATGATTTACTCTATGGTATGCTACTACCATCTGGAAATGATTGTGCTATGGCAACTGCATATCATATAGGTGGAAATATAGAAAACTTTGCTACCCTTATGAATAACAAAGCAAAAGAATTAGGACTTGTAAATACAAGTTTTGATAATCCACATGGACTAGACTCAGATAATCATTACACAACCGCTTACGAAATGGCTTTAATAGCTAAATATGCTAAAAGCTACGATTCAATTTCTGAAGCGGTATCAACTATTGAAAAAGATGTAGTTTTTGGTAATAGAACTGTACATCTAAGAAATACAAATTCCTTACTTAGAACTTATCCTTATGCAACTGGTATGAAAACTGGATTTACAAATGGTGCAAATAGATGTCTTGTTGCATCTGCCAGTCAAAACGACTTAAACTTAATAGCTGTTGTACTTGGTAGTGATACATCAAAAATTAGATTTGAAGATGCAAAAACAATACTAGAAGATACTTTTGCATCATATAAGTCATATGATATTTCTTCATTTTTAAATGTATATATTGATATTCCAATAATAAAGGGAAAAAAAGAACGATATATAAAGACTTTTAATGATTCAAAAATCGAAGCTCTAACAGAAGAAGAATACTCTAAAATATATGTATCTCAAAATTTTCCACAAAAACTTGAAGCACCAATAGAAAAAGGAACTTATATTGGAACGTATACTGTAAGTATAGGAGATGAAATTCTGTACTCTAAAGATTTTTACACAGAAGAAGAGCTTTTAAAGAAGACACCAGCTGATTACTTTATCATATGTATAAAAAATATGTTTGATAGTTTAGAATTACTATAGCAAAAAGGTACCTCATTGAGGTACCTTTTATTATTCAGCTATAACCATATTATTGCTACTTAAAGCTTTTAAAACTGTTTCTCTTTCTGTATCTATCTGTTCTTTTGTTAAAGTATCTGTATATGATCCAATTGTAAATCTAATTGTTATAGTCTTTTTACCTGCTAGTTTTTCTTCATTTTCATATATATCTACAAGACTATACTCCATTAAAAATTTCATATTAGAGTCTTTTATTACTTTTTCAATTTCTGAATATTTAGTATCTTTATCTACTATTAAAGATAAATCAAAATTAACTGTTTGATATTTTGATACTTCTTTATAACTAATATCTCTTTTTAAAATTTCTCCTAAAGTATCAATTCTTAACTCTGCTACAACTATTGAAGCTTTAGAATTTATTGCATCTTTAATCTTTGGATGTACAACAGAAATATATCCAAGATTTTTATTATCTACATCTATTTCAAAAGTATTTATAGGATGCATCCAATTGCTCTTTACATCATTAACATTTTTATACTCAACATCTAAATTTTTATTTATTTTTACAATGCTATCTATCATAGATTTAACTTCATATGCAAGATTTTTTTCTGTATCCTTGCAACTAGCAACCGCAAGTCCTAATACTTTATATTCTTTTGCCTCTTTACCATCAAAATGATACTCAAATGTTCTTCCTATCTCAAACACTCTACATTCTGGCATATATTTTAAATTCTTATTTATAGCATAAAGCATTGTTGGTGCCATTTCTCTTCTTAAAGTATTGTCTAATCTTACAATTCCATTTACTATTTTTAAATTATCTTCTACTTTAATACCTAGCTCTTGATTTAATTCTGTATTATACCAAACATAGCTATGAACCTCATTCATTCCATACTTAGACGCAAGTAATTCTTTTGCCGAATATTCAAGCTCTCTTACTGGATCTTTTGCAACTGGAGAAACTCTCCAAAGATTTGTCTTAGCTTCTATATTATCATAACCATAAATTCTAGCTATTTCTTCAATTATATCTGCTTTTTGACTAACATCTTTAGTAGCTCTAAATGATGGTACATCAACTGTTAAATTATCCCCATCTAATTTTACTCCGAATTCAAGATTTTTTAGAGTTGTAACTATATTTTCCATTGGAAGCACTTTACCTATACTTCTATCAATATAATCTTTATCTAACTTAATTGTAATATGAGGATATTTTTGGATATATACATCTGAAAATGATGATGTAATTTTAATATCTTTATCTTCTTCTTTTAATAGTTTGATAAATCTAGCTATTGCAAGCTCTGTAAGCTCAGGATCCAAAGTTTTTTCATATCGAGCTGCTGCATCTGTTCTTAAGTCTAATTTACTTGCTGTCTTACGAATTGTAACTGCATTAAAGTTTGCTGACTCTAAAAATAGTGTTGTTGTATCATCTACAATTTCACTTGCAAGACCTCCCATTACACCAGCTATGCCAACAGGTTCTTTATCATTATATATCATTAGTGTTCCTTTATCTAACTTTCTTACCTGTGAATCTAGAGTAGTAAATTCAGAATCTTTCTTTAAAGTCTTTACCTCTACACATGATACTTTTCTATTATCGTAAGCATGCATTGGTTGACCAAGCTCAAGCATAATATAGTTTGTCATATCTGCAAGAAGATTTATGCTTCTCATTCCACAATAATATAATCTAACTTTCATTTTCCATGAAGCTTGTTTTTTAGTTACATTTTCAACTCTCATTGCACTAAATCTTAAACATAATTGTTCATCGTCTTGTGCTTCTACACCAATACTTAATTTTTCTAAGTCATTATATAATGCTAAATTTTCAATATCTAATGGCTTTAGTTCTCTTTTTGTAATCGCAGCAATTTCTCTTGCAATACCATAATGACCCCATAAATCTGGTCTATTAGTTAATGATTTATTATCTACTTCATATACAACATCATCAATAGGTATTATATTTTTTATATCTTCACCAAGTTTTGCATCGTCATCTAATATTATTACACCTGAGTGATCATCACTTATTCCTAGCTCTTTTTCAGATAAACACATACCATTACTAATTTGTCCTGCAAGAGTTGCTTGACCAATTTTTTGTCCTTGTACAACGCTACCAACTTGTGCATAAACAACTTTTGCTCCCTCTTTTACATTAGGAGCTCCACAAATTACTTGTAATTTTTCTTTTCCTGTATCTACCATTAATTTGTGTAATTTTTTTGAATTTTCAACATTTTCTACACTTAAAATTTTTGCAACAATAACTCCACTTATATCTTGACCATATTTAGTAATCCCTTCAACTTCAGCAGTTGACATTGTAAACTTATATATTAATTTATCTATATCTACTCCATCTAAATTTACGAAATCTTTAATCCAATTTATTGATATATACATTTTTTATCCTCCTACTTAATATTCATTTGCTTTAATATTCTTACATCACATGAATTTAATGCACGTAAATCGTTAATATTATATTTCATCATCGCAAGACGACTAAGTCCAAGTCCAAATGCAAATCCAGAATATTTTTCAGGATCAATTCCACCCATTTTTAACACATTTGGATGTATCATTCCACATGGACATAGTTCTATCCAACTACCATTTTTACATACTTTACATCCTGCACCATCACAATAAGGACATTTTATATCAAGTTCAAATCCAGGTTCTACAAATGGAAAAAATCCTGGTCTAAGTCTTACTTCTACTTCCTTTTTAAATATCTCAGATAGCAATGTTTTCATAAAGTATATTAAATTTGAAATTGATACATCTTTATCTATCATCATTCCTTCCATTTGGAAAAATGTATTCTCATGAGAAGCATCAAGAGCTTCATTTCTAAAACATCTACCTGGAAATATTGCCTTAAGAGGTGCTCCATACTTTAACATTATTTTATTTTGAGCAGCAGATGTTTGCGTTTTTAATAATTCACCATTTTCTAGCCAAAATGTATCTTGCATATCTCTTGCTGGATGATACTTAGGTACATTTACAGCCTCAAAATTATTATATTCTGTTTCAACTTCATTACCATCTTCTACAGTAAATCCCATACTTGAGAAAATATCTTCAAGTTCTCTTTGAACAATAGTAATAGGATGTAAAGATCCAACTTTGTCATCTACAGGTACACTTAAATCTATCTTTTCCGCATTTTTAATTTTTTCTTCGTACTCTTTTTCTTTAAGCTCTGCTTTTTTTGTTTCTATTAATTCTTCAATTTCTACTCTTAGTTTATTTGCCTTTTCTCCAATTTCTTTTCTTTTTGAAGCTTCAACATTTTTTAAATTTTTAAGAATTTCTATTACTTCTCCTTTTTTTCCTAAATACTCTACACGAATATTTTCTACATCTGTAGCACTCTTAACTTTTTCCATTTTTTCAATTACTTGCTTTCTTAAAAGTGATATCTTTTCTTCCATTAAAAATTCCTCCTTAACTAAAAAAAGTCATTTCATCCTTAAAATATAGGACGAAATGACTTTAAATTCCGCGTTACCACCTAAATTCATTCAATAAATATGAATGCTCTCAAAAAGCTATTACGGGCATACCCGCTTGTTCCTACTTATTTTACTGTTCAAAACAAGACCTCCAAAGTGAAATTTCAGTAATGATATATTAGTATGCTTTCAGCCGGTGACATACATTCTCTACAATATATTATCCATTACCTACTTTGCTTTATCATAGGTTTTATTTTATTCTGTTTTGAATTATACCACATGTTATTTAGTTTGTCAAACTAAATATAATTATATTTTTCTTCTAAGCTTTATTTGATACTCTTCAAATCCTACCCTATCATAAAAAGCCCTTGCTGAATAATTATTATTTAAAACATTTAATTCAATGCTTTCAAGTTTTCTTTCTTTTGCCCACTTTGTCGCTTCATCAATTAATACTTTACCATATCCTTTATTTCTATATTCTGGTAACACTACAAGTTCATATATAAATGCATAATGATCTTCTACAAAGCCTTCATAATCATTATATGGTGATACTCTTTCCTCAATTAAAGCATATCCAACAATTTTATCGTCATCTTCAACAATAATGTAGTCTGAATTTAAAGACTCTATCATAGACTTTATAAAAATATTTGGAAAAGCTATCGGATTATATATATCTTCTCTTAAATTATTAAGAACTATAAATAGCTCTGTATTTAATTTATATATTTCTTCAATATCATCTAGAATTGCTAACCTTAACACAAATACCACCTCTTTTTTCGAGGTTATTATATTATATCTAATAATATTTTTCAACAAAAAATACTATTTTTTATTCATTCTAAAACCATTTCCAGCTGCTTCACTTGCAGAAGTAATATACATAATCGCATCACTATCATTTTCATCAATTATATTTCTAATCTTAGATATTTGAGGTCGTGTAATAATACATGTTATTGTAGTTATTTCTTCACCCGTATGTGCACCTAAGCTATTTGTTACTGTAGCACCTCTTTTTAAATCATTTAAAATAGGTTGAATTATCTTATCTGATTTCTTAGTTATTATAGTTACAACCTTTACATAATCCACACCTGAAAAACCCAAGTCAATTACTTTTGTAGAAATAAATAAAGCAACTAAAGAGTATAATCCAATATTTATGTCCTTAAATACTATTATAACAGCTGATATAATAACAAACTCTATTATAAGTAAAATATTACTAAGTCTTTCAACTTTTATCATTTTATATATTATTTGTGCAAGCAAGTCAGAACCACCAGTACTTGCACCAGCTTTAAATACAAATGAAAGACCAAGACCCGTAATAATTCCACCAAATATACAAGATGTAAATAAATCTGTAGGACTGTTATTAGTAATATAACTATAATCAAAAAGCTCTAAAAAAATTGCTAAAAGTAAAGTTGATATTACTGTTTTAATACTAAATTTTATGCCAAATTTATATATGGATACTATAAATAATGGTAAATTAATTAAAAGTATTGACAGTCCCATAGGAATATTAAATATATAATATAATATTGTTGCAATTCCACTTGCTCCACCAGTCGTCATCTTATGTGGTAATAAAAATATATTTGTTCCTAAACTTACTAAATAAACTCCTAATATTATATAAAAAACTTCAAGAAAGCTTTTTAATTTTTTACACCTTATATTCATGTTGTGCCTCCATAAATATTATTAGCTTTTTTCTATAATATAAGAAAGAAATTCCTATATTTTATAGGAATTTTAAAATAAAATACTATTTAAAATTTTTTTCAATATATTCTTTATGATTATTGTTTATATATCTGTTAGAACCATCTGCTATTTGACACAATAATTCTTTTAGAGTTACATATGCTCTGTCATACTGTTCTTTTGTTATATCTTTTTCATCTAGTGCTTTTTGAAGTTCATCTTCATCCCAAACTTTTACTACATCATCATTTACTTTATCTATTGTAATATCTAAAAATAAATCATCATAATATAATCCTTTTTCATAATCTATACCAATATCATCTATAACATCAATATAATATGATATTGTATTCTTTTTATCATCTAAAAATACTCTTATTCCATATTTTTCATTTTTAGGCAAATACTCAACCATATAATAACCTTCTTTAAGTAAGCATACTCCTTTACCAGTATGTGTTGATATATATGGTTTATCTATACTATTTACTTTTTTTATTACAGTATAACAATCAAGTTTATCATCTTCAAATTGCATTAATATGTATTTGTCTACTCCTCTTAAATACGTATTTGTTAAAAACTTTCTTTTCATAATATACACCTTCAACATAGATTATACCAAAATTTTGTCAATCTATCAAGAAAAAATAGTAGGTGAATTACTTCACCCACTAATTTTTTTAGTTTTCTGTTACCATTACACTTACTTTTCCTGTTTCAATTCCATTGAAGTCTACTTTATATGGAATATTATTAGGCTCACTATGTATAGAATACCCAGTAGCAAAACGATATGTTCCTTTATATTCAACTTCATTTACAATTAAAGTATAAGGTACCTCAAATTCTTCACCTTCTACATAATTTAAGTCTGAATCAATTCTTAGTACTATATTATCTGCTCCATTATCTATACCTACAGTCTCATTTGGACCTAGCCAAACTTCAGTATTTAATCCACTTGTTACTGTTGTATCATCTTTATTAATAAATATGACTATTTCAATTATAACTACAACTATAATTACAATAGCAACAATACCACCAAGTAGCAACTTTTTATTTAATTTATTTGGTTTACTTGATTTAGATTTATTATTCTTTTTCATAATATCCTCTCTCCTTGTTTATTTTATGCGACTTAATTATATCATAATATATTTTTTAAAACAAGAATAAAGTAAAATTTTGTAATTTATCATTAAATACCATCCATATCATTTATCATATTTTCAATAAAAGCTCCATAGCCTCTTAATGGATCATCTAAAAGAACATGTGTAACACATCCAATAAGCTTTCCATTTTGAACAATTGGAGCTCCACTCATTCCTTGAACAATTCCACCAGTTTTTTCAAGTAACTCTTTATCTGTAATTTTTATTGCAATATTTTTATTATCTGTAGAATTTAGATATACTTTTTCTATCTGAATTTCATATTTTTTCTTAATATTATCATCTAATGTTAAATAAATATATGCCTCTTTAGTCTCTATCTCATCTTTACTTCCAATCTGTATAACTTCGTTTTCATTATATAATTCCTTATTTTCAACATATCCAAATATACCGTTTGGGGTATTGCTATAAATCTGACCAAGTGTCTCATTTGTAAGTGTTCCTTTAAGTTCACCAGGAACTTTAGAAATTCCTTTCTTTATCATATATATTTCTGTTTTTGTTATACCACCAGTTGTAATTGGTAAAATATTTTGATTAGAGGTCTCTGTTATTGCATGACCAAGTGCAGCAAATTTTGACGTATTTTTCTCATAACAAGTAATAGTACCTACTCCTGCACTACTATCTTTTACCCACAATCCAAGCTTGTAATCTCCTGTATTTTCACTAACAATTGGATCAATCTTAAAAAACATGGTCTTATCATTTCTTGATATAGTAAGGTCTAAAGTCTCCCCTAAACTCGCATATTCTTCAAGCTCTGCATTAGTTTCAATTTTGCATCCATTTACCTCTAAAATTATATCTCCTATTTCAAGTTCTGTATCTTCTCTATCTATCCCCATAATTAGTACTCCTGTAGCAAGTAACTTTATTCCTACTGCCTCTCCACCTAATATATATTCAGTACCATCTTGAGAACAAGTAATTGCTTTTTTAGATTCAGAAAAAGAAAAAGCTATAATTAAAGTAAAAACCATAATACAAGTCATAACTGTAAAAATTATTTTTTTATTTTTTAAGTATTTAAACATTTACACCTAGTATTCCTCCAACTATTCCACTTAAGCAACAAATAGAAATATAGATTCCTAATGTATTAGTTATAGATATATTATTATTTAAAATGCACGAAATTATAAATATAATTAAAACACTTATTATATTTACTATTACTCCATGAACTAATCCTTTTTTCTTTATCATTTTACACAGTACAAAAGACGATATAAAAGCAGATATTGCCATTGAAAGAAAAATACCAGAATCTATAAATCTATCTTCAATTTTAGTATACGTAAAAACTAAAGATACTATAAATAAAAACAACATTATTGTAACTACAAAAGTAGCTATTCCTATTAAATAACTTTTTACTAACTTCATTTTATCAACCTCAGTAAAGTATATGATAACATATAAATTTGTATTCAAATATAATTTAGAAAAAAATAAAACTGTTGACATTTAGTCAACAGCTTTTTATATACTAATATAGTTTTAATAGTTGTTCTTTAGTATAATCTTGAGGATTATCTATAAAAACATATTTATTCTTTCCAAGTACTAACATTTTATCTGCGAGAAATAAAGCTTCATTAATATGATGTGTTACAAATAAAACTGTATTCTTCATTGTTTTTATTATCTGCTTTGTAGACTTCTGTAGTGAAGCTTTTGTATTATAATCAAGTGCTGCAAATGGTTCATCCATTAAAATTAAATCTGGATTTAAACTTAAAACTCTTGCAAAAGCAACTCTTTGCTTTTGTCCTCCAGATAGTTGATATGGATACATATCTTTACAATCATCAAGTTCTACTAAATGAATATATTCATCAACTTTCTTTTTTAGTTCTTTTCCTTTATAACCCATCATGTTTAAAGTAAACTTTATGTTTCCAGAAACATCTAGCCATGGAAATAGCTGATTATAATCTTGCTGTAAATACATTACATTTCTCGTAGGTTTTTTTAGTTTTTCTCCATTTACTATTATCTGTCCAGATGTTGGATTTAAAAAGCCAGCTATTATCCTTAAAAGTGTAGATTTTCCACATCCAGACTCACCTATAATACAAAGTATCTCCCCTTTTTCTAGTACGAAAGAAATATCTTTTAAAACTTCTTTTTGTTTCTTTCCGTTTTTAAATACTTGTGTTAAATTATCTATTTGTAAAATAACATTATTTTTCATCATAAGACATTCCCCACTTTCTAACCGTAATTTTTTCAAGTGCTGAGAATAACTTATCTATTATAACGCTGATTACAATAATTAAAAGTACTCCTACCATAACATTAGCTAAGTTACCATAAGCTCTATTTACATAAATATACATTCCAAGCCCGCCTGAAGTTCCAATCATTCCAAAAATTGCTTCAGAACTTATAATAGATCTCCACGCTCTTGCGCATCCAATTCTTAACGCAGCAATAATTCCAGGTAGTATTAACATGAAATATATATATATAATTTTTTTTACACTACCGTACTTCAACATTTCTTAAAAAGTCATGATAAACAGTAGGTATAGAATCCACTTTTTCAATTAAATTAATTATCATAGGCCAAACAATACTATGAATTACTAATACAAGCATCGCAGCATCATTTATTCCCATCCAAATAATTACAAGTGGTAATATAGCAACACTAGGAAGTGGTGACAATATATTACATATTGTACGAATAAAGTACTTAAAATATTTAAATTTATCTGATAAAATTAAAACTATAAGTGACATTACAAGACTTATTCCAAGTCCTAAAATTACCAATTTAAATGAATTAAATACTTGCTCTAATAAGTTTTTAGAAGTTATTTCTGATACAAGTTGTGTTACTTCTTTTGAAAATGAAGGCAATATATATGATGAAATAATACCTGTTGCAGCTACAATTTCCCACACAATTATAATACAAACTATCCAGAACCAGTTAGATTTTAATATTTTATCTTTCATAAAATCCTCCCATAAATGTATATTTATCTTGGTAGCTTATCATAGTTTGGTAAATCTTCTAGTTTTAAAGGTTTTTTTAGCATTCCAGTCTCATATAATAAACTTGCAAGGTCATTATATCCAGTAAGTTTATCCGTTGGTGGTTGAGTTCTCATTAAATCTTCAACATCCTTCACTTCACATTGATATTGACTAGCAAGTAATTGTGCATTTTCATCAAAATTTTCGTCCCAAGTATCAATTACTTCTCTTTGTACTTTTAAAACAGCGTCACATATATCTTGGTTTTCTTCATAAAAATTTGTGTTAGCTATTAAAGCTGTTCCAATTGAATATTTTTGAATAACATCAGTAAAATCAGCAACCATATGAACATTATCTAGTTTTTCTGCTTTTAAATTAGCTGAAAATGATAGAACACTTCCTCTAATTTGATTATTTGATTCTAACATTGCAATTGCTTCACTATTTGGTATTTTAACTAGCATTTTGTTATATTCGTTTACATCAAGTCCCTCCTCTTTTAATGCGGCCAAATACGCAGCTTGTGGATTAGATGCTAAACCACTAATACTAATCTGATCTCCAGGTTTAAAATCTGCTAACGAATTTACACTATTATCGTTTGTATATGCTTTAACAGTTGCATATCCGGTAAAAACTCATAAGTGATAATGGCATATCATTATCTATAGCAGTCATATAGGCCATAATGCCTGGCGTCCCAATGTCTATATCTCCTGATACCATTGCGTCTCTAATATCTGAAGCAGATGATAAAGTAGTCCATTCTACTTTTACATTTTCTGGTAAATATTTTTCAAATAATCCTTTTTCTTTAGCAATTTGAAATACAGCAGATGCATAGTTATCTGGATTGTAATTTATAGTTACAGTCCTTTCTTTAGCAACTTGCTCTCCATTCTCTTGGCTTCTGTTTTGTAATACTACGCTAAAAACTATAGCAATAATCACTACAGCTATAATTAAAAAAATACCTAATTTTCTTTTATTCATAGCAATACACTCCTTTTTAATTTTATTTTACAAACAGTAATAACTAATATAACAACTCACCTCCTAAATTATTAGTTGTGTTACTATTCATATTCCGCCAAAAGTATACCACGCCTTTTAATTTATGTCAAGTACTTTTTGCAAATCATTTGCTTTTTTTGATAAAAAAAGAAATATCTTACGATATTTCCTTTAATATTAAGTTGTTTCAATTACTTCTACATTACTTTCATTTTTCTCTTTTAAAATATTTTCATAGAAACAAACATATGAAACATTCATATATGGTGTTAAGAAAAGATATCCTATTCCTAAAGTAAATAGAGCTAAAATCATCCAACCAATAAATGATATATTCAAGAATATATATTTCCATCTATATCCTTTCATAAGAGATACTGATTTATCTACACAGTCTTTAGCCGTCATATCTTGATTATCTATAGCAATATATTGTGCTAAAACTAAAGATAAGATTCTTGCAATAAACATTATTTCAAATATAAATGCTATAATTAAGAAAACAATAGATAATATCACTAATAAAATACTACTTTTTAACAGTGATAATATTGCTGTTATTACAACATATGCAATAGATATTGCTATAAAAATTAAATATATAATTAAAATCTTTACCAAAGACCATAAAGCTACTTTCCAAGAACGCCCAAAATTCTTAAAGATTTTCTTTAAAAAAGTTGTAGCTTTTATCGTAGAATCTCTCTTTAGATTCACAATATTTTCTATAAATGAATAACTAAGTGGAACTATAAATATATACATTACAATTAAAAGTAAATATGAACCCATTACAGATATTGCTATATTCATAGAAATATTATTAAACTCTGCATTAGTTAATTGCTCAGACATAACTGAATAACTCAATGTTGTAGCTTGAAAAATAATTGGAAGTAAAACTATTATAACAGCTATTAAAGATACTAATATTAATAGTAAATTCATTCCAACAAATTTTGACCACTTTCCACTCATAGCTTCTCTTGCTTGACGCTTAACCTCTTTAATTTTCATACAATTCCTCCTAAAAAAACTATATAATATTTTCTCCTTCTTTTTCCTCTTCTGCTTCAACATCTGTTTTTATTGTAGGGTTAGATGATACCTTTTTCTTTCTTAAATATCTTCTTCTAGCATGTGCCTTATCCATAACATCTCTACGAATAATTGAGAAATTGTTTAAAATTCTTCCACCAAATACTATAATTGCAGCTAAATATATTTCTACGTTTAAAAGCTCTCCTAAATAAACTAAAAATATTGCAAATATAGCATTAAAGAAAAATCCAGATAAAAATATTTTCATTTTAAAATTTTTACCAGTACTTGCTGCAAGAGCTCCAAAAACAGAATCAAGACAAGCAAGTATTGCTACAGCTACATATTGATAAGATGAATATGGTATAATAATATTTTGTCCAATCAATATACCTAAAATAATAAATAAAGCTAATATTAAAATTCCAAACAACATATTTTACTCTCCTTGCTTTGCAAAATTAAATGATAAAGTACCTTCATATTTTGGTATACTAATGCTGCTTTCTCTTGATATTGTAACCTTTAGTCCATAGCCATTTAATACATCTACTACGCCATTTTTTATAGTCATTGCACTTTCTAAATACTGCGCATTTCCTATAGCCTTTATTTCAAATGGTGCAGCAACTTTTTGGTAATTAACTTGTATTACAGAGCCAACACATCTTACTGCAGAAGTGTTAATTATTCTTTGTCCATTAACACTTATTGCCTCTGCTCCTGCTACCCTTAATTCATTTACTACTGTAAGTACATCACTATCATGAACAAGAGAATCAGAACTATTTCCATCATATAACGTTATTATAATTCCCTCTCCTTGAACATCTGTTGTACCAGCAAGTAATCCTAATGTATTAATTTGATTACTCATTGATGCAATTAGACTATCATTTGTTGATGCATTAGTTTTATATTCTTCAACTATTTTTTGACTTTCATCATATTTTGCTTTAAGCTCATCATAATCTCTTTGTAAACTTACAAGAGAATCCGCTATTTCACTTTCCCTTTTTCCTTCTAATATTTCTTCAGATTTACTCATTGTTGTTACTTGTGCTGTTATCATAATTGTAAGTAAAAACAATGCTATACCTATTGAAGTATAAGCAGGAATAGAGTTTTTTTGAATAAATGCTTTAAATTTATTATTCTTTTTCTTTTTTACCTCTTCTTCCAAGATTTTTTCACTCCTTAATTATACTTTGAGTATACCGGATCTTCTATACTCATATCTATAGTTCCTTCTACTATCTGCTCATTTTTTTGCAAAATTCCTTTTAAAAAAGATACCTTATATTCTAAATTAGAGTCATTTGCAAATATCACATTAAGTTTATCATCTAAGGTAATTGTTGTCAAGGAATTTGAAAAATTTAATTTAGTTATGTTACCTTTAATTTCATATTTTTCAAGTAATTGCTTAATAGTATTATATATTTTTAACTTATCAAGATATACTTCATTAATTTTTTCTCCCAGTTTTACTTCTGATTCAAAAGCAAAACCTTCAACTAAGAGCTCATCTTTTTTATCTGTTAATTTACATTTTTCAAGCAAATATCCTTCATTGTCTATTTTATAATAACTATTTGTATTTTTATCTAATGCTATATATGCTGGATACCTCTCCTCAACATTTATTACAATAGTACTAGGAAATGAATAATTTAAAGTAAAATTTGCTATGTATGCTAAATCTATTTGATTTTTTCCACTAAGAAAAAGTTGCTTAAATACATTATCTCCCATATTTAAACTAGATTTTGATATAATCTCTTCTTCCGAATATATCTCATTTCCCCTAACTACAATACTGCTAAGATTAAATGTATCCATATTAAATATTAAATATAATATAATAATAACAAAAGCAATAAAAAATGTAAATTTAATTATTGTACTAGCCTTTATTTTTACATTTTTTTTAACTTTATGACTTATATCTGATGAATTATCTGGTTTAACTTTTCTAATATTATTAGGAACTATTTCATCATCAAAAAAAGGTACATATTCAACATCTTGTGAAACTTTATTTAATCTTAAATTATTTTTAGCACTATGATTATTTTTCCTAACCTCTTTATTAACAGTATTTTTCTTATTTGTATTAAAATTATTTCTAGTATTTTTTTTGTGATTTGTACTTGTCCTCTTTTTTACTTTTGGCCTAGAAGGACCAGTACTATTTTTTTTTATATTATTACTATTTATTTTTTTATTTTTATTTGTACTTGTCCCACTACTTTTCAAAAATATCACCTACTTTAATTTAATACAATTATATATTTTTTCTTCAACATCTTTTACTATTACTTTGGATGCATTTTCTCCCATTTTTTCTATATTATTATTTGACATTATTTCCAGTACTGCACTATTTAAAGTCTCTTCTGTAAGATCTTTTTGTTCAATTATCTTAGCTGCTTTAACACTCTCTAACACTTTAGCATTAAAAAACTGATGATTTTCAGCAGCAAAAGGTAAAGGAATTAATATAGATGGTTTATGTGACAGTGCAAGTTCACTTATAGTCATGGCACCTGCTCTTGTAATGCAAAGATCTGCCACTTTATACATCTCATCCATATTAAATATAAACTTCTCCAATTTTAAATATTCATCTAAACTCTTACCAATTTCTTTTTCTGCCTGCTCTTTAAGCTCTAAAACTTCATTATAATTTTTATCTCCTGTAACAAGAATATAGTAAACATTTTCATCTTGATATTTTTTTATCATCGAAAGTACTACTTCATTTATTTTTTTAGCACCTTGACTTCCACAAGTTACAAGCACAATTTTTTTATTTATATTACTTAATCCTAACTTTTTTAAGCATTCATTTTTATCTAATTTTTTTATATCTTCTTCACTAAACTTTGCTGGAGTTCCAGTATAAACAACATTTGCTTTAGAGTTTAATCTTTTTTTTGCATCTTCAAAACCTATCATAACACATTTTGCATCTTTTGCAAGAAGTTTTACAGACACACCAGGAAATGCATTACTCTCATGTAAGTAATATGGTATTTTTAATCTTTTAGCTGCTTTCATTACAGGACCACATATATATCCACCTGTACCTATAACAATATCTGGCTTAAATTCTTTTAGAATTTTTTTTGAATCTCCTATTCCTTTATATGCATTAATAAGAGCAGTAATATTTTTAAGTGTTAGCTCTCTTAATATTTTACCTGTTCTTATATGCTTTATTTCATACCCAGAATTAGTAACCAGCTTATTTTCAAGTCCAGTTTCAGTTCCTATAAACAAAACTTCACTGTCTTTTTCTTTTTTTACTATTAAATTTGCCATAGCTATAGCTGGATTTATATGTCCTCCTGTGCCTGCACACGCAAAAATTACTCTCATAAAGAACTCCTTTCTAGTCTTCTTTTACTTTATTACAATTTTTAGAAATATTTAGTAATATTCCCATTGAACATAAATTTATAAATAGCGATGTACCTCCATAACTAAAAAATGGTAATGGCATACCAGTAACTGGCATTGTACAAGTTACAACAGCAATATTTACAATTATCTGAATTGCAAAAATACTTGTTATTCCAGCTGCAATTAAAGAACCATAAAAATCTTTACAAGTCATTGCAATTTTATACCCTTTAAAAATAAAAGCAAAAAACAAAGCTAAAACAATTGCAGCACCTAAAAAACCTAATTCTTCTCCGAGTATAGAAAAAATGAAATCATTTTGTGCTTCAGGTAACCATAAATACTTTTGTCTACTTTGACCAAGTCCTCTTCCAAAAAGTCCACCTGAACCTATTGCATATAAACTTTGAGCTGCTTGCCAATTTCCATCTTGAATATCTTGCTCTGGATTTAAAAATGAAAATATTCTTTGTAATCTAAAGTCATCAGCAAATATAAAAGCTGTGCCAGCAAGGCCAACAAGAATTATTCCTGCAATTATTGTTCTAGTCTTTAACTTTATTCCACTTGCAAATATTACAGAAATAGCTGCAACACCAAGAACAAGAAGTCCACTCATGTGCTTTTGAAAATACATTAATAATCCAACTATAAGTAACATTATAATTGGTACAATATAGCCTTTAAAATCTCCTAATTTTTTTATATTTCTAGATAAATAAGTTGCAATTGCCATTACTAACACTGGTTTCATTATCTCAGATGGCTGAAATTGAAAAGTCTCTCCTATCCCTAACCATCTTTGTGCACCATTTCTTGTAACACCAAGTGGAGTTATAACTAAAAATAGTAGTATTGCCGCTACAATAAATCCCAAATAGCTCCACTTTTTATACTTTCGATAGTCTATCTTAGATATAATAATCATTGCTATTACACCTGCTATAGCAAAAAACAATTGCCTAATAAACAAATAATTACTATCACCATAATATATTAAAGCATGATAAGAGCTAGCAGATGCTACCATAACAAGACCAATACATAACAGAGTAATTGTAATCACAAACAACCCAAAGTCTATACCTCCACTTTTAATTTTCATAATACCAATCTCTTTTTTCATTAAAAACCCCTATATATTTTAAATAAAATAAGCAATTACACAACATATAACTGTTACAATCCAAAATAATAATACAACAGTTGTTTCTTTATATCCACTTAATTCTAAATGATGATGAAAAGGCGCCATTTTAAATAATCTTTTTCCTTTTGTAGCTTTAAAATATATTACTTGTAACATAACAGATATTGTATCTATTATACATACCAAAGCTACTATAGCTAAATACAATGGCATCTTTAATATAATTGCTGTAATTGCAATTGCACCTCCAAGTGCAAGAGAGCCAGTATCTCCCATAAATACCCTTGCAGGATGAATATTAAATAACAAAAATCCTATACAAGCACCAACTGTACTTGCAGAAAACACAACCATTTCGTAGTTTTGCTGTCTTAAAGCAACAAGAGTAAAAAAAGTCATTATTATAGCTGAAACTCCTGTTGCAAGTCCATCAAGCCCATCTGTAAGATTAACTGCATTTGTTGTAGCAAGTAATATAAACGCTGCAAATAATATAAATATTGGTATACCAAGCGATATTGGTTGATCAAATATTGGTATTATAATAGAAGTTCCCAAATCAAAAACAAATAAATATAATCCAATAAGTATTGCTGTAACTATAAATAGTCCAACCATTTTCATTTTAGGTGACATTCCCTCTGGGTCTTTTAAAATTAATTTTTTAAAGTCATCTAAAAAACCAATAAGCCCATAACCACAAATAGCAATCATTGGAAGAATTAAAATAGGATAATCTTTTACAAAAAATGCCATAATTGCTGTTACTACTAAAATAATTACTATCCCTCCCATAATAGGAGTACCATTTTTTTGTAAATGAGATTTTGGTCCATCTTCTCTTACTACTTGCCCTATTTTTTTCTTTTTTAGTATCGGTACAACAATAGCTCCTAAAATAGCTGTTAATATAAAAGATACTAATAATAATGTCGTTTGTATATTCATTTTTGTCTCCTTAATTACTGTATATTTTTATCTGGCATTTCTTCTGCCAATTTTTTTACTATTTCTTTATCATCAAAATATAATTTTTTTCCATTTTCTACTTCTTGATATGTTTCATGTCCTTTTCCAGCTATAATTATTACATCACTTTTCCATGCAATTCTCATTGCAAATTTAATTGCTTGACGTCTATTTTCTATAGCCTTATATAGTCCCCTTGTTTGTTTAATTCCTGTCTCTATATCTTCAATTATTTTGCCAGGATTTTCATCTCTTGGATTATCTGTTGTTATAACAGTAAAATCTGCAAGGCGACCAGATATCTCACCCATCATAGCTCTTTTTTCTTTATCTCTATTTCCTCCACATCCAAACACGCAAATAACTCTTCCTTTTGTATATCTTTTAGCAGATGAAAGTATTGCTTCAAGACTTGCAGGTGTGTGTGCATAATCAACAATTACAGTAAATGTTTTATTTAAGTCTATAACCTCATTTCTACCTGGTACTCTAAGAGCACCTAAAGCTCCGCAAATAGCATCCATTTGTGCTCCAAATAAACTGCAAACGCCAATTGCAGCCAGTGCATTATAAACAGTAAATCTTCCAGGTATATTTATTTTTATTGTTTCTAACATCTTATTTACATACATTTTAAATTCAACGTAAGATGGATTAACCCTTATATCTGTAGCAGTTAAGTCAACTGCATTATCAAGACCATATGTAGCTTTTTTACATTTTATCATCTTTAAAAGTCTAGGTGCATATATATCGTCACCATTTACAATAGCAAAATCTGACATCTCAAATAACTTTGCTTTAGCTTCCAAATAATTTTCCATAGTTTTATGAAAATCTAAATGATCTTCAGATAGATTTGTAAATACACCTACTATAAACTTAATCCCATATACTCTATTTAAAGCAAGAGCATGAGATGATACTTCCATTACAACATACTCCATACCAGCTTCAACCATTCTTGCAAGCAGTGCCTGAAGATCTAAAGACTCTGGAGATGTCCTTATTGATTCTTCCTTTATATTTCCATATGTATTACAAATTGTACCTATCATACCAATTTTTTTGCCAGAAGCAAGCATTATATCCCTAATCATATAAGTGGTTGTTGTCTTTCCTTTTGTTCCTGTTACTCCTATTATTTTTAATTTTCTTGCTGGATTTCCATAATAAGTTGCAGACATTACCGCAAGCGCAATCCTTGCATCTTCAACTTTTATATAAGTAATTCCTTCTTTTTTTTCTATCTCATCCTGACATACAATTGCGCATGCCCCATTATTTATTGCATCATCAATATAGTTTTTTCCATTATCTTTAAAACCATTTATTGCAACAAATATATCATTTTTCTCTATCTTTTTAGAATCATATTCTATCTTATTTATCTCTCTATTCGTATCACCACTAATTTCAACATTTGTTAAATTCTCTAATAAATATTGTAAAAGCATATTTAGCCTCCATTCTAGATAAATATTATATCACAATTGATATTTACATGCAAATATGTTATGGTAACTCACTCAAATCATCAACACACTTAATTGTTACAATTGATCCTTTTTCAATTTGTTCATAAGGTGTAACATCTTGTGTTAAAACGTAGCCTGTTCCTTCTATCCTTACATTTAATCCTACATTTCTAAATGCTAATGTAGCTTCTGCAGTAGATAAATTTCTTACATCTGGTACTTCAACCAGTTGATTTTCATCTCCATCTTTATATGTCATTATACTTGATCCTTGCTCTAAAGATGCTCCAGATTTTGGAACTTGCTTAGTTATTATTGTATCATCTGAAAATTCAGAAGAAATATTTAATGTAAAACCACTATCCTCTACAATTTGTCTTGCTTCTGCATATGTTTTTCCAGTTATATCCGGTACTACAATTTCATTAGTTTCTGTATCTGATACTGTATAATCTGTCTGTACATCTAAATACTTTAATACTTCATCAATAATAGAACCAACAACTGGACCACATAAAGTTGCTCCGCCATGACCTGAAGGTCCAGTAGGATTATATAAATTCATAACTACAACTACTTCTGGATTACTTGCAGGTCCTATACCAACAAATCCAGCAAGGTATTTGGTATTATCTCCTCTTCCATTTTCACCAGTTGCAGTTTTACCAGCAATTTGATAATCTGAAATTTTACCAGATTTAGCTGTACCAAAATTAACTGTATCTACTAATGCACTCATTATCTCAGAAGCTGTTGTCTCTGACATTATTTGCTTTAAAACTTTTGATTCTATTTGTTCGTCATAATTTCCGCTTCCACTTTTGATTTCACGAACAATATACGGTTGAACCAAATATCCACCATTTGCCACGGCACAATAATTTACTGCTGTTTGTAGTGTTGTTATTTGTATAGTTTGACCAAAAGACGTTGTAGCAAGGTCTACATCAGTCATAGCACTTTCATCATGCATTATTCCTGTAGCTTCTCCTGGCAAATCTATACCTGTTTTAGAATCCAAATTAAATGCTTTTATATATTTCATAAATGCAGGTATTCCCATCTTTTGTGAAACTTGCATAAATACTGGATTACATGAATTCATTATTCCTTCACGCAAAGATTCCTCACCATGAGGATTATAATATCTCCAACATTTTATATCCCACGAACCAACTGTTACATATCCTGCACAATAAAATACCTTATCGTCTATATTTACAATATTTTCCTCTAAAGCTGCTGTTGCTGTTATTAATTTAAATGTAGAACCAGGTTCTTGTGTATCTGATATAGCTTTATTTCTCCACATCTGATTTAAAGCATCACTTTTTTCTGTTGAAGTCATTGTATCCCAAGCATCTTTTAACTCTTGAGTATTTGGAGTAAATGGAGAATTAGGATTAAAAGTAGGATAATTTGCCATAGCTAAAACTTCACCAGTTGATGGACGCATTATTACTATACTTCCATATTCAGCTATATTTTCCTCCACTGCTTTACTTAAATATTTTTCAACTATAGATTGTATAGTAGCATCAATAGTAAGGACTAAATCTTTTCCATCTTCTGCTGCTACATATTGTTCTTGTGTAAATGGAGTCTCTCTTCCTCCACCATCAAAACTCGCTACAATTTTCCCAGGATTTCCAGCAAGATCATCTTCATAATATGCCTCTATTCCTGCAAGTCCTTGATTATCTGTACCAACAAATCCTAAAACATGAGATAAAAGTGTACCATAAGGATATACTCTAAGCATATCTTCATCTACGCTAATTCCGGTTATATCATTATCATTTATATACTCTAATATTTTTTCTGCTTTTTCTTGGTCTACTTTAGTTGCTATTGTAACACTAGATACTTTTTTAGTTAGCTTTTCTAATACTTCATCTTTAGAAATTTCTAATATTTGAGCTAAATTTTGTGCTATTTCTTCTTTTTTATCTTTATTTACACTATTAGGAACTGCTGTAACAATATTAGTAGAAATACTTTGAGCAAGTATTTTTTCACCAGTTGTATCATATATAGTTCCTCTTTTTGCTTCAACTTCTTTACTTCTTGTTTGCTGAGAATAAGCTTTTTGAGAATAATATTCAGCTTTTACAACTTGTATATATATTAACCTTGAAAATAGTACTACAACTAAAATCGTACAAACAACAAACATAAACAGTACTCTTTTTTTAGTACTAATACTAACGTATGGCACAAAATTCACCTCTTTTCTAAAAAATAATATCCAAGACAAATCAAGCTCTACTACATAATACTTAAAATTTGTCTTGGATATTCATAAATTTACAAAAATATGTCTTTTATATAATTAATAATTTTATCTAAAAAAGTAGATTCCTGATTTACTTGTATTTTATTAACTGATTCTGATGTATCTATGTAGACAGTCTGACTACTATCTGCTTTTGTCATTCCAAGTTGTTGTTTTGCATATGCTTCTATAGCATTCAAGTCTGTATTTTGATCTACTTCTATTTGTGATGTAGCAGCTTCAGAAGATACTATCTCTAGCTCATCTTTTAAATTTTGAACTTCAAGATTTTTTTCATTTATTAAGCTAAATCTATAAGTAATTATAATAGCCATAGTAAATCCACAAAGTATAAATGCAACCATATGAGCATTCTTCTTTTTTTGTTCTTGTTGTCTTTTTATACTATTTTGATTTGAATTATTTCTTCTAACAGCAGTATTTACTTTTCTCTTAGTTTCTTCTTTAGGTAATATTTTTCTTGCTGTAGTTCCATCATTATAGTACATATTACTGATTTTTCTAGCTGGCATTTATACTTTCACCTCTTTTCTTAAATACCATATAATTACTACAACTTTACTACATCAAAAACTACATATTTACTTTATTATTCTTTCAAAAACACGAAGCTTTGCACTTCTTGCTCTTGGATTTTCTTTTATTTCTTCTTCTTTTGAAACAATAGGCTTTTTATTAACTATCTTTCCATAAGATTTATAATTACACACACATATAGGAAAATCTTTAGGACACGTACATCTTCCTTGCATCTTTTCATAAGCATGTTTTACAATTTTATCTTCAAGCGAATGAAATGTAATAATAGCAAGTCTTCCTCCATCATTTAAGGATAATATACTATCAATTACTGCTTGTTTTAACTTATCTAACTCTTGATTCACTTCTATTCTTATTGCTTGAAAAACTCTTTTTGCAGGATGCTGCTTTTCGCTTAAAGCTCTTGCTGGCATAGCTGACTTTATAACATCAACAAGTTCTAAAGTAGTCTCTATTGGCTTATTTTCTCTTTGACTGCATATTTTTCTTGCAATTAATTTAGAATATTTTTCTTCTCCAAAATCTACAAAAATTCTATATAAATCATCTTCTGAGTAATTATTTACAATATCATATGCCGAAACCTTATCTTCCCTATTCATTCTCATATCAAGCCTTGCATCATTCATATAGCTAAAGCCTCTTTCTGCTTCATCTAGTTGATATGATGATACACCTAAATCAAGAAGTATTCCATCTACCCCTGATATATTTAAATCTTTTAAAATATTTATTATATTTGCATGATTGTCATGAACTGTTTTGAAATTATCAAATTCTGATAATTTTTTACTAGCAGCAGAAATCGCATCTAAGTCTCTATCTATTCCTATTAGCAATCCACTCCCGTTAAGTTTTTTTAGTATCTGATAAGAATGTCCTCCTCCTCCTAAAGTTCCATCAACATATATTCCATCAGATTTAATATTCAAATTTTCTATACATTCATCTAATAATACTGATTTGTGTTTAAATTCCATTTTTACCTCATTTTAATACTATATCTTTATTTTTTATCTTTTGTTTATTAATAGTTTTTTCTTTTGTTTATTATTTTTTTATCATAAGTTTTTTATCTAAATGCCTAAATTAGACATTTGAGATGCGATTTTATTTCCATTAAGAGAATCTGATGATGTATACTCTTCCCATTTAGAACTATCCCATATTTCAGCTCTTGTAGATACACCAACTATTACTACATCTTTTTTTATTCCAGCATATTCTCTTAATAGCTGTGGTATATTGATTCTCCCTTGCTTATCTACTTCACATTCTGTTGCTCCAGCAAAAAAGAATCTCATAAAACTTCTAGCATCATTATTAGTAAGTGGTAAAGCTTTAAGTTTGTTTTCAAATGTTTCCCATTCTGATTTTGAATACATAAATAAACAATTATCTAAGCCTTTAGTAACTATAAAAGATTGTCCTAAGTCTCCCCTAAATTTTGATGGAACACTCACTCTTCCTTTTACGTCTACATTATGCCTGTATTCACCAAGTAACATTTAATACACCTCTTTTCCACTGTTTGCCACTGCATACCACTTCACAATTATTCTATTATAAATAGAAATAAAAATCAATAGTTTTGTAGCAAAAATAATGAAAAAAATAGCAAAAATAAAGAGATTGAATAGCAAATAGTTTACTTAATTAGTCAAAAATCTAACTGTTTTTATATTACATTTTTTTGAAAATTCTATAACATAAAAAAGAGCTTAGTTGCTTTCTAAGTAAATTATTTTGTTTATGTTTACATATTATTTTAACTTAAAAGCAACTATATTGCAATATTAAAATATTTATTTATAAGAAAATAGGTATTAAAAAATTATATAATTTTTTTTAATATATTCTTTGTTTTCTTAATATTTTTACACTATCTTTTACTACATAAGCAATTTTATTCATCTCATACATATTATTTTCATGAGATATACTAATTCTTATTGATGATTTATTTACTCCTATTGCCTTTAAAACATGAGAGATATCTTTTACCTGTGAATTACATGCACTACCTGTTGAAACATATATATTATTCATTTCCATAAACAGTTTTAATTCATCTGAATCTATATCTTCAAAATAAAAATTAATATTACTGTTTACTCTGTTATTCATATCACCATTTAAAACAAAACCAGGTATTTCTCTTAAGCAATTTAATAAATAGTCTCTAAGTTTTCTTTCTTTAGCATTATTTATTTCTAAATTTTCATATGTTATTTTCATTGCTTCTGAGAGTCCTATTATTCCTGCCACATTTTCAGTTCCTGGCCTTAACCCACACTCTTGATGTCCTCCACATATTAAATTTTCAATTTTTAATCCTTTTTTTAAATATAACACTCCTACACCTTTAGGCCCATTAAATTTATGTGCAGAAAGACTTAAAGCATCATAATTTGAAGCATTTACCTTAATATGAGGTATTGCCTGCACTGCATCTGTATGAAATAATATATTATTTTCTTTTGCTAATTTGGCAATTTCATCTATTTTTTGAATAGTTCCAATTTCATTATTTACATACATAATGCTAATTAATATTGTATCTTTTCGTATTGCCTCTTTAATTTTATCTATATCTATAATACCATTTTTTTCTATATCAACATACGTAACATCAAATCCTTCTCTTTCTAATTTTTTACAAGTATTTAATACAGCTAAATGCTCAAATTTTGATGTTATAATATGTTTTCCTTTATGTTTATTTTCCATTGCTATTCCATAAATAGCAATATTATCTGCTTCTGTTCCAGATCCAGTAAAATATATTTCTTCTGGTGTTGCATTTAAAAGTTCTGCAACTTTAGCTCTAGACTCTTCAATAGCCTTCCTAGATATTTTTCCAAGCTCATAAGTAGTTGATGCATTACCATAATACGTTGTTAAATATGGCATCATTTTAGATAAAACATGACTATTTAATCTTGTAGTTGAGCTATTATCTACATATATATAATTATTCATATTAAAACCTCCTATTTTATTTTATGAACAATTATATGTTTAGTGAAAAAAGCAATAAGCTATACAAAAATGTATAGCTTTAATTTATATTATTATCATATTCTTCATATTCAATATCATCTATTCTTTTTGTTTTATATCTCTCACGTTCTATTACAACAATTGGTATATTTAACCTTTTACTTTCTTCTATTTGCTCTTTTGTCATATTATCCATAGCCACTATATATGAAGGTTTCATCTCATCATACTTTCTAGAAGTTTGTCTATCACTTTTTTTATTTTTTATATTTATCTCACTGTAAGAGTCAGAAGACTCAGCAATTTCTTCTGGTGTCATTAGTCTATTGGGTCTTGTTGTTATATTTTTTTCAGAAGAAAATGTATATGAATCACTTTCAAATACATTTTCAACCATGTCAGGTTCTAAAGAGTCATACCCATATAGATAATTTGAATATCCATCATGAAAAGTCTTTGTGTTATTACCAGATATAAGGCTATAACAGCTTTGTTCATTCATAGTCTCTTTATGTATTGGTGTATCCATAGCTCTTACTAGCATATAAAAAGGATTACCTTTTAGCTTATGTACTTCAATACCACTTTCAGAAACATCTTGTACTGAAAGATCATCTGAATCTATGTCTGCTTTATATAGTACCTTATTTATATCTTCATATGATTTTCTCCTTAAAGATGAAAAATCATTATATAACTCTTCTACCATATTTTTATCTTTTAAATCATAAAATAATTTTTTCTTTTCTTCTAATGATAATGCATCAATATTATTTATCTTTGTATATAATTCAACTTTTTCATTATTTAAAATTTTTTCTTTATCTACAAGCTTTCCATTATATCTAAGCATTTCAGACGTATTTATTTTTACATTTCTTTTAGTATCTTCAAAAGTATAGTCTATAAATACTTCACTAAATTTTGAATTGCTTATCTCCATTAAATTAGAATTTATATTCTCTTTTTCTTTATAAAATTCTTCATTTTGATTTGCTACTTCTTCTTTTAGTCTATATAAAATATTTTTTACATTTGCATCATCCGTAATATTTTCTATATCTATTGTATTTAGATCATCTACAGTAAAATTTAGATTTAACTTGCTTTTTAACTGGCTATTATAATAATTATGTCTTGCATCAATACTATTTTTTTCACTAATATAATGATTAAGCTGCCTTCTGGTTTGTGGATCTACTAAGAAACTGTCTTTACTATCTAACAGCTCTTTTAATTTATCTATATCATTTAAGTCATATGAATTAAATATTCCTGTATCAGTATTAAAATCTTTTAGTATTTCACTCTCATATTGTTTTAGTCTTTTTTGAATTGATGGATGAAAACTGTTTCTATAGATAATATTAATATTTCTTCTGAAATCTACCATATTAGAGCTTTTAATTTTATTAAAAAATTCTTCTTGTTTAACAATTTCTGGTGGAAAAGATATTCCATTTTTAGCAAGTTTTAAAACATCCATATCTTTATATGTATAAAGTGCTTTAGGATTTTTGTCTATATAATCTTGTAATACATCGTTAGATGAACTATATACAGTAGCCAAAAATAATTTTTTACCATATTCACCATCTAACACTTTTTTCTTATCTTCTGATTCTAAGCCTCTAGGTAAAAATTCTATATTTGGTATATCATTTTCTTTGTCTTTTACTTTATCTATAAGCTCCATTACCTTATTAGATCTACAATAACTTATTACACTATAATTTTTATCTAAATTTTCAAAGAAGTATTTTGTATATTTTTCATTATTTATTACTTCATTAATTAGATCATCTTTTCCATTTTCTATTAATGTAGTAAAAAATATATTAAGTCTATCCTTATTTGTAGTCATTACTTTATCTATATCTATTTTATCTATACAAGATTTCTCTCCAAAACTTTTAACTAGACTTCTCATAATATCATAAGATATTCCATTTTTTTCAAACTCATCATACAATTTTTGCTTAAACTTAGAATTATCTAGTATTCCTTCTTTTGATAGCCTTCCCTCTTCAATCTCTTTTAATATATAACGTAAATCTTTTGAATCTAATAATTCTTCTAATTCCATATATCTCTTCCCTCTTACAAACTAAAAATTAATTAACATATTTGTTCCATCTTTTTTTATTCCAACTATTCCACTTTTTAATGTTCCATCTTGACTATTTTCTATATTTACTTTTATAATTCTTACAAAGTCTTTTTCCTTATCTAAAGTCTTAACTGTATAACTTCCATCTAAAATATTATCTATACTTATATATTTAATTGTTCCATCATCCATTAATAAAACAAGATTTAAATCCTTAAAATCATCTCCAATAATAGCAACTTGCGCATCATTTATTTTTTGTGAGAATCCAGTAATTGTATGATTATATTCTGATATCACTTTTTTGTAAATTAACCTTATTAGTTCTGTATTTAAATTAATATTTAAATTGTTATTCTTATTATCAACTGATACTTCAATTACACTATTACTATCTGATATATCTTTTGTAACAGTAGTATTTTCATCTTTATTTATTATTTTATTAGCATCAAAGCTATCATTAATTATATCTGATGTACTATCTGTTTCTTGCTCTTTATTATCTGAACTCTTTAAGCTATCAATTGTAGTATTTAACGTATTAATAGTATTTTTTAAATCCTCATTTTCTTGTATAAGCTTTACAATTTCTTTATCCTTATTTATAATAGATTTGCATGATACAACAAGTCCTAAAACTAAGCCTATTACCACCAAGATAAGTACAAATATAGAAATAAATTTTTTCATAATAAACCCTCCTTTATTTTTAATTTAATAATTTATCTAACTCTTCATCATCCATTACATTTATATCTTTACTTTCATCATATTCTGGTGTTTTATCTTCATTTTCATTTTCTATTTCTGTAGTTTTATCTGTATTTAAATCTATCTTTTCTCTATTTCCATTAATCACTGCAATAGATGTTGCAACTCCTATAGCAATAACTATCACTATTATACAAACAATCATAATTATTTTACTTTTTTTATCCATTTTTTCCTCCTTATTATTAGTTTTTACACTTACAATTTATTTTATCATATCAGTAAAAAAAAGTATAGCATAATGCTATACTTTAATAGTTATCCCTTTTATTTTACAACTTCTACATCAATATTAACATGTTCACCATTAATATTTGTATCTGCATAATTTTCTCTCTCTTTATTATATTTTACTTCTAGTGTTAAAGTCTCTTTCTTTATTTCATCTTCATGTCTTTTTATTACTTCTTCTATAGTATTATTTCCAGAAACATATAACTCAATTCTATCTAAAACTTCAAACCCTTTATCTTTTCTCATATTTTGAACTTTAGATAAAATCTCTCTAACATATCCTTCTTCCTTTAATTCGTCTGTTATTTGAGTATCTAATACTACACCAATCTCGCCTTCCCCTGCAAATGCAAAACCTTCCTTACCATTCATTGTTATTAATAAATTGTTTGAATCTAAATCGATTTCAACATCATCTATTAAAATTGGTTCTACCTTACCAGCTTTTACTTTATTTGCAAGATCCATTTGATTTTTCTTAGATATCTCTTCTCTTATTTTTGGAATTAATCTACCATATTCTTTACCAAGCACTGGTAAATTTGGTTTTATTTCAAAATTTACATATTCTGACATTTCAGCTCCAAGAACAACTTCTTTTACGTTTAGTTCTTCTTTTACTATATTTCCATAATATTCAGGTAAAGTATCAACAGAAATTAACATTTTAGCTAAAGGCTGTCTATTTTTTATATTCTCAGAATTTCTAGCACTTCTTCCAAGTTCAACTATCTTGTATGCTAAATCCATCTCTTTTTCTAATCTTTTATCTATTTCTGCTTCGTTAACTTTTGGCCAATAACATAAATGTACACTTTCTTTTGCCTCTTTATCTAAACTACATACTAAATTAGTATATATCTCATCTGCAATAAATGGTACAAATGGTGCTACTACTTTAGTCATTGTAGTTAAGACTCTATACAAGGTAACATATGCACCTATTTTATCCTCTGTTAAATCTTGTGCCCAAAATCTTTCTCTGTTTCTTCTAACATACCAATTAGATAACTCATCAGTAAATGAATCTATGTCATATCCAGCACCTGTTATATCATAATTATCTAGCTTATCTGCTACAGATTTTACTAATGTATTTAACTTAGATATAATCCATCTATCCATAACATTTTCTGATTTAAAATCTTTATACTCTAATGGATTAAATTTATCTATTTCTGCATATAAAACATAAAATGAATATACATTCCATAATGTACTTAAAAATCCTCTTTGACTCTCTTGAACATTTTCAATTGATAGTCTTGAAGATAGCCATGGTGCACTTCCTGTATAAAAATACCAACGTGTAGCATCAGCCCCAACAGTATCTAATAATACTAATGGATCCACTCCATTTTTTTTAGACTTAGACATTTTTTGACCTTTTCCATCTAAGACATGACCTAAAACAATACAGTTTTCAAATGGTGTCTTATTAAATAAAGCAGTTCCAACTGCAGTTAATGTATAGAACCATCCTCTTGTTTGATCAATTGCCTCAGAAATAAATTGAGCTGGGAAATTATTTTCAAACATTTCTTTGTTTTCAAATGGATAATGCCACTGTGCAAAAGGCATTGAACCAGAATCAAACCAACAATCTATAACTTCTTTTACTCTTTTCATTTCTTTTCCACACTTTGAACATTTCAAATGAACATCGTCTATATATGGTTTATGTAATTCTATATCATCTGGTACATTTATACCCTTTTCTTTAAGTTCTTGTATTGATCCAATACATTCTTGATGTCCACATTCACAAGTCCATATTGGTAGTGGAGTTCCCCAATATCTATCTCTAGATATTGCCCAATCAATTACATTTTCTAAGAAATTACCAAATCTACCATGTTTTATAGTTTCTGGATACCAATTAACTTTATCATTATTTGCAACAAGTTCGTCTCTTAAAGAACTCATTCCAACAAACCAACTTTCTTTTGGATAGTATAATAATGGTGTATCACATCTCCAACAATGAGGATAAGAGTGAAGATGTTTTTCTTTATGAAATAATTTTCCTTCATTTTTTAGCCACTCACATATATCTTCATTACAATCTCTAACGAATCTACCTTTCCATGGCTCAACTTCATCCATAAATTTTCCAGATTTATCTACCAAATTCACAAAAGCTATACCATTCTTTTTACACACTAAACTGTCATCTTCACCATAAGCTGGTGCTATATGAACAACACCTGTACCTTCTGTAAGTACTACATAATCTCCATGTATTACTTCAAAAGCTTTTCCATCCACTTTTGCAAAAGGCATTAATGGTTCATATTTCATACCTAGTAAATCTTTACCTTTATATGTAGCTAGCACCTCATATTCCATATCTTTAAGTACTACTGGCACTAATTCTTCTGCCAAAATATATACTTCATATTTTGGTTCTTCTTCTGTTCCAACATTAACTTTTACGTCACAATAGTCATATGATTGATTTACACATAAAGCTAAATTTGATGGTAAAGTCCAAGGTGTTGTTGTCCATGCTAAGAAATACTTATCTTCCCCAACAACTTTAAATTTAGCAATACATGTTAAATCCTTTACATCTTTATATCCTTGCGCAACCTCATGTGATGATAAGGCTGTACCACATCTTGGACAATAAGGCATTACTTTATGACCTTCAAACAATAAGTTCTTATTCCAAAGTTCTTTTAAAGCCCACCATACTGACTCAATATACTTATTATCATAAGTTATATATGGATTTTTCATATCAACCCAAAATCCAACTTTATTAGTCATTTCTTCCCAAACATGTACATATTTGAAAACACTCTCTTTGCATTCTTTAACAAAATTTTCAACGCCATATTCTTCTATTTGTTCTTTTCCAGAAATACCAAGTTTTTTTTCTATTTCTAGCTCTACAGGTAATCCATGGGTATCCCATCCTGCTTTTCTTATAACTCTGTATCCCTGCATAACTTTATACCTAGGAATTATATCTTTCATAACTCTTGTTATGATATGACCAGCATGAGGCATACCATTAGCTGTTGGTGGTCCATCATAAAATGTAAAATATCTTTTTCCCTTATTCATATCTAAATTTTGATTTATAATGTCTTTTTCTTGCCACCTTTTAAAGACATTACGTTCCATACCAACAAATCCATCTTCATTTAATTCGACTTTTTTATACATAAAATATTACTCCTTTCTTATACAAAAATACATAAATAAAAAATCGCACATACCTGTATATAAGGAATGTACGATTATATTAACACAATATAATATATACAAAATAATAACCACCTTAATATACAACATACAAGCATATGTGTCCTTTATTACGTAAGGAAAACGGCTCATCTTACTATTATTTCAGACTGCAACTCAGAGGTGATTTTCATAATAACATACTTTAGATAAGCTTCCACCATCCTTATCTCGCTTTTTATTTCAATTATTATTACTCTTCCTCGTCATAGTTTTTGTTAATTATTATTTAATTTTCTTTTTGTACTTTTATGTAATTTATTATAACATAATTATATATTAATGTAAATACCTAAATTTTATAAAAATTATTTAATTGCTTTTATTTCTTCATCAGTTAAACCTGTAACTCTAGAAATCAAATTTATATCTAAGTTTTCTTTTAACATTGCCTTTACAATATGATATATTTCATTTTCTTTTTCTAAAAACTTATCTTTTAAATCATTATAATTTATTTCATCATCTTCTATTTTTACTAATTCAGCTATTATTTTTTCATCTATTCCCTTTTCTAGCATTTTTTCTACTATTTCCTCTATTGCTTTATCTCTCCCTTTCTTTATTCCTTCTTTATATCCGCTATCTCTTATTGCCATTTAATCTTTTACTGCTTTTTCTCTTAGCTCTGCAATTCTTATTTCTCTTTCATCTTGGCTTATCTTATCTAGCTCTTCCTTTGCCTTTCTTATATCATTATTCATACTAGTTTCCTCCATTTTTTCTGGATTTTTTATAAACTCATACCACTCTTTTAGCTCTCTTTTTTCTCCTTTATTTCTATCCAGTTTTTCTAGTTCTATTATAACGATATCTAGTTTATCTGTCAATATTTTATCTTTGTTCTTCTCTTACTTTCCATCTTGTATAATAATCTTCTATATCTTTTAAATTTTCTAACTTAAAGTCTGCTATTAATATACATATTGCTTTTCTTGCTCTGTCATAACCATCTTCTGCTTTCAATGCTCTTGTATACATCTTTGCCCAATACCATAATATTCTTTCTGCTATATATTCACTCTTTACTACCTACATTTCTATATCTATATTATTTATACTATCTCCTATTACTTTTACATCTAGTATTCCCATTTTACTTTCTATAAGCTCTCTTTCTAGTATTGGACTATCTTCTAAATTTATATTTTTAAATTCTATTCCCGTTGCTGCTTTTATAAAACTTCTTGTTATGTCTTCATTTCCAACTTTTCCAAATATTCTTTTAAATACATAATCAGTAGAAAAATAGTATCTTAACCTAAATTAAGATACTATCTTTAATAATTATTGTTTCTTTTTATTTCTAATTATTACAACTACTATTCCTACTACACATATTACTGCTACAGATGCTATAGCTATTACTGCTATATCCCCTGTATTTGTTACTTCAAAGATTATTGTCTCTGGTGAATTGTTATCTATTGTAAATGTATATCCTGTTAAATCTTCATCTAACTCATATCCTTCTGGCGCTTTTATCTCTAAGAACTTATATGTTCCCATTGGTGCTTCAGGAATTATATATTCACCATTTTCATCTGTTTCTACATTCTCTACTAGATATATTGGCTCTCCTGTTTTTGCATTTACTTTTTGCTCTCCAGTTTCAGGATCTATCATTGCTATTGTAAATACACATCCTTTTAATGGTTCGCCTGTTTCTGCATCTAGTTTTCTTACTATTACTTCTCTTGTTTTTCTTATATTCTCTACTTCTACAGGTTCTACATCCCAGTTACCTTCTTCATCATATTTTGCTACAAACTCATGTGGCTCTGTATTTAAGTCATAGATATCTGGTGCTTCAACTTCTGTATATGTATATGTTTTTCCATCTTCAAATATTGATACTGGTATATATCCTTTTCCTTCTTCATCTGTTATTGATTTTAATAACAACTCATCATTTTCATCTCTTATTTCAAATACACAATTTGGTATTACTTCACCTGTAAAGATATCTGTTTTTGTAAGCATAGCTTCAACTATATCTTCTTCAATTAATGCTTGATATACCATTGTATCTTTGTTTGTATTATCTAATGTTACCTTTACTATCTCATCAGATAACTCATATCCTTGTGGTGCTTCTATTTCTTTTAAATAATATTCTCCTAATGGAATATTATTTAGTTCTACTAGTCCTGTATCATCTGTTACTATTACTGCTTCTTCAAATACTCCTGTTTCTTCATCTTTTATTCTTAATGCATTTTGACATTCCTCATCTGTATATACACCATATTTTGCACCTGATACAAATTTTACCTCATTTTTCTCAAAATATTCTTTTATCTCTTCTTTTGTCATTCCTTTTATTTGATCTAGTATTGCTTGTACTTCTTCATCTAATGTTGTTGTATCTATTTTATCTCCATTTAATATTATATTATCCATTGTTGTTGCTGAAAGTTTTACTAGTGTTATTGACGCACTCTCATAATCATTTGTAAAATCTGGTCCTTCTACTACAACAAATTCTTGATTTGAATCATCTGTATATTTTAATACAAAATCTACAGTCTCTGTACTTATTGTATATGGATATGAAGCATAAAGTTCTTTTACATAGTATGTTCCTTCTGGTAAATCTATTGTACTTGTTACATCTCCATCTTCATCTGCCCATATTAAATCTACTAACTTATTATTTGGTATTGTTTCTTCTTCTTTATAATTTTTAATTACCTCTTTAGTATAAATTCCAAATAATGCTTTTTTCTCCAACTTTTCTCCATTTGCATAATTAACATCTTCAAATAATTTATTAAATGTTAGTTGTAACTTTTGTCTATCATTACTTATATTTTCATTAAATGTTACAGTTTCTTTATATTGATCTTTATTTTCTAGTACTACATTTCTTATTTCCTTATTAATCACTAAACCTTCTGATGTTTCATATTCTTCTATTCTATATTCACCAGGGAATAATTTTTCAGCAGTTGCATAACCTTCTGAATTAGTTGTTATATCTGCTACAACTTGCCCTTTTTTATACCTTAATATTCCATCTGGTGTATAAGTATCTTCTACAGCATATACTTTAAATTTAGCTCCTTCAATACCAACTTCTTTAAATATAGGTGTAAACTTCTCTTCTGTTGCATCTTCTGAATCACTTATTGGATATGTTATATTTTCACTATTTGTATCAACAAATCTTTCACCTGTCTTATATATTTCTAAATTAACTGTAAGTGGTGTGTCTTTTACAGGCACTTCTATAACTAAAGATCCTGTTGCAATACCACCTTCTGGATATACTGCATCTTCTTCAAGACCAGTTGCTATTTTATCTACTACAACTTTATATCCACTTACTTTATCATTTCCTAAATCTTTTTCATCTTCTGGTATTCTTAAATCATCTTCTAGGTAGTATCCATCTGGTGCTTGTGTCTCATATACCACATATTCTCCTGGCTGTAACTCTTGTGGTGTATAAAAATATCCATCTGCATTTGTTTCAAATTCTTCTATATATTCTCCTGATGGTGTTTCCATTAAACTTACCCATTTTGAATTTTTAACATCCCATATTTTAAATTTTGCGCCATCAAGTTTAACATTTTGTCCTGTTGTTTTATCTTTTTTTACAATTCTTAGCCATGCTGGTGTTGGCTCATCTGATACTATTCTATCTTCTATATCTTTTTCATTTACAATTTCTACTTTTTCAGCTTGTATAAAGAAATGATTATGTTCATCATCATCGTCTTCTTTTATTTCTGTTATTGTATATTTACCATATGGTATTGTATATGGATCATATTCTGCTAAATCCTCATTTCTAAATTCTGCATATCCATACTTATTTACAGTTGCATCGTAATATACTTGTCCATCTGAAGAATCTAAAGTAAGTCTTAATACTGCTCCTGCTGCTGGGGACTCAACTGTTGAATCTGGATTATCTTCGTATTTCATAACTCTTACTCTACCTAAATTTGGTATGTTAATAAGTTTCTCCAAAGATACAACAATAATATCTTCTCCTTGTTTTTTATTATCATATGATGCAACATATACTTTATCTTTAAAACTTACATCCTCACCTGGTACCATTGCATCAGGATTAATTCCTTCTGGGAATGTTGTTTCTTTTAAATAATATGTTCCTGTTCTCATTGTTCCAGATACTGCATATCCTGTATTATCTGTTGGTCCTATTATTACTGGATTTCCATTTTTATCTATATACTCTTGTGTTGCATCTTCATCTAAATACACTGTAAAATATGCTCCTGATACTTTTGCATCTGTTTTTCCAACTGTTTCATCAAGAAGTACCTTATTTACAGCAATCTTCATTTCTTTAGATGGATCTATTTTAGTATACTCATATGTATATCCCTCATCTGATACAAACACATCAAAAGGTTCTATTGTATAAGCCTCATCTGGTGTTATATATTCTGTAACTGTATATGTTCCATATGGTATATTTTCTAATTTACAAATTCCATCTTCTCCAGAAATTGTTGTTAAATATTCTTGTGAAGGATCATTTTTTAAAGTAATTTTAAATTGTGCTCCATTAAGATTTATTTCTGGATCATAATCTGTTTCACCTAATCTTTTTAATATCTTTAAATTTCCCTCTATAATATCATCAACAGCATCAAATGTTACAAGTAGAGTTCCATCTGGTTGTTTTAATGCTTCATTTATATCTATTACATAAACTGTATTATTTAATAATGTACCTGTAGGCTCAGTAATTTCTTTTGCATAAAATAATGTTCCTGGTAAATATCCAGTAGTTGCTTCACCATTTGCATCTGTTGTTATTGAAGTAATAAGATTTTTGCATTCCCTATCTGAATAAATTCCATATACAGCTCCTTGAAGCTCTGAGTCTCCTTTATTTCCTGTAGTTGACTCTGTTGATTTTATAACTTTTGCTTTCATACTTACAACTTCAATCGGTAATGTTAACTCTGATTTTGGCAAAGCTCCTTCAAATAATATTTGATGAGTTCCATTAAAATACCATCTTGATACTTCAGGATTATTTTTACTAAATCTCTCAACAATTATATTACCATTAAAGTAGCCACTAAAATTATTCGATACACTAATTACTAAATCGTTTCCTTGTCTCTCAGCACTAACTCCATCTGGTAAATCTGAAATAATATCATATTCAGCTAAATTAAATACACCATTTGTATCAGTATATCTAATAGTTTCACCTGGATATATAATATTGTCTGTACCTACACTTTGAACAAAATTTGGCATTAAATTATCCTTAAAGTTTTCATAATATGTAACTAATTGTAAATATCTTTCAGCTGCAAGTCTTGTTAAATCTTCGTCCCACTCAACTTCATACCATGTTTCTTTATATCCATCACCATCTTGATCAATGTAATCTGAATGTGGTCTACCAATTCCATTTGCAGATAAAATTCCATCATTATTTTTATCCACTTGCCACCAGCTATAGTTCATATCCAAAAATTTATATCCATCATCTCTTCTTGGAATAGGATTTTTAGGATTATCTGATTGATTTGCTTGAAAAGCTGATGAACAACCTGTTGTTTGTGCCCACATAAACCATTGCGTTGCTACAATAGCAGCATTTTCTCCTGGATAATAAGTTTTTTCCCACATTGAAGCTATATTTAAAGATTTCTTTACTACACTACTTAAATCGTTAAAATAATTAATTGCTGTGTTATTTCCATCGGCCCATGCATATGTTGAAATCAAATTACTAATTGATAGATTATTAACATCCATCTCTTGCATAACATAACTAACATTTAAATGTGTTGACACATTCTTTTGAATGCAATAAGCTATTCTTTGTTCACCAGTTACATTACTTCTTAAATTAAACTTATCTACAGAAATATAATTTTGCTCAGAATAATCTCCGCATTCAAATTTATATCCTGTTTTTTGCCTTTCAGGAGTTACAATCCATTCTTCCGCTTTTACATTAGTTTCTAATGCTAAAAAGCAACAAAATACTAAAAGTAAAATAACTCTTATCTTTTTAGCTATTTTCATATATATTCCCCTTTCAAAAAACAATATCTTTAAATTCTATTACTTATTTAATTATATAATAAACAAATAATATTTACATTATCTAGCTTTTACTTATGTTAAATTTAAATTATTATATCATTTATATTTATATAATATTACACTTATATGAATAAAAAATGGCATTAATATTTCAAGTGATAAAAAAACTGCTAACACATTTTATTGTGTTAGCAGTTTAATATTTAGCATTGATTAGAACAGTTACAAGAATCAGAACCATACCAATAATCATTTAATTGACTATTAGTACAACAATTGCAACAACAATTATCTTGAGTATTGTTATTAATATTGTTACAAATATCTCTTAAACAACACCAACAACAGCACCAAGATGAATTATTATTTCTAAAGCAACAATTATTCCAATTATTGTTACGTCTATTACAGCAGCACATAATATTCCTCCTTTATATATAAGTGTTTAATACACTAATATATTATATGAGCAGTTTATTTTTTTGCTACTGTTTGTCCCTTTAATTTATACTATTTTCTTTACGCTTCTTCTTAGCATTTTTATTTGTTCTGTTTCATCAAAAACAGCTTTAATACTAGCTTTTAAAATATCATCATGATTTATTTCATACCAGTCTATCACATAGCCACAGTCAAAACAAATCTCACGAATAAGCTCACGAATTGTTCTTCCATTTCCCTCTCTAAAAGGATGTAATACATTAAGTTCTGTCATAATATATGATAATCTTATAATAAAATCTTTAAATGGCATTTTCTTCATTTCTTCTATATTTATTTTTGAAAAAATTTGTTTTATATTATCTTCAATATATTCAAATTCAGAAAATCTAAAATTTCCTTTAGTAATATTTTCTTGCCTATATTCTCCAGCAAAATAAAATATATCTTCAAATAAATATTTATGTATAAACTTTAATCTTTCAGGAGTATAATCCATCTTTAAAGTTTGAGTGCTAATAGTAGCAATTTTAAAAGCCACCATTCTCGTCTCATACTCTTTTAATAATTCCTCATCCTTTATACCAAGTTTATTTTTTAAGACATCTGTTCCCTTATATGTATATTTTGAATTAATTGCATCATACATTGTTATCATTCATTTTAGATATTATATCTTTTTTTATAATATCTATTCCTTCTTGCTCAGTTATTTTATTATCTAAAAATTGATTTATAAGAGAAACATCTTTATCTTGTAACTCAAAACCTTCCATTGCCATTGTAGCTTTTATATTTTCAATAAGCTTTTCATCATTTGTTAACATTAAAATCACATCCTTTATAATTTAGAGATTGTGTCTTCCATTCTAACTAGAGTTATATCTTTACCTAATAATTGCATTATACTATATATATCTGGTGTATTTTTTCTATTTGTTACAGCCATTCTTACTATTGAAGAAAAATCTGCAATACTTCCAATATAGTTTTCTGGATTTGCTTTATATTCTTTCATATTTGTACAGAATCCTAGATTTTGTGCAACAGATTTCATTCTTTCAAACCATTCATCTTTAGTATCATTTTCATTATATGCCTCTTTATATGCTTCAAGAGATTTTTTTATAACATCTAAAGTTAAAGTATCCTTTTCTTCTGGTAATGTTTTTATTAAATATCCTTGTTCTTTTAATTCATTTGCATAATTATCTTTAAAGAAATATCTAAATGTAGGTTCTACATCTTCCCATTTATATATATCTTTTCTAATTTTTGTTGCATTATCCCTTTCAAGTCCAAAGACTTTTTTTGCATAATCCAAGTCTTCATTTAATAAGTCATAAAAATCTTTATTATATTCTTTAGACCATTCAAGTACATTTTTTAATACTTCTTCACTATTCATTTTAGCAATAGCTTCTTTAGAAAGATCATTTAATTTTGGAATATCTAAAAGAGAACCTGCGCTACTCATTTTACTTAGTTTAAACTCAAAATCTTTATATGACTTATCTTTATTTTTAGATTTCCACATTTCAAAATCTGAATTTAAAATAGTCATTAAGTAATCATTAAGCCCTTCTACTGGATAGCCAGCTGAAATAAAATATGATACTGCTGCTACTTTATCTTTTCTTTTAGATAGTTTTCTTTTTGATTCTCCATCTTTAATCATAATTGTTGGAGTATGAATATAGTGTGGTGCTTTAAATCCCATAGCATCAAATAATTGTAAATGCTTCGGAACTGATGGAAGCCATTCTTCTGCACGTACCACATGTGTTGTATGCATAAAATGATCATCACAAACATGTGCAAAGTGATAAGTTGGAAGTCCATCTGACTTGATAATAACTATATCTTCATCATTATCTGCCATTTCAATTTTTCCTCTTGCATCATCTATAAAGCTAATCTTTTTTAGATGTGAACCATTTGATCTAAATCTTAAAATAAATTTTTCTCCTCTTTTTACTCTTTCAATTGATTCATCTATAGAAATATTTCTACATTTTGCATAGATTCCATAATATCCTGGTATTACCTTATTTGCAACTTGTGCATCATGTGTCTTTTGAAGCATTTCTTGTGTACAAAAACAAGGATAAGCTCTACCAATTTCAATTAAATGTTTAGCACATATTCTATAAATGTCTTTTCTTTTTGATTGCGTATATGGTCCATAATGTCCAATTTCCTTATCTTTTCCAACTACACCTTCATCAGGCATAAGATCAAAATGCTTAAGACCTGCAATAATTTCATCTACTGCACCTTCTACTTCTCTTTTTTGATCTGTATCTTCTACCCTAACATAAAACACACCATCACTTTGATTTGCAAGCTTTTTATTTACCATTGCTTGAAATAAAGTACCAGTATGCATCATTCCTGTAGGTGAAGGTCCAATTCTTACAACTTTTGCATCTGCTTTTAAATTTCTTTCTGGATATTTTATTTCTAAATCATCTACTGTTTCATCTACGTCTGGGAATATTAAATATGCAAGTTCATAGCATTTTCTCTCGTATTCTTTATCCATTTCCATATAAATAACTCCTTTTCCATCTAAATAATTATTTTTTATCCATATCTACATCCATAAGGATTGGTAATATCATTGGTTGTCTCTTTGTTTTTGTATAAATATATTTTATTAAAGATTCTCTAACTCTAGTCTTTATAACTGACCATTCTCTTACATTTTGCTCTTCACATTTTGCAAGTTCTTTTTTGGCAACATCTTTAATTTCTTCAATTAAAGGTTCATTTTCTCTAACATATACAAAACCACGAGTAACTATATCTGGTCCTGAAACTACACGTGCTGTTTTTCTATCTAATGATATTACAACAATAATCATACCATTTTCTGATAATAATTGTCTATCTCTTAAAACAATATTTCCAACATCTCCAACTCCAAGCCCATCAACTAATACAATTCCTGATGTTACTTGAGTTGTCATCTTAGCACTATTTTTATCTATTTCTAATATTCTACCATTTTCCATTATAAATATATTTTCTTTTGGAACACCAGTATCAACAGCAAGTTGACCATGTTGTTTTAAAAATCTATATTCACCATGTACAGGCATAAAATATTTAGGTCTAACAAGACTTAACATTAATTTTAACTCTTCTTGACATGCGTGACCAGATACGTGTACATCAGCAATTTGACTATAAATTACTTCTGCTCCTAATTTTTCAAGTTCATCTATAACTTTACCTATTGATTTTTCATTTCCTGGTATTGCAGAAGATGAAAATATAATCATATCATCTGGTGTAATCTGTACTTTTTTATGCTCTCCAGCAGACATACGTGATAATGCTGCCATTGGTTCTCCTTGAGAACCAGTTGTTATTATAACTAGTTGTTCTGGATTGTATATATTTATCTTATCTATATCAATTATTGTTCCCTCTGGAGCATTTAAATATCCTAATTCTTGTGATACAGCAAGTACATTTACCATACTACGACCAACTACAGCTACTTTTCTTTTAAATTTTACTGCTGAATTAATTATTTGTTGCATTCTATGAACATTAGATGCAAATGTAGCAACAATAATTCTCTTATTACAATTAGTAAATAATCTATCTAACTCTTTACCAACACTTCTTTCTGACATTGTATGACCTGGTCGTTGAACGTTAGTACTATCTGAAAGTAGCAAAGTTACTCCCTCTTTACCAATTTCTGCAATTCTTTGTAAGTCAATATATCCACCATCTATTGGAGTATAATCTACTTTAAAGTCACCTGTATGTAAAATTGTACCAACTGGTGTTGTAATAGCAATTGCCATTGAATCTGCTATAGAGTGGGTTACCCTAATAAATTCTACTTTAAATTTTCCAAATTTTATAATTTGTCTAGGCTCTATAGTTACTAATTTTGTTTGTTTATCTAAGTTATGTTCTGCAAGTTTTACTTTTATTAATCCAAGCGCCAATTTACTTCCATAAACTGGTACATTTATTTTCTTTAAAAAATATGGTATAGCACCGATATGATCCTCGTGACCATGTGTTATTAAAACAGCTTTTACTTTTTCTTTATTTTTCTCTAGATATGAAATATCTGGTATAACTATATCTACACCTAACATTTCATCTTCTGGAAACGCTAAACCACAGTCTACAACAATAATCTCATTTTCATATTCAAATGCTGTTATGTTTTTTCCTATTTCATTCATTCCACCAAGAGGTATTATTTTAAGTTTTGATTTAGAAAAAAGACTATTTTGTTTTTTAGTCTTTTTTTCTACTTCTTTCTCAACTGGTTGAATATTTTCAATTATTATTTCTTCATTTTTTGAATTCATTAATTTTTCTTTTGTATCTTTTTTTAATCTTTTATTAACACTACTTGTTTTTTTACTACTACTGCTTTTAGTCTTAACAGATTTAGTAGTATTTTTGCTTTTGTTATTATCTTCTTCCATTAAATCTCTCCTTTTCTATATACTTTTCAATCTGCATTTTAACATAACTTTTTTACCCGTACATTTATTTTAATAGCAACATTGCCATTTTAACTAAATTAAGATATATCACGTAATAAGACTATATAATTATAACATATATATGTTTAAAAGTCAATTTTACATAAAAAGAAAAAAGATGTAAAATTACATCTTTTTAATTTGAAAAAAATCTAGTATCAATAGTTTTAAAACTAGTATCTGAATATTTTACAATAACACTTTTACTATTATTAAAATAATTATTTTCAGGTATATCAGATTCAAAATCTAAAGTTTTACCTGATTTTATAACTAGTCCTTCAAAAAAACAACCTGCATACTCTATAGTCTTTTGAACAGTATTTCCATCTTCATCTTTTAAGAAGAAAATAATTTGTGATGGATATAAGTCTCTTTCTCCATTATTTGTCACATATCCAGTTACTTTTTTTCCATCATTTGTTATATCTAATGAAATTTCTTCTGGATAATAATTAATAATATCATACTCTACAGATATTATTTTTAAGTCTAAACTTTCTTCTGTATTAAAAGCTACCAATTTATATTGTTCATCTTGTTCCATATCATAAAGCTCATATGTTGCTTCACCTAGACTAAATACAACCTTTTTTAAGTATTCACCAGATGTATTTTTAATTACAACTTCGTAATTTTCTGAGTCATATTCTTCTTGATACTCTTTTTTAGAACTTATTATTTCAAGAATTTGTTTCTCTTTTTCAACTATATTTGTCTTTTCTTCTAAATAAGAACTGACTACATCCTCTTTTTGTGGTTCATTACCAAAAAAACTTGTGTATAAAAATACACCTCCACCAACAACAATAGCTCCTATTGCTGTTCCAACAAGTAAACTCTTTAGATTCATAAAATCTCTCCCTCCTATAATTAAGGCCAATAATTAGACAAATACATTAGTTTTTTAGCCTTTGTAAATTTTTAATACAATTTAATTATACCACTTTTTGTAATTTATGTCAACTTTGTTGACTTAAAGCTACTTATGATGATATAATAAAAGTGTAGATTATATATTTACTACTAATTAATTAAATAGGAGGTGAGAATATGTCTAAAAAGCTAAGTAATTATGATATACAAAATATCTGTAAAAGATATGCTTTAGATAACATTTCAATGGATAAGCTAGCTAAAGAATATAACTGTTCAAATAGCAAAATATCTAAATCTATTCATAAAGCAATTGTATTTCGGTATTATAGACCTAGAGATGGCTAACACAATCATGATTAAAGCTGCAAGCAATATGGACAAAAAAATGAGAGAAAAACGGATTTAGACATAAATCTTACAAAGTAGAAAGGAAATATAAGCAACTTATGGAAAAGGCAGTAAAAAGACAAGTTTTGCTTTGTAAACTTGAAGAATTAGAACATAAGCTAAGCATTTACGATGAATCGTATTCTGATGCTGATGAAATTGATTTTTCAAAGGAGGATTTAGAAAATCAAATAGAAGATTTAAAGAAACAATTAAAAGAAGTAGAAAAAGTATAAAAAAATATGACTGATAATTTATTTATCAGTCATATTTTTTATAAATTATTTAATATTAAAGAATACTTTTTCTCCATTATATTGAGCAGAACTTCCAAGTTCTTCTTCTATTCTCATTAATTGATTATATTTACATACTCTATCTGTTCTTGATGGAGCTCCAGTCTTTATTTGACCAGCATTCATAGCAACAACAAGATCAGCTATTGTAGTATCTTCTGTTTCACCAGATCTATGAGAAACAACTGCAGTATATCCTGCTCTATTTGCCATTTTAATAGCATCTAAAGTCTCTGTAATTGTACCAATTTGATTTAATTTAATAAGAATTGAGTTTGCTACACCAAGCTTAATTCCTTTTTCAAGTCTTTCTGTATTTGTAACAAATAAATCATCACCAACAAGTTGAACTTTGTCACCAAGTTTTTCTGTAAGTAATTTCCATCCATCCCAATCTTCTTCTGCAAGAGCATCTTCAAGTGAAATAATAGGATACTTAGATACCATATCCTCCCAGAATGAAACCATTTCTTCTCTTGTATACATTTTATCTGTTTTCCAGAAATAGTAGCATCCTTCTTTTCCTGCTTTTTTAGCTTCATCATACATTTCTGTAGCTGCAGCGTCAATTGCAAGTTTGAAGTCTTCTCCTGGTTTATATCCAGCTTTTTCAATAGCTTTTACTATAAATTGGAAAGCTTGCTCATCAGAAGATAAGTTTGGTGCAAATCCACCTTCATCACCAACTGATGTTGCAAGACCTTCTGCTTTAAGTACAGATTTTAAATTATGAAATACTTCAGCACACATTCTTAAAGCTTCTCTAAATGATGGTGCACCAACTGGCATAATCATAAACTCTTGAATATTTACAGTATTATCTGCATGTTTACCACCATTTAATATGTTCATCATTGGAACTGGTAGCTCTTTTGCATTAACTCCACCTAAATAGTTATATAAGCTTACACCTAAAGCTTCAGCTGCTGCTCTAGCTACAGCAATAGAAACACCTAAAATTGCGTTTGCTCCTAATTTTCCTTTATTTGGTGTTCCATCAAGGGCAATCATTGCTTCATCAATTTCAACTTGATCTAAAGCATTCATTCCTTCAATTTCTGGTGCAATAATATCATTTACATTATCTACTGCATTTAAAGTACCTTTTCCAAGATATCTAGATTTATCTCCATCTCTTAATTCTACTGCTTCAAAAGCACCTGTAGATGCGCCAGATGGAACTGCAGCACGACCAACAAATCCTCCATCTACTACTACTTCAACTTCAACTGTTGGATTTCCTCTTGAGTCTAAAATCTCTCTTGCATAAACTGTTTCAATTTGTAAGTATTGTTTCATTTAAAATTCCTCCTTATACTTAACTAATAATTTATATAAACTACACAATATCACGTAGTTTTTGCCTTCTTTTTCTTTCTTCTGCTTTTTGAAGTAACTCAATTTTCCTATTTTGATACTTCTCTTCTACTTCTTTTTTATATTCTTCAACTCTAATTTTCTTATCTTGTTTATCATATTCTTTCATTCTTTGATTTAATTCATATTTTGGTATAGAATAACTATCATTATCAATATAATATCCAAGTTCTGCTTTATAGAGTTCATCTTCTTCAATATTTTCATCATATTCTTCTAATATTTCTTCTGATTTTTCTTGAACTTTATATATTTTTAAAATCTCATCTGAAATATCATATATTGTCTTTCTTGTATCAAGCCAATCTATATCTAAATCTTTTCCATATCTTCTTACTATATTTCTAGACATATATGTAAATATAGCTACAAATCTTTTAGGTGTAATCTCTTTATTAAAAAGTCTCTCTTTTAAGTCTTCTGCTAAATCTTCCAAATCTTCTCTTATTTGCTTTTTCTTTTCTGTTTTGATTCTAGTAGCTTTAGCTTCTTTTTGCTTTTCTTCTTTTTCTTTTTTTCTTGCTACAAATTTTTCAAATTCCTCTTTAGTAGCTTTATCATAATATACAACACGATTGCAATTTGGACATTTTATTTTTAAAGGACTACTTCCCTGAACAACATAGTAATTAAATGGTTTTAGATATTTAGGAGGATTAGAAAAATTATACATAGTCCCACAAATTCTACATACAAAGATTTGATCTTGATGTTCTACTTCTTTTTCTTCATCTTCATCAAATTCTTCTTGTGAATCATATTCATTATTAATATCCATAATTATCTTACCTCCTATATATTATTAATTAATACTAGTTTAATTCTACTAGTGGTTCACCTGTCATTTCCTTTGGTATTTCTTCTCCCATCATCTTAAGTAGTGTTGGAGTTAAATCACAAAGTCTACCATCTCTAACAGATTTTACTCTATTAGAAACAACAATTAAAGGTACATCAAAAGTAGTATGTGAAGTTATTGGTTCACCTGTTTTTAAATCAAGCATTTGTTCACAGTTTCCATGATCTGCAGTTATTAACGCTTCTCCACCAACTTCTTCTATTTTTGAAATTACTTTTCCAATACACTCATCTAATGCCTCAACTGCCTCTATTGCTTTTTCTAAGTTTCCTGTATGACCAACCATATCTCCATTTGCATAATTTACAATTATTACATCACATGATTTTTCATCAATTACTTTTAATAAGTTATCTGTTACTTCATAGGCAGACATCTCTGGTTTTAAATCATATGTTGCAACTTTTGGTGAATTAATAAGTATTCTTTTTTCACCTGGATATGGCTCCTCTTTTCCTCCATTAAAGAAAAATGTTACGTGAGCATACTTTTCTGTTTCTGCTATTCTTAATTGAGTATAACCTTTTTTTGAAATATACTCTCCAAAAGTATTTACTAAAACTTGTGGTTTATATGCAATTAAAACATTTTTTATTGTTTCATCATATTGAGTCATAGTTACAAATAATAGATCATTAATTTTTTTAGTTTCAAAATTATTAAAATCTGGTAACATAAAAGCTTTAGTTAACTCTCTTGCTCTATCAGGTCTAAAGTTAAAATATATTACAGAATCTCCATCTCCAATAGTAGCTAAAGGTTTATCTTCTGAATCTGTTAAAACAACTGGCTTTACAAACTCATCAAATTCTTGAGCCTCATATGAAGTCTCGATTGCTTTTTGTGCAATTTTATATTCTGTTCCTTTTCCAAAAGCAATAGCATCATATGCAAGCTTTACTCTTTCCCATCTATTATCTCTATCCATAGCATAATATCTTCCTGATATTGTCGCTATTTTTCCAACTCCAAGTTCTTTCATCTTTTCTTCAAGTCTTTTAATATAATCTACAGCTGAAGTTGGAGGTGTATCTCTTCCATCTAGCACAGCATGAACATATACATTACTAATACCTTCCCTTTTTGCCATTTCAAGTAAAGCAAATAGATGCTCAATGTGTGAGTGTACTCCACCATCTGAAACTAATCCTAATAAATGTAAAGTTGAGTTATTATTCTTTACATGCTCCATAGCTTTCTTTAATTCTTCATTTTTATAAAAATCTCCATCTTGTATTTCTTTTGTTATTCTAGTTAATTCTTGATATACTATTCTTCCTGCTCCAATATTAGTATGTCCAACTTCAGAATTTCCCATTTGACCTTCTGGGAGACCTACAGCCATACCACTAGTTCTTATATATGTATTTGGATATTTTATAGTTAATCTGTCTAAATTTGGAGTATTTGCTAATTTAAAAGCATTTCCTCTTTCTTCATCATTTAAACCTACTCCATCCATAATCATAAGTAAATATTGTTTATTTTTCATTATCAAAAACCTTCACTTTCTAGCTTTACAGCATATCTATTATATCACTGTTTCTAATAATTTACAATAGCTACAAAATCATTAGTTAGACTTGCTCCACCTACTAAAGCTCCATCTATATCACTCATATTTAATATTTCATTTGCATTATTAGGTTTTACACTTCCACCATATTGGATTCTAACTTTTTGTGCTGTTTCTTCATCATACATTTTTGAAATAACATCTCTTATATATTTGCACATTTCATTTGCTTGCTGTGCTGTTGCTGTCTTACCAGTTCCAATAGCCCAGATTGGTTCATATGCAACAATAACTTTATTTGCAATAGAGATATTCTCTATTCCATCAAGAGATTCTATAACTTGTTTTTCAACAACTTCAAACATTTTATTTGATTCTCTTTCTTCTAAAGTCTCACCCACACAAACAATTGGAGAAATATCTTTTTCTAATAGTTTTTTTGCTTTTTTATTTACTATTTCATTAGTTTCATTAAAATATTGTCTTCTTTCACTATGTCCTACTATACAATATTTAACTCCAACTGCTGCAAGCATATTTACAGAAGTTTCACCAGTATATGCTCCTTTGTCTTCAAAATATACGTTTTGTGCTCCAAGACTTATATTTGTTCCATCTATCAAATCACTTATTCTATCTAATGCAACAAAATTTGGACATATAACAACGTCTACCTCATTAGTATTTATTGTGTCTTTAATTTGAGATACAAATTCCTCTGCTTTATTTACACAATAATTCATTTTCCAGTTTCCTGCAATTATTTTCTTTCTCATAATGCTACTCCTTATTATTCATCTTTATCTTCTAAAGCTTCTATTCCTGGTAATTTTTTACCTTCCATCAACTCAAGAGATGCACCTCCACCAGTAGAAACATGACTCATTTCTTTTTCTAGTCCTGCTTTTTCTACTGCTGCTGCACTATCTCCTCCACCAATTATAGTTACTGCTTCACTATCTGCCATGGCTTTTGCTATAGCATTAGTTCCTGTTGCAAATTTAGAAATTTCAAATACTCCTACTGGTCCATTCCATACAACAGTACCTGCAAGTTCTATTTCTTTTTTAAATAATTCAATTGTTTTTGGTCCAATATCTAATCCCATAAATTCATCTGGAATATCATCTGGTTCACAAATAACAGCATTTGCATTTTCATTCATATCATCTGCTGCTACAACATCAACAGGTAAAAGTAACTTAACATTCTTCTCTTCAGCTTTTGCAAGAATTTCTTTTGCAACATCTAATTTATCATCCTCACATAAAGATTTACCAACTTTTCCACCTTGAGCTTTCACAAAAGTAAACATCATTGCTCCACCAATTAATAATGTATCTACTTTATCTAATAAATTGTTAAGTACTGCTATTTTACTAGAAACTTTTGAACCACCTACAATTGCAACTAATGGTCTTTGAGGATTGTTAATTCCCCCATCAAGTGCTGCAATCTCCTTTTCAATTAAAAATCCAGCAACTGATGGTAAATAATGTGTAACACCTTCTGTTGAAGCGTGAGCTCTATGAGCACTTCCAAAAGCATCATTTACAAAAATTTCTGCAAGTGAAGCAAGCTTTCTTGCAAATTCTGCATCATTTTTCTCTTCTTCTTCATACATTCTAGTATTTTCTAAAAGACATACATCCCCATCTTTCATCGCCATAACAAAATCTTTAGTATCTTCAGATAAAATATCTTTTAATAACTTAACATCTTTATCTAATAACTCAGACAATCTCTTTGCAACTGGTGCTAAACTTTTATTTTGACCAGTTTTTCCTAAATGTGAGCATAAAATAATTCTTGCTCCAGCATTTATTAAATAATTAATTGTTTTTAATGATTCAACAATTCTTTTATCACTTGTAATTTTTGAAGGATCTTCTTTACTTAGTGGAACATTAAAATCACATCTTACAAGTACTCTTTTTCCACCAACTTGAACATCTCTTACTGTTTTTTTATTTAACATAAATTTTTTCTCTCCTTATCTATATTAAAAAATAAGCTGGATTTGCAAAAGCATAACCAGCTTATATATTAATTATTGATTATCAACTTCTGCCATATGTTGAGCTAAATCTAAAACTTTATTTGAATAACCCCATTCATTATCATACCATGATACTAATTTAACAAATGTATCTGTTAATTGAATTCCAGCTTTAACATCAAAAATTGATGTATGATAATCATGTATAAAGTCTGAAGATACTACAGAATCATCTGTCCAATCCATAATTCCTTTTAGTTCTCCATCACAAGCTTTTTTAACAGCTTCAACAATTTCATCATATGTAGCAGGTTTTTCTAAGTTACATGTTAAATCTACAACTGAAACATCTAATGTTGGTACTCTAAATGACATACCAGTTAATTTTCCTTCAAGTTCTGGGATAACTTTACCAACAGCTTTTGCAGCACCTGTAGATGATGGAATAATATTATATGTTGCTGCTCTTCCACCTCTCCAATCTTTCTTTGATGGTCCATCAACTGTTTTTTGAGTTGCAGTTACAGAGTGAACTGTTGTCATTAACCCATCTTTAATTCCAAAGTTATCATTTATAACTTTAGCAAGTGGTGCAAGACAGTTAGTAGTACATGAAGCGTTAGAAACAACATTCATATCCTTTGTATATTTATCTTGGTTAACACCCATTACGAACATAGGAGCATCTTTAGATGGTGCTGAAATAATAACTTTTTTAGCTCCACCTGTGAAGTGAGCTGATGCCTTTTCTGTTGTAGTAAATACACCTGATGATTCAACAACATATTCAACTCCAGCTTCAGCCCAAGGAATATCATGTGGATCTTGGCAATTATATACTTTAATTGTTTTTCCATCTATAACTAGATTTCCGTCTACAACTTCAATATTTGCATTTAATTTTCCATGTATTGTATCATATCTTAACATATATACCATGTAATCTACATCAATAAATGGATCATTTATTGCAAGAACATCTACATCCTCTCTTTCTAGTGATGCTCTCATCACAAGTCTTCCAATTCTTCCGAATCCGTTAATTCCAAGTTTAACATTCATAAAAAATACCTCCTTATTTTTACAACCATTATTTTATATCACTAAAGCTTTTTTTTCAATAGTTTTTAAATAAAAAATAGTGTTTTTTTTCGCTATTTTTAAGGCTTTTACGTACTTTTACATTTATTTATTTTTTTTAATAAAATTTCATTGATAACAATGTTTTTTTGTGATAAAATATATAGTTTATATTGTTTTAATTTTAATTAATAAAATATATATCATAAAACAAATTTTTCTTTTTTGTAAAAAAAGAAACTTTATCTATTGATAAAATTTTAAAAATAATATAAAATCTAATTATAGATATAAAAATATATGTCTATAATACAAAAAATGATATTTTTTATAAAAAGATATCATCTATTTGTATAAAGACATTGATTTATATCTCTATCTATATCTTAGACATTAGTTTATTTAAAAAAGATATGGTCATACTCAACCATATCTTTTTAATGTTTAGTATATTTAACTAAAAAAATAAAAAGATTAATATAAAATTTAATCATGTTCAATACTTTAAATATAAGACTAAATTCTACTCTTTTATATTTTTAAACAAAATTATTTCAATTTTTTGCAAAAAAAGCTTGACATATATAATTTTTAGGTTTATAATATCGTTCGTAAGATTTAGTGAACATACAAAATATCTCTTTATTATAATTTTAATATTATAATAAAGAGATTTATCCTCATATAAAGCTTATGAACAAATAAATATTATTATAATTTAAATGCAAAACTCAAAATAAAGAATGAATAGGTTTTCCTATTCATTCTTTATTTTTATTCAATTATCATATTAGCATTATATTTAGTATCTTCATTTAATCTTGAAGAAGCCGCTGTATTTTCACCTTTTTTCAAAATATCAAGAGGTTTAGTTACAATTCTATATTTTTTTGAATCTTTCTCTAATTCAAATATACTAATACTATTTTCCAAGTCTTCTTCTAAGTGTCTAAGTTCAGTAGTAAAGTACATATCTTCATCTTCAACTACCATTCCAACTTTCTTTATTATTCTAAACATTTCAGCTAAATGCTGTATATCTTCTCCAACAAATACAATTTGTGGTTTTTCTGAAAATCCTGCATCATTTCTTGCAAAATTCTCATAAAAATCTGAGTATAATTGGACTTTTTCTGCGAACATATTTTGCCAATCATCATTTCTTCTTACAACTTCAAATACATAATTTATTTCTTTTCCATCATCTTTTAATGTTACCATTCCACCAGTTGGTTTAAATTTAACATTATATTTCTTAGAATAAAGTAATATATTTGGATTTGCTTTATAAAAAGCAGCTACTTTTTGCATATAAGCAATTATAACTTGATTTCCTGCTAATTTCCTTTTTACAGCAAAAGCAGGTTTTGTATTTTCAGTTGGTTGCCATGTTGTTGGAATATTTCTCTGCTTTAAAATATATGTTGCAATCTTATCTATGCAATAAGCTCTATATGAGCTTTTTCCAGTTTCACTTTGAAAAAAATATCTTGCTATTACTTTAGATTTAGTTAAATCTTCTAACCACTTTGCAACTTTTGTCTGTCTTTTGTCTACTTCTATATCATTTAGCTTTCCTCTAAGTTCTAACACTTGAGTTACTTGTCTAGAAGTTACATATCCAAATTCATTTACAACTTCTAGAGCTTGTATATGAGATTCATTTATATATCCCATATCCATTTTAAATACAACTTGATTTATTGATGCAAACCCTTCTTTACCATCATAAACCTTTTTCTCATCTTGCCTTACAGCAAATGGAGAAATCGCTGTTTTTACTTCTTTATCATTTACCATTTTTCATCTCTCCTTAAATTTAATTTTGAAATAATTTTGGCTAATCTAGTTAATATACTAGAGATAACTAAATATTAATATATATTTAATTATCACTGCTATTATATAACATAATAAAAATTAATGCAATATAATTACATAATTATTTTTTATATTTAATAAGAAAAAAGAATCAGTATTAACTGATTCTATCTTCTATTTTTTCTAGCCTGTTCTTTTTCAATTTGTCTTTGACGTTCTCTTTTATCTCGTTCTATGTCCGGATGTTGATGACAATATGAATTAGGATCAACATAATAGTTGTTGTATTCACAATAACATCTTCTACCATTTCTTTTATTCATATTAAAAAACGGACAAGTTTTACAATGATAATATGAAAAATTAATTGATGGTCCATAAATATTTGCCATATAGCATTCCTCCTTTATAAATTTACATCAGATATATTATTTTCAAGTGACAAAATTATATCATAGTTTTAATATTATGTCAACGCAATAAAAATAAAACTCTATATATTTTATACAAAAATATATAGAGTAAATTCTAAACAAATATATTATCCAATTATTATCAATTTTATTTTCTTCTTTTCTAGATTTATTTTCTTAATACTTACTAAAACTTTCTGATTACTTTCAATTCCATTTACATGTTCAGCTATTCCAATAACATTAGGTTTAAGTTCAACAAAAACACCAGATTTTATTCTATTTCTTACTATACCTTCTACAATATCTCCTTCTTTAAACTCTTTTACATTTTCTTCAAAAGAGCCAAGTAATTCTTTATATGATAACTCTATTCTACCAGTATCTCTATCATATCTTTTTACTACCACATTTATTCTTTGACCTAATTTAAACATATCTGATGCATTAGTAAGTCTAGACTCTGACATATCTTGAAGTTTTAATATTCCAGTAACTCCACCACCTACATCTACAAAAGCAGCATAATCTTTAAGACCAACAACTATTCCTCTTAATTTTATTCCTGGTTTTAAATGCATATACATCCACTTTCTTACTTTAAGTTCAAGAATTCTTTTAGACATAATAAGGTGTACACCATTATCATCTTGTATAATATCTTTAATACATACTGGCAATACCTTTCCTACTTTATTTACAATAAATTTTTCTTCAACAAGTCCATCTTCCCCTACAACACTAGATGCTTCTCCTCTAGGAATGATTGCTTTTACATTTTTACCAATCTTTCCTATCATATTTAGATTTTCATCTATTTCTTCTATATACATATCTAAAACTTGTTGATTTTCTTTAATATTTTGTAATTCTTCTAATGTTAATTTTTTTGATTTACTTTTTCTTTTTACATTATTTTTCTTTTTATTCTCCATAACCATTTTTTAGTAAATTATTACTTAATACCTCCATATAAATATAAGTTTAATACTATATGTATTATTATATAATATACAAGTATTTTATGCAAGAAAAAAACGTTCAAATTATGAACGTTATTATTAAAAGAAAAAAATTTTCAGTGTTAAATTTAACACTTACTTTAGTTATTGAAAAAAAACAAACGCAATTAAATCCAGCTTACAGAAAACAAAAATTACTTAATTAAGCTGATTTAATTGCGTTATTATAATATCACATTATTAGATAAAATACAAGAGTTAATTAATAATTTTTACAATTACTAGTATTATTTAATAATTTCTTACTTTTATATTTCTCGCAAATATTATAAGTCTTTATTCTTCTATTTTTTCAATAGAATAAGTAAATGATGAAAATTCATCAAAAATAATTGATATTTTATAATCATAATTTGAACTATAACAATCAATAGTTAAAACTCCATTTTCAAGTTTTTGTATATTTGAAGAATATCTTGCGATTGCTAAAGAACTTCTATTTATATCTCTAAAGCTTTCTAAGTCAGCTACAGATGGATACATATTCTTTCCATTTTCAGATAATAAATTATATGCCTTTTCTGTATCATAAAGAATCAAGTCAATAATTGTATTAAACTGATATCTGCATATGTCATCTACTGAAACAGAAAAATTACTAAACTTATTATACTCTGTTGCCTCAATAATATCAGGAATATCAAAATCAATTGTATCTCCTATATTTAGAGAATTAAACTTTTCCATATCAACATAATCTGAAGGCCAAATCTCAAAAGCCTTAGTCGCATTATCTAAAGCCAAAAGCATTGTAAAATCAGTTCCTACTTTAGTATCCATATTTCTAAATATACCTTTAACTATATATAATTTAACTGAAGAAAAGTTCTCTTCCACTAAATCAGTATTATCATTTACTGAATATATAGTAAGTATGTCAATATTATATGAAGTAATATTTTCATTACATACAAGGTTTTCTTTTGAAGCTGAGTTTTTTGTAATATAATCTTGACTTAATTTTCCCCAAATCCTATCTAAATATTGCTCGGATGTATATACTTTCATTTCATCAGAAATAATATTTGATGGATTTGTACCAACAAAATCTTGAAAATACGAATTTAAACATGTTCTAACTTGATCAAATTCAAGTGAATTAATCTTTTGAATTATTCTACTGTTTTTCTTTGCTAAATCTTTACTAATTTCAATATCACTATCATAGAATTCTTCAGGCATAGAATATTTATTAATATTATAAACAATAACAATTATTATTATAATCGCTATAATTATTATAATTGGTATAATGTATTTTAAATATTTTTTATTCATTATTTACCTCCTTATAATAAATCTTCCAAACAAACAAAGTTCTTAAATCTCATATTTCCATCAACTTCTACCTTTGGATGAATTGTAATTCCATACCAATTCCAACCAGAGCCACATTCACTAGTTACATAATAATCATCAGTAACTGCTTCAACATAGCCAGTATGATTTGGATACCATGAAATTACTGAATTAGGTCTTAATTGATTTATATCTGAATTAGTTTGTAATCCAAGTAACTCAGCAAATTTATCTGCTTCTTGTACACCATCCGCAAATGTTGTTAATTTTTTTCCTGTATTATTATCTACTAAGAATTGATTAGCTCTTACGAAAGACCACCAGGCACATTCAAATACATTATATTTATTTAATGGATCATATTTATTTACAAACTCTTGATTAACAACACCTCTTGTATCAACACCATCTGCATCACATACTTGATTATTCCAGTCTGATTGATGTACATTTGTATCAGCAGGAGATATTTTTCCAGAAAACCAATTTTGTTCAAACCACTGTTGAAGAGCATAACATGCAGTCTCATCAACTGTTCCATCAGCTTTAATAAGCTGTACGTCACCAGGAGATGTAGTTGATGTGTAAAACCTTAACATTTTATCCATACTATATCCACCTGCAAAATATCCACCTGAAAATAAAATAAATTCAGATTTTCTTCTTGTAGTCCATCCACCTAATTGTGCTTCTTGTTCTTCATTTCCTGTTGTGTGTCTTAAGAAATTTGTATACAATGCATTATTAAAATCTATTTCTGCAATAATAGAATCTTTTGCTCCTTGATTATCTTTATATTTATCATATAAAGTCTCATATTTATCATCAGTATCTTGTTTCCAATATTCATTATATGCTTGACTAAATGTTTTTCCATGTATATTATTCCATCCATTATATGCTCTATCAGTTAAAGCAAATAATTGATACTGTGTCAACTCTATTCCATTAGTTAGAGATTTAACCATATCTAATTTTCTCTCAATAATCTCTTCTTGAACCGAATCAATAACCTTTTTATCCATTGTAACAACTTCACCAGATTCAACTCTGGATTTTATATCTGATGCACTACCATAAGGGAATTCAATTCCCGCCTCCTCAAATGCGCTCTTAACATCATTAAATTGAGAATTTAAATTAATACCAAATCCTACTGTAGGAACACCAACATCATCAATATAAACAGCATAAAATACTGCTTCTTCTTCATTTGATGTAACATTTCCACTTTCTGTTCTCATTCTATCTCCAGGATCTTCCCAAGAATTAATATATTCTCTTAATAAACTCATACCTGATGAATAACTTGAAGTTCCAGCTGCTGCAGCATTTACATCAAAACCAAAACTTGCACCATAAACAAAAGGTAAAACACCATTATTTTGTTCAGCTAATTCTGTTAAATATTCAATTAAATACTCTAATCCTTGAGAATATGTATAATCTGATCTAGAATATCCGACATATTTTGCTCTTTTATTAGCATTATCTACATAATTTAAAAATACTTTTGGGTTAGCATTTAGCATATCTATTCTATTAATTGCTGTTCCCTCTTCTTCTGCTAATGTATCATAATAATTTTTACTATCTGTATCAGCCTCGAAATCACTTTTAGAAATTGTATCCATTGATAAATCTCCATCAGTATTTTCATTATACGAAGCTACATCTCCTGTACTAAATAAAGTTTTTGATTGAGATGTAGGGTTAGAAGAAACAGAATCAGTCCAATATCTTGTTATATCATGTCTTTTTCCAACTTGATAATTATATTTACGTTGAACTGTTCTTGTACCAGTTTCATTTGTATTTCCATCCTCTTCCCATAATCGCTTTAGCTCTTCTTGATTATTTTTTAATCCTTCTAATTCTGCTGATGTAATGTGTTTATCTTCATTTTCTACCTTAGTATGATCACTCTCTGTTTCACTTAATACACTATCACAATTTTCTCTTTTATCTACATCTTCTTGTGAATATTTTTCATAATTAAAAGAATTATTTATTTTAACATCAAAAGCATGTGCTGAAGCAAGTTTATAAATTACAGTAACTAAAGGTGCATCATCTGATACAGTATATTCATTTGCAGGAACTTCTTTATTTTGATTACCATCCCATCTAGTATTGGTATGCCCTGTTTTATTAGATAAATTAGTCGTACCATCTTCATATGAAACAACAGAATATTGTTCCCTTTTAGTAATTGAACCATCATCATTTTCTTCTTCAATAATTTCTTTTTTTATTTGAATTTTATCAATACATTCATATGTATCATAGTCTAACCAATAAGAAGACCTAGTTACTGATTGTAGATTATACTGATTTATTGTAATATCACTATATCCATGTTTTATTATCTCATATGCAAAATTACCTATATTATTATTTTTTCCTTGAGCTTCTGCTTCATTTTGCTCAACCCACGAAGTACCTATACTTTGATTTGAAAGTGAAGAACTATACATTGCACTTGAAATAAAAGCCAAAGGAATATGAGATGTCATAAGATATGGTGATGTCAAATTAATCAAATCCTTCAAATCAGCTCCAGTTGGATATAATAATTGATAAGTTGTATCATATGTTAAATTATCTTTAGAAACATCATTTACTTCATCAGAATCATGATAATAAGCTTTCCAACTTATATTATTAAAATTATACTTTTCTGTATAAAGAGCATGCATATAAATTGGTCTCTTATCATAAGGACTAATCATATTATTAAATTTTCCTTCTCTTGATAAGTTATAATAATTTATAATATCATAATCTTCTTCTCTTTTATTTTCCCTATTATTTGCCTCATTATATTTATTAGTTATATCATTTTTTACTTCTTGTGTAACTGTACCATAATTAGATGTATAAGTCTCAGAATATGTTGCATCTTGACCTTCTAAACTTTCTATTGTATCATCATATATTATTTTAATTTGATCAGTTGTAAAACCTATCAAACTTCCATATTTTCCTTGTAAACTCATAGCTAAATCTATTTGTGATGCATCACCAGTCAATTCTCCAGCATCGAAACTATCTTTTATCTTTTGAGAACTTACAGTTATAGTAGAACTTGTATTTTCAAAAAGTTGCTGTAAAATTATACTTATACAAGCTATTACGATAAAAGCAAGTCCAGCAGGAATTCCAACTTTAATTAAAAGAGCTTTTTTTAAAAGTTCTTTTGTAGAATCATCTTTACCTTTTCCATTCAGTTTATTTTTTATACCATTTTTTGCCTTATTAGCAACTTTAGAGGCAGCTTTTGCTGCCATACCAGCTAATCCCATATTATTCTTCACCACCTAACAAATCTACATTAACTACCTTACTTCCCTTAGAATCAGAAACTTGATAAAAATTAATTTTACTAATTTCAGATTGCTTTTCTAAGCTTAAATTAAAAGTTAATTTTACACTAAACTGAGAATTTTCAGTCATTTTATATACATTATTTGTTGTAGAAGTAATATCAGATGGATTAAATTTAGTACCATTTTTTAATTCGATAGATAAACATTGATTTGTAGATAAGTCAAAAGTAACCACATCTTCTCTAGTACTAGATAATGTTAACTCATATTGAGCAACATTTTCAAGTGAAGCTATTACCTTTAAAGTATATGTAATTCCATCTTCAACATAAGTATATGTTTTTCCTTCCATATTTGAAATATTATTTTGCTCAAAAGAAATAGTATATATATTAGGTGTTGTTTCATTAATCACAACATATCTTATATTTCCCTTTTCATTCTGGATACCAAATCTATAATAATATTCTCCATTTGTTCCACTTAATGCAATTGATTCTTTAACTACTGGAACTTTATTAGATATAATTCCTTGCTCAATTAAGTAATTATATAAAGTATCTTTATTATAAGAATTAGAATCTAACCATGTACTATCAATTCTTTCAAAAAGTTCATCGTAATTTGTAGCTATTAATAACCTATTTAAAACATTTAAGTAATTATTCAATTGGACATCTTCATAACTATCTTCGTTACTAATAATATTTATATCTTCTTTAATATTATCTGAAGAAGGTTTCCAGATGAAATATAAAACAAAAATAAATGCTACTGCAAAAAATCCTATTACAATATAAATATATAATTTTTCGTTATCTTGATTCATTACTACTCCCTCCTATTCTACATAAAATATGTAAAATCTACCTTCCTTAAACTGTAAACCTAATATATGTTTTTGTTCAGTAGAAAATTCAACAAGATACATCTTATTTTCAGACGAATATGTATAAATATTTTTTACAATAGGATAAAAAGTCTCCATATTATTTAAAGAAGCATTTCTTTCTGATTGTAGTTCTGTTACAATATTTCCAATTAATTTATTAAATTTAGATTTAGAAATTTTATATTCTTCATTTTTAGAAAATTCATAAAAATCATCTAAATCAATATTTTTATTCCCAATATTATAATTTCCAAAATAAGTTAAAATTAATCTTTTAATGGAAGAATCACATTTTATATAAACATCTTTATCTTCATTAACATCTAAAGAAACAATATTGTCATAATACAAGTCTTTATAATTTATTATTTTTTCATCAAAATTAATTTTAGATATTCCAGTAGCAAGTATGGCAATAATAATAACAGCAGCAACAGTTACTCCTAATTTTCTAATTCCATTAAGTCCACTATACCAATTAATAACTTTTAAAATAAAACTTCTAATTTTATTAAACATATTAACCTCCTCATAAAATATAAAGAAATTAGCTCTTAAAAATACATTTATATTAGTAATTATATATCTAGTAAATTTTTATTTTACTAGATATATAAAATTTAAATACTATAAACTGTTTCTATTGCATATTTGAAGCATCAATTTTTTTCTTTATATTTTTTTGTAGTTGTTCCACTGCCTTTGCTCTATCTTGACTTGTTCTATTTTTCATAAATCCTGAACTATTAGCACTTTCTAAACTTTTTTTCATTTTATTATAAACAATTCTATCTGTATTAGCTGAAGTTATTCTATTTTGAGTTGCATTTAATTTTTTATCAATATCACTAGTATCAATATCTAATTTAGCTTGATCTGTCTTATAATCTGCCTTTTTCTGACTTCTTTCATATCTATTTGCTATAGCTCTATCTGCAATACCAGCACCTGTAGCTGCATTTCTTATAACATTATCTCCTTGAGCTAAACCAACCATAGCTCCCATAGTACCAACATAAGCGGCACCAATCGATTCAGTTACACCTGATCTAGCTAAACGTTTACCAGCATCTTTTTTATTTTGAGCTTCTAAAATCTTTTTATTTAAATCATTTAATTTATCACTATTATCTTTTTTATCCATATCAGCCTTTTGAGATTTAATTGTTGAAGTCTGCTCTTTTAGTGCTGAAATTAATTGATCAATCTGTGAAGATGAAACTCCAACTCCACCACCTAAGCTACTTCCATTAAAAGCTCTAGCACCAGCCGCCATACCTGCACCTGTTTGTGCATCATCAATAAATTTATCTGCTGTATCTCCCATAGCATTTAATGCATTTTGTGCATTAAGCTCTGCATCATCAGCTACACCACCCAGTTCAAGATTTTTTTTCTCATTTTGTAAATTAGTTAATTCTCTGTTTGCCAATTTACTTTGCCTTCTTCCATCTACAATCTTTTTACCATTATCAAGTACATTCTTTCCTAATTTAAGAGCCATAGCACCAGCAAGAAGTCCTCCCATACCATCTTGCATACTTCCGCCAAATTGTGATGTAACACCAAATATATTTTTTATTAATAACTCAATTTTACCAAACTGAGATAAAGCAATTATTGCCAATAATCCAGCACCATATGTTGCACCATTACTAGTACTTGAAGACAATGCATTTACTATTATTGACATTATAATAGCCAGTAAAAAAGCTTGTACAGTCTGTGTAAATATTAATGATGCAAGTTCTTTAAACCATGTTCCAAAAACACCTTTTTTCATAAATTTTACCTCCTTACAATGAAACAGACTTTCCTAAGAAATCAAATATTACAACAAATGGTGCTATTATAGATAATATTGCAACATAAAACAATCTTTTAAAATATGAAAATAAAAACATAAGTGATTGAATTAAAAATACAAGGTATAAAATTGTAGGTATTGGTGCTGCTTTATCTATTTTAGCAATTAAAAGATCTACTTCTCCACCTTGTGCTTTAGCCATATCATAAAAATACTGTCCCATACCTGACACAACACCATTCATTGCAGTTACTCCTCCCGAACCAACAGTTGCACTATCAACAGAAATACTTGAAACGATTCTACTTGCTACTTCTACCATTTTCTCATTCAGATAAAAAGTAAATGATAATAAATAATGACTTCCAAAAAGTAAAACTAAAGTTGTTAATAATGTTACTATTCCTTCTTTATATCTCGCTTTTTCAGATGCAATAGTAGAAATTGCCATTTTTATTGCCATAACAGCAACAATTATACCCAAAAATCCTATTGCAATTGAAAGACCTGTAAAATAAATATTTCTTAAAACTTCTCCTATACTACCACCAGAAAAACCGGTTCCAAATAAAGAATTATTAGCAGGATTAATAAAATTAACATCAAGTATTGGAACACAGTTAAATATTATATAATCAGCCCAAGGAAATTTGGCTGGTCCAAAAAGTCCCATTAACCAACTAACAACATTTTCTATCATTTTTCCAACTTCTAAAAATGCAAGAGAAATAAGTCCAACTAATGCACCAGGTTCTTCATTTACACTATCAGCATCAGGAGCACTTGCATCAACATATTCTTCCATATTAAAATAATCAGTATTTACCATAGCATAAGTTCTTATATTAGAAAAGATAAATTCAAACATAAAAACAAATAAGAATAAAATGATTATTTTCTTAAAATTATTTTTCATAATTTCTCCTTTCCATAATTATATAGACTTACCCATATAATCAAATATTACAACAACAGGTCCAATCAATGACAAAATTATAACGTAAAAGAACCTTTTAAAATATGCAAATAAAAGCAACAATGATTGTATTATAAAAACTCCATAACAAACAGCACTAACAACATTCATACTTGTTGGAGCCCAATCACCATTTGCGGTGTCAACATACCATGACGAAGATTTAAAATAGTCGCCTAAAGATGAAATTGTATCTGAAGCTTTAGGAATATATTTGTCATCACCTTCATAAACATACTCATAGTATGCCGCTGCATATAACTTTTCCATAGTACGTGCAAAAATTATACTATTTAATGCACTCTTATCTGCTCCTTCTTTATTTAAGTCTTCTTTAGCTTTAGTTATCTCTTCATTACATGTATCAATAACTGTATTATAGTCTTCTGTAGAGTTAATTATAGTATATAAATAACCATTTTCTTTATCAAGTTGAGTTATTTGTTTCTGTTTTTCTAATTCTGAAGTATCTGCACCTTCCTCTAAATTACTTGTATCGACAGCCTCAGCAACAGAGTTAAAAGGTTTTCCTTCTTCTGAACCTTGATATGTAATTAAAGCAACTGATGTAAATAAAGATCTAAGTGCTTTATATCCAGTATCTACAATTCCCAAACAGTCGTTACAAGTAATAAGTATATTTCTTCCAACACCTGCAAGTCCAGAATTTGTAATATCATTAGTATCATTTCCACTTATCCATTGTAAATAATTAGCTCTGTAGTATTCATCTTTTAATAAATAAGCAGCAACATCAATTCTCATCTTATGAACTTCTTCATTTGACTTATCTCTAAAATAATTTAAATAATCAGCTTTTTCTGGATACATAGTATTTAATTGCTTTACTGATATTGATTCTTCGGTACTATCCTCTTGACCTGTAATCCACTTCCATGCTGCAGAAAGAGCTTTACCAATCGAGCTAATAAGTTCTTTTGCAAAACCGATTACATCGCCAATAATAGGAATAGATTCAACTAAAGCTTCTTTTTCACATCTTGCAAGAAAAGATTCAACAATTGCTTCATTATCTTCATCTGCTTGCAGCTTTAAATTATTTACAACTGAGTCACTAGCAGTACTTAAAGCATCATTTGCTATATTACTAGCAGCTTGTACTAACTTTTCATTCAAGTAAAATGTAAAAGATAATAAATAATGTAAACCAAATATTAAAACTAAACATATAAGCCAATGTACAATTGCTTCTTTATATTTTGCCTTATCTGCTGCTATAGAAGCTACAGCAAGTCTAATTCCACTAATAGCAATAACTATACTTAAAAATCCTATTGCAATTGATAAACTTGTAAAATATATATTTCTCAGTATTTTTCCAATTGTTGTTTCATTTCCTGATACATCTTTCATTAAAGAACCAGGGGCTGGATTTATAAAATTTATATCAAGTATTGGAATAGCATTAAAAATTATTTTATCTGCCCATGGAAAAAATTCCTTACCAGTAAATGCTTTTACAATATTTGCTCCTAAAGTCTCTATTCCAAATGCCAATGTATAAACAATTTCTCCTGTCCATCTAAGCAAAATTGAAGAGGAATCTATAGAACCTTCAAATCCATCGCTCTCGATATCCATATTATAATAATCTGTATTAACAACAGCAATAGTTTGAATAAAAGGAGCAAAAAAATTAAAAAAAGTAAGTACTAATAAAAATATTGCTATATTCTTCTTTTTCACATTTTCTCCTCCTTATTTATTCACTTTGTAATGCTTTTTTCTTTCTCATTTCAATAATTTTTTGTAGGTTAGTTTCAACAAATTCAAACTCTTTTTGAGTAGGTTGAATAGAAATAACAGCTGAACTATATCCTATCTTTATTAGTCCTTCTCCTCTTGAACATGTAATCAAAAAGTTAGCTTCACCTTCACTTAATTTAAAAACTTCTTTTAAATATTGAATTTCAGCCTTATCTTGAGCAAGGAATAATTTTGTTTCTGCAGATGTCAATACAGCTTGGCAATTTTTATTTTCATAAAAGTCTTGGAATTTTTGAGATACAACAGTCAAAGAAACATTTCTTTTTCTGGCACGTCTAGCCATAGTATTTAAAAAGTCTACAGCTTCAGGATACGCTAAAAGCATCCAAGCCTCATCAACAAGAACTCTTTTAGAACGTGCCTTTGTTCTATCTTCACTATTCTTTTTAACATATTTTTCCCAAATCCATGAAAGTAATATTTGTTGTGCAAGAGGTCTAGCAAATCTTTCTTCTAGCTTTGAAATATCCAAATTAATAAATGGACATCCATCTAAAAGCTCAAAAGTAGATTGTCCATCAAAATATGCCATTTGACCATTAAATTTTCTACAATACTGTTTCATAACTTTTAGCAAATAATCATAATGATATTTATAAGTATCAATTGTATTTTCTTCACTTTTTCTAACTAATCTTTCGTACCAAGAACTTATTGTTGGCATTTCTTTCTTAGCTCTAGAAAGACCGTCTTCTTGCATATCTTCATATAAAGAATCTGGATCAGATGTAATTCCTAGAGATTTATATTCTTCTGATACAACTTCTGCTATAATTTGTTTTGTTAACTCATTAACTTCATCAGACTTAGTTGCTCCTCTAGCCATAGTAAGTAAAGCTTGTGTTACATCCTCAACTTTATTTTCAACATTTAAAACTGTAGTTTCTCTACCTGTTATTTCATTTTTAACTATTTCTGTTTCAATATCAAAAATATTTATTATTGTACTAGAAGTAGGAGAAATTTCAACGTTAATTCCTCTAAGTGCACCGGCAACAACCTTATATTCTCCTTCTGCATCTAACACCATATTTTCTACACCCATTAAAACAGATGATCTTGCCATAATAGTTTTTATAGTAACAGACTTACCTGAACCAGATTTTCCAAATATAATCATATTGTAATTTGTTAGTGAACTACTGAAATTATCAAAAATAAGAGGTAATCCAGTCTGTTTATTGATTCCAATTGGAATACCAGTATTCATACCTGCATCAGCATTTATAAATGGAAATACAGTAGCCATAGAGCCTCTATCAAATGTATGCTTCCTAGATATTTTATTACTATTTAATGGTAAATTAGACTTAAATCCCTCTTCTTGCAAAGCCCATGCTGTTTTTAATCCAAGCTGATTTTTAGATGCTTCCATTGTCAAAACTTCAGAATACTTATCTAATTCAGCTTTGCTATATGCAAATAGAGTACACACAATAGTTGCATCAAATAATTTGTTATATCCTGCAGCTATTTGATCTCTCAAGTCTTCTGCCTCTGCTTGTTTAGTTCCTAATACAGACAATCTATTTATATCTCCTCTATTATTTGCAACCATTCTTTCTGATTCAAGATCTACTATACTTTTTCCTAAATCTTTAATAGAATCACTTTCATTTATTGGATTTATATATACAGAAGTGTTTGCATCTCCAAACTCATATAGAGGTGCTAAAAAATAAGGAAAAGTAGCTTGTCTAGGTATTGTAGTTACATAAAAAGTTCTTGCAAATCTTGAAACTTTAGAAAAGATTTCAAGATAATCATAATGTGAACAATCAATTCCAGAAGGTGCAATTAAATCGTGAATTGATGATTTATTTTTTTCTAAATTATTAATTTCATTTTTATCATCTGTTATTAGATTTTCTTTTTGTTTTGATTGTTCCTCCATTTTTCTAAGTTCTTTTCTAGATAACTTTTTTTTGCTCATATCATACATCTCCCACTAAAATTTTAAACTATACTTTCATTTTCATCATCATCATTAGATGAATCATATATATTAGATATATTTGTTGATGACTTATTATTATTTCCATCATTTCTAATTTCTTCAGAATCTAAATTAGAAGACTCTTCCTTAACTTTTTCATCTACTATATTTTCTAACGAAGATTTAGTATTTTCTATATTTTGAATAGAAGATTCATCATTTGAAGTATTATCATCCTTTTCTACTTTTTTATTTTTACTCTCAAAATCTTCAACTCTCTTTTTTATAGTTTCCATTTCTTCTAAATCTTTTTTTGCTTGTTCTTTAAAAATTTCTTTTTCTTGTTCATTTTCTTCTAATAATACTTTCTTAGAATTTCTAAAATCATCAAGAATAACTTTATTAACTTGTTTTTTAAATTCTGGCTCATAATCTTCACGATTAATCATATTAGTAGCTCTTTTACTAGTTTCTTCTTCTTCTTCTAATTGCTCCATCGCAGGAGTTTTATATGAATTATCTAAGATAGCCTGTTTAATAGCCTGAAGAGCTTTTAATCTTGCTTTATCATTTAAGTATGTTTCTAGTCTTTCTTGTTCTTTAGTAAATGCATCTTCAGACACTGTATATAGTCTATAAAATCCTGAATCAATACTATCCTTAATATTTAAAAGAGATGCATCATCCCTATTATATGCATTATATAATAATTGAGCCAAGTCATTAGAATTAAGAATTTCACCACTTACAGAACATGAAGCTAACGCACCAAGAATAGCTTGGCATCTAGTTGTAAGCTCTGTAGAACACATATCTATTAATTCATTTTTATTAAACTTTTCAACAGATGTTATTTCTGATGTAGTATAAGATACTAAAATATAAAAATTTCTTTGTAGCATTCTCTTATTTCTATTCATTTTTTCTACATTTTTAATCATATCTGCTGCATATTCATAAACATTAGATATGCTGTCTCTTTCTTGAGAAACTTTTTGTAACTCTATTTCATCAACATCAAAAGCACTCGCAATTTTAGAATATTGATTGTTAATATCATTATATTCTGTTTTTAAATCTTCAACGTTTTTTTCGTATAATTTAATTGTTTGTCTTAAATCAATATTTTGAGCTTGCACATATAATTGAATTGGATATTTTAAAGTATTTAAAAAAGTTATAAATCCTTCTTCAACTGCTAGTTGCTCAACTTCAGACATAAGATCATAGTTAATTCCTTTACATTTAATAGCCTTAGTAAATCTTGAACCATTATTTTGTACAATCATACCATCAAGAATTCTATCAAATTCCATAAATTTAAAAACGTCTTCTCTTCTTACTGACTCTTTTGCAGTTTGCTGTGTAGTTTTTGATGAAGTTGTTTTCTTTTTTTGATTTTTACTTTTATCTTCTGTAGCTTCTCTGTCAATCTGTCCCTTTTCATCAAGTATTTTCCCATCTTTATCTATAGTATTTAACGTTCCATCTTGATTTCTAGTTAAAAGTAAAACAACAATAAAAAATAACAACATCAAAATAATTGCTATTATACCTATAATTACATATACCATTATTCTTCCACCTCATAAAATTATTTGAATATCTTAGATAAAGAACTTCCTTTTTTCCCTTTATCATCTATTTTTACTTCATTTTTTTCTCTTGTTAATCCATATAAATATATTTTCTTTTTATTTTTAAAGAAAATAAGTCTCATAAGTATATCTGATATTTCTTCGTTACCTGCCTTTTGTAAAGGTCCCATTATTGGACTATCAGGAATTTTAGCAGATCCAATTATAAATCCAATTCCTCCCATAATACCAGTTATAATCACTTTAATGGCCAACCCCACTTCTGTAACCTCACCAATAAGAGAAACAATTATAAAGCCAATAACTCCAAAAAGTAAAGTAATACCAAAAGATTTTAAAGTAAAAATATATAAAATTCTTGATTCACCTTTAGCACTTCTTGGTACTGTATATGATCTTCCCATATCAAACCTCCAATATTTATTCTTCTATAGTTGATTTACAGCTCTAGAAATGAATGTTATTATGTTAAATGTTGAGAAAATTAATATTACACCAATTACATATAATATTCCTTTTTCTTTTAATTTTGATTTACCTTCTGCTCCAGAGAACACATATTTAAATCCTATATATACAATTGCAACTAAAGCAAGTGCCTTAGCAACAGTTAAAATAATACCAAATATGTTTCCTAATGTTGCTTCTAATGAAGTAGGGTCAAACAAATTAAAGTTTGATGTTCCATCTACTTTTGATACGCCAACACCGTTAAATGTAACTCCTGATATTAAAATTCCTCTTAAATTTGACCATCCAAAGAAGAATAAACAAGCAACTAATAATGTAATCAAATTATCTTTAACATCTGCCTTTTGTGTAGCACTTCCTAATATATATCTTATACCTAAAACTACAGTTGCAATTGCTATAACACCTGTACCCACAATTTCAACAATATTTGCTATTTGACTTAATACACCTTGATCTAAGTACGTATTTGTTTCACCAGGTTTATACCATTCAGTAGCTTTATCCCAAAAATTATAATCATTACTTGTAGTATCTTCCGCTAAAACTATTTGAGTAGAAGAAAGTATAATTAATACTAAAGTAAATATATTTAAAGTGTTTATTATCTTTTTTATATAATTTTTCATTTTTATCACCATCTTTTCTATAAAAATATTTCTACATATTATTATCAATATTACTTATTAGAGTATAGCATACTCAGAAACTGAATTTTAACATTTTTTAAAATTTTAATCATATTTTAATAAGTTCTTAATTTTATTTTAATGGTATTTTAATTATCTTGTAATAAATTTTATTTTATATGCTATTATTTAAAAAGCTTGATCTCCTGCACTTGCTATTATATTAATTATTGCATCTGCACTAGTTATAAGAAGTAGACCAAATAATATCCATAACATATTTTCTTTAATTTTACTCTTTCCTTCTGCACCTGCAGACATATATTTAAATCCATTAAATGCTAATCCAGCCACTCCAAGTACTTGTAATACTGTCACAATAGTTGAAGAAATAGTTGTAAACATATTATTAATACGTTCATTACCATTATTTTCTACAATCGGATTAAGAATTCCTTCATCTACACCTTCACCTAAATCTGCATTTATATATTGTTGACTTGTAAAAGTAATGGCTACAAGTAATAGTATAAAAAAAATTCTATAAATTTTCCTTTTCATTTTTATCACTCCTATACACTTCCTCTTATTATAATTATATAATATTTTACTGCTAAGTTCAATCTTTTTGCAAGGTTTTTACACAAAAACAGTTAATATTTTAAAGGTAAAATACACACATATAAACAGTTAATAACTTATATAAATAATCACCTTATCTGAGTCTAAAACACCATCATATTTTTTTAATCCATATTATAATTTTTTTATTTTATATTAAAATATATACATATTTTTATCTAAAAAATAGAGATGGACTCTATATGAATCCATCTCCATTAACTCAAGAGTTTAGATATTTTTATCAAAACTATTAATTAAGAACTGACTTTTTATATACCATTTTATTATAATTGGCTACCAACATCAGTAATAATTTTAATTACAGAACTAGCTGCAAAAACTAGAATACCACCAATAACTAATGCAATCATACTATCTTTAATTTCCGCTTTTTTGTCAGCTCCTGCAAACATATATCTTACACCAGCAATAACTACAGCTGCAACAGCTAAGATTTGTACAACTGTTATTACAGTATCTGCTATTTTTTGTGCGAAATTTGTAACAGCAGGAATGCCATCAGCATATACATAATTGCAAAGTACTAGTGTAGCTACAAAAACTACTGGCATAACTCTTAACATAAATTTTTTCATTATAAACACCCTCCTTCTGTTTACTCTAATATTATTATACCAAATTTTGGGGCAATAATCAATAGTTTTACTATATTTTTAAGCTTGAAACATTTAGATTTCTATACTTTTTACGAATTTTTACACCTTTTAATTAATATATTTCATTTACTTTTCAATTTTATTATATATAATTTTCTAAGGTGAGAATATGAGGAAATACATACTATTTTTTATATTTTATTTATTCCTTTTTTCAATATGTATAAATAATAATATTTCATATATAGATGATAATTTTATTTATCCAACGACTTATACTCAAATATCATCATACTATGGAAATAGAATTCTATATGGCAATTACAATTTTCATAATGGTATTGATTTTTTAGCTCCAGAAGGTAGTGAAATACTAGCCACAAATTCAGGATATATTGAATATGCATCTTTTTTAGAAAATGGTTATGGTAATACTATTATAATATCACATAACTCAAATTTAAAAAGTCTATATTGTCATACATCTGAAAATTATGTAGTTAAAGTTGGTGATTTTGTAAATAAAGGAGACATTATCGGCTTTGTAGGTCCTAAATACCTAAGTAATGGTAACTTAAATGGAAATACAACTGGTCCACATTTACATTTTAGTATATTTAAAGATAATACTACAATAGATCCTTTCTCTATAATAAAAAAATAGACATACATTACTGTATGTCATACATAAATTATTTTTCTATATTAGCAAATTTTGAAATAGATACTTCATAAGCAGTCTTTTTTATTATTTCCCCATTATCTATTTTTTTCTCATATGTTCTAGATTGTATTCTTCCATTTAATTTTACTAAATCTCCAACTTTTAAAGTTTCACAAAATTTAGCATTTCTTCCCCATAAAATACAAGGAATGTAATCTGATTTTTTATATGTTCTATTTATAGCTATTAAAACATCTGCAATTTCTCTTCCTAAAGGAGTTTTTCTATACACTGGTTCTTTACAAATATAACCTATAAAATTTGCATTATTTAACGTTAGTACATTATTATCATCAGTAAATTCTATTTCCTTTACAAAAATAGATAAAACCAACTTATTCTTTGTTTCTGTTTGTAAATTATGTGATCTAAATTGTCCATATATTTTTACAATACTACCTATTTTAATATCATCTAAATTAACTAATCTTTCTGAAATAATTACTGGTAAAATATCTTCATAACTACTTAGTCTTTTAGTTTTTATTAAAAATTTATAAAATTTCTCATCATAAATCTCATGACTAAACTTTGGTTCTTCTATTATTTCTCCACCAATTTCAACATTGTTATTGTCCATATAATTATCCACTATTTATCCTCCTTATTGTTTACTGCTATATTTAATCTTATGTATAAATTACAAAAAAAATTACTGTGATATTTGGATTATATCACAATAATTTTATTTTGTAAACATATTATGTAAATTTTAAGTCGATATTATAACTTAACTATTACTTTTCCTCTTCTTTTAATAGTCCAAGCATATTCTTTTTATATGCTTCTACACCTGGTTGATCAAATGGATTAACACCTAGTACATATCCACTTATTGCACAAGCTTTTTCAAAAAAGTAAATAAGCTGACCTATGTTATACTCTGTTATATCTTCTAGATTAATTACCATATTTGGAACATTACCATCAATATGTGCCTTAAGAGTACCTTTAAATGCTTGTTTATTAATATAATCTATTTCTTTTCCAGCAAGATAATTTAAATTATCAAAATTATCTTCTACTTCTGGTAAATATATTAAACTTCTATCAACTTGTACATTAATAACTGTTTCAAATATATTTCTTTTTCCATCCTGTATTAACTGTCCCATAGAATGAAGATCTGTTGTTAAGTTAACACCAGCAGGGAATATTCCTTTACCATCTTTGCCTTCACTTTCTCCAAATAATTGTTTAAACCATTCTATAAAATATTGAAAACTTGGTTCATAACTTGCAAGTATTTCAATATCTTTTTCTTTTTCTCTTAAAATATTTCTATATACTGCATATTTATAACAATCATTATTTGATACATCTTTATTATTAAATACAAAAGATGCAAATTGAGCTCCATCTAAAACATCTTCAAAATTTATATTTGCTACTGCCATTGGCAATAAACCTACTGCTGTTAAAACAGAATATCTTCCACCTACATCACGTGGTATCTTAAACATCTCGTATTCATTTTTTACTGCTAAATCATGTAATATTCCTTTTTCTGGATCAGTTGTAACATAAATTCTTGTTGCAGCAAGCACACTACCATACTTTTGCTCAAGAAGTAATTTTAAAGTTCTAAAAGTAACCGCAGGCTCTAGTGTTGAACCAGATTTTGAAACCACATTAATTGCAAAATCTTTATCCTGCAAAAACTCTACTAAATTTCTTAAATATTTTCCACTCAAATTATTACCAGCAAATATAATTTGAGGATGTTTCCTCTCAGAATATGTCTCTAAATTAGAGAATGTATTATCAAATAAATCAATTACAGCTTTTGCTCCTAAATATGAACCACCTATTCCAATAACAACAAAAACATCTGCTTGCTTATTAATTCTTTCTGCACATTTTTTTATTTTTTCAATTTCAGCTTCATCTCTATTTGCAGGAAGACTCATCCATCCAAGCATTTCATTTCCTTTTCCATTTTTGTTTTCTAGCATGTCATGTGCTCTTTCAACCTTTTTACACATATTTACATACTCTTCCTCTGTTATAAATGGCTTTACTCCTTCATCATCTAAAAAAATCCCTTGCATTTTCACTACCTCCTTAATACAATATAACTTTTATACGTCAATAATATCACAATAAAAATTTAATTACAATATATTTTATAGCATATTTCTTAGTTCTTCATATTTATCATATATTTTAGGATTTGCATACTTTTCCCATTCTTTTTTATTATTTTCTTTTAAAAAACCTCTCATCTTTGTTGCAGAAATAAGTAAAGAATTTCTATCAACATATACCTCAGAAATATTTTTTACTGTATCTTTAGCAAAACATTTAAATATATCTTTATCTTTACCATAAATTATACAACTTGGATAATCGCCTAATATTTCTTTTGCTTTATTTAAAACATATTCTCCCCATTTAGGGCTAAGAATCGTAGAATCTTTCCAATCATCAAGTGGTGCAATAATAAGTTTACCATTGCTAATTTCTTCTTTATATATTATTTCAATTAAAGATTTTCTATATTCATATGTATATGGATTTCTTTGACTAGTAGTTTGATTTGCAGATCCAATAAATACTAATAATTTTCTACATAGTTTTAAACCAATATTTATTAGTTTTTCATGTCCTATATGAATATGTTGAAATCTTCCAACAATAATTCCAAATTCAAATATATCTTCTTGCATAATATTCCTCCTGTAACAATACTATTTTATCATAAAATTATAAAAATCTATAGTTTTTTAATTTTTTTTCTAAAAAATATTTACAAACCAAAATTTATTTGTTATAATACTAATCGTATTATTTAGTGTCTCTTTAGCTCAGTTGGTAGAGCAGCTGCCTCTTAAGCAGTTTGTCCGGGGTTCGAGCCCCCGAAGGGGCACCATTTAATACAAATCATGCAAAACTCGAAGAGCACTGTGGATACTTCCACAGTGTATTTTTTTGTTTTATATAAAAAAAGTACTATAAACATTAAATGTTTATAGTACAGTAAAAATTAAAAAATTTGAGGTTTTGATGAGTATTTAAACTCACCGATTAAAATTTATTGATATAAACTTAACTATATTATAGCACAATTTTTATTAAAAGAAATACCCTTTATTGAAAGTAATATTTTTTCAAAGTTTTTGTAATATTTATGTAATTTTAAGTTTTACTATTTTTCTTCATCTTCTAAATTTTTCTTTGCTTCTACATTAACTACTTTTCTTTTTTCTTTCTTATTTTTTGCTTTCTTTTTACTAATCATATCTGCTGTAATTATAAAAGATGTATCTGTGTTTTCAATCTCTTCTTTTCTTTTTATTTTCATTGTTGTTGTTTTAATAAAATCATCTTTTTTTATTTCTAGCTCTTTTATAGCTTTATATGTTGATAACATTCTATTTATTTTTTTTATTTCATTAGAAATAATATCATATATTTTCTCATCTGATGGCATATCATCTTTAAATCTATATTCTAACTCTTCTTTATCTAAAGTAATTCTTGCAGCAATAATAACATCTTTTGAAGATTTAGATTTTTTCTTACCATATACCATTGATTCAGAAATTAAAGGTAGCTTATTTAATAAATTTTCAAGTTCCTCTGGAAAAATATTCTTACCGTTAGAAGTTACAATAACATTTTTTTCTCTACCAGTAATAACTAAATTTCCGCGTAAATCAAAATAGCCTAGATCTCCTGTATAAAACCAACCATTTTTTAGTGCTTTTTTTGTTGCTTCTTCATCATTATAATATCCAAGCATAACATTATCGCCTTTTACCATTACTTCACCAATATTACTATTTTCATTTTCATTCTTACTTAGGTCAATTCTAATTTCTACCCCTTCTACAGCTTTACCAACTGTACCAGGTGCATGTAAAGTTAATGTTGTACCAGAAACAAGTGGAGAAGTTTCAGTTAAACCATATCCTTGTAAAAATTTAAAGCCATATCCTTCCATTTTAGTTATAAGCTCTGCATCTAATGGAGCTGCACCACAAAATAAATATTTTAAATTTCCACCAAATTTTTCATGAATACTTGAAAAAATCTTTCTTCTAAAATCAATTCCAAGCTTACTAAAACCATTTGCAACTTTTTTTATAGCTTTAATTGTTGCCTCTTTACCAGTCTCTTTTATTCCTTTTTCAATAACTTTATTTACCCTTTCAATAAGTGCTGGAACAGCTAAAACGAAATCTGGTTTTATTATATTAATATCTTTTGCAAAATATTTTAAACCTTGACAAATTCCTATTGTTCCTCCAGCAGCAGTCATAAATAAATAATCTAAAGTAAACTCATAAGTATGATGAAGTGGAAGTACAGAAAAACATGTATAATCTCCAAAAGTAGGAACAACACATGAACAAGAATAAATATTAGAACATAAATTTTTATGTGAAAGCATTACACCTTTTGACTTATCTGAAGTACCAGATGTAAATAGTAATACACTAAATGCCTCTCTATCTATTTTAGCATTTATATATTCCTCATTTCCATTATTTATCTCATCTAACCCAATTTCAGCTATTCTATCTAAAGAATATGATTCATTGTCTGATTCTCTTTTATTCATATCTATATATATCATATCTTTTGGTAAGTCTTTTTTTATATTTTGAATAAGATCTTTTTTTCTTGAAGAATAAATAATAGCTTTTGCATCGCTTCTTTCTAAAAGACTCAATATTTCATTTTCCGGCAATTCTTTATCTAGTGGTACTACAATACCTACACCACATACTATTGCCATATATGAAATATACCATCTAGAAGAATTCTCTCCTATTACGGCAATCTTTTCTCCTTTTAGATTTAAGTTCTTAAGTAAATATGTTCCAAGACCATTTATTTTATTTTTTACTTCCTTATATTTTATTTCATTAAAATCTTTACTATTTGAATCCTTTTCAATAAACGCTACTTTATTTGGAAACAAATCAAATCTAATATTTACGATATCTTTTAAAGAATTTAAGTCTTTTAATTCTTCCAAAGCTATCACCTCCAAACATAATATTTTTATATATTTATTATATATTTTGATAAAATAAAAGTCAATAAAACAAACCAATTATACACAATATACACACATTATGACATTATTTTCATAATACTGTATTTAATGTAGTAATTATTTACTTTTATGTAAAATTGTGGTATAATTAAAGTATCTAAAGTATGTTTTTACATACTGATATATAATGTTATGAAGGAAGTTTAATAATAACCTTGTTATTGTTAGCTTCTTTTTTTAATATATATACGTTGTAGAATATACTGAAGAAAAAAATATTAATTAAAAAGGAGAGATGAGAAATGGAAAAAGTAAGAAAAAACACAAAGGGAAAGAAAGTAAGAATTATAAAAGGCAGACTAGCTTTATTAATGCTGTTCATTATGTGGACAATATTTAGCGGAATGTTTTTAGCTAAAGTAATTGGACCATCAGTTGAGTTATGGGTTTTATCTGACAACTATCAGTATGCTCAGGAGTTTGGGAACCCATACAATAGAACAGGACAAGACGAGGCATTTAAAGCATATAATGATTATGCAAACAGTCTAATTAATAGTGATGATGCTGTTTTATCATTCTACGCTCAACAAGCTGGATTTATAAAAGTAGCATTAATTGCTATTGCTCTTGTACCTTTTATAATAATTATATCTTTTGTTGTTTCAGCTCACAACGAAGAAAAAGCAAGAAAAAAAGCTAAACAGCTAAAGTATCGTACTTCTAGATCATTTAAAAAGTCTGCTAGTATAAACTAGTATGGTTATAAGCGATGAATTATTAATTCGTCGCTTCTTTATTTTACATAAATATTGACTTTTTATGTAAATAGTGATATAATATAATTGTATTGAAGTTTATTTTGTGAGAAGTTTAATAATGGTCTCATGCCATTATTATCTTCTCTTTTTTGCCAGAAGTAAACTTTGAGTGTTCGGATTATTACATATGATGAATATCATCAATACACAAAAAGAAAAAAAATAAGAATAAAAAGGAGAGTGATTATGATGGCAAAACATATTGAAAATTCTGCAAAAGCAGGAAATAATAAGAAAAAAAAGGAAGGATTTTTAATTAGAACAAGAGAAAAATTCAAAATTAATTCAGATAATGCAAAAAAAGCTACAACAAGACTTTTCATAATGATACTATTTTCAATTATTATGGGTATTTTAGCATTATATTTAATGTCACCAGCTAAAGAAATATATAATTCAAGAAATGCTCAAATCAAAGAAAGCTTAAATGTATATGATTATTCTGGTGATGAAAGAGAAAAGCAAAAGCAAAAAGCTGATGAGGCAGACAATCTTTACGGAACTATCATTGACACTTATAAAACTAATGATAATCCAATTATTGAAGCATATGCCAATATTCCTAGTGATTTTACCATTACTTTTAATGTAGTAGAAGTAGGTATTGCTTTTCTAATGTTTTTACCATTTTTTGCAATACTTTTAATGTTTTTAGGTAACCCCAAAAACTTTTTGTTTGCAATTATAAATATGGTAATAGTAATACCATTTAACACAATAATTGATTGGTTTAATTCATTTAGAGAAGACAAAAAAAGTTCTAAAAAAAATAAATCCTTAAAAACAAAAGAAGCTGCTTAGTAGCAGCTTCTTTCTTTTTTACTCTTCAATATCTTTTTCATAGTATTCTTCATTAATATCATCGTCATCTAAATCTATATCTACTTCTTTTACCTTTTTTGTTTTATTCTTTTCTTTTTTATCACATTTATCCATTTTCTTATTTATAAGTGAATCAATTTTATTTATTATATCTGGTATCATATCAACAGCTCTGTCTACTACATTAATACCATCTACATTTAATACTTTTGCAATACCGTCTTTAATTACTAAAAAGCCTACAGGACATATTTTTACTCCAGCACCAGATCCTCCACCAAATGGTAATTTCATGTTTTCACTATATTTAGATAATTTATTAGTATTAAATTCACTTCCACCAGCTGCAAATCCAAAACACACTTTAGATAGAGGAATAATTGTTGTATTATCTGGTGTTACAATACTTTCTCCTATTATAGTATTAACATCTACCATACTTTCTATCGAAGTCATTGAAGTTATCATTAGAGATTCTATTGGATGTTTTGTTTCCATTTTTTATACCACCTTTCAAAATTACTAATATAATTTTTATTATACTGATTATATTTTTTACTATTGAGACGTGAATTATACCATTTATTCTCAAATATATAACTTTTTTAGAAATAAATGTATTGTATTTTATATTGTCAAGATTAAAATTATTATTATTTTTAACTATAAGTATTGGCAAAATACTATTAATTATAGCTATTACATATGCATTAACTATAGGATCTTTAAAATTAATTCCAAGTTCCATATCTAGTTTATTAACTTTTATAGTTTTTAATATTTTTGTTACTATTTTTACAATTTCTTCTTTTTCCATAGATTTTATTATCTGTTTTACAATCATAAAAACACTATTAGTAATCTTATTTTTTGAGTTTCCTTCTGTATGAACTTTTCTATCTAATTCTATTTTTTTTATTTTTATTCCAAATAAATATAAAGCAATATTATTTTTATTTTCAATTAAATTGGTCCCTTTGTTTTCCTCTAAATATTTAATCTTTATTTTCAATGTAAATTCACCATAAATATTATGTGTAAACTTTAAAATATCTATTTATATTTTGACAAACATTCTAAAATCTAGTATAATTTCAAATGATTGGAGGTATGGTAATATGACTCTCATATTTGGAGACAGTTTATATTACAATCTAATATTTTTTATAACTATATCTGTTATATTTACATGGTTTATAACACAAGTTTTTAAAGTTTTCTTAAAATGTTGGATTGGTAAGAAATTTTCATTTAAAATGTTTTTAGCAGATGGAGATTTTCCATCAACGCATACTGCTGTAGTAACTTGTAGTGTCATTTTAATTTTATTTTTAAATGCATGTACATTTAATGAAACAAATATGTATATTGTATCTCAATTTAATAGTGCTAAAGATTTTCTTATTATGCTAACTTTAGCATCAATTGTTATTCGTGATGCTATGGGTCAAAGACATAGACAAGACAACACAAATAAAAACTTAAAAAATCTAAAAGACTATGTACAGGAGATGGGAGTAGAAAAAAATGTAATAGAACATATAGATGCAACTTTTGAATCTATAGATAATGAAGCTATCAAAAGAGTAGGTCACCTAAAACATGAAGTATATGGCGGTATGGTACTTGGAGCTTTATGTGCACTATATCCTATTATATTCTTTTTTAATAGGTATGATTGGCTTTTAATTGCAATAATATCTACATTAATATATTTTATTGCTATAATAGCTTTTTTAAAATTAAAACCAGTTGTACTAAAAAAAATGACTTACAGAAAAAAGAGATAATAAATATATAAAAGAAAAGATGCGTGAGTTTCACGCATCTTTTTTTAATTATACATATTTTACCACGATCTACCGCCGCCACCTCCAGCACCACCACCAGAGTGACCACCTCCAGAAAATCCACCGCCTGATGAAGAAGAACCACTGCTGCTTGGTGAAGAACTCATTACACTATTTGTATCTGAAAGCGCTCTATTTATTGAATTTCCAAAAGTAATAACGTTAAATGTAGAGGTTGAACCATACCATGTTGGTGGTTCAATATTTATTTCTTCAAACTTAGAAATCCATTTTTTAGATATTCCAAGAACATAGGTATATGGTAATATATCATAAAAATAACTTGGTGTTTGCATAACTAGTTGCTCTAATTCATCTTTTCTTGCATTTTCTAAAAATCTCTTAAATCCTCTTATCTTGCCTAATATTTCACATCCATATGTTGTTCTAGCTGTCATTATTGAATTAAGTATTAATAAAATTACAACTGTAACAACACCACTTACAACCACTATCCAATCTACAGTTTCAAGCTGACCTATCATACTAAGTGTTACAATAGAGAAAAAAGGTGAAAGCATAAACAGTCCAAACAAAGTCATAATAATACCAGTAATAATTCCTCCAAGTTTTTTAGTTCTTATTGACGAGATTATAATAGATATAAACATTACTGCAAAAAATATTGGTATTAATAGAAATATTACATTTGGAAAAATTGGTATATTCATTATATAAAAGCAATATATTATTGCGGACAATATCACACCAAAAATCAAAAATCCATTTATTGTCTTGCACTTTGATGATTTTTTATCTATTATTTTCTCCTTGTTTTTCTTAGAATTAATTTTTGTTCTAATATCATCTTGTGTTCTATAGAATTTATATCTTAAATCTTTTAGTGTTACTTCATCACCTTTTTTAAATAATCCGTTAAAGAACTTCCTTTCATATGTATTATCTCCATCATATTCTCTTAGTTTTATAATCTTAAATGAATCTGTTTTAAAGAATACATTTTGTTCTTCATATTCTTCTATTTTTAAATATTTCTTGTTAGCTAAATATATTAAAAGAGAAGTAATATCTTCACTAGATGCGGATGCCTTATATGCAAATGCAGTCTCTAAGCTATTAAGATTTTCTGGTGGATAAAATTCAACTGTTTCAACAACTTTTTTATCTCTTCCAAACTTAAACCACATTACAAATGATACAGCAATAATTATTACAAATATTACAATTATACCTAGTTTATAATAATATGTGCTTTCCGGTATTACAAAGTAACCATCAGGTAATTCTAATCTAACTGTAAATGCTTCATATGAATTTAGCTTTTCATTTAATTTACCAGAAATAACGTTTTCGTTTATCTCATACTCAACATTACCAGTTAAATCTTCATTAACCTTACCATATGTAAATCCTAATTTGCTCTCATCAAAATCTTTAGGCATTTTTATACTAAATGTTATATTATCTATTGTAGTATCCCAGTCTGGACCAATAATGTTATAATATAGCTCGTCATAATCTTTAGTATTAGAGCTATATTTATAATCATATGAAATAACATACTTTTTTTCTCCTGTTATTGTTCTATTAGGATTTCCAATAGTAAGCTCTAATTCTGTATTGTTACCATAAGTTGTATTTTTAGTAAAATTTTCATTAACAGATATATTAGAAACTTTTGCCCTATAATTACTAGTATCATTATCATATCTATTTAATGTACCATTTAATGGTATAACTCTAACAATTCCATGTTTTGAAGTATTAAAATATGCAGTTATAGTCTCTGTTATATGCAAAACATTATCTTCTGATACTTCGATATTTACATCATAAGAAGTAATTTCATATGGCTTCTTACTTGATGCATAAATATATGATGCAGATATTATAATTACTAAAGAAACTATAACACCAAGAATTGTTTTTAAATTTTGTATATGCTTACTAGTATTTTTCTTCTTTTGAAAACTAAATATTGCCATATAATTTCACCACCTATACTATAAATCTATTTTAACACTTTGTTTTTCTTCTTCTTTTGCTTCAAACATGTTTTTTTGTTTATATCCAAACATTTTAGCTACAATATTATTTGGAAATTTTAAAATAGATATATTATAATTTTTAACTGTACCATTATAATATTTTCTTGAATTTTCTATATCATTTTCAACTTGAACTAGTTGCTCACTTAACTTAAGAAAGTTTTCATTTGCCTTTAACTCTGGATAAGACTCTGCAAGAAGCATTAGTTTTGATACTCTAGATGATAATTTATTATCACTCTCAACTTTTTCTTGATTGCTCATATTATCATAAACATTATTTCTCAAATTAACAATCTCTTCTAAAGTGTTTTTTTCATGCTCTGCATATCCTTTTACACATTCTACTAAATTAGGTATCAAATCCCATCTTTTCTTTAAATATACATCCATTGTAGAAAAAGCTTCTTCAACCATATTGTTTAAATTTACAAAATTGTTATACATAATTATAATAAACAAAAGTATAATTACTAAAACAACAATTCCTATTATTATTCCTATCATTATAATCCTCCTTTTAATAAAGATTAAATTTCAATTATAAGATAGCATCTATTCTTCATATTGTAAATAGCTTCGAATTTATATAAAAATTCAGTAAAAATATTGAAATTAATATGTTCATAATATTTTTTTCTTTTAGATATTTGTTATATTTCATATATATTTCAAATTCTAAAAAAAGCCTTGTAACAAAGTGTTACAAGGTTTTTATTATTCACTATATTCTAATTGATATTCTTCTATTTCAATGAAGTCTCCTGGTTTTATTCCCATTTCTCTTAGTTTATCCATAACTCCAATTTGATTTAATATTTTTTGCATGTATTGTCTTGATTCAACATCAAAAATATTTACTTTACTCATTAATCTTTCAATAGGAGCTCCATAAACAATATAATATTTTCCATCTTTTCTAGTCTGAACTTCAATATTCCATTCTTGATCAACTATCTCGTCTTCTACTCCATACATTTCATCAACTTCAACTATATCTTCTTTTGGAATATCTTTTAATTTCTGAGCTATATATTCAATTAAATCATCAATACCTTCTCTTGTTGCAGCAGATATTTTAAAAAGCTTTAAATTATTCTTTTTACACATATCTTCAATCTCTTCTATTAATTTTTTATCATTTGCTACATCCATTTTGTTTGCAACAACAATTTGCTCTTTATCTGCAAGAATTTTACTATAACTTTTTAGTTCCTTATTTATTTTGTTAAAATCATCAACAGGATTTCTTCCCTCTGTTCCTGCTGCATCTAAAACATGTAATAATAGTCTTGTTCTTTCTACATGTTTTAAAAATCTAATTCCAAGTCCAACTCCATCACTTGCACCCTCAATAATACCGGGAATATCTGCCATTACAAAAGGCTCACCAGTCTTTGGTCTTACAACGCCTAAAGATGGATCAAGTGTTGTAAAATGATAATTTGCTATTTTAGGCTTTGCAGATGAAACTATAGATATTAGTGTAGATTTACCTACATTCGGAAATCCAACAAGACCTACATCTGCAAGCATTTTAAGCTCAAGTTCTAAATTTTTTTCTGCTCCTTTTTTTCCTTGCTCTGCAAAATTTGGAACTTGTCTAGTTGGTGTTGCAAATTGTGCATTTCCTCTACCGCCTTTTCCACCTTTGGCTATTAAAAATTCTTGTCCATCTTTAGATAAATCTGCAACTATAACATTTTTATCTATGTCTTTAATTATTGTTCCCTTAGGAACTGAAATATATAAATTTTGTCCTGATTTTCCTGCTTTTCTTGCGCCTTCTCCTCTTTTTCCATCCTCAGCTTTAAATTTTTTCTTATATTTAAAATCTAGTAATGTGCTCGTATTAGAATCAACTTTAAAATATACATCTCCGCCTTTTCCACCGTCTCCACCATCTGGTCCTCCAGCAGCAACATATTTTTCTCTTCTAAAACTTACTGCACCATTTCCACCATCACCAGCTTTTACTGAGATTTTTACATAGTCAATAACCATTGTTTTTTTCTCCTATTCTTCAAAATAATTTATATTAATAGCTTTTTTTACTTCAGTCATTGTATTTTTTGCTCTATATCTTGCTTTTTTTGTTCCTTCCTTAAGAATTCTATCTACCTCTTGAGGATTATCTTCATAGTATTTTCTTCTCTCTTTTATTGGTTTTAAAAGATCAACAAGATTTTTTGTTAATTCTTTTTTACAATTTATACATCCTCTTGCACCAGCTTTACATTCTTTTGTAATTGTATCTAAATTGTCTTTGCTTACTAATTTATGATAATAATGTACCATACAAACATCTGGATTTGCAGGATCATCCTTATGTATCTTTTTAGGATCTGTTTTTGCTTCCATTACCTTTTTACTTATAGTAGCTTCATCATCTACTAGAAAAATGGCATTTCCTAAACTTTTTCCCATCTTTTCATTTCCATCTAATCCTTTAAGTCTTGATATACTAGAAAGAAGATGCTCTGGCTCTTTTAATGTATCTCCATAAATTGAATTAAATTTTCTAACAATTTCTCTTGTTTGTTCAATTAAAGGTAATTGATCATCTCCTACTGGTACTAGTGTACCACCAAAAGCTGTAATGTCAGCTGCTTGACTTACAGGATAGCCTAAGAAACCATATGTAACACTCTCTCCACTTTGACCAAATAACTCTTTCTTTTGGGATATTTCAGTTTTAATAGTTGGATTTCTCTCTAATCTAGAAACTGTAACTAAATTAGAATAATATATAGTTAGCTCCGCTATTTCTGGAATCATAGATTGTATAAATAGTGTAGCTTTATTAGGATCTATTCCACACGCAAGTAAATCTAAAGCAAGTTCTCTTACATTTTTTCTTACTTTTTCTGGATTATTAAAATTATCTGTTAATGCTTGAACATCTGCAATTTCTATATACTCATTATATTCATCTTGTAGTTTTACCCAGTTTCCTACGGCTCCAAAATAATGTCCTAAATGTAGATTACCAGTAGGTCTAATACCCGTTAAAATGTTTTTTTTGTCTTCCATAATTTATTCACCTCACGTTACTACGATATTATACAATAAAAGAAGAAAAAAATCTATAAAATCTAATAATTTTCTTAAAATTATGTATACTTTAAATATATTTACTGCATTTGTTAGCACTTTTTCTTGACTTATAATAATTAGCAATATATAATATGACTAAATAAAAGAGAATATGTAAAATAATAACTATTATTTTAATTCTAAATGTAAATAATTATTTTGCATATTAAATTATTAAGAAGGAGGAATTTTTTATGAGTAGAAGTAATAAAGCAGAGATGTATTTAGATGTCTTAGCTTTGCACAAAGAGGTTACAGGGTCCTGTATTTCATGCATTGCAAGGTTTCCAAATGGTCAAAAAGTAAAATTTCTTGTTGATTGTGGTTTATTCCAAGAAGAAAAATATAATCAACTGAATTATCAATTTCCTTTTGACCCGAGTGAATATGATTTTTTGTTAGTCACACATACTCACATAGATCATATTGGTAGAATTCCTAAATTATATAAGGAGGGATTTAAAGGTAAGACTTACACAACAAATATAGCAGTTGAATTAATGTCTGCCGCACTAAATAACACTGCTGAAATTCTTTCATCTAGTATTCAAAAAAATTCAAAGAAAAAAGTAATAGTTGATTCATCGATTCCAGTTTTTGATTCTTCTAAGCCATTATATGATTTAGATGATGTATCATATGCAATGGAAAACGTCATAGGTAAAGATTATAACCAAACATTTAAAGTAAATGAACACATTAGTGTTACATTGCTAAAAAATGGTCATACTCTAGGTTCAGCATGTATCCTTGTTACAATAAGCTATAAAGGTCAAAAACCAATATATGCTCTTTTTACAGGAGACTATTCACCAGAAAATATGTTTTTTGATGTTAACGAAATTCCTAAGAAAATAAAAGACTTACCAATTAGTATAATCACTGAATCAACTTACGGAACAACTAGCAAACAAAGTATAAAGCATATTTTTGATGAACTAGTGCTTAACTCTATAAAAAATAAGGAAACGTTAATTATTACACTATTTGCTTTTGGTAGAATGCAAGAAGTAAAATATAAGTTAATGAGACTTCAGGAGGAAAATTTACTAGATAAAAATATCAAAATTTATTGTGATGGTAAATTATCATACAAATATGATGATATATTTTTATCACATATAGATGAACTAAAAATTTACAACTTTCTTCCTAAAAATATTCATCAAATTAATGATTACAACGAAAGAAACGCTTTGCTTTCTGATAGAACATGCAAAATCATTCTTACAACATCTGGTATGGGAAATTATGGCCCTGCACAGGTATACTTACCATACTATATTTCAAGGCCAAAATGCTCAATCATTTTTGGTGGATATACTGCTCAAAACACTTTAGGTAGAAAACTTCAAGACGTCAAGGATAATGATCTTTTTGAGTTAAATGGCGTTATGACCAAAAAAAAGGCAAATGTATATTCAATTAACGAACTATCAAGTCATGCAAAACAAGAAGATCTTCTTAACTTTTTAAAAAAATTTTCTAATTTAAAGCTTGTATTAATAAATCATGGAGAAAAGGATGTGAAGGAAAAATTTGCTAAAAAAGTTGTTGAAGACATTAATCCCAAAAATGTAGCAATACTTGGGCCAGAACATTATATAAGAATTGGTGCACACGGACTAATAAAGTCTTATGTAACAAATACTTTGAATTTTAACATTAACTAAAAAAATAGAGATGGAAAAATTAATTTTTCCATCTCCTTTTTTAGTAAGGCAGTATCTCTATTTTCTTTTCTTTATTCCAAAAATTACTATTAGTTATAACCCTTATTCTTTTTCCTTTTGATTTTGAATATGCAGAAAACAACTTTGCAAAATTCATACAATAAAATATTTTATTAAAAAATCCTTTAGGAGTAACAAATATATTTACTGCTTTATTTCCTATATCATCTGAATACTTATCATAAAAGTACTTGACCTTATATCTAAAGTCACCAATAATTTCTGTTTCATTATCAAAATGAGAAATTCCGTCAATAAAATCTTCAATTAAAGTATTACATTTTTTATTTCTGTCTCTAAAACTACCATCTAGTAAATAACCATTAATAAAAAAAGTATAATCAGCAATATTAGTAACATTTTCCTTCATTGCATATATTGAAGATAAAAATCCTGGATATAAGAAAATTTTATTTAAAATGCAATATATAAGTTGAGCTTTCTCTTTTTCTAAGAGATCTTTTTTCTTAAAGTTATATATTCTAACTTCTTTTTCATCTCTATTTATATATACATCCCCTTCAAATTCTTCTTCTTCTCCATACTCATTATCCGCATACAAATAAATCTTATCTGACAACTCGTCAAATACTACATCTAAATTATCCTTTTTAAACATTTTCTTCTCTCCTTTTCAAATTATTATTTTTAAGAAAAAGATTTCTTTTTCTTATAATTTATTACATATACATTAATATTTTATCATATTTATGTAAAATAATCAAGAAAAAAGCAGCTAGATTACTCTAGCTGCTTTTAAATTATTCTTCTACTGGATATACGCTAACTTTCTTGTCGCTTCTTCCTTTTCTTTCAAATTTAACGACACCGTCAACTTTTGCATATAAAGTATCATCGCTTCCTATGCCAACGTTATTACCTGGATGAACTTTAGTTCCTCTTTGTCTATATAAAATATTTCCAGCTAAAACAAATTGACCGTCTGCTCTTTTTGCTCCAAGTCTTTTAGCTTCACTATCTCTACCGTTTCTTGTAGAGCCGCCTCCTTTTTTATGTGCCATTTATCTCACTCCTTTTTATTCACATTACGTTTTACTAATTATTCAGCTGCTTCTTCAGTAGCTTTCTTTGCTCTTGTTCCAGTTGTTATTTTTTCAATTTGAATCTTTGTATATGGTTGTCTATGTCCTCTTGTTTTTCTTTCATTTTTCTTTGGTTTGTATTTAAATACAACAACCTTTTTAGATTTTCCATGTCCAACAACTGTAGCTTTAACTTTTGCTCCTTTAACAGTATCAGTTCCAACTGTTACTTTATTTCCGTCTGAAACTAATAGAACTTTATCAAAAGTAGTTGTTTTACCCTCTTCTAGTTCTTCTAGTCTATCAACAAAAACAATGTCTCCTTCTTGAACTTTGTACTGTTTTCCACTAATTTCAACTATTGCGTACATAATGTTCCTCCTTATTCTAACTTGCTCTCGCCATTAAGGTAGCTTACACTTTTAAACCTGTTCTGTGCGGAATACGTGTATTATTTTAACATATTTATATATAATTGTCAACTTTCTTTTATAAATTCATCTACTTTTTTAGTGGCATCAAAAAAAACATCTTGTAGCTTTTCAATTTCATCTTTTTTAAATTTTTGTAATACAAAATCTACCATATCTTGTCTTTCATTTTTTAAGCTACCAAGACCAATTCTAAGTCTTGAAATATCTTCACTAGATAACATTTGAATAACATTTTTCATGCCATTATGTGAACCACCACTTCCCTTTAATCTATATCTAAAAGTTCCAAATGGAATATCAATATCATCAAATACTACTAAGATATCTTTATTTTCTAATTTATACCACTGCTTTAGTTTTGAAACTGAATTTCCACTTAAATTCATAAAAGTAATTGGCTTTGCAAAAATAACTTTTTCTCCTTTTAACCTAGTTTCTCCAACTAATGCATCACACATATTTTTCTTTATTTCTACATTATAAACTTTAGATAAATAATCAATAAAAAGCCATCCTACATTATGTCTTGTTTGACTATATTTATCACCTGGATTTCCTAATCCTACTATGAGTTTCATTTTTATTTTACCTTCCCTTTTTTTTATATATTAAAAACTATCATTTTTTCTTCTTACTTTTAGCAAAAACCCTTGAAAAAATAAGTATTTTATAGTATCATTATATATGAATTAGTTTAATATGTCAATTAGACGTTTTAAAACTATTTATATTACTGAAAGTGGTGATTTCGTTTTGATAAATGATCTTTTTAAGAAATTACATATAAAAGCTAAACCTGAAAAAGCTTTAACATATATTCTTTATGCAATAAGTATAATAGTTGCTCTATTTTCACTAGCACAAATTTTAAGTTTAGCTTCTGGAAATATTAGAATTAGTGATTGGGTTGATTTAGATTCTTTGATGCCTTACTTTACATCAATACTATTTATTATTCCACCACTTGCTTTTTCATTTTTTGTAAATTCTGGTATTCCAAAAGGTGATAATAACAAAATTAATATGTTTATATTCACTTGTGTACTTTTAGCCTTACCAGTATTATATTCAATTACTACAATGGTAAATTGGATAGCTTGGCAAGTATTAGAAAGTTTACCAAAATATGAGCAGGTTTTACGTACTTATCCAGAGTTTATATCACCAGCTATTAGATCTATTTGTTTAATAGTACCATTTTTATCTATAACTAGAATATTAGATTACTTTTTATCTATATATAATAGTGAAGATTTAACAAAAGCAATTTCCGGTTATGTAGGCTTAACTGTAAATGGCGGTAAAAAGAAAAGTGATGCATTTGACTGTAATACTGTGATAGGTACAGCTAAAGGAACATCTCTTCCTGTTGTTGTTCCAGAGAAAAAACGTTATGAAGCAACTTTAGTTCAAGGTGCTACTGGTACAGGTAAAACAGCAACAGTTTTACTACCTATGAGTGCACTTGATTTAGAGAAAAAATTTTTCTTTAGAGAATATGCTAAAAAAATTGGATATTCTATGTTAAAAAGAGGAATAGCCTACATGAATGGACCTTATGACAATAGATATGTCAATAGAAACTTTAGTCTTAATCTACTAAGACCAAAAACTGGTATGGAAGAGCAATTTGAAAATGAAGTTGAACCTCTTGTTCAATATAAAGATAATGCAACAGGTACAACAACATATAGAAATTTAGGAATAACAATAGTTGAAAATGATGGTAATTTTATTTCACAATTTATAGGTGTTGCAAAGAATTTTGATATAGATGTATTATCAATAGATCCAGCTAGTCCTGAAACAACATTAAGTATTAATCCATTTGCAATTCCTGATCCTGCAAAAGCAGCTTCAATTGTTGCAGATGTACTTATGGCAATGTATGGTAGTGAATCTAAGGGAAGTAGTGATCCATTCTTCACACAAGTAACAATAGATGCATTCCAAAACTTAACAATATTACTTAAAGAAATGTATCCTATCCTTCATAATGGAGAAATGGCATCTCTTGAAGATATGCTAGAACTACTATATAACTTTGATGCTGTAGAAGAAATGACAGAAGAAATGAAAAAAATACCAGAATTAGAAGTAAAATATAAACTTTTAATAAAATATTTTGAAAAAAATTTCTATAAACCAAGTCTAAATATTAATGGATATGAAATTCCAGGAACACGTGGAAGTGGTAGAAAAGATACTGAAAGATTTCTATATGGAGCTATTACACAACTTAACAATTTAATTCGTAATCCAGGTCTTAAAGCTGCTCTATGTGGAAAACAAAATGTAATAGATTTTGATTTAGCTCTTGCAAATGGAAGTGTAATAACAGCTTGTTCAAGAAAAGGTGACCTAGGTATTATACAAGCTAAAGCTTTTGGTATGTTCTTTATTTTACAATTCCAAGACGCAGTACTTAGAAGAAAAGGAAATGAAGATTCAAGAGTTCCTCATTTCTTATATATAGATGAATTTCCAGAATATATAACAAAGGATATGGATGTAATGTTCACTTTATTTAGAAAATATAGATGTGGTGTTACAGTAGCAATACAAAACTTATCTCAACTTGAAAAATCTGGTCACTCATATTATAAGCAAACAGTTCTTGCAAATACAAAAACACAAATTGTATTTGGTGATACTGTACCAGAAGATACAGACTACTGGTTTAAAGCATTTGGTATGGAGAAAAAAGTTGATAAATCAGTCGATTACAATCTTAAAGATGGTGAAATGGTTGATTCAACAAAAATTACTGTTAAAGATAAAGAAAGAATTAAAAAACATAAACTTGCCGAACTTGGATTTGGATCTATGTTCTATAAGACAAAAAATGCAAGTGGCAAAACTATATTTGGTGAAGGTAAAACTTCATTTCTTGCAGATAAGTACAAAGAAAAACAAAATACACTTATGTTTAACTTTGAAAAATATATGATGTCTAAACCAGATACACCAACTATTACAATGAATGATAGTGATAATTCTACAAATGATGATGCACTATTTGGTGTAAACACTTCTAATAGACTAAAGAAAGAACTTCAAAAAGAAGAAAATAATTCTTCAAATGTAAACACAAATCCTGACTTTATTACTATAGGCAATGATGATAATCAATCAGATGATATTGAAATAGTAATTGAAGATGGTGGTGTAACACTTGATCAACAAGGTAATGGAAGTGCAATAACAGAACATTATGAATCACCAATAATAAAAAGAAATAAAAAATAAAATATAAAAGATTCTCTTATTTTACTTAAGAGAATCTTTTTTCATACAATAAACATTCATTAGTTATATTTTTTTACTTTAGTAAAATTCATTTTTTCTAAAACATCTTTTTCAAATGCATTTACTGCATAGGAATATCCAGCTATTATATTGTATCCCTTTTTCTTTCTTATATTTATAAATTTATTTACTTCTCTGATAATCTTTTCTATACTGTCTTTATTTTGATATTCACTTCTTAAGACAATAGAATTTATATTTATATAGTAATTTCCCTTTTTATTAAAAGGAACTATATCAGTAATTTCATATTCATCATAAATTTTATTAAAATCAAGAATATTTTTAAATATTTCTTTTTTTACACTAAGTATATTTATATACCCTATTATATTACTATTTTCCTTTATTAATATATAGCTATTTTTCTCCGCTTTATATAATTGAAACATTTTATCTTTTGTCCAAAGGAATTGGTTGTCATATACTTGTTTATCCAATTTATATAAATTACTTATAGCATTTTTAGATATATACTTTCCCATAAAAGTATGTACATTTTTTCTATTTAAAAATTTCTTATACCCATATAATACAATGCTAAGATTAGAAATAACTAATGTTAAATCAGATAACACACCAGCGTAATCTAAAATTACTAAATCATATACTACCCATAACAAATTAGAAAAAATCCCCCCAACAACTGCAGCTTTTTCACTAACTATTATCATATAGCTATCAATTAAACTAGCAAATATTGGAATAATACATAAAAGACCATCATTTGATATTATTGCAATTAGTAAATATATTGGTATTGTTAGAATAAATATAAATTTATCTTTATCTGTTTTATAATATCCAAAACCTTTTAAAAGTTCAAAAACACTTATAAGTAATCCTGACCACGCATTAAGTAAAGCATAACAAATACAATCTAGCAATGATGATATTAATTGCATTAATAAAACTTTATTAACCTTTTTACTGTAATAGCTCAATAAAAAAATAACCCAAGATACTACTCCTAATATTTGTGCAGCTATATACATGTTTCTTCCTCCTATAAATATTAAATAATTTCTTTTTCATATAAAATACATTCATTAGTTATATTCTTTACTTTAACAAAGTTTAATTTTAATAAAATTTCAGTTTCGAAAGAATTTACAGAAAAACAATTAATTCTCTTTATCTTAAATCCTTTATTTATTTTAGTTTTTATAAACTTATTTATTGAATGTACGATTTTTTCAACAGAATCTTTATTTTGATACTCATTTTTTAGCACAATAGAATTAATGCTTAAATAATAATTTTTTTTGTTTTAAAAACTTGTATATCATTATTTTCAAAAGAATCATATATTTTATCTGAATTCATCATTTTGTTATATACTTTTGAGTCTATATTTAATATATTAATATAACCAATTAATTCACTTTTATCTTTTATTAAAATATAACTATTTTTTTCACTCTTATACATGCTATTCATAATATCTACATTCCATAGATACATGCAATCATAATAATTTTTATCTAATTTATATAATTTATTCATTGTATCTTTTGATATATATTTTCCACTAACAGTATATACATTATCTCTATTTAAAAATTTAGTATACCCATATATTAATATACTTAAATTAGATATCACAAGCATTAAATCTGTTAATACAACTATATAATCTAAATAATATAAATCATATATAATCCATAGTGTATTTGATATAACTCCTGTTATAACCATTAATTTTTTACTTTTTAATGCTCCATATCCATCAAGTAAGCTAGCAATAATAGGAATTAGTATTAATATACTCTTTTCAGATATAAAAGCTATTAAAATATATATTGGAATTGTAAAATAAAAAATATATCTATCTTTATCTGTTTTATAATACCCTATCTCTTTTAACAGTTCAAATCCACTAATAAAAAGTCCTCCCCATGCACCTAATAGACCATAATTTGCACAATATAAAACAGAAGATATAATTTGCATAAATATAATTTTATTTAAATTTTTAGAATAATAACTTAAAAGAAAAAAAATCCAAGCGATAGCACCAATTATCTGCGCTATTAATTCAATATTCATAAAATCAACCTACCATATAAAACTCAAATATTATTTTTATTATATTGTATAATAAAAATTTAGTCAAATATAAAGATGGATTTAACAATAAACCCATCTTTATTTACATACTTTATATATTATTTTACTAATCTTCTTTTTCATATACTATTAAAGTTCTTTCTTTACCTGTATATTCTAAGCTTTTTATATTCTCTAATGTGTCTTTTATAGTTTTTTTATTTTTAAAAAATGGTTCACAACCATCTGAATATGCACAAATATATTTTATATTATTTAACTTTACCTTATATGTATTAATATAATATTCTGCATTTTTCTCTCCTGAAAATGCACCAAAAGAAATACTTTTACCATTATATTTCTTGCTTGGACAGTTTCTATATTCTTTTCTTACCATTGCTCGATCTTTTGGACTATCCCATGAAAAAATATTATTCTTAGAATAAACATCTCTAAGATATTTTTCAAAATAACTATGATTATTAATTGTATTAAATATAACATTAAAGTCTGAGTCTAAAAGCGTTATATGGCAGTCTCCTAAAGAAAAGCAATATAAATAATCTCCTACGATTATTCCTCCAACAGCTTCACAACAATAATAATCTTCTTTTAAATAATCAATAACTCTATTATCATTAATACTTTTAAGTGCATAATTACATTGCTTAGCAATTTTTAGAATAATTTTTTTATTAATTTTTTCGTGAGAGTACTTACTAATTTCATTTATAAATGTTTTACATACTATTTGTGCAGCTTTAGATGCTCCACTAGGATTTGGATATTTTTCTATCCACTCCATAGCTTCTTCATAAGTTTGAGGATATATAACAGGATTTCCGTATATATCATCTCTAGTAACGCCATCTGCAACACAAAAGCTTAAATCATTTATATCAAAGTAATCCTCAACTACAGGTTTTAAATTGTTTTTAGTAAAAATAACATTATCAAGTATTTTGTCATACTTCAATTTAAACACTTTTTACATTAAACACCTCGAATTTTATTAAAAAATATATTATTTTTAAAACTCTATTCCTGTACTTTTTTCCCCTCACATCCTATCCTCAAAGTATAGCATTTTAATCTATAATTGATGTCGTAAATTATACAACAATTATTCTTAAAATTCAATATGTTATTATAACTTTAAATGTTTTTTATAATATAAAAATGTCAACATAGTTAAATGTTGACATTAATCTTTTCTTATAATTTTACAATTGTTCAAAATCTTAATTTTCCCTTTATTTATGCGTTCTTACCACAACATTGCTTATATTTTTTTCCACTTCCGCAAGGACATGGGTCATTTCTTCCTACTTTTTTTTCTGCTTTTACAGGTTTTCTTTTTGGAGTATCCTCACCTGCACCACTAGTCATAATGTTTGTAACTCTATTATTCATTTTTACATTAAGCACTTCTTCTTTTTTCTTTGGTCTTAATGAAAATACTGCCTTTACAGCTTCTTGTCTTATATCCTCATTTAATTGTTCAAACATATTATATGATTCAATTTTATATGCTTGAAGTGGATTTGTTTGAGCATAAGCTCTTAGTCCTATTCCCTCTTTTAAAGCAGTAATAGCATCTATATGATCCATCCATTTTTGATTTACAGTATTAAGAACTAAGTATTTTGCTATCTTATTAAATTGATCTTCAATATTTAAATTTTTAGCTTCATCAATTCTTTTTTGATAAATAGCATCAACTTTAGTCTTTAATAATTCAATCATATCTTCTTCATTTAAGCTTTTTATATCTTCTTTAGAAATTATATTATCTTCACTAAATAAATTCTTTAAAATAGCATTTACAGCCGAATAATCTACACTTTCAATATTATCTGCTGAGGCAAAATATTCCTTAGCTATATGCTCTAATAATCCTGAATATAATTTTTTTACTATCTCAGATATATCTTCAGCTGCTATAACTTCTCTTCTTTGAGAATAAATGATTTCTCTTTGTTGATTCATTACGTCATCATATTCAAGTACATTTTTTCTTATACTATAGTTTCTTCCTTCAACTTTCTTTTGCGCTGTTTCAATAGTATTTGTTAACATCTTTTGCTCAATAGGCATATCATCTGGTATTCCTAAAGCATCTACTACTGCTGCCATTTTATCTGATCCAAATAATTTCATTAAATCATCATCCATAGCTATATAAAATCTTGAAGCACCTGGATCTCCCTGACGACCAGAACGACCTCTTAGCTGATTATCTATACGACGTGATTCATGTCTTTCACTACCAATAATCATAAGTCCACCAGCTTCAATTACTTTTTCTTTTTCTTTTTGAACTTCAGGTCTATATTTATCTTCAATTTCTTTCATATCTTTTTTAGCTTGAATTATTCTTGGATCTTTATTTTCTATTGGTGTTATTGCAAGCTCAATTTCTTCTGGTTCGTATCCTTTTTTAGCAAGCTCACTTCTTACCATATATTCTAAGTTACCACCAAGCATAATATCTGTACCACGACCTGCCATATTTGTTGCAATAGTTACTGCTTTATACTTACCTGCCTGTGCAATAATTTCTGCTTCTTTTTCGTGAAATTTAGCATTCAATACTTGATGAGGTATTTTCTTTTTCTTTAATAATCCACTAATTATCTCAGATTTATCTATAGAAACTGTACCAACTAGAACTGGTTGACCTTTTTGATAACAAGCTTCTACTTCATTTACTATTGCATTAAACTTTGCCTTTTGAGTTTTATATATTACATCATTATAGTCTTTTCTAATCACAGGTTTATTTGTTGGTATTTCAACTATATCAAGTTTATATATTCCTTTAAATTCATCTTCTTCTGTTTTAGCGGTACCTGTCATACCAGCAAGCTTATTATATAATCTAAAATAATTTTGGAAAGTTATTGTTGCAAGAGTTTGAGACTCGTTTGCTATAGTAACGCCCTCTTTTGCCTCAATTGCTTGATGAAGTCCATCACTATATCTTCTTCCATCCATTATACGTCCTGTAAATTCGTCAACAATTAAAACTTTATCATCTCTTACAATATAATCCTTATCTTTTGCCATTATACCATAAGCTCTTAAAGCTTGATTTATATGATGTGATATTGCAAGATTAGAAACATCAGACAAAGATTCAATAGCAAAATATTTTTCTGCTTTTTTAGTTCCTGTATTTGTTAAAGCAACAGTCTTTGCTTTTAAGTCTACAATGTAATCATAATCATCATCTGATTCATCAAATTCTTTATCATTATTTTCAACTATTTTTCTTGGCTTTAATGTTTTTACAAAACTATCTGCTCTTTTATACAAATCACTTTGTTTATTAACATTACCAGATATAATAAGAGGAGTTCTTGCCTCATCAATTAATATACTATCGATTTCATCTACTATTGCATAATTTAATTCTCTTTGCACCATAGACTCTTTATCCATAGTCATATTATCTCTTAAATAATCAAAACCAAATTCATTATTTGTTCCATATGTAATATCTGATTGATAAGCTTTTCTTTTTTCTTCTGGAGTCATATTAGGAACAACAAGACCTACACTTAAACCTAAAAAATTATATAATTTTCCCATCCATAAACTATCTCTTTTGGCTAGATAGTCATTTACTGTTACAACATGTACTCCTTTTCCAGATAAAGCATTCAAATAAACAGGTAATGTTGCAACTAAAGTCTTACCTTCACCAGTTTTCATTTCAGCAATTCTTCCTTGATGTATAATTATCCCACCAATAAGCTGAACCCTAAAATGTCTCATTCCTAATACTCTACTTGAAGCTTCGGCAACTGTTGCATATGCTTCTGGCAAAATATCATCTAAAGTTTCACCATTTTCTAATCTCTTTTTAAATTCTACTGTTTTTTCTCTTAATTCTTCATCTTTTAAACTTTTTAGCTCTTCTTCGATTGCTTCTATTTTATCTACAATTGGTTCAATTCTTTTTATTTCTCTACCACTATAGCTACCAAATATTTTCTCTAATAGTTTCATATTTTTTGCCCTCCAACTATCTTGCATTATATCATAAATATGTAAAAATTAAAATAGATATCGAATTTTTTTGATAAAATCAAAACATGTAATAAATTTAAGTTCTTAATAATATATATTTAATAGGATTAATGGAGGAAGTTTTATGTTTGTTCTAAATATAAAAATGGATTATAAAAAAATAATATTAGCTTGTATAATATGTGCAGCAATCATTGCTTCAATTTTTGAATTTGCAATAAAAGATAATTTTGTACTTACAAGCTCTAGTATAGATACCTATGATTATGAAATTGACGATGATAACTTTATATCTAATATAGAAAAAATTCATAACAATTTAGATGAAAATATAGGAAAAACTATAAAAGTTATGGGATTTGTTTACACTATGCCAGATTTTAAAGAAGGCTTTTTTGTATGTGGAAGACATATTGAAATTGATAATCAAACACAAGTAGCAGGATATCTTTGTAATTATGTTGGTGATATGTCTCTTGTAGAAAATGAATGGATAGAAATAACAGGAAGTATAATAAAAGGAGACTATAATGGTGAAATTCCAGTAATAAAAGTCAATTCAATAACAAAAATTCCAGCTCCTGCCAATACATTTATTAAAAGCAAAGAAAGTTAAATTACTTTCTTTGCTTTTTTACTTCTTTTTTTATATTTTCTATTATAGTGTTATCAATATCTTCATCTTTAATTTCAGGATCTGAATTTGTATCACTAAAGCACATTCTAACTAGTTTAGAATTTTTTATTTTTTCTATATGTGCCATAATAGTAGTATATAAAGTTATATACACTTCTATATCGTACCCTTCTTTTTTTATAAGCTCTCTTACATATTCAACAGTCTTTGTATCTTGTGGATTTGCAAAAGCAACCAATATTGTATTACCATCTTTTTCAAAAGGCAGTGCTCTATATGTTATTATAATATCTGAAGGTAAAAAATTTAAAGGATTTATTGATAAATTTCTGTCAATTATTGCTGATTTTACATTTAAATTAGATGATAAAACATCAAGCAAATCTTCTTTATCACACATATCTAAAACATCAACAATCTCTCCAAATTTTAATTCAGAATGTTCTGTTTGATAATTTAATACTATATTAACATCTTTTTTTGTAAGTATTTTTCTTTTTATAAACTCTTCACCAATAAGTAATTTCTCATCATTCATATAATATCCCTCCAAAAATATATTTTTTCTTACATAATAATTATATCATATAATAATTAGAAAATTAATATATTATTTTGAAAAAAAGGTGAAATCTAAAAAAGATTTCACCTTACTTATCTATTATATATGAAATATTAAAATTACTATCAATAACATAATTATCTATATTAGTATATACGCATTCTCCTATTCCAATTATACTTGGAGTAACAATGTATCTTGCAACTTGCGTATTATCTTTTGCAATAGCAAATTTATCTTCTTTTACAATATACCTATACTCATCATTTTCCTCTACAACAAAGCATAGATCCATCTTATTTATACTTCCAGTATTAGCAAGTTCAATATCTTTATCTACATCTTTTTTTATATCCTCAATTATCTTTTGAAGCTTTTCATTTGCATTTTTACAAATATATTCAGACTCAGCTCTTTCATTTTGAGCAAGAATATCTTCATCTCTTTCTAAAATTGTATCATTTTTAATCTTTAATACTAAAAAAATTGTCAAACTTACTACAATAACAACAAGTATAATTATTCCTAAAACACTTAGAAATTTTTTCATATAGCCTTGCTCCTTATTTTAATATTAAATTGTCATAATTATTATTCCACCAACTAGGCTCCCCATCTAATTTAACCTTTATAAGGTCACCATCTGCAACATAAAAAGTAACCCCTTCATAATCATCAATTGTAATTCCTAATGTTGTTTCAACATAATCCATATTTAATTTATATGCTTTTGAATCATTATCATAATCTTGTGCTGTAGTTTCATCTACTAATGCAGGTAATAAATTATCTTGATTATCTTTTATCTGTTCACCATCAACAGTTTTACCAAGTAAAATTTCATCTTTAGAATATACTCCAAATGCATCAGAATATGATGCTCCTACATAGTATGATAAATTAGCTTGTAATTCCATAACATCGTCAAAGAAATCTTTTCCTACTTGTGTTGTCTTATAACCATTAGGTCCTAATAAAATATATGCAATTGAAAAACCTAATAATATAAGCAATATTATTATAACTAAAGTATTCTTTTTATTTTTCATTAATTTTTTTCACTCCTTAATTCTTCATAATCAATTTTATGGTATCATAAAATTAGATTTTTTTCAATAACATATTTTAATATTATCATCACTTTAAAAGTTATTCAACAAAAAATTTAAAAAAAAGATATCTTTAATGATATCTTTCACAATTTTCTCACATATCAACACTTTCAATTGTTATATTATTAGCATCAATATTTAACTGATCTACTATGGTCTGCATTATTTGTGCTGCTAAACTCTCAGTTACCTCATTAGTTTTTAAAATTACATTTGCTTTTTCTCCATTTGTTAAAACAATAACTACATCTTCAACTCCCTTTGATTTTATTATATTTTCTACCATTAATACTTGATTTTTTTCTTCTACTAAAGCACTTAATTTTTGTTGATACTCTGTAATTATATCTGCACTGGAATTCTCATTATTTATTATTTCTGAATAATTATTTGCAAGCTCAGAATACATATTATCTCTGTCATTTCTAAATGATGAAATTTTATCTTCCTCTTTATTTTCACTATATATATCTACCTGATCGTTATTTGAGTTAACATATACTGTTTGCCCCAAATCTTTTTCTCTTTCTGGATTATACTTGTAATTAATATATCCAGCTATTGCAACCATAAAACAAAAAGAAAGTGCTGCCATACTAATTTTTTTTATTTTTTCTTTATTTTTCATTTTTACCTCCTACTTTTCAAAAATTTGTACTTTATAAGATGCAATCCCAAGTAAATTTCCTATTGCCGTTGATAGCCTTTGCTTTATATCTGAATTTCCTACACCTTTTCCTACAACTATTACACCTTCAACACTTGGTGTATTATACATTTGTATAATTGCATTTTTATTTCCATTTTCTTCATTATATGCAACACTTTTTTCAACACTTAAAACATTTCCTTGATCATTCAATGTTTCTTTTGTATCATAAACTATTTCATTACTACCATTATTACTATAATTTATAACAATTGATGCTTCAGTAATTCCAGATATTTGATTTATTATTTCTGAGAGTTTTTCTTCCAATGTAGTATTATCTGATATCTGTTCTTCTACCTCTTCTTTTACAACAGTTTCTTTTTCTGTCTTATCCTCATTAAATATATAGTTTATGCTTATTAAAAGTATTACTAATAATATTAATAATAGTATTAAATTTTCTTTTTTTCGCTTAGGATCCTTACCAATATTTTTTAAAGTGTCTAAATAGTTCATAGCTAACCTCCTTTTTGTAAATTAATTTTATCTTTACTTATATCATATTCTTTACTAATAAAAGATAAAATATCAAATGAGGTATCACCATACAAAGTAATATTAATTTTTTCAATATTATATGTATCTGTTATCTCTATATTTACATCTATATTATTATCTATATTATTTGATAGCTTTTCTTTTATATCCTTTTCCATACTACTTATAAAATCTTTCTTTACATTGTTTTCATTTACATTCTCATAATTAGATAAATTTGTATAATTAACTTCTGAACTATCTATATTTGTTGCATTTAAAATAATATTTTTCATATTATCTATATCAGTAGATTTAATTGCAGATATTACTGGTCCAATTATAACTATTACTGTAACTATACCAATAAGAGAATAAATATATTTTTTAAAATGAGAATTAGGTAAAATCATTCTTATAACCGTAAATAATATACCAATAGCAAGAATTGAACTTATCCAATTTTTAAAAATATCTAACACGTATATCCCTCCTATCCACTTAGTCTACTAATTATTCCCATTATTATTCCTGTAGACATAACAAATAACACCATAATGCCAATTAGTACGCCTAACATATCTTTATATACTTTTGTAAATCCCTCTATAAGTGATCTTATTGTTTTATCTGAATTTATTGGCTCACTAAAAGCAGTAAGTAATTTATATAATACAACAATTATAATTAGCTTTATTATAGGTACACTAACAATTAATACAACTGAAACTAAAGCAACAGCTCCACCAACTTTTCCAATTAGTTCAGTTGCTCCAAGTACAGTATCTAAGCTGTCAGATAAAAATTTACCAACTACTGGAACTGCATTTGATACAATATTTTGTGTTGTCTTAAAATATATATTATCTATAGATTTTGTAACTGTAGATTCCATAGACAATATTAATATAAATATAGCTATAATAGAACTAAAAATATAAAGTGAAGATTTCCTAAACATTCCTGAAAGTTCATCTAGTCTAATATTTTCAGATATCTTTGATATAATATTTATTACAATTGAAATAGTAAAAAATGGTATTACAATATACTGAGTAACAACACATATAAAATTAGAAATAAACAAAATTAATGGTTGAATAATTCCTGTAGATGTAATTTTTCCACTTGCAATTAATACTCCCATTAAAAAAGTAGAAACAGCTTGCATCACAGTTCCAAGCATATTTACTAAATTTCTAAACATATCTACTATTTCTATATAATTTTTTAATAGTATTGAACTAACACAAATTAATACTATAAGTTTACTAATTTTTACAATATCACTATTTTTATCTAATTCCAAACTTGATAAAATTGCCATGACGATAATTATAACAAAAATAGTTATAGCACTATTCATGCTTTCTTTGACTTGAATAACAAGATTTGATACAAAAGTATCTAATATGTTTTTATAATCTATTCCTTCTCCTGACACTAAATTTAAATAAAGATTTTTAGGACTAAATTCTTCCAGATTATTCTCCTCAACATATTTTTCAAACACTTCTAGATAACTATCTACATCTAAACTCTCCGATACATTTTTAGTAACATCTACTTCTTCTGCAAAAATATTAAAACTAAACAAAATGAAAATACATATATAACATACTAGAAATTTTAAACAATTTTTCATTATACTAACTCTGTGACAATATCTATAAGAGATGCAACAACTGGTATTGATAATGAAACAATTATAACTTTACCTGCCATCTCCATTTTATTAGCTATTGCACTTTCTCCTGCATCTTTACAAATGTCTTTTCCAAATTCAATAATATATGATATACCGATTACCTTTAATATTATCTTTATATATGTACTATCAATTGAAGATTTTTGCATTAGTGAATTAATCAAATCTATTACACTTTTTAGTTCATCAAAAACAAATAATAAAATTATTACTGATGAGGCAACAACACACATAAGCGCTATTTCCGGTCTCTGATTTTTCAGAATAATTACAAGTGAAACAGCAATTATCCCAAATCCTATTACTTTAAATAAAGTCATATATTTCTCCTACAAATTAAAAGTATTTCTTACTGTATTAAATAGCTCACTAATTTTTGAGATAACCATCATAAGAACAATTATAACTCCTGTAAGTGTTGTCATCATAGCTTGATCTTCTCTTCCTGCTTTTGATAGCACTTGATTTAACACTGCAACCAGTATTCCAATACCAGCAATTTTAAATAATAAATCTATATCCATATTCACTCCTCCTTATATGAATATAACAACTATGATTAGCCCTGTAATAACCCCTACTGTTCTATATACTTTAGAACTCTTCACTTTATTTGTATTTGCCTCTTTAATTTGTTTTTGAACTATAGTAATAGCATTCTCTATTATATTATTTTGCGAATCTATATCACTTCTTCCTAGATTTTTAAGTGTGGATATTATAATATCCTTATCATAATCATTTAATTCATCTAATGTATTAACATTGCTAGTAATACTCATATCCACCTTACTACTTCCATATTCAGATATATCAAGTGCTATTGCACCAATAACATCTTTAAGTTTAGAATTTAAACGTTGCCTTGATATCTCAAATGAGATAGGTAAACTATTTGCCATATATATCATTTCATTTTGTACCATTGTTAAAAAAGTAATAAAGTCTGTTAAAATTTCTTCTCTAGATTTTAAAGATTTAGCCATTTCAATTCCTATATAAGATGTTATACATAAAATTGCTATAGAAATAATTATTTTTATAAATATCATGCAACACCTCCTAATTTTTCTGTATCATATACTTTCTCTATAATACCTGGTATTTTTCCACTTGAAAGTAATATAATCTTAGAAAAAATATTAAGATTTAATAATTCTCTTATATTTTCGTTTTTTATTATACTTTTAATAGAATCTCCATGCATAGTAAATATAACTTTAACACCTGAAAGAATTGCTTCCTTAATTGCTGAAATATCTTCTTTTTTTCCTATCTCATCTGTAGCTATAACATCAGGCGCCATCGAACGTATCATCATTTTCATTCCATTTGCTTTATTCACATTACTCATTATATCTGTTCTAATACCCACATCTAAACTTGCCACTCCTTCATATACTGAAGCTATCTCTCCTCTTTCATCTATTAAAGCAACATTCTTACCAGTAAAATTTAAAGATGGAATACCATTACTTATTTGCCTAATAATATCTCTAATTAAAGTGGTTTTTCCGCAACCAGGAGGTGAAACAATTAACGTATTTAAAAATGTATTTCCAGATATTATTTTAGGTAATATCGAATCTGCACATCCATATATCTGTCTTGCAACACGAATATTTAAACTACATATATTTTTAATATTTTTAATTTTTTCATCTACATATACAACTTCACCACTAATTCCTATTCTATGTCCACCTCTAATTACAACAAACCCATTATTTATATCATTTTGTATAGCATAAATTGAATTTTTGGAAACATTAAGTAAGATATCTAGTATTGCCTTTGGTGTAATAATACAGCTTAATACAATTTCATTTTTACCACATATAATTATAACTTTGCACTTAGTTCTAAGTCGTATTTCAGTTATATTTTGACTACAGTTTAATTTTATGATTTCATTTGAAATATAGCTTGGTAAAATCCTAAGTATTTCATCTATCATAATAACCACCTCTTATATTTAATGTTATACTACTTAACATTTGTATAATTTGTAGAAAAATAATCTATATAAATAAAAATATGTTCTAAAATTAGCAAAAAAACAATAGTAAAAAATTACTATTGTTTTTTGTTTTCTACTCAAATAGCCCAAGAATTTCTTCTTTTGACATTTTAGATATAAATGTTTCTCCAGATTTTATAACTGATTCTGTAAGATCTCGTTTTCGTTCTTGAAGCTTTTGTATTTTTTCCTCAATACTATCTTCACATATAAGCTTAAATACTTGAACGTTATTTCTTTGTCCTATTCTATATGCTCTATCTGTTGCTTGATTTTGAGCAGATATATTCCACCAAGGATCAAAATGAATTACAACATCTGCACCAGTTAAATTAAGTCCTGTTCCACCTGCCTTAAGTGAAATTAAAAATACTTTTATATTATCATCTTTATTAAATTCATCTACCATTTCAATTCGTGTATCAACTTTAGTTTGTCCTGTAAGAATTGAATATTCTATTCCTCTTTTTTCTAGTTCCTTTACTAATATATCAAACATAGAAGTAAAACCAGAAAATAACAAAATCTTATGTTTTGCAGCAATTGCTCCTTCAATTAATTCTAAACACTGATTTAGTTTAGAACTTTCTCCATCATAATTTTCTAAGAATAATTTAGGATGACAACAAATCTGTCTAAGTCTAGTAATTAAAGATAGTATTTTAAATTTACTTTTTTCAAATCCATTAGACTCAATCTCTTGTCTCATCTTAACTTTTGCTAAAGCTAAATATGAATTATATAATTTTTGTTGTTCTTCATCCATTTTACTATACATTATTTGCTCTGTTTTATCTGGCAACTCTTTTAGTACTTCTTTTTTAATACGTCTTAATACAAAAGGTGCTACTAATTTCTGAAGTCTTTCCATTGTTGCAAAATCATTTTCTTTTATTATAATTGTCTCAAATTCATCTTTAAATTTTTTATATGAATATAAATAACCTGGCATAATAAAATCAAAAATAGACCAAAGCTCTGCAAGTGAATTTTCAATAGGAGTACCTGTTAAAGCAAATCTCACTTCACTTTTTAATTCTTTTAGCGCTTTTGCATTTTTTGTATTATTATTTTTTATGTATTGAGCTTCATCTGCTATAACATATTTAAATTTATACTCTTTATATTTTTCTATATCTCTTTTTAATAAATCATAAGAAGTTATTACAACATCAAATTTTGAAATATTTTTAATTAAATTTTCTCTTTGTTCAGCATTCCCTGATATTATTAGAGTCTTTATACTATTTGAGAATCTAGTTATTTCTTTTTCCCAATTTATATATAATGAACTTGGACAGACAACAATTGAAGTCTTTCCTGTTCTTTTTTTCTCATCTAATAAAAGAGCAATAATTTGAATTGTTTTTCCAAGTCCCATGTCATCTGCAAGAATACCACCAAAACCATACTTATCTAAAGTTTTTAACCAATTAAATCCTGTTTTTTGATAGCTTCTAAGTACTCCTTTAAGCTCTTGTGGTTCTTCAAATTTAGTATCATCAATATCTTTTATATTTCTTACTATATCTCTAAAATCATTATCCAGTTTTATTACTATATCCGAAGAATTGTTTTTAGCCAGATTGTCTAAATATAAAGCTCTATACTTAGGAATCTCTACTGTGCCGTTTACAATATCTTTTTCAGTTATATTTAAAGTCTTAGCTAAATTTACAAGAGTTCCTATTCCATCAGAATCAATATTAATAAAACTACCATTTTTTAATCTGTAATATTTCTTCTTTAACTTATATCTTTTAAATATGTCTTTTAACTCATTTTCATCAAGACCTAACTCATTAAAGTTTATTTCTAAGAAATTATTTTCAATTCTTACTCCCATATTAAATGTCTTTTCACTAATTATTTGTTTATTCTTTAGTTTTTCTGTAACTAATACTTCAAATTTTTCCATAAATTTATCTATACCTTCTGTTAAAAATGTATAGATATCGTCTTCATTTGAAAGATATATAATATGTTTTTTAAAATTAATTACAAAATTATACATCTTGAATAATTCTTTTGCTCTTGCTTCTTCTATAATATTTCTATTACATGTAATTTTTAAATCTTTATCAAAAGGATTAAATTCATCATCACCATAGCAAAATTTAACTTCTGCTACAATATTTCCCTTATTGTCTATATCTAAATATATTTTTGTTCCTAATTTTTCTGCTTTATATTTTTCTAGTATTTTATCTTCTATAATTAAATTTGTACTATTTTTTAGAGCTGGTATAACATACTCGCAAAAACTTGTAGCACTATTTTTTGAAATTGTTATTCTTCCTTCTGGATCTTTAGATAATTTTTCTATTAATGGTAAAACCTTAACTGTAAATTCATTACTACATCTATGTAGCTTATCTTTATATAAAATATATGAATATTCTTGTCCTTCAAAAATATAATATTTATCACTATTTGATGTAATAGCAAGGCCCTTATCTTCTAAGTCAAAAATCTCTATATCAAATGAAGGATCACTATCTTCAAGCGTAATCATTCCATATGCTTTTTCATAGTCATAGTCTTCTATTAATATTTTTTTACCTTTTAATATTTCAAATATTTCATCTAATAAAGAATATTTAAGCTTAAAATTTGTCTTGTATCTCTTATTAACTGTAAAGTGATATGTACCAAGTTTTGAAAACTCATTATATTCTAAAGCTTTTGATACAATTAATTTTGCAAGTGGTTGTGCCTCTTTAGTAAACGATTCTATTGAGTGTTTAAACTCTAGTTCTTTTCCATATTTATTTATATTTCCTTTTTGCATATCTTCACTAAATTTGTATAAATCTCTTAAGATATACATTCTGTTTTTTCCAATTTTAAAAGATATTTCAAGCTCTTTTTGAATATCATTAACAAGATATAGTATTGCCTCTATATCTACACTTTCTTTATCTAGATTCCTATTTAACTCTAAGTTTTCATAGTAAGCCATAAGACCATTATTTTCTCTTTGTTCATTTATCTTATCTTTATATGACTTATTTTCAATTAAATCATCATCAATGTCTGTAGATTCACTATTTTTTACATAGTTAACATATGAAGCTTCATTAATATACATGTCAAATACCATAGCAACAACATGTTTACAAGGTGTGTTTTTCTTACTTGATGATGGACACTCACATTTATATGATAATACCCCATTTGTCTTTTTTATCTCAACTTCATATATATAAGTTCCCTCTACATACGCTTTAGCAACATAGTTATTTTCTGAAACATAATTAAAATCTGCAACTTTTACTCTATTTTGTTCAAAGTACTTTTTTCCTCTATTTGTAACCTCTGTACCTGCCTCAAATAATATACTATTTATTTCTTCTGCATTTATTAACATCATCCACACTCCTATACTCGTTTACATCATAAGATATATTATACTATACTTTTGATGATTTGTGAATGTTTTATGTTAAATTTTATACAAAAATTATTATATATACTAAGGAACTAATCACAAAAATACATCTTCAAATGCCAGTTTTTAATCTAACAATTAAAGATGTATTAAATATTTTGTTATTTTAATTTTTCTCTTAGAACTTGCCATATATCTGAAGTTTCAAATCCCTTTTGCCATGCAGTAATTCCAGCCAAATTATATTCTAATACAATATCTGCTCTACTTGATATAGAATCTGCATCTTCTATCCAAAGTTTATGTCTAATATCATCTAACACTACTTCTATATAATTTTGTCCAGATATATTATCCATTGTTGGGGTCAAATTATATTTTTCTAAAAATTCTTCACTATCATGCATCGTATATACATTCGTTGTAAAGCTTCCATCTTCTTGAATATTCCACATTCTAGTATAAAAAGGTACACCAAGTACTATTTTAGATGGAGATATCTTAGAATCGTTAATTAAAGAATTTATATTATTTTCAACCCAACTAATTTCAGAAATTGATCCTGGCTCATCTGACCAATCTCCTCTTTGATCATAGCCCATTAGCATTACATAGTCACATGCTTTTCCAACACCTTTTCTATCAATATAATTAGTAAAATAAATATCTACAGATAATTTTGCCCCAGTTTCTTTTACCATAGGATAAAGCTCTCTTAAAAACTGAGTATACATATATTTATCTTCAGCAATCATTCCTTCAAAATCTATATTTATTCCATCTAACTTATTTGTTTTTATTATATTAATTATATTCTTTATAAGAGTTTCTCTTTTTTGCTCATCATTCATTATCTCAGATGTTATCTGCTTTTTGTCTAAATCAGGATTATCTATTCCATTAGTAATTATTGGCCATAATTCATATCCATATTCTTTTGCTTTTTTATAGTACTCTTCACTGTAATTTACTTCAATATTTCCCTGATCATCAGATAAAGCATACCAAGTAGGCATTACAACATTAACACCTTCAATTTTTTCTCCAAGTGTATTTAAACTACTTCCATATTGCCAAAACATAATTAGTTTTTCATTAATTAAATTTTCTTCTTCTTCATTATTATCGTTTGTTTGATTTAATGTAACAGCACCTTTTTCTATATATCCTATCTTTCCAGAATCACTTTTTACTTTATACCATCTATTATGCTCTAAACTTTCTGTATAAACTGTTACTGTATTATCTGTATTTAAAGTTTCTAACACTTCCGAATTTGTATTAATTTGACTATATAGCTTAACTTGATTATAATTTAAACTTATATCACTCGTATTAAGTTTATCTATTGATATTGAATTAGTATCTTCATTAAATTCACATTTAATACCATATATATCTTTTACTAAATCCATGTCTATATATACTGTATCATCAACCTTTTTTACACATGACTTTGCATCATATTCTTTGAAGTTTCTAGTTGCTTTATTTTCACCAAGACTAAATTTATATACACCTTCTTGTGTTGTAACTATTACTTTTTGTACATTTTCATCATAAAATATATCTTCATCTATAAACTCTAAAATAGTTCTAAAAGATAAATATATTTTTCCGTTTTCAACAAAAGGTTTATATTCTTGTGATATTGTATCTCCATAAATAATTAAATTAGCACTTTCTCTATTTATTTCTTTATTATTAAAATCTTTAGCAGTAATAAATAAAAACAAAACAACTGCTAAAAATATAGCACATTTCAATATAACTAAAAATTTATCTTTCATATAATATACCTCGACTGCTAAAATTATTATACTATAAAAATAATTCTTTGTGAAGAATTAATAGTTAATTTGTATTTTTTATAATAATTAAGGGAGGCATTTATAATACCTCCCATTATAAAAATTCTTTTATATTATTTTTTACCAGTCATACTTAAAATATTCACATCTGTTGAATATACAATTTTATCTCTTCTTTCTTTTCTTTTTATTGCATATCTTATTGCTCTGTCTAAAAGCTCAGAGAAGCTAATTCCTTTTGGTTCCCAAAGATAAAATGCAAGTGAACCTGGAATAGTATTAATTTCATTTACATACACATTATTTGTGTCCTTATCTATAATAAAGTCTATCCTTGATATTCCTTCACAATTTAATTCTGTAAAAGTCTTTTTTGCAAGAGAATATATTTCTTCTTCTTGCTCTTTAGAAAGTTCAGCTGGAATTTTTCTAGAAAGTGAAGCCATTCCAGAGCCTTTTGCTCCAGAAAATTTACCACCTTTTACTCCTGTTTTTTTCGTTCCATCTCCCATATATTTATCTTTATAGCTAAGTATTTCATCATTTTTTATTGGCTCTTCAAGTACAGATACTTCTTGTTCCTTAAAGTTTCCTAGTACAGAACAATTTATTTCTCTTAAATTAGTAACACATTTTTCAATTAACACATTCTCACAAAAAGTAAATACATTTTGCATTTTCTCTTTAAATTCATTTTCATTTTTTATTATTTCTATACCAATGCTTGAACCCAAATTAGATGGTTTTACTATTACAGGAAGGCTTAATTTTTCTGTTATCTTTTTATATGCTTTACTTTCATCTTCTTCAAACTCCTCTATATTTAAAGTCTCATATTCAACTACTGGAAGCTTAGAAGCTTCTAATACTTTTTTAAATACAATTTTATTCATGCCTACCGCAGAAGAACATACATCACAACCAACATATGGAATATTATACATTTCTAAAAATCCTTCTAATGTACCATCTTCTACATTAAGTCCATGTACAACTGGAAATGCAATATCTATTTTAGCTATACTCTTTTTAAATATTCCTCTTACTAAATTTAAAACTAGCTTTGAATCTTCATGAGTAAAATATATTTCATTTGAAAGTCTTTTTACTTCATTTAAGTCTTTAAATTCTTCAACACGTGTTAATAGTTCAGATGTGTAGAATTTATTATCTTTTGAAATATAAATAGGTATAACTTCATATTTTTCTTTATCTAAATTTTCAATTACTTGAAGTGCAGATATAATTGACACTTCATGTTCAACTGTTTTTCCACCAAAAAATACACCAACAACTGTTTTCATATTAATACTTCCTTTCTATTTTATATAACTATCTGGTAAATCATTTTCAAATAATGCTATTAGATTTTCATGACTAATTTGTATCTCTTGTAACTTTGAAAAAGCCTCATATATGTCTTTAACTATAATATAATTTTTAAATTCCTTATTTTCTAATCCTTTTTTTATATATTTTGTAGTTACTTCTCCTACTAATATTACATAGTCTAACACTGAAGCATATTCACCAAATTTTTCATTAAGTTCATCTGTTTTCTCTCCAAGTTCTATCATTCCTGGAGTTACTAATACTTTATACTTATCTTTAAACATACATAGTGTCTCAATAGCAGCCTTTGAACCTTCAGGATTTGAATTAAATGCGTCATCTAAAGCAAGTATTCCCCCCATAGTCTTTAGCTCAAGTCTATGCTCTACTGGTTTAATCTTTTTAATTCCTCTTTTTATTTCTTCAATAGTCATATCTAGCTCTCTTGCAATTGCAATTGCACATACAATATTATATATGTTATGCTTTCCTAAAAGCTTTGTCTCAACAGTAATTTTTGTGTCTTTATCTACTACGTCAAAAATACTTCCTTTATCTGACATTTTTATATTTTCTACTCTATATTTTGAATTAATATTATCTAAAGAAAAATCTATTATGTTTTTCTCTTTAGCATATAGACTTATTCCTTTTTGTATATATTCATTATCTATATTAAGAACTGCTACTGAATCTTTTTTTGCATTTGTAATTATTTCAAATTTTCCTTTTATAATATTATCCATGCTTTTAAAACTTGTTAAATGCTGTGGACCGATTGATGTTATAACTGAAATATCTGGAGATACAATATTACAAATTTCTTTTATCTCCCCAAGACGTGCAGCACCCATTTCACATACAAAAACTTCAGTATACGGTTTTACTTCTTCTCTTATAGTTTTTACAACACCAAGAGTTGTATTAAAACTTTTAGGTGTCATAACTGTTATATATTTTTCTTCAAGAAGTGATGCGACAATATTCTTTGTAGATGTTTTACCATAACTGCCTGTAATTCCAATAATCTTCATATTAGAATTAGATAAAATAATTTTTTTTGCCTCTTTAATATATCTTAAATTAATTAGTTTTAATATAGGTTGTGCTAATAAGTTTCCAAGAAGCATAATAGCTATAGATACATATTTATATAACGCTAAAACTAGAAATACAATTAACGATAACTCATAAGAACTAATATAGTATACACCAATTATACTTGCTAAAATAATTAAAAATATAATAGCAAAAGTAATTTTTACTCTAGTTGTATATACAAATTTCTTCTTTGCTATTGGCCTATGATTTATGGTTAAATATGCACATAATACACTAAGAGCTGCATATAAAAGTAAAAAATATACAATAAAATGTGATAAAGCTGCTAATACAATTAAAACCACTTCATAAATTTGAATTCTTGCTGATTTTGTTGTCTTTATCGCAGGAAAAAATTCATCCATTTCATAAAAAGACTGCTGAAAAATATGCATGAACTTATTAACATTAACAATAATTAAAGGTAATGATATAATATAACATAATATAACTACTACTGATGACATCTACTCACATCCTTCCAAGAATTTATTTACAACAGTTATAAAAAATCTGGTATTTTCTAAATAACTAAAATGTCCTGCTCCTTTTATAGTTACAAGGCCTGAATCAGGTATTAGCTTTTCCATAAGTTTTGCATCTTCAATTGGAGTCTCTAAGTCTCTATCTCCCCATATTAAAAGAGTTGATACTTTTATATTAGGTAAATACTCTTTTAAATCTTCATTAACTACATTTTTAAATACTTCTTTCATAGTATCATCAGCATTTCTATAGTCTTCTGAGCCAAATTTATTTTTATATTTATCTATTATATCTTTTGCTCTCTTTTTGCCTAAAAGCATATTTGCACTCTTTTTTATAATTTTAAATATCTTCTCTTTTATTTTTCTTTTAAATGACTTTTTAGGTTTTATTCCAGCACTATCTACTAAAATTATTTTTTTAGGTATATATCCTAATTTTCCTACTAATTTTATTATTACTCTTCCACCAAAAGAATGCCCAATTAAAATAACATCTTTTAATTCTTTTTGTTTAATAAATTCTAAAACTATTTTTGAATAGTCTTCAACATGATAACTTTCATCTGGTTTTTGACTTAAACCAAACCCAGGAAAATCAATTGCATAGACTTTTAATCTTTTAGATAATTCATTTATAATAGGATTAAATGACGCAATATTTGCTCCCCAACCATGAAGTAATATTACACAAGATTTACTATCTGGACCTTTTTCTATATAATTAATTTTTAATCTATTTATTTCTATTTGCACAAAATTCACCTACTCTATAATTCTTTCTATTCTATTTCCAAGTGATGAGATTACTTCATACACAATTCTATTGGATTTTTTAGCAATATCTTCTAAATTGTCTTTAAAATCCCATAGTATAACCTCATCACCAACTTTAATATTTTCTACTTTACTCACATCAATCATCATCATGTCCATGCAAATATTGCCTACTTGTTGACAACAAATATCATTTAATTTAAACATAAGTTTATTAGATAATATCCTTGGAAAACCATCTGCATATCCAATTTTTACTACTGCAATTTTTGTCTTTGGTTTTGCTATATAAGTTCCACCATAACCTACTTTTACGTATTTATCTACATAATTTATATGAATTATTGGTGCTGTTAATTTTAAAATAGGCTTAGTATTACTATTTCCATAACCATACATAATTAAACCTACTCTTACATGCGTATCAAAGTCTACATCATTGCAATATAATTCTGTTCCATCTGAATTTAAAATATGTATATATTCAAATTCTTGTATTTTCTTTAGCTCTTTTACAACTTTTTTAAAGTCTTGTATTTGAGTATATGTATAGTCCTTATCTGAATCTGCACAAGACAAATGAGTATATATTCCCTCTATTTTTATATTATTAATTTCTTTTATTTTATTAAAATTAACTATAATATTATCTATATTAAATCCAAGTCTGGTCATACCTGTGTCTATTTTTATATGAATTTTTGCAATTTTTTTTCGCTCTTTTGCAACTTTACTAATATATTTAATATTATCTAAATCTGAAACAGACATTGATATATTCTCATCTATTGCATCTTTAACTTCATCTTGTGCTACAACACTTGTTATTAGTATCATTCCTTCAACTTTATTTTTCCTTAATCGTAAAGCTTCTTCTACATTAGCAACACCAAAAGAATTTACTCCTAATTTATTTAGTTCTTTAGAAATAATTACATCTCCTATGCCATAAGCATTTGCTTTTACCATTGCAATAATTTTTCTATGCTTAATCTTTTTTTTGACATAGTCTATATTATATTTTAAATTTTCTTTACTTATATATAACCTTGCTCTCATACAAAAATCCTCACTTTTTTCACATTTAATTTAAACAATATATTATACATTACAATTATACACTTTTTTGATTTTTTCCATACATTATGCTATAATATTAATGCTTTATATAATTATTATACGCAAAAAAATATATTTTTGCAACACATATTAAACTACAGTAAAATTGTTAAATCCACACTAAATTCACAAAGGAGATTATTATGAGCAAAAAAAATTATGTTAAACTAAATAATAACAATAGACATTTATCTTTAGGAAATCTATTTAGAGTATTAAAAGAAGAAACAAATAATAAAAACTTTACAATACAGTCTGAAATATTTTGTATTTTATTTGATATAGACTCAATATCTGATACAACAGTTAATAATTATTGTACAGGTGTTAGAGCAATAAACTCAAAATATAAAAATATATATGTAAATTGGAGACAAAAATATGCCAAAGACAAATCTATTTTTAAAAATATAATCTTAAATATAATTGCAACTATAGATAATAAAAATATATTTATAACAAAAGATTATTTTAACCAATCAATAGACGTAATAAATAACAATATAAAATTTAACAAAGTATGTCTAAGATTATATAATATATCTAAAAATGATATTGAAGTTACAAAAGAATTTTCTTCTACTTTAAAAAAATTACTCGATAGTAAAAATCTATATAACTTCTTTGTTGAAATACTATTTTTTGTTATATTAGAAAAAAAACAACCAGTATATATTGAGGATAAATTTATGGATACATTAGATGATTTTTTGTATTCATCAGAAGTATCTTCAGATGATGCAATTGATTTTGTAACAGTACAGTTAAAGGGCGGTTTATGGTCTATTAGAGGAATTCATGAACTTGCTAAAAAAGGTAATCCATATGCTTGTTTTGAAATGGGCTCACTAGAGCTTTATGGTCAAGTTGCCGGATATCCCAGATATCAAGAAAGTTATGAATTTTATAAAACAGCAGCAGAAAAAAATCATCCTAATGCAATATGGGCCTTAGGACATTTATACTATAACGGCTTTATCGGAACAAAATCTAGAGAAGATATGAAAAAAGCGTTTAGATATTTTAATAGAGCAAGAAAGGTAAATTGTATTTCAGCTATAAATAGTCTAGGAACAGTCTTTAAAGAAGGTAACATTCCATTTATTCGTAAAGATTTAAAAAAAGCTAAAAAACTTTTTGAATTTGCAGCAGACAAAAATTATGTATATGCTATTAATAACTTAGGCATAATGTATGAGGAAGAAGGAAATGTAAAAAAAGCTTTAGAACTTTTCAAATCTTCTGCAAATCAAGGAGAAAGTTGGGCTTTAAATAAAGTAGGACAAATGTATAGACTAGGTATTGGAACAAAAAAGAACCTAAAAAAAGCTTTTGAGTCATATACAAAAGCAACTGAAGCTACAATTTATTCAGTATGCTTTTGGTCAAAATATAATTTAGCACACTATTTTTACGAAAACGGTGTTGCAGAAATTGGTATAGCAAAAGACACACAAAGAAGTATTAATCTTTTAGAAGAATGCATAAAACACAACATTTTTAAAGCATATGAAGATTTAATATATATATACTATACTAAATATTTAAAAGAAGGAAATAAAGAATATTTAAAAAAAGCTAAGGAATATGCTCTAATATATGAATCAAAAGATGAATGTAACGTAGAATACATAAATTTAATTCTTAGAAAAATTAAAGAAAAAGAAGAAAAAAAAATTAAGTTTAAATAAAAAAATAACTCTACATTAATGTAGAGTTTAATTTTTTACTGATTTTTATACCAATTTGCAAATTCTTGTAAAGATGATCCTGTAACTTTTCTTCTATTTTCAATTTCTTCATCAGTAAGTTCAGATAAAGTTCTTGATGGATCATAAGCATCTTTATATATATGCCACAAAGGACTCCATTGCTTTTTATTATCTTTTCCCCTATACTCTTCTGCAAGAGTTCCTTTATGCTCATAGAAAAAATACTTTATTTCTTTTCCATCATAATATGCTACACACTCTTTAAAAGAACATTTTCTGTTTTCTTTTCCTCTCATTATATCAAGTATCCCTTGTGTGCCAATTGTATCTAACGCAAAATTTACAAATGCTCTTGGAAATCCATTTAATGCTTCTATATAAAATCCAGAATCAAGTGCAATACATGGTTGCTTAACAACTTCGTAAGCTTGCAATACTTTCTGTTTGGCTATCTCTTGAATATCATCAGTTCTTGGTTCAACAAGCTCATAATTATATGCTTCAAGTTCTACATTTGCATCATCTAAATACTGCTTAGCTGTGGATATTTTTCCTTTATTTGTAGTAACAAAAGTAATTTTTTTCATAATACATTCTCCTCTATTCTTTACTTATAATTTCTAGTGGTGTATAATTTGCCATTAATCTTTTAAATCCAGAATTATTAAAAGTAATATCTAGTTTATAGTCATCTCCCTCTTGCTCTATTTTTTCAATTATTCCCACTCCAAATTTTTTATGTTTTACTTCCATTCCAACTTTATATTTCACATCGCTCGCTAAAACGTTAGCCTTTTGAGGTACTGTTGTCCCTGCTAAATTTTTTAAAAATGAATCAACACTTATTCCAATATTTGGTTTAGTTTTTCTTTCTATATTTTCATTTACTCTATTTCTACTTGAAATAAATGTCTCCACTTTTTTATATTCATCATCAAGCCATGAATTTGCTGTTTTAGCTCTTTTACCATTTCTATTATCTATTGACTCGGCACTAAGTACATAATCTGGTATTTCTTCAATAAATCTTGATGGTATAGAAAATGATGTTGATCCATAAAGTGTTCTTTTTTTAGTATTAGTTAAAAATAGATGCTTTTGCGCTCTTGTTATTGCTACATAACAAAGCCTTCTTTCTTCTTCAGTTTGTCCATCTTCTTCAATTGAGCGCTTTGAAGGAAATAATCCTTCTTCCATTCCAACTAAAAATACGTTTTTAAACTCAAGACCTTTAGCACTATGCATTGTCATAAGAGTAACAGCTTCTGTTGTTTCATCTAAATTATCTACATCAGAAACTAAAGCAATACTTTCTAAAAAATCGCCTAATGTATGTTCAACATTTTCATTTTCAAACTCAATTGCAACTCCAATAAATTCCATAAGATTGTCAAAACGAATTTCTGTTTCCTTTGTTCCTTCAGAATTTAACATATCTTCATATCCAGATTCTTTTAAAACTTTTTTAATTAATTCTGACACTTTTATTTCATTTTTTACTTTGATAAAACTATTTATCATATCTCTAAAGAGTATTATATTTCCTGAACTTCTAATACCTGTCAAATTATTACTATCTTGAATAAGTTCAAATATGGACATACCTTTTTGTGTAGCAAGCATATCTAGTTTATCTAGTGCTGTATCTCCTATTCCTCTTTTAGGTTCATTTATTATTCTCTTTAAAGCAATATTATCATTTTTATTTTGAATTAGTTTTAAGTAGCTAATAATATCTTTTATTTCTTTTCTTGCATAGAATTTTATTCCACCAATTAATTTATATGGTGTTCCTGACTTCATAAATACTTCTTCAAGTACACGTGCTTGTGCATTAGTTCTAAAAAGAACTGCAAAATCTGAATATTTTTGATTTTCTTTTCTACATAATTCATCTATTTTATCTACAACAAATTCAACTTCTTCATACTCATTATTTAAAGTTTTATATTCTATTTTCTCTCCTTCTTCATTTTGAGTCCATAAAACTTTATCTAATTTTGAAGAATTATTTTTTATAACTTCATTTGCAGCATTTAATATATTTTTAGTACTTCTATAATTCTCTTCAAGTTTTACAATTTTAGCATTTGGAAACTCTCTTTCAAAGTTTAAAATATTTGTTATATCTGCTCCTCTAAATCCATAAATACTCTGTGACTCATCACCTACGACACAAATATTTCCTGTTGCAGATGATAAAAGACTTATTAATAAAAACTGAGTTTTGTTTGTATCTTGATATTCGTCAACTAGAATATAGTTAAATTTTTGTTGATAATACATAAGTCTATCTGGATTTTCTAAAAACAATTTTACTGTGAGCATTATAATATCATCAAAATCTATCGAATTATTAGCTCTTAATGTATCTTGATACAAATTATATACTTTAGCAATTTCTTCTTTTCTAAAATCCCCCATTGCCTCTTTTTGATACATTTTTTTATCTTTCATTACTTCTTTTGCTTTACTTATTTCTGATTTTAAAAGTCCAATAGGGTACATCTTCTCATCAATATTTAACTTTTTTGATACTTCTTTTAATACTTTTTCTTTATCTATCTCATCAAAAATATTAAACTCTCTTGTATATCCAAGTAGCTCAATTTCTCTTTTTAAAATTCTTACACACACAGAGTGAAACGTTCCAAGCCACATATCCTGTGCAACTTGTCCAACAAGTCCTTCTACTCTTTCTTTCATTTCTTTTGCTGCTTTATTTGTAAATGTAATAGCAAGAATTTGCCATGGTTTTACTATATCTTGTTCAAGAAGATATGCAATCTTATATGTAAGAACTCTTGTTTTTCCTGATCCTGCTCCCGCAAGAATTAGAAGTGGTCCTTCCATATATTCAACAGCTTCCTTCTGTCTATCATTTAATCCTGTTAATAAATCACTCATTTTACACCTCTACAATTCCACCATAATCTATGACATCTAAATCTTTAAAATCTATTATATTCAAATTTCTCGTTGTAATAAATTTTCTTATTTTTCCAGCTTTATCTATTTTATCTAAATCTCCAAATATAATTATATTATCTCCTACTCTTCCTATTGCTCCACCAATAAAACCTGTCATACTACTAAAATTTCCATACTCATCTTTTAGTTTTATATCTGGAACATAATCTAATAATAATACACTAAAATTATTTGCAATAAGTTTTTCTGCAATCTTTTTATCTGTAGTTATTACACTAGTATTATCTATTACAGCAATTGAGCAATTACTATATCCTTGTTCAACATTAATAAGCTCATAATCATTTTCTTTAAGTTTTTTTAACACTACTTTATCTGTATACTTAAAGTTATGTATCGCGTAATTTCCTATAATACATACATTATATTTAATGTCCTCAGGATAGTTAAGTCCAACTTCTTCTTTTCCACAAATTATATTATATTGAGATTCCTTTAATAAAAAGTCCAAGTTTTCAAACTTACTTTTTTCTACTACTAAAGTATCATTTATTTTTGTAGTAAATATATCAACATGAGATGAAATTTCAGCATACACATTATTGCTTTTTTTTAACTCGATAAGCTTATACCCCAAATATTTTAATGTATTTTTTTCAATATTTCTCATTCTTCCATCAACTATAATGTATCCCATATTCCACCTCTCAAACTTTTGTTTGATTTACATGCTTTATTATATCAAAAAAAATATATCATTTCAATTAAAAATATAAATAAAAATAGAATAGATTTTTAAATCTATTCTATTTCTTCTAAGCCAATAGGATCTGTGTGATAACCTATCTCCACATTTTTAAATCTTTTAGAATTTCTAATTCTATTATCTAAAAAAGGAAACTCTTTTCCTGTATAATCTCTAGCAACAATTGGATTTAACTGTATTCCTTCATCTTGTAATTTTTTTATATTTTCTTTATCTACAGTATATTCAACACAATTTTTGCTAATTTGATTATATATTCCTATTGGTAAATCACCATACTTTACTACAAATTTCATAAACAAAACCCCCATTCGTTTATTTTTTCTAAATTCTAGTTGCTCTATTATTATAACATAATATCAAGTATTTTTCAAGTTTTATGTTAACATTAATTGGATATATCTTCTTTTCGTGCCATATTTTCTCTTCTTTGTGATATTTTATCTCTAATTCCATTCATATATTCTCTGTCATAATCTACTTCAGCTCTTCCATCAAGCATTTTAGATAAATCTTTAATTCTTTGATTTACACAAATTTTTGCTACATTTTTTACCTGAATTGGAATAATAGAGTTAATTTGATTTTCTACACGATCAAAAATGTCATCCATATCTAAAGATTCTAATTGTTCTGCTGCAAAATCTTCTAACTCATAATCATCTTCATCAAGTGACATAGTACTAAATTCAAAAGTAGCTCTTGTTATATCTGTAGGATCTGCATCCTTATTTGGTACAATAGCAAGTTTTGGATATGTACTTAAAGCAGCTGTACTACATCTTTTTTTATCAAAAGCAAGACTAGTTACGAGTTCTACATTATTTTCTAATAATAAAGAATTTTCAGTATCATAAATTGGAGACAATCTTATATCTTTACTATTTTTAACGTTTCCAATAAAACTTATATTTTCTGCATGTCTATCAGTTGCACCAACTATAGAATCAAATATAACTCTTTTATTAAATTCCTTTATTATTTTTTTAGAATCTTTATTACTATAGTTATATTCTTTTAACTTTTTTCCAAGTTGATTTACTGTATCAATATAATCTATTATATCTGGACTATCTGGATTTTCTTGGGAAGAACTAATAAAATCCTCTAATGTAAACATATATTCATCTTTATTCAACATATTTTCTGTTATTATCCCTTTTTCCCCATTATATTTTATAATATCATACTTTGCATACTCAAGTCCCATTTTTTCAGCTATTTTCATACAAATAAGCTCTGCATACTCCATATAATTTTCTTCTCCATCAAGTTTTGCATTACTCTTTATAAGAAATTGCTTACCATCTTTTGTTTCTATCCAGTTTTTTATTCTATTTTCATTACCAACTTTTTCCCTAGAATTTGGAGTAAATTCTGGTAATTTGCCATCTAAGACAATATATCCATCTTCATCTCTTTGAGAAAATAATTCCTTAGAATCTAAGTTACATTTAGTTACCTCTTTATATATCATATTATCACCAACTTATATATATCATATAATTGTGCAATTTTCAATATTACATGGCCAGAGTCCCACCTTCTGTTTCAAGTAATATATAAATTTTTTCTTCCACTAGAGTATTAGCATTAACATATACCAAGAATCTATTTTCATCTATTATTCCTTCAAATTCATATACCAAAACTTCATCTTTAGAGTCTGTTGGAATAATGCATAATCTCTCATTTTCTATAGTTAAATCTTTATATAAAACTTCTCTTGCTTCATCTATAGTTTTACTAGCATTAATATTTCTTTCTTTATAGTTATATATATAACCATTAGCTTCATAAGTCATAATTTCTCCATTATCTAAAGCTACTTTAACTTTAATTAAATCTGAATATATAATAACATCATCCTGAGTTGCAGCAAAAGAAATTGTAACCATATTTTCCGATTTTAAATAATATGTTGGAACTATATTATCTATTCCTAAATTATTTATATATTCCGTTGCTTTTTTCTCTGCCTCATCTATACTTATATTTTCTGTAGTACTCTTCCTATCAGATATCATCTGATAAACTTTTCCATCTTCTTTTGTAACATAGAGTGTCTTTAATGTATCAAATCCACTTAATTTTGTTTCAAACACATAAAGAGGTAATCTACCATCTTGCTCAGACTTAAATTCAATACTTTCTATATTTAGTTCTTCTTTTACTAAATTTTTAGCTTCATCACTTGATAATATATTTCCATTTAAAAATTCAGGTTTAGCTGTTAATATATGATTAGAAAAGGCTCCGTCATATATTATGCCTTCATATTCAGTAAATGTTTTTCCAATATAATTTACACTTGATAATTCTTCTTGTGCCGTACTTTCTTTAATTTTTTCATCTCCAACCTTTTCAAGTTCATCCCATTTTATATTATTTGCTGTTAAATCTGTATATATATTTTCCACTACATCAGATAATTCACTTATTTTTATATATAACGAATCTATATTTTCTTTATACTCTGATATTTCATTTCCATTTAATATATTCCTCATTAATGAGTATGAAAAATCGCTAAGTTGATTTAAAAATTTAGATACATTTGATATACTTCCAGCAGAAAAAGGTAAAATATCTAAATTTGCTTTGGCACTATTTGACTTAGCAAATACACTAGCAAGTGTTGTCATTGTATATGTATCATTACTTGTTATCTTTAACTTTGTCATCTCATTTTCAATATTATTAATATCTGACACAAAATCATACATAGCTCTATTATATGAATCTTGTACTTCTTGTTTTTCTATTTTAAATCTTTTTAAAAGAATCATTGAAAAAAGCGCGATAATACAAAGTAAAGAAAAAAGAATTATTCCTGTATTTTTTTTACCAATTTTATTTTTTATCTCTATAATTTTCTTTTCAAATCTCTCTAACATGTTATTCCTCCACAGCAAATACGTGCTTTCCAATAGTTGTAACTGTCTTTAAAGAGAATAACCATTTACTTTTAGTTTTTGATGGATTATAAAAATAAAGCGCTCCATTAGTAGGATCAACACCATTCATTGCATCTTGTGCAGCTTTATATACTGTAGATCCTTCTTCAATTTCAACGTTAAATTGTCCATCCGTCACGCAAGAAAACTGACCTGTTTGGTAAATAACACCTGCTATTGTATTAGGAAAAGATGGATCTTTTACTCTATTCATTATTACTGCACCTACTGCAACTTGACCAATATAGGGTTCACCTCTAGCTTCGCCATTGATAAGTCTTGCAAGAAGCTCTACCATATTATCCCCTGAAGCTTTAGTAGTAGAAATAGAACTCTCCGCTTTTTGAGTCTGTGCATAAACAAATCCAAATAATATAAAAAGCATAAAAAAAAGACATGCTATATATTTCTTATTCATAACTTTCACCTACAATTATTTTGGTTAAGTTATCTAAAAAATATACAATATGTCTATTTTTATTATATTTACTATATAAAGAAACCTATTACTATAAGTGCTATTACTCCAGGAACTCCGAGTATACCAGCAATTAATGCTGTTACAATATTAAAAGGAATTGATATTCCAATTGCTCCTCCAAAAGTATTTACAAGCACAATTAACACTACACCAATAATAACATTTAATGCTAATTTAAATATTTTTTTTACTGGCCATGCTAAAAGTTTAGCTACTATAATAACTGCAATAGCAGCAAATATTAATACAACATACTCAGCCATTTTATTTTTCCTCCTATACTATTCTTATTATATCTTTTATAGTTACAAAGAATGTAAGAGCAAGTAATAGTCCAAGACCAATATATGAAATTGTAAGCTCAACTTTTTCAGATACTTTCTTTCTTGTTATAGCCTCTATAAGTACTAATACAATTTTTCCTCCATCAAGTGGTGGAAATGGTAAAATATTTGCAACACCTACTGCCATACTAATCATAGCCATTAAATAAAAGAAGTTTAGCACTCCTGAACTCTTAGAAACAACTTCTCCAATTCCAACTATACCTGACATATTTGAAATTGATACTTTTCCAGTAAATAAATCCACGTAAGAGCCAACAATATTTTTTATATTTTCAACTGTTTCTATAAAAGCATATCCTATATTAGATTTAGTTGTAGCAACGCTTTGAATACCTAAATCAAAAACTTTTTGAGCTTCTGGTATCACATTAAATTCAAGTACCTCTTCTCCTCTTTGTACTTGTACTGATATTTCTTGACCAGCTTTATCTTCTATTTCATTAACTATTGCATAAGCATCTGGTGTTGAAACACCATTAACTGATAATATAGTATCACCAGATTTTAAACCTACTTCTGCAGCACTAGTACCAGCACCAGTTAACTCAATTACATTTGTAGAATTTCCTTGATCATCTATTTTAAAATTAATACCAATTTTTCCTTCTATTCTTTGTGCATCTTCTACAGTAGCGTTATAAACATTTCCATCTCTTTCATACTCTATTTGAACATCCTTAACATCACTATCTAATTTAAAATTAGATATTTGTGAATATAACTCTACATCTTTATTATTAATAGAAAGGATTTTATCATTTTCCTGTAATCCTGCATCAATTAATACAGAATCAGAAGTAAATGATTTAATTTGTGTTGTTGCAACATTTCCTGGAAGATAAACACAAATAAATACAACTAGTGCCAATATAAAGTTAAATATTACTCCCATAGAAAGTATTATTATCTTTTCTAATGGATTTTTTCTTTGATATGATGACTCGCTATTTTTGTTTTCTTCTGTTTCCTCTTCGCCTTCTATTGCACAATATCCACCAAGTGGTAACCATCTTAATGAATACATTGTTCCTTTAAACTTCTTTTGAACTATTTTAGGTCCAAAACCAATTGAGAATTCATCAACACCAACTTTAAGTAGTTTACTTGCAAGAAAGTGCCCAAATTCGTGTATAGTTGCAACTGCCACTATAATAACTAACAACTTCACTACAGTTATTAAAAAACTAACCAATATTCTTCCTCCTTACATTATACTTATTAAATATATAAACACATATAATATTGGTGAAATAAACATTATACTATCAAATCTATCAAGAATTCCGCCATGTCCTGGTAGTAAATTACTAAAATCTTTTTGACCGCAAAATCTTTTTATAGATGAAGCAGCTAAATCACCTATCTGTCCAACAATACTAAACACTGCTCCCATTATAGTCATTAATATTATATTAAATTCTGTTGAAAAATATGTATTTGTAATGTAACATATAAATCCTGTTACAAACATTGCTGCTATAATTCCTGCAACTGATCCTTCAATACTTTTTTTAGGACTCACAATAGGTGATAATTTATGTTTACCAAATCTAGAACCGATTTCATAAGCAAATGTATCTGTTGCAATTGCACAAGCAAAAGCAATAAGTACTAAAATTCTTCCATTTTCTTGTAAAAATAATAATTTTATAAAAGAAAACAAAAACGGTACATACACTATTGAAAGTACAGTAATAGCTATATCTATAATATTAACTTCCAACTTTTTTATAACAATATAGGCAAACATAATAACGATTGCAACCGGTATTGCAACCATAAGTATACTAAACATAATTTGTGAACTAACAACACCCATTAACGGAATAATTAAGCAACTTAAATATCCAATAAAAGAAATCGGATGATATCCTTTTCTCTTAAAACATCTGTTATATTCATATATTCCTGCTATAGATAATAACGTAACAAAAATAGAATCAATTACTTTATTATTTAATGCAAGTACTAACACAATAACAAGCATGAATAAAAATCCAGTTGTTATTCTTTTTACTCCTTCTTTCAATTTTCTTCTCCTTACCTTATTATACTTCCATAACCTCTTTTTCTTTTTCAGAAATAACTTTTTCTACTTTTTCTACATATTTATCGGTAATTTTTTGAATCTTTTCTTCTGAATTTTTTAATTCATCTTCTGTCATTTCTCCACTATTTTTTAATTTTTTTGCATCATCTATTCCATCTCTTCTTACATTTCTAATTGCAACTTTTGCATCTTCTCCTAAACTTCTTACTTCTTTTACAATTTGTTTTCTTCTTTCTTCATTAAGCTCAGGAAAAGTAAGTCTTACGCCATTACCATCATTTATTGGATTAACTCCAAGCTCTGCAACTTGTATTGCCTTAGTTATAGGTCCAATAAGAGATCTGTCCCATGGTGTAATTAGTATTTGTCTTGCTTCTGGAACTGAAATTGCCCCAACTTGATTTAATGGAGTTTGTACTCCATAATATTCTACAGTAACTTTATTAAGTATAGCAGGATTTGCTCTTCCTGCTCTAATTGCAGCAAGTTCGTCACATAAATAATCTACTGCTTTTTGCATTTTGTCTTCAATTTCTTGATATTCCATAATTTAACTCTCCTTTAATTTTCTCATAATATAATTATACAATAAATTTATAAAAAAGCAATAATTAATATCCATACAAATACTCATTTCTTTTATTTTTAAATTTAACTACTTTATTTCTTACATATTTTTCTAATTTTTCCATAAATTTATCTGCAGATATTTGCTTTTGTTCTACCATTGTAAGTCCTTTTTCCCAGCTTGCAGTAAGCTCTGGATTTAAAAGATCAGGCATAGTATTTAAAACTATATCATATATTGCTTCTCCTCTTTTTGTTGGTGTTAAAATTTGAGTTTTTTTGTTTGCAACTATATAATCTATTCTCTCTAATTTTTTTATTATCTCTGCTCTGGTTGCACTTGTTCCTATTCCGCTACCTTTTATTTGCTCTCTAAGCTCTTCATCTTCAATAAGTTTTCCTGCGTTTTCCATAGCAAGTACCATAGTACCAGAACTATATCTTTTAGGAGGTTTTGTCTCCCCTTCTTTTATATTATACCCTTTCACTTCAAGCTCATCATTTTTCTTAAGTTTTGCTAAAATTTCTATATTTTCATTTGAGCTTTCTTCATCTTCTTTTTCTTTATCTTCTATATTATTTATCTTTATATTTTTTTCATTTTTATATACCTCTAAATAACCTATTTTAGAGCACACTCTTCCATTTGCAAAAAAATTTTCTTTCCCTACTTTAAGTTTTACAGATATTCTATTATATTCACTAGCAGGATAAAAAATAGCTAAAAATCTCTTTACAATTAATTCATATACTTTTCTTTCAAGTTCAGTTAACTTAGAAAAATTTTCCTTTCCTTCTCCAGTAGGAATAATTGCATAGTGATCTGTTATTTTACTATCATCTACATATTTCGTCTTTTCTAATTTTGTACTATATTTTCTTTCTACCATATTATTTATAATTTGATTTATCTCATCACTTATATTTAATTTTGCAAGTCCATTTAAATTTTTAGTTATAATTTTTGCAACAGCAGATGATAAAACTCTTGCATCTGTTCTAGGATAAGTAACAAGTTTTTTTTCATAAAGACTCTGTATGGTCTGTAAAGTTTGATCTGGACTTATCTTAAAACGTCTTGTACATTCATTTTGAGCTTCAGCTAAATTAAAAAGAAGAGGTGGGTTTTCTTTTATTTTCTTTTTAGTAACAGATTCTACTATAGCTTTATCACTCCTCTTTAAATATTCAATAAATTTTAGTGCATCTTCTTTTTTCTTAAATCCTGTCTCATTATATAATTTTGGTGATTCATAAACAATAGAATCTTCAAGAGCTTTAAAATCTCCTATAATTTCTGCTTTTTTAAAAAAACTTCCTTGAATTTTATAAAAACTAACTTTTTTAAAATTACGAATTTCTCTTTCTCTATTTACAACTAAACCTAAAACACAAGTCATTACTCTACCAATAGATATAACAGCTCTTTCCTCATTCATAGCTTTAGCTACTTTCCTAGCATACATCAAAGATAAAAGTCTAGAAAAATTTATTCCAATCAAATAATCTTCTTTTGCTCTTAAATATGCTGCATCAGATAAGCTATCATATTCTACTAGGTCTTTTGCCTCTTTAATCCCTCTTAATATCTCTTCTTCTGTTTGAGAATCAATCCACACTCTTTTTATCTTTGCATTAGGATTAGGTTTTGCCATCATAAATACCAGTCTTTGTATATATTCTCCTTCACGACCTGAGTCACCTGCATTATATATTATATCTATGTCTTCTCTTTGCAATAAAGACTTTACTATATTAAATTGTTTTTCAACATTTGGTATTATTTCATATTTCCAGTCTTTAGGTAAAAAAGGTAGTGTATCAAGTCTCCATATTTTTAATTTTTCATCATATACTTCTGGATAACTCATAGTAACTAAGTGACCCACGCACCATGTAATTATCCACTCATCTGATTCTATGTATCCATCTTTTCTATTTATATTTATTTTTAAAGCTTTTGCAAATTCCATTGCTACACTTGGTTTTTCTGTAATTATTACTTTTTTTGCCATATTTAACTCCTCAAACTCTATATATTATACTATAAAAAAAAAGATAAATCAAAAAAAGTTCAACTCATTTTGAGTTGAACTTTAAATCTTATTGTCTAGCACTATAAAACAATTTAGTACTTGCTGTATCATACCCTTTTGCCTCAAGCATATCTGATACCGTTACTAATTCATAATCTTGTTCTTTTAACTGCTTTACAATTTTTTCTACTGCTGGAATAGTTGTAGAATGGATGTCATGAAGTAAAATAATATCTCCATCTTTTATATCATTCATAACCAAAGGTACTATTTTCTTCTCATCTCTACTTTTCCAATCTAGTGAATCTATATTCCAAAGAACTATAGTATAATTAGATAATACAGATTTTACAGTACTATTTACTGAACCATATGGTGGCCTTACAAGTGTTGGTCTTTCTCCTGTTATATTAAATATTGCATCAGAAGTAGAATCTACTTCATTTTTTATCTGCTCTGAAGATAACTTTGTAAGTTCCTTATGATTCCAAGTATGTATTCCAATTTCATTTCCTCTATCATAAACAGACTTTACTACATTATTATTTTTTAAAACATTAGATCCAAGCATAAAGAAAGTGGCTTTTGCATTATTAGCATCTAATATATCTAAAATCTTATATGTATTAGTAGCATGAGGACCATCATCAAAAGTTATTGCTACCATTTTTTTATTCTTATCTATCTGATTTGAAAAAAGATTCTCGTACTCCTCCTGAGTAATATTAAAATTTTGTGCATTAATCTTTTTAGACGCATTATACTCTAATAATGAATTGTAACTAACATTTTTCTTATATATACCGGTATATAATTCTATGTCATTATACTTTAGTAAAAATGAATCATAACTATTATCTGGTATTATATTTTTATATCCATTTTTAAAAAGATCATCTAAAGTAATTACAATTTCGTCTTTATTACTAAAATTATATGCGTAAATTTTTGTAGTATAATTTTTTTGATAATTTTTTTTAAATATACTAGTTATTTTTACACTAACAAGATCATCATTTACTTTATACGTATCTATTATCTGTTTAAAAACAGCCTTGTCTTTACTAAATATAATTTTTTTATCACTTAAATTATTATTCTTAAACTCCTCAACTAAATTATCTATATATGAATTTACAGCTAAATTAATAAAGTCTTTTGATTCTATTTTTTGAGTATAAATTTCATAATTATCTGTTACCTCTTCGTCTTTAATTATATTTCCAAAATCAAGCTTTTCAGATGAGATATTAGGAATATCTAACTTAAAAAAAGTATTTGAAACAATTAATCCTACTATAACAACTATAGTTATAAATATCACTAATATAATGATACTTTTTAATATTTTTTTCATAAAAATATTTCCTCCTTTTTAAAAAATTTTTTTCAAATTAAAATATAGTCTTAAATATAAAACTACAAATATATTCTAATTGCATATAAATTATACACCTTGTTCACTACAAAAGCAATGCTTTACATAAAAATAAAGGTGACTTTATGCTAAAATCACCTTTATTTATACAAATTAGTTTGTTACAGTACCACTTGAAGCATTCTCATCACTTCCAAGTACTAAGTCTCCTTCTTTGTATTCTCCCGCTCTATATACTTTAATGTGAACACTATCCCCTATTTCTTTCTTATTTTTAATATCATTTAATTCCTGCGTAGTCTTTACTTCTTGACCATCAAACTCAACTATTATATCTCCATTTTGAAGTCCTGCTTCTTGTGCTGGTGAACCATCTTGTACTTGATATACATATATTCCTTCTACAAGTCTATTTCTTGTTGCAGTAGCTTCATCTAAATCTATACCATATATACCAACATATGGTCTAATAATTTTACCTGTTACTTTTAATTCTTCAATAATTTTTAAAGCATCATTACTTGGAATTGCAAATCCAAGGCCTTCAACAGAGTCATCGCTAATCTTTATAGTATTTATACCAATTACTTCTCCTTTAGAATTTACTAAAGCTCCTCCACTATTACCTGGATTTATTGCTGCATCTGTTTGAATAACATTATATGTTCTACCATCTGTTGTAATATCTCTATTTAATGCTGATATATATCCAACAGTAACACTACCTGCAAATTCTTGACCTAAAGGATTACCTATAGCAACAGCAAGTTCTCCTACTTGAATATTAGATGAATCATCAAAAGTTGCTGGTGTTAATTTTTCTTCTGGATCAATCTTTAAAAGTGCTAAATCTGTTACTTCATCTGTTCCTACAATTTCTGCCTGATACTCTGTCTCATCAGACAAAGTTATTTTTACGGCTGCACTACTTGAGTTTACAGCATCCTCAATTACATGATAATTTGTAATTATATATCCGTCTTCAGAATATATAATTCCAGAGCCTTCTGATTCCCCTTCTGCTAATTGTCCAAATATGCTCTGCTCATAATATGTAACACTAACTCCTACTACTGAAGGACCAGCTATTTGAGCAACAGCAACCACTGGATTTTCTACATTTTCCACATTATATGTAGTATTATTTGCTCCTGTAATTTGAACGCTACCTCTTGTAACTAAAAAATATGTTGCCAAGGAACTTAATACCGATACTAATATAACTCCAATTATTATTACAAGTATCATTGGTACCTTATTTCTTTTTCTTTCTGAAATGATCTGAATATTATTTTCTTTCTTTTCATTATCTTCCATAATCTTATCCCTCCTTAATCATTACTTGCTGCAATAGCAGTCGAAAAGGCAATTTGTAAATTAAATCCTCCTGTTAAAGCATCAACATCTAAAACTTCTCCTGCTAAAAATAAATTTTGAACTATTTTAGATTCCATAGTTTTAGGATTTACTTGTTTTACATCTACTCCTCCACAAGTTACTATAGCAATATCAATCGGCATAAAGCCATTAATAACAATTTTTAAATTTTTTATACAATTTACTAAATTCATTCTTTCATCTTTAGTAATTTGATGCACTTTTTTATCTGGACTAATTCCACTTTTTTCTACTATTACTGGTATTAGTTTTTGTGGAAGAAGCTCATTTAAAGAATTCTTAAATTCCTTGTTAGTATATTTTTGAAAATCTCTTTGAATTCGCTTATCTAAAACTTCCACTTCAAGTGCCGGTTTTAAATCTATTACAGCAATAATGTTATTTGATTTTAATTTTTCCTCAATATCTTTTAATCTATTTACTATACTACTACCACTTAATACTATCGGACCTGTAATACCAAAATGTGCAAATAGCATTTCACCAAATGAATTATATACCAACTTTTGAGAGTCATAAATTTTTAATGAAACATTTTTTAGTGTCAATCCTTGAAGCTTTTTACAAATATCGTCATCTGATTTTAATGGTATAAGTCCAGGCTTTAGCTCAATTATATTATGCCCGTGTTTTTTCAATATATTAAAGCATTCCCCACTACTACCTGTATTTTTATAACTAACACCACCTGTACAAAGTATAAACTTATCTGCAAATATATTACCAAAATTAGTTTTTATTCCTTTTAATACATTATTTTCAATAATAAAATCTTGCAAGCATGTGTTATATTTAACTTCAACATTATATCTTTTTAATTCTTCTTTTAAAGCGTTTACAACATCTTCTGCTCTATCACTCTGCGGAAAAATCCTTCCACCTCTTTCAACTTTAGTTTTAACTCCTAATGAATTAAAATAATCTACTGTATCTTTATTACTAAAATTCATGAAAGAACTAAACATAAACTTATTATTTTTTGTAATATTTCTTTCAAAATCTTCTATGTCTCCATCAAAAGTAATATTACATCTTCCTTTTCCAGTTATTTTTATTTTATTTCCAAGAGAAGAAGTTTTTTCAATTAAAATAACTTTATTTTGATGCTTAGCACTATTAATTGCAGCCATCATTCCAGCCGCACCACCGCCAATTACAACTACATCCATCAACTATTCTCCTAACATTTTTTGAGCAGCTATTAGTATAGCAAGCTTTGCTGACTCATATGAAAGACCACCTTGCATATATGCTGAGTATGGTTCTCTCATTGGAGAATCTGCTGAAAGCTCTATGGAAGCTCCTTCCATAAAGGTACCAGCTGCCATGATTACCTCATCTGAATATCCTGGCATAGCCCAAGGCATTGGAACGACATTACTATCTATTGGAGATGCAAACTGTATTCCTTGAATAAACTTTATTAACTTATCTTTATCTCCAAAATTTATAATTTGAACAATATCACTTCTCTTATCTTTATACTTTGGAAATACATCACATCCAAGATTTTCTAAAAGTCTTGATGCAAAAGTCATTGCTTTAAGAGCAGATTCTACAACTGTTGGTGCCATAAATAATCCCTGTATAATATTTTGATTTTGTCCAAGTGTTGCTCCATTATCTTTTTCTAGCCCTGGGCAATATAATTCTTGAACTACTTTTTCAATCAAAACTTTTTTGCCACATACATATCCGCCCATTTCACAAAGTCCACCACCAGCATTTTTTATTAGACTTCCACAACAGATATCCGCTCCTACAGCAGTAGGCTCTTTATCTTCTGTAAATTCACCATAACAGTTATCTACATATATTATAACATCTTTATCTACGCTTCTTATTTCTTTAATAACATTTTCAATATCTGATATTAATAATGCTTTTCTTACAGCATAACCTCTTGATCTTTGAATATGAACTAGCTTTACCTTATTATTTTTTAAATATTCCTTAATATCCTCACACTTAAAATTATCGTTCTCATCTAAGTCTATTTGTGAATATTTTATTCCTCTACTAATTAAAGACATATCATTTTCTTCTAGACCAATAACAGTACAAAGCGTATCATATGGTCTTCCAGATATTGCTAGCATTTCATCTCCGTAATTTAAAAGTGCCTTAAGTGCAGTAGCTAAAGTATGCGTTCCGCTTACAAATTGAACTCTAACTAAAGCATCTTCTGTTTCAAATATATTAGAATATAACTTTTCTATTGCTTCTCTACCTATATCTCCATGTCCATATCCTGTTGTTTTTCCAAAATGAGCCTGTGTAATAGGGACACTTTGAAATGCTTTTAAAACTCTTGCTTGGTTATATAATGCAGTCTCCTCAATTTGTTTAAAAACATCTTTTACTTCATCTTCCGTTTTCCTTGCAATATTTTCTAATTCTTTACTAATATTAAATAATTTATATGCGCTTTCCATTTTCCTATCACCGTAACTAATTATACCACAGTAATATTTAAAAATAAATATATTATGTCTCTTTTCACCAAAAATACACTAGTACCATACAGTTTTCAAAAATTTCACAAAAAAACAAGGTATATAAAAATATACCTTGAAATTATTATTCTTCATCTTCTTCTATTCCTTGCTGTTTTAGAAATCTAGAATAAACATCTTTTAATAGTTCTTCATCTGTAAGAGTATCATAAACTTGTTCTCCATCTTCTTCTTTTATTTCAAGAATAACGACTTCAACTTCTTCATTATAATCTTCTTTAAGTTCAGATACAATTAAAAATGATCTTCCATCTTCAAGTACAACAACATCAAGTTTTTCAAAAGTTACTTCTTTACCATTTTCATCTGTTAATACTAAAATTGGTAATGATTCCTCATCAGAAGATCCACATCCACCACAAGTTCCACAAGAACCTGAGCATCCTACAATCTCTTCATTATCCATTTTATTTCCTCCTTATTAAGTATAAATATATTTAATTGCCTTTAGAAAGCATATTTAAATATCCTTCTAAGATATACGTTGCAGCAAATCTATCTGCAACTCTATTTTTTTCTTTTTGAGATATATTCATCTCTCTCATTGTTTTATATGCTGATACTGTAGTAAGTCTCTCATCCCATTTATGTACTTTTAGCCCAATTTCTTCTAGTTTTGGAATAAGCTCATCTACCTTTACCGTTTTTTGCGATTTTGTACCATCCATATTTTTAGGATAACCAATAACAACCTCTTCAAAGTCATATTCATTCATTAATTTTCTTATTCCATTAATGAATTTTTTATCACTACCATTTATTACAAGAGTTTCTAGTCCTTGAGCTGTTATTCTTAAAGAATCAGATATTGCAAGTCCTACTCTTACATCTCCATAGTCTATTCCTAATATCCTTTTCATTTTTCACCTATAAATCTAAATATTTCTTTATCATCTCTTGTAGTAAATCATCTCTTTCAATTTTGCAAATTAGAGCTCTTGCATTATTATGAGAAGTTATATATGTTGGATCACCAGATAAGATATATCCAATAATCTGACTTGTTGGTTCATAGCCTTTATCCTTTAAGGCTGCAACAACTTGCTCCATAATCTCCTTTACTCTTTTTGACTCGTCTTTTTGTGGTTTAAATACTGTAGTATTTTGATCCATATCTATCACACTCCTTAAAAATATAATCAAAAATATTATTTTCTTCTAAATAAGCTAAATCCGCCTTTACTCTTTTTTGTCTCCTCTTGAGTATAATGTTTCTCTTCAACACTAACATCACCTTTAGTAGGATATATTGTGTTTATTATTTGACTCAAATTATTTTGAAATTCTTTAGTAAAACTAGAGAATTTATTAGAATACTTATATACCATATCAATATACTTTTTATAATTTTCTACATCAAATGGCAAAATAAAATATTGTATTCTCTTTGGATTGAATAACTCATCAAACATTTTTAAGTCATAACTAGTATATGTTGCAATACCATCAACAATGTCTTTTGAAGTTAAACTGCAATCAACATATTTATTAATAACAATTTTTATCTTATCCATTCCAATTCCACGTTGTTTAAGTTCTCTTAAAAACATTGTAATCTGACTTATATTAAGTATATTCATATCCTGTACTATATATATGTCCTGAGCTAGTCTAAAATAATCAAGTGGTGTACTAAAATCTGCATCTATTAAAACAACATTATTATTTTTTACTATTGTATCAACAAGTACACTAGGATTATATGACTTTCTATCTTCTCCTGGTACTGCTGTATAGATACTTAGTTTATCATAAATTAATGGTTCATTTTTTCCACTAGAAGCATATTTTAAGCTATCACCTGCTATATTTCTTTTTCCTGTATTATCATATGTATAAATAGTATACATATCTCTTTTTCTTGTCATATCAACAAAAGCCGTTTTAACTTTTTGTCTAGCAAGATATGTACCTATTGCATTTATACAAAATGTAGTTCCAACTTTAGGCGCACCAACAAAACAAACTGTTTTTTTATAATCCTTTGGTACATCATAAAATTGCTTTACTACCTCTTTTTCTACTACCTGTGTTATTACTTTTGGTACTTCTTTTACAACTTCTTTTTCAACAACTTTTTCTACTACTTTTTCTTTAGGTACTTCTTTTACTACAATTTTTTCTGCAATTTCATTTCCGTTTTTTATTTCAAATTTATTATTATTAGGCTCATTTGTAACAATCTTTGGTTGTTCTACTGGAGCTTGAGGTATCTGTATATTTGATAAATTAACTATATTTTTATATGATTCACTATTTTCCTGTAAAAATGCTGTTACGTCTTTTGGTAGGCACTTAATAATTATTGCCATCTGTTCTGTTGTATATTGTGATACAACTCTATCAAAGATTTCACAATATTTACTTGTATCTCCATTTAAATTTTTAAAATAAGTTATTATTCTTCTTAACTCTAGCTCACTTACTTCTGATGTATTATATACATCATTAGCACTTGTATTATTATCATAATATCTTCTTGCATCCTTTTTAGTTGTAGGTGAGTTAATAGCTGCACACACCTTACCTTTTGTTCTATCCGAACCAGTAAGAGTAGTATAAACACCAAGTACAAATAATCTTGCAAGAAAATCATCTCCCAATTTTCTTCTTTCTGAAGTAATTAATATTAAGTTTCTAGCTTCAAAATTATTTGTAATTCCATCTATGTATTCAAATAACAATTTATCTGCTTCTGCATAACTCTTTGTGGGCATCTTTTCCAATTCTTCACTAAGTACAGCTCTATCATATTCTCCTGTTGCGATTTCGCTACTGAAGTTTTTAAAATAATATGCTATCTTATACTCTAGCTTTTCTTTGTACTTATCTTCATAGAATTTTACAATGCCTTTTACAGTATCTTCGTTACTTAATCCAAAAAGTACCTTCATATTCTCTATCCCTTCTAATCAATTTAGTTTTTAGGTTATATATTAATTATAATATTGTTTTTAAACTATAAAAAATGCGTAAACCAATGGTAAACATTGTACCACTAACATAAATATTGAAATACCAACAACCATCTGTTGTCCAATAACTTTGTCTGCCAATATTTCTGATCCACGAACATAAAATTTATATAACGCAAAGATCATAAATAATGTAACAAAAGGCCATGAATACTTTTGTATCATAACTAATATATTCAAAGCACCGTCTAAAACTGCATCATTTGTAACTGTATTTTCTACAGCAAATACAAACTCATTTACTATTGCTAAAAGCACAGCTACAATTAAAGATGAAGTTATAACCTTTTTATATGCCATAACGACTCCCCCATAATCTAAATAATTAAATTTATACATATATAATTATATTATAAATAATTTCAAATATCAAGCAATAGATGTCAAAAAGTATAAAAAACATTTATTTTACATAAAAAATTCTAAAGTAATCTAAAATTACTTTAGAATTTACACTTTAAAAACTCATTTTTCTCTTTAATTTTCTAAATTCTCTTTTCCCAGATTTCATTAAACCACATATAGTCTCATTATTCATATATCCAATGCAAGCACCAGCTATAATTCCAATTATTGTACCTTTCATAAATTCCATTTTAATACACTCCTTTCTCATTATTATTTTTATCCAATTTAATATTTTTTAAACTGACAATTATTTCATATAGCCCAATAATCATAAGAAATATATAAAATAAAATTTTTAATATTTTTTCTGGAACATATTTGCTAAAAAAAGCACCTGTTAGAGCTCCAATTCCTATAAAAAATATGCCTTTTAAATATTTACTTTTTTGATTATTTATTTGTTTAAAGTTTTTAAGAGATATTATAATTCCTACACTAATAAATAATAATAAATTATATGTTCTAGCTTCATTTAAGTCTAATATATTAAATAAAATACTTAAAAGTATAAATATTGAACCACCACCAATTCCCATACCAGATAAAAAAGAAGAAAGAGCAGCTATAAAATATATAATCATAAAGTCCTCCATAAACTAACTACAGTTATTACAACTAAAAAAATTCCTGAAACTAAATTAAGCACATTAGAATTAATTTTTTTCATTGCTATATTTCCTAAAAATCCAAAAAACAATGAAATTAATACTAAAAAAATACATATAATAATATCTATATCACTCTTTAAGCAATATATAATAAATGTAGGAATAGATATAAGTGGCATTATACTTAAAGAATATTCTCTGGATTTCTTTGTATCTTTTTTTAAAATATATATTAAATAAAAAATCAACAATTGTCCCGCACCACTAGTAAAAAGTCCGTTAATAATACCTATAAAAATAAAAATTATATACTTCATAAAAATATTATTTGTTAAAAATAAAATTTTAAACTTGATTTTGTTATGTAAACATGATATAATACTTTTTGATAAAATATATTTTATCCATTATAAAAATTAACAAAAAAGTATTTAAGATGATTATCTATGGAGGAAAAAAAGATGAAAAAATTCGTACGTTACAATGGTGGTACACAAAGCTATTATAGCTGTTCTGATCCTAAAAATTTAGTGATTGGTAAAGAATATGAAGTTACAAGTATTAATGTTCGCAATTGGCAAACAGATTATACTTTAAAAGGTATTAATGGAAATTTTAATTCTGTTTGGTTTGATGATATTTTATCTGAAAAAGAAACTGTTATGGCTTTTTCATCAGCAGTTCCAAAAATTGGAGAAAAAATCGCATATCAATTTGTACACCCAAATCAAAATGAGACATTCTTTTTAATTAATGAAAATACTGAAAAAATAGAAAAAGTAAAGCACATTATTAACAACATTTACCTAGCAAATGATAGTAAAAAAATCTATATTTTTCAAGTAATTTAAAACTCACTCTAATAAAGAGTGAGTCTTTTTTTAAATTTCTTCAATAACATATTCTTTATACTTATTATATTGTGCCAGCCTACATTCGACTTCAAGTATAGTGCCTTTTTCATTATAATCTGTAGACATAACTGTAGCATGTTCATTTAAATATGAAACTATACTCCCATCAGAAAATGGTATAAGCATTTTGCATCTTTTATAGTTTTTATATATTCTTTCAACTATCATATCAATTAACTCATCCATTCCCTTTTTCTCTTTTATAGATAAATATATTTCATCTTCATCTATAAGAGGCAGCTTATCTAGCATTAATTCTGACTTATTATATACATATATTACTGGAATATCTGATGCACCAATGCTCTCTAAAGTCTTTTTTGTAACGTCTAGATGAGTATCAAAATCTGGATCTGAATAATCTATAACTTCTAATAATAAATCTGCATTTTTAATTTCCTCTAAAGTCGATCTAAAAGCTTTAATTAAATCATGCGGTAATTCACTTATAAAGCCAACAGTATCAGAAAGTAAAAATTTTCTATTATCGTCAAGTTCTATCTTTCTTACTGATGTATCCAAAGTTGCAAACAACATATCTTCTTCAAATACCCTTTTATCCTCATCTTTTACAAATCTATCTATCATATAATTCATTAATGTTGATTTTCCGGCATTAGTATACCCCACTAGTGATACAAGAGGAATATCTGATTCTTCTCTTTTCTTTCTTTGTACTTCTCTATCCTTAGACAATTCTTCTAATTCTTTTTTTAATTCAGTTAATTTATCTTCTATTCTTCTTCTATCAAGTTCAATCTTTTTCTCACCAGATCCTTTATTAAAAAAGCCAGCTCCTCCACCTTGTCTTCCTAATGATTTATGAAGTCCAACAAGTCTAGGTAACATGTATTCAAGTCTTGCAACTTCTACTTGTAATTTTGCCTCTTTAGTTCTAGCTCTTCTTGAAAAAATCTCTAGTATTAAGGCAGTTCTATCAAACACCTCACAGCTAAAAATATCTGCTAAATTTCTTGTTTGAGTACCAGATAACTCATTATTAAATATAACCATGTCAACATTTAAAGCCTCAGCCTTTTTTGCAATTTCTTCAGCCTTACCTTTTCCAACATATAATGGTTTATTTATTTCTAATAAATTTTGAGTCTCTCTTCCAACTACTTCAATATCACAAGCAAGCGCTAAATTTTCTAATTCATCCATTAATTTTTCAAAATTTTCTTGAAAATCTATATTAACACCAACAAGTATTGCTCTTTCCTTTTCTTGTCTCATATCATCACCTTCTAAGATTATAACATAAGAAATAAAAAAAATAAACAAAAAAGGTAGGTGTAAATGATACCTACCTTAAAAATTTAATTATTATTATTTATAATATCACTATATATAGAACATAAATCATAGTTATTTCCATATATATCAACAGCTACAACAGTTCCTAATCCGATTCCATTTTCATTTGTTGAACGTGTAGCAAATACTCTACAAATATTAGAAAGTGACTCTATTTTAGTCATTGTATCATCACCATTATAGCCGAGATAATTTATATATACACTTCCTGATTCTCCCACAAGGCATGTAGCCTCATTTGAACCTTGTCCAACAAGTCCCCTAACTCCATCAATAATTCTTTCATCTATAGTATATGTATGCTCTTCATGATAATTAGAATTAGGATTGTCCATAACAAAATATGCTGTATTGTCAGCTATGTTAAATGTGCCTCTTGGAGTAAATGCAGCATATCCATTATAAGATAATTTATGCTCTTTATAGGTTGCTCCCTTTTCATAATCAAATTTTGGAATAATATATTTTTCTTGAACTTCTTTTTCTACAGCTTCCTCTTTATTACTATTTAATTCATTATTTAATGTATCAATTTGAGAATTTAAATCAGCTATACTTTCTTTAGAATTAATATATTTATACGCAAATAATACAGTCAAAACAGCAAATAATATTATAATTGCTACCAAAATTATTAATATAACTTTATTTTTCATACACATTCCTCCCATAACCTATATAATTATATTAATACATCTATATAAAAATTGCAAATAAAAAACCTAGTAAATATTATTTACTAGATTTTGGATACCATATCGATATCTTCTCATTATTTAATACCTTATTAGGGTTTTCAATTAAAATTTTATTTAAGATTTCATCATCTTTAACAATCTTTTTTATAGCCTTTAATGATTTTTCATATATTTCATATACTGTTGTATTATGTGAATCAGTTCCTAAAAAATGAACCATATTTAACTTTAGCATTTTTTTTATATTTTTTTTGGCATTTTTACCATACTTTCCACTTACACTTCCAATATTAGATTGAATTAATACTCCAGATTCAATTAAGTTTACCAAACTATTTATATCTTTAGTTACAAAGTCATATCTTTCTGGATGTGCTAGCACTGGTATATATCCAGCATCTTGTAACCTATTAAATTCATCATATACATTAATTGGTACAATATTATTAAATAAAGGTAATTCAACTAATATGTATCTTGAATCAGCTAAAGTACATACTTTTTTATCTTTTACTAATTCTAATAAATTATTAGTAAAAAACACTTCATTTCCATTGTAAACCTTCACGTCAATATTTTCCATTTTAAAAAGTTCATTTAGCTTTTTTACATTATTTATATATTCCTTATACACAAGCTCATTATCATGAATAATATAATGTGATGTTGCAAAAATTCCAGTATATCCAACTTCTTGTGCTTTTTTGCCCATTTCAATACTTGTTGAAGTATCCAATGCACCATCATCAGTATATGGAATAATATGACAATGCATATCTAGCATACCTTATTCTCCTTTCAAAAAACAGAGTAAATATTGCTATCTACTCTGTAATCATAATCTTATTTTTCAATAACATATTTTTGATAAGATTTTGAATATTCTTTTCTTCTTTCTGTTGATATTTGATTTAATATAATTCCTGGTATTTTTCCTCCAACTGATTCAATAGCTTTCTTAGTATTAAGTAGTAATTCTTTTTTAGTTTTTCTTGAAGAAGCAACTAAAAACATATAATCTACTTTGTTAGCAAAAATTAATGCATCTGTTATTATAGAGGCAGGAGGTGTATCTATTATTATCAAATCAAACTCTTTTCTTAACAAATTTAATAGAAATTCAATGTTTGCTGTTCCAAGAAGTTCTGATGGATTAAATGGAACAGGTCCAGATGATAATAAATATACATTTGGTACATCTGTATCTTGAATTTTTACTGTAAGCTCTTCTTCTATTTTTTGCCCATCCTCTTCAGTTAAAGCTCCTCTTAAATTTTTAAGTAAATCTGATAAACCAGTTCTATTAGATTTTTTAAATATTCTATGTTGTCTACCCTTTCTTAAATCTGCATCAATTATTAATACTTTTTTTCCATATTGAGCACATGATATTGCAAGATTTGCTGTTACCCAGCTTTTTCCCTCTCCTGCATTTGAACTAGTTAAACATATTACCTTACTCTCATTATTTTCAAATAAATATAATAAATTAGTTCTAAAAAGTCTGAAAGATTCTGAAACTGGTGAACGTGGAAAATCATTAACAATTATTTCACTTTTTTCCATTTAAACCAACCTCCTTCACTATCATCTTCTAATTTAGGAATAGAAGCAATAACAGGTATGTTAAGTAAAGCTTCTATATCTTTTTCATCTTTTACTGTGTCATCAAAATAAACAATAACAAAAATTACTCCACAAGATAATATAAGACCAACTAATGCAAATAACAATATATTCTTTACTGTCCCTATATTATATGGTGAACTACTTGGTTCTGCTATATCTATAACAGATAAATTATCTATCTTGTATATCTCATTTACTCTTTCTCTAAAAACTTCTGCAAGAGAATTCGCTATATCTGCACTAAGTTTTGAGTCTTCATTTGAAACAGTAATTTCAATTAACTCTGTATCATCTTTTGAAGTTACAGATACATTAGATGTAAATTCATCTACAGTCATATCTAACCCTAATGAGCTGATAACTTCTTTTGCTATACTTTTACTTTTTATTATTTCACTATAAGTTGAAACAAGTTTTGAGTTTAAAGTAACATCATTTTGTGTTATAGCTTCACTAGGTTGGTTTACATCATTTTGAACTGTACTGTCTGTTGATTTAGACAATACAAATGTTGTACTAGATTTATACATTGGTGTAACTAAAAATTTAGAGTATACTAATCCTAATATTGCACATAGTATCACAGCTATTATTATATATTTTACTTTATTTTTTAGAGCATATAATAACTCGATTATATCTAACTCTTCCATTTTTTCCTCCCCTAAAACACGTAATTTAATTATAGCACACATTACATAAAAATGCAACAAAAATTATATCTTTTAGTCAAAAAATATATTATCTAGAACTTTTTTCTAGATAATATTAACTTTTAAGAATAACTTCTACTATTTCTGGTCTATTAAAAATCCTAATTGGAATTGTTGCATTTCCAAGACCAGAACTTGTAATTAAAGTTGTTTTGTTTAATATATTTTTTCCATAAGAATATTTTGGAAAAAATTTTCTTCTAGGTGATAATAAACAGATTTTACCAAATCTAACTAATCCACCATGAACATGTCCAGAAAATATTAAATCTACATTAAGTTTTTCATACATTTCGAAATTTTCAGGATCATGAGCAAGTAATATGTTAAACTCATCTTCTTTTATATCACCTAATTTATTTTTCATATAATTAATATATTGAATTTTCTTTTTATCTGTTAAGAGTTTTGGCTGCATATTTTCTCTAAATTTTAAAGCATTAATTTTTATTTTATCACTACCTTTTTTTAAATATATGCCACCATTTACAATTACATTTACACCATATTTTTCTAATAAATTTAAATATTTTTTATACTTTTTATATCCAAGTTTTCTCTCATGATTTCCAATAGAATAGTATGTAGGATATTTCTTATATATTTTACTATATAACTTTGCAAACTTCTCTATATATTTCTCTGAATCATCGATTATATCTCCTGTCATAACAATAATGTCCGGATTTAATTCATATATTTTAGAAAAAAATTTACTATTATCTTTTCCAAACATTTTACTATGTACATCACTAATGTGAACTATTTTAGTTCCATTAAAGCTTTTGGGTATCTTACTATTACAAACAGTATATCTTGTAATTTTTAAACAATTATTACTAATATAAATTAAAATAAGCAATAATATTAATAAAGTAATTGCTATTATAAATATATACATTATTTTTTCACCTTGTAAGATTATAATATATTTTGAATAATATTACAAGAAAAAAGTGCAGATTCTATTCTGCACTCTTATTAATTTCTTATTTCTTCAACAAATTTCTTAGCCAATTCTTCTAATTGTTTTAAATCATATTCTGAAGGATTAAGCTTTACTCTAAAAGGTTCAAATGGTACATTAAATTTTAACGTTTTAAATCTTGCATCAATATTTAAAGCTGCTTCTCCACTCCAAGCATATGAACCAAAAGCTAATGCATACATTCCTTTATTTAATATTGGATTTAAAACTGACATTACCTCATATATAGGAGATAAAGCATCAGATAATATGGTAGGTGAACCAAGCATTATTCCATTTGAAGTTTGTATATCATGCTTTGCATTTTCTAGACTATCTTTTTGTAAGTCATATTCCTTAACGTCAACATCACATTGTTTTAACCCTAAAACAAGGGCTTGTGCCATTTTCTTAGTATAACCATAAGATGATACATAACAAACTGTAATTTTAATTTTTTCTTCTTTTTCTTTACACCAAGACTTATATAATTCTATATATTTTTCTACATCTTTTCTAATAATTAATCCATGTCCTGGACAAATATATTCAATAGGAATTAAACTAATTTTATTTAAAGCATTCATTAAAAATGGATTTTTAAAAGGTCCTAATATAACATCAAAATAATATTTATACTGCTCTAAAATAACTGTATTTGTTAATACACCATTTGGTTCTTCTAAATCATTATATATTTTCTTACTTGCATAATGAGCACCAAAAGAATCACATGTAAATAACATTTTATCTTCTTTTAAATATGTATACATAGAATCTGGCCAATGTAGCATTGGAAAAGCAAAAAATTTAAGCTCTTTTTCACCTAAGTCTATACTATCATTTGCTGTTAATACGTTTGATTTAAAATCAAAATTAATTATATTACGAACAAAATCTATAGCCATTTTTGTACCACAGACTTCAATATTTGGATTAATTTCAAGTAATTTTCCTATTGATCCAGAATGATCAGGTTCTGTATGATTTACAATTAAATAATCTATATTTTTAATTTCCACATACTTTTCTATGTTTGATTTATATTCATCAAAAAAATCTGTTTTTACTGTATCTATTAAAGCAACTTTATCTTTTCCTTTAATTAAATAAGAATTATATGATGTCCCAAATTTAGTCTCCATTATAACGTCAAATACTCTAAGTTTTTCATCTAAAACACCAACATAAAATATATTTTCTTTTATCTCCATAATTATATCCTCACTATTTTAATTTAATTTTTAATTTAACTGGCTGATGGTCACTATATGAAAAATTATTTTCTATTGTTTCAACACTTCTAACATCTATATTTGGACTTACTATATATCCGTCTATAATATAAAGCTGAGTATTATCATAACTTCCACTATAAACCTCATTTAAAAGTCTAGATGAAGGTCTTTCAAGATCAGTTACAAACTTAAATCCTTTCGGCAAATAATCATTAGACATCTGTGATGGAACAAAGTTTTCAGTATTTACAATTGGAAATTTTTCAGTATCAACACCAGGAAATGTTTGATTAAAGTCTCCTCCTGCAATTACATAATTTCCTTTTTCATATTCTTCTTTCATCTTAGAAATTAATATATTTAGTTGATCTGTCTTTCCATTCTCTTTTCCATAAGCATCCAAATGAACATTATATAAAACCAATTCTTTATCTGAATCTTCTATTGAAACTCTTTGCTCTAATAAACAATTTTTATACATAACAGCTCTTTTAGGCCAACTATATGCACTAGGTAATGCTATACGTGTTGCTTCTTTTACATTATATTTATTTAGAGTCATTACACCACTTTCTACATGTCCTACTGTATTAAAAATTGGATAAGGTATGTATAATGAATTAAACATATAAGCAAAGGTAGATGTACCATCAAAGCTTTCTTTTAATTGCTCATATTCATTAATATTATATGATCTTTTAGCATTAGTATCTACTTCTTGAAATAAATATATATCTGCATTTTGATTTTCTATAAAACTTTTAACAGCTGCTAAATTTTTAGTTACAGTTGTTGCATTTTTAGGTCTAACACTCTTGCCACCATCCATAAAAAAATCTTGTGTATTATCCAAAGATAAATATCCTAAATTATATGTAATGATTGTTGCGGTTTTATCTATTTTAAGCTCCTTTGATTTTTCACCTTCTATATTTAAATTTTCCACATCTTCTGGAAAATATTCTGCAAAAACTAATACGCTAAATTCTATAACAACTAATAGTAATAATATCACTACTACAGCTATTACAATTTTATACCAAGTTTTAGGCATTCAAATCATCCTCCGGAGTAAATTATATAATATATATACAGTAAAAACAACATTTTTATACAAAATTTGTTAATAATTATTTACCTGTTACTGGTAATTTTTTCTCAATATATACATTATCATTTAAAATTTGTACATTAACTTTATCTTCATCATTTAGAATTTCAACTTCTAGCAATTCACTATTTATTTTATAGTATTCATTTGTTTTAGTCTCTTTTATATAATATTTACCTACTGGCAATTTCTTTGAAATTGCATAACCATTTTCATCAGTTCTTAAAGAATCAACAACTTTAAGCTCTGAATCTAAAATGTCAAAACAAACATTTTTTAAAGGATAATTTTCCGGTAGATTTGTTAATTCATTATAACTTTTAGTCTTTTTTATAATTTCTATATATCCTTTTTTCTTTTCATTATAAAGTTCTATATTTAAGTTACTATTTGGTTTTATATTATATTCATATATATTTTCATCTAATTTATAGTTATTTTTAGATAAAACTTCTTTAATTTTAATTTGTAAGTCATCTATATTAAATAATTTAACATTTATTTCTCCAGCACTATCTGTTACATACTCTCCTATAAATTTATCATTTATATCTGTAATCTTATATTTAACTCCTTCTAAAGTACTATTTGTATCTTTATCCTTTTTTATAATTTTTATATTTGTTTCATAATCTTCAAAATCAATTTTCTTTTTAAAAGAATAATTAAAACTATCTTTTAGAGTAATTGCAACATTTTGATATCCGTCAACTGTTGTTTTTCCAAAAAGTACTACATTTTCTTTTGCGTTTAAATCTACATTAAGTTCTACACTATAGCTCTTATCCACAATATCAACAGGAACACATATTTTATATTTATTTTCTGTATTTTTAATAACTTTTATATTTTTATCTTTAGTTGTTATACTATAATCAATTATATTTTTCTTATTTACTATTTCCAATTCCTTTATATAGTAATTAGTATTATCAATAATTTCAAAATTTTGTAATCCTTCTTTAAATTCTAAATTAATGTTTTTATCATTTATATCATCGTTTATACTATTATATATTTCTTTTATAGTTTCTACTAATTTTATATTCATATCACTAATAGGTTCAATTAAGTTTAAATCTAGATTTTCAAGATAACACCAAATTGCAAACTGCGACGCAAATTTTGCTTCATGTATATTATTTAGTCCAAGTTCTTCAACTGTTTTATATGGATAAGAATTTAAAATTATTAATTTTAATTTATCGTCATTAATTTCTTCACTTCCATCTACTACATATCCATCCATATTATCCTCTGCGCCCTTTAGTCCCAAATTTAAGCAATAAACCGGATATTCAACATTATCTTTTATATAATAGTATTCATTATTTGCTTGCATTACACCATTATATTTAATATACATGTATGGATCTTTAAAACATTGTATTTTATATTCACCATAATATATATTATCATTTTCTATAGCATAAGTAATCTTAAAAGATGATACAATTAAACATAAAAGCATTATTATCACTTTTATTCTTTTTATTTTTGATTGTCTTATATACGCATTCAATCTTCTAATATTTTTTTGTAATATAAAAGCAGTACTATTTTTGTACTCATATATTTTTTGCATTAAATCACTCCTTACAATAAGCTTCTATACAAAGCCTTTTAGAAGGTGAACCACTTATGCAAGTAATTAGAGTTATTTTATTATTAGTTGTATTATTCAAAACATTAAATTCATTATCATTTATAACTATTTTATTTTTTACTTTATATATTTTTACATTTCCATAATAATTATATTTTATTTCATCATCATAGTTTAGGAGGTATAAATTTTTAAAATGATTATTTGAGAAACCAAAATTATGTGCTGCTAGGCACACATTACCATCATAATATGAACTTGTAGGGAAGTGTCCAATATAGCTTTCTAATACATCATCCTCAACGCTATCTTTAATTGGGATATCATAGAGATTTATTTTAGGTATTGATAAAGACCATTCTTTATCTTTTATATAAACAATATCTTTATTGTATAAACTTATATTATCTAAATCTAACACTTTAGGAGATAATTTCTGACTATTAAAATTAAAAAAATAAACAATAAAAAAAGAAAAAAGTATTAAGATAAAAATTATAACGAAAAAAAACTTTTTTACATGCACGTTTTCACCTCCTTCAGGCAAGATTATTATATCTTGCTATGAGCTCAAAGTCAAAGAAAATCGTACCAAAAATTTTGACACAAAAAAGGAGATTAATTCATCTCCTTAAAAAATTATAGCTAAGATAGCTAGTATAAATATTGCTCCTACAATTATAGTTCCTATTGTTCCTAAGATATCAATTATAAACAAAAATATCTTAGCAATTATATAAGCAAAAAAACCATATATAACCCCACTAATAATTGCCACCATTAATCCCCACAAAGTAAAACTACCAAAAATAATTGAAAGTACCTGGAGAATAACAAAAAGTATACAAGAGCCTTTAATACCAATTTCTTCTATAAAACGCATAATTAAAATCACTAATAAAAGCTGAATAAACCACATTAGCATAGCAAACACCTCCTAAAAAATTATTTTTAGCATTATAAATTTGTGTTTATGAGATCTATTATAACATGGATTATGTTAAATATCAATTTTTATTTTTAGCTTTTTCTTTAATCTTTGTAAAAATTATTACTAATACTGTTAATAATAAAATTGCTATAATTAAATAAATACTATATCTATAAATTGTATAGACTATAAGTCCTATTGCCTCTACCATTCCAAAGAAAAAATCATTTACCTGACTCCACATAAAATCTCCGAAATTGTTCTAGTGATAGTTTTTCTATAAATAATTTATACAATACATATATTCCACATATTAATACAAAACATAAATTATTTTCAAAATTATAATCACACAATCTTGGAATTACTCTTGGTTTTAAAATTCTTTTTATTATAACTAAAATACAATATATAATAATTGCAAAAACAAATACCATTTTTACCATCTCCTTTTTAATAATTATAAAAAATATTTATAAAATTTTACAAAAAAATAGTAACACATTTGACTTAAAAAATCAATAAATGTTACTATCACTATCCTCCGTTTTTATTAAATCTTTTATTACATTATAATATTTTTCATCCTCATCCCAAAAAATATCTTCTCCCACTAGCATATAAGCTCTAAGTAAAAATTCTTTTGCTTGATTGTTATCTTTTGTCTCTACCAATGTCTGCCCTAGCCTAAAAAGTACATAAGGATTACTTACGCCATTTGGACAATTTTTTGCTTCAAAAAAATAGTCTCTTGCCATGTCATACTGCTTATTTTTAAAATATAAATCTCCTATTGACACAAAAATCCAAGTAGCTGTTTCATATGATGTTTTAGGTTCTGGGATTATATCTAAAGCTTCTTTATATTTTCTATAGGCATCTTTGGTATTTCCTTCAACAACAAAATCTTCAGCAGCTCTACAAATTCTCTCGATATCTTCAGTAAAGCCCTTCTTAAGTTGCATATCTTACCTCCTAAAATCAAATAATGAATTCAAATAAGATTATAACAAAAAAAAAAATATATGTATACATTTTTTTACAAAATTTTAAAAAATATTTTTTTGACTTTACTTTTGCAATATGTTATAATTTTGATATTAAGGAAGGTAATAAATATGGAAGAAGAAAAATTAGAAAAAACATTGTCTATTACTAAAAAAGGTTTTCCTGCTATATGGGTACAAACACTTAGATTTGCTGCACCAAATGTACGATATGGTCAATCAACTGCAATTTGCTCTTCAAACGGAAAACTTACAAAAATAATAAGAACAATGGAAAACTATACTAAAATTAGGCACTTAGTTAGAATATCTAACAAATGTGTATTAATTCAATCTAATTATAATATAGACGGTAGTATAGTTGAAATTTACAAAGTAGAAAAAATTGATTTTGAAAATAAAAAAATAATTTTTAATAAAGTGGCAACATTTAAAGATGGTAAATGGGATAACACTTCATATATGAGAAACTATAAAGAAGGTGTTCATTCTACTCTTATGAGAGCAAAGAAATTTTATTCTTTAAGAGATTTAGACTAAAAAAAAGGGGATTTTAGAAAAGTTCTAATTTCCCTTTTTTATTTTTTTTCAATTGTTAAATAAGTGATTGAATCTTCAAGTGAATCAAAATATACATTTATTCCATCAAACTCTATATTATTATTTTCTGTATTATTTTTTAATGTATAATATTTATATATAAAACCATTTTCATTATTTGTACTTTCATATTTAACTCTCAATAGCACATAATATTCTCCACTTGATATATCTTCTAAATTTATTTTGCTTTCTTTTTCTTCTTCTAAAATTGATGAAAATTCTACCCCTTCTGTTGATATATAATAATCTGTTGAATATTCATATTTATCTCCTTTTGAATCTTTTAAAACTATTTCAACATTCTGTAATCTTCTAATTATATACTCATTTACTTCCTCACTAAGTATTCCTTCTATTACTAGATTTCCATTATGTTCTTCAAAAGTATTAATATCACAAATTTCGTTTTCTACTATAGATGAAATTGCATTTTGACTTTTTACTCCACTATCTTTCGTATTAGAATTTACTACAAAAGTAATCCCAAGTCCAATAGCAACTAAAACTCCAAATACTAAACAAAATAATACAATTCCTCTATTTTCATCACGACTTCCTAAGTAATTATTAGTCCTCACTATTATTCCTCCCAATATTTCTTTAATAATTCTATTTTTTCTTCATTAGATAAAAATGCTGCTTTCACAGAATTTTTATTCATATTTACCAAATCTTGATATTTTAATTTTGTATTTTTTAAAATATTTATATATTCGTTTTCTAGAGTTGTATTTGAAACAGTCATATTATCTGTATTAATTGTAGTTAAAATTCCATAGTTATACAATTTTTCAATTGGATGAGAAGAATATGAATTACAAATGCAAGTTTGTATATTACTTGTAGGACAAACTTCCAAAGTAATACAATTATCTTTAATACATTTCATAATCTCATCTGATTCTACAGCTCTTACACCATGGCCAATTCTTTTAGTGCCAAATTCTATGGCAGATTTTATACTCTCTATACCATCTGCTTCACCAGCGTGAATTGTAAATGGTATATTTAATTTTTTTACATATTCAAATATATCTTTATAATCTTTCGTCTTAAATATAGCCTCTGCTCCTGCAAGATCCACTGCACAAACACCTTTACCAAGATATTTTTTGGCTAGCTCCACCGTTTTATAGTTTTCTTGCATATTATCTTTTCCGCGCATAATACATAATATAAAATTAGATTTTATATTAACCTTTTCTTTTGCTTCTATAACAGTTTTTACAACATCTTCTTGAGATAATGCTCCTGATACATGAAATTGTGGAGCAAATCTAATTTCAGCATATACAACGTTTTGCCTTTTCAACTCCTCTAAAAGTGCAATAGTTATTTCTTGTAATTGTTCTTTAGTTTGCATTATAGATATTGGATAATCGAATTTTTCTAAATAGTCATTTAAATTCTTACACTTATCATCTGCAATCATATATTTTTGCACATATTCTTTTTTTAGATTATATTTTTTCATAACATAAGGTATTGGTATTGATCCATCTAAATGCATATGAAGTTCTATTTTTGGCATTTTTTTTATATTTTCTAAAAGTGTATTTTCCATTTTTCTACCTCTTTTTCTTGTATATTTTAACACACTGTTTATTCTATTACAATTATTTTCATTAAAATTTCAAAAAATTAATTTTTAAGTATATACAAAAGATATATCAAACATAAATTTGTAACTTAATACTTAATATTTTTAGATAACATCTTCTGAACTTTTGTTTCGATTCTTGAAACATATGACCTAGATATTCCAAGTTCATCTGCAAGTTCTTGTTGAGTTTTAGGATTTTTTCCATCAAGACCGTATCTTTTATTCATAATATACTTTTCTCTTTTGCTAAGCTTATTATTTAAAAAACTTAAAACTTGTTTTAATATAGTTTTATCATAAATATTATCAACAGTATCCTTTTCTTTTAAAACAAGTGTATCTATAAGTTCCATATCATTTCCATCTTTATCTGTACCTATAACTTGATTCATTGATACTTCTGCTTTTTGTTTTTTAGAACTTCTAATATACATTAAAATTTCATTTTCTATACATCTTGAAGCATATGTACTTATTTTAAATCCTTTATTTTCTTTAAAACTATCAATTGCTTTAATTAGTCCTATTGTTCCAATTGATGTATAATCTTCTAATTCTTGATCGTTATCTGTATATTTTTTAGCAATATGTACAACTAGTCTTAAATTATGTTCTATTAATATTTTTCTTGCTTCTTTATCTCCTTGAAAATATTTTCTTAAATATAGTTCTTCTTCTGTTTTACTAAGTGGCTCTGGATAGAGTCTATCATTTGATATATATCCAAAAAGTCCAAAAAACTTAGATATAATATCCATTAAGAAAGAAAAAAACATAAATATACCTCCTATTGTATATTTATGTTTTTATTTGTCATTTATTATTGCCACATATCCTTTGTTATACTATTTATATATTGCTTTCTTTCTTTTGTTTTTTTATCATTTCTTTTTAAAGATATAACTTCTTTATCTTTAAAAACTATATCTACAACATCTCCTTCTAAGATATTACCATATACCTTTTCTATAGCTATATTGTACATTTTTTCTTTTATTTCAACTACAACAATATCTCCTTCTATTCTATCAACAATTCCTTCCATAAATATCACCTTAATCTCCCATATAACTATAAGTACCTGGTTCAACATTAAATGTTATATCTTTACCATTACTTATACATTCTATTGTACCTTGTTCATCTGTTCTATATACAGGTATATTTAAATTTTTAATTTTATCCATTGTTGTCTTAGTTGGATGATTATATGAATTATCTTTTCCTACTGAAACAACTGCATATTTTGGAGAAACTGCATTTAAAAACTTCATTGAAGTAGATGTAGTTGAACCATGATGTCCAAGTTTTAATACATCTGCACTTAAATCGTCATATGAATTAAGTATTTCTGTTTCAGAAAGAGACTCTGCATCACCTGTGAACATAAAACTATTATCTCCATATGTAAGTTTTATAACAATTGAATAATTATTAAGTGACTGATAGCTATCAGAACTTGGTGCAAGTATCTTAAAAGATGCTTCTCCTAAATTATATTCTGTGCCAGAAAGAGGTGTTGTAAACTTCTTTCCTCTATTATTAACTGCGTTTACTAAATTTTCAAAAGTCTTAGTAGTTGTTGTAACTTTTGGAAATAAAAAAGTATCAAAATCATAAGTATTTACTACATCATCTAGACTTCCTATATGATCTTCATGAGGATGAGTCCCAATTATATAATCAAACCTTTGTACTCCCTCTGATGCTAAAAAAGAAAGTAAATCATCTTTACATTCAGATGTTCCCCCATCAATTAACATCGCATGTTCTCCTTGCCTAATTAAAATACTATCTCCTTGGCCTACATCAATAAAATCAACAATCAAATTACCATTAACTTGGACATTGCTATTATTACTTGAAGAAAAATTATCATCACCTTGAACATTTTCTAAAGAATCAACTTCTAAATCTTTTTGTAAACTATCTAATAGTTCTGAATCTAAATTGCCTCCAATAATAGTAATTACAACTAAAATTACTATACCAGCTAAAATTTGAAGTAACGAACTATTTTTTAACTTCTTTCTTCTTGCCATATAACCACCTCTTAATATTTATGATTATATCATAAAGTAAAAATTATATTAAATAGTTTTTAGCATAATTTGTCAAAAAATTATTTATGTAAATTTATACTTTCATTGATTTTTTTATGTATTTTTGATATAATTAATATTGATGGTGCATTATTCTAGTTGCACTAACTTTTATGAGGGTGGGGCTAAAAATCCACTAAAAGGCATACCGATGAAGTTTCTTGTCTGTGCGCGAAACGCCCAGTTTTGCGTGTATTCAGGGAGTAAAGAAGATAGGAAATATTATAACGGCATATAATACTTATCCTATTTTCGTGGAGGCTAGATGATTCTAAATATGATGGTAGCTTTATCTAGTATAACCTACATAAAGTGCCAAGACACAATATGTAGTGTAGCCTGTCTTGAGTGGTAATATCGGGATTTATCAATTAAAAGACAAAAAATGTGTATGGCCATATATATTTTTTATCTGATAATGAAATTATTTCTGCAAAAGAGACTAATAATTGTACAAGTGCACACCAAAGGAAAACTTCTAGAATGTTTATTCTAAATAAAGAATAAGATTTTTTAAGGATTAAAGTATGGACTTAAGTGGTGATCCAGTTCTTTTTTAGGTGACTAAAAAGTATTTCTTTTAAATGGAAACAGCTAAATAGTAATATTTAGTAAGAAATAGAGAAATTCTACTGGACCTAAACCATAGTGTTTACTTAAAAAATTACCATCTAAATTTATATTATAAGGAGCGATATAACTAAGTAAAATGAAATTAAAAGAAACTAGAGAAGATAAAGAAAAAGATTCGTCGAAAAAATGGGTTATGACTGTTTCTATTCTTTCTTTTTCTCTTTCAATAATATTTTCTTTTTTAACTACTTCAACCTTAAATTATTTACCTATACCTATAGCTATTTTAATTTTATTTTTAGTAATTGCAGTAGGTATTATTTTTGATATGGTGGGTATGGCAGTTACAATTGCAGAAGAAAAAAATTTTCATGCAAAAGCTAGTAAAAAAATAACAGGAGCTAAGACTTCAATAAAATTAATAAGAAATGCTCCTAAAGTGTCTAGTGTATGTAATGATGTTGTTGGAGACGTATGTGGTATACTTAGTGGTGGCATTGGTGCTATAATTGCAATGAAAATAACTCAGCACTATAATATAGACTTTGACTTTCAAGTGATAATAAGTGCTATTGTTGCAGCCCTTACAATAGGTGGTAAAGCAAAATTCAAATTAGTAGCACAAGAACACAGTGCACAAATAGTAGATACTTTTACTAAAGTAATTAATGTTTTTAGTTTCAAGAAAAAACGATATACAAAATAAAAGCTATTAGATTTTTTATTCTAATAGCTTTTATTATTTTTCAAACATATTTACAAAATATGTAATAAACATATCTATTATATTAAGAAGTTCTAAATCTTTTTTGGCTTTTTCTTCATCAACATATAATCTACCTTTACCATTAAAATTTAAAAAGTCCTTTTCAGAAATTGCTATATATAGATTATCATCTTGTATGGAAAAACTAATAATATTATTAGCTTTACTATTAAATTCAATTATTCTTGCCATTATTCCTGCAGATAAGATTCCTCTAACTTCTACTTGTTTTCCAGAATACACATCATATTCACTATCAAAATCATAACTAGTTATTTTTACTTTATTCTCCTCAATAGAATTTAATCTTTTGTCTATAGCTTTAAAATTTGTAGTAGATTTTACTGGTAATTTAGTAGAAATAAAAATACCATTAAACTTTTCTTCTAAATCTTTATCTACTACCCCATCACTTTCTTCAATATTTAATTTCTTTGCAACAACGGTAGATAAATAAATTCTATACTTTTCTTTTTTTATTACATAAGACTTCTCTACCATAAACTTATCATAATTTGGAATAATATTTGATTTTTTAAAATCTTCTTCTACAGCTATACTGTCATCTATATATGAAATATTTTCAAAGTTCTCTTTTAAAACTGTTGGTATAATAACTTCCTCAAAAATCACATTTTTTCTAGAAAAAGAAAATGCTTTACACACTAAAAATGCAATTATACAAATAATACTTATACTAACAATAATAATAGATTCTAAATAAATTCCAAGTATAACAGTTATCACTGGTAATATTACTATATTATTTAATATCTTAAACTTTCCATTATCTCTTTGAAATTTTACTTTTTGCTCCTTAGTTAAAGTCTTTTCAACCTTCCTATTAAGCTCCATATTTTTCCCCCTAAAATATAGACTACTTTTTTAATGATTATACTATAAAACAAAAATTAATTCTACTTTTTTCAAAATAAATTTATATAATTTGACAAACAGGTAAAAAATCTATATACTTATATAAATAAAGGAGGAATTATTATGATTTCTGCACCAAGAATATCTGATTCACTAGATATATTATATGAATTAAATGATTATCTTGAACTAAATGATACAGTAAAAAACTGTATTATACAAGATGATACATTAAATAATATATCTATTGATGAATTAGTAATAACTAACTGTAAGATAAAAAATGTTTCTTTTATTGGCTCAACTCTTAGTAAAGCTGATTTTAGTGATATTATATTTGAAAATTGTGATTTTACTGGAGTTAATTTAGAAAAATCAACATTTAAAAGAATTACATTTATAAATTGTAAAATGAATAATACAATCTTAAACAGTTCATATATAGATAATGTTAGTTTTATAGATTGTATTCAAAATGATATAGTATTTGACGATGGACGTTTTTCAAACACAGAGTTTAAAAATTGCTCTTTAAAAAACTCTTTATTTTCAAACATTACTTTTAGAAATCTTGAATTTACTAATTGTGATTTGTCTTCTGCAAACTTTAGTAATACAAGTATGAATGGTTTAGATTTAAGAACTTGTAATATATCTGGAATAATAACATATGTTAAGGATATAAGGGGTGTTATCCTAACTAGTGAACAAAGTCTATCTTTTATTCACCTTTTAGGAATAACAATTATTGATGAATAATATGGATGAAGACGTAACTTATATTGGATCTTTTGAAGATGCAGAAGATGTAAAAACTAACGAAAATAAAAAACAAAATAATAAAAAAAGTAATTTTAAAACAAATAAACGTAATAAAAATGTAAAAAAATTCATTTCCAATACTAAAGCAACTATATTTAATAAAAAAATATTATTTATTTTGCTAATTGTGCTTTTACTCTATATAATAAAACCTATTTCCTTCTTAAGAGCAAAACTAGATGAAAAAAGAGATTATTATGAACAACTTAAAAATAACTCTATAGAAGAAATTAACCTTTTAGACTCTCTAACATACGCAGTAGGTGCTAAATACTATAAAAATTGTAGCAATACTATGGTAACACCTGCCGATGGACTAATTACTTGTCACTATGATCTTGCACATAAAGGAATTGATATTGCTTGTGAAGAATATCAAGGAAATATATATGCAGCAGCAAATGGATATGTAAAACATATTGGATATAGCGAAAAATATGGAAATGAGATTTTAATAGAACATCAAATAAATGGTATGACAATTTATACATACTATGCTAACTTATCTGTAATAAACGTTACAAACGGTCAATATGTATATCAAAATCAAGTAATAGCGCTAGAAGGAGGAAATCCTCAAAAAAGAGCTGGAATAATGGATACTGAAGGACACCATCTTCACTTTGAAGTAAGAAAAAGTGAGAGTGCAAGTAGTGGACTTAATCCAATTATATTTATACAATAAGAAAAACAAAAATGATGTACTATGAAGTACATCATTTTTCGTAGAGGTTGTTTATAAAAAAAATTTATGTCGTTCTTTTAACTACTAGTATTATACTACATAAAATGGTAAAAAGCAAGATTTTTACATTTTTTTGAAAAAATATAATTAAAAATTTTTAAATAATTTGCTATAATATTTCATTTTTTGTAATTGATAATTGTACTTTTTTATTATTTATGTTATTCTAAAAAAAAGGATGTTGAAAATATGATTTTTAAATTTTTATTACTTTTTATTTTAATTTTAATTAATGGGCTTTTTTCTGCTTCTGAAATGGCACTTGTATCACTAAATAAATCAGATTTATTAAAAGATATACAAAATAAAAATAAAAAAGCTATTAAAATACACAATATGATGGAAAACTCTGGAGATGTCTTAGCTGTAATTCAAATATGTATTACTGTAGTTGGATTTTTATCTAGTGCTTTTGCAGCAGAAACATTTGCAGAATATATTGTAGAAAAAATTGCTCCATTTGTTGCACTCTCTATAGACATTTTGGAACCTTTAATTATTATTTTAGTTACTCTTATACTATCGTATTTTACATTAGTACTTGGGGAACTAGTTCCTAAAAAGATTGCACTTTCAAACCCTAAAAAAACTGCTTATTCTACTATAAATATTATATCTGTATTAAAAGTGCTATTCTATCCTATAGTTAGATTACTTAGTGCTTCAACAAATTTAATTTGTAAGATTTTAAGAGTAAAAGCAGATAATGAAGAAAAGCTTACAGAAAATGAAATAATTGCTATTATATCTAAGGGTAGAAAAGAAGGTATAATAGACTTAAATGAAGAAGAGTTACTTTTAAGAGTCTTTAAATTTGACGATACAACTGCAAGAAAAGTAATGACAATAAGAGAAAAAGTTGTAGCTGTTGATACATACACTAGTCAAAAAGCTTTACTAAATATAATAAAAAATTGTAGATATTCTAGAATTCCTGTTTATAAAGACAAAATGGATAATATAATTGGATTTATACTTGTAAAAGAGCTTTTAATTCAATACTCAACTGAATCTAAATTAGACTTTAATTCAATAATGCACAAGCCAGTATTTGTAAATGCAGATGATAAGATAGATGATGTATTTAGAAAAATGCAAGAAGAAAAATGTCCTATGGCAATAGTAAAAGAAGATAACAGGATGGTAGGAATTATTACATTCGACGATGCTGTAGAAGAAATTGTTGGAAATTTAAATGATGAATATAGCAAATAAAAAGGGCCTTAAAAAGCCCTTTTATTTATTATCTTTTCCTTCTAATAACTGTTCCAGCTACTAAATCATATGGTATCTTAATTTTTACCTGTTGTCCTTTTATTCCTGGATTTATTGTTTGTATTGGTTTATCATTTTTTATATCATAAAGCTCTTCTATATTAAATGCACACTCTTCTATAGAATCAGGAAGTAATATTTCAAGTCTATCACCTAATGATAATTTATTTTTTATTTCAGCAATATAAATATTATTTTCTTCTTTACTAATTATTCTAGCTCCATATTCATACTCTAAGTTTTCACTTTTTCCATCAAAATCATGAATATCTTGATTTTGATCATCTGTAAAATAAAACTCAGATAGTCCTCTAGTTTTAACTTTTTCTAATTCTTTTAAATATTTATCTGCGTTATATTCTTTTTCTTTTCCTTCTGATTTAAGTTTTTCATAATCATCTATAGCATTTCTATAAGCTCTAACAACTGTCGCTAAATAATAATCTGTTTTTAATCTTCCTTCTATTTTTAAGCTATCAACACCCATATCAATAATAGTTGGAATTTGACGAATTAGACACATATCTTTTGAAGAAAATAAATATGTTCCTTTATCATCGTAATCGATATTTATTTTACTTCCTGGATTATTTACTTCTTCTGCTGTTATTTTATATTGCCATCTACATGGCTGTGCACAATCTCCTTGATTTGCACATCTATTTGCAAGATATTTACTTAAATAACATCTACCTGAATATGCATAGCAAATTGCTCCATGAATAAACATTTCGACCTCTAAATCATCTGGTTTATTTTCCATAATATATTTTATTCTATCTTTACTTAGCTCACGTGCAAGTATTACTCTTTTTGCTCCAAAGTCTCTCCAAAACTTAGCAGAATGTAAACTTACAGTATTAGCTTGTGTACTAATATGAATATCAATTTCAGGAGCAAGCTCTCTTATCATCATTATAATCCCAGGGTCACTTACAATTATTGCATCTGCTTTTACTTTTTTTAGTATTTTTATTTGATTTTCTATTTCTTCATAATCACTATCATTTGCATATATGTTTAAAGCTACATATACCTTTTTTCCAAGACTATGCGCATATTTTATAGTTTCTTCTAATGAATCATCATTCAATTCTGCTCTTGTTCTTAAAGATAATTTTGACGTACCCGCATATACTGCATCTGCTCCATACATAAATGCAATTTTTGCCTTTTCTAAACTCCCTGCTGGAGCTAATAATTCTATGTTTTTCATATTTCTTCCTTTCATTAAATAAAATACATATTAATTATACAATAGTTGTCTAAAAATGTAAAGATATATTATGTTATTAAAAATATTAAAAAGCAGTAATTTATCTATATTTTATAAATTACTGCTTATACAAATTTATTTACTAATATATCCATCAAATAAAAATATGTACTAATTATCTGTGTTGAAGGTACAACTAAAACAATTAATGTACTGAGTACAATAAAAGGTCCAAATGGTAAATAAGCATCTTTTATTTTTTTTATCTTTTTCAAAATCAAATATATAATACTAAATATTCCAGATATAACAATACTTAAAATCATTATAACGATTATACTTTTATATCCTAAATATAATCCTATTGATGCTAAAAGTTTCATATCACCATATCCAAATCCGTCATTTTTTGTAATCTTTTTAAAAATATAATCAATAATATATAGCGTTAATCCACCTATTAAAAATCCTATTAATGAATTAATTAATAGTGTTTTATTATAATTAATAAATATATTAAAAATAGCTGATATAATAATAAGTATACTTGAAGTATCAGGTATAATCATAAATTTTATATCAAGTATAAAAGCCAGAATTAAAGCTATAATACAGGGCATTGCAGTTATAATTGAAATTAAATCACAACTCTTTATAATTACTTTAAATAATATAAGAAATATAATAACAAGCTTATAATCAATGTTTTTTATACTAAAATTTTGAATATAATCTCTAACTAAAAAATTATTTGCATTCTTTTTTATAGTTAAGCTACAAAAATTAGTTACTAGTAAACTAGATAAAATTGATAATACCAAAAAAATAATTATACTCTGCATTTTTCTGAATTTTCTTCCTTATTATAATAATGATTTAAAATTACCTTTTCTGCAGGTCTTTTAAACTTACTAACAAAATTTTCTTTTTTATTTATTCTTTTTACAAGAACTGTTTTTATATTAAATTTATTTCCACCATAAATATCTGTAAAAAGTTGGTCTCCAACCATCATTATTTCTTTTTTACTTATGTCTGGAAATAAATCACATACTGTTTTAAAACCTTTAGATAATGGTTTTTTAGCTTTATAAAAATACTTAACTCCAAGTTCTTTTGAAACCCTTTTTACTTTTTCCTCAGAAAAAGAATTACTAACAATATACAATTTAACATCTTTAGATTTTAACATCTTAATCCATTTTTTTAAATTTTTAGAAGACTTACCTTTAAAATCTATTAAAGTATTATCCATATCCATAAGTATTAGTCTTATTCCCTCTCTATATATTAAATCGTACGGAATATCTTCAACCTTTTCAAATACATAATCAGGATAAAAATTTCTCAATATTGATTTTCTTTTTGTGTCCTTTGTCTTAGTCATGCTATCTCCTCTTTTGTCTTATATCTAATAAATTATATTTATATATTACTATATTTATACTTTTTTTGCAATAAAAATGAGCTTTTTAGACAAATTAAAGAACATAAAATACTATGTAATATAAAAAACCACTTTAAATTTAATTTCAAATATGATATACTAATTAGCGTATTTAATAATAAAGGTGGGATAAATATGGAAAAAGAAATGACTGTTTATGAAGACCTAAAATGGAGAGGTCTAATAAAAGACTTAAGTAGTGAAGATTTAATTGATAAACTAAACAATGAGAAACTTACATTCTATTTAGGTACAGATCCAACAGCTGATAGTCTACATATTGGTCACTATTCTACTTTCCTTGTTGCCAAAAGACTACAAAAAGCAGGTCACAACCCTATTCTTCTTGTTGGAGGAGCTACTGGACTTGTTGGAGATCCTAGAGGAACTGGAGAAAGAGAAAAAGCTGACGCTAAAGTAATTGAAGAAAACTTTACTAAATTAAAAGCTCAAGTTGAAAGACTATTTGGAATAAAATGTGTTAATAACTATGATTGGTTTAAAAATGTTAATTATATAGATTTCTTAAGAGATTATGGAAAATATATTAATGTAAATTACATGATTAATAAAGATTTAGTTAAAAGACAATTAGATATAGGAATATCTTATGCAGAATTTTCATATATGCTAATTCAAGGTGTAGACTTTAAGCACTTACATGATAACTATGGTGTAACTTTACAAATTGGTGGATCTGATCAATGGGGAAATTTGACTACTGGTATTGAAATAATACGTAAATTAACTGGAGAAGAAGTTTATGCATTTTCAATTCCTCTTGCAACAGACTCTCAAGGTAAAAAGATGGGAAAATCTGAAGGAAATGCTGTATGGCTTGATATAAATAAAACATCAGCATATGAATTATATCAATATTTAATAAACTTAGAAGACTCAATGATGGAAGCATACTTAAAAAGATTTACTTTTCTTTCTAAAACAGAGATTGAAGATATAATTAAAAGACACAATGAAGCACCAGAAAAAAGAATTGCCCAAGAAGCATTAGCACACGAAGTAATAAGAGATATTCATGGAGAAGAAGAATATAATAAAGCTGTAGAAATTAGTAGAGCTTTGTTTAGTGGTGATATTAAAAAAATTCCTTCAAATCAAATTGGAAAAATATTTTCAAAAGTAGATCATATAGATATTAAAAATGAGCAAAACATTGTAGACTTTTTAGCAGAAAATAAAATATGTTCTAGTAAAAGAGAATCAAGAGAATTTTTAAATGCTGGAAGTATTACATTAAATGGCGATAAAATAACTGATTTAGATACATTTATTACAAGACAGATTGCACTAGATAATAAGTATGTAGTAATACGTAAAGGTAAAAAGAAATATTTTCTAGGTGAATTTATAAATGAATAATATAAAAAATAAAGTTTACACTCTAGGAGAAGAAATTTCCAATTCCATAACACATGGAATTGGTTCTTTATTATCTATTGCAGCTCTTGTTTTAATGGTTATAGTCGCCGCATACCATAAAAATACTATGGGAATAGTAACATCAGCAATCTTTGGTGCCTCTCTTATAATTCTTTATACTATGTCTACACTATATCATGCAATTTCAAACGAAAAAGCAAAAAAAATATTTAAAATATTTGATCATGTATCTATTTATTGGTTAATTGCTGGTACCTATACACCATTTACACTTGTTGCATTAAAAAGTATAAATCCGTTAAAAGCATGGATTGTATTTGGGATAGTATGGGCAATTGCAATAATTGGAACAATAACTTATGCCATATTTAAAAACAAATTTAAAATATTAAATGTAATATCTTATGTTGTAATGGGATGGGTAGTTATTATAGCTTTACCTGAAATTATAGAATTTTTTAAAGTAAATAATGCAATGAATGGTCTATATTTACTAGCATCTGGCGGCATTGCATACACATTTGGAATAATTTTTTATACACTTCAAAAAAAATTTAAGTACTCACATTCTATATGGCATGTATTTGTACTATTAGGGTCTATACTTCAATTTTTTTCAGTAATACTATATGTAATTTAATATAATAATTATTTTTTTGCAAGTTTTTTAACTAAAAACTTTACTCTTAAAAATTTTTATGATATAATAACAAATGTAGTGGCCCCTTGGTCAAGCGGTTAAGACGCGACCCTCTCAAGGTCGAATCATGGGTTCGATTCCCGTAGGGGTCACCATTTCTAACTTCTCTGTAAAGTGTTGAATTCTCAGCACTTTTTATTTTTATGAAAGTGTAGGTAATGTATTATGGGAGTTTATATTACTAAGGAAAAAGTAATTGTAGAAGATATTGGTAAAGATTTTAAAATGAACAATAGAAGTTTTTTAAGGATATTACAAGAAGCTGCAAACAGAGCTAGTACTGCTGTAGGTCATGGTATTGCTGATATAAAAAAAAATAAAACAACATGGGTATTATTATATTGGAGGATAAAAATACTAAAAAGAGCTAAATATAATGATGAACTTACTATAAAAACATGGGCAAGTTTTAATAAAAAAATATACTCAATAAGAAGTTTTGAGATATATTTAGAAGATGAATTAATTGCATTTGCTGATTCAAAATGGGTATTTGTAGATGCAACTACACATTCTATTTTAAAAATACCAGATGAAATTATGCAAACATACGGTCAAGTTGAAGACAGAGTATTTGAAGAAGAATTTAAAGATAAATTTAAACTGCCTGATAACTTAACAGAGAAATTATCTTATGAGACCATGAAAAGAGATTTAGATGTAAACCATCATGTAAATAACATTGCTTATCTAGATATAGCAAGTGAAATATTATCAGATGATTTACTACAAGATGCAACAGAGATTGCTGTAGTATATAAAAAAGAAATTACATACAAAGATATTATAACTTGTTATTGTCAAGATGATACCGTATATTTATATAACAAAGAAAAAAATATACTAAATGGTATAGTAAAAATTAAATAGGAGCTAAGCTCCTATTTTTTTATTTTTCTTTTTATAAATTAATGTGATAGTTGATATAAATATAACTATCATTCCAATAAATATTATTATATTTTCAATATTTATATCTATCCATTTTATTAAACTAAATTCTAATTTTTCATCTAATATTATATCTAACTCTCTTATTAGCTTATCTTTATAATATACATTTATTGTTCCTATAGCTTCTCCTTGTTTTACTGTATAATCTAATGTATCAACTCCATTATATTCTATTCTCACATCATCTTTTTCAACATTTTCAGTATAAACAGTTATATTCTCTTTAGACAATATATTTACACTATCTTGTTTTGTACAAATACATGGAACTTGATATAACTCATCTCCTACTGAAACTATATTTTGATTAGAATAGTTATCAATTACTTTTTGATATATATTTTCAGTATCTATTACATTATACATAGTATCAGAATACATTGATGTACCTGTTACAATAACTAATAATTCCACTCCATCATCTTCTGAAAAGCTAGCAAGACAAAGTCCCGCGTCTCCAGTTGTTCCTGTTTTTCCACCAATAATGTATTTTATATCTATTCCATATCTAGTTGTTGCATTAGTGATACTACTTCTTACAGTTATAGTTCCATCTGTTGTTGTATATGAACTTAAACTCATTATTTCTTTTAAATATTTATTATCCAAAGCATATTTCATCATTTTAGATAAATCATTAATAGTAGAATAATTCTTAGCGTCATCTAGTCCTGTAACATTACTAAAACTAGTATTGTTCATTCCTATCTCCAATGCTTTTTCATTCATTTTCTGAATAAACATTTCTTCACTATCACAAACAATGTTGGCTAAATATTCTGCACTATCTGCACCTGACGGAACTAACATTGTTGCAAGTAAATCATAATATGTTAAAGTCTGACCATCATATATTCCTGCTGTAACTAACTCACTATCTACTTTTCCATATATTTTACTATAATCAACTATAATTGTATCATTAATATCTTCTATATTTTCAATTGCAACTATAGCTGTCATTACCTTGGTAATACTTGCAAAAGAAATAATTTCGTCTTCGTTTTTTCCATAAAGTTTCTCCATATTATCTAGATTATATACTCCTACATTTGGAGAATAAATATCATCAAAATTAACAGTTGCAAAAATATAACTATTAAAAACAAATACAAACGTTATAAATATAATAAAAAATTTCTGTTTCATAAAATCATTTTAACACAATAATGCCTATTTTTAAATACTTTTGAATATTTTATTTTTTATTTCACAAAATATAATTAGGTGATTAAAATGATTCAAATGACACATAGATTTGAAATGCGTGATGGAATTGCTCAAATAGTTATTTATATTTACACTCCTCTTGAATATGAATTTGCATCAGACGAAAGAATAATAAAAAATAATGCTTCATATACAGTAGATAAGATAAGAAACTACGTACAATACAATTTTTCAAGGCTTTCCGATACTCCTGTAATGATAATTATGGATGGAATAATATTAGGAAATTTATCATTAAATACAATTCTTAGCAAAAATTAGGAAGAAGATAAAAATCTTCTTCCTAGTTTATTGTACAAAATTCTCACATTCTCCTGTTTCAAAATAACTTTTTATATTATCCATTGTAACTTGCCCAATTTTATTTAAAGCTTCTTTTGTAAAGAATGCTTGATGAGAAGTTATTACTACGTTAGGCATTGACAAAAGTATTGATAATTCTGGACTTCTATAATATGAATTAGACATATCATTTAAGAAAAAGTCTCCTTCATCATCAAATACATCTAGACCTACTCCTCCTATTTTTTCATTACTTAAAGCTTTTATTAGGTCATCACTATTTATTAGTTTTCCTCTACTAGTATTAATAATTACTACTCCATCTTTCATTTTTTGCATAGCTTCTTTATTAATCATATTTTCATTTTCTTTAGTTAATGGACAATGTAGAGAAATAATATCTGATTTTTCATATAACTCATCTAATTCCACATACTTAAATCCTAACTCTTTTGCAGCTTCTTCATCCTTATATACATCATAAGCTAACACTTCTGTTCCAAAGCCTTTCATTATTTGAATAAAAACTTTACCTATTTTTCCTGTTCCAATTACACCAATTGTTTTTCCATGAATATCAAAACCTAAAAGCCCATTTAAAGTAAAGTTATATTTCTTAGTTCTTTGATATGATTTATATATCTTTCTATCAACACTTAACAAAAGGGCCACAGCATGTTCCGCTACTGCATAAGGTGAGTATCTTGGAACTCTAACAACTTTTAGTCCTTCTGGAAGATTTTGAATATCTACATTATTAAATCCTGCACAACGTAATACTAATAATTTAACTCCACAATTTTTTAATATTTCTAAAGTCTCCTTATCTGCAACATCATTTACAAATATACATACTGCATCATATCCTGCAGCAAGTGGTGCAGTTTCACTATTTAACTTTGTCTCTAAGTATTTAATCTCAAAACCATAATCTTTATTATAATCTTCAAAAAGTTTCTTATCATAAGGCTTTGTATCATAAAATAAAATTTTTACCATAATTACTCCTCCTGTATTTTTTGCACATAGTATTATATCACTTTTTTTCTTTACAGACAATATTTTATGTAATTATATTGTAAAAATAGATAAATTTATATAAATAATTGAACATAATACATATTATGTGATATAATTTTAGTGTGAGGTATTTTTATGATAAAAATTGATATAGAAGAAATCTTATCTAGTCTTAATGAAATTACTCTAGATAATGAATATATATTATATATATCTGACTTACTTGAAAGTGACGAAGTAAACTCAATGAAAAAATATATTCAACACGGAATAACAACTACTTTTGATCACTGCTTAAAAGTATCATATGTAAGCTATAAAATAGCAAAAAAATTAAATCTTGATGCAAGATCTACTGCAAGAGCTGGTTTACTACATGACTTATTTTTGTATGATTGGCATAAGGTTATTGATAAAAAACCATTATTTCAAAAGCATGGTTTTACACATCCAATGAAAGCATTAGAAAATGCTTGCAGATATTTTAATCTTAATGATATAGAAAAAGATATTATAGAAAAACATATGTGGCCACTTACATTTAGGCATATTCCTAAATATAAAGAGAGTATTATTGTAACATCTGTAGATAAATATTGTTCTACAAAAGAGACCTTTGAGCCTCTAATAAATAAATTAAAAAAGAAAAAAATACAAACCAACAAAAATTATTCTGAATAATGTATTGACATTTATTTACAAAGATGTTAAAATAAAAACTGTTCACACGGGAGTGTGGCGGAACTGGCAGACGCACAGGACTTAAAATCCTGCGAGGGTTAAACCTCGTACCGGTTCGATTCCGGTCATTCCCACCAATTTAATTGGTAATAAAAAAGAAACGCAAATTTATGCGTTTCTTTTTTTATATTATAATTTTTTCTCCAACATATATTAGATTTGGATTTTGTATATTATTTAGTCTTACTAGTTCATTTACTGTAGTACCATATTTTTGTGCAATTTCAGATAAAGTATCACCAAACCTTACAAAATAAATTGTTTTTCCAGTTGCATGAACATCATATCTTACTGTCTCTATAGTAAGTATTTGACCTACATAAATTAAATTTGGATTCGATATATTATTTTCACTAGCTATACTTTGTACAGTAATATTATATTCTCTAGCAATATTAGATAGAGTATCTCCACTTCTTACAGTATAATACACAGTACTATTCTCTTCATTTTCTTGTGAGTTTTCAGTTGTTCTTATTACTAAAGTCTGCCCTACATAAATCAAATTTGGATTTTGGATATTATTTAATCTTACAATGCTTTCAACAGTTGTTCCATATTTATATGCAAGTTCTGCTAAAGTATCTCCTGCTTGAACAGTTATTGTTACATCTACACCATTATTTTGAGGACTTATATTATCCCCAGAACTAGAAATTTCTTCTGTATTATCTAAAAAAATATTTTCTGTAAATTTATCTAAATCTACATTTCCATTTATACCAGAAATTCTTCCTGTATCTGAATATTGAAATCCAGTCCAATAACTCCAATTTCTATAAAGTTGTGGTTCATTTACCCCATATTCAGCGATCCATAATGGATATGATGATAAAGTAGAATCAAAAACATTGCCAGCATTATATGCATCACTATACACAATTGCTTTTTTACCGGTAACTTCTTCTATTCTTTGCATAAATGCTTGAGCTATACTATTTACCTCTGAATTTGACAGTCCTCCAAAATATTCAAAATCCATTGCAAGTAAACAATCTGGAGATGTTCCATTAATTACAGAAGCAAAATAATCTGCTTCTACAACTGCCTCTTCTACACTTCTTGAAGTAACATAATGGTAAAATCCAACTTTTAAACCAGCACTTTTAGCATTATTATAATTCTCTCTAAAATATGGATCAACAAAGTTTGTACCTTCACTAGTTCTTATATATACTACATCTATTCCTGCATTTTTTACCAAGCTATAATTTATATATCCTTGATATTCACTTACATCAATACCATTATATATAACATCACTTGAAGGTGATATAGCAAAAACGGAACTAAAAATCATTTGTAAAAAACAAATTAGTATTAATACAAAACTCAATTTTATTTTTTTCAATTTTTTCCTCCTTGTGATAGCAAAAACTACCTATTACATTTTATGAAATGCATTATTTATTGTGATTTTATAATTATATATTTAATCTAGTGAATTATTGTTGTATAATATTCTTGGTGATTAAAATGAATATAGATTTATATAATTATTTAAATAATATAATCTTACCTAAATATGAAAATAATATAGGTGGTCATGATACTGAGCATATACAATATGTAGTCAACAGAAGTTATGAAATAATTAATGAATTCAATTTAAGTGTAAATAAAGATATGGTATATACAGTAGCTATATTTCATGACATAGGCTACTCTGTAAATCCAGATGGACATGAAAAAGTATCTGCTGATATATTTATACAAGATAATGAAATAAAAAAATATTTTACTGATGAGCAAAGAAAAACTATGTATGAAGCGATTATAGATCATAGGGCAAGTTTAGAATATGAAGCAAGAAATATATATGGAAAAATTGTGTCATCTGCAGATAGAGAAATATCAGTAAAAAATATGTTAATTCGTTCTTTAAGATATCAAAAAGATAAACATAAATCTGAAAATCCCACTTTAAATGATGTTATAGAATACTCATTTAAAAAATTATCTAGTAAATATAGTAAAGAAAATGGATATGCTAAAATGTATTATAAAGATCAAAAATATATAAATTATATTGATAAAATAAATATTCTTTTAAATAACAAAGATTTATTTGTACAAGAAGAAGAAAAAATTGCAAAAGAAATTAATTTATTCTAATACTATATACTTAATTTTAGTTTTATATTATAATTAAAATTATATAGGAGGTTTATTTATGAAAAATAAAAAGATTATATTATTAATATTAATTTTATTAATTTTTATTACAATTATTTTAGGAGTTTATTTTGTATTTTTCTATCAAAATAAGAGCAATATTACTAATACTACCAATCCTTCAAATGTTATTAATCTAAACATAAGTACTGACAAACCGATAATATATATTTATCCGGAAGAAACCACATCTCTTTTAATAAGTTTAGGATATCCTGAAAAAATAACATGTTCATACCCTACTTATTCTGAAAAATGGGATGTAACAGCTTATCCAGATGGGACACTTATTGATAATACTACTAATAGAGAGTTATATGCTTTATATTGGGAAGGAGAAAATTTTAATGCATCTGTTGCAGATGAAGGATTTATTGTAAATAAAAATGAAACTGTAAAATTTTTAGAAGAAAAACTAGATATTTTAGGTCTTTCAAATAAAGAAGCTGAAGAATTTATAATATATTGGTTGCCAAAACTTCAAGAGAGTGAATACAACTATGTTAGATTTACATCTCAAGAAGAATTAAATAGTTATATGCCTTTAGAATTTTCTAAAGAACCTGATACCTTAATTAGAATACATATGCAATTTAAACATTTAGATGAACCAATTAAAGTAAAAGAACAAATTTTAAATAAAAAAGAAAGAAGTGGTTTTACAGTAGTAGAATGGGGTGGAACAGAAATAAAGTAGTGTACTATATAGTACACTACTTTATTAAACATAACATTGCTGCTCCTATAACACCAGGCTCTTCTAAATCTGCTTTTTCTATTTTTGTATCCTTGGCAAAAGAATGAGCTAAATTATAAAATTCATTTTTTGTTTTTCCTAAAAAATAATCACTAGATTTCATAACACCACCACCCAAAATAATAATGTCCGGATTTAATGTTATAGATATATTTAAGAGTAATACTACTAAATCATGAATAAATTCTTCTACAATTTTACTAGCAATTTCATTTTCCTCACTATACTTAAATAATTCATAACTACTTTTTATATTATCTAATCTTTTCTTTTTTGCTTTATTTACTAAAGCAGTTCCACTAATTAGATTCTCTGCAACATTTTTACCATCTAAAATCATTCTAGAAAAATATCCAGCAATATTATTAGATCCTTGATATATTTTTTTGTCTATTACTACTCCTCCACCAACTCCAGTACTAAGAGTAACATAGCATACTTTATTAAAATTTTTTCCAACTCCTTTTAAAGCTTGTGCAAGAGCTGCAACTTTTGCATCATTTTCTATATAGACTTCCTTATTAAAATCTTGTTTTAGTTTTTCATATAGTGGAAAATCTTTTAAATATATTAAATTTCTTGCTGTTATTATTCTATTGTTTCTTACAGCTCCTGGAACACCTATACCAATTGATTTTGCCTCTTTATAATTTGGAACATCTATTATCATTTCTTTTATTTTTCTATATAATTCTTCAGAAGAACTAACATTTTCTAATGTAGGTTCCCTATTTATATACACTATATCATTATTTTTGTCTACAGCTCCCACTCTAATATTTGTTCCGCCTATATCTATACCAATATACTCTATCATAAATACCTCCATAAATAATATATACATATTATATCCTATATAATTTTAAATTTCATTACTATTTTTAAATATTTTTTATTGACACTAAACCAAATAAGTGATAGAATATCAATCAGCGGGAGTGTGGCGGAACTGGCAGACGCACAGGACTTAAAATCCTGCGAGGGTTAAACCTCGTACCGGTTCGATTCCGGTCATTCCCACCAAAAATATTAAAAAGCGAGTGAACTAAAATCATTCGCTTTTTTTGCTTTAATAAATCTCTTTTAACTCTTCTATTCTTTTTCTTACCTGTACAGGTGAAGGTCCACCTATAACGTTTCTATTACTTACACACTTCTCTAAACTTATTTCACTATATATATCATCATTAAAATTATTATCAAAACTTTTATATTGCTCAATTGTCATTTCATCTAATGTAATATTATTTTCAATACAAAATGATACAATTTGACCAACTATCTTATATGCTTTTCTAAATGGCAATCCTTTTTTCACTAAATAATCAGCACAATCTGTGGCATTAATAAAACCATTTAATGCTGCCTTTTTCATATTTTCCTTAAATATTTTCATTGTTTTTAATAAAGGTGATAGTGTCTCCATACATATTTTTACAGTATCTATACTATCAAAAATTGCCTCTTTATCTTCTTGCATATCCTTATTATATGCAAGAGGTATTCCTTTCATCATTGTCAATAGAGTAATTAAATCCCCATATACTCTTCCTGTTTTTCCTCTTATAAGTTCTGCAATATCTGGATTTTTCTTTTGTGGCATAATTGAAGATCCAGTTGAAAAGGCGTCATCTAGCTCTATAAACTTAAATTCCCAAGAACACCACATTATAATCTCTTCACTAATTCTAGATAAATGCATCATTATTATAGAAATATTAGATGCTAATTCTATAACAAAATCTCTATCTGATACGCCATCTAAGCTATTTTGAGTAACATTATAAAAGCCAAGTTCTTCTTTTACAAATTCTCTGTCTATATTATATGTAGTTGTAGCTAAAGCACAACTTCCTAAAGGCATTACATTTGTTCTTTTGTATGTATCTTCTAATCTATTTATATCTCTTATAAACATTTCCACATATGCTAATAAATGATGTGCAAAAGTTATTGGCTGAGCTCTTTGCAAATGTGTATAACCAGGCATAACAGTTTCTACATTTTCTTCTGCCTTTTGTAATAATTCTTTTATTAGTCCTTTAAGTAATTTTATTAATGTAGTTATTTCCTCTTTTAAATTCATTCTTAAATCTAATGCTACTTGATCATTTCTACTTCTTGCAGTATGTAATCTTTTTCCAGTATCTCCTAATCTTTTAGTAAGTTCTGCCTCAACGAACATATGTATGTCTTCTGCTTCTTGATCTATTTTTAATATTCCATCATTTATATCATACATTATTTTGTTTAATTCACATACAATTTTTTCTGCCTCAACTTTATCTATTATTCCTTGTTTTGATAACATTTTCGCATGTGCAATACTTCCCTGTATATCTTGTTTATACATTCTAAAGTCAAAACTAATTGAAGAGTTAAAATCATTAGTTTTTGTATCTATATTCTTTTTAAATCTTCCTTCCCATAAAGGCATTTAAAATCACTCCTATCATTTTATGTTTAACATTTTTTTAGCTCTAATCTTAGTTGGTAATCCATATAAATTAATAAATCCCTTTGAATCCTCATGATTGTATTCTTCTTCTTCATCAAAAGATGCAATTTTCTTTGAATATAATGAATATGGACTATTAACTCCTGCATTAATTATATTTCCTTTATATAATTTAAGCTTAACTTGTCCAGTAACATTTTCTTGAGTTTTATCTATAAATGCTGATAAAGCTTCTCTTAATGGTGTAAACCAACAAGCATTATATAATAACTCTCCAAATTTCTCAGATACTCCTTGTTTATAATGCATAGTATCTTTATCTAAACATATTGTTTCTAAAATTTCATGTGCTTTATATATAATTGTTCCTCCAGGTGTTTCATATACACCTCTTGATTTCATTCCAACAAGTCTATTTTCTATCATATCTATAATTCCTATTCCATTTCTTCCACCTATGTCATTAAGTTTTAATATAATATCTAATACACTCATATTAATCCCATTTAATTCCTTAGGAATTCCTTTTTCAAAATATATATTTACTACCTCTTCTTTATCTGGAGCTTGCTTTGGACTTACTCCCATCTCAAGAATTTTTTCATATTGTGGTTCATTTTTAATATCTTCTAAATCAAGACCTTCATGTGATAAATGCCATAAATTTTTGTCCTTTGAATAGTTTGTCTTTCTATTTATAGTAAGAGGTATTCCATGTTTTTCCGCATATTCTATTTCTTTTTCTCTTGTTTTTAATTCCCATGTTCTCCATGGTACAATTACCTCAATGTCTGGTGCAAAGTTCTTAATTCCAAGTTCAAATCTAACTTGATCATTTCCTTTTCCAGTTGCACCATGACATATTGCAGTTGCACCTTCCTTACTTGCTATTTCAACTAATTTTTTTGCAATTAATGGTCTTGAAAAAGTAGTTCCTAATAAATATGAATTTTCATATTTTGCATTTGCTTTAATTGCTGGAACTATATAGTCATTTACTAGTTCATTTTTTAAATCCAATATGTATGCTTTTGACGCCCCAGCTTTTATTGCCTTTTCTTCAAGTCCAACTAATTCTGACTCTCCTTGTCCTACATCTGCTGTTACTGTTATTATTTCAGCTCCTTTATAGTTTTCTTTTAACCAAGTGATCATTACAGAAGTATCTAGTCCTCCTGAATAAGATAATACTATTTTTTTGTGTTCCATTAAAATTCTCCTCTCTTTTTATGTATTTAATTAAAATTAGTATTATCTACGTCTTCGTTTAGGCCAACCACTATAAAAGAACTGTTTATAACTTGCATTTTCTTTCATAATGTTTTCTCCTTTCAAATTCTATATTCAACTAGGGTACAAAAAAGCACCTCTAGTTATTTCTAGAGGTGCTTTATGCACGGTACCACTCTAGTTGCCTATAAATTATATAGACCACTCATTTACCTGTAACGTAGGCTATACGTACTATCATACTTTTACTTTAATAATTTCAGTTCTGATAGTCACTCCTGAGCTCTCTTCACATATCATCCACTGTTTGGCTCACACCACCCCAAATTCGCTTTAGCTTCATAATATACTACTCTCTCAATCAACGCTTTAATATTAACATGTATAGATATATTAACATATTTTTAATTAATTGTCAACATAAATTATATTGTATTTTTATGTTAACTATGTTATAATATTAATTGATGGATATATTTTTTAATCTGTTAAATTAATATTAGAGGAGGATGAACATATGGAAAAATCATATGAAGTTGCCGCAAATTGGTGGGCAAAAAGAATTAAAAATTTTAAAAGATTTGACAATGGAGAAAGTGATAAAAATAATTTCCTAGCATCACTATTAGCTACTCAAAATGCACTTAACTCTATGCCAAGTGAAGAACAGCTATTAACATTTGAAAAGGCTTTAGCTAAACTAATTAAAGATGAACTTAAATCTAAAGATGAAGTTATTGCAAAAGTAGATTATGATCCAAATGAATTACTTTTAAATGCTGCAAAGGAGGCTGGTATAAGTAAAACTGTTTTTCCTTGGAAAACAATTGTTTGGGTTAAAGATAATAAAGTTACAGTACGTGATGGATATAATGCAAAAGTTGAAATTATATACCAAAAATAAAAAGGACTCACATCAAATTGATGTGAGCCCTTTTTATATTATTTTTCTTCTCCATAATATGCATCTATTAGTATTTGCTTTAAATCTTCAACTAATGGTAGCTTTGGATTTGCTGTTGTACATTGATCTTCAAAAGCTTTATATGCAAGTTCTTCAACTTTTTGCATATATTCTTCCTCATCAATTCCTTCATCTTTAAATGACATTGACATATTCATACTCTTCATTAATTCACGTATTGCATTAATTAATGAATCTATTCCTTCTTGAGTATTTTTTGCAGGAAATCCTTGTCTTTTTGCAATATCTGCATATCTTTTATCTGCAACAAAATATTCATATTTTGGGAAAGATACAAATTTATCTGGCATAATTGAATTGTATTTAATTACATATGGAAGTAAAATTGCATTTGCTCTTCCATGAGGAACATGATACTCTGCTCCAATTTTATGAGCAAGTGAATGATTTATTCCTAAGAAAGCATTTGAAAAAGCCATACCTGCAATAGTACTTGCATTATGCATTTTTTCTCTAGCTTCTTTATCATCTGATGAATTATATGATCTTACTAAATATTTAAATACTAATTCAACAGCTTTTTCTGCCAAACCATCAGTATAATCATTTGCCATATTAGATACATATGCCTCAAGAGCATGTGTTAATACATCCATACCTGTATCTGCAACACTTTTTGCTGGTAAAGAATATACAAGTTCTGGATCAACAATAGCTACTGTTGGAACTAAAGCATAATCTGCAAGTGGATATTTCATATTATTAACCTTATCTGAAATAACAGCAAATGAAGTTGTTTCTGAACCAGTACCACTTGTTGTTGGTATAGCAACCATCTTAGCTTTTTTACCTAAATCTTCAATTTTATATACTCTTTTTCTTATATCCATAAACTTATTTTTCATAGCATCTAAATCTACTTCTGGTTGCTCATATAAAAGCCACATTCCTTTAGCAGCATCAATTGCACTTCCACCACCAAGGGCTATAATACAATCTGGTTCAAATTTATTCATTATATCTACACCTTTATTTATTGTGTCAAAAGATGGATCTGGTTCAACTTGATCAAAAATATATGAATGAACTTTATTTTTTCTATTTCTTAAATAATATAATATTTTATCTACATATCCAAGTTTTACCATTGCTTTATCTGTTACAATAAATACTCTAGAAATATCTCTCATAACTTGTAAATATTGAATTGCACCAGGTTCAAAAAAGATTTTATTTGGAACTTTAAACCACTGCATATTAACCCTCCTCTTTGCCATTCTTTTAATGTTTATTAAATTAACAGCTGAAACATTCGATGTAGTTGAATTTCCTCCAAAGGTACCACATCCAAGTGTTAAAGATGGTAAATTTGTATTATATATATCACCAATTGCTCCATGTGTTGATGGTGAATTTACAATAATTCTTCCTGCTTTCATTGTATTACCAAATTTTTCTATTATATCTTTATCCTCTGCATGAATAACAGCTGAATGTCCAAGACCACCATAGCTTAATAATTTACTTGCTATATCCAAAGCTTCAGTTTCATCTTTAACTATATAATATGCAAGAATTGGACTTAATTTTTCTCTAGATAATGGGTATTCATCTCCAACACCATCTAGTTTTGCAATTAATATTTTTGTTTTTTCATCAACATTTATGCCAGCATTTTTTGCAATTGTATATGCTGACTGACCAACTATTGAAGAATTAACATTTAATACGCCATTCTTTTCAACAATAACATATTTTTGTAATTTTTCTTTTTCTTTTTCATTTAAAAAATAACATCCATACTCTTTCATAAGTTTTTCAAACTCGTTTTTTATTTCTTTATCTACTATTACAGATTGCTCTGAAGCACAAATCATTCCGTTATCAAAAGTTTTTGACATAATTAAATCTGTAACTGAAGTTCTAAGCTTTGCACTCTTATGAATATAACAAGGAACATTTCCAGGTCCTACTCCAAGAGCTGGTTTTCCACAAGAGTATGCAGACTTAACCATGCCAGAACCACCTGTTGCAAGAATTATCTTAACATCTTTATGATTCATCAAAGCATTTGTTGCCTCTATTGATGGAGTTTCAATCCATTGTATACAATTTTTAGGTGCTCCTGCTCTAACAGCTGCATCTAAAACTGTCTTTGCTGCTGCAATACTACATTGTTGTGCAGAAGGATGAAAGCCAAATATAATAGGATTTCTAGTTTTTACTGCAATTAAAGATTTAAAAATTGTTGTAGATGTTGGATTTGTAACTGGTGTTACTCCAGCTATTATTCCAACTGGCTCTGCTACTAACTCATAATCTTCTAATTCATTATCTTCAATAACTCCAACTGTTTTATTATATTTTATATTATGATAAATATATTCAGAGGCAAATATATTTTTTGTAACCTTATCTTCTACTACACCTCTTTTTGTTTCTTCAACTGCAAGTCTAGCAAGTTCCATATGCTTTGTATTTGCAGCTATTGACATTTGTTTAACTATTTCATCAATTTTTGTTTGATCTAATTTCATATACTCTTGTTCCGCTTCTTTTGCTTTTCTAACAAATTCATTAATCATATCTGTTACATTTATTTCTTCCATAAGTGTCCTCCTCTTTTAAAAAACCTATTATGATTTTAGCACGAAGAAATTGGTTTATCAAGCAGAATGTTTTAATTCAACAATTTATTTTTTTATATGCAAAAAAGTATTTACGTACGTACTTTTTTAAGATATAATATAAAGTATTTATATATTGATTATTTTTACAAAAATAAATACAATATATTTATAGGTGAATATATGGACAATACATTAAATTATGAAAAAAAGAAATTTAAAGATGAATTTAATTTTTATAAATTATTTTGGATATTTTATATAGGCGGTATTTCAGGTGTAATTGTTGAAACTATATGGTGTATATTAACTAATGGGTATTTTGAATATAGAACAGCTTTAATACTAGAACCAATAAATCCAGTATATGGAGTTGGAGCATTAATTATATCGTTATTATTATATAATTTTAAAAAATATAATAACTTTGTATTATACTCTGCTTCTTTTATAATAGGCGGAATATTTGAAACCCTATGCAGTTTATTTCAAGAACTACTTTTTGGAACTGTATCTTGGATGTATAAGCCAAGTAATTTAGGAATTCTTGGAAATAGAACTAGCTTAATATATTGTTTCTTTTGGGGATTTTTAGGTATAATTTGGATTAGGGTTATTTATCCGTTTTTATCTAAAATCGTAGATAAATTCTATAACAATTTTACTAAAGTATTAACATTTATATTAGTAACACTTTTATCTATTGATATAATATTTTCAAGTGGAGCTTTACTTAGGCAAAAAGAAAGAAGGAATAATATTCCTCCTCAAAATAGTATTGATAAATTTTATGACATTAACTTTTCAGACAATGTCTTAAAATTTTTCTATCACAATATAACAGTAATAGATTAATTAAATCGTTGCAAAATTATTTTAGAATATAGTCTATCTATATTCTTTTTTTCGTCTTATTATATAATTATATCTTTTAATTTACTCCCTCCTTTTTTATTACAAATTAAACCTATTCTAAGAACTAAAATACTACTTTTTGCTTTATAGGATAGACTTTTTTAGTTTTCATATCTTTTTTCGTATAGTAGTTCTCTTTATGTACAAAGTTATTATACAACTTTTAAATTGATTGTATATATTTTTGATTTTATTCGAGCTTTTTTGCTATTAATTTGTCGTTTTAAAAAATAGTAATCACAAAAAAATATCTTATTCATACCATATACCAAGGAGGAATTAATAATGGAAGAAAACAAAATCAAAATACCAATGCTTGGAAGTAAAGCACCAAGATTTAATGCAAATTCTACTTTCGGTCCATTAAAACTTACAGACTTCATAGGAAAATGGTTAGTACTCTTTTGTCATCCTTCAGATTTTACTCCTATTTGTACTACTGAAATAATTTCTTTTGCAAAACTTAATGACGAATTTAGTAGAAGAAATTGCAGCCTATTAGGGCTAAGTGTTGATAGCAATCCTTCACACATTGCTTGGATAAAAGATATAGAAAAAAATACAGGAACATCTATTCCTTTTCCTATAATATCTGATACAAATAAAGAAATTGCAAATCAATATGGAATGCTATCAAATATAAACGATGATAGTCAAACAGTAAGAAATGTATACATAATAGACCCAAATCAAATAATAAGATGCATTCTTATTTATCCTGCTCAAAATGGAAGAAATATAACTGAAATTTTAAGGATGGTAGATGCTCTACAAATGACTGATAATGAAAATGTTTTAACTCCAGCAAATTGGGTGCCTGGTAGTTCTACTGTAGCACCATCACCGCAAAATTATTTAGAAATGATGGAAAAAATGAAGGTAAATAATCCTAATAACTGTTTAGACTGGTATTTATGTTTTAATAAAGAAAATAACAATATAAGGAGATGGTAATATGAATAATTGTTGTAATAATTCACAAAACAATTCTGGAAACTGCATAACAGATTTATTTTGTAATGGTAACTTTATACTAATTTTACTATTACTGATACTTTTATTTTGTTTTTGTGGATGTTAAAAAAGAATATAGAATTTATCTATATTCTTCTTTTTGTGCTTTTTTTATAATACCATTTATATACTTATCTTTTCCTAAAGTATAACTTTGTCTATCATTTTTATATTTATTGTATAACTTAAGTTTAAGTTTCTCATACTTTTTTGCTTCATCTATATTTCTATTTAAGTAATCTCTAAATAAAATATAATTTTTAGCTGTACTGCTATTTTCTGGTAATACATGAATAAATGCTTTTACTTTACCATTCTCCTCTTTTCTAATTAAAAAATCTCCTCCCTTTGTAGGCTCTTCTTTTATTGTATAAATATCACTTGCAACATTTTTCTTTACAAACTCTATAAATTCATCTAAATTATTACAAGTAATTAAAATGTCTATAATCGGTTTTGATTTTATTCCTTTAATTGCAGTACTTCCAACGTGCTCAATTTTAACATAAAAACCATCTAATATTTTTTCAAGATTAAGCTTTTCCTCATTAAAAATTTTAGTATAGTTATCATTATATTCTAATAATTCTAAAGTACCTCTTTTTAATCCTTGATTTTCCACATTATTCACCATTATACATCTTTCTAATATTGTTATATACATCTAGAGTTATCTCACAATCTCTTAAAGATCTATGAGCTCCACTATAATCTATATTAAATCTATTTGCCAGTGTTTCTAATTTATAATTTGGCACATCTTTTACAATAGCTCTAGATAAAAGTAGTGTATCCATTGAATCCATTCGTACACCTTTACCTAATTCTTTTTTCATATAGACATCAAGAAAACTCATATCAAACTTGGCATTATGCGCCATAAGTCTCATTCCAAATGAAAATTCATCAAATACTTTTAGTGCTTCTTTGGTACTTAAGCCTTCGTCTACCATCTCATTTGTGATTCCAGTAAGATTTGTTATAAACCAAGAAAGAGGTCTTGATGGTCTAACAAAAACATCCATTGTATCTACAACTTTATTATCTATAACTTTTATAGCACCAATTTCTATTATTTCACTATTTTTAGGACTAAGACCTGTTGTTTCTAAGTCAACTATTACAAAACTATCCTCAAACATATTTCTTCCTCGCTTCTTACCGCAATATTATACATTATGTAACTAAAATTTGCAAATAAAATCATATAATTTACTTTAAAGTATTGACTAAACTACATTACAGTGCTAAAATAGTGTCACGTTAAAATATATCTTATCCAGAGTGACTGAGGGACAGGCCCTATGAAGTCCAGCAACCTGCAAAAATGTAAGGTGCTAATTCCTGCGGCATGACCGAAAGATAAGTTTTCTCGACTAGCTTGCCGTAGCTAGTCTTTTTTTATACATGCCGATATTTTAATACTATGTTAGGGGGAATATTTATGACAAATTACTTATTTACTTCTGAATCAGTTACAAGTGGTCACCCAGACAAAGTATGTGATTTTATTTCTGATTCAATACTTGATGCTGCTCTTAAAGAAGATGAGAATTCAAGAGTAGCATGCGAAACATCTATTTCAAAAGACACAATATTTATCTTTGGAGAAATATCTACAAAAGCAAACTTAGACTATGAAAAAATTGCTAAAGATACTCTAAAAAAAATAGGATATACAACAAAAGGAAGTGGCTTTGATGTAGATAATTGTAAAGTTATTATAGGTATACAAGAACAATCTAGTGATATTGCTCAAGGTGTAAATTCTTCGTATGATAACAGCAAAACTCTAGGAGCAGGCGATCAGGGAATAATGTTTGGATATGCATGTGATGAAACGGATGAACTAATGCCACTACCAATATCACTTGCACACAAATTAGCAAAGAGGTTAGAAGAAACAAGAAATAAAAATATATTAGATTATTTAATGCCAGATGGTAAAACTCAAGTTACTGTAGAATATAAAAATAATATACCAGAAAGAATTGATACAATTGTAGTTTCTACTCAACATAAAGATACTATATCTATAGAGAAACTAAGAAAAGATGTATATGAAAATATAATTTTACCTACAGTACCAAACACTATGCTTGATGATAAGACTAAAATATTTATAAATCCAACTGGTAGATTTGTTATTGGTGGTCCAGAGAGTGATAGTGGACTTACTGGTAGAAAAATCATAGTTGACACTTATGGTGGTTATGCTCGACATGGTGGCGGAGCTTTTAGTGGAAAAGATCCAACAAAAGTAGATAGAAGTGCTGCATATATGGCAAGATATGTAGCAAAAAATATTGTAAAAGCAAAACTTGCAAAAAAATGTGAAATTCAATTGTCTTATGCTATTGGAGTATCAAAGCCAGTATCAATATATATAAATACATTTAACACCAATACTATACCTGAAGAAAAAATACTTAATATAATAAATACTTTATTTGATTTTACTCCAGAAGAAATTATTAAAACTTTAAATCTTCGTATGCCTATCTATTCTAATTTATCTCATTATGGTAATATTGGAAGAGAAGACTTAAATGTATCTTTTGAAAAAACAGATAAAGTTGATGAAATACTAAAATTAGTTTAAAAATAAAGCGCACTCCAAATGCTGACTAAAAATTCAACATTTGGAGTGCACTTCTTTGTTTTTTTTTCAATTTTTTTATCAAATTTCATTTTTTAATCTATTTAAAAATAACGGAGTATTCACACTCATACTCTTTAAGAGAATCTAACATTATATTGTCTTTTTTCTCTTTAAACTGTTGATTGGAATCAACATAATCCGCTGTAGTAAGCCATGGTTCAATACATACAAACGGAGCTTCTTTTTTAGCCCAAATAGCTAAATACTTAAAACTCGAAAAACACAACTCTAACCTTGTATTTTCATTTTCTATCAACCTAATCTTATCTGAGTTTAAATTACTCATTATGATCGCATCATGCATAAAAGTATCCTTTTTTATTTCAAGACACCTATTATTAGATAAAAGACTACTATTTATATAATTATTCTTATACGATATTAACCCATTATCTAACTGATAAAACCTTATATTTTCCTCTAACTTCTCAAACTCAAGCCTGTATTTATTATTTTTTAAATCTATCACAAACGCAGGATGACCGCCTACCCCAAAAAACATTGCTTTATCATCTAAATTTTTAATTCTATATTTTATAGTAAGCTTATTATTATCCACTAAATACGAAACATATAGTTCAAATTTATACGGATACATTTTCAATGTTTCTTCGTTATATCTTAATACATACGTATGTTCCCTTTCTGATATCGATACAATGTCAAACTTCATGTCGCGCGCAAATCCATGTTGTGACATATTATATTTTTTTCCATCAATTATTGTAGTATTATTCTTTAAGCTTCCAACAATTGGAAAAAGGATTGGAGCTCTTCTTTTCCAGTATATCTTACCATTTTTGTCTAAAACTTTCTCACCTTGATGTAAATATTCTTTTCCATTATATTTTATACTAGTAAGTTCTGCTCCATTAGGTGTAGTTATAATTTCTAAATTCACCTTAAGCCTCCTATCAAAAAGGAATTCATTATATCATACTTTCAATATATTTACAAGTTTTTATTTAAAATTTTTTAATAAATTCTACAAATTTCATTAATATTTGCTAAAAACCTACATAAAAATAGTGTACATATATATCTAATTTAATCAAAAAGGCACTAATTTTACCTTTTTTTAGCAAAATAAATATTCTACATTATTTTAAATCTAAATTCTATTAAAATTGAATTAAAAAAGAAAAGTGGAATAAAAATTCCACTTTTTAGATATAATTTAAATCAATATTTCTTAATTGAAAAATAGATTGACTATTTGCTAAAAATTCTTCTATAGCTTTTAAACTATCACTTTTAAATCTTTTTAATGTTACTGTACATTCTTTTACTGTTTTTTCAAAAACAAATCTTACACAAATAGTTTTATATTCATCATCTATACTCTCAGAACTAATTTTATGAACTCTAGTTCCATTATTTAGTTTTAATGGATGTCCTGGAACATAAACAATTTCATTTTTGCTAATTTTCTCCTTTTGGATTGCTGTCTTATTTCTTTCAATTCCATTTCTATCTTCAATCCAATCACTAATTTGGTCTTTAACAGCCTCCTCCTTAATTTCTTGTCTTAATTGATTCATACGTATATTATTACACATAAAAACCACTCCTTCCTAAAATTATTTTTCTTTGAAGCAAATATTTTTTTGTTTACATAATTAATTATACACTTTTTATATTATTATGTCAAGGTTCTATGCGATTATATATAGTAATTTATATTATTCTTAGAAAAAAGAGAAGATAGTATAACTATCTTCCCTATATCTATGCTGCACGTCTTGAAAGCTGAAGTTCTGTTCCAATAATATCCTCTACTATATCGACTGGAACTTTTACAATTCTTTTAGCCCCTTGTTCAAAGACTACCATGTCTTTTACTAAATATTTAGTAAAATTCTCTGACATATATGCCTTTTGAACAGCTTTTCTAAAAGCATAGCTTCCATATTTTCCTTCCTTCAAGACATTAAATGTCTCTTCTTTTTTTAATAAATTCTTTAGTTTTTTCATAAAAACAACCTCTTTCCTTAGTAATGTTATATACGTTAAAATAAAAGAACGACACTAGTAATAAAGAGTGTGCAGCATATAAATGCTCCAAAATTTCTTTGCATAACTAGAGTATAATTTCACTCTTTTAAAATAATATATATACACTTATATTATACCACATTTTAAGCTATTTTTCAAATTTAGAGACTACATAAAAAAACTAGAGCAATTGCTCTAGTAATCAAGATTTAAATCTTCTATATCTTCTTCAGATTCACATTTAATTAGTTCATCTTCAAAATCAAATAAAGATAAATTTGTTCTAATATCCATTGTATAAGGTACTCTATTTCCTATTATATAATTTGATCTTTTTATTTCTTCATCTTTTTCTTTAAAAATAATTCTTACTGTTTTCTCATCATTAAAAGGTGAATATTCTTCTTCTTCATCTTCTCTTACAAAAATTTCTAATATTTTACATTTATCATTAATTACTAATGGTTTACTAAACTCATAGTAAAAATGATCCTCATACTTAGTAGCTGCATTAACAGCTTCTACATTTTGTCTTTCTTTAGACTTCCTTTCTAATTTGCTTAAAGCACTTTTTTTCATAATATCTTCTCCTCCATTATATTAAAAATTTTGCATTTTATATAAAGAATTAATTTATCATGTATAATTATATCTGATCTTTAAAATTCTAAATGCGCTATAATTATATCACATTTTTAAACTTATGTCAACTTTTAATATAAAAAGGCAGTGTTTGTTCACTGCCATTTACTATTTTTCTTCTTTTTTTATATCTTCTACAAATTCCTCTCCAAATTTATCTTCTAGTTCTTCTTCTGAAACCTCATTATTTTCCTCTTTAGTATTATTTTCCAATTTATTATATTCATCTTCATGTAACTGTATATCAATATTAGTATTTTGTGGTAATTCTATTACCCTATCTGTATTTACTTTTTGTTTAGATTTTTGTTGCATTTTCCAAATTGCTCTTTTAAACATACGTGTTATTTTATCTACTACATTTGTTTCTTCTGGTACAACCATCAACATATTTTTTAGCATTTTATCTTCTTCTTTATCTTGCTTTGAACCCTTATATGCAAGAAGCTCTTCTTTCCAAACCCCAAAATCATTTTTTCTAATACTTTCTTCTAGTTCAAAGATTCTTCTTGTTATATCATTTAATTGGTCATAATCTACTATTCCACCATTTCTAAATCTATAAAACACACTTTTATATGAAATACATTTATTTATTATATATTTTAATTCTTTTTCTGAAAGCTCATCTTTATGTTCTTCAATTTTTTCTTCTAGACCATCCACTAGTTGATCTGCTTTTGCTATATTTGCTATCTTCTCTAAAATATCTTTTTGAAGATCCTTGTCCATGTTAGGGTCACTTTCAATCGTATCAAAGATTTCTCTTATTTCCATATACTCCCCTCCAGTATTAACTTATCATATTTAATTATATAATCTTTTACCACAAAAAACAATAACTTTTTAATAATTACTTATTTTGATTTAATTTATCTATTATTTTTTTATATACTAACTTCATATGTGGTTCTGTTGAAAGTTCAACAACCTTATTAATATCTTGCCAAGCTATATTACTATTTTCATCTGGCTTAATCTTTATATTTTTGCTTTCATCTGCCTCAAAAATATATGCTACTGAAAGATGTATATGAGCATTTAAATATTTTCCTTTTTTAAAATGTCCAGCTACTGGTAATGTATCAATTGATGTTATATTACCATTATTTAATACTTTTAAATTCTTAATAGAAGTTTCCTCTTTTACCTCTTTTATAGCAACATCTAATAGGTTTTCATCTCCATCAGCATGTCCACCAGTCCATCCCCATGAATTATATATATTATGATATATCATTAATACCTTATCTCTGTTTTTATTTACTACAAAACCAGAAGAAGTAAAATGTACAATTTCATTTTCTCTTAGAAAAATATTATCAAATTTATTAATACAATTTATTATAAACTCTTTATCCCTTTTTTCCTGATCATTAAATGGAATATAATTTAATATTTCTTCTTGTATACTCATATTTATCACCTAAGATATATTTTTATTATATTCCATTTAACAGAAAAACTCAATATGAATCAAAGCAAAACACCCTCATAGACAGTTTCTGCAGTTCCGATCATGCTAAGTTCACTTGTTAATTCATTATATACTATTTCTAAAATTCCACCTTTTAAATTCACATTACAAATATTTTCTGTAACTCCATTTAAATATCCAGCAATAACTGATGCTGTTGCGCCTGTTCCACAAGCTAAAGTCTCTCCAACGCCTCTTTCCCAAACTCTAACTTTTATATTTTCTCTATCTATTATTTGTACAAATTCTACATTTGTTCTATCTTTAAAAATTTCTAGATTTTCAATTTCTTTTCCGTACTTTTCTATATCGACACTATCTACATCATCTACAAAAACAACACTATGAATATTTCCAACAGAAAGACATGTAATATATATTTCTTTATCTAATACATCAAATCTCTCATTTATAATTACATCTTTTGGATAATTTATCTCAAGTATATCCGTATTAAATTTAGGTACTCCCATGTTTACTTTTATATTTTTTACAATATTATCCTCAACATATACTTCAACATCCTTAATCCCAGACTTTGTTCCAATTCTCATGCTTTTCTTTCTAACTATACCTTTTTCATATGCATATTTTGCAACACATCTTATCCCATTTCCACACATATTAGCTTCACTACCATCAGGATTAAATATTCTAAAATTAACATCTGCTCCACTATTATCATCTTTATATATAAATATACATCCATCTGAACCAATGCCAAAATTTCTATTTGAAATTTTCTTAGTAAGTAAAGACATATTATCTATATGCTCTTCATCATTATTAATATATACATAATCGTTGCCACAGCCTTGCATTTTAGTAAAACGTATCAAAAAAATCACCTCATGTTAAAGTATATGAGGTGATTTTATAATTTATGTTTATGTATTAGATAAATCAAATAACGGTACATATTCTTCTTCATGTTCACCAAGCTCTTGAATATATCCATTTTCTATATTTAGATCAATTAAGTAATCTTCTATTTCTTTTAACTCTTCCTTACTTATTTTTCTATTAATCTCTGGATATTTAATTGCATCTCCAGAAGGAAAATATTGTGCCATTACACTTACTAATGCTTTATTCTTAAATTTTTCTGAAATTTTCTTTAGTACCATTTTAGAGTTTAATACATTATTAGGAAGTATCATATGTCTAATAATTACTCCTTTTTTCATTATTCCATTATCGTCAAAAACTGGTTTTCCTACTTGCTTTATCATCTCTTCTATACTAGCCAATGCTGATTCTACATAATTATTCACACCAGAATATTTAGTAGAAAGTCTATTAGTAGCATATTTAAAATCTGGCAAATATATATCTATATATCCTTCTAGTTTTTTTATCATCTCAACTTTTTCATAGCCACTTGAATTATATACAATTGGTATATTTAAACCATTTTCTTTAGCAATTTTAATTGCTTCTATTATACTTTCTACATACATAGTAGGGGTAACTAAATTAATATTATTTACGCCTCTTGACTGTTGCTCTAAAAAAATATCTGCAAGTCTTTGCACACCTATTTCTTTTCCAAAACCATCTCGTGAAATCTTAAAATTTTGACAATATACACATCTTAAATTACAATTTGAAAAAAATACTGTACCAGATCCATTTTTACCACTAATACATGGCTCCTCAAAATTATGTATTGAGGCAAGAGCAACTTTTATTTTATCTGATGCTTTACACGCACCAAGTTTATATCTTCTATCTACTCCACATTCACGTGGACACATCTTACAATTTACATATTCTGACATAATTAACACCTAATTTATTATATCATATTATACAATACCACTTGAATTTTTAAAATCTAAATGATATAATATAATTGTAGTAAGCTCAAACACGGAAGAGCTCGTCATAGACGGTGTGTCAGTTCGAATCTGATCTACTTGCTTCAATCCTTGTGATTGGGGTAATCCTTTTTAATAATTTTTTTTCAAGCTATCCCTTCGGGGGTAGCCTTTTTATATTAAAAAAAAACAAAAAAAAGAACATTGAAAGTTCTCAATGTTTCTTTTTAAATAAAGTGGGATACATCTGGACTAAAATCCAAATATACTTCATCTTACTAAGTTTGCACCACTAGATGTTTTCGATGAAATGCAGTCTTTGCTTGATACTAACCAGTTTAAAATATAAGTGCCAAGCTCAAACAAATTTGCAACGTATCATATAACTTGCTAAAATACATCATATCAACTAAAAGTTAATAGATAATATAATAACAAATTCAAACCACTTTTTAATACGTTTTACAATCTTTTTTTACACTTTCTCGTTAAATCTTTAATAGATTAAACCTTCGTTTAAATCCATATACAAAGACATTAGCGATCAAATGCATCCCTTAGCTTTACTTCCAAGAAACTGACATGCAACCTACTTCAAATGCAATTAACCAACGATGCCGTTGATATTTACGTCAAATGTTTGGCTGCTTATTGCGTTGCTTACTTCAACTGTTAATACAGTAGCATCTGCTCCAGTATTGATTGTAAGGATTTCTCCATCAAAGCTATAATCCATTCCGTCAAGTCCGTTGATAACTACGTCATCTCCAGATACTCTAAATTGTAATTGGCTGTTAACATATGCTGTATAACCGTCAATAGCTTCAACAGATACTTCTTCTAAAGTTGGTTCTTCAACAACTGGCTCTTCAACTTCTGGTAATTCCTCAGCTGGTTCTTCAACGTCTGTGACTACATTGTTGCTGTTGTTAGCTTCAGTAACTTCTTCAACTGTAACTTCACCATCAGCTGGTGTTGTAACAACTTCAGTTGTTTCTGTAGCTTCAAACATGTTGTCTAAATCTTCGTCATCTGATACAATGTCGTCTTTTGTGTCTTCTGTTGTTTCTGTCTCAACGTTAGTTGAAGGTTCTTCACCTTCGTTTACAAGATCTTCTGCTGAATCAGTATCGATTTCAACCTTTTGAGTCTCATCTTTTTCTTCTTCAACTTCTTGATCTTTTGTAATTACAGTGATATCTCCGTTTGGAGTTTCGATTGTATCTACTTTATCACCGTTTTCTTTCGCTTCTTCCACTGCTTTTTCAGTATCAGCTAATTCCTTAGAATTATCTTCTACTTTGATTTCTGCAGTAGTATCAGCTACTGTTGTTTCAGCTTTAGCTGGAGTTTTAGAGTTTTCCTCTGTTTCTTCCAACTTTTCATCCTCTGGGCAATAACCTCTTGCAGGTCTTGCTACTGAAGATGTAGCTTCAGCTTCTTGTTCAACTGATTCTTCAGCTGGTTCTTCAGATTCCTCTGATTCTTCAACTGTTTCCTCTTGTTGAACATTAACTTCTGGTTGTACCTCTTCTTGATGACAGAAGTACTTGTGGTAAGTTCCAATACCAATTAAAGCAAAAATTACTAAAACAATAGCAATTTTACCTCTCTTAGTAAAAGTCTCACCATTAAGTTTACTTACAGCAACGAATGCTGCGATCATGATTGCAACAATGATACATACGGTAAATACCATACAATCTAGTGTTGCTAGTTCAAATGCAGTAACACCTGCAATTGCTCCTGTTGCCATTTTGGCAATGTCCTTTTTAACTGTTTTTTCCATAATTCTTCTCCTCTCTAATACATAGCTGGAAAAACTATGCATTAATTAAATAATATTTACGCTTAAGGTGCGCATAACCTACCAAAAATCGCAGTTTACACAATCACTAAATGTAAAACGTATAGTTAAATGACAAAATTTCCAGTATTTTTATTATACTAGAATTCATTATACTTTTTAGTTAAACATTTTAAAGCAATTGCTTTAAATACGAACATATTTTGATACTTATATTATACCACATTTTTATGTAAATTTCAAATTGAATAATCTTTGTTAAGTATTGACTTTCCAACGATTATCAATCATCATCACACAAAAGGTAATAATATAAATATTGGTACTTATATTATACCACTTTTTTTATCTTTTTTCAATTTTATGTAATGTTTTTTTAAAAAATCTTTATGTTAATTTATTATATATACATAAAAAAAAGACACCATATTAAAATATGGTATCTTAAATTAATATTTTATTTATCTTTCAAAGCCTTCAGGAGCCTCTTTTGCCTTATTTTCATTAATAGCATCTTTTGCAGTACTTGTATCAATATTAACTTTCTTCTTATTTGTATCTTCTTCTTTTTGTTTTTCTGGTTCTTCAGTTTTTGTTACAGTAGTAATTGTTGTATCTTTATTTGTCTCATTTTTATTAGCATTATTTTGTCCTAAACCAGTTTGTACTTTATCTCCTTTTTCTTTTGCTTCTTCTACCGCTTTAGTAGTTTCTTCTTCTTCTTTAGAATTATCTACATGTTGAACAGTAGCTTTTTCTTCTTTAGAAGTTGTCTTTGTAGTTTCTTCTTTACTATTCTCATTAGTTTCTTTCATCTTTTCTTCAGGTGGACAATATCCCCTATTAGATGAACCTTTATTAGTCTCAACTTTTTCAGTTACTACTTCTTGATCTTTATTTTGATCTTTGTTATCATCAGTCTTAGTTACTACAGAATTACTATTATTATCATTTACAATATCTCTTTGTTTTGGTCTATTCATAGCAAAATATGACATACCTATTGCAGTAAGTGTAACACCAACAATTGCAGCCATTTTTAAAATATCTGTAAATCTTTTTCCTTTTTTATCTACTCTATTTCTTTCATTTTCTTCTAATTTTTTATAGCCATCTCTTAATTCTTTTACAGAATTTAAATCAAACCCATTATTTTTTTCTACATTTTTATTCTTCATAATTAATTCCTCCTATTACTACTTCTTCTCTTCTTTTTTATCTTTTATCATTTCTTCTAAGTTTGCAATACTTTCATCATAAAATTTTTCTTCTTCTCTAATAGCCTCAATATTTTTTCTTATTTTCTCAATTTCTTTACGATATAAGTTTGCTATCTCTCTTTGAGTTTCAATATCAATTTCATCTTGTGAAATTTCTCCTCTATCAAACTTATCTTTTAATTCTTTAATTTTCTTCATATCTTTCATAATATTCCTCCTCAAAACTCGATTATTTAATACATTATAATTATACCATTTTTAAGTAATTTTGTCAAGTTATGTAAACTCAATTACTAATATTTTATACAATTATATCTGCAAATACTATACACTAATTGTACACTATATTTTAAAATTTTTTCAACATTTTTTTAATTATTAACATAAAATTTAATTTTTTGTATTGAAATCTAAAAAACATTATGTTATACTTAGAACATAATTAAATTAAATGCAAAGAACAAGAGGAGTAAGATAAAGGTTGTTTTTAGAGAGAAAGATTCATAGGCTGAAAGATCTTTTAAATAAACATATCTGAAGGTAGCTTGGGAGCTGGTATACTGAAGTTTTATTATGTGTAAGTATACTCCGTTACAGTCGGTAAATCTGTTAATTAAGTGCATACAAATAGCTTGTATGAATTAAGGTGGTACCGCGAATCACAGTCATTCGTCCTTAAAATATTAAGGATTAATGACTGTTTTTTTATGAAAGGAGAAGTATATTATGCTTAGAGATTTTGGAATATTTATAGCACTCGTCTGTCTTTTAATTGCTGTAATTGTAATATTAAATGCTAGATGGATTATTCATTGTATAGATAATAGTAAAGATTTAGAAAATAAAATGGTAGGAAAAATAAAGATAGTCGCAACATTTGTAAGCATGATATCTTTATATATAGTAGCCATTTTAATTAGATAAAAAGGAGAGATGAGAAATGGAAAATAACTTTAATTATCAAAAAAGAGAAGAAGAAATATATAAAAATTGGGAAGAAAAAGGCTATTTTAAATGTGAGATAAAAGAAGGTCAAAAACCTTTTACTATATCAATGCCTCCTCCAAATGTAACTGCTAAGCTTCATATTGGTCACGCACTAGTAAATACAATTCAAGATATTTTTATACGTTATCATAGACTAAAGGGAGAACCTACACTTTGGATTCCTGGTACAGACCATGCAAGTATAGCAACAGAAGTAAAAGTTGTTGAAAAAATAAAAAAAGAAGGTAAAACAAAACAAGAACTTGGTAGAGAAGGATTTTTAAAAGAAGCTTGGGAATGGAAAGAAAAATATGGAGGAGAAATAACAAAACAATTAAGAAAATTAGGCTGTTCTTGTGACTGGTCTAAAGAAAGATTTACAATGGATCAAGGATGTTCAGATGCAGTTTTAGAAGTATTTGAAAGAATGTATAACAAAGGGCTAATATATAAAGGAAAAAGAATTGTTAACTGGTGTCCTAATTGTAAAACTCCTATATCTGATATAGAAGTAGATTACGAAGAAGTCCCTTCTTCACTTTGGTATATTAAATACCCTATTGAAAATAGTGACGAGTATCTAACAGTTGCTACAACTAGACCTGAAACAATGCTTGGAGACACTGCTGTTGCAGTAGCACCAGATGATGAAAGATATACAAAATATGTAGGTAAAAGAGTTTACTTACCAATAGTAGGAAAATATATACCTATCATTGCTGATAGATATGTTGAAAAAGAATTTGGAACTGGTGTTGTTAAAATGACTCCTGCACATGATCCAAATGACTATAAAGTTGGAGAAAGGCATAACTTAGATATAATTAATATCTTAAATGATGATGCAACTTTAAATGAAAACGCTGGCGAATATCAAGGGTTAACTACTCTACAAGCAAGAGAAAAAATAGTTGATAGACTAGATAAAGAAGGATATTTAATAAAAATTGAACCATATACTCACAATGTTGGTAGTTGTTATAGATGTCATACAACAATTGAACCTTATATTTCTAACCAATGGTTTGTTCATATGAAAGATTTAGTTAAGCCAGCAATTGAAGCTGTAAAAAATGATGAAACAATGTTCGTACCAAAAAGATTTGAAAAAATGTATTTTAACTGGATGGAAAACATTGAAGATTGGTGTATTTCAAGACAGCTATGGTGGGGACATAGAATTCCAGCATATTATTGTGATAAATGCAATAAAATCACAGTTTCAAAAACACCAATAACAACATGTGAATGCGGTGGACATCTAACACAAGATGAAGATACTTTAGATACATGGTTTTCATCTGCACTATGGCCATTTTCTATACTAGGCTGGCCACAAAAAACTAAGGAGCTAGAATACTTCTATCCTAACTCAATGCTTGTTACTGGATATGATATTATAACTTTCTGGGTATCAAAAATGATATTTTCTGGAATTGAATATATGGGAGAAGTTCCATTTAAACATGTATTTATAAATGGACTTGTTAGAGATGCTAAAGGAAGAAAAATGTCTAAATCTTTAGGAAATGGCGTAGATCCATTAGATGTTATTAGAGATTACGGAACAGATTCTTTAAGATTATCTTTAATTCAAAATATAACACCAGGTAATGACGTAAGATATATTCCAGAAAAAGTTGAAGCATCTAGAAATTTTGCAAATAAATTATGGAATGCTGCAAGATTTGCAAATAACTATTTAAAAGATCTATCTATAGATAAACCAGAAAATTTAATGCCTGAAGATAAATGGATTTTAACAAAACTTTCTAAAGCTATAAAGGATGTAGAAAGTAATATAGATAAATTTGAAATTGGTGTTGCTGTACAAATAATATATGATTTTATTTGGAATGATATATGTGATTGGTACATTGAAATGATAAAACCTAGATTATATAATCCAGATAATAAGACATATGAAACAGCTATTTGGACTTTAAATTATGTGCTTATTTCTGCAACAAAACTACTTCATCCATATATGCCATTTATTACAGAAGAAGTATATTTAAATTTAAAACATGAAAAAGACTCAATAATGCTTGAATTACTACCAGAACCAATATACAACTATGAAGAAGAAGAAAAAGTAATCGATTGTATTAATAATATGATAAGACAAATACGTAATACTAGAGCGACTATGGATATAACAGGATCTAAAAAAACTTCAGCTCAAATAAATATAAACGACAATTCATTTAAAAATATATTTGATGACTCAGTAGAATATTTCAAAAAGTTAGCATATATTGAGAATATTGAGTTTATAACTAATATTGAAGATGCTAATCCTAAATATTCTGCACATCATGATGAAAAAATAAATGTATTCTTAAATATGTCTAATGCAATAGATATTAATGCTGAAATTGAAAAATTAGAAAAAGAAAAACAAACAGCTTTATCTGAATTAAAAAGAGCTAATGGTATGCTGGCAAATGAAAAATTCGTAAGCAAAGCTCCTGAAAAATTAATAGAAGCGGAAAAAGAGAAAGTTCAAAAATATACAGAATTACTTGAAAAAATTGAAGGCAGATTAAAAGAACTAACTAATAACTAAAAACAATATAAAAGGTGATAGTAATACTATCATCTTTTATTATTGTCACATTGACTACACATTTTTATTATGATATAATTTTAAAAGTACTAAGGAGATACAATTATGAAAAAAAGATTAATATATATGTGTATGATTATTGTTTTGGTTGTAGTTTGTACCTGCTCAAATTTTGTTGTAGCAGTTTCTATACCAAGACTTGCTATTAGTGGACCAAGTTCTGGAACAGTAGAAGTTGGTGGTACAATAAGATATACAGTAAATATATACAATAATGCTACAAATGTAACCTTAAAGGGTAGCGATATTAGAATAAGTGGTGTAACAGCAAATATTAGTGTAGAAGGTTCTGGAAATTCACAACGTACTATTGTTCTAAGTAATATTCAAGGAAGTGTTGGTAGCGTTGGCTATATTTCATATATAGCTGGTGGAGTTGCTAGCAATTCAGCCGGTGGTTCTAGAGAAATGAATGTTACTTCAACTTCATTTACAATTGTTGCTACAGTAAATAATGATCCTGCGCCTTCTGAACCATCTGGTGGAAATGACAATAATTATAACAACAATTATAATAACAATACAACTCTTCCACCTTCCAATAATGAAGAACCTGCTCAAAACGAAGAGCCAGAAGAAGAAAATGACGATAAAACTCCGCCAACTATGGAGATTGGCAATTTATCTGAAACAGAAGTAGAAATAGGAGATACAATTTCTTTTAATGTAGCATATAAAGATGAAACAGAAATGGGAGATGTAACTCTAGAGACTAAAGATATTACACTTTACGGCTTTACCGCGAATATAAACATATCAGGAGAAGGAAGTACTAGAACAGTTACCTTATCTAATATACAAGGTAACTTAGGAGGATTAAAATATGTAAAAATTGCCAAAAAGACAGCCAAAGACAAAGCAGGTAACGAAGTAAATGAAACTGGTACAACATCAATGTTTAAAGTTATAAGTAAAGACACTAAAAACAAACCAGATGACTGGATTGAAAATCCAAATACTGGTAGATAAAAAATATGCTGATACTATTCAGCATATTTTTTATTATTGACAAATTAATAGTATTTTGTTATAATGTTTACATAAGATATGTTTTATGTATCAAAATATAATTATTTTAGGTGGTGATAATATGTCTAGATCAATTCTAGTATCAATTTTAGTTGCAATTTTTATAATATTTGCAATTGCAACATATATTGTTAATATATACAAATCATCTCTTCCTATAGAACCAACATATTACTTTGTTAATGCAGAGCCTATTGTTAAAGTTATAGGGCCAAAGACTATGTATATAGAAACAAATGATAAACACTAAGTTTAAAAACTTAGTGTTTATTTTTCAATTTACTTGTATGTTTATACTAAATTTATCTATTGGTCTTCTACAACCAGTTAAGTTAATATAATCGTATATATCTTCTTCCATCTCATTTTCAGATAAGTCATCTTTAAATTTTAATCTATTTTTTATTCCACCTATTCTATTTCTGACAATAAATGGTAATTCATCTGAAACAGTACTTATTTGCTTTAAAAGAAAAATAGGAAATCCTTTTTCTTTAGCACTAATTAAATTTTCTATATTAACAGAAGAAATAAATAAATTATCCTTCTTTTCAATTTTTAAAATATTAAGCTCGTCCCATAAAACTTCTATTGACATTTAAACTTCCTCCATTTCTTTTTCATAATATTTATTATCCATTAGCTTTAAGTAATCTATTCCTAAACATTCACATATATTCTGCAATCTATTATCCCATATTACACGCACAAATTCCTTATATTCAAATGGAATTTTAGCATCTATCTTTTTTTCAACACATTTAATTGCCTCATCAATATTCATATTATTAGCACATTCTCTTGCAAAATTTAAATTTTCCTCATCTTTATCTATTAAATAATACAAAGTATCCTCCCAATATGGATACTCATATTCTCTTTTATAGTCTGGTACCCCTGCATCAAAATAACATAAATTCATTCTATCTGCTAACATGTCATCATCATCTAACATATCATATATTTCATCGGTATTAAAATTTGAACCTAAAGAATATGTATTATGACTTAATGGTGCAAGCTCAATACTCTGTTCGTCATTTTCATTATTTCCTACTATAAAATCAAAATCACTTACTTTTCTGTCTGTAGAAAGTGTAAAAATATCTGCTATACATACTTTCTCTATATCCTTAATACATTCTTTTTCTTCTCTTTTATCTATTACTTCTGATCTACAGTATTCATGTACTGCCTCAAATAAATCTTCAATATTATATTCTTCCTCTGAAGTCAAATATTTCTTACATTCTAAAAGTTCATTTCCATTAATAATAAACTGATTATATGAATAATCACTTATTATATTATCTGAAATAAGTGCAAGTTTATTATCATACTTAGCTATATTTGAACTTACTGTTTTTATTCCAACTTGTTTCATAAGCTCTTCATATAATAATTCTGAATAAACATTATAATTGTTATCCAAATATTCATTTTTTACTGGTTTAACATATATATACTTTTCTTCCCCTCCTTCTTTTACTTTTAACCAAAAATTATTATCTTCATATCCATCAATATAATATGGATATGTTTTTTCAGATGGATTTTTATTTAAGTACTTATCCAAATCTATAATTCCATCTTTTCTAAAGTTTTCTATATTTTCATTCATAATTACTCACCCCGCAATATATATACCATACTTTAATTAAAACAGGGTAATAAAATAATAACGTTTTCTTTGTAAGTTTACGCGATAAAAAAAAGCATTACTACATTTTTTGTAGTAATGCTTCTTAAATATTATATTATTCTTCTACTGGAACAGGTGCTCCCATTGGACAAACAGATGCGCAAGTTCCACAAGCTATACATTTTTCTGGATCAATTTCATATTTTCCATCTCCCATAGATATAGCTCCTTGTGGGCAATTCATTTCACATGCTCCACATGATATACAATCATCGTTTATTCTATATTTCATTACTTTCACCTCCTAATAATCTCTTACTCTATTATATCCTCAACGTTATTTTCGTCTATTTCAATATCTTCTAATTTTTCTTCCTTTTTATTATGCTTTGGTGACATTTTTATCTTATCAACAGGATAAGTCTCATATCTTTCCTCTTCTTCATCATCAATCCCAAACCTAATTTTAACTGTTAAATTCAAAATGTCTACAGATGTAACTTTTCCTTTTTCTTTTTCACCTTTTACCTTAACTATTTCACCAACTTTAGGAAGTTTTTTTAAATTCTCTTTATATAACTCTTCTTCATATCTTAAACAACACATTAGCTTACCACAAGCACCAGATAACTTTGACATATTAATCTGTAATCCTTGCTCTTTTGCCATTTTTATTGTGACTGGCTCAAAATTTTGTAAATGTGTCCTACAACAAACTTCCTTTCCACACATTCCAAGTGTTGGATACTCTCTTACTTCGTCTCTTGGACCAATTTGTCTAAGTTCAATTCTTGCTCTATACTTAGATGCAATAATTTTTACAAGCTCTCTAAAATCTACTCTTTCCTCTGAAACAAAATATATTGTTAGCTTTGTTCCATCAAGCGTATATTCTGCAGTTAAAAGTTTCATATCTAAATTAAGCTCTTTTGCTTGGACTTTACAAAATTCTAAAGCCTCTTTAGCTTTATCGTCCATTTCTTTTTGCATTTTAAAATCTTCTTCAGTAGCAATTCTTTTTATAGCTGGTAATTCTTCACCTTCTTCTAATTCTAGAATTTTAGATACAACACCAATTTCCTCACCTTTTTCTGTATCTGCTACAACACTATCCGATATTTTTATTTCATCGTTATCTGTTATATAAAAAGAAAGTTTTCCTGTTCTTTTAAATCTTATTCCTACTTTCTTCATTTATTCCTCCTTGATACTATCTATTAATCTTAGTAACATACTATCTATTATTATATCATAATTTCCATTAAATTTTAATCTATTTTTTGCATTTTCTACTATTTTCACACAATTATATTGATGGTTTATAAATAATATATATTCTAAATAATCCAAAAGATCATCATTTGAAAAATTTATATTTGTAGAATGCTTAAGTACTTTAACAGTATTACATTCTTTTAACAAGCTATATAGCTCGTCCACCATTTCAAACTTTTCAAGTAATTTATTGTTAATAACATCTTCAGCTTTTCCAATAGAGCCGTTTAAAAATTCTACAATATTATCATTAAATATAATATTATATTTCTTATATATGTAGCTTTTTAATTCTTCAGATGTTATTCCCTCAAAAGGAATTTGTGTTACTCTTGAAAGTATAGTGCTTAAAAAAGAACTAATATTAGAAGAAACTAAAATTATAGTTATATATCTAGGAGGTTCTTCTAACGTCTTAAGAAGTGTGTTTTGTGCAGCAATGTTTAATAATTCAGCATTATCTATAATATATACCTTTCTATCTCCTGCAACAGGAACTATATATAAGTCATCTATAAGTTCTTTCCTTATTTGCTCTACTAGAATATCTTTTTTATCTGCTATTTTGGATATAATCTTAAAATCTGGATTGTTACTTAAATTATTTGTATCAAGTATTTTTTTAGCAAATTCACATGCAAGCTTTAGCTTACCTATACCACTATTACCAAAAAATAGATATGAATGTGAAATATTGCCAGTTTCAATTATTTTGCTTAAAATATCTTTCTGTTTTTTATGTCCAACAATATCCTCAAACATATCTATTCTCCTTTATCTTTAATCTATTGAACCAAATCTAGAAAATGGCCATATTCTACATACAATATATCCATTTACTCTATCATATGGTATGCATCCAAAACTTCTTGAATCTTTACTCTGTTCTCTATTATCTCCCATTACATATATAGTATTTTCTGGAACTATAACATCTGAGTATTCCTCTTCTTGTGTTTCTGTCTTAACCTCTCTTAAATATTCCTCTTCTAATTTTTCTCCATTTCTATAAACATTTCCATCTTTTATCTCAATATGATCTCCTGGTAATCCAATTACTCTTTTAATATAACTTACTTTATTTACATCTAAAAATTCATATAGGAATAAAGTTAAACCTGTATAATTTTCATATTGAGCAGTATAAAGTGTCTCATCTGTATCTAAATATAACTTATTGTCTATTGGTGCTTCAAAAGTAATAATATCTCCATATTCAAATTTATTTCCTTTAAGCCAAGGTCTTATTGTTAATACTTTTTCTCCATCTTCAATTGTTGGATACATTGATGCCTGCTTTACTGTAGGCGCGCAAATCAAGAAATAATTAATTAATAAATAAGCAACAAAAGCTACTGCAAAGCAAATTACCCAATCCAAAACTTCTCTTAAAACACTTCTTGTTTTTGCCTTAACTTTTTCTGTCTCCTCTTTTTGTTGATAGTCAATATCATCATAGTACTGCTCACTATCTACTTCAACTTTTTCTTTTTTCATTTCTTCCTCTTTAGTGATTTCTTCTTTTGTAGCTACATTTTCTTGTGATACTTTATTAGTATCTTGTTTTTTTTCTAACTCTTCCTTGTTTTCATTATCCATATCTTTTGTTTACCTCCTATAACTTATTATTAACATACATCTATTTAGTGTATGTTAGCACCATTTTCTAAAGTACCATTAATATTATCTAGTACTAATAATTTTACCACATCATCATCTCCTGCTGCAAGTAGCATTCCATTAGATTCAGTTCCACAAAGTTTAGCAGGTTTTAAATTAGTCACAACAACAACTTGCTTATTTTCTAATTCCTCTTCTTTATAATATGGTACAAGTCCTGATACAATTGTTCTTAATTCTTTTTCTCCAACATCTACTTGTAACTTATATAATTTCTTAGACTTTTCTATTCTTTCTACTTTTTTTATTTGTCCAACTTTAAGCTCCACCTTATCTAAGTCATCTATACTAATTATTCCTTTTCTTTCTTCTTGCATTTCTTCCTCTTTTTCATCTTCTACTTTAAACAATTCTTCTGTCTTTTCAATTCTTGGAAATAATATTTCTCCCTTTGAAACTTTTGTTCCATTTTTTATTACTCCAAATTCTTTTGAAGACTCCCATGTTGTTTCATCACTATTTACACCAATTTGATTAAATATTTTCTTTGGTGTATCTACAAAGAAGCATTGTAGTGGAATAGCTATAATTCTAATTGTTTCTACTAAATTATATAGTACTTGATTTAACCTGTCTTTGTTTTCCTCTTTTGCAAGAATCCAAGGCATACTTAAATCTATATACTTATTTGCCTTAGAGATTAGCTTCCAAATCTCAGATATTGCTGCATTAGTTTTTAAATCATCCATATAATTTTCAAAATTAATAATAGTTTCTTTTGCAGTATCAATTAAATCTTTATCTATATCTTCGTCCGCAAGATTATCGTTTTTTACTATAATACCATCATTATATTTTTCAACCATTGCAGTTACTCTACTTACTAAATTTCCTAAATCGTTAGATAAATCTGAATTTACCTTTTCTACAAATAAATCTTCTGAAAAATTTCCATCTTCTCCAAATGTTACCTCTTTTATTAAATAATACCTTAAAGCATCAACGCTAGTATCTCTTATATAAATTCTTGGATCTTTATAATTACCAAAAGATTTACTTATTTTATTACCATTTACAACAAGCCAGCCATGACCAAATATTTTTTTAGGCAATGGTAAATCTAATGCCATTAATATTGCTGGCCATATAATTGAATGAAATCTAAATATTTCTTTTCCAACCAAATGTAAATCAGCAGGCCAATACTTCTTCATCATTTCATCATTATTTGTTGTATATCCAAGAGCAGTTATATAATTTGTTAAAGCATCAAGCCAAACATATACAGTATGTTTAGGATCAGACAAAACTCTAATTCCCCAATCTATAGTTGTTCTAGTTACACACAAATCTTCTAATCCTTTATCAAAAAAGTTTTTAATCATTTCATTTTTTCTTTTTTCTGGTTCTAAAAACTCTGGATGCTCTTCATAGTATTTTAGTAATCTATCTGCATACTTTGATAACCTAAAGAAATAGCTTTCTTCTTTTACTTCTTTTACTTCTCTTCCACAATCTGGACATTTTCCATCTACAAGTTGTGTTTCTGTCCAAAATGACTCACATGGCGTACAATAAAGTCCCTTATATTCTCCTTTATATATATCACCTTTTTCTAGTAGTTTTTCAAATATTTTTTGAACAGCTTTTACATGATATTCATCTGTTGTTCTCATATATTTATCATACGATATATCTAGTATTTTCCATAACTCTTTTGCTTTAACTGTAAAGTCATCAACATATTTTTTAGGAGTAATCCCTTGTGCTTTTGCCTTCTCCTGAATTTTTTGTCCATGCTCATCTGTGCCTGTCATAAAAAATACATCATAACCTCTTAATCTTTTATATCTTGCAAGTGTATCTGCCATTAAAGTACAATAACATGTTCCCACATGAAAATCTCCGCTTGGATAATATATAGGTGTTGTTATGTAGTATTTCTTATTTTCTTCCATTAATTTCACTCCTTATCTATACTAACTACAGCCATCGCTATAGCATTATCTCTTACATGAGAAATACTTAAATCTATTTTTATTTTATATTTAATAAATACATCTTCTAAAGATTTATTTATGACATTTACTTTAGGTCTTCTCTTAAAAGCTTCATCATTAATAATCTCAACATCTAAAAATTTTGGTGTATAATCTGATTCTACTGTAAACTTAGATATCGCTTTATATATAGCTTCTTTAGAAGCAAATCTACCAGCATATCTTTGAAATTTAACATCATTATTTTCACTTTTTTCTATGTCCTCAATTTCTCTTATAGAAAAAATATTAGTTTTAAATCTCTCGTTATTTGCCATTGCTTTTTTTATTCTATCTACTTCAATAATATCTGTCCCACAGTATACTTTCATAAATACATCCTTTCAAAACAATTAAAATGTAATCATATATTTACACAATATATCTTATACTTTTTAGCCAATAAAGTCAATAATTTCAAGCAAATTAAAGAAAAACTCTTGCTAAAGTTTACAAAGATATGTATAATTTTTATCTATAAAAATTATACAATCAAGCAAAGCTTTATTTTTATGGTATAATATTATTAAATTTTTAGGGTGAAATTTATGAAAATATTAAAGCATTTATATAAATATCTATGGATATATACTACAATATTACTATTAATTTTCATTGTAATTATAAAAATACTTGAAATGAATAATTTAGCATTTAGAATTTATATTCTAATTACAATGACCATAATAATTGTTATAGGATATATAATAAGCTTCATCAGGTTCTATAAGGAATCAAATAATGAAGTAAAATACAATGCAAATATAATCCTCGCACTACTTACAATATACTTAATATTTAATTGGAAAGGTCTACTATTACTATATTCTGCCAGAGTTCCTAATGAAGAAGAATATACATTAAATGAGAAAAGATACATTGTTCATACTGGTGGTTTTTTAACAGATACAGAAATAGTAATATATGAATATATAAATGATTTTGTATATAAGATACCAAGTTTATATACTGATTTTGTTAGCGGAGGTTACGATTCGATTTATAACATATATAATTATGTACCTGATATTCCACAATAAATAATATTTCATTAAAGGAAATATATAAAATTAATGAACTTAGATAATTTCTAATTGACAATACAAAAAAATTATAGTATTATATAGTCATTATAAATTGAAAGGAAGTAATTTAAATGAAAAATATTAATGTAACTTTAAAACTAGTCGGACTACTACTTATTTAAGCACTGGTATCTACTGTAGATACGAGTGCATTTGGTCGTACCTACAGTAGTCTTAAAGTTATATTATAATATAAAAGTATCTAAGACTATGTAGGTAAAACTACATAGTCTTTTTTATACTAAATTTTAATTTATATATAAATATGGAGGTGTTTAAAATGTGGATAACAGGAGCTGAATTATTTGTAAAAGCTTTAAAAGAAGAAAATGTAGATACATTATTTGCATATCCAGGAGGTCAAGCAATAGACTTATTTGATGCATTATATGGACAAAAAGATATAAATGTAATATTACCAAGACATGAACAAGCGCTAGTTCATGAAGCTGATGGCTATGCAAGAGCTACAGGAAAGGTGGGCGTATGCTTAGTCACAAGTGGACCTGGTGCAACAAATCTTGTTACTGGTGTTGCAACAGCAAACTATGACTCTGTACCACTTGTATGTTTTACTGGTCAAGTCCCAACATATCTTATTGGAAACGATGCTTTTCAAGAAGTAGATACTATAGGAATTATGCGTAGTATATGCAAATACGCTGTAACAGTAAGAAAAAGAGAAGACTTAGCAAGAATAATACACAATGCATTCTATATTGCAAAAAGTGGCAAACCAGGAGTTGTTGTAGTAGATATTCCTAAAGATATACAACTAGCTCTTGGTAGTGATGATTATCCAAAAGATATACATATTAGAGGATACAATCCTAATACTTCAGTTCATATTGGTCAAGTAAATAAAGCAATGGAAATCTTATCTAAATCTAAAAAGCCTGTATTTTTAATAGGTGGAGGTGTAAATATTGCACATGCTAATGAAGAAATGACTAAACTTGCCGAAATTACGGGTATACCAGTTATTACAACAATAATGGGAAAAGGTGCTATCCCAACCACACATGAACTATATATTGGAAATATTGGAATACATGGTAGCTATGCAGCAAATACTGCTATATCCAACTGTGATGTACTATTCTCAATTGGTACTAGATTTAATGATAGAATTACTGGAAAAATCGAAGAATTTGCAAAAAATGCAACAATAATTCATGTAGATATAGATCCTGCTGCAATTTCAAAAAATATTTCTGTTGATATTCCTATTGTAGCAGATGCAAAAATTGCAATAGAAGCTATAATAAAAAAAGCTAAAAAATTAAATATAGAAGATTGGCAAAAAGAAATAAAATCATGGAAAGAAAACTATCCAATAAAAATGTCATATGAGTCTAATATACTTACTCCTGAATATATAATAAAAACAATAAACAAAATGTATAAAAATGCTATTATTACTACTGATGTTGGTCAAAACCAGCTTTGGACAACGCAGTTTATTGATATAGATAATAATAAAAGACTTCTTACTTCAGGTGGACTTGGAACTATGGGTTATGGACTTCCTGCTGCAATAGGTGCAAAAATTGCATGTCCAAATAAAGATGTTATATCTATCTCTGGAGATGGTGGAATTCAAATGAATATTCAAGAACTTGCAACAGCAATATGTCAGGAGCTACCTATTGTCGTATGTATATTAAATAATGGATATTTAGGAAACGTTAGACAATGGCAGGAAATGTTTTATAACAAACGTTACTCCTCTACTTGTTTAAAATACAGAAAATCTTGCGATAAAAATTGCAAAAATAAAGATAAATGTTGTCCTGAATATACACCTAATTTTATAAAACTTGCTGAAAGTTATGGCTGTCAAGCTATACGAGTTTATGAAAAGTCTGAGGTAGAAAAAGCTTTTAAAATTGCAAAGAAAAACAAAAAGTCACCAACAATAATAGAGTTTATTATTGACGACTCTTTAAATGTTTTACCTATGGTTCCACCAGGTAACCCACTTGAAGATATGATATTAGATAAGGAGGAAAATTAATATGAAAAAAAGATGGATAGGATTATTTGTAGAAAATGAAATAGGTGTACTTGCTAGAATATCAGGATTATTTTCCTCAAAATCATATAATATTGAAAGTTTAACTGTAGGTACAACTGAAGATCCAACAATATCACGTATGACAATTTCTATGATTTCAGATGATAAGACTTTTGAACAAATAAAAAAACAATTAAATAGAAGTGTAGAAGTAATAAAAGTTGTAGACTATACTAACGTACCAATTCACAATAAAGAACTACTATATATTAAGATTAATAATTGCTCTGAAAAAGACAGAATTGATATATTTAGACTTTCAGATGTATACAAATTTAAAATAATAGATTACAATCAAAAATCAATTATAATTGAATGGGTTGCAATAGAATCTAATATAAACGAACTAATTAAATTATTTAGTGCATTATTTCTAAATAGAATAGAGGTTGTTCGCGGAGGAAGTGTTGCTATTGAGTCTATAGGGATAGCAAATAAATAATAATTTAAAATATCTTTCACATCTACTTAGTATGTGTTACAATATAAATGATATTAAAGAAGTAATAAGATATAAATAATAACATATTAAAAAATGAAGCTTTAAAACCAACAATATATATAATAGAAGAACTAGTCAGTGAAAAAAATAATTCACAATCATATGTGGAAATTAATAATCTAATAGAATATATATATCAAAAATTTATATTTAAAAACTATAATATAAATTTAGATATTGCTTCACCTTTTAGTGCTACAAAAGTATATTCAAACAATGACAAAACTTTGTTTGAATATATGTTAATGTTAAACGATAAAAATAATACAATTAATATTAATAAATATTAATAAATATTAATAAATGTTAATTAAATGATATTAAATACTTATCTTCTATAATAAAGAGCATATACAAATAATTATGGTAAATTTATTTAATTTTTTATTAAAATAAACAAAAATTAAATATAATATCTATTTTAACTTAATTTAACTATACTGTAAAATAATAATGTTTATAAAGATAAATATGTATAAAAAAACCATTTTGAATTTAACTTCAAAATGGTTCAATTTTACATTTTATTCTAATAAAGTTATTCCTTCTCCATTACGCTCAAAATTAATTTTTCCATCTTCATAATATAATTTATATTCTTGAGTATGTTTCATATAACCTATATCATCTTGAATAATTTCTATTGATATAGTATGAGTTTCCTCTAAATACTTCGTATATATAGTATATGTAATTTCCTTATCTTCATCTATTTTTTCAATATTTTTTAATTTTAAAGAATTTGATTCAGAAAATTCTTCATTTGTTATAATATTTTTTAAAGCTGATGTATCTAAAGATATATTCCCATCATTAGTATTTATTGTAGTTAATACATCTTTATATATATTACTTAAAACAGCTATTTGAACATTCTCATTTTTAATTAATTTATCATAGTTATTAGTACCAAATATAAAAATCATAGCTAATACTAAAGCAATGATTATAATTAAAATTATTATACTAATTGGAATCAGTTTTGATTTCATAATATCACTCCCATTTAAAGTATATATTATTAAATATTAATTATCAATAGTTTCAAAAAATAATATAAAATATTTTAACTTAGCGATAAATCATACTTGTTCTTATAGTCCTCAAGAAGACTTTAAATATTTGGTATATAATGATTTAATATCATTTACATCTGAACTTGATATATTATCAATACTGTATAATATCTATACATTACATTAGAAGAGTTGTTATTGTTAGCTAATCCTAGTGCAAGTCCAATCTTATGCATAAATACAGCCTTTAAGTTATAGTAGTGGTAGAACCATTATTAAATGAAAGATTTGAATTTAAAGTAATAACAGCGTTATTTATAGTATTTACTGAATGATATAATATAAAAGTCAGTTATGAAACTACTATTAGTCCATTGTCATATTTTTCATAATTAATTTTACCATTTTTAATTTTTAAAATATATTTTTGTTTTACCATATTTCCAAAATTGTCAGAAAGAACTAATTCTACGATTTTTTTTTCTGAATTATACTTCAATGACAATATATAATTCGATTCTGAATCGGCACGATTTATTTCTATATTTCTTAATTTAAATATTGAACTATCATCAAAGTATTCTTTTGTGACTAAGTTTTTAATAGTTGAATCGTCTAATAAAATGTTAGAATTTTTTATACTTGATTCCAAAATGAATTCTGTATACATCTTACTTAAAACTTCAACTTGATTTTGATTATTAATAAAAACTTTTTTATTTGAATTAAAAATTAATAGTATAATTAAAAAGAATACTATTAAAATAGTTATAAAAACTATTATTATTTTTTTCATTAAATCACCGCCTATATTATAACATATAAGCTTTTCATAATCAATTTAAATATGGCAATCGCTTAAAAAACAGAAATTAAATTACAAACATATCATTTTACATAATTTTATTAGTTATGTTATCAAAAAAATTAATATCTATTTAAATTTCATTTTTAAAAATATTTTAAGCGATTGCCATATATTAATTGAGAAAAGAAAAATATTGTGATAATATTGAAATATAGTGAGAAAATTAAAATGGTGATAAAATGAATAATAATCAATTAATAGAAAACTTTATAAAAGAAAACGATTTTGATAAAGGAATATTAGAAGATTCAAAAATTAATAGTACAGAAGAAATAAGTTATGTCATAGACAAAAATGGATTTCATAAAAATCCTCAAAAAGAATACATTTGTATCGCAGATATAATAGGAGATAACATAAATGGAAATAAAACTAATAATCTTTTAAATGAATTACAATCATTATTTTCAGAAAATAAAGGAAATAAATATAATATAAGAAGCAATTCAATGTTAAAATACACATCAGAAAACATTATACAAGGTTTAAGTGAAAGTTTTAATAAGGAGCCAATATCAATTGCTGAAGTGAAAAAGGATAAATATATAATAAAAAATAATGGAAGACATAGATGCGCATTACTAAAAGCACACTATTTAAAGGAACTTTCAAAATGTAAAAACGAGGCTGATAAGCAGAATTTAAAATCAAAATATACTATACCTGCTGAAGTTGAAAGATTGGATGTTATTAAAACATATTCAAAATATTTATTAAAATTAGCTAAAAATAAATTTCATACTCAAGAAGAGTTAGACAAGAATTATATAAGAACCGGAAAATTAATAATAACAGATGATAATGGTAATTCAAAAACATATTCTGACGAGGAGTTAGTTAAATATGTAAAAAGTATGGTTGATAAAATACCAGAAAATGAGTTAAAGAATACTATACCAAGATTATATTCTAAAGAAGAATATTTTAAAGAATATGCAGATACTAATTTAAGAGAAACATGTATTGAAAAATCAATTACAGAATGGTCCAAAATCAATTCTGAAGATAAAGAAAAAACAGTATATATATCTAGAGAAAGAGAGGTTAGAAATAATGACTAATTTAGTATTAATAGATAAAGAAAATTATCCTAGAATTTATGATGAAAGTATAGATAAATATTTATTGATTGATGAGCAAAAAAATATAATTGGAATATCAACAATTAATAACTCACTAAATTTTAACAAAATTAGAATTAATATAATAGATGACTATAGAGGAAATGGTTATGGAAAATTATTATTTCAAAAAACTTTAGATGAGTACAAGAACAAATATAATGATAAAGAATTATACTTTAAAGTTCAAAATAAGAATTTGTTTAACATTATTTTATATAAACAAGGAGCAGTTAATATCAATAATGACGATGGAATATTAGAATATATATTACCATTATAACAGAGGTGTATTATGGAATTAAGAGTTACTTCAATAAAAGAAGCGAAAAGAAGTTTAAATACATTAAAATTATCAAATATAAAAGCTATAATTATATCATCATACAAAGATGATATAGATACAATATCAGATGAAAATAAATTATTGATAGAATTTGATGATTTGAATTATCAATGTCAAAATTCATTTAACAGAAATTTAGCTAAAAAAATTAAAGAATTTATAGCTAAAATAGATTTAGATAAAAATAAATTATATGTTTGTTGTGATTCTGGAGAATCAAGAAGCTCAGCAGTTGCAGCTTGTATTTTACGAAAATATGGCGAAAATGAAAATAAAATATGGAAAGATGCTAGTTATCATCCTAATATTTTAGTATATAGTATATTATGCGAAGAATTAGGCTTGAAAAATTCGAAAATTAGATTAAAATACAAAACTTACATTAATAATAAAGCACTACAAAAAAAGATTAAGTTTGCAAAAAAATAATATAAAGAACGTAGTTTTTTATAACTTTAAAAATTAAATGAGTATTATACGAAAAATAATTTGTTACAAGAGAAAAAATCTAATGATACAACAAAAGATAATATAATTAATAATAAAACAGATGAAGATAAACTAAATGAATCTTTAGAAAATTATGAAAGGTAGTAATATGAGCCTTGCTATGTTGTTTTAGCAAGGCAAAACTTTAATTTTATTATGCGTGTTATTTTGACCGCAGGTAGTTGAGTAACGAAGGTTATGCTTATATCAATGGTTGTAGAGTTTTTTGCGGGTATTTTCAAATAAAAATAATCCCCAAACTGTCTTTTTTTAACCCCAAAAATCTTTGAAAGCATTGGTATTACTGACTGCGGTGCAATTAACCCGCAGAAAAATTTATTAAGAAAAAGTTGCGGGTACTTTTGACGTAAAATATGAAAAAATAATTTAAACTAAAATAAACTATAAAAAATAATACTAGCTAAAAAGTCAGTATTATCAATACTTTGAAAGAATAATATAAAATATTTTAAAATAAAAAAAAAGAGGTTAAAAACCTCTAAAATTGGTCGGAGTGACAGGACCCGAACCTGCGACCTCATGGTCCCAAACCACGCGCTCTACCAACTGAGCTACACCCCGATACGAAGATAATTATAACACCAGTTATATAAAAAATCAATAGTTTTTACAAAATATTTTATAAATTTATATAATATTAATATATGCGAAAAATAAAAAAATGATAATTATAAATAGCGAACACTAAGTCCGCTATTTTATTATTTATAACTATTACTTCCTTGATATGGTTCTTCATATGGTAAGTATAATTCTGGATTTATAGTATCAATTGTTATTTCTTGATCCTCTACTACATACCAAATATCTGGATTCCCTCCAAAATATTCTTTTAAAGTTTTCTGTATACTATCAAAAATTGTATATACTAATGTTTTATCATCATTAATTTCAGTTTTACCATTTCCAATATAAGAATCTGAATTAAATGGAGCAGAATTTGAGCTAAAATTAACTGTAATTCCCCCCTTTCCATTTATTATATCAATTACTTCTATATTATATCCTATAGCTTTACCAATTTCATTAATTATTTGCTTAGCCTGTTCCATAACATCTTTATTTTTATCAATATTTACTTTATATTCTTCAAAATTATTCTCTGTACCAATATATATTGTTGTATTATCCTCATCACTGCTAGTATTTGATTCTTCATCATTTACAAAACTATTATTATCATTATTAATATCCTCTGATTGAGTATTATTACTATTATTTATATTATCTTTTATTGACAAATATTTATATCCAAAAAATACAACAGCCACAATTAATATCATTATAATAATGGTAATTATTACATTTTTCAAGACTAATCACCTTCTTTATCTATTTTATAATTAAAGATATTTTTACTAGTTGTCTGATCAGTCCATTGTTTCACATATTTATAATATGTTTTGGTTGCTATATCATTATTTTTTCCAAATAGTATTGAATATATTAAATATTCATCCCAAATCATTAAATCCTCTATTTTAGTTCTATCTTGTATTAAAGAAAAATCATTTAAAAATTTCTTTAATCCTTCAAGCTTGTGATTTACTTCTTCGCCTTTTTTAGTTCTAATATATGAGTTGAATGGATCAATAACATTATATGACATTAATGTTATTGTAAATACTATTCCTCCTACTAGTACAGATAATATAAAAGCAGGAATTAAATATAGTAATAAAATTTGTTTCCAATGCTCCCCAACTCCTTCAACACCGTAAAATACAAAAGCAAATACACATGTATATATAATAAGAGCTATTATAACTGCTTTTAATACCTTTAAAACTATTTTTCCTATACTCTGATCTTTCTTTTTTAATAGTCCATGTTCTTGTGCATCTTCACATGCTTTTAAGGAAAACATATAAAAATTCATATTTGTAATTTTTCCATCTTTTATTGAATCTAATAGCATTTTTTCATTTCTAGTTATATTATCTGGTATATTATTAACAATTATTTTTTCATTTTTCTCATCTAAATCAATAATTTTTTTTAATTTCAAATGTAACAACGCAGCAGATATATCACAAACCGGTTCTAATTTTATATCGTCAACTCTTCTTAACTCTGTTGGTGAATATCCATATAATATATCTCTATAATATTCTTTACTCTCAGTTAAGTCTTCTGCAGATAATTTATTGCTTTTAGCTTGTTTTAACCCTATACTAATACCAATCCATACAAGTATTGGTATAAAGTTCTTTAATATTACACTACCACCATAAAATACGAAAGCGTAAATAACATATTTTATTATATTTTCCTGTGGAACATTTTCTATTCCCGTTAAATCTTCTGATGATATTCCAGTATAAACACTAAAACAAACACTAATAACTATATATATCCAAAAACAAAACGATAATATATTCCAAATTAAGCTTCTTCTCATATATTACTTCACCAATTTAATGTTATCATAAACTTTAAAAATTTAAAACAATTTATTTACTATTTTCATATACAAAGCCTGAAACTATACCTTTATCTAACATATCACCTTTAATATCCAATTTGACACTTATAGTATATCCAGATGGTTGTAATATATCTACTTCTTTCTTTTCTTTTTTTAAATATAAATATATTGATGTTGCTAAACTTCCACTACCACACGCAGTCTCATAATATAACGTATCTACAGATTTTACCCATATAACAGGATTAATTTTTAAATTTTCATCTACATTTTCAAGTAATATAACTCCAACAGCTTCTGATTTGAAATTAAATTCTTTCATTAATTTTTTTAGTTCTAGCTTTGTCTTTTCTTCATTTTCCTTTAATTTTTTTATATACTCATTTGATTCCTCTATGTCTACAACAATTAAAGTTATTCCATCTAAATTTACAATACCATACTTCTCATTTAATTCTATTATCTCACTTATGCCTCTTTTTAATTCCATATTTGCATAAACAATATTATTCTTAGTTATTCCTCCTATTATTTTTCCATTATATCCTGATACACTTAAACTAATTTTCCCTATATTACCATTCAAAATTTCATATATAGCGCATCTAGTTGCATTTACGCAAAACTCTCCTCCTGCCATTTCTAATATTTTTTTATCTTTATCTAAGAAACCTACTTGTTCAACATCTTTGTTTTCTTTTAAAATGTAATCATTTATTATTTTTCTTTCTTCTTTGGCATAGCTTAAACCATATACTATTCCTGTCTTATTTCCTCCTGGATTTAATATTTTGTAATTAACATTTTCTAATTTTAACATTTTTACCACCTTTTTCCTTTCTAACTATAAACAAAAAAGACATATAATAAAGCTACCCGTAAGTTTTATCCCTACAAATAGCTTTATTATATGTCTATCTAAAGAATATTTTTTAACTATCGTAGGTACAGCAATCTAAGCTTGTACCTACGCATAAAATAATGCTAGCTACAAGCTCCTACGATGATGATGTATATTTGTTAAAAATATTCTTGTATTCATAATAATTCTCCTTTTCTTTATAGTTTTTAATATATTAACAAAAAAAGTGTTATTTGTCAAATGTAATTGATACCTTAAGATTATGAACTTATTGTTTTGTATTCTTATTTCCTAAAATATTTACAATCTGATTAAATATTTCTATATTATCAACAACAACTATATCTAAACTTTGTATAACACGAGTTATTGCCTGATAAAGCATATTTAATGGCGGATACACATTATTTACCATATGTATTGCATTTAATTTTTTATCTTCACCATAATAAAAATGCTTATCAATAATTATATAAACATTTTCAAACTCCTGCCCTATTACTTGATGAGTTACTCCAACAGAATTTTCATTGTGACAAGTAAATTCAAATCCAACCGTTCCATTTTGAGGATACAAAGTAGGTGTAAAAGGAATATAACTTATTCCTTTTCTAGATATAATATAGTCATTTGCCTCTTTATATGTATTAAAGTATGTTATATTTATATCATCATTATTAAATATATTTCTATCATTATATTTATTTAAATTCCACATAACTGAAATAAAATTAGCAAGTTCTCGATTGGTTCTAATCTTCTTAGTAAGTTGAAGTCTTTCTTCTCCAAACTGTTCATTTATTAATTGAAAAATCCCATTTTCTTCCATATTTATTATTTGTTTTCTATCTCCACAAATAATAATGGCTATATTATTATCTTTAGCAAATTCAATTATTTCATTAAATTGTTTCATTCTTATTCTTTGAACTTCATCTATTATAATTACATATATATTTTTATTTAAAGCGTACTTATAATGTTTTATTGCAAATATTCCCCATTCATACTTATCTATTAGCTTTAAATGACCATTATTTAAAAAACCACAATGGATTATATTTACTTTTAACTTATTTTTAACCAACTTTTTAGCCATATCATAAACTAATAAAGTTTTACCAGTACCAGCATCACCTTGAATTACAAAACTCTTTTTACCATTTTCAATGTCTACTATAATCTTTTTTTCTATGTTTTCTTGTTGTTCTGTTAAAAAATATAATGAATCCATAAAAGCATCCGTTTTATTAAAAGGAGAAATTAAGTAATATGATGTTTTAAATAATTTATTTAAATTATATTCTTTACATTTTTTATTATCTTTTAAAATATTTATAAACTCAAAAAAGCTTAATTCCCTTATGTAATTATTATCTAAAATATATAATTTACTTTCTAACTGAACATACGCTATTAAGACCATATGTTTTCCTAAGAAATTTAAATAATACTTATTTCTATTTAATTGTTTTTCTATCTTATCTATATTAGGAATTTCTCGCTTATATTCAATGTTTAATATCATATCTTCACTTATTCTTAACAAATCGAATTCTTTCCCTATTTGTGGTATTTTGTATCCCAAATAAAAATAATTATATATCGAATAGTCTGTATTATTATTTAAATTTTCTTCTATTTTACATACTAAGCTTTCTAGTGAATCTAATTCATTTTCTTTTATCTCAATGTTATAATCTTTACCTATAAGACTTAAATACTCTTTGTCTATTTTACCGCCATTAGCTCTATAAATATCAACTAATGATTTTAAGTTAATAGATTTCATATATCGTTCTCCTACAATTATAAAAATAGAATATCATATATAAAATAATTATACAATCATATAAGTTTTACATTTATTTTCTTAAAGCTATGATATCATCATATAACATACAAAATTGTTCATTAATCTGCCTATTTTCATGATAATGTCCAAAATACCATTTTTTAAACTTTGTCTTCTCATATATTTGTTGTAAATAATCTGTTAAAAAGTCTTCATTATAATCATTACTAATTAATCTTTGAACATTAGTTGGTGCACAATGTGAAATAATATAATCTACCTCATAGTTTACCTTTTCCAAATTTAATATTCCATTTTGCATTTCTTCTTTTGTTGGAAGTTCTAAATCCCACCATGAAAAATCCCTAATTCTAAATTGTGCCCCTCTTTTTCTATACTTATATATTTTTTCTTGCTCTTCTAAATTTAATATACCATCTTTTATATCATGTGAACTTGCTCCACCAAAAGTAAATATTTTCTTTCCACCTATATTAAATACTTCTCCTCGCATCAAATGAATAACTGAGTCTCTAATTTTATGGACTTTACCTCCATTCCATTTTTCTACCGGATAATTATATAATCTTGTAAAATTCTCATGATTACCATCTACAAATAATTTTGTAAAATTTTTATTATTTAACCAATCTAACCAATATTTTTCTCTCTTACTTTCTATTATATAATCCCACACACCACCAAAATCTCCACAAATAATAACATAATCTTCTTTTGTCATTTGTCTTTGCATTGGAAAATTATCTGTAGAGAATCTAGTTAAATCCGAATGACAATCACCTGTAATATAAATCATTTTTTAACTCCTTATTATACCTAAAATTAAATATTTATAACTATTATACAATAAAAGTATTATAAAATAAAAGACATAAGAGAAAAAAGAAAAAGTGTGCCGTAATACATTACAGCACACTAAAAAGACTCATTTCAAAATTATGGAACTATTTGGAACAAGCTTTTTTACTTTCTGTGGACCAGAAGTGTAAAGTACATCGTTTGCACTAACAAAATCTAAGTCAAACGATTTATCTGATATATTTACACCAACATAAATTCTTTCATCTCCCGTCAAGGACTCTCGAGCAAACGTACAAAGACCACCATGGAAAATAAGAGGTATAAATCTAGCATCCTTTAAGAAAGAGCTTTCGTTTCGTATTTTACCAAGTAAACGGTAAAATTCAATAAGTTCAACATCTTCTCTTCCCCAAGGATAAGTTTTCCTGTTATGTGGATCTTTATATCCATATACACCTGCTTCATCTCCGTAATAAAGGCACGGATTTCCAGGTAAGAAATATTGAATTACAGACATATGCTTAAGAAGTTCTTTGCCTCTTCTATACGTATCAAGATCCATATAATCGTTATTTGCTTGCCAGTATCTATCGGTACCATTAGCTGGTCCTTTTGCAAGACGAGTTATCGCTCTTTCGATATCATGCCCAGATATCATATTCATCATAGCGTCAAGATTGTCTTTAGGATAATTCTCAATTGTTCTCAAGATTGCATCAAGAAGACCTTCTGCATCCTTATTTTCAAAATACCAAAACAATGCATCTTTATATACATAATTCATTGCACTATCTAATGTATTTTGAGTAAAGTAATGCTTTCTTTCTCCATATGCCTCTTTAGTAGAAACATCTTCCCATACTTCTCCAATAACTGATGGTTGAGAATCATACACTCTTTCATCTTTAATAGATTTAGACAACCTATACAACATATAATTTGTAAGTTCATCTACAACATCAAACCTAAAACCTGAAGCACCAAGTCTAATCCATTTCTTAACAACACCACAGAAAAATTCTATAACTTCTTCCTGTTGTTTATTAAGCTTTGGTAATGTATCAAATCCCCACCAAGAATCATATCCGTTAGGGTAATTGAAAAAGCAATACCAATTATAATATGGACTATCCGGACTTGTATAAGCTCCAACTGTTGCATAGCGTCCTTCCTTATTAAAGTAGACACTATCAGAACCTGTGTGATTAAACACTCCATCAAGTATTATCCTTATTCCCCTTTTTTTTGCCTCTTCGCAAAGCTTTTTAAAGTCTTCCTCTTTACCGAGTAAAGGATCAATCTTCATATAGTCTGCTGTGTTATAACGATGATTAGAATGAGCTTCAAAAATTGGATTTAGATAAATAATAGTAGTACCTAAAGATGCTATATAATCTAATTTTTGAGTTATTCCATTCAAATCTCCGCCAAAGTAATCATTATTTAAAATGATACCTTTTTCATTAGGCAAATAATCCGGATTTTCGTACCAATCTTGATGAATTTTTCTATCCTGCGGTACATTTTCTTTTGGAGCTCCCGAATTATAAAATCTATCCGGAAATATCTGATAGAAAATCGCTCCTTTCATAAAATCTGGAACTGAGATATCCTTTGTAAAGGTCGTAAGCTGAAAGCATTCATTCTCCTCTCCACCAAAGCAAGATTTTGAAAACCTATCCCTACGAACTTCAACATACTTTCCGTTAATGTTCAAAGTAAAGTAATAATAATAGACATCCGCACATTCAGGCACAAAAGTACAAGAATAATAATTGTTATTAAATGAAGCACTTGACAGTTTCAAATCAATTTCTTGCCTTTCATCCCATTTATCTATTCTAAAGATAACAAGCTTTGGATTTTCTATCACACTAACTTTATCTAACCGTATGCTAAACTTTACTTCTGTTCCTTCTTTCGTCGGGCCAATTGGATCTTTACATTTAGGATCCAAACTGCAGAAAATTTCGTTAATCATCTTTTTCTCCTCCTAACTAAAATAATTATTTTAGTCGTAAAATGTCGACTATAAAATATATTTATCACAAGGTGATTTAAAAGTCAACAAAAACAATATTTCTATTAATATTTTTATTATTAGTATTAATTTTTATGCTGAAGCTATTAATATTAAATTAACAAATTAAAAAATAAAAACATACAATACTATATAAAAGTAGGTGATAAAATGTATTCAGATAGAGAACTACTAGCAAGAATTATAATGTGTGAAGCTGGAGGAGAGGGAGATAATGGAATGAAAGCTGTAGCTTCAGTTATAATGAATAGAGTAAACTCAAATGAAGGAGAATATTTTAGAATATCTCAAGGTGGAAACATACGAAATATAGTATTTCAAACCGGACAATTTAACTGTGCAACAGAGATGTTAAAAGGTGCATATAATGCTCAAAACATATATAACATGAACCCCACAGACGAACATTATTCAATAGCTGATTGGGCTTTAAGTGGTAATATTTTAAATGAGGTGGGAACATGCCTTTGGTTTATGAATCCATATAGGCCAACATGTCCAAAAGAGTTTCCATATAATGGAACTGGTAGATTACATACTAGAATATTAAATCATTGCTTTTTTGCACCTACTGAGATTTATGCTACTACTTAATATAGAAAGGAGATATTAATTATGATTAACAATACAGACAATCGTCAAGTTGCTGAACTTAACAACAACACAACAAGTCCTTCAAATATGCCTGAAACCCTTACAAATTCTATTTATACTCCGGCATTTTTAAGAAATTACATAGGCAAATTACTAAAAGTTGAATTTTTAATAGGAACATCCAACTTACAAGATAGAATTGGTATATTACTTGAAGTTGGAGCAAGCTATATTGTATTGCGTTCTGTTCAAGATAACAATTTACTTTACTGTGATATATTCTCTATAAAATTTGTTACTATTTCAAATAATTCTTTTATTTATAATACTCCACCATTTCAATATGGGATGTAAAAAAACTGCTATTTTGTTAGCAGTTTTTTATTATATAAAATCATTTCTTTGTTTGGTATATCTTTTTCTAAAAAACTTGCCCATTTATTTTGTGTATTATCCACATTTTCCTCAAAATATTTTAAAATTTTAATATACCAATTTATTTTATCATTAACTTTTTCATAATAATTATCCCTATTTTTTAAAACAATAGATGTAAGCTCATACATTACAAGTCCTATTGCATGAGTCTCTACATGTACAGTTGATAATCCCTGACCTATTGCATGACATATAGCAATATAATACTCATCATCTAACTCTTTTGCAATACTATGACACTCAAGTATACATATTTTAGCTTCTCTCATTTTTATTTCACCACTTGCCCACTTTTTACATGTTTCATATGCAATAGTAGGTCTAAAATCATTAGGATATTTAAAATCGTATATTTTTATTAGCTCTTCTACACAGCAAAAAGCCCATAATACTAGAGTCTTATATTTTTGCATTCTAATTAATTCTAAAAGTTGCTTTAAACATTTACTCTCTCTTGTAAATAATATTTTATTTTTCCTTTTTATTTTAAGTTCTACATCTTCATACATACACTATCTCTCCTAAAGTATATATTAGCATAATATATTTTTTTATTCAATAAGTTATGTATACAAATACATTATTGTATGTTATAATATTCATACTTGTTTTTTTATAAATCATAAATAAATTTATTGTGAGGTGATATAATGGATAATTTAAAAGTGGACTATGTGTCAGATTTACATCTTAGTTATTATATAAAGGCCCATTCATATGGATATGATAAAGAAGATTTAATAAACTTTATCACTAAAAATATAGTACCCAAAATACGAAGTGACATTTTAGTTATTGCTGGAGATGTAAGCGAATTTACTAAATCAGTTATTATTTTTCTTGAAATATGTTCTAAATATTATGAAAAAATAATTTATGTTGCTGGTAATCACGAATACTATATTTCTAGAGTTTTAAATAATAATATGAAACAAGAATATAATTCAAATAGTATAAATAAAATAACTGAAATTTCTACTACTACAGATAATAATATTATATTTCTTGATAGAAACAATGCAAATAAAGGAATTTTTCAGTACAAAGGGTTTAAAATAGCTGGAGATACATTTTGGTATTTACCAAAAAATATTTCAGGCTGGTACTTTTACTATTTATATTCTAATGATTCAAGACTTATTTTATCTGATTTATCCAAAAAAGAAAAAATAATAACAATGCATTCAGAGAGTATGAATTGGTATGAAAATTTACCAAATGATTTAGATTTAATAGTAACTCATGTCCCACCAATTAATAATCCTAGAAAAAATAACAGTTGTTATTATAACGAAGTAGAGAAATTTAAAGCAAACTACTGGATATATGGTCACGATCATTTTGAAGAAGATTTTATGAAAAATGGTACAAGGTTCGTATCTAATCCATGGGGATATGATTCAAAAGATTTTAAAATAAAGACATTAGTCTTAAAAAAATAACTACCTCACAAATTATGAGGTAGTTTTTATTCTTTACTTTAATACTAAAAACAATATAATAGATATAACTACTTGTATTAATACTATAATTGATGAATACTTAAATATCTTTTCTATTTTTTCTCTTCTAGCTTTTAAATCATAAAATTTACCAAACTGCAATTCTGAGTCCTCTTTGTACTCGTCAACCATATCTTTATATATTGATTCTCTTTTATTTGCATTATATCCAATGAACTTTCTATTTGGTAACAAAGGCTTATATAATGAATTCATATACCACAATCCAAACACATTTCCAGCAATTATTGCTACCATCCACTGCCCAAAAATAATAACATTTTTGTTTGCAAGTAAATTTACAAAAAAATCAGGAAAATTTCCAGATAAAACTTTTAATACTATATATAATATATACGATAATGCTATTCCAAGTGCTATACAAAAAGATTGCATTCTAAGATTTCTATTTTTTATAGTCTTATCATATCTTACTGCATTATCTCTAAAAACATTTGTGATTTTACTATATAAATTATCGGCTTCTTGCTCCATATTAGAAGAATCTACTGAATATCTTGTATTTGAGTCATAATTATCATCTCCTAAATAAAAGCTACAACTAGATGATAATGTACAAAGCATTCCATTATTAGTATAATCAAAAAATGATAAGTGATATGAAATATAAATCCTTTTTATATCTTTTATCGTACTTTCTAAATTATCTAAAAACCACTTTTGATCCCTCTCTGATTTATCTTTTCCATCATACCAAACAATATTATATTCTACATACGAATTTAGACCATCATATTTATTCTTCTTATCAACTTTAATTTGAGCAGATTTCTCCTGTATTTCCTTCTTTTGTAACCATTCTTGTCTATATGACTCTAAAATTTGTGCAAATTTAAGTATATTTCTAATATTAAATATCTCATCTTCCACAATCTGACTTTTCAAATTGTCTAGTTGAGTATACAATACATCAGTTTCTGCTTCCATATTTTTTGAATAAGTTGTTATTTTTAAATGTGAATTATCTGTATAATAACCCTCTTCAGCAAAATCTAATTCTATACTCATAGAATGAGTATCATGGTCATCTGTATAATTACTATTATCATAATAATATAAAGAAAAATCTATATTAATGTACTTAATTAACTCAATATTTTCTATATTCTCTTTAAACCATTCATAACTACTTTCTTTTTTAGTTCTACCATCTTTATATGTTATATCATAGTTTAATTTTACAGTAATATCATCCTTTAACTCCTCATCTTTTTTCGTCATATCATTATATTCTTGTTCTAAGCTTGCTCTTTTTAGCCACTCACCTTTATACTCTTCAAGCATGTTACTTAATCTTATAATATCTTGAACAGCTATTTGCTTATTTTCAAATTTATTTTTTCTTTCTGACATATAAAATCCCCCCTAAATAAGTTAATTATTATTATCTAACATTTTCTTAATACTATTTCTTTGAAAATCGTTTACAAAATAATCTAAAAATAATGAAACTAAAATTGCATTTGCCTCTTTAGATAACTTTTGTCTTTCAATAGGAACTGAAGGATCTATTTCAAAATAATAATATTTATCTGCATTTTTCTTATAATACTCTATTTTCTCATTAGGAATTTTACTATACTCTTCCGGACTTAATTTATTTAAAACTTCAAGTACTTCTGTATATGCTCTTTTATACCTTCCACTTATCATATATGCTTATCCTCCATATTCTTATTTTGTTCTTCTATTTTAAGAGAATCTATAACATCTTTAGTAGATACTCTTTCCCTACATACAGCATTTTTAGCAATATCTTTCATTTTTAAGTACTGATTTAAGTTTGTATCATCATTTATTTTATAGTTTTCCATTCCTTTTTTCTCAAATACAGCGTTTAGTTTATTTACTATCTTATCTGCATCTAAGCTCATTTTTGTTCCACTTATTTTCTTATCTGGTCCACCACTTAAACTATCTTCATAAAGCTTTTTCTCATTTAAAATAGTAACTGCTATATCTGTAAGCTCGTCCTCCATTTTATACTTCGAATTTTCTACATCATCTAAATATTTTTCAACTATATTTTGAATTTTATTTTCAACCTCTAAAAAATCTTCTTTAAATCTAGAGTTGTCTATGTCTCTAGTATGAGACTCATCTTCTCCATCTTTTCTATTTAAAAGCCATCCTGATACATTTGTTTCATATTTATTTATTAGAGTTTTTAAAACTTTAGTGTCATTAGTTTTTTGAAAATTATTTATTAAGTCATTAAGGTTCTCTACTTGATTTTTGGCAATTTCCTTTTTGTCCTGAAATACTATAGGTATATTAAACTGTGAAGCTGCTCTATAAGCATTTTTCTTCATTTCCTCTGTTGCATCATCATAAAGTACAACAAAATCTGGATCTGCCTTTTCTATAGTACATTCACTATACACCCTTCTAGAATTATATGGCAAGCTATTTGCAGTCATATACTGCTTATTTTCAGAATTATATGCAAGCTCTCTATTATACGTGTTAATATCCGTTATACCAGTAATTCTAATATTTTCTCTTGGAATTGTAGTAAAACCATACATTACTCCATTATCTTTAAGTGGTGGTGCTCCTATAAAATCTTGACTAGAATAGGTTGTAGATAAAATATGATCTGTTTTTTCCTGTTGCTTTTCCCACTCTTTTTTAAAATTATAATCTTCATCTAATGTTTTATTATATATAAATCCAGTATCTGTACTATGTAAAAACATATCAAACTTGCCTTTTAGTTTTACAATATCTATATTCTTACCATCAAATTCTATCTGTTGATATATTTCTTTATCTTTAGTTTCTATTGCTTTTTTTATCTTATCATTAACTAAATATAACTTAGATATATATGTCTTTGCACACTCTTGTGATATAGTATTTTTAATATTTCGTACATCACTAAATTTATAACTTTTTATATCTTTATTATACAAATTATTTACATTATCCAAATTTTCAATATCATCTTTTAGTAAATTAAAAAAATTTTTCTCTTCTTCTATTCCTTCAATGTTATCTAAATCACTTCCATACTCTTGTAATATTTTTTTTGCCTGATCATATGTCATAGAATACTTTTTACATAAATATATATCATTTTTATTATTTTTAATTTCATTTAGTTCGGCTATATTCATTTTTAACAAAAACTCTTTTGATGGTAGCTTAAGTTCATATCTCTTTTTTGTTTTTAACTCTGTCTCATTTTCTATTGCATTTTTTAATTCTTCTATCTCTTTTCTTCTTTCATTTGCTAGAGAACTTTTTTCTTCTTCCTCTTTTAATAATTCATTGAATTTATTATCATAATACTCATTTAAACTATCTATATAATTTTCACTATATTCCGGCAAATCACTATATCTATCTGAAAAAACATCTTGTTTTAAATTATTTTGAGTTCCTATAAAATTAATTAAATTATCATATGTATTCTCATTTACTTCTTTTAAATCTATATCAAAAGCGTTTCTAGAAAATCCATCAAGCATTAATTTTACATCATCATAATTATCTATTAATTTTCTATACCCATTTACCCTACTAGAAAACACTTCGAATAATTTAGGGTTATTATTGGCAATAATCATTAGCTTATTTGTCATTTTAGGAAATTTTGATATTTGCTTTATAAAATCTTTTGGAAGATTATAATATATATCATCTCTAAGTAATCCAAAATTAAAATAATCTAAAAAATACTCGTTTTCTTCTATCATTTCTTCTAAATCTTGTATTTTTCTTTCTGTAAAAACACCATCATTTACATATTTTAAGAAATTTGTTACATCTAAAGATTTATTAATATGAGTAGATAAATTTTCAAGATTTGTTCCTTGCATACTTTTTAATCCATCACTATTTTTCTTAATTATCTTATCCACTATTTCATTTCCAAATTTACGTCCTAAAACAGTATTAGAATGAATAATATCTAAAAATGGTGCAGACTCACTATCTTCAAAATAGCATATCTCATCGTCTAATTTTTTACTTATTACCTTTCTTATATTTTCTGCTGTCTCTTTATTTTTTTTAAGATCTATATTAACTAATAATTTTCCCAAATTACTCGAATTTAAATTATTCATAATATCTTTATCTGATACAATCATTTCTTTTATATCTTTAAAAGACTTTCTTGGCTTCTTTATGTATATTTTAAAAATTTCATTAGCATCTAATATTTGCTCGCAAATTAAATCTTGCTCTTTTATAATTTTTTCTTTAAGTTGCTCTTCCATATATTTCCCTCTTAATATTAACTTTAGCATAATAACAAACAATTCTCAACAGTAGTAGCTATCAAACTATTATAATTTAATAATATATAGCATTTTTTTAATTCTTACACATATGTATATTATTATAGAGGAGGTTAAATATGAATCCATTTGATTTTTCTAGTCCAATAACAAATCAAAAATATTATAATTGGAAAAATATATATCCTATTCCATATGACAAAAATACAACTAGTACATATACTAAGGCAAGAGTTATTTTAATGAACGGATGTGAAACAGAACAAGTTTTTTTCTTACATCAATTTAGTAGAAATTGTCCAGATAATGACTTAAGAAGAGAACTGGCAAAACTTAGAAGAATTGAACAACAGCAACAAAAATTAGTTCAATGTCTAAAACCAATAAATGAAAATATACTAGAAGAAACTATTATATATGAATTGCTTGCCGTTGATTTAACAGCGCGCCTTGCGAAAAAAGAACCTGATCAATATGTAAAACAAGCATTAGATTTTGCACTTTTAGAAGATTTTGATCACCTATATAGATATTCAAATCTTATGAAAGTAGAGTATGGCAAAAATGCAGAATTTCTAGTAGGTAAATATACAGAAATTATGCCTGCTAGACCTACTATATCTCATCATAGGCATCCAGTAGATACTATCAGACGACCAACTGACTCTGAAGCTTCAACAGTAACTAAGTTACATTGTAATATAATTACTGCTGCAGAGCAACAAACAATGAATTTTTATATGAATGTATGTAATTTATATCCTTCAGATATTGGTAGAAGACTTTACCAAGAAATAGGAATGGTAGAAGAAGATCATGTTACACATTATGGAAGTCTGTTAAATACTAATATGACTCTACTAGAAAATTTAGTTATGCATATGTATACTGCATGTTATTTATATTATTCTTGCTTACAAGATGAAGATAATCAACAAGCTAAATGTGTTTGGAAGGAATGTTTTTATCAAGAAGTTGCTAATTTAAAGCTAGCTGCTAGACTACTTGAAAATTATGAAAACAAACACTGGTCGTGTGTCATATCCGAAGGAGCTTTTCCAGAATTATTATCCCTTGGTCCAAATGTAGAATATATAAGAGATATTTTAAAAAATACTGTAACCAATACAACATTAAAGGAAGACTACTGTCCTATAAATTTAATGCCATTAGATTCTGACTTTTTTCTTTATCAATCAATCGTAAATAATGATATTGATTGTGTTCCAAGTCATAATATTATTTGTACTACAATTAATAAGCTTGGTGTTGATTATAGATATGAAAAAGCATTAAATCCCATTACATCTTTACAAGCTAGAAATACAGATAATATCACTCTGGGAAGAGTTCCAGATACAAAATAAACTATTCCTCACTTAATAAGTGAGGAATTTTTTAATATTCTCTATTTATAGAAAAAATATCTATAAAAAATACTTCTACATTATCAATTGCTATACTTTTTTTAACATTGCTTATTTTTGTTACCTTTCCTTGTATTTTTTTATACTGTTTATTATCATAATACACAACTTCAATAGAATCACCTATTTTCATCACTCCTAAAAGATTTGATATATTCTCTATTTGCTCATCACTAAGTTCAACTTTGCTCATACATAAATTTTCCTTTTCTCTTAGAGCAAATTGTAATCCCTTTACTGCATCAAATGGTAAAAACTGCTTTGCTCTTTCAATCCTACTAAGCATTATGACCACCTATTAAAGTATTTCTTAATTTTGCCGTTGCACCATCTTCAAAGCTCATTCCTCTTAATATACAATTTTTTCCCATTTCATTTTTAATATTCAAAATAGCATTCTCTACCTTTTTCTCTTTTAATAATTTCATATCATCTACAAAGAAATTTAGTTGTATATTTTCTTCAGCTTGAATATTTTCAAAACTTATACCTATTCTTCTTATCTTACACTCCATACTTGTAGTCTTATCATATAATATAAGGAAACCTTTTAGTAGCTGTGAATATACATTAGTTTTTAGTGGTAATCTCAATTTTCCACCAGTAGCTTTTATACAGTCTTTAGAATATCCAATATACAAATTAATTATATCTGTAACAACACCTTTTTCAATTAATTCTAAACTCTTTACTTCAACCATTTCTTTTAGTACAAGTCTTGCTTTATCCCAAGAATAGTCTTCAAATAGAACTTGATTTGTCGATATAGAGCTACTTTTAGGATTATATGACTTAATATCTGAAATGGTGCAAGACTCTCTACCATAAGCATGATCTATAAGTAACTCTGCATTTATTCCAAACTCTTTATATAATTTATTATAATTTGAATGCGCTAAGTCATACATATCATATATTCTTAATTTATTTAATCTCTTCTCAATTCCCTTACCAATTTGCCAAAAATCTGATAATGGTCTATGATGCCATAAGCATTCTTTATATCTATTCTCATCTAAATATCCAATATTATTTACATTATGTTTAGCTAAAATATCTAGTGCTATTTTAGCTAAATATAAATTTGTTCCAACACCTGCTGTTGCTGTAATTTTATATGTATTATATATTTCAGTTATGATTTTTTTAGCAAGTTGCAAAGAATTCATCTTATATATTTTTAAATATTCCGTTACATCTAAAAAAGCTTCATCAATTGAATAAACATGTATATCATCTTTTGACACATATTTTAAATATATAGAATAAATATTTGCCGAATACTCAATATATTTACTCATTCGAGGCTTTGCTTTTATGTATCTAATATTTTGTGGAATTTCAAATATTCTACACCTATTTTTTACTCCAAGCATTTTCATTTTAGGAGAAACAGCTAAGCATACTGTACCACTACCTCTTGTGGGATCAGCGACAACTAAATTTGTCTTAAAAGGATCTAAATCTCTTTCAACACATTCTACAGATGCATAAAAACTTTTTAAATCTATACAAATAATCTCTCTATTCATAAAAATATTTCTCCTTTCTAAAAAAATTATACCACTACACTTTCATAATGTAAACATTTGTTCTTTATATTCCAATAACTTCCAAAAAAGCCTATCATAATATACTGTTTTTAAACAATATTATTGAATTTGTAACGTTTATAATATATAATTTCAAAAGGAGGAAAACTTTATGAACAAAAAAGAAAAACTAGCAATAATTATTGATGCTCCTAATTGGGCTTTTCATAGTGTGGCAAAACTAATGAAAAAAGAATTAGACGATATAGCACAAGTAGATATATTTGCACTTCAAGTTCCACCATATAATAATGATTTATTTTTGCTTTTAGAAGATGTAAAAGAATATGAACATATACATTTTTTATGGAGAAAAAGTTTACTTGATTTTAATAGCGAGGAATTTAAAAATAAACTAGTAGAAAGAAATATAGATTATAATAAATATATAAAATTATTCTCATCTAAAATTACTACTGCTGTATATGATCATATGTTTTTAAACGATGAGAAAATTGAAGAATATAAAGATGTATTTAACAAATTTTCTAAAAAATATTATACTAGCTCTAAAAAATTATATAATATATATAATAAAATAAAAGCATATCCTAAACCAGAAACTACAATAATAGATACATTTGATAGTACTATTTTTTATCCAATAAATCTAGAAAGGTTTGAAAGCATCAACAATAGACCTTTAATTATTGGATGGGTAGGAAACTCTGGATGGAATAGTAAAGACGGATCTAACATAGACTATAAAGGCTTAAAGACAATTTTAAATCCAGTTATAGATGAGCTTATAAGTGAAGGATATAATATAAAAAGAAATTTTGCTGATAGACAAATAAAAGCAATTCCTAACGAAGAAATGGCAAACTATTATAAAGATATAGACTTATACATAACTTGCTCTTATCATGAAGGAACTCCAAGACCTATTCTTGAAGCAATTGCTTGTGGAGTACCTATAATAGCAACAGATGTTGGCATTGTTCCAGAAGTATTAGGGAGTCTTCAAAGTCAGTTTATAATAGGAGATAGAACATCTACAGATGATAATATAATACGAAAAAATTTAAAAAACTGTATAAAAAAATTATATGAAAATCGTGATTTATTAAAAAAATTATCAGATGAAAATATAGCTAGATCTAAAAAACTTGATAGCAGCAATTATAAAAAATTATATTATGATTTTTTCTTTAAAAATGACTAAGAGTAAGGAGAAACAATTTCTCCTTACTCTTATTTATATTTTTCATCTAATAGTGCTATTTTTGCATACATCTCAGCATCAGGCTTTGACATTTTTTCTTTCTCTTGCATTGACATATATGTTCTTGCTTCTTTTAAAATAGAACAATATTCTAATGCAGTATCTATATTGTCTTTCATAACATTATTTATTATTTTCTCTACAGATTCTTGACATGGTGGAACTTCTAATTCTGTTGTTAAATTATAAAACCATAACATGTCAGATAATACCTTTCTTCTTTCTTGATCATCTAATAAAACAGAATCAATAAATTTATATATAGTGTAATTCATACTTTTAGCATAAAAATATCTATAATATCCTAAATAATTATTGTCTCTAAAATTTTCATATATAATTCTATAAGCCTTATTTATACCTTCAAAATATTTCATAGAGCAACTACTACTTATTGAGCCACCCTTTCTTTGCCTATAGTTAAACACAATACAAGGTGTATAGTATACATTTTTTGAATGAATAAAACAATATGTTGTAAATATAGCATCTTCTGCTGGTAAACCTACAACAAATTTTATTCCTAATTTTTCAATAAATTTCTTTCTAAAAATTTTATTACATACACTTGAATTCATGATAAAAAATGAATTCTTATAGTCATTTATATTTAATTTGAACGGTTTATATTTTTCTAAGTCAAATACAGGTTTTTCCCATTTTTGCCCTTCTTCTGTCGCATTAATATAATTTCCTATTACATAATCAGCATCTTTTTGAGAAATTTCTTTATACATGTTTTCTACAGCATCAATTTCTAAAAAATCATCTGAATCTAAAAACATTAAATATTCACCAGTACTATTTTCAAGTCCTGCATTTCTGGCATCTGATAGCCCTCCATTTTTTTTATGAACAACTTTTATTCTGTTATCCTTTAATTTATACTCATCACAAATTGTCCTAGAACTATCTGTCGAACCATCATCAACTAGTATAATTTCAATATTTTGGTATGTCTGATTTATAGCAGATTCTATTGCTTGTCTAACATATTTTTCTACATTATAAATCGGAATAATAACTGTTACTTTCTCCATAAACCTAAACTGTATAATACTTCATAATTTAATGTATGAATATTATACTCTCCTTTCCATAAAATAAATTTTGACATTTTCACACTTGTGCACTATACTATTTCTAATTATTAATCCCATATTTAGGTCAAAAAAATAAAGGCAAAAAAGAATATACATTCTTCTACCTAAATTTTAGTAAATAAATTAATTCTTACCAATAGGTATATAAAATTTAATTCTGTACATAAATTATATAATTTTTTATCAAAAAAGTCAATATTTTATATAATAAAGAAGAGATACAAATCTCTTCTTTAAATTTCTTTTTTTAAAACTTTTAATATCGAATTATAAAATCTGTCAGATGAATTGTAATCTTTTTCACTTACATTTTTCATTGCCTTAACTACAATATCTGAATAAATTATCTCTTTTATTCTCTCTTTATTATTTACATATTCTTTATCTGAAGATTCACATATTTTATAATAAAACGTTCCAATTTCATATAATACTTTTATATCAAGTTTTTTTATATTTTCTTTCGTGTTTATTTCCCATTTTTCCATATACTCATATAACTTAGTGTAAACTTTTACAAAATTATCCAAATTATATAATATTTTATCTATACTATCACTACTTGTTGTACTTAAAGGATTACTTACATAATTGTATAATACATCAGTTAATACAACAACATTTTTTGCTTTATCAAAGAGTTCTAAACTTAATTTTAAATCTTCTGCAAATCTTAGTTTATAATATGCATTAACATCATCTATATTAAAACAACTTTTTTTTACCATTATAGTGCTATTAGGATTTAAACTATAGCTATTGAAAAACAAGGGATATATTTTATCCTTAAATTCTCTCTTTTCAATAAATTCTTCTCTATCTTGATTTGGTAAAATCACAGCTTGTGGAACTTGTGCTGGATATGTCTTAAGTCTAAATTTTACAAGATTAGGATTATATTTTTGTGCAATTTCTACAAGCCTTTTAATAGCACCATCTTCAAAGAAATCATCTGAATCTAAAAACAAAATATATTCTCCATTTGCATGTTTTGCTCCATTTATTCTTGCAACAGAAGAACCTGAATTTTCTTGAGAATATATTTTCACTCTAGAATCTTTATTTTGATATTCTTTGGCAATATCATACGTTCTATCATTAGAGCCATCATTTGACACAATAACTTCTATATTCTTATAATCTTGACTTAAAATTTTCTTTAAACACTCACCTATAAATTTTTCTGCATTATAAGCAGGTATAACAATACTTATTAATTTTTCCATAACTCACCTCATAAAATTACATTATTATAGAAATAATAATAACAAATACCATAAGTACAACTATTAAAATAAAATTTAATCTTATATTAAAATTATATACTATAACTAAAAAAAATAAAACAAATAATTTAAATTTTTTGGTATATATTATTATGTAAATCTTTACAGTATATACATATCATGATATAATACACTAAAATAAAAAAGAAAAGGAGCGATAACTAATGTTACCATCTGAAAAGTTGAGAGAAATTATCTCTAAAAGAATTGATATTGACTTGAATCAATATGCTTGGAATAAGGACTTTAAAACATTTATTTTTTCAATCGAACTCGAAAAATATTTAGAGGATAAGGTATCTTATCTTGATGAAGTATTTAAACTAGGTCTAAATATAGGCCATTGTGGTCTAACAGCTAAATATCTAGTTGTAAATATTCCTAATGCAGAATTATATTATGGAAAATTACCAGCTCTTACTGGAACTAAAAATTCCCCGACAGGAGGACATGCTTGGGTAGTTTTTGACAATTTTGTCATAGACACATCTCTTATGATTTCTTTAAGTATTCAAAAAGCAAAAGAATTAGGATATATATTTGAAAAAAGAATAGATCCAAGAAGTGCAAGAATTTTTTCTGAATACGATTTATTTTCTAATGAATTTTTTCATTATCAAAAGGACCCAGAAGCTTTTACTAAGCAATTAACTTTGATTCAGTCCAAAAATAAAGTGAGCTAACTAGCCCACCTTTTTTGTACCTATTCTAACGAAGAATTCAATTCTTCCCACAGATTCATTTTATCTTCTATCTGTTTTTCAATATCATCTACTTGACTTTGAAGCTCTGCAAGTCTCACATAACTTGTACAAACATCATCTTCAGACATTTCTTTATGTAGTTCTTCTACCTTTTCTTCTAGTTTACTAATTTCATTTTCAAGCCTTTTTATTTTTCCTTGTACTCTATTTTTTTCTTTATTTTCTAGATAACTACTATTATTACTTTTCTCTTTAATTTTTTCTTCTTTTACCTTTTCTATACTATCTTTTCTACTCTCTAAATATTCTTTATAATTTCCATCAAAATATCTAACTCTATCTTCTTCAAATACTAATAAAGAATCTGCTATTTTATTAATAAAATATCTATCATGGGATACAACAATTAAAGTTCCAGTGTATGCTTTAAGTAAATTTTCTAAACTTTCTTTTCCTACTATATCCATATGATTTGTTGGCTCATCTAAAAGTAATAAATTAGGACCTTTTTTTAATATCTTACATAATTGTAATCTAACTTTTTCTCCACCAGATAAAAGTTTTATTTGTCTATCTATATCATCTGAATAAAATAAAAAAGATGCAAGAGCAGATCTTGTCTCTGTAATAGTTAACTTAGGAAATTCATTTTCAAATTCTTCTATAACTGTTCTATTTTCGTCTTCAAATCCCATTTGTTGATCAAAATATTCCTTGTTAACATGATATCCAAATTCAAAATTACCACTAAGACTATTTACATGTCCCATTAATGTTCTAAGTAATGTTGACTTTCCTTTACCATTTGCACCAATTATTCCAAGTTTTTGTCCTCTATAAAGTTCAAAGCTCACATTTGCAATAGCTTTATCATATCCTATTTTTAAATCTTTTACTTTAAGTACTAAATTTCCACTTTCTTCCTTTAATTTAAAATTAATAGAAAATGATTTTAAATCATACTTATTTGGCTCTTCAATAATTTTCATTTGCTCTATCTTTTTAAGTTTAGAAAGTGCCATTTTAGCTTTTGTAGGCTTATATCTAAATCTATCTGCTATATCTTTTAATCTTTTTATTTCTTTTTGCTGATATTCAAAATCTTTCAATTGCTTTTCATAATTTACTCTCTTTTGAAACTCAAATGCAGTAAAATTACCTGTATATTCTGTAATTGTACCATATTCTATCTCATATACCTTATTTACAATCTTATCTAAAAACATCCTATCATGGGATACTATAACAGTAGCATTAGGATAATTTTGAAGATAGCTCTCTAACCATTCTATTGTCTCAATGTCTAAGTGATTTGTTGGCTCATCTAAAAGTAATATATCAGGCTTACTTAAAATTAATTTAATTAAGGCAATCTTTGTTTTTTGTCCACCTGAAAATTCACTTATTTTTTTGTTCATATCTTCCTTTGTAAAACCAAATTTATATATAGCTGTTTCATACTCTTTTTTATATGTATATCCATCTAAAAATTTGTACTTTTCTAAAGTATCAGTGTATTCCTTTACAATTCTATCATCGGAAGAAGATTGTAGCTTTTGCTCTAGTTCATTTATTTTATTTTCTAATAAAATTATAGGCAAATATACCTTTTTTATTTCTTCTACCATAGAAATATCTGCATTATCAAACTGTATTTGCTTTAAATATCCAATAACAGGTGTGCCTTGTTTATATACTCCAAATTTACTACTTCCTATACCTTGCTCTAACATACCATTATCTATTATAGCTTTTAAAAGTGTAGATTTTCCACAACCATTTCTTCCTACAATTGCAATTTTATCTTTTTCTTTTATTTCAAAATTTATTTCTTCTAAAATTGTATCTGCGCCATATGATACAGCCCCATTTACTATTTTATAATTCATAATATCTCCTACTTTTTTCGTATATTATACCATACTAATTAATAATTTTCTATAAAAAAGGAGAGCTCTATTAATAATAGAGCTCTCCAAGGTAATGATTTTTACACTAAATTAAAATTAACTCGAGTGGTAACTGATGACTTAAAAACCACAGAGTAGATGCGCTGTAGCAATAAGCACCAGATTGAGTCAAAACAACAATGTCTCCGATACTTGCACTTTGAATCTTTTCATCCCATGATATTTTATCTTCCGTCATACATAACGGACCTTCAATATCTACTGTTTCATTTGAAACTTCAATTTGTTTTTCATAAAGTTTGGGAATTCCCATCTTTATAATATACACGGGATGTTTCCTATCAGTAGCAATTGGGAGTCTCATATGATTTACTCCGCCGGCAGTAACAATATGCTTCATTCCTTTGCATTCTTTAATATCCACAATCCTTGTAGCATAATATCCTGCACTACCAACAATATATTTTCCTAGTTCAAGTATAAATTCCTTATCTTCAAAGGAGTATTTTCTCATAAGTGTATCTAAGCCTTCAAAATATGCTTTGGTATCAAATGTTCTACCTGCTTTGGTATAATCTATTCCAAAGCCGCCCCCAAAATCTATAACATTTACTTTACCAACTATTAGTTCTGCTTCTTTTACAAACTTAAATACAAAATCTGTATATTTAAGCAAAACTTCATAATCTAATACACCATCTGCAGCAAAAACATGAAACCCACATACTTTTATATGCTTAAGTTTTGAAATGATTTCATAGTCCTCAAAAAACCTTGACTGATCAATGCCCATCTTTGTTGACATTCCAGCCATATACTCAGATGCACCATCTAAAAAGTAATCAATATTTACTCTTAAAAGTACATCTACAACGTCTATGCCTTCATTTTCAGCAATATTATTAATTCGTATTGCTTCAACAACTGACTCAACATTTATGAACCGTATTTTACTCCTGATAACCTCACGAAGCTCAATAGGTGTTTTTCCAGGTCCAGTAAAGAGAACTCTCAAATCACTATCAAGTCCAGACCTTCTTGCAATATTAAGCTCACCGACAGATGCAATCTCAATTCCAGAAACGGTGTCATGAGACAAAACATGTCTAATAACATCCATATTAGGATTAGCTTTCATTGCATAATACAAAGATACATTATTAAGTTTAAAACGTTTTATTTCTTCAATCCTTCTGGTAATCTCTTCTAAGTCATAAACATAGCAAGTAGGATTTGACATTACCTCACGATTAGAAGAAAACATTTCTTTTATATATTTTTCTACTTTTTCATTCATTATAGTCATCCTCCAATCGAAAAAATAAAGTAGAGAGTAGCACAATTGTAGCAATTATGCTACTCTACTATATAAACTTAAACGATACTATCTTTTAAGTACTTTTCTTGGACCCTTTTGTTCGGGTCCTTCTGGGGGAAATTGAGAAGAATGCTCAAGATAATAGTCATAGTTTCCTAAATAATTAGTAAACTGACCATTTTCAAGCTCAACTACTCTATTTGCCACCTTATTAATAAAGTACCTGTCATGAGAAACAAAAAGAAGTGTTCCCTCAAATCTACTTAAAGCTTCTTCTAAAATCTCACGATTTCTTACATCTAAATGGTTAGTAGGCTCATCTAAGATAAGAAAATTCACATCATTTTGTACAAGCTCTGCAAATTTAAGTCTTACCTTTTCTCCACCAGAAAGAGAGGATATTCGCTTATGAACCTCTTCACCATAAAAATGAAAAGAAGCTAAAGTTGAGTAAATTTGAGTCAAAGTTCCATTAAAATATTTTTGAAACTCTTTAAGAATGGTTTCCTCTTCATTTTCAAAAGAAACATTTTGAGGTAAATAACCAATCTTAACATTACTTCCAAGCTTAATCTGTCCATCAAACTCACTCAGTTCACCTAAAATAAGTTTAAGAACTGTTGATTTACCAGAACCATTTTTACCAATAAGACACACCTTATCTTGAAATTCAACAGAAAGATTTGCATCACAAAGAATAAAATCTTCTCCGTCAGAATATGCATATACAATATCTTCTAAAGACAGTACATCATTACCTGACCTTGTCTCTTGATTAAAGTTTAAGGCGATATCTTTTTGAGTTTTAGGTTTGTCTACTTTGTCCATTTCTTCAATACGTCTTTCAAGTTGCTTTGCAACCCTATAAGCTTTTTCCGAACTTTGAGCACCCCAAGCTCTGTTCTTCCTTATTGTCTCTTCCATTCCAGCAATTTTTTTCTGTTGCGTAACGTATGCTTGTTCTTGTGCTTCACGTTCAGACTTTAAAGCTTCAACATACTGAGTATAGTTTCCAAAGTATGTCTTAATCTTACCATCTGCAATAGCAAACACCTTATCAATTGTTCTATCTAAGAAGTATCTATCATGTGATACCAAAATAACAGAACCACTATATCCCTTTATAAAATTCTCAAGCCATCCTAGCGTTGGAATATCTAAATGGTTAGTAGGTTCATCCAAAAGCAAAATGTCCGGCTTTTGCAGTAACATATGAGCAAGACAAGCAATTGTTTTTTGTCCTCCACTAAGAGAGCTATAATCTTGCTCTAACAGCTCTGTAATTTTAAGATTTGCTGCCATTTTCTCAATATTGGATTCAATTTCATATCCACCTTTATTAAGAAAAAGCTCCTGTGCCTTACCATAAGCATTCATTGCCTTTTCAAGTTCTTCAGAAGTTGTAGCAGGATCCCCCATTATTGCCTCAAGTTGATGCATTCTTTCTTGAAGTCCAGAAATATCACCATAAGCAGTTCTTAAGAAATCACGAACGCTAATATTTCCTGTAACTTCAGGTGCAATTTGTGTCAAGAAGCCCACCGTAGCATCTTTTCTTTTAGAAACAGTACCATTTGTTGGCTTCTCATTTCCATAAATGAGATTGAAAATACTCGTTTTTCCAGTTCCGTTGTCTCCAACAATAGCAACTTTGTCACCACTGTTAACCTGGAATGTTGCCCCATCTAAGATGTTTTTAAATCCATAATTTAATGTAACATTACTAAGTTCTACATCTAACATAGTCTTATTCCTCCATTCTATAAGTTAAGAAGTAGTGTTATATTTTGTCATGTAACTTAAAGTTTCCATGATCAAATTAACAATTGTTGTTCCTGTAAGCACAGAACCTTCACAAGTTGGATTATATTCCACAAAATCAACACCAATTATTTTTTTAGAAGAACTTATAACTTCTTTTAAATATTTGAGAGTTTCATAATATGAAGGTCCACCTGGCTCTGGACAATTTGTAGCTGGTGCAATAGCTGGATTTAGAAAATCTATATCAAATGTGATATATACATTTTTTCCTTTTAAATACCTTAAAAGTTTTTTTAGCTTTTTTTGTATTTTATGGTAAGGAATAATTATATTTCCTTTATCTTTACTATCACGTACAGCAGGCTGTGAGTTAAGATTACCTCTTATTCCAAAATGAATGATTCTTGTTACTTCTTCAAGTTTGCATGTTTCATTCATAACAGAACCATGTGGATAATCATCATACTCATCAATAAAATCACTATGAGCATCAAATTGTACCACTACTATATCTTTATAGTTAGTAGTCATTCTCTTTATGAGATAGTACGTAACGCTATGGTCTCCTCCAACAAAAATTGGTGTACATTTTTTCCCAATTTTACATTTTAGAAGATTTAACTCTAGCTCACTAAAATTATTTGCTTTTATATCTCCTAAATCATAAACTGGCGTATCCTTTAATATATATCCCTCTTCAGGACTATATACTTTAAGTGGTAAGCAGCTTCCATCTGCATTTGCATATCTAAAAGATAATCTCCGCACAACTTCTGCCGCTTTTTCCACTCCTAAAAGATACTCTGCACTACAAAATTCAATTCCTATAAAGTAAAAACCATTTAAAGCTTGAGACTTTTTTGAAAGTCCTAGGAATGTATCACTCATATTATCATTCCTCCTTAAACAACTTAACAATTCTTTTTATACCATCCATAAATTGTTCATATCCTCTTGAAATAGTAACTCTAAAACTTATATCTTCAAGTGGTAACCCAAAGACATTTCCAGGAGTTACAAGAATATTTTCCTTTTCAAGAATATATACAAAAAGTTCATGAGAGGTATAAACACCCTTTTTGCGACAAACTTCAGACTTAAATGTAATATACATTATATTTCCAGCATCTGGATACACAACATTCTCTACCACGTCAGTCTGAGACATAAGAAAATCGTACGCATCATTAAAAAGAGTAAAAATCTGTTTATGATATTTAGCTTTTTCATCAAGATACTTTAATGTATCAGAAGACATATCCCCTTTATCCACATTAACTCTTTGAGTCATCTCAACTATTCCAAGTGCTTCAAGGAAAGTCGAATTAGAATAATTAACTGCCTCTCCAAGTTCTAAAAGCCAATTAATAAATTTAGGATCTTTGCAAATTGTCCATCCACAACGTAAATCACTAAGCTGCGGTATGTCCTTACTAAATCCCTTAATTTTTATAAGCTTTGGATAATTAGATGCAAGTTTAAAGATTTCAACTCGTTTATCATTAAAAATTGGAGATTCTTCAAAAATAGCATCATATATAATATAGATGTTTTTTTGAATACAAAACTCAACAATTTTTTTAAGCTCGTCTTCATCAATAAATTTACAAGCTGGATTTGCTGGATTTGTAATTAAAAGAGCTACAGTTTTTTCTGTATATCCTCTGACCACATCTTCATAACGCATCTTATAGTCATTAGCTTTATCCATAAGAATAACTCTTGGTTTAATACCATAAAAAGTTAAACTTTTCATTAATCCCGCATATGCAGGAACAGGATAAATAATCTCAATATCATCTGCAAATTTATATTCTCTTGCAATAACTTGCGCAACAAAGTTTAGTGCACCAGTTGTACCATTTCCGCCAACAATAACATCTTGTGGTGTAATAGTTTCACCTTCAATAACACTTTCATGAGAAGCAATAAGCTCTCTTAACTTTGTTTTTCCACCAGGATACGAATACCCCCAGTCCATGTCCTCATCTGGATCTTCTAAAGTCCGGTAAATCTCCTTTCTAATACAAGAAAAAAGTGGAAATGTAAACCAATCAAGATTAGAAGCATCCATAAGAAGAGCACCTCTTTCAAGGCCAATGTCAAAATACTGAGACATTGTAAGTTTTTCCTTATGATCGTTACTCATAAATAATACCTCCATTTCTATTTTTGCAGGTTAATACAACAACAATCCGTTCATTTTTTGCTCGTTTTCTATATGCATCTAAAGCTGCCATAGCAGAAATTGATGTATAGTCGTATTTAGCTTTATAATCAGGATGAGCTAAAATAAAAGAATCAATTTGCTCATCACTAACAGAAATAAAAAAAGCTTCATTGCGGCTTGCCATATCATATATCTTCCTATAATTAAAGCAAGTGTCATTAGAAAGTATTGTCTTTGAATCAATAGGATTGATTATATTTAACCAATCATCCATATTATTTTCAAAGCCCTGTTTAATAGGATTACCTCCTAAAATTTCAACTACTGCAATTTTAGGAATTTTAGATATTATTCCCGCGTTATACATTTCTCTAAATGCCAAGTTTTGTGCAACAATATTCATTCCACTACCACAAGGTATAATAACTACGTCGGGAACACAATCTATGTCTCTTATTATTTCATAAGACATTGATCTTAGTCCAAGCATATATGATATGTTGGTATTTAAAAATCCCCAAAACACCTCTTTATGAGTTAATGAATATTTCATGAAGTCTTCATAACTAGTTACAAAGTCTTTGCTATAAAAAACTTCATCTGCATTTTTAATTTGAGCAATGCTACTTTGTGAAACACCTTTATGAATAAAGACTATAGATTTAATCCCATATTCTTTAGCATAAAAAATAGCAGATATTGCACCACTTCCACATGATACAATAGATATTGCTCTTTTTTTATGCAAGATAATCTCATTCATAAGATTTTCCATACCACGATCTTTAAAACTTCCCGTTGGATTTACAGATTCATCCTTTAAAAACACATTTTCATCATACCGAATCAAAGGTGTATTACCAGCTTTAAATCTAGTTTTTATCCCAACTTTTGGATAGATAATTTTACCATCATTATCAAACTTAATTTCAAACTCTGGTAAATAATCTTTTATTTCCCAAAAATTAGGTGGAACCAAATCAAGCTCATGTTCGATATGTCTATGAGTTATTTGTTCAAAAGGATAATCCATTTGTTTTTTGCATATACTACAAACTAACTTCATGGATTAGTCACTCCCCTCCTAAAATATCTTTAATTCTCTCATATATACTGCGAGAATCTCTGATTTTTTTAGTATCAAGCCATAATTTATAGCAATGATCACATTGTTTTACAGCATCTAAGTCATTGACATCGTATGTCATGTTAAATTGTTTAATAGCTTCAACAAAATCATTAGTACAATAACTACAGTTACTAGATGTCATATGTGGAAAAATTTCATTTCTCTCTGAAAAACCAGCTCCTTGACTTCCACTTAAAACTTCTTCGTCAAAATATCCGCCAAGTCTTATATCAAGCTTACATACATTCATTTGATTGTAAATACCATGAATTATATCTCTTAAGCTCCAAAGCCAAGGCACTCTATATAATCCAAGATTATATAGATAATTTGCAAGAGAGTTTTCTTGCAAAGAAGTAGGTTCAATAGATACCGCATCAAATCCAAATTTCTTAAAGCAATCTACTGATGTCTTAATAGCATCTTCTATAGCTTCAGACTCAGTAAGAAAAATTGGTTTAAAATTAACATACGCAAGTGCCTTCATATTAAATTTATGAAGTGCATTTACTGCATCAGTTATAATGCTTGTATCTTCAATTGCTTTATGATGACAAAGCTCTCTAATTAAAAAGTTGGTAGATTCAACTCCAATTCCTACTTCGACAACCCCATCATATTCTTCTCTTATAGCTTTAAGTATGTCCTCTGTTACATATTCAGCTCGAGACTCTATAATAACCTTCTTTACACCTTTATACTCATTTAATGAGCTAAAGATATATTTTACAGTTTCAACAGATATCTCTTCTGGATTAAGAAGACTACCCAAATTATATACACAAACTACTGGATAATCGTTAAGATTAAATGATTTTTCTGCACTTTCAACAAAACTTCCATCAATTACAGAATTCCATTGTTCAACATAATTCTGATGTGTGATTTTATCCGTTAAAGGTGCTCCGTTTAAATGTGCACACATTGAGCATCCGCCATTAGTTTTATAATGCTGACAGCCATTAGATCTCAATACAATCATAACTCTATCAACAGTTCTACCTTCATAAAAAAACTTGTTAATTTCTACTTCCGCAAGTTTAGTTTTTTCAAAAGGTAGATTAGGTGTACCAGAACGAATTTCTTTTATTTTTCCTTCTACCAATTGAGATGCTTCCTTAAAAGCTCTTTCTTTAAGTATCTTTTTAGTTTCGAGTAAATAGCTCATATATCTTACCTCCTAACTAAGCTAATAACAGGTCTATACTTTAAACCTTTATCATAGAGCAAATTGTCCACTTTATGAACATTTACTTCCATACTACGTGGTATCAAAGAATATATACTTTCTTTAATAGCTTCAAGATCTAAAGAATACTCTCCCTCAACAATATAGAGTTCAAGTCTCTTTACCTCTGGTTGCACAAATTGATACTTAAGTCCGTGTACTGGAATTTCATACACCAAAAACCAGTTATATGCCAAATCCATAAAACATGAAGCTGGTATATATTCACCGTCTGGTGTAATTATTGAATCCATATTACGTCCTTTTACCCCTTCAATAATTCTTCCATTATTGCCACATTCACATTCCTGAGAAGGTGTAATTTTTGCTAAATCACCTTGAATGTAGCGAATAATAGGAGTTGCAGTATTTAAAAGGTTTGTACCTACTACAATTCCTGTCTTACCATCTGGCAACTTGTTTCCATATTCATCAATGATTTCAATAAAACAAGCATCTTCTTCCAAATGATAATGATGCATAGGACATTCCAATGCAATTCTTGTTAGTTCTTCGCTGCTATACTCGTCTAAAACTTCTACGTCAAGTTCTTCTGCAAGCATTTTTCTTTGCTTTTCATTTGATTGCTCCGAATGAACAATTACAAGTTCTACTCCACAATCTGAAAGCTTAATTCCAGTTGATGCAATCTTTTCAAGATAAGTTGGATAAGTTGAAATATATCTAGGTTTTGTTTGCCTAATATGCTTTACAGCTTCTTCAACTTTAGTAGTAGTTGGTAAATAATCCTGTTTATACATACCATTAACATTATCCACCCACCATGGGCAAGTATAAATATATAAAATAGTATCTTCAGGTCTATATTTACCACCTGACTGCATATTAAATTGTCTTATAGTCTGTAACGTATCTTTATAAATCGCTTCTTCAGATACTGCAATTGTTACAAACTTTCCACTAGAACCTGAGCTGCGAGTCGAAAGTACAAAATCATCAACTTCTTTTACAATCTCACTTGGAAATCCTTCAATTAACTCTTCTTTATGAAGAAATGGTAACTTAAAGAAATCATCCCATGTTTTTATGCCTCCTTTTTTATATCCTATTGCAGAATACTTTTTCCTATATAAAGGAATATTTTCAAAAGCATAATCAACAAGGTAACTTATTCTTTTTAATTGCCAATCTTGAATTTTTTTCAAAGGTTGATTTAAAAATGAGTTAAGTTCTTTACCTGATGTTCTTAGCATTTCTGTAAGAATTGTATCGTGAATAGGTAAAGTCATGTACTTTTCACCTTTTTTCCTTAGAGCGACATATTCAGTCTTAGAAATTTTACTCATGAAATCCTCCTCCTTTAAAAGTTCATCTACTAATATTGTTTGACTATCTGAATCTGCAGTGTAATTACACGTGCAATTATCTCTGCTAAAATCATTAAAAAGCAGATATAAAATTATGATAATCGCTATTATTATAATATCCTAAACGTGTAAAGTCAAGTAAATATGCACTTTTTAATGCAAATCGTTTGCAAAAAAATAAAACCTAATTAAATTTTAGGTTTTATTTAGATAAATTTCTAATTATTCTTATATTTCCTTATTTTCTAAGTCTTGACTAAATCTTAATACAAATCCATTTGGATCTTGTACTAAAAATTCTCTACATCCCATTAAAACATTATCTTTTCTATACCAATGATCTTCCATATCAACAAAAACTTTATAGTTTTCTTTTTTTAATCTTAAATAAATCTCATCAATATTTGTAACATCTATCTGAAAATTTATTCCTACACCAAGTGGATATTTTAATTCTCCTGTAGTCCATTTATTATTTTCTTTATCTATTTCTTGTATCATTATTTGTACGTTTTCTAACTGCAAAAAAACAAATCTATCTTCTTTCCTATCATATTCTATATGAAATCCAATTAAATCCACATAAAAATGTATACTTTCTTCTAAATTAAAAACATCAAATTCAGGTATCATCTGATTCCAGTTCATATTTATTACCTCCAATTTCATAACAAAGATTATATCATAGCGTAAAAAAAAATAAAAGAGTGAGTTTTTTTAAACTCACTCCTATATAACGACTTAACGTTTTAATACCTTTTTTAAAAGTAATGATCTCTTATTAGAGTCCACCTCATCTTCATAAGCCTCAAAGCTATCTCCCTTTTGAATATCAAATTTTTGCCTAACCTCTTTAGGTAAAACAAATCTCCCTTTCTGATCCATAGTAGAAATTGCTTGATAAAATTCGATTTTGTGCCCTGAGATTTGAATATACTTTTGTTCATCAATAACCTGTAATTTAATATAGACAGTCCTATTAAAGTCATAAATTATTTGAGTCATTGATGTCAACATAATTCTATATTGAGCATCAACTTTAAACATATACACGGTTTCTTTCATTTGTAAATTCCTCCCTCAATTAATTAATCGTGGATACTATAATTTAACTGACACTTATAATTATACCATTTTTATGTAATCATGGCAAGTATTATTTTTTCCTAGCTACAATTCCATATAATCTTCTTTTCAAAAGTATTCCTTTTTCTGTTATATTGTCTTTAATATATTTTTCTAGTAAATCATTTTCTATATGGATTCTTTTATGTTTAATCTTTACTTCTGAAAAATCATCTAGTATCGGTGTTTTAAAAAGTAAGGCTAATAAATCTTCTTTTGTTTTAAAATACTCATTTTCTTTAATCTTAACATTTTTTACTATTTCAAAGCCACTATTTATTAAATCTTCATAGTCTATTTGTGATATTGCCTTTTCATCGTTATATGCCTGTCCTCTCTTAAAAATATCTTTTAGCTCTATACAATCTTCCTTGTCTACACCTTGAATTACTACTATGCCACCTTTTTCAAGTACTCTATATATCTCTTTAGCATTTATAATAGTATGTCTTGCACTTACAAGATTAAATATTTCATTTGGAAAATTTATTTTTAAATTATTCATCTTTGCAAATTTTATTTTCTTTCTTGCTTTTAAATTAGATTTAGCAGTATTTATCATCTCTTGTGAAAAGTCTGTAGCTATTATCATTCCAACTTCTGGATATTTTTTTAACACTTTTTCTCCACCACCAGTTCCAAGATCTAAGCAAAAAGAGTTATTATCTGTATACTTTGCTACTTCTTCATACATATCCCAATTTGTAATCTTTTCAGTCTCATATTTTATTTTACTAAAATCCCAATTAGCAATATTATTATAAAAATCTAATTCTTTCATATTTTCATCTCCTTATATTTTATTTGGTTGAAAAAAAAAACCTCCCTTCACTCATAGCAAAACCAACCATAATTTTTACTATGGTTTAGATTTGCCATTCATAAAGAAAGATTTTCAACATTCTCTATTATATTTTCTACGGTAATATTACGCGAATGGTCGAATTGAAATATTACATTTTAATTATATCACATTTTATAGCTTATGTAAACTTATTTAATACATTTTCTTATTTTCTATTTTTTTAAAATTTTCAAATACTTCTTTTGCCTCTTTATTATCAACATGATAAACATTTAAAATATTTTTATTTTCACCAGATAAATACTTATATATAACGTCATCTCTAAATCCTATATCATCTGCATCATATCTAGTGTTTGCAAAATAAACTTCTTTGATATTAGCCCAAATAATTGCAGACAAACACATTGGACATGGTTCAGTACTTGTATACAATATGCAGTTAGATAAATCATTTGTTTTAAGTTTTTGACAAGCACTTCTTATTGCATTTATTTCAGCATGTGCTGTAGGATCATTTGTTTGCATTACTGTATTATGAGCTGATGATATAATCTTATCTTCTTTTACTATTGTAGCTCCAAATGGTCCACCTTTTTTATAGTTATTTATTGAATTTACTTTAGATTCTTCTATTGCAATTTTCATTGCATCACTACTTATATTATTCATCTTAAACCTCACTATAATTTTTCTATAAGTTTATTAACATTTTCTTCTTTTGTTGCCCAAGAAGTACATATTCTTATAACTGTATTATCTTTATCATATTTTTGCCACTTAAAAAATGTAAATTCTTTTTCTAATTCTTTAAGTTTATTATTAGGGATTATAATAAATTGCTGATTAGTAAATGAATTAAAAAACATTTTATATCCTTTTTCTATTGCTGATTCTTTTATCCTTAATGCAAGGTCTACAGCCTGCTTACATATTTTTAAATATAAATTGTTATCAAATAAGATATCAAATTGAATACCTAATAATCTTCCCTTTGCAAGCATTGCACCTCTTTGTTTTATATAGTATCTAAAATCCTTCTTTAAATCATCATTTACTATAACAACAGCTTCTCCAAATAGAGCTCCACACTTAGTTCCACCTATATAAAACACATCACACAAGTCGGTTAAGTCCTTCATTTGTATATCAGTATCTTTTGCAACAAGTCCATATCCAAGTCTTGCTCCATCTATATATAAATACAAATTATTAGCTTTACATACTTCATAAATTTCTCTTAATTCTTCTTTAGTATAATTTGTTCCACATTCAGTAGGAAGAGAAATAAATACAAGTTTAGGCATAACTAAATGTTCCGGCAAGTCATAATTACGTTGTAAATCTACTAATTCTTTTATTTGCTCTATATTTATTTTACCTTCTTTATTTTTAACAGTTATTACCTTATTTCCAAAAGATTCAATTGCACCTGTCTCATGTACATTAATATGACCTGTATCTGCACAAATAACTCCCTGATATGTTCTTAAAATGCTAGAAATTACTGTCATATTAGTCTGTGTTCCTCCAATTAGAAAATGAACATCTACATTATCATTATTTAAAGCTTTTTTAATTTTATCTGTAGCAGATTTTGTATACTCATCTTTTCCGTAACCAGCCTCTTGTATATAATTTGTTTCAACTATTTTTTTTAATATCTTAGGATATGCACCTTCTAAATAATCACTATCAAATCTTATCATAAGCAAAACCTCTCTATATATTTTATTATATATAATATATATTCTTTTTTCAACTTAAAAAGAATAAAGGCATTATATACCTTTATTCTACACTTTTTAAAGACTCCACCATATCTATCTTCTTTAAAGCATGATATGTAAAAATATTCACTATTAATTTAAATGCTACAGTAATTAAAATTGCAATTAAAAATGAAGAAACCTTTAACTCTGGTACAAATCTTAATACATTAATTTCACATGTTTTTAATAAAAATATATTTAAAATAATTCCACCAAACATTCCACATGCAATTCCAATTATTGTAAGTAATGTTGACTCTTTTACAATATAATCATATACCTCATTATCATAAAAACCTAATACCTTAATTGTTGCTATTTCTCTTAATCTTTCACTAATATTAATATTTTCTAAATTATACAATACTACAAAAGCAAGTAAACCAGCAGATACAATTAAAACCCAAACAACATATTTTAATAAATCCATCATATTTACTATTGTCTCTTTCATGCTATCAATATTTGAAACAGATAAAATCCTGCTATCTGTCATTAAGCTTCTAGACAAATCATCTTTTTCTTCATTAGGTATGTCATTAGTCTCAATTAAAAGTGCATTTGGTGAGTATTCTCCAAACACTTCATTATATAGATTTTTACTTAAATACATATAGTGATATACATAGTTCTTTGCAATATTATCTATCTTAACTTCAATTTCTTCATTATCATTAGTTGTAACTATAATACTATCTCCTACATCTACATCCAAAAGACTAGCTAATTTATCTGTAATTACGACTCCATCTTCTTTAAGTTCTATCTTCTGATCTTGTAAATCTACTAGATTAATAACATTATATATGCTTTCATTATCTTCTGGAACAATTATTTGAACATCTTCTATTGCATCTAAATTAGATATTGTTGCAGATGTAAATTCTACTAGCACATTTTTATCTATTTTAGAATCTTGTGAAATATCATATTCTAATTCTTTTACCTCATCCTCTGTTAAAGATTCCTTTGCAGTAATAATAAAATTATAATTAAATATATCTCCATACTGATTATCTACTACTGCAACAATAGAGTCCTTTAATAAAAAGCCTAATAATATAAGAGAAGTACATCCACAAATTCCAATTATAGTCATAAGAAATCTTTTTTTATATCTAAAAATATTTCTAACTGTAACTTTTGTTGTAAAATTCAACTTATTCCATATAAATGGTATTTTTTCAAGTATTACTCTCTTTCCCATTTTTGGCGCTTTAGGTCTCATTAAAATGGCAGGCTTTTCAGTCAACTCCTTAAGACAAGCATATATTGTAGCTCCAACTATGCATATAAATGCACATATTAGTCCAGTAACTCCAATTCCAAAATTAAATTCAAGTATAAAATCTGGTATATTATACATCATACTATACATCATCCATATAATTTTAGGCAAAGTATAAAAACAAATAATCATGCCTAAAATACCACCAATTATTGTAGCAAGTGTTGCATATAATATATATTTTATAGATATTTGAGACTTTGTATATCCTAAAGCCTTTAGTGTTCCTATTTGCTGTCTTTGCTCTTCAACCATACGAGTCATAGATGTTAAGCTTATTAATGTTGCAACCACAAAAAATACAATTGGAAATACTTTACCTAAATTTTCAATGCTCTCTGTATCTTGAATAAATCCACTATATCCATTATTATTATCTCTAGTCCATATATATAGTTTGGGATGCTCTATGTTTAAAACATCTTCTTTAGCATCTATTATTTCTGCCTCTGCCTCTTTAATCTTTTCTTCAAACTCTAATCTGTTGCTATCAAGTTCTTCTTGACTATCATTTATTTCTTGTTCATTATTGTCAAGCTCTGCTTCTGCATCATCTAAAGCTTGATAAGCTTGTGACTTTAATGTAGCAATCTCATTTTCCTTTTCAGTTAAAGTAATTTGTTGATCTGTAATTGCATCTTCGGCAGCAGTTATTGAAGTATTTATTTGTTCTATTGTAGTGTCTATAGTATATATTTGTTCTGATAACTCTATTTTAGTCTTCTCTAAACCTTCTTTTTCTGTTTCAAGTTGTAATTTTACGCCTTTTAAATATTCTATGTCTTCTTCTGTAAGTCCAATTGGATTTTCTAAAGTATTATAAACTTCGTTATATTTGGCTATAAGAATTTCAAGATTTGTATCAATCTGAGAAATATTATCTTGCAATGTAGCTTTAGCCGAATTTGCAGCATTTATATTTTCTTGCGCTGTAACCTTTTGATTTGCAAGAGTAGTTTTTGCTTCCTCAATTTTTGTCTTTCCCTCTGCTATTTGGTTTTCGTACTCTAAAAACGTATTATATACATTAGTTCTATTTTGCTCTATTTCTTCTCTACCGTTTGCTATCTGCTCTTTATAACTATCTATCTCTTCTTGAGCATCGTCAAGCTTTTGCTGATTCTCATTATATTCGTTGTCTAGCTCCTGTTGTGCTTCTTCAATTTTATCATTTGCTTCTGCAATTAATGTATCATATCTTCGTGTATTAATTTCCTCTTCATATCCTTCAATACTTGCCAAAGCTTCATCTACAACATTTGTATACTCATCTGAACCAAATATATAATTATCCGCACCTTTAACTTTTATATATATATTTGTATACACATCCATATTAAAATTAGAACGATTTATATACATATAGTAATTTACTTTTCCAGTACCTAAACTACTTGTTCCTCTTTCAGATGAAATATACAATGGACTCTCTACTACACCTGTAATTTTTAAAGAATCATTGTTAATCACATCATCACTATCTTCAATTTCTATTGTTTGGCCAATTTGCATACCTGTTGCAGTTAAAAAACTCTTCTCAACCACACATTCCTTATCATTTAAAGGAAAACTTCCATCAATAAGCTTTACTTTATTTAATTCCTCTATTGCCATTAACTTTGCTACTGGTTGATTATTATTAGAAGCATTTACTAATACATCTGTTGAATATGTACCAATAACATCTGATACATATTCATTTTCTTTTAAAAGACTTATATCATCTTCTGTAAGTCCTAACGTTGATATAAGTTCTATGTCATAGACATTGTTCTCTTTTAAATAATTATCTATTGTTTGTCTCATATCCGGTCCAGTTGCTCTAATTCCAGCAAAAAAGCCAACTCCTAGTAGCGACATAAGCATTATTGACAAGAAACGTTTATATGTTTTTGTAATTTCTTTTATACTATCTTTTAATAACGCTTTTTTCATAAAAACCTACCATTCTATATTTTCCACGGGAATAATATTATCATTTTGTATAATATCAATTGCTCTTCCATTTTTAAATTTTATTATTTTATCTGCCATTGGTGCTATTGCTTGATTATGAGTAATTATAACTACTGTCATATTTTCTTTTCTAGATGTATCTTGAAGTAATTTTAGTATTTGCTTTCCTGTATTATAGTCTAATGCCCCTGTTGGTTCATCACATAATAACAATTTAGGATTTTTAGCTATAGCCCTTGCAATTGCAACACGTTGTTGTTCCCCTCCTGAAAGCTGGGATGGAAAATTATTAACTCTATCTTTAAGTCCAACTTTTATCATAACTTCTTTTGGATTTAATGAATCTTTACATATTTGAGTTGCAAGCTCAACATTCTCTATTGCAGTTAAATTTTGAACTAAATTATAAAATTGAAAAACAAATCCAATGTCTTCTCTTCTATATTTAATAAGCTCCTTACCCTTCAATTTAGTTATATCTTTTTTATCTACTATAACCTTACCACTAGTTGCACTATCCATTCCACCTAAAATATTAAGTGCTGTTGTTTTTCCGGCTCCACTAGCTCCCACAATTACTACAAGTTCTCCCTTCTCAATACTAAAAGAAGTCCTATCTAAAGCAGTTATCTCCATTTCGCCCATTTTATATTTTTTTACAACGTCTTCAAATTCAATATATGACATATATTCCTCCATTTTATTATATTAAAATTATATCATAAACCACTAAAAATTAAATACACAAATTACTATATGTGTACACTTATTGTTTTTTTAGAAATATTATGATATATTTTTGATATATTGCAAGGAGGAATAGTCAAAATATGAAAACTGAATTTTTTCTTATTAGACATGCGGAACCAGACTATACAATAATAGATCAAAGACATTACAAAGGATTTGGAAATGACTTAGCACCTATTACACAAAAAGGTGTATTAGAAACAGAAAATACTTCAAAAAACATATTATTAAAAAATGCAGATATTATAATTACTTCTCCATATACTAGAACATTACAAACAGCTAGTATATTATCTAAAAAAATAAATATAGATTTAAAAGTTGAGATTGATCTTATGGAATGGATACCGGATAAAACATATATGTATGACAATTATTCTATGGTAGTTAACTGGAGAAATCACTATGACGAAAATAATGGGAAATGTACATATAAAGAAGATAACTTTGAAGAAAAAGATGAAATTATATTAAGAGTAAAAAACGTTTTAAAAAAATATAGCAATTATTCAAAAGTAATTGTAGTTACACATGGTATGGTAATAACTGCTTTAACCAATGTAGAAAAACCAAATCATAACCAAATAATAAAATATAGATTAGAAGATTAGTAATAATATTCTTTTTGTGATATAATACAATAAATTTAAGAAGGGAGAAAAGTAAAATGGCTAATCCAATTGTAACTATTGAAATGGAAAATGGAGATATTATACGTGCAGAATTATATCCTGCTGTAGCTCCAAATACCGTAAATAATTTTATATCTTTAATAAATAAAGGATTTTATGATGAGACTATATTTCATAGAGTAATTAATGGATTTATGATACAAGGAGGAGACCCACAAGGAATTGGCGTTGGTGGTCCTGGTTACACAATAAAAGGTGAATTTTCTAGAAATGGTTTTAAAAACGAATTAAAACACGAGGCTGGAGTACTATCTATGGCAAGATCAATGATGCCAAATTCAGCTGGATCTCAGTTTTTTATTATGCACAAAGCTGCACCTCATTTAGATGGATCATATGCAGCTTTTGGAAAAGTTATAGAAGGAATGGATGTAGTTGATAAGATTGCAAACACACCAACAGATTCCTCTAATAGACCTCTTGACGAACAAAAAATAAAGTCTATTAGTGTAGATACTCACGGAATAAAGTTTCCTGAACCAATACACTATAAATAATTATATTATATAGAGGTGGTTTAAATGAAAATTAAAGGAAACAATACGCCAATACAAGGAAAAAAGAATTTTTTTGCCAGCAAAAAAGAACAAATAAAAATATGGATAAACATTTTATTAGGAGTAACAATTTTATATATAATTCTTAATATACCTACAATTATTGAATTATTACCAATAAAAAAAGATTATATAAAAGAAATAGATAAAAAATATAGAGAAGAAGCTTTACAATATATGAATGTAGCAAACTCAAAAGTAAATGAATATTTAATAGAGAAATATGGCTTTTCAGCATCTATACAAGATACTGTTCCCGGAACTGTAAATGTATCAGATAATTTTTTTACAACTACTATATTTGATGATTGTGTATACTTAAAAATGAAATATAATACTAAATACTTTTGGTGTAGATACGATGTACTTCTAGACAATTTTTCAGACAACTACCAAGAAAAAGATATTTATAAATACTATAAAAAAATGTTATATAATAATACAAAAGTACACGAATATATTAGTAGTATAAGATACGGTTATAGAAATACCGAAATTTCTCAAGATTGTAAAAATTTAACTACTGAATTTTTTAAAAATGATGTTTTAAAAGATGAAAATATATTTTTTTATGCAACATATATTGGAAATATTGATATGTCTATAATAGATAGAATTAGATTAAAGAAAATTGGATTTAAAAATATAATACTTATAAATTATTGGTCTTTAGAAGATTATAACTTATCTTATGGGTATAATAGCTCACCATCTACAGATAAGCTCTATCCTTACATTTTTAACTATCCACATATTAAAGAATATATTTTCGATGATAGTTATAGAAAAATTAATTTTTCGGTACAAGATGAATTTTTAATATGCGATGCATTTAAAAGTGATAATTTTTCTTACACTATAACTAAAAACTCAAAACAAATAAATATAAAAGATTGGCTTGATTTATATATTAAAAACAATTTTAGCCAAAATAATTCATATAATTATTCTCTGGAAAAAGTTAAAAAACTTTATAATTCTAGTACAATAACAAGTTTTTATACTTTAGATAGTACATCTGAATATTCAAATCGTTTTTATATTTATTTGCCAAAAGAAAAAAGTTCTGACTCACCTCATATTTTATTTAAAGACTTAAATGAAGAGATATATATAGATTCATATAATTATGATGTTAGTAACTGTAAAGATTACTGGTGTATTAGTGTTGAAATACCAAATTGTGATTTTGTATTTATTTCTAAATAAAAAAGAAGTCATTGACTTCTTTTTTTATGATATTCCATCAGGCTCTTTAATTATTTCATCATCTTCATCTTTAACATTATTATTTATATTATCTTCTACACTTGGATTTACTGGTTTAGTATATTCTTCCTCTTCTTTTGGTTCTTCAGTAATATTATTATTTGGTCTATATGTATTAGTATTATTTGTTGTATTTTCATCTTCTACTTTTGTATCTTCATTATTAACAACTATCTCATCTTCAGTATCTTTTTTATCACTATCTCCACCACCAGCAATCATAATTCCTATTATAAAAGCTATTATAAATAAAATAATTACTCCTACAACTATAAATACCTTTTTCTCCTTTATAAATGTCATTAATTTATCTTCTTTATTTTCTTTTTCTTCTACTTTTATATCTTCCTCTTTTAACTCTATTTCATTTTTAGGAGCATTAGGATCAATTTTAAATCCATTCTCATAGTCATACATTAGCCTTTTATTATCATCCATTAAAGTCTCATATGCTTCATTTATTTCTTTCATCTTTTCTTGAGCATATTCCTGATTTCCCTTATATGAATCAGGATGATATTTTTTAGTTAATGCTCTATACGCATTTTTTATAACTTCTTTTGATGCATTTACACTTACTTCTAAAATTTCATAATAATTCATACGCTTACCTCATTACTGTTCTTTATTTTTTAGTTTATCTATTATTTCTTGCATATTATCATATAGCTTATCTATATTTAATTTAATCTTATTTATTTCTTCATCTTGATTTTTTAATTCTGTATCATAAATTGTATTTATACATTCAATATATTCAGGTAAAATTATAGTAGAATTGATAGTTTCATTTTCAAAATCATTTTTTATATCTAAAATCCTTTGTATTTTATTACAATCAATTTTTTCCATAATTTTACCTCCATCTATATTTTATTTTTTTGTCTTACAAAATTTATTTTATTTAAAATCATTTCTTCTCTTTGTTTATATGCCATCAATTTTCTTTCTTGAATTTCTTTTCTATCTTTATTAATATATAAAAGTTTTGTATTATAATCATCTATTTTTCTTACAACTGTGTTTATTCCAAGGATATCTGGTATCTTTACTTTTATATTTTTTAATGCAGACTTTTGTTTAAGATTATATTCTAATAATTTATATTTTAAATCATTATATTTTATAATTTGTATTATAGTCTCAATAGACTCATCACATCCATTAACATATATTCTTTTAAAATTATTTAATTCTATATCTCTATTAATATATAATTCATAAAGTCCAATCCCTAATAAAATTTCAACAATGTTTATATATTTAGGCATACTAAAAAGATTATCAATTTCATCTTTATCTCTAAAATTTAGTATATCTAATATACTCATTCCACATTTTATTATATCTTCATTGTATAATTTTTGTATAAATTGTGAAGTCTTAGTAAAAATACCCATTATATTCTTTTGCATACTATATAATTCTTCAATTTCATTATTTGAAATCAAAGAAAAGGCTTTTGATACATCATACGAATTAAAGTATTTATTAATACATGACGTATCCTTTAAACTAGATCTTAAAATACTAATAATATTAATGTTATCACTTAAAATATTTTTTTCTCTTTTTGAAAGATAATTAAATAAATATAAGTATGGTATATTTTCAGTTGTACTTATATTTGCAAGTTCTTTTTTTATATTTAAAAATAAAATCAAATTCTCTTTTATTTCTTTATCTGCAAAAGTTGCTATCTCAGCTTTTTCTTTTTTAGTCATATTTAAATATTTATAATATATGCCATATGTATATTTTTCTTCAAATAAATTCAATTCTTTTTCAAGTTCTTCTTGCTTTAAAGTTCCAACATTTCTTATTTCTTCTATAAAGTTTTTATATTCAGATAAAAACTCATTTTTTAAATAATCTTCAATATCTGTAGGCAAATTATCTATCTTATCTAAGAATTGTAAAACATCCATTTTACTAGACAATATATTTGTCACTTCTGGATAGTTTTCTACTAAATAATCGTAAACTGATTGTTCTGGATCAATTTTCTCTAAATTAATTAAATCTTCCCTTTTAGAACTTAATATATTTTCCACAAATAAAGGTGTCTTATCACATGAATTATCACAGTTTAGTAGACTACTTATTTCGTCTTCTACCTTATTATACACTTTTTGAGCTTCATTTTGAATCTCTTTTAAATCTTTATTATAATCACATATTGAAATTTGCGCGTACTGTTTTATATAGTCAATTAATTCTTCTAATTGTAAATCTTGTAATATTGCTTTACTTTCGCTACCATTTCTAGAATTGTCTATATTTGATGTTTTTACACCAACTATATTTCCTATTCTATATAAAAATTCATCTATATTCTCATTATTTTTCTTAAACTTTTCATACATATTAGTCATATCTTTTTTATTTTTTAAGACTTCTTTACTACCCTCATAGTCTAAAAGCATTTCATATATTACATCTAATTGTTCTAGATAAGCTAATATTTTATTAGTATCATTTTCAATATTAGTGCTAATTTTAATCATTATCTCTTTTGTTTTCTCTATAGCATAATATTTTTCTATATATGTTTCATTTAATTTTTCTATAAGCTCAGAATCAATTTGCAATAAATTTTGAGATTTATTATACTCAAAACAAGCAAGTATTACTTCATACAATAACTCAAATATAAATTTTATTTTTTGATGATTATATTCATTTACGTCTAAAATTGTAATAATATCATTTAGTCTATCATTTATTTTTTTCTTATTTATTATAATCTCGTATATGTATTCTTTGTTTGATATATCAATCAAGTTAAATTCAACGCTTCTACCATCAAGTCCAGATTCATCTATATAGTACTCAATATTGTCACCCAAGTTATATCCAATAATCTCTTTTAAAACATTCTCAACTTGCATATACGTTAGTTCTGTATGTTCTAATTTTATGCATTGTATTACAATCTTTTCTATTTTTTCATTCATAAAATCACCAAAACTTTTAATTATATGTATATTATATACTAATATCTAAACTTTCTTCAATAGATAAAAGGTAGGAATTAAAATTCCTACCTTTTTAAATTTCTGATAAACAATCATCTAATCTATTAATTATATCTTGCTTATCCATATCCTTACCTATAAATACAATTTTATTCATTCTATCTCCACAAGATTCATCCCATATCTTTTGTATTTCTGGGTTATACTTTAATATTTTTTCTATTTCAAATTTAGATGCTGCTGCTATCCATTGACCTGCTTCAGAAATAGTTTTTTGTTTTCCAGCTTGTTCAAAACAATATGACATATAATCATCATCGCTTAACCATACTAAACCTTTTGCTCTAATAATTGTATTTGGAAATTCATCTAAAAACTTTTCAAATTTTTTAATTCTAAACGGTTTTCTTCTATAATATACAAAAGAGCTTATACCATATTCTTCTGTTTCAGTATCATCATGATGATGGTGGTGATTATGCTCCTCATCTTCTTCATCACTTTCTAATTCTTCTACCCAGCCAGCACTAACTGATGCTTTATTAAAATTAAAAAGATTAGTATTTAGTAACTTATCTGTTGGTACATTTCCATAATTTGTCTCTATAATTTCTGCATTTGGCTGTAATTTTTTTATAATTGCTTTTACCTTCTGTAGTTCTTCTTTTGATATTTCATCCACTTTATTTAATATTATGGTATTACAAAATTCAATTTGTTGAATAAGTAAATTTTCTATATCTTCTTCTTCTAAATCATCTTTAACAAGATTAGCTCCACATCCAAATTCAGTTGCAAGTCTTAAAGCATCCACTACTGAAACAATGTTATCTAATCTACAAATTTTGGGCAAACCATATTGTTGTGTAGATTCTGAAAGTACTGTAATTGTTTGAGCTATTGGAATTGGTTCACATATTCCACTTGCTTCTATTAAAATATAATCAAATTGCTTTGTTTTGATTAGATCAACAATTTGTTGCATTAAATCAACTTTTAGAGTGCAACATATACAGCCATTTGTAAGCGGTACAAGACTATCATCAGTCTGATTTACAACTCCTCCTTTTGATATTAAATCAGCATCTATATTTACTTCTCCAATATCATTTACTATTACCGCAACTTTATATCCTTCTTGATTACTCAATATGTGATTTATTAAAGTTGTCTTTCCTGAACCCAAATAACCTGTAAGAAGTGTTATTGGTACTATTTTATCTGGCATATTCATCATTTCCTTTCGTCCTAGATATTATACAACAAAAACTCTAAAAAATAAAGAAAAAATAATAGAGTAAAATACTCTATTATTTATATATTTTTAATCTTTTACAAATTTTTTAATTCCAAGTTTTAAAAAGTCTATAGCAACAAAAGACACAATACTTATTACAATTAAAACTAATACTTGTATAAAGTTTAACGTTACAATATTGAATATTTGACCAACTGGTGTTCCAAACACAATAAGTTGCATAAGAATTAATATTATCATACCAATATTCATTGCTTTATTTGAAAGTAGTCCTTGTTTTATAGTTAAATCTTTTAAGTTTCTGCAATTTAATGCATACACCATTTCTTGGAATACCATACATAAAAATGCCATAGTTCTTGCAATATCTGCTCCATAATATATATTTGCAAAATAATATGTTGTAAGAACTGCTATTGCTTTAAATATAGCAGAAAGTGCTAAATTTGCAACAACAAAAGGAGTAAAAAATGGTGCATTTACAGGCTTAGGTTTTCTTTTCATTATACCTTTTGCTGCTTTTTCAAAAGCTAAACAAATTGATGGAACAGAGTCAGTAGCTAAATTAATATATAAAATATGTAATGGTAAAAATATCTCTATATTAAAAAATAATCCAACAACCACAACTATTATCTCAGCGAAATTACTTGCAAGAGAATAAATAATTCCATTTCTTATATTATCATAAATTTTTCTTCCTTCACCTACAGCATCAACTATTGTACTGAAACTATCATCAACTAATATTACGTCTGCAACACTCTTTGTAACCTCAGTTCCTGTCTTACCCATTCCAATTCCAACATGTGCAAGTTTTATAGCTGGAGCATCATTTACTCCGTCACCTGTCATTGCAACAACTTTATTATTTGCTTGCCAAGCTTTTACTATTCTTACTTTATGTTCGGGTTGAACTCTAGCATATACACTATATTTAGTAACTTCTTTAATTAATTGCTCATCACTTAATTTATCTAATTCTTTTCCTTCTATAACACCTGTTCCCTCTTCAATAATTCCAATCTCTTTTGCTATAGCTGTAGCAGTGCTTAAACTGTCCCCAGTTATCATAATTGGTCTTATTCCTGCTTCACGACAAGTTTTTATAGACTCTTTTACAGTATCTCTTGGTGGATCCATCATACCAACAAGGCCAACAAAAGTTAAATCATTTTCAACGTCTGGTAACTCTTCTTCTTCTGGCACTTTATCTATAACTTTATATGCAAACGATAAAACTCTTAATGCTTTTTGTGCCATTTCTTTTTCAAAATTTAAAATTTTATTAATATGTTTTTGATCTAAATCATATACTTTTCCATTTTCATAATATTTATTGCATTTCTTTAATAATGAATCTAAACTTCCTTTTGTAGATACAACAATTTTATCTTGAACTGTATTAACAGTAGACATCATTTTTCTATCTGAATCGAAAGGAACTTCTGCAACCCTCTCATTATTTTTTACTATATTTTGTGGATTATATCCCATGTCCATAGCATACTTAAATAACGCTGTTTCTGTAGGATCGCCAATTAAATTCTCCTTATTTTGTGGATCTATTTTACTATCATTACAAAGTACCATTAAATCTATTAATAACTCACTATTTTCTATTGGTTCTTTTTCCACTCTATAATTTTTATTATTAAAAATTATTTCTTTTACGGTCATTTTATTTTGTGTAATAGTACCAGTCTTATCTGAGCAAATTATATCTATTGAACCTAATGTTTCAACAGAAGAAATTTTTCTAACAATAGTATTTCTCTTTGCCATAGCTGTTGTTCCTAAAGATAAAGTAACAGTAATAACTGTTGGTAAATTTTCAGGAATAGCAGCAACAGCAAGAGAAATACATAGCATAATAATCTCTAATGTATCATTTCCTTTAGCAATTCCATAAATTAAAACAAAACCAATAATTGCTGCAATTATCATTGATAGTACTTTACTTATGTTATTTATTTTTATTTGTAAAGGAGATAAAACGTCTTTATCTTTCTGTACAGAAGAAGCTATTTTACCAAGCTCTGTCTCCATACCAGTTTTTACTACAACTGCCTTTAATTTTCCATATACTACATTACAACCTGAATACACCATATTTACTCTTTCATTTATCTGTGCATCAGAATTTACTTTTTCAACATCTTTAGCAATAGGCTCACTTTCTCCTGTTAGCATTGATTCATCAACACTTGATGCTACTTCCCATATAACTCTTGCATCAGCAGGAATTGTGTCACCTGCTTCTAAATCTAAAATATCTCCAGGAACTATTTTCTCTGAAGAACAAATTGTAACCTGACCATTCCTAATTACTTTTGCATTAGGTGTAGTCATTTTTTTCAAACTTTCTACAGCTGAATCTGCCTTAAGCTCCTGAACAAATCCCATAATAGCATTTAATAATACAACTGCTATTATAACTATTGTATCTGTATATGCTTCGCCGTTTAAATACGAGCTTATTCCAGAAAAAACTGCTGCTATTAAAAGTACTACAATCATCATATCTTTAAACTGATCTAAAAATTTTGATAGTTTACTTTTCTTATTTGTCTCTTTTAACTTATTTAAACCATATCTATTAAGACGTGCTTGAGCTTCTTCATTAGAAAGACCTTCTTCACTCGTTTGCAGGGCATCTAAGACCTTGTCTATATCCTCATCATAGTATTTCATAACACATAACCTCCAAAATGATTATACCATAAAAGAGATAAATATACTTATATTATATAAAAAAATATAATTTTTTCACAAAAATATAGAACTATAGAAAAACTATAGTTCTAATAATTAACTTTTAAATAATTATATGTATTCTTTAGCAGTTCAATTTCATCTAAATAACTAAAATCTTTATTAATCATACCTTTTCTCAAAAGCTCTATTCTATTTAAAAAATTAGGATATTCGTTCATTATTTTAGTTGTATAGCAATAAAAATCTTCATTTTTAGGAACATTCACATTTTTCTTATCTAACATTTTACTAAATAATTCTACATACTTATCTTTAATTAATTCTATTGCATCTTCATATTTTTCTTCATTTAAAAGTACATTAATTCTTACATCTTCCATTTTATCGCCTCCAATAAGTACATTATTATTATACCACAATTTTTAATTTTTGTAAAGTTATGTTAACTTATTGATTAAAAAAATTAGAGTGAATTTTTTTCACTCTAATTTGTTGGAATTCCTTCTTGCATTCTATGGTCTGTATAAAATTCGTCGTTATCTTTTAAAAAATAATTATACGTTATAACTCCATCTGTTGCAATTTTGTTATCCCATGTGATATCTAAATTATACCACTTACCATAAAGTTCAACCATATTCCATATATGATTCTTTGAGGTATCCTCATTACTGATGTCTCGTGTTGCAATGGATTTTATACCTAATTGGTCCATAATAAATTTAAATCCATATGCATACCCTGCACAAACAGTATTGCCAGAATCAAATATGGAGACTATTGATTGATAAGAGTCTATTTCATCTTGTGTATAATCATGATATTGAGATATCTCAATTAGTTTATCATGAACGTATCTTATTTTCTTAAAATCATTTTCTTGCTTTTTCGCTCCTTCAATAATCTCGTTGTATTTAACTTCTATACGAGATTTAACTTCTTTTGCCTCTTCTAATGAATACGAATAATAAAGTTCTATAACTTTATGAGTATTTACTTTGTTACTTAATGTTTTTACAGTAAGATATGAATCCATCCAAAATATTTCTGGATGATCTAGCATTACAGCAGAATAGACTTCTTGAAACTCTTTAGAAGAAATCTCATCTAACTGAGTTGAGAAACTATCATTAAATTGTAAATACGTTTCCTTAATCTCATCATATAAAATTTTCTGATCATCATTTAGCGTACTCTTCCAATACTCATATGCTTCTCTACCACTATAAACTGGGTAGTCTTCTACACTAGCATATGCTTCAACAGTCTCAGACTTATCCGCAGCCTTATAAAAGACAAAAATATAAATCCCCGCAATTATTGCTGAAACAGCAGTAACTATAAGAAGGATATCTGGCAATTTTTTCTTCATTTTCACACCTCCATTTTTTTTATTAAAGAAAAATGCTCTCATTTAAATGTACATTATAATTATACCATTTTTTTACAGTTATGTCAACCGAACTTTTTTAATCTAAATTAAGTATTAATACTTTGATTAATAAAGCTATTGTGATATAATTTTTTTAGGAGGAATACTCATGGATATTAAAGAATTAATTAGTGAAGAAAAAATTAAAGCTAGGATAAAGCAAATAGCAGAAGTTATCCAAAAAGACTTTAAAAATGAAGAAATAATTTTAATTTGCGTATTAAAAGGTGCGACATTTTTTGCAACAGAATTAGCTAAAAATATATCATCACCTGTAATTATTGATTTTATAAAAGTATCAAGTTATAAAGGAAGTCAAAGTACAGGAGTAATACAATTTGACTTAAATATTTCTGAAAATATTAAAGATAAAAATGTGATTATTGTAGAAGATATAATAGATACTGGTAGAACACTTACATATTTAAAAAGTTATCTAGAAGAAAGAAATCCTAAAAATCTAAAGATATGTACGCTACTTGATAAAAAAGAACGTAGAGAATTTGATTTAGAATCAGATTATGTCTGCTTTGAAATACCAGATAAATTCGTTGTTGGATATGGTCTTGATTATGATGAAAAATATAGAAATTTACCATATATTGGATATATAGAGTAATTTATATTACTCTATTTTTTTGAGCATAATATATATGGTGATGCAATTGAAGGTATTTAGTTACTATGTTAAAATCTTTTCTTTTTTAATGATTTTTACTTTAATTTGTATAGCATTGCATATAATGATATGTTTAAATATAAATGAATTAAAAATAAATATACATGATATTACTAGAAATTATTTAGTACTAGAATTAGTATTTCCTATTTTATATATTTTACTAGCAATAAGTGTTTATAACTACTCAACCACACTAGATAGTTCAAGAAATATACTTATAGTATTAATAATGTATTTACTAATATCATTATTAATTTTTTTATCCTCTTTTTTATTTTTCAGATATGCAAACTTTATTTTTGCTTTCTGGTTATCAATTATATGTGTTGTAATAGATGGATTTATGTCTATTTTATTTTTAAAATCACCAATATGTAATTTTCACTTTAGCATATTAGTTTATTTAGCTATAGTAGAATTCTATTTTTATTATGCAATAATATAGAAAAAAGAGTAAGATTTCTTACTCTTTTATATTGAAAAATTCAAGTGAATTTCGGTATACAATTTTTGATAATTCATCTACATCCATATGTTTATATTCTGCTAATTTCTCTAAAATAATTGGTAAATTTTTAGATGTATTAATAGTACCTCTTAGTGGTACAGGAGGCAAATATGGAGCATCAGTTTCAATAACAATTTGACTTGCTGGTAGCATATCCATATACTTTTGAAATGATTTAGCTCTATTATATGTTATATTTCCACCAAATGCAACAGTATAATTATTTTCTATTACAAGCCTCACTAAGTCTTCAGTTGGTGAAAAGCAATGTAGTAAAGTTCCATACTTTGCTGGATGCTCTTTTAATATTAAATATGTATCTAGTGAAGCATCTCTACTATGAACAACTATAGGTAATTTTAACTTGTTTGCAAGTTCTATTTGCTCTATAAATAATTTTTTCTGTTCTTCTTTATTATCCTTTACCCAATAATAATCTAGTCCAATTTCCCCAATAGCAACAATCTTACCATTATTAAAATTTTTATATAGCTCTTCTATCTCATCTACAGTACATTTTCCTACATCACTTGGATGTATTCCAATAACAGCATAACATTCTTTATATTCATTAGAAAGCTCAACTGCACACCTTGAGCTTTCTAAATTATATCCAATATTATTTATATACTTTACTCCTACGCTCATACAATCATTTAATGTCTTTTCTACTATTCCATTAAATTTCTCATCGTTGTAATGAGCATGCGTATCATAATATATCATATTATCTCCTATTCTTTTGTAGTAGGGAATGTTAATGTAACTTCAGTTCCCTCATTTAATTTACTCTCTATATTTATAGTACCGTTATTCCCATCTACCATTTCTTTAACAATAGAAAGTCCTAAACCAGTTCCTCCCATTTTTCTTGATCTAGTTTTATCTACTCTATAAAACCTCTCAAATATTCTGTCTAAATCTTTTTGTGGTATACCAATACCATTATCTATTACTTTAATATATACTCTATTATCTATTGGGCCTGCATATATTCTAATAAGTCCCCCTTCTGGAGTATATTTTATACTATTAGTTAATATATTTATAACTATCTGTTCAATTGAATCTTTGTCTGCGTAAAGTGTTGGTGTATTTTCTGCACATATTAGCTCTAATTTATGTTTCTTTTCTTCACACTCAAATCTAACTTTTTCACAAACTTTTTTCAATATTTCAACAGTATTTAAAGTTGCTTTGTTCCAATTCATTCTATTATAGTCCATTTTAGATAATTGAAGTAAATCTGAAACAAGCCTACTCATTCTATTAGCTTCTTGATTAATAACTTTAGAAAATTTAATTATCTCTTGATAAGTAAGATCACCATTCATTATAGTCTCTGAATATCCACGAATAGATGTAAGAGGTGTCTTTAGTTCATGAGATACATTTGCAACAAACTCTTTTCTTACATTGTCCGTTTTAACACTATCTGTAATATTTCTAACAATCATTATTATTCCCATTGGATTTAATTCATCACTAAAAAATGGTGCAAATACAATACTAAGAGCAAGCTCTCCTATTTGCGTTTTAACTTCCACACTCTGATAATTAGGAAGATACATTATTTTACTAAAATCCACATTCAATTTTAGCTTTTCACAAATGCTATCAAAAGTCTCATCTTCACTTGTAATATTAAGCATTCTCATTGCAGATTTATTCATATGGACAATTTCTTTAGTAGTTGAAAAAGCCATTACTCCATCTGCCATATGCTCTAATATTATTTCTGTTTTACTTTGCTGACTATTCAAATCAAATGTATTTTTTTTTATAACTTTTAGCATCGAAATATAATCTTGCATTAATTCATGATACTCTGGAAAATCATTAGTGTCTTTAATTCTACTAACATCTGGTAATTTTCCTTCACTTACCATCTTCATTCCCTTTTCAATTTTTTTTAAAGGAAATACTATTTTATTAGAGATAATAACAGAAAAAATATATGCTATAAGAACAAAGACTAATAATACTATAAAATTATTTAAATTAAAAAAATTATGTGTATCAATAATAGAACCAGATAAAATTATGGTAGTTATATATACTATAACTACCATAATTATACTCATAGCTCTAATAATCTTTTTCATAGAAAACTTCATCTTTTACTCTCTTTCTATATTATAATGAAACGTAATATCCCATTCCTCTTTTTGTTTGTACATATTGTGGTTCTGCAGAATTTTTTTCAATCTTTTCTCTTAGTCTTCTTACTGTAACATCAACAGTTCTAGCATCACCATAAAAATCATAGCCCCATACTCCTCTAAGTATTTGCTCTCTTGTAAATACTTGATTTGGATTAGTTGCTAGTAGCTTTAACAACTCAAATTCTTTTATTGTTAAATCAATTGTTTTTCCACTAACAATTGCAATATATCTTTCAGGATCTATTATCATATCCTTAACTTTTATCTTATTTTTTGATGAGTTTTTATCTTCTTCAGCTTCAGGTAATGTATGTTTTCTTAAGTTGGCTTTTACTCTTGCGATTACTTCTCTTATACTAAATGGTTTTGTCATATAATCATCTGCACCAAGCTCAAGACCAATAATTTTGTCAACAACTTCCTCTTTAGCTGTTAGCATTATAATAGGGCAAACTAGGCTTTTTCTTAATTTTTTACATACTGTGAAACCGTCAATTTTAGGTATCATAAGATCTAATAAGATTAAGTCTGGATTAACTGATAAAGCAATTTTTATTGCCTCTTCACCATCATATGCAACTGTTGTAGTAAATCCTTCTTTTTCTAAATTAAATTTTAAGATATCCACTATTGCTTTTTCATCATCTACTATTAAGATTTTCTTATCATTCATATATATACACCTCATTAACTCTTATCAAACTGTAATAATTATATCACGTAAAAAAAAATATTGCTACTATTTATTGAAATTTTTCTGTAATTTTATTGTAATTTATAATCAACTTCAATTTTATCATTTGCTAATATTTGCTTAGTCCTAACTATAAAATCATTATTTTTACTAGTTAAAACAATTGTTATTTTTTTCGTACCTTGAACATACTTTTTATTTCCTTTAATCTTATTTATATAATTTTTTAAATTATTAGATATTCCTCTCGCCCCATCAATAACCTTAATATCTAAATTAGGATTTATCTTATTTATAACATTATAAAAATTATCCCTAAAAATTGGAAAATGTGTACACCCTAAAACGATATGACTAAATTCGCTCATATTAAATTGTGATAATATAGATTCAATATAGTTATTAATTTCATTTTTCATATTATTACAATTAATATTTTCGGCAAATGTGACAAGTTCATCAGCTGCTAGTAGTTCCACATTATCTTTTATATTTAATTTATCTATAAGATTTAAAAGTTTTTCTCTTCTTACTGTTATACTTGTTGCTAAAACAAGTATTTTCTTACTCATATTAGAATCAGCGGCAACTTTTACTGCTGGTTCTGTACCTATAAACACAATATCATTATAATTTTCTCTAAACTCATTTATACAAAGACTCGTTGCTGTATTGCAAGCAATAACTATTGGATTACATCCAATTTTAATTAAATATTCAATATTATCATATATAACTTTTTTTACAAATTCTTCATCTTTTATACCATATGGAGTATTTTTAGTATCTGCCAAATAATATATTTCTTCACTAAGACCTTCGTTTTCTAAAGCTTCTTTTAATACTGTAAGTCCTCCTAGACCCGAATCAAAAAATCCTATTTTCATAATTTCTGTCTCCCAAAAATAAAGATCACATTCTACATTTCTCTTCTTCCCTCTAATGCTTTTATTAATGTAATTTCATCAGTATATTCTAAGTCTCCTCCAACAGGAATTCCATGTGCAATTCTTGTAACCGTTATTCCAAGTGGTTTAATTAACCTAGAAATATACATTGCAGTTGCCTCTCCTTCTACTGTTGGATTTGTTGCAAGAATTACTTCTTTAATTTTATCATCTGACAATCTTTGAAGAAGCTCTTTTATTTTTATATCTCCAGCTGAAATATTATTCATTGGTGAAATAGAACCATGTAAAACATGATATAGTCCTCTATATTCGTGTGTTTTCTCCATTGCGACGACATCTTTTACATTTTCTACTACACAAATAATAGAATCATCTCTCTTTTTATCTGAACAAATATCACAAGGATCCTTTTCTGTTAAATTAAAACATACAGAACAAAATTTTACATTTTGTTTTGCTTCAATAAGCGTTTTTGACATTTCTTCTGCTACTTGAACTGGAGACTCCAATATATAAAATGCCAAACGTACAGCACTTTTATGTCCTATTCCTGGTAGTCTCTCAAACTGATTTATTAGCTTATTAACTGTATCTGAATACATATCCTCACCTAAAATAGTCCAGGAATATTAAAAGATCCCATCTCTTGCTCCATCATTGAGTCTGCCTTTTTTAAAGCTTCATTTACAGCTGTTAATACTAAATCTTGTAGCATCTCCACATCATCTGGATCTACAACATCTTTTTTAATAATAATTTCTTTAATTACTTTATCTCCTGTAGCTTTTACTACAACCGCGCCACCGCCTGCTGAAGTTTCAATTTCTTTTGCAGCTACTGCCTCTTGTTTTTTTTGCATATCTGCTTGCATCTTTTGTGCTTGTTTTAATAAATTTTGCATATTTCCCATGCCACCGCCAGGAAATCCACCATATTTGTTTCCCATTTTATATCCATCCTTTCACAAAAACTATTATAATATAATTTAAACTGTTTTTCAAGTTAATCTAAATTAGTATATTCAATATTATTGTCCTTCAACACCTTTTCAATTTTTGAAATAGAATCCCCTTTTTCATTCTTTAACTCTAATAATATATTTTTATTTACATTATACTTTTCGTAAAGAATTTGTGCCATAACTTCAGCATTTTCATCCAAGGTTAATAGTTTATATCCAAAAGAGTTAGTAGTTATTATTCTAACAACATCATCTATATAAATCTTAGCTCCAGCAAGTGCAGAATAAAGCCTTATTTTTCCTTTATCTATAACAGCTTTTTTCAATTCTTCAGTATTTGGAAATTCAGTTAAATTTTCCTCTTTAACTTCCTCTTCCAAATTAGATTTTGCTGTTACATTTACTTTTGTATTTGATTTTTTTTCTGTTTTATCATCTGATATAATCGATTTATTATTTTTAATATATTCTTTAAGCTCTTTTACTTCTCTTTCTAAATTTTCTATTTTCTTCTGATATATTTCATCTACTTGAGTACTATTATTTGAACTTATACTATGCACTTTCTCTTGCTTAAAATTACAAAGCTGTACAAGGCATGCTTTAAGAACAATTTCTTTTCTAGTTGTAGATTTTAAATCATTATCTAAACTTGATAATCTATCTATAATACTTATATATCTATCTTTATTTTCATTGGTCTTAATTAATCTATTTAAAAATTCTGTTGTAAGTTCGAAAGTAAACTGTCTTAAATCTTTTCCTTTTTTTATAATTTCATCAACACATGATATCGCAGTTAATGAATCATAGTTTATAATGCTATCAATAACTTTATTTATAATATTCTTATCTATCGCACCTACTATATTTTGAACATCTTCATACTTTAATATATCTTTTGTTTCTGATATACACCTATCTAGGATACTAAGTGCATCTCTTGCTGCTCCATCTGCAAGCTTTGCAATATATCTGCAAGCTTCATCTTCATATTTTATATTCTCACATTCTAATACATATTTAATTCTATTATATAAATCTTCTTCTGTTAATCTATTAAAATCAAACTTAAGACATCTTGATAAAATAGTCACTGGTATTTTATGCTGTTCAGTTGTAGCTAAAATAAATACTACATTTTCAGGTGGTTCTTCAAGAGTTTTAAGTAAAGCATTAAAAGCACTAGTTGTAAGCATATGAACTTCATCTATAATATATACTCTATATTTTACATCGACAGTAGCATATACAACTTCTTGTCTTATTTGACGAATGTTTTCAACACTATTATTCGAAGCAGCATCCATCTCTATAACATCTGTTATATTACCACTTAAAATTCCCTTACAAACTTCACATTCATTACAAGGCTCCCCATCCTTAGGATTAAGACAATTGATAGCTCTTGCAAACACTTTAGCTGCACTAGTTTTTCCAGTTCCTCTTGTGCCACTAAATAAATACGCATGAGAAATTTTACCATTTTTTATTTGATTTTTTAATATTTTTGTTACATTATCTTGACCTATAATACTTGAAAATGTATCTGGTCTGTACTTTCTATATAATGCTATGTATCCCACTTTATCCTCCCTAAAAAAGAAAAACCAAGCACATAGAGTATATTGCTTATTGCTGCTTCCTTCCGGATCTGACAAGGTTCACAGTACTCTATCGCTTGGCATAGATTTATTATACAATATATTCTATTTTATTTCAACACTTTTTTATAATTTCTATTACTCAACAATAGAAAAAATATAATTAGTTACATCTTGTCTTAATATAGACATCCCTTTAGAAAATGTTTCATCTGTTGGCATATTTAAATTTATATTTGTTTTAACTGTTTTCCCAGTTTCATCTTTTATAACAATATCAAAAGAAATATTAAATTTTAACTGTGAAACATCTATACCAAGTGTCTCAAATATAGTCGCATCATATTGTATTTTTTCAATATCTTCTCCTACACTTTTATCTGTAATAACATTATCGTTATCTACAAGTAATCTTATTACATATTTTCCGTCTTCTTGTTCTAAATAAATAGGAAAAGATGTAAGTTCTGGGGTAATATCATATTTATGATGATCTTTTTGAGAAATATTCATTTTACCTTTTAGTAAAGGATCAGTAACAAGCAAATTCTCTATATTGATTTCTGTCGCCTTTACATTAGACTCTATTAAAATAGAAATAGTATTAATTTGTGAAATGTCAAAAACTATATCTGATAATTTTTCTAATTTTAAATCTTTATCTTGTACTTCTGTTAAAGTTGCACTAGACTCAACAATAACATCACTCACTCTAAAATTTCCCTGATTTACTTTTCCAGTAGTATCAAGAAGTATATTTGCTATTAATATAGTAACTATTACAGATACAACTGCAATAATAATTATTGATATACCTTTTACCTTATCCATATATTCCTCCACACCCAAATTATACTATATACACTACAAATTTACAAGTATGAAAAATGGAAAAACGACTTAAGAATTTCACTTCTTAAGTCGTTTTTATTAAAAGTCTGAATTAGAACTTCCACTCGAACTTCCAAATAATTTATCAAATTTTGACTCAAGTTCTGATTGTAAGTCAAAATCATCATCATCATTTTTATTTCCACTATCTGTAGCAATCGGATTAACATCACTATTTTCATATAAATCATTATATGAAGGTGTACCCAATCCTTCTGCCATTGGAGCTGCAGCCACTTTATCTTCTTTTTCTTTCTCATCAACCGCATAAGAATAAGCTTTCTTTTGAGTTGCACTAGAGTTATTAGACATAGAAGTGGTATCAACTTCGACATCTTTAGATCTTTGTCTTAAAATCTCCTGTGCTCTTCTTTTTCTTTCTGCTAGATATTCATGTACGTCAAAATATGAATATGGTACAGGCTCTGGAATTGGCATTTCCTTAATACTACCAATTTTTAATGATTCTATAATCTCGCGTTTTGGATGGTATTTAAAATACCATGCTTTCTCAGCAAGAATCGGTTTTAATCCTCTTACCATTATTATCTCTTTATTATTATCTAATCTTCTTATCTCATCAACAGTCATAAGATCTCTTGCTTGTCTTTGTGTACTAATAGATACTCCTTGTTTTTTAGCTTCATCTTTATCTTTATTAATAGACTTTTGTTGAATTTTTATTGTTGTTTGTCCTAAGCTCTTAGAAAAATACTCTGCTGTTTTTTGTGAGTTTGTACCAAGTAATAATTGAGTATCACAGTTACCTAAAATATTTTCATAAGATTCTTTATATAGTGATTCTAATTGATCTAAAGACTGTACAATTATTGATATACTTATACCTAAACTTCTTGTAGTAGAAAGCTTCTTTTGGAAATCTGGTATCTGACCAATATTTGCAAATTCATCAAGTAAGAAATATACTTGATTTGGAAGTCTTGAACCATAGTCATCTGCTTGTTTATATAAAATTGAAAACATCTGACTAAAAAACATTGTTGATACAAAATCATATGTACTTTCTGCTGCTGATGTAATAACATAAATTACTGATTTTCTTTTTGCTACATTTCTAAAATTTATACTATTTGATGATGTAATTCTTTGAATTGCAGGCATATCAAATACACGCATTTTAGATATAGAAGAAATAACAATACTTTGCATTGTTTTATCCGCTGCAGTCTTAAATGATTCATATTGTATTCTACCTGGATGTTCTGGTTTTAAATCATCAATAAATAACTTTTCAAAAATTGTAGAATCAGCACCACCTTGACGAATAATATTTAAACAACTACCTATATTTTGTTGTTCAAGTGGTAAAACTGATAAAACATAATATATTGTAGCACTAATAAGCATTTTAGCAGTGTTATCCCAGAATGGATCATCTCCACCGCCACCTTCTTTATTAGCACCTGTTACAAGTATATGTGCAAGCGTGTCAACATCTTGATCAGAGCAAATATTTGAAATAGGATTATAAAAATCACTATATGTCGGATTTACTAAGTTAAATGTTTTTACATCATATCCTTCTCTTTCTAAAAATTTTGATGTTTCTTTATAAAGTTCCCCTTTAGGGTCGGTAATAACATATGAGCCTAAGCACTGCATAATGTTTGGCTTAATATAACATGCTGTTTTACCAGAACCAGAACCACCGACTACAAGGACATTCTTATTTATACCAACTTTTTTTAAGTCTGTACCTAAATAATGCCTTCTACTTAAAATAAATCCTTCTTTTTTATTTAATATTTCTCTTCCGTTAGAGTCATGTTTAAAATCTTCTGCTCCACTACTCCATTGGCTTGAACCATTTTCCTTTCCTTCATATTCACTATGACTACCACTATTCATTTTTGCTAAAATGTATATTAAAAACACACCAACAAAAATCCATAATGTGATTTGCAAAAATAGTCCAAAATCTGAAAACATTCCTGAAAAGAAAGATAAACTAGTTATATTCCCTATTAATGTCTCTACTACTGCAAATAGTAAAGAGTCTGCACCCGAAGCTTTAGCATCAGTTATTGATTTAGTAAGTGCACCACCAAGTACAACAGAGGCAACTAACGCAAGCACTATAAGTATTGGTGCTTTTTGCTTAAAATCTTCGAAAAAATCCCTCATTTTTCATTTTCCTCTCTAAATATATAAACTATTCTTGTTCAATTTGTTTTTCATCTTGTACTTTTTCTTTATTTACTTTTGCAATCTCTTCTGGAGTATATTGCTTAGCTCTTCCATCCTTGATTTTTACTCCATTTTTTACTAAGAATTTTGCATCTTTTGTCATTTCTCCAGTAACACCTCTTGTTTCAAGACCTTCTAAATGTTTCTTTGCCATTATTTATTCCTCCTTATACTATACTATCTTCACTTTGTTCATTTAGCAAATTTCTTGCCATATCTTCTTCACTAATTGTAACTTCTAAAACTATATATGGTCTGTTGGGCATAATTTTACATCTACCTCTTACATTTCCATACTCATCTCTATATAACGATGGCTTTACTTCTTCTCCTGTTTGAGAATCTATAATTGAAAAGTTTCTTTTCATATCTGGCGTATATGCAACATCTTTGTATTCTATACCATCTACATTATATATTGAGCCATACGTTAATGGAACATTAGTAGCTTCTGTTCTAAAACCATCTTTATCTAATATTCCTGTACTCAAAAAAGCTTTATTATCAGATAAAGTTAGTAAAACAATATCATCTTCATCTTCTGGATCTTCAATAAGCACATTAAATATCTTTTTTATTTGTCCTTCTTCACGAACTTCTACACTTCTTAATTTTTCAAGAGATAAAAATGCATATCCTTGATTATATGCTTCTAAGTCTCTTTCTACTAAAAAAGCTAGTGTATTCATGCCTGGCAAGTCAACAACCTCAAATTTATTCATTTGCAATAAACTATCCATATATCTTTTACACCCCTTTATTATACTTTTCTAATAAGAACCATTGGTGTTAAAGTTTTAGCTTGACCACATGGATTATCTTTGATCATGCCTTTTAATTCATTGTCATCTACATCAATTGCGTCTGCTTTTCCTAATATCTCAATATTAAAATCATTTGCATCAACAATCATACATTTTACTCCTGTAGCTTCAAATATTTCATTACATACTCCTGTTGAGTTATCTGGTATTCTAATACCAAATTCAGCATAATCTGAGAAAACATTACCATAAAAACCATCTAGGCCACTAACTTCTTGACCAACAATTTCATAAAACACACCCTTTTTACCAAAAAGCTTACAAATACCTCCTGCTATTGCTGCCCATAATACTTTAATAGGACCACAAAGATTTATAGCAAATTGCATTTTATATGGATTATCTACACCAACTCCTGCATCACTTCTCATAGCAAATTTAGATAAAAATTTTGCAAGACCTGATACTTTTACATCTTTTTTATATACTATTCTTCTTTGACAAAGACTAACTATCTTCTCACTAATTGAAACTATGTCTCCCTCTTCATATATTGGCACAACATATTTTTTAATTAAATCAACATAGCTTTCACCAAGTTGCACATAGTGTGTCTCAATTGCATGTCTTTTATACGTATTTTCTCCTACTTTTATTTCTACATTTTTTCCTTCTAAAGCTTTAAATTCCATAAAAAGCCCCCCTATCTTGTTAAAATTTATACTACTTATGATTGTATTATAAAAAAAAATAAATGTCAATAATATTGACATTTATTTGTATATTGATAACAATTAATTTTGTCGTTTCCTTTTACATAATTTAAATTTTGAGTTATCATAAACTATATCTTTATCTATAATACATTCATACTCTTCTTGAGCCGAAGCATCAGATATAATAACTTTTGAAAATATATTCTTAAACATTTCCACTACAATTTGTCTAATTCCTCTTACTCCTGTTCCAAGCTGCACTGCTCTACTAGCAATAGATTCTACTACTTCATCTCTATTCATTACTACATTTACTTTATATTTTTTTAACTCGCTTAAATAAAAGTTAAATATAGAAATCTTAGATTCATTTATTATTCTAATAGCCATATCCTTATCCATAGGTTTAAATTCTTGTATATAATCTATTCTACCGACAAACTCAGATTTAAATCCAGCTTCTACTAAATCTTGAGGTATAAAATTAGGATTGCTATATTCATTTGTCTTATTTTTTTCTATATTAGAAAAACCTATTTTTCCCTTACCAGTAAGTCTCTTTTTTCTCGCTGTAAATGCAGCTTCGCATGCACCAATAAGAATAAAAGTAATGTGTTCTGTATTAATAGTACCTATATTAGTATGAATATTTGTACCCTCAAGCATTTTTAGCAAGCTATCTTGAACACTAGTTGTTGCAACATTACTTCTATCACCATTATCTGTCTTTTTGTCTATCTCATCAAAAATTATAATGCCTCGTTCTGCTCTTTTTAAATCTTTTGCTTCATTAATAAGCTTTATTACTGCATCTTGAACACTATCTCCAACATATCCTTCTTGAGTATATTTTGAAGAATCTTCTATAACATATGGTATATCTAGTTCCTTTGCAATTTGCTTTATAGTCTCAGATTTTCCATTGCCTGTTCCACCAATTAAAAATATATTACTTTTTACATATGCATTATCTGTCATATTATTTCGTATTATTATAGAAATGATATTTTTTATCTGTTCATCTTGACCAATAACTTTGCTAGATATTTTCTTGTATATTTTATATGGATTAATCTTTGCTTTAACCTTGTTTTTTTCTTGACTTATAACTTTTGGATTATTCATTTTTGGCATATTAAATTCATTTACCAACTCTTGATTATATTCATCAAATTCATCATTATAATAGCCATTCATACTAATAATATCTGCCACATCAAGAATTGTATTTATAAAATATGAACTTAATTCATTTTGACAATCTGGACATACTAATCCATTGTTTAAAATTAATACCTTTGTACTACCGGTTAATATTTTTACCACAAATAGAACATTTAAAATTAAACTTGTTCATAATAATCCCTCCTTTTTATTAAAATATAGAAAAATATTAAAAATGTTTTAGATATAATACCACCATAATTTATTCATGTCAAATAAAAATCAAAAAAAAGCTCAAAAAAGAGCTTTTTATTAGTTTTAGTATCTCATAAGCCGGATTCTGTATTAGATGATCATTTATCTAGAGTATATATCACTATATACTTCAAGCCACCAACTCAAAACTAAGCGAGCAGCTTCAAACATTTTATTCTGGTGTTGCACTAGGTGGGGTTTACACCGCAACTATGTCTCCATAATTGCTCGTGAGCTCTTACCTCACGTTTTCACCCTTACTACATATAGTAGCGGTAATTTTCTGTTGCACTTTCCTTAAGATCACTCTCACTAGACGTTATCTAGCACCCTGCTCTATAGTGTCCGGACTTTCCTCCCGCTTCTCGATAGCCGGCGATCATCAGAGATACTAAAACATTATTATTATATCACATTTTATTTAAAAAATAAAGAATAAAGGCAATTTATATGCCTTTATCCTTCTATTTTTTTCTTTTCAACATATTCTTTTATTAATTTGTATGCTACTGAAGCAATTGGTACTCCTATCAGCATTCCAATAATACCTAAGCTATTTCCACCTACTAATACCGCAAGCATAACCCATATTCCAGGAAGTCCTACTGAATCTCCTACAATTTTTGGATATATAAAGTTTCCATCTATTTGTTGTAAAACTATAATGTATACTACAAACCAAAAAGCCTGCATTGGATTTACTGCAAGTATTAATATTGCACCAATAGCTGTACCAAAGAAAGCACCAAATACAGGTATTAAAGCAGTAACGCCTACAAGTACAGATATAGTAAGTGCATAAGGCATTCCAAATATTGTCATTCCAATAAAACATAAGACACCTAATAATATTGCTTCAATAAATTGACCTCCAAAGAACTTTTTGAATGTATCATTAGTTATATGACCAACATAAAGTAATTTCTGTGCTTTTTCTTCTGGTAAATACGCTCTTACTAATCTTTTTAATTGAGATGTTAATTTTTCTTTTTGCATAAGCATATATACAGCAAATATTACTCCCATAAAGAAATTAATTATTCCAGAGAATAATCCAACAATAAAATCTATTGATACTCCTATTAGTCCACTTGCCATTGACTTTATCCAAACACTTGCTTCATCATATATTTGTTGCCAATCTGGTTTAAATTCATTAATTTTTTCAACGACTTGTTGATTATTACTCATTAGGTCTCTTGCCCATTCTTGAACAGTATTAAAAGCGCTTGGTATACTATCTTTAAAAATACTTATTGTATTTATAAATTCTGGTATAACTAAGAATAATGTTAAAAATATAATTCCAACAAAGATTAAAAGTGACAATATTATTGAAAATACTCTTACTTTTGAGCTTACTTTGATTGTTCTCTTTACTGTTGTTTCTTGCTTTGCTTTAGCAACATTTGATTTTTGTTTTTTCTTTTTCTCTTTAAAACCTCTTTCAATTCTACTTAAAGGAATGTTAAGTATAAATGCTATACAAAACCCAAAAATAAATGGTTTTAATAGATTTAAAAGATATCCTAAAATACTCAAAACTAAATCAAATTTAATCAGTGCAAAACATAATAAAATAGTATAGGTAATAATTAATAGAATCTTTTTTATGTTTTTCTTGTTTAGTTCAAACATATTGATTCCTCCTTTTTCTATTATATTATAACATAACTTTTAATATTTAATATAGTTTATGTAAATTTTATGCCTAGTTATTCAATAAATATCAAAATTTGTTACATGTTACTATTATACCATATTTATTATAAAATTCAACTTTTTTTAGCTAAAAATAAAGCATAGATACAATCTATGCTTTATTTGCTATTCTTCTTCTGTTTCCTCCTGTGGAACTTTTGCTATATTAATTACTTTTCCACCATCAGATGTTCTCATAAGAGTAACACCTTGTGTATTTCTTCCTAAAATACTAATATCATCTACGTTAAGTCTTATAATAACACCAGTATCTGTAATAAGCATCACTTCATCATGGTCATCTACAAGTTCAACTCCAACAATATTTCCTGTTTTAGAAGTAATCTTATATGTTAAAACACCTTTTCCAGCTCTTCCTTGACATCTATATTCTTCAAGCTCTGTTCTCTTTCCAAATCCATTTTCTGTTATCGCAAGAACATATCCATTATCTTCTTTTATAGGTTCCATTCCTACAACTTTATCTTCTTTTCCAAGTGCAATTCCTTTTACACCCATAGAAGTTCTACCAACAGCTCTTACTTCTTCTTCCTTAAATCTTATAGATAAGCCTTCTCTTGTTACCATTATTATATCATTAGTTCCATCTGTAAGTCTTACATCTATAAGTTCATCATCTTCTTTAAGTGTTATAGCTTGTATTCCTGTTTTTCTAATATTAGAGTATTCTGCTAATTTAGTCTTTTTAATAAGTCCATTACTAGTAGCCATAAGTACATATAATGAATCATCATTAAAGTCTTCAACAGGCATAACAGCAGTTACTTTTTCTCCTTGAGAAAGTTGAAGTAAATTAACAATTGCTGTTCCTTTAGCTGTTCTACTTGCTTCAGGAAGCTCATAAGTCTTTAATTTAAATACTTTTCCTGTATTTGTAAAGAACATCAAACTATTATGTGTAGATGTAACAAATAAATGTTCAACAAAGTCTTCCTCACGCGTATTCATTGCAGTAAGCCCCTTACCACCACGTCTTTGACTTCTATAAACATCAGCAGCTACTCTTTTAATATATCCAAAATGTGTAAGGGTTACTACATTATTTTCTTCTTTTATTAAAGATTCAAAATCAATATCACCAACACCATGAGTTATTGCTGTTTTTCTTTCATCTCCAAATTTTTGTTTTAATTCTATAACTTCTTGTTTTATAATATCTTTTACTAATTGCTCAGAGGCAAGTATCTCTCTTAAATGCTTAGCAAGTGCTAAAAGCTCATTATACTCTTCTTCAATTTTATCTCTTTGTAATCCTTGAAGTCTAGCAAGTCTCATATCTAATATAGCTTGTGCTTGAATTTCAGTAAGTCCAAATCTCTGCATTAAATTTTGTAAAGCATCATCATATGAATTTCTAATTACATGTATAACTTCATCAATATTATCTATTGCAATTCTTAAGCCTTCTAAAATATGAATTCTAGCTTCAGCTTTATTTAGATCAAATTTTGTTCTTCTTATTACAACTTGCTCTCTATGTTTTATATATTCAGCAAGTATTTCTCTAAGTGTTAATACTTTTGGTTCACCATTTACAATTGCAAGCATTAACATACTTATTGTATTTTGTAATTGCGTATGTTTATATAATTGATTTAAAACAACATTAGGATTTGCATCCCTTTTTAATTCAATTACAATACGAACCGAACAGTTCATACCAGATTCCCTATCTGTCTCATCTCTTAAATCTGATATTCCCTCTATTGTTTTTGCTTGTACAAGTTTAGCTATATTTTCTACTAAAGCTGCTTTATTTACTTGATAAGGAATTTCTGTTACAACAATTCTATATCTTCCACGATTATCTTCTTCAATTTCAGCTTTAGCTCTTAAACAAACTCTTCCTCTACCAGTTGTATAAGCATCTTTAATTCCATCTTTTCCTACAATCATTCCAGAAGTCGGAAAATCTGGTCCTTTAATATATTGCATCAACTCTTCATTAGTTATATCAGGATTATCTATTTGAGCAACAATACCATCTACAACTTCACCTAAATTATGTGGTGGTATATTTGAGGCCATACCAACAGCTATACCATAAGCTCCATTTATTAATAAATATGGTAATTTAGCAGGTAAAACAGTAGGTTCTTTTAATCTATCATCATAGTTAGGCATAAAATCTACAGTTTCTTTATCTAGGTCTGTTAACATCTCTAAAGCTATTTTCTCAAGCTTTGCTTCTGTGTATCTCATTGCAGCTGGAGGATCATTATCCATAGAACCAAAGTTACCATGACCATCAACTAGCGGATACCTTAGTGAAAAGTTTTGAGATAAACGAACCAAAGCATCATATATAGCAGCATCCCCATGTGGATGATATCTACCCATAGCACTACCAACAATATTCGCACACTTTCTGTATGCTTTTTCTGGCCACAAACTATCTTCATACATTGTATATAAAATTCTTCTATGAACAGGTTTTAGACCATCTCTAACATCTGGTAATGCACGAGAAACGATAACACTCATAGCATAATCTATGTACGATTTCTTCATCTCGTCTTCTATTTTTACAGGTACAATTTTTTGTGCCGATAAAAAATTTTCGTCATTAATGTCCATTATATTCATACCTCCATTTGTTATTTTACTCCCATATTATACTAAAAAAAAAATAAAAAAGCAAGTTAATGTTCTTGAAATTTACATTAAATATGATATAATAAAAATCAATAAACTATTAGTTTTTAAAGGGGTACTATATGAAATACAAAAACTATTATGCAATATTAGAAGTAAACAGAAAAAGTTCTGATCAAGATATAAAATTAAATTTTAGAAGACTTGCAAAAGAATATCATCCTGATAAAAACAAAACACCAGGAGCAGAAGAAAAATTTAAAGATATAAATGAAGCATATGCTGTGTTAATGGACACAGAAAAAAGAAGAAAATATGATAGGCAAGTGGCAAAATATGGATACGGCTTTGCAAACATCGAGTCTAGTTTGCAAGATGTAAAATATGAATTTAAGTCAGGAGCAAATGTATTTAACGATTTATTAAGTCAAATTCTAGGATTTAAAAAGGATAACAATTCACAAAACTCATCTGATGACATAGATTCACAAGATAGAAAACAAAAGCCAATCAAAGGGACTGATATAGTTACTCATTTAGATGTAACACTTGAAGAAGGATTTTTTGGCGCAGAAAAGAAAATTGCTATAAAAGCATACAAAACAGGAATGAAGACATTTTCTGTAAAAGTTCCTGTAGGAATAAAAAATGGGGATAAAATAAGACTTGCTGCTTTAGGAAATCCTGGAAAAAATGGCGGAAAAAATGGAGATTTAATCATTCATGTTAAATTACTTGAAGATGATGAATTTAAAGTATCTGGTCTTGATTTAATTAAAGAAATCAATGTTACTCCTGCTGTTGCAGCACTTGGTGGAAAATATAAATTACAAGTAATGGATGAAAAGCTATTTGTGTCATTACCAAAACACTTAAGAGATGGTGAAGTTGTAACAGTGCCAAACAAGGGATATATTTCAGAAGATGGTTCAAGAGGGGACTTAAATTTAAAAGTTCATATTGATTTACCAGAAGATATATCTGAGAGAGAAGAAAAACTATACGAACAAATTTTAAAAATTGAAAGAAAAAGAGAAGAATTTAACTATTAAAAAAGAATACGCATGCGTATTCTTTTTTATTTAAACATCTTGTAAGTATTATCTATTTTTACAAGTTGTGTTTTTACATATTTTGGAAAGTAATTTTTATAATCCTTATAATTTGAAAAAAATCTTATATGCGAAGCATATATTTTTTTTACATTTAGCTTTGAAGTATCTTTTAAAATATCTTTCGTTCTTCCATGGTAGTTTCTAAAAGAGTTAAATCTCTTTTTAGGATATCCTGCATCTATAAGGACCGATTCACTCCCCCATACAAAATCTTTTAGCTCGTCTGAATACTTTGCTATATCTGAAGTATATACAAACCACTTGTCTTTTATCTGTATCTTAGTAGCATATGATTCACCTCTATGTATTGTCTTACAAAAAGTAAATTTTGCTTCATCTATTTTCATCATAAATTTTTCGTTTAACACATGAATGTTAAAGACTCCTTTAAACTTATTAACAATATTATATACTATACTTTTATGCGGTAATACAATATCTATAACTATTTTTTTCTTATGTGTTAAATTATATATATACAGATATATGGCAAGTGATAATAAAGATAAATTATGATCTACATGATTATGCGATATTATTATTAATACTTTACTTAGATCAATTTTTCCTTCATTAACCATTCTTATAAACTTTGAAAACACCCCTGCTCCAAAATCTAAAAAAATATGCTGTGAAAAACCTTCAAGCATGTAACAAGTACTCTTACATTTTCCAAAAGTTCGTATGTTAGGAGAATAATTTCCAAGAACATAAAATTTGAAATTATTCATCATACTCTCACACCCTATAAATTATTATTTGATTATCTTTTGCAAATATGCGTTATATATTATATCATTTTTGTCAAGAAAAAAACAAAGTTGATAAGAATATTATCTTATCAACTTCTTTTTTAATAATCTTATATCTTCACCTACAAATCTACAAATCATAAAGTCCCCTACAAATCTAGAAAAAATTCTTTCCTCATATTCCCTTTTTATTTCTTGTGGTGTTAAGTTTGTAGATATTAAAATCTTTTTATTTTTTAAAAGTCTTGTATTTAAAATGTTAAATAATTCACTAAATTTTGCACTATTCATTGCTTCTGTTCCTAAATCATCAATTATTAATAAGTCAACATCAAATATTTTATCATACTCTTCTCTTTCTGCCTCTGTTTTATTAAATTTAAACTTATAATCTACCATTTTATCTAACAAAATAGGAGCTGTTTGATAAATAACTGATCTACCACTTTTTAGTACTTCTGCAGCAACACAATTTGCCAAAAATGTTTTTCCAAGTCCTGTACTTCCAGTAAATAATAAGTTTTTTTGATGTAAATCATCTAAATTATGTGAAAAATTATATGCAAGCCTCCTAATTCCGTCTATATTTTCAAGTGGTGATTTTTCAATTCCATATTTTTCTTTATCATTTGTTGAAGAATAATACCCAAAATCAAATGTCTCAAAATTTTCATCTTTAATTTTAAACATATTAGATTGCTTAAATGATTCATTTATCAATTGTTGATTAAAACAACTACACATCTTATCTCCTATATATCCTGTGTCATTACATTTACTACATTCATACTTAGGTTCAAAATCTTTTTTTGAAAGACCAATTCTTGCAAGTTGTTCTTCATATTCTTTATTTAATTTATTAAGTTGTAAAGTCAAATTTTCTTGTTCTATTTGCCTTGTAAAATCATCAGAAAAAATTCTAGACTTAATAGATTTTAGTGATATTTTATTAATTCTATCTTCAATTTGTGCAAGTTTAGGATTTTCATCATATACATTCTTTTTAAAGTGTCTTGCATCGCTTTGAGCTCTTTGCCTCTTTACACTGTAATCTCTTTCAACTTTTCTATAAACACTACTTTGCATATGATTTCCCTCCTTTATATGTCATCATAAAAATCATCTGTACTATCATATTCTCTTTGTGAATAGCTTTGATAACTTTTCTTTTTGTTATCAGATATTGTTCTTTTTGCTTCTATCTTTTTGTCTGGCATAAGTTTTGGACTTTCATTTTCCTCAATCTCTTCCACAGTTTTAAATCCTTTTTTATACCAGCTACTAATAATTGCATCAATATATTTTATTGATGGATTTGTTGTAGATGTGCTTCTTTTTAATCCTTCTTCTATAATATCAAAATCATATCCATACTCTTCTATCCATTTTTTTACATATACTTCTTCATATTTAGATAAACTTCTACCAAGATTTAATGCTCTTGATATCTTTTGTTTAATTTTATTAAACTTATCATAATTATCTAAAAAGCTCTCTAATTCTTCAAAAGTTTTTACTCCACCATTATGCCAAGTCTCAGCAACTGCAAAAACATATTTTCTATTTAAAGCTTTTCTCTCCTTACAATATTGAAAAAGTGCAATCATAACTTCTTCAGAAAAAGAATACATATTGAATAAATTACCTATATCTGTACTCCAATTAAAAGTCATAAGTCCATTAAAAAAGCTTTCACAAATAGCATCAACTGCTGCCTTTCTCTTTTCATCTATAACATTTTCATATTTTTTTTGTCTATTATCGAATTTAGGAGTATATGTTTTATTTATTTCCATTTCTTTTAAATCGACTACTATAACATTTCTAGTTGTTTTTTGAAGAAGTCCTTCTGCTTGTAATACTTCAACACTTGTCTTTACCTCATCATTTGATAGTCCTAAATCTTTAACTATAATATCCGAGTCAACATCAGCACCTTTTTTTAATAAATATAAAATATACATATAAACTTTTATATCATTACCACTTAATGATTTCATATTATTTTGAATAAATAAATCTGGCACCAAAGTATCTCCTAGTTCCAGCTTGTTTTTTTGTATAAATTTCATAAATAAATCTCCTAATCAACTGGGGTTCATTATATCACTTTTATACATTTTTTTCAATATACTATTTTTTTACAAAATTTTTATATATTAATCTTTTCATGTTATTTTTTCGGCTGTTTAAATATACTTTCCTTGATAAGAAAAATTTTAATATAATATATAGTTTATCTATTATACTTTCTTCATTTATATTTAACATTATAAAAATAAGTAGTGGCAATATAAAATTTATTATAATATATACCTTTATAGTATATGATATATTAAAATAAAAAACTATTTTAATAACCAAATAAATATATATTACACTAAATACAAGTGTCTTGTAATCTATAATACCAAGCCACTTATTTTTTCTATTATAAACGTTAAATATTTCTTGTTTATTAATTTTTTCCATATAATTTTAAATCTCCAACAACTTGACAAATTTTAAACATAATAATAACACTACCTATGAGAATAGGAATATATACATCTTCTTTTTTAGAAACAACAGGAACATAAATAACAATATAATTAACTATTTGAATTATAAGATTAAAAACAAAAATTTTTAACCAAAAATAAAATATAAATTTAGATTTATTACTAACTAAACATAAAAATATAAAAGGAGAAATAATTATACATAAATTTATTACAACGTATCTTATAGAAAAAAATATAATTAAAGCAAGAATATATATACATATTATCATATCTTTGAGTCCATTTATTCCACCTTTATCTGCAAGATTAAAAAAATCATCTAATGTAGAAATATCATCTTCTAAAAAACTGTAATCAATTTTTTTATTTGACACCTCTTCTAAAAAGGTTTTTATTGTATCCGAAAACACATAATTTATATTAATAACCTCTTTACATATATATAAAGAATTTGAACTTATAATTGATATTATTATTATTTTAATAATAAAATAATATATGTTATTTATTGATGTACTACTATATAAAGAAATTATACTTTTAAACACATAATATAAAATAATACCAGAAATAATAACATTCAAAATTAAAATCATATTATTAAAATTTTTACTAATAAATATAGACTTTAAAGGCTCTTTTTCAAATATTTCAGGACTAATTATAGATATTTTATTTATAAAATCATATCCTTGCGATTTTATAGAAGAATAAAATATATTTAAAATATTGTTCAAATTATCTAATATTTTTTCCATCACTTCGCTACTGTTTCAATAAATTTAATAATAACATCTAGTAATCTTATTGCAGCATATCCAACAACACTATTTATAATTATTTGTTTTCCCATAATTAATTTTCTTTCATCTCCAAAACTTAGTTTTCTAACTAATATCCCACTTGCTATACACACCCCTGCTATAGGTGTTGATATCTTCTCAAGATATCCTTGTATTTTATTAAAAGCAGATGTAATTTTAGTAACAAGACTTGGTGTAGATGAAGCAGCGTACACAGTGGATAATAATATAAAGCAAGTGGATATTAACAATATACACATAAAAAATCTATACTTCATAAGACCACTCCTTTAAAAAAGTATAATGTGATTCAAATATATAAAATTTTGTAAAAAACTAAGATGTGAAAATGTATCGTTCAAAAATGAATTCTTTTCTCCTCTCAAAAGTATCATAGTCACAAAATAATACATTTTAGAATAAAATATTATGAAGAAATAAAAAAGAAAAAAGTAAATTAAGAATAAAAATAAGTTTAGAAACATATATTTGAATCACGAGTAATATACTAACATTCTATTTATACCCTTACAATACTTTTTGACCAATGTTATAAAACTAGTGCTTTTGCAAATAATAAATTGTAGAAATATAGTATTAATTAACTTAAAATTTGATATTTTTTTTACAATTTTAAAAAAATCTATTGACAAGGTCCCAAAATTGTAGTATTATATATGCGCAGTCAGTTGTGAAACTGATTGTAATATACTTTGTTGGGCCATTAGCTCAGTTGGCAGAGCACTTGACTTTTAATCAAGTTGTCCGCAGTTCGAATCTGCGATGGCTCACCATAAATGGGGCCCGTTGGTCAATCGGTTAAGACATCGCCCTTTCACGGCGGAGTGAGGAGTTCGACTCTCCTACGGGTCACCATTAAAAGTATATTGCCGGAATAGCTCAGTTGGTAGAGCAACGGTCTTGTAAACCGTAGGTCCTCAGTTCGAATCTGAGTTTCGGCTCCATAAGGTAAAATCGTCGCACCAATGTGACGTTAATGATTAAATCAATCTGAAAAGATTGATTTTTTTATGCGTTATTGCAAAGAAAGGTGTGATGTGATATGATTAAAATAATTAAAAAGAAAATCAATATGAGTGATGAACTCAAAACCAAAATTAATTGGTCTTGCAAATTTAATAACAGACCCTACCAGATTATTGAGGGTCACCTAAGAATTGTGGAACATACAAATCTAGCGTATGTTGAGCCACACAAAGTAATTATTGGAGATACACTGTATTTATTCTTCAATGAACAAAAATATTTTTATATTGGGAATTTAAAGAAGAAAATCCCTATTGCTGATTTATCAGACTACATAGCAAGGCATTAATTAATTGAGAGTTTATATACTCCCATAATATTGGTTTATTTTGTCGTGTAAATAATCAATATTAAGTATAAGGTGTCTTGTTATGTGACACCTTTTTTGGTGCCTTTCATTAAAAGAAAAGGAGGAAAGATTATGAATAATGAAAGGATGATTGCAGCAGTTTATATTCGTGTCAGCACAGAGGATCAGGCACGAGAAGGATTTTCTTTGGGAGAACAAAAAGAAAAGTTATTACAACTCTGTGCATTTAAAGGTTATGAAGTATTTAAGGTTTATGAAGATGCAGGAATATCTGCAAAAGATATGGAACATAGACCAGCATTTCAAGAGATGCTACAAGATATGAGGGACGGAAAAATTAATTATATTGTAGCCTACAAACTAGATAGAGTTACTCGTTCAGTTCGTGATTTAGAAGAACTAATATCTCAGTTAGAAAAATATAATTGTTATTTAGTTTGTGATAGAGATGATGTTAATACTTCTACTGCTAACGGAAGATTTTTTGTAAGAATGCTAACAGTATTATCACAATTAGAAATTGAAATTGTATCGGAAAGAACTAAATTTGGACTTAATGGAGCGATTAAGTCGAGTCATTTACCAGGTCCTGCTCCACTAGGATATAAGAAAGATGGTAATAAGAAAACTATTATTGATGAAACAACTAAACCTATTATAGAAAGAATATTTAAAATGTATTTAGAAGGTAAAAGTTTTCAGCAAATATCAAATATATTTAATGAAGAAAAATTATTAAATCCAAAGAAATGGAAAGACACGACTATTCAAAAGATAATTGATAACAAAATCTATATGGGAGATTATGAGCAATATAAAAGAATTGCTAAAAAAGAAAACAAAGAACCTGTTATTTATATGAATGTTGTTGAACCAATAATATCGCGTGCGATGTGGGAAGAATGCCAAAGACAGAAAGAAGTTAATCAAAGAACCTACACAAGGGATAGAGTTTATCTATTCTTTCAAAAAATTAAATGCCCTATTTGTGGAAGAATAATGAAATGTAAAGGTTCTGGTGGCAAGAAGAAAAAGTATATGTATTACAATTGTGAGAAATGTCATCTAAATTATCGTGAAGATAAAATTGAAGAATGTTTAATGCAATTTATTTATGACTTAGTTGAGTATGATATGGCAGTTAAAAAGTATTTTTTACCTATTTTAGCAGACCATAAGCCAACAAAAACTGATGATATAGATAAAGAGATAAAACAATTACTAAAACAAAAAGAACGTATTAAAAAAGCATATATGAGTGGTATTGTTGAGATGGAAGATTTTTCAGAAGACTATAAACTAATTGAAGAAAAATTAGAAATTTTAGAACAAAAGAAATCAGAACTTTTAAACTTAGACAATATAACTTTTACACCACAACAATTAATGGCAGACAGAGATATTGAACGAGAAACTATGATAAGATTAGATACACTAAATGACGTTGTTAAAACAAATTGGGAAAGCAAAATCAAAGATGAGAAACAAGAATTTATATCTAAATTTATTGAGTCTGTTATTCTTATAAAAGATAAAAACAATGAACTTTATATAGAAAAAATTAATTTTAGAAAGAGTTATATAAATAACTTAATGAAGTTTTTAGATAAAGGAATATTAGATGTATTAGTACCAGTTGAAATAAATGGTAAAGAAGAATTTATAATTGGTAGCCCTAATATTTCTAATGAACAAGTACAAGAGTATTTAGATAGATTAAATGAATTTTATGAAACAAAAATGTATCAACTTTATGAAAAAGTTGATGAAGATACAGGTAATATTATAGGTGAATTTACACCTATAAAAGATGAAAAAATTATAAGAATAGTACCAATATCACCTACTGAAATAAAAACAAAATCAATCATAAATAAAGAAGATATTGAAACAAAATATGGAATTGTTACTTACAATCCTAACAAACCAAATAAGAAAGGAAATGATTAAAAATGGAATTAAAATATACAAGAACTGGTGATTATGAATTACCAAATTTAACCTTAAATGATAATAAAAAAGGAACAATTAATAAATATGGAATGTTAAGACTTGATTATTTAAAAGCACATAAAAAAGCACTTTACACTACACTTTTAATGAAAGATGAACTTACTAATCATCTTGTTTCGGTAAGTAAAGATGCAGAAAATTTATTAAATAATTTGATGGAAAGTTATAAAATATCAGATGAAAAACTATCTGAAAAAAGTAAAGAAACAAATCAAATTGAATGGGTAAAACTTATGAATAATTATAAAAATACTGCTGAAGAAATTATATTAAAAGAATTAATTTATACTGAAAATGTGTGAGTACGTACTCACATATTGTGTATAGCCAGCACTGAATTTATACTCCCGTATAAATTCGTATATGGGAATTCCCATACCCTTAATGTTTAGAAAGGAGATTTTAAACTGTGAGAATAAGAAATAATAAAGTTAATGTATTTTTAAGCAATGATGAGAAATTTATTTTAAAAAGAGATTCTTCAAAACTAAACTTATCCCAGTCTGAATATATTAGAAATTTAATTGTAGGATATGAGATTAAAATTCCAGAAGTTAAAGAAGAACAAAAACCTAAAAAAGAAGAATATATTATAGAGAATATTGCTAAAGCACTAGAAGAAAATATTGAATGCCTAATTAAAGTAAAAAATAAATTTCACTACCTTGGATATTTTGAAGATGAACGAGCAATCGGAACTAAAATTGAATATTTAAAATTACAGAATACTACACTAAAGAAATATATACCTATTGAAAATGATAAAGACAATGCCACCTAAGCATTGTCTTTATGAATATTAAAAATTTACATATTAGTTTTTGACTTTTTTTGCAATTATAATCTTGCTAATGGAAAAGTATATAATTCCAAATGCTAATATTATTCCACAATTTTGAATAACAGGTTGTATAGTTTCATAATTAAATGTTGATAATTTGGTTATATCATAATTTCCTTGTATAAACCAATATGAAGGAAATATTTTAGAAAAGTTAATTATATTTGTGTCTAACCATTCAATCGGAACAAAACATCCTGAAATAAAACTTAATCCCAATGAAATTACATTTTGTATTCCAGAAATTACATTTTCATTCTTAATTAAACATCCTATCAAATAAGCTAAACTTGTAGCAGTAATTGCAAAACATAACGAATTAAGTATTAACAGTAATCCGTTTATAGTAAACATCAAATCTTTATAAAGAATAACACTTATTAAAATAAAAATTGCCCATATACTTAAAGTTAATGTCATATGTCCTAAAAACAATTGATTTGAAAAACTTTTAGGATTTAGTTTGCTTACATTATTTCTTTTTCTTATTGTTTCCTTATTAAATATGCACATTATTGTTCCAATTATAAATGTAAATATTGATAGGAAAGCATAATTTTCAAAACTATAATAAACCGCTAACTTTTCCATATCAGATTGATTTTCACTTGAAACTTTTACTTCAATCTCATTTTGAATATCTTTTTCTATATTATTAATTATTTCATTTTCGGTCATACCAACTTTTGAATAATTTTCTGCTATTTTAAAATATCTGTTAACCAAAAGTTCAGTATATTCTGAAACATTTTGTGTGGATTTTTTAATTTTTACATTTGGTTCATTTCCCATTAAAAGATTTGCGCCAAAGTTGTCAGGTATTATTAAAATAGAATCTACTTTATTCAAATATAAAGAATCCTGAATTGCTTTTTCATTATCTTCAACTTCTACTATTTCTGCTCGTTCTGTAATGTAATCTACAAAATTATTAGACAAAGAAGACTCATCATAATTTATTACTGCTATTTTGGGCTCTACACTAACATAATCTTCTGTACTTGTATAACTTGTATTTATAACAGATACTCCGATAGAGATAGCAGAAAACATTATTATAATACCTAAATGTCTTTTAACTATATTAAAATAATTCTTAAATACTATCATATTTTTTCCTCCTTATAAACATAAAAGATAATGTTATTAATACCAGAGAAAAAATTGATATTCTTGCTAAACAATTATAATAAACATCTAAATTATCGTAAGCAAATAATGAATATAAACCATCAGTAATAATATTTACTGGATTTATTTTAGCAAGCAATGGGAATGTTTCATCAAAGAATACTTTTATATCAATAACTCCCATCATTCCAGAAAAGAAACAACAAGTCATTGTTACAGAAATTAATATTCCTATTTTAAATCCTTCTGATTTTCTGTTAGAAACTCCTACAAAAGTTCCTAATGATGTACCTGCTAAGCATCCAACCATTGCTAACACTACTGTTGGTAATATTTGATTTCCAAAATTTATATTAAATACAAATATCAAATATAAGAACAATAATGCAAGTGCTACAAGTTGAATGACATAACCTGCAAGTAATCCTGCTAATATCATTTTAAATTTATTTACTGGAGCCATACACATTCTTGCTCCTTTTTTACTTAAATTAGCCTCACAGTCTTTTATAACTTCAAGACCAATTAAACTTCCGTATAAACAAGTCATTGCGATAAGAGTAAAAAAGTAATTTATACTGAAATCTATATTTTCGTTTGAATCATCTGTAATATAATTCTTTTCTTCATATAATGTTTCTAATACACCATTATATAAAATTTCTGGATTATAATTTATCATTTGAGTTGTTGCATTAGACATTTGATAATATTCATCTAGCACACTCTTTATAATAGTTTGATTTATTCCATTTGTTTTTACTATCATTTGGGGATTATTATCTTCCTTTAATAATATGTATCCATCAATTTCCTCATTATCTAATAATTTTTGTGCCTCACTTTCATCAACATACACAGTATTAAATAATTGATTTTCATTTTCTTTTGACAAACTAGAAATCACTTCTTTTAATATTTTATCTTCTTGATAATATTGATTATCCACAACTGCAACAGGTATAACTTCCATTTCAAAAGCCTCACCTACATTACCTAACGCAAGTTGAAAGAATGTACCTAATACAAAAGGAAATATTAATGACCAAAAAAGCATCGCTTTATTTTTCAAAAGAATCTTCATTTTATTCATAAATAAATGCTTAAACATAATTTCCTCCTTAATCTCTTAATTGTTTTCCTGTTAATTCTAAAAACACATCATTCAGAGTTGGAAGTTCAGAAAATATTTTAGTATATTTAACATTATTTTCTTTTAGGAAAGATATCATTTTTTCAAGATTATCTTCACCTTTTTTATATGTAACAAATAAAGTAGCATCTTCATACTTAACATCTATTATATTTTCCATAGTCTTTAATTCAGATACAATTGCTTTCTTCAAGTTTGGGGCTTCTACTGTGATTTTTTCACCCATTGTTGTTAATTCTTTTAAAGCCTCTTTTGTACCAAGTGCAATTACTTTTCCTTTATCTAAAATTGCTATTCTATTGCATAATTGTTCTACTTCTTCCATATAGTGTGTAGTATAAACAATTGTAGCACCATTTTTATTTAATTCTTTAATTCCCTCTAAAATACTATTTCTACTTTGAGGATCTACTGCAACAGTTGGCTCATCTAAAAATATAAGTTCTGGTTTATGTGCAATACCACAAGCAATATTTAATCTTCTAAGTAATCCACCAGATAGTTGTTTTGGTCGGAATTTTTTAAATTCTCCAAGTCCAGTTAATTTTATTGCGTCCTCAACATATTGTTCTCTTTTCTTTTTATTTTTTATATATAATCCACAAAAATAATTAATATTTTCATATACAGTTAATTCATCAAAAACTGCAACATCTTGAAATACAACACCAATTTTTGATTTTATATTATAACAATTTGGTTGCATTTCTTTACCAAATATTTTTATACTTCCTTTCTCAAAATTTAATAAAGATAAAATACAATTTATAGTAGTTGATTTACCGCTTCCATTTGGTCCAAGAAGTCCAAATATTTTACCTTTTTCAACATAGATTGATAAATCATCTATTGCTTTAAATTTACCATAACTTTTAGTTAAGTTTTCAATTTCAATTATTTTTTCCATAACTTCCTCCTTGTTTTGAACTGGTATAATTATACTGTAAATATCAAAATTTTTCCATACTCCCTTGAAAATATATAGGAAAATGATATAATGAATTTATCAGAGAGATTTAATCAAATCTTATAGCTTTAATTTCGCATACGTGTATAGTTAAGGCTCCATTAAAAATGGTTAAACAAGTAATCTTTTAAGGTTACTTGTTTTTTTTTACTTAAATAATGTATAATTACTGTAGGAGGGATATATATGAAAAAAGATAAAACAATAATACTAACTTTGTCAATTATAATTATCGTTTTAGTTTTAGGATTACTAGGATATTCTTGGTACAAATATCAGTCAGAAAAAGTACTATCTGATAGTTTAAAGCAAATACAACTCTTAAATGAAATTTATTCAGATTTTATATCTAAAAACAAAGAAGAAAACGCTACTATTACATTTGACAACAGTGCTTTAACTAACTTTATAACTAAAGAAATATATAGTAATAGTGATATAGAGAAATTAAAAGAACTAGAAATAAATCTTGAAAATCCGAATAAAACATTTACTTTTAGCATAATGTATGATGATATATCAAATTGTTTAACATTGTTTTTAAAAGAAAATGGTAGTAGTCATTCAATATCTAAAAATTATTACTTAAATCCTAGTCCATTTAATATAAATTATAAAACTAATAATATTAGTACAATTACTAGTTAATAAATAAAAACACTTCATTTTGAAGTGTTTTTTACATTATAACATTTTTTGGATTAGTAATATTTTCAGTTATAAATTTAATTACTTTACCATTTTTTATCGTAGCTTCAGTTATTTTAGCACAAGGATAAGATGTATTTTCATTTAATACGCCTTTATCATCAAACACCATACCAGCTGTAGAAGTAATCATTATTCCACCTAAAGCTTGTAAACAAGTTACGTGATAATGTCCAAATTGAACAAAACATATATTATAATTTCTATTTTTTATTATAACATTATCACTCATATTCTCAAACTGCTGCCACATTTCCTTTTCTATCTTATATGACTTAGTATATGCAAGCTTTCCTGTTCCGTGCTGAAGTCTTTTTACTACACCTTGTATTACTAAGTTTGCTACCATCTCATTTATATGATGGAATTCTATTCCTTTTTCACTAAGTCGTCTTTGAACTAAAATAATAGGATTAATGGAATCACCCTTTTCAAAAGATAAATCTCTTTCTCCATTAATGCAATAATATTTAAATTCTGGATATTTTGAAAATATTTCTATTGCAATTTCTGCCTGATCTTGAGCTGTTTTTGCAGTAAGATATAAATCTTGTTTTTTATATGATGGATGTCCCGCACATAAGTCTCCTGCTATGTGAACATTAGTAATGCCTTCTTTTTTTGCAAGTTCAAGAACATAATTTAATGTATCAATATCACAAAATTTACTACCAAGATAAACATCACTTAACTCTAACCACTTTTCCGTTACCTCTTCTTTGTTTAAAAAAGAAATTATTTCATAATTGTTTTCATTAAACTTTGTTATATAATACGTATTATCTAATTTGTTATAATTAATATTTCCCGTAGCAGATATTAATTCTTCTATTTCATCTTTGCTTAGTTCTAATTCTTCAAGTGTACAAGCTTTGGTTCGCATTTTTGAAAGTGCATTAGTTGCTTTTTGTGAGGTTAAAAAATCTTCCTTCATAATTATCCCTCCTCTTTCCAAGGATTATAAAATTCAATTTTTTCCTTGGCAATTTTGTCACCAACTATTGTAAGCTCTCTGAATACTCCACCTGTTTTTCCTGATATTCCCATTCTTTTTTCCAAGTCACCATCATGTTGAAAATTACCTGGCATTATTATTGTAATTCCGCTCATAGATAATGCATAAAAGGTATGAAAATGTCCAGCTTGTATGCTTCTTAAATTATATATCTTTCCTCCTATGTGAACATCATTTAAGTTACTTTCAAATACTCTCGAAAGATATACTTGTACCTTATATGATGCTGCCCTTGCTGCTCCACCTTGTAGATGAATTAATCTAAATACAATTCCAGCATGAATTATATTTCCTTCATATGCATTTAGATAGGTAAATCTCTTACCCTGTTTTGCCATTTTAGCTTCAAGATACTTGATTGGATCTAGTCCACCCTTCATACAAAAGGATTGATCATGATTTCCCATACTAGCTATATACCAGAAATCATATTTTTCAAGTATCGACATTAACTCATTTACTTGCTCAATAGCCTTATTGGACTTTAAGTTATTCTCTTGACCTCTATATACGCCAAAACCATCAAGTAAGTCTCCTGAGATGTGTACATATTCCACGTCTCTATTTTTTGCTTCTTGGAGTGTTTTATCTAATCCTTGTTTATCAAAATTCTTACATCCTGTGTGTAAATCGGATATTTCTAAAAGTTTAAGCTTTATCTCTTGTCCTTTATTTGGTGAATCTGAAATTTTAATATAAGCAGTATCCCCAGAAGTAACTATATAATAAACATAATCACCAACTCTTGGATCATATTGATCTTTTATATTATATCCAACATCTCTTAGATAAATTATATCCTCCATAGATAATCTTAGTTGCTTTAACGTGAGCTGATTTTTTTTCATCTTTTCAATTATTTTGCTATAATTTTTCATAAAAATCCCTCCTTAAATTTAATTTTTAGGAAATCAAGCAAATATTCATTTAGCTCATCATAATTAACAACTGACCTCATTATATATTAATTTTTTTTACGTGTCAATAAAATTATTATACATGATTTTAATATTAACAAATTGTAAAATATATGTTATAATTGGTCTGATTTTAGGAGGCAAGATATGTCAAAACTATATTTTAGATACGGAGCAATGGGAAGTGGAAAAACTATTGATTTACTTAAAGTTGCATATAATTACAAAGAAAGAGGTCAAAATGTAATAATATATACTGCAAAAATAGATGATAGGTATGAAGTTGGAAAAGTAACTACAAGAATTGGTATTCAATCTGATGCCTTACTTTTTGATAGTGACACAAATATTTACAAAGATACAAAAAAATTAGATGAAAAACCTGATTGTATTTTAATTGATGAAGCTCAGTTCCTAACAAGAAGACAAGTATTACAGCTTAGCGATATTGTCGATTATTTAGACATCCCAATAATATGCTACGGACTTAGAACAAATTTTAAAATTAAATTTTTTGAAGGCTCACGAGCTTTAATGGAACTTGCAGATAAAATAGAAGAAATAAAAACAATATGTGAATGTGGAAAAAAAGCAACAGTAAATTTAAGGATGATAAATGGAGTTCCCGTTACGTCTGGGCCAGACATTTTAATTGGAGGAAATGATTCATATAAAGCTGTTTGTAGAAAATGTTATAAAAAACTAACACATCATGTTCCAGGTATATATAGTTAATAAAGTGGATTTAAAAAATCCACTTTATTTTATCGTATCTTCATTTTCAAATATTACCATATCTGATATATCCTTTATTTTATTATACTCATCTTTACTTTTTACAGTCCATACTGCTAAAGCTCTATTTTTTCTTTTTTGTTTTTTATAAAATTTACCATTAACCTCTGTATATAAATAAGAAATAAAATTTGGTTTCGTAAATACATTAAATACCATTTTACCAAGTAAGAATTTAAGTATTCTTCCATTTACTTCTCTAATATTTTTAGATGATAATTGTCCTCTTATAATGCTTGGAGCATTTTTCTTTAACCAATACAAAATTCTTGGATCAAAAGATTCTATAACATATTCTCCATCATATTTTTCTAATAAATTAATAAGCTTTGACATTAATTCTTTGTATCTTTCATTTCTTTTAACTTCAATCATAAGCGGTACTTTTCCATTAACTAGCATTAATACATCTTCAAAAGTAGGAATAACATTATCTGTACCTAAAAGTTTAAGTTTTTTTAGCTCATTTAAATTTAATAAATTTACATCATTTTTTATACCAGTCATTCTTTTTAAACTATTATCATGAAAAACAACCAAATGCCCATCTAAAGACATATTTAAATCTAATTCTATTGCATAGCCTTTTGCAATTGCATTTTCAAATGCTTTCATAGAATTTTCAGGAGTATCAAGTCTATTAAAAAGTCCTCTATGTGCTATATATTTATATTTTTCTATATTCATAATCAACCTCTCTTATTAATTTATATTATTAGCTATTTTAATAAATTCTTCTATTGTTAATTCTTCTGCTCTAGTATTTAAACTAATACTACTCTTTTGAAATAATTTCTCAATATCCTGTTTTGACATATTATTAAAATTAGTAGCATAAAGTGAATTAACCATCTTTTTTCTTCTTTGAGCAAAAGCCTTATGTATTAATTCAAAAAATAATTTTTCATTTACAACATCATATTTTCTAATCTTTTTTAAATTAATAACAGCTGATTCTACTCCAGGTTCTGGAATAAAACTAGAATTTGGTACAATTATTTCAATCTTGGCATTTGAAAAATACTCAACCATTAGTGTAAGAATTCCAAAATCTTTACTTTTAGGTTTTGCGACCATTCTTTGAGCAACTTCTTTTTGCACCATAACAGTTATATCTGATATAGTGTTTTCATTCTCCAATAATTTAAAAATAATTGGTGTAGTTATATAATATGGTAAATTAGCTACAACTTTGACTTTTCTAAATTTAAAATCATTTTTAGTCTCAATATCCTTTACTAAGCTATCTATATTTACTTTCAATATATCTTCATTTATTAAAGAATAATTATTGTAATCTTTAAATCTATCTTCTAAAACATCTATCATTTTAGAATCAATTTCAACTAATATAGCATATCTAGCTTTAGATAATATATATTCAGTTAGATTTCCAAGACCTGGACCAATTTCTATTACTAAATCTTCTGCTGTAATATCTGCTGCAACAACTATATTTTCTAATATATTATCATCTATCAAAAAGTTTTGGCCATATCTCTTGTTAGCCACAATGCCAAATTTTCTCATTATATTTTTTGTTTTAACTTGTGTATTCATAACTTCTCCCTAAAAAAAGAATAGCAGAAAGCTATTCTTTAATTTTACTATTTTATATACTTCCTGTATTTATTAAATTCTCTCTATGTGAAAGTATTTTATTACTATATGCTCTATCTATTATTCCTTGACTAAAGCATGAATTATAATATCCATTTTCTCCCATATTATATGAATTTAATGCATACACAATCTGAGTTTGATAATCTGAAGTACGAGTAGTTGCTATACTCATATATGTACTTAGCATATATGCTCCAGCTGTCATATTATCATATGGATCATATAAATTTGTTATACCCAATTTTGAGCTTAAATTAGAAAAATTAGATATTCCGATTTGGCATAAACCTAAATACATTCCTCCATTGCTAGCATTAGGATTAAAACCACTTTCTGTATACATCAGTGCTATAAACATTGGATAATCTATGCCATATCTTTTACATAGATTATAAGCATATTGTTGATATTCAAGTGGTAATGAAATATTATATTGAGTAAATCCCCCATCAACAACATCTGTACTAATAGATGTTACAATATCACTTCTTGATACAGTAACCTTAGTTCCAACTTCTACAACTCTATTTTGTGCCTCCGCTAGTATCTCAGTTCCAATTTCATTTTTTTGAATTACTTTATCTTTTGTTGATTTTACTATATAACTTATAGATTTAGATCCTTCAACACCCTCTTGTATAACCTCAGTGTCACCTGAATCTCTTTCTTCATTATTTACTGTTTCTTCTTCAAATGGTATTGTTTCAATCTCTTCCTTAACACTAGCAATTATTGGAGCATATGATTCTCTAACACTATCAATATCAAAAGCTTCTTGCTCATTACTATATACTGTTAATGTCATGCCGTTTACTACTCTTGATTTTTCTGATGGTTCTACTATAGCATTATCATTTAAGTATATACTATTTTGAAGTAGAAAAGCGTCTACTGAACTAGCTAATGTCTTAACAGATTTTACATCACCATAATAATTAAATGTTATTGTCTTAAGTTGAGTTGTTATTGCAAGTAATCCAGCTGTAGCAAATATAAGAACTAGACTTACAACCGTAAGAATCTTTCTAACTATAAATGCTTTATCTTCTTCCACAAAAATTCCTCCTAAGATTATTTAACAAGTCTATTATACTATATAATATATTCTTTGTCAAATTTATTAGTACTTAGTTTAATAAACAACTAACTATAATTATTGTCTAAAAATGATTATTTTTTATCTTTTTTAGTAATATTTATTTATTGCAAATATTAATATTTAATGATAGAATATTATAAACACTAGAATAAAGGAGGTAATATTTTATGTGGATTATAATAGTAATAGTCGTTATTGTTGCGATTTTACTTTTACTTGTTGGTTTATACAACAACTTAGTAACTCTAAAAATGAGAGTTAAAAATGCATGGGCACAAATAGATACTCAATTAAAAAGAAGATTTGATTTAATTCCTAATTTAATTGAGACTGTAAAAGGATATGCTACTCATGAGCAAGAAACATTAGAAAAAGTAGTTGATGCTAGAAATACATACGTTACAGCTTCTTCTGTAGAAGCTAAGGCAGATGCAAATAATCAATTAACAAATACATTAAAAAATTTATTTGCTCTAGCTGAATCTTATCCAGATTTAAAAGCAAATGAAAACTTTTTAGCATTGCAAACTGAATTATCTGGAACTGAAGATAAAATTGCTTATTCAAGACAATTTTATAATGATACTGTTCAAATGTACAACACAGCAATCATGAAATTTCCAGCAAATCTATTTTCTGGAATGTTTGGATTTAAAGAAGAACCATTCTTTGAAATTAATGAAGCAGAAAAAGATCCTGTTAAAGTACAATTTTAGGTGATACTTATGATATTAAAAGCAGTAAGAGACAATAAAATACACACATATTTTATTATTTTAGGTTTCTTTTTAGTTATATCATTAATTATATATTTTATATGTTACTACTTAAATTTAGGAGTTTTTTCAGTTATAATAGCACTTGGTGTATCGATAGCTACATCAATAATTTCATATTATAACTGCGACAAAATGGTTTTGGCAATAAATGGTGCAAGACCTGCCACTGAGGAACAAGATAAATTATTATCTAGTGTACTCGATGGGCTATGCATTGCATCTGGTCTTCCAAGGCCGAAATTATATGTAATAAATGATCCATCTCCTAATGCTTTTGCGACAGGAAGAAATCCAGAACATGCAGTAGTCTGTGTTACTACTGGTCTTCTTGAAATAATGGATAAGTATGAACTAGAGGGTGTACTAGCACATGAATTATCTCATATAAAAAATTATGATATACTATTATCTACAATTGTTTCTGTATTTGTAGGATTTGTAGTAATTGTTTCAGATTTTACTTTAAGGTTTGGTTTTTTTGGAAAACGTTCAAATGATAATGATAGTAGAAGTTCATTAGATATTATATTATTTATTGTTGGATTAATATTTCTAATTTTATCGCCATTATTTACTAAACTTATACAACTTGCAATCTCTAGAAAAAGAGAATATTTAGCAGATGCTACTGCAGTAGAGTTTACTAGAAATCCAAACGGACTTATATCTGCACTAAAAAAATTACAAACAGATACCACTACAATGAAAAATGTTAGTAAAGCTACTGCTCATATGTATATTAATGAGCCAGATAAAAAACAAAGAGAAAAAACGAATTTATTTTCTACGCATCCACCAATTTCAGAACGTATTGCAAGACTTGAACATATTAATTAGTCTCTAAATTGAGACTAATTTTTTTATTTTTCTTTTAAATAAATGAATGATATGATATAATTCTTTTGGTATTAGGAGGATATATATTATGAAAGAAAGAGGATTTGAAATTGCAAAAGGATACGAAAATAAAGGAATTAATCTTCCAGTAAGAAAAACAGCTCATTCTGCTGGATATGATGTAGAAGCTGCAGAAGATATTATTATTCCAAAATATTATCCTGGAATAAAGCCAACTCTTATTCCTACTGGTCTTAAAGCTTACTGTAAAGAAAATGAATGTTTTTTGTTACTTAATCGCAGTAGCGGACCAAAAAAAGGTTTTTTAATGGCTAACAGTGTTGGACTAATAGATTCTGATTACTATGGTAACCCAGATAATGATGGTCATTTTTACTTTTCTTACTTTAACTGCTCAGATCATGATATTGAAGTAAAAAAAGGTGATGTAATTGGTCAAGTTGTATTTTTAAATTATTTAACAGTAGATAACGATACTGCAACAGGAAAAAGAGTTGGTGGATTTGGTTCTACAGACAAAAAATAAAATTAAAGCTATCAAATGATAGCTTTTTTTGCTGATATCTTAACTTTTGATAATTTGTATGTTATAATATAGTCACTTAGGAGTGATAATTGTGCAAGATCTATACATATATGTAGCTAAAGATGTTGCTAGTGATTGCTTAAAATACGGAATAAAGTTATCTGAATTTGAAAATAGAGTTATTCAACTTAGTGATTCAAATAAAAGAGGAATTCAAGCTTTTCTTTCTCCTAAAGACTCGCCTTTATATTTAGACGAAAATTTTGAATGTCTTAGAGTAAAAACCAAAGGATTAACAGCAGTAGTTTTTAATAAAATTTGTGAAAATACTGATTTAATAGATAAATTTGTAACTGATATAGAAAAATATAAAATAGGAGACTATGAAATTCCCGAAGCTATTATTTGTTCATCTATACTTTCAGATAATCTATCACTATATAATAAAATAATTGATAAGCCTTTACTAGTACAAAATTCTAGAGAATTTTATTATGAAAAATGTATTAATGAAATAATAGAAACAGATATGTTTTCTAAATATGAATTATATCAAACTCTATTAATACTTGGTGACCAAAAAGGAGTATTAAATGTTGAAAAACACAAAAATGTAAAAATATACACTGATCCTATTAGTAAAAAATCATATACAAAAAGAAGCAATTAAAAATTGCTTCTTATTTTTCTTCTATAACTAGTTCATCATATAACTCTATTTTAAAAGTTGTATCCAAATTATATTTTTTATACTCAGATTCTTCCACATTTTCCACTAAAGCAATACTATCACTTTGAGAAATAATTTTAACTGGAACTCTCACATAGTCTGCTCCATATACTAATAACACATAATCATAGCCTTGTATTTCATCTTTATAAATTGCATTTAAAGGTACTGCTATTCCTGTCTCAGTATACCAAATAACTTCACATGATAACTTCCTATAATCTACAAGAGCATCTACTTCATTATCTATTTTAAACAAAGAATAATTACACTCTCCTTCTTTTATATTTTTTACAAGTGTAGCACTAATTACTAAATTTTCCAAATCAGATATTCTTATTTTATAATTTCGGCCAGCTTTTATATATTCATCATTTTCACCAGTTTGTGATTTTACTAAAAGATAAGTTTTAAAATTATCTACTATTTTTATTCCAAAATCATTATTGCTATTATTATCATATGCTGATATTAATTTATCAAAATCAGAATAGGAATAACTTTCTATATCATTAAAATCATATGTGTTTTCTAATAGATCAATCTTATATGTTACCACACCAGATATTGGTGTTAAAATCGTATTATCTGATGTTTTACTTAAATTTTCTAAGTTTTCTCTTTGTGATAACAATTCTCTTATTGCAGAACTATCTGGAGAAGCGTTAGCAAGAACTGTAATTTTCTTATATGCTAGTTCATCAAGTTTCGTCTTATATTCCTGAATTTTCAAATATGAAGTTGTTCCCTGAACTTCATTTGAATAATCAAGAATTTTGTTTTCGATATTAATTAAATCAGCTGAATAAGTATCAGGCAAATCTTTAACTAAAGTTTGTATTTGCTTATCTATTTCTGCTATTTGCCTTTGATATTCATCATAACTATCATTTTGATAAGTTGCAATCACTTCATTTTCTCTTGCTCTTCTTCCCTGTTCTACAATTGCTGTTATTGCTTGATTCTCATCATAATCTATTACTGTTTCATTTTTTATAACATACAAGTTAGTTTCAACTGAATGCTCAATATCACCACTAACTACTGTATAAATCGTTTTTTGTTTAAGTTCAGATTTTGATAGATAAATAATCAAAAAAACTAATATAATTAGTAAAACTATAATAATTCTAATATTTGATTTAAAAAAACCAATTACTTTTTCCATAATATTCTCCTATATTATAATTTTTTTAAAATTTCATCTACTAATTCATTTTTTTGCTTACTTCCATCTAACTTTATACATTCAAGCTTATTATTAAACCACGTCATTTGCCTTTTTGCATAATGTCTTGTCTCTTTTTTTAAAGTATCTATAGCTTCATCTAATGTAATTTTTCCTTCAAAATAAGGAAAAAATTCTTTATAGCCTATAGCTTGCATACAAGTATTATTATTTGGAAGCTTCATATCATATATTTTTTTTGCTTCGTCTAATATTCCATCTTTAAGCATCAAATCTACTCTAAGATTAATTCTATTATACAAATATTCTCTTTCTTGATTAATGCAAAATATTACAAATTCATATTTTCCATTTTCCTTTTGTATTCTTTCTTCTTCTTCGAGCATATGAATAGATTTTAACTTAACATTTTTAGCCATTTCAATAGCTCTAATTACACGCTTAACATTATTTTTATGAATTTTATTTGCAGTAATTGGATCTATTTTTTCAAGCATAGAATGTAAATAATTATTTCCTTTTTCTTTTGCTATATTTTCTAATTCATTTCTATACTCTAAATCTACAACTTCTTCATTAAAATTCATATTATATACTACTGCATTAATATAAAGCCCAGTTCCGCCTGCAATTATTACATTTTTTCCTCTACTACGTATCTCTTCTATTTTATCATAACACATCTGCTTAAATTCAGCAACGCTAAAATTGTCATCTATATTACAAATATCTATCAAATGATGTGGTATTCCTTGTGCCTCTTCTTTAGTAACTTTTGCAGTTCCAACATCAAGACCTTTATATATTTGCATAGAGTCTGCAGATATAATCTCTGCATCTATTTTTTTAGCAAGTTCAATTGCAAGACCTGTTTTGCCAGATGCTGTTGGTCCTACTATACAAATAATTTTATCCACCATTTTTCTCCTTTACTTTCTCATAAATTTTCTTTCAATTTCATATCTTGTCATAGGTATAGCTGTAGGTCTTCCATGAGGACAAGTAAAAGGATTATCTAAACTAATCATATTATCTACTAATCTTTTTTGTTCCTCGACATCAAGTTTCATTCCACCTTTTACAGCAGCTTTACAAGCAAGAGTAGCTAAAAATCTATGTTCTTTTTCCTGTCTTTCTGTTTTTTCTGTTGTTGAAAGTTCTGTTATTATATCTTTAAACATTGATTTATGATCTATATTATATCCAACATTTGGAACTCCAGAAATCTTATATGTATTTTCACCAAACTCTTCAAGAATAAATCCTGCATCCTCAAACATGCTAACATTTTCTCTTACTATATTCATTTCTTTTGTTGATAAACCTATTAAAAGAGGAATAAGTAACATTTGAGTTTGCCTATCTTTTGCATAATATGCCTCTTTAATTTGTTCAAATAGATAGCGCTCATGCGCAGCATGCTGATCTACAAAATACATTTTATCCTTCATCTGAATAATTATATATGTATCAAATAAATTTCCAATATATTTATATACATTATCTATTTTTTCTATCTGAGTATTCTCATAAGTCTCAACGTTAAATTTAGCTTGTTCATAGTCACTTTGTGGCTCTTCACTTTTTTCTTCTACTTCTGTATTAATATCTCCAACTTTCTCATTTAAAGAATCTATCAAACTATTTATATTTACAGGTTCAATTTTAGGCTTATTATATAGTTTTTGAGTAGCAGTTTCAAAATTAAATTTTTTTTCTTCTTTTTCATCAGAAATAACACCATTATTAATTAAATCTTTCGAAATTTGCTTAATTTTATCCTCATTTTCATTAGAAACATTTTCCTGAACTTTTATTTCTTCCCTTGCAATTGTAAAAGGACTAGTATTTTTATTATCATTTTCTATTGCACTTCTTACAGCATGATATACAACATCAAAAATTTTACTTTCATCTGCAAATTTTACTTCAAGTTTTGCTGGATGAACATTTACATCAAGTTGAGATGGATTCATATATATATTACATACAATAAACGCATGCTTGCTTATCGCAAATTTTTCTTCACAAGCTCTATCGATTGCTGAAGATATCATTTTATCTTTTATATACCTATTATTAATAAATATAAATTGGTGAGTTCTTGTAGAACGAGATATTGAAGGCTTTCCAATCATTCCAAATACTTTCATATCACTAGTTTCATAATCTATTGGAAGTACTGCGCTATAGTATTCTTTCCCAAAGATATTATATATTGTATCATGTAAATTACCTGTACCTGATGTTTGTAAAATAGTCTTTCCATTATTTATAAACCTAAAACTTATATTTGGATATGCAAGTGCAATTCTTGTAACGACATCTTCAATATATCCAGCTTCTGTATAATCTTTCTTTAAAAATTTAAATCTTGCTGGAACATTATAAAAAACATCAAAAATTTCAATTGTTGTACCTGTTGTAAAAGGTACTTCTTGTTTAGATTTTACCTCTCCATTTTCTACTCTAACTTTAACTCCAATTTCTTCATTTTCGTTTTTAGTTGTTAATGTAATTTTAGATATTGCTGCAACAGAAGCAAGTGCTTCACCTCTAAATCCCATAGAAGTGATACTTTGTAAATCTTCTTCTTTTCGAATTTTACTTGTAGCATGTCTTTCAAAGGCTAGTTCGATATCATCAGATTTAAATCCTTTACCATTATCTATAATTTTTATATAGCTTATTCCACCTTTTCTTATTTCAACTGTTATTGAAGTTGCTTTTGCATCAATTGAATTTTCAACTAACTCCTTTACAATTGAAGCAGGTCTATCAACGACTTCACCAGCTGCTATTTTATTTATTGTTTGTTCATCTAATAATACAATATCTCCCATATTTATCTCCTTAATTTCTTCCTTTATTATACTATTTTTTTGTATATTTTACAAGATAGAAAAAAGCACATAAAATGTGCTTAATCTAACTTTTCCTTTAATTTATACAATACCTCTAAAGCATCTTTTGGCGTAAGTTCATCTAAATCTATTTTTTCAAGCATTCCTGTTACTTCTGCCATTTTATAATTAAACATATCTACTTGTACTTCCTCTGTTGTTATTTTCTTTCTCTTTTCATCAATTGTTTTCTTTGCCAAATCAACATTTTCTAAGTATTTTAATATTTCCTTAGCTCTAGAGATTACTGGTTTTTTTATACCTGCAAGTTTTGCAACATATATACCATATGATTCATCTGCTCCCCCAGCAACAATTTTTCTTAAAAATATTACTTCATCGCCTTTTTCTTTAACTTCAATAGAATAATTTTTAACTCCTTCTATCTTGCTTTCTAGTTCTATAAGCTCATGATAATGTGTTGCAAATAATGTCTTTGCTCCAACTTTATCTGTCATATATTCTACAGTAGACCACGCAATAGCTAAGCCATCATAAGTTGAAGTTCCTCTTCCAATTTCATCTAATATAACCAAGCTATTTTTTGTAGCATTTTCTAGTATATTAGATAATTCTTTCATCTCTACCATAAAAGTAGACTGTCCTGTAGCTAAATCATCTGATGCACCTATTCTTGTAAATATTCTATCAACAATAGAGATAGTGGCACTATCTGCTGGTACAAAAGAACCAAGTTGAGACATATATGTGATAATAGCTATTTGTCTCATATATGTAGATTTACCTGCCATATTAGGACCAGTTATAATTAAAAATCTATCTGTAGTATTATTTAAAAAAGCGTCATTTGGTATAAACTGTTCATTTTTTAACGCTTTCTCCACAACAGCATGTCTACCATTCTTCACATCTATTATTCCATCTTCTGTAATTTTAGGTTTAACATAACTGTTATTTATTGCAACAGTTGCAAATGAACATAACACGTCAAGTATTGATATTATAGAAGCAGTTTTTTGAATTCGTATTACTTGTAATGCAACTTCCTCTCTAATCTTGCAAAACAAGTCATACTCTAAATCAATAAGCTTTTCTTTTGCTCCAAGTATCTTTTCCTCTATTTCTTTTAATTCCTCTGTAACATATCTTTCTGCTCCGGCAAGAGTTTGCTTACGTATATATCTATCTTCTGGAACTTGCGATTTATATGAGTTAGTAACCTCAATATAATATCCAAACACTCTATTATAGCCAATTCTTAACCATTTTCCCTTTATTCCTGTTAATTCTTTTTCTTTTGCCTCAAGTTCCATCAACCACTCTTGCCCTTTAGTAGATGCATTTCTATAATCATCTACCTGCTTGCTAAATCCATCTTTTATTATTCCGCCTTCTTTTATAGTTACACCTGCATCTTCTATTATAGCTTTATCTATTAAAGTATATACATCCTCAAGAGTATCAATAGAATTTAAAAACTCAGTAAAGTACTCGTCGTTTGTTTTTTCTACTATATTAGTAATTAATTTTTTTAATTCTGGTAATCTTTTTAAAGAGTTCTTTAATGATGTAAGTTCTCTTGCATTAACACTTCCACCTACTACTTTTGATATCAATCTTTCTATATCATATACTGTCTTTAACATATCTTGTAAATCATCTCTAAACATATTATTATTTACAAGTACTTCTACAGCATTTTGTCTCTTTTCAATTTCTATTTTATTTAAAAGTGGTGACTCTAACCAATGTCTTAAAGCACGGCCTCCCATAGCAGTAACAGTTTCATCTAATACCCAAAGAAGACTACCTTTTTTAGTATGTTCTCTATTAGACTCTAATATTTCTAAATTTTTTCTTGTAGAAGAATCAAGTTGCATATATCTTTCTATATCATATTTAGTTATTGTATTAATTTGTTCAATAGAACTTTTTTGTGTCTCTTCTATATAATTAATAAGAAGAGTAGCAGCTTCATTTTCATATTTACTTAAAGTAATTTCTTGTTTTTCTAAAATATCTATTAAAAATTTACTTTTCTCACTATTATTATATGTACTTACATAAATATCAAATAATCTATTAAACTCTTTAAAAAATAAGGAATTTTCCTTTGTAGAGTCAGATAAAATTATCTCAGAAGGAGCAATTCTAGAAATTTCATTTAATAATTTAGTAATTACATCTATACCATTTATACTTGATACAAAAAATTCTCCTGTAGATACATCACAAAAAGAAATGGCAGCTTCTTTTCTATCCATAAACACACTTGCTATATAATTATTTTTCTTTTCATCTAGCATTGTTAAGTCTGTAATTGTACCAGGTGTAACTATTTTTACTACGTCTCTTTTTACTATTCCTTTTGCATATCTTGGATCTTCAAGTTGCTCACATATTGCAACTTTATATCCCTTTTCAATAAGTTTAGTTATATATGTATCTCTTGCATGATGTGGTATACCACACATTGGCGCTCTTTCTTCTAAGCCACAGTCTTTTCCTGTTAAAGTAAGCTCAAGCTCTTTACTTACAGTAATTGCATCATCAAAAAACATTTCGTAAAAATCGCCTAATCTATAAAACAAAATACAATCTTTATATTTTTCCTTTGTATCTAAATAATTTTGCATCATTGGCGTAACTTGTGCCATTTTTCTGCCCCCTTAAACAGAGTTTATTATATCAAAAAATGTAAAAAAAAGCAATAAAACTATATTTTATACACCTTATTTATACAATTATTTTCGTGATTATAACAGCAAGAATTATTGCTGTTATATCTCCAATTAAGCCACAAATTATAGGTAATTTCATATCTTTTATTTTTACCTTACTAGACATTATTGATATAACATATAATGTTGTCTCAGTTGAAGCCATAATCAAAGATGCAAACAAGCCATTAAAGCTATCAGGACCATATTTATTAAATATATCTACAACTAAGCCTGTAGATGCTCCACCAGATAAAGGTTTCATTAGTATTAAAGGTAATATATCTCCTTGAATATTAAATAATTTAATATTATTTAATATTCCTGTATCATTAATCAAACCAGAAATAATTGTTATAGCAAATATGTATGGAAAAATATTATAAACTGTTTTTAAACCTATTTTTATTCCATCTATAAACAAATTATATATATTTATCTTTTCAATTAAAGCTGTAATTATAACAATTAATACAAAAGTAGGAATTATATAGCTACTCATTTTTTCTCCATAAAAGATTTACTGATATTAATGACACAATTAACGATACAAAAGATACTATTATAACTGGAAGTATTATTTTCTCAGGATTTTGTGAATTATATAAAGCTCTAAGAGAAATCATTGAAGTTGGTATTATCTGCATAGAAGCAGTATTTAAAGCAATAAATACCACCATAGACTTATTTAATCTTTCTTTATTTCTATTAGATTTTTGTAGTTCTTCTATTCCATTTAAACTATTAATTGTTGCAGCATTTCCTACACCTAATATATTTGAAGCAATATTTAGACTTATATATTCTTTACTTTTTTCTGAGATTTCATCCTTTTTAAATAGGAAAGAAAACACATTATACATTTTTTTAGATAATTTAGATAAAGCACTAGTATTAGATAATATATTAAAAATTCCACTCCAAAATATTAACATACTAGCAATAACTACAACATTTTCAATTGCATTTTTTGAACTATTTGTAATCGAATCTATTACTGTACTAGGTTCATTTGATATACAAGCAAATACGATACAAATTACAAATATTAAAGACCAAATAATTGACATATTTCACCTCATTAGATTATATGTTTTTATATTTTTTATATTCTATTTAAAAGCAATTGAAAAAATTATTATTTTTACTGTATAATTTTATAAGGTGAAAATATGAAAAAAAATTTATTTTTTGATGTTGGAAGTACACTTTTATATCCGAAAACAAAAGAATGGTTTATTCCACCTAATTATAAAAAAATTCTTGGAGATATAGATACAAATTTATTCAAAGAAAATATAGATAAAAACAAATTTTTACTAGATGAAAGAAATATTAATACTGAAGAGCAAGAATTTGAAATGTTTTCTAAATTTTACTATAATGTTCTAAAAGATTTTAATTATTCAAACATTACTACAGAAATAATACAAAATTTAGCATATGATTGTGTTTACAATGATGATAAATTTGTATTTTATAAAGAAGTAAAAAGAGAACTTAAAAATTTATCTAAAGAGTATGACATGTATATTATATCCGATGCGTGGCCGTCTACATACAGAATACTAAAAAACTATGGTATATATAATTTATTTAAAAACGTATATATATCTTCTGATTTAGGATTTAAAAAATCTGATAAGATGTTATTTGAAATAGCTCTTGAAAACATATCTTTAAACGATATAAACTACTTTATAGATGATAGGTTTGAACTACTTAAAATATCCGAAAAATATGGATTTATACCAATAATCATAGATAGAAATGATAACGAATTAACAAATTATATAGAAGTTAGAAATCTTACACAATTAAGACACTTATTAAAAATAATATAGATAGCAAAAAATGCTATCTATATTTTAATCACTATAATCAAGCAGCTCATAAGTATATGCCACTTCAATTTTATTGTTGTTTTCTCTTTTTTTACTTTCAACTCCACCAGAGCTTTTTAAAAATTTTCTCATTTTTTCGTTTTTTTCATCACACCAAACAATCAAATTTCTATATCCTTTATCAAAAAGCTCTTTTTTTGTTTCAAAAAGTACTTCCGAATTTATTACATCTTTATTTTTTATATTTCTTGTATAAATACCATATATCTCAGAATCATAGTCATCATCATCTATTTCATCTGTTCCAAAAAAAGATGCACTAATTATATCCTTATCTTCATTTTCATAAACATATAAATATCTAAGATCATTATTTATATATTTCATTATTTCCTCTTCAGTTAAATCAATAGAAGGAATTCTTTTGATTTTTTCTATATCAGATATTTCTGCTTTTCTATACATCTATTACACCTCTTTAAATTTAATAATATTTTTCCTCAAAACACTACATTTATATCTATATTACATTAATTTTAAAAAAAAATCAACATTCTATCTTTTCATATCATCATAATTTCCAAGATATGAATTAATCTTATTATTTTCGATATTAAATACTCTTGTTGCAAGCTTATTGATAAAATATCTATCATGAGAAACAAAAAGAACAGTTCCTTTATAATCTTTTAAAGCTTCTTCTAATATTTCTCTTGTATCTATGTCAATATGATTTGTAGGCTCATCAAGTATTAAAAAATTTATATTTTTTAACATAAGTTTCATAAGTATAAGTCTTACTTTCTCTCCGCCAGACAACTTTCCAATTCTTTTAAATACATCCTCACTTCTAAATCCATACCTTGCAAGTCGCTTTCTTGCATCAGTCTCTGTAAGACCACTATCGTGAATATAATATCTTAAAACTGTTTGTGTATCATCATCAAATGTAATGTTTTGTGGAATATAACCAATTTTTATTGATGTACCAATTCTTATTAGTCCAATATATTCAGTATCTTTACCTAAAATCATATTAATTAAAGTCGATTTTCCTGCTCCATTGCTCCCAAGTAAAGCTGCTTTTTCTCCATATACAAGTAACATATCTGCATCTTTAAAAATAATCTTATTATTAAAGCTCTTATTTAATTTTTCTATTTTTACAACTTCTTTTCCTGATCTTATATCCATATTAAATTTTAAAGAAATAGATTTCTTATCTATTTCTACTTTTTCAATGACGTCCATTTTTTCAAGTCTTTTTTCTATACTCTTAGCTCTTTTAAAAAACAATTCATTTTTAGCTAATTCTCCAAATTTTCTAAGTTTTGCTATAGACTCTTTCATTTTTTCTATTTGCTTTTGCTGATTTTTATAATTTTCAAATTGTGCTAAAGTTCTTCTTTCATCTTCTTCTAAAAAATATGAATAATTTCCATAATATACATTAGCTTTTCCATTTTCTAAAAGTACTGTCTTTGTTGCGACTTTATCTAAAAAATATCTGTCATGTGACACTATTAAAATACTACCCTTATACTTTAATATAAGCTCTTCTAAAAATTCTAATGAATCTATATCCAAATGATTTGTAGGTTCATCTAACAATAATATATCTGGTTCTTTAAGTAAAAGTCTTGCTAAGTTTACCTTTGTCTTTTCTCCGCCACTTAAAAGATTATAGCTTTGATTTAAAACTTTATCTGATATATAAAATTTAGTACATATCTTATTAAATTTTTCTTGTACTTCATAACCACCATTAAGTGTATATTTTTCTTGAAGTCTACCATATTCATTTAAAATTTTTTCAAGTTTCTTTGCATCTTGCTCTATTGACATACTATTTTCTAATACAGACATTTTTTCTTCTAATCTAAAAATATCTTCAAAACTCTTGTATAAATATTCTCTAACAGATATATCATCTTTCTCATTTTCATATATCTGATTTAATATTCCAATTTTAGCCTGATTTCTTATACTAATAGTTCCATCATCTATATTTTCTTGTTTTGATATTATTTTAAGAACAGTAGATTTTCCGCTCCCATTAGGTCCTACTAATGCTACTCTTTCTCCTGTTTTTACTTCTAAATTAAAACCATCTAGAATATTTTTTAATCCATAATTTTTCTTAATATTATTTAATTCTATTTCTATCATATTTTATATCTCCTTATTATTCATCTTAAAATTAATATAAATAACGAGATATAATTGCCGCATTAACTATTACAACATCGGCATTTTATCTCGTTGTAATAGTTTCACAGCCGTAAGCTCTCACCTTTACCTTACCAGCTAAAATTTCATTTTTATCCATTTTTTCCTCCATTTTAATTAATTATGTATAATATTATATCAAAAAAGTATATATTTTTCAACAAACAAAAAAATATAATATTATAAAAATATTTTTAATATCTATTTTTACCAAAAATTATTTACAAAGATTTAAAGTTTATATATAATTTAAATATAATTTTATTGTTTTTGATAGGGAGATTAAAAATGAAATATATTAAATTTTTTTTAAGAAAAATAAAAAAACTAGTGCAATCATTATTACTTATTTTTCTTCCTTTTTTAATTGTCTTAATACCTGTAGGTATAATGGCTCTAATAGAGTTCTTTTCTAGTGGAGCAGAAGTTAATGGTATTAATGACTATTGTAATTTAACTGATATAAGTTATACAGCATTAGTACAAGATAATGAAAATGCGAGTGTAGAAATTACAGAATATCTAACTTTTGATATTCATGCTTCGTCAACATCTAACATGTATAAAGAAGTATGGAGAGAGCTTCCAGAAGAATATGTTGATGGTCTAAAACTAACTTATGATGTAAAATCGGTATCTCAAATTTTAGATAACGGTCAAGAAATTTCATATGCTGAAACATCTAAAATGTATTGGGATGATTCAGACTATACTCAAAGCTCAACAAAATATTGGCACCATAGTGATGGAGATGGAAAGTATCCAGATAATGACGAATCTTTATTGATATATATTCCATGGACATATAGAGATAAATTAACTTTTAAAATTGTATATACAATGAATAATGCTGCTTTAAAATACAAAGATTGTTCTGAACTATATTTAGCAATGTATTCAGGAGATGCTGTAACAAAATTAAATTCATATAAAGCACAAATTGTTGTACCAAATGAACTAATGCCATCATCATATTATACTTATACTTTTGGTACTTCTAAAAGCAGATTACCATATACTGAATCTGATACATTAAACCCTGGATATCATACATTTTCAATTAATTTAGATAAATCTGATTTAAAATTTGATTATAATAATAGATATCTAGAATTTTGTTTACTTACATACGGAGATGATAAACATATATTTACTCAAAATGCACCTAATAATAGCTATTCAAATCAAAATGTTTTAGATGAATGTATTGAAGAAAATGAGTATTATGAAAATGAGAACAAAGCAAATAATAAGAAAAAAATTATTATTTTATCTTTCTCAATAATTGCATCTATATTAGTTATTATTAAGTCAATAAAAACATATAAAAAAGAAAAAAACAAATACACTTTTTATAAACCAGATATTGATTTTGATTACTTTAGAGAAATTCCAAGTGATTTAGATCCAATTTTTGCATCAGAATTAGTCTTTATGAAAGATCCTCTAGACGAAAATAAAGAGAAAAAAGAGGAATATGCAGCAATTTTACTTAGTCTTGTTAGAAAAAAATATGTTAAATTAAGTAAATTAACTGAATCTACAGATTGGAATAAATATAATACATTAATAACTTTAGAACCTATAAAAACAGAATCATCAGTACCAGAATATAGTGACTCTATAGATTATTCACCAGAACCAACTTATACTTCAATTAATGAAAATACTGGTGAAAAAGTAGAAGAACTTACAACTTCAGAAAGACTTTATTTAGAGTTATTAGAAAGATATGCAAAAGCTAATGGAAACCAAATTACATTAGAACAATTTCAAAAAAATATAAACTTAGACTATACTCATACCAACTCATTTGTAAAAGATATGGAAAAGAAACCAATCTTAGAAAATGGAGTAGCAAAAGGATATTTTCAAACTAAAGATTATGATAAACCTAAGAAAGGACTTGAAAGTAAAGCTTCACTTAGCTTAACTATCGGCATATTATTATTAACCGTTATAAACTTAATATTTTATTATTCAAATCTAGGATTATGTTTTGGAGCTTTTACTATTTTAGGTATAGCATTTTTATGGAGATATTTTTATTTAACAGTAAAATCTAGTGATTTAATCCTACTTACACAATACGGCGCTAATGAACAAGCAAAATGGTATGGACTATATAACTTCTTAAAAAGTGATACATTAATTAAAGAAAGAAACGTTCACGAATTACCATTATGGGAAAAATACTTAATATATGCAACTGCTTTTGGAATTTCCGAAAAAGTTATTAAAGCTATAAAAATAAATGCTATAGAATTAAACGTTGATGAAAGTCCTATATTAAATCGTAGCTTTTATATACATTCAAGTAATTTTCATCATACATCAAGATCATTTGGTAGATCACTTCATACATATTCAAGAGGTGGAGGATCTTTTGGACATGGATATGGAGGTGGCGGCCGTGGAGGCGGCGGTGGTGGCGGAGGTCACTAAAAAAAAGAGCATATGCTCTTTTTTTTACTTTAAAATATCTTTTAATTGTAAATTATCTATTTTTATACTAAGACTTTTTTCAATTTTTTCTTTTTTTATTGTCTTATAAATTGTTTTGGAGATATATTTTTCAGCAAAATTAATTATTTCATTATAATCTTTAATATCATCTGGAAAATATATTCCTCCTTTTTCTTTATTTTTTATCATCCAACAAGCAGCAGATAAGGCTGACATAGCAACAGGTGTAATTGTAGGTGTTTGCCAAAAAGATGCCTTTTTATTCTTATATAAATAATTTTTCTTAATTCTATTTCCAACCCATACTGGATCAAATTTACTTCCTAATAACAAGACCCCTACATATTCTGTACCTTTTCTTATATTTTCTTTATATATTATTTCATACGTTTCAGGATATTTAAACCCTCGTACAATTGATATATTATCATCTTGTGGTTTATTTATATCTGGTTTTAAATAATCATTTACTTGTGCATTTTTTAGATACCTTACTGCAAAATCACATGGAGAATATAAAAATACAACTGTAGGTCTATATATCACCCTATTATCCTCTTTTACCTCAAGAGCTTTTGCAATAGATACCGTTTCTTCGTGTGGTACCAAAAAGCCCTCAAATTTTCCTTTAGGATAATAAGTATTTCCAATTTTATTTATTGCAAGATCTTTAAATTCTAAGAATCCATTTTCCACATCTACTTTCTTGCAACTATCTAAATAATCTATTTTTTCATTTGTTCCAATATTTGCTGTTGCTTCACTTAACATTTCAAAAAAAAATGAATCAACAGACCATGTACTATATAGCTTATTTTCATAATATTTATCTTTAACTTTTTGATAATCATTATCATTTACATGAATTTCTTTTAAATCAAGCAACTTTGCAAGTTCATTAAATTTACAATTTTCAATAAGCTCATTATACATTTTATTGTGCTTAAATTGCTTTCTTACAATATATTCAAGTCCAGCTTTTACAAAATGAGATACAAGTCCGGGATTGTTTCCGTGATGAATCACAATTGGATATTTATTTACATTTTCTATATTTTTTAATTGTTCTCTTAGTTTTGACTTTTTCAAATTTTCTTCAAAAATATTATACCAATTATCACTCCAATCAGTTTCACCGGTATTTAAATACATTATATTTTGTTTAGCACACCATTCAATAAAATCTTTAGTTCCAACACTATCTGCAAAATCTATTAGCAAATCCCCTTCACTTAAATATTTAGAAAATATTTTTTTAAAATTTTCTCTATTTATTTCAGCAACAATAAAATTTCCTATATTTCCACCCATTTCAAGAAAAAAACTATACTCCAATTTATCTCTAGAAATAACAAAATATTTTTTTCTATCAAAGCTTATTTCCTTTGATACTTTTTCAAAAAAACTTTTTCCAACCGCCCCAAAACCAAACTGAACAATATTATTACTAAATTTAATCATTCTTATAACTCCTCTTTTTCAAATCTCTCTATTAATGACTTAGATAATGTTATCTTTTGAGGAAATGTATAACTATCTGTCTCATATATTAAGATTCCTTCATTTTGATAGTTAATTAGAATCTTCTTTAAATCTTTTTGAATTTTATCTGTAACAACTATTATTTTTGTTATATCATTTTTAATAAAATACTTAGCTGATGGTACATCTTGCTTATATATATCCCAACTATTATCAAAAATAGATTCATTTGATCTATACCTATTTATTCTATAACTATCTAATAAAAATGCTGGATTTGCGTTATCATTTAAAAATATTGTTTTTAATTTTTCACCACCATTTATTAAACAACTTTCTATTAAATAAGTATCTGTTGTTGCTCTTGCTCCTTGTTGTTCATCAGTCCCATTAAAAACAGGAATAGGTCTATAGCCAATACGTGCCAAAGCTACTCCTAATTCTATACTTTCAATTCCAGGTAAGTCTATAAAAATTGCTGTATTTTTATCATACTCATTTATAAACATTACTTTTCTATCTTTCCAATTAGAAATTGGTTTTCTATTATATATATCAATTGCAACAAATGGTACTGGTCTTACCCAATCAATCCATTTTGCTCCGTAAGGTGCATATATCTTAAATATATCTCTTCCATTCATTTTATTTCTCCTACTTTTCAATCAAAACTGGAATATCTTCTGCATATGAATCAATTCTTGGATACTGACTCATTCTTGCATAATATCCGGCATGCTTTCCTTCTATTGTATAAGAACCTAAACAAATATGATATTTATTTCCGTCGTTAGTTATTATTGCTTTACTTTTAAAGTCTTTTTGCAACAAATATTGTTGAGGATGTTTTTTAACATCCCTTAAAATCTTTTCATATTCATCTCCTTTACATGCTTCTTTAATTGAAATTCTCTCTCCAACTCTTCCATATACTGGCTTATATATATATCCTTCTTTTAATAATAATTTTTTTACTTCAAAAGTTTCTGGCAGTAGTTTTTTCCAAGTACTCATACTAATACCCGCTTTTTCTAAATCATTCCACACAAATGGAAATCTTTTACTTTGAGCATAAATACTAATAGGATGGTTACAAGATTTTGTTACAGTGTTAAAATATCCATCCCATCTACGTGGTTTCATCTGTATAAGCCATTCTAAAGGCGTAAACCTAAATATTAAATCTATACTTATTTGATTATTATCTAATATGCAGTATGCTTTTTTATCCTTAAAATTAATGTGATCTGCAGCACCATATATTATTCTATAGCCTTCCTTTTTTAACCTATCACCCATGTATTGCATAACTTGTCTGTCATCACTAAAGCACGTACAATGTACCATCATAATTGTTCCATTTTTATTTAATTTTTTATTTATCTCTTCAACCATCTTGTCTCCAAAAGAAGTAAAATCTAATTGAGGCAAATTAATAACATTTCTTGCTAAATTTGGCAACAAAGAACTCTCAGCAAATCCACCTGGACAATCACTATTAACTTCAGTAACTACCCAGTTATTATCTATACTCAAATGAAAGTCATATCTCATGAGTCTAATATTTTGTGTTTTATCATAATTTTGCATATTCGGTATTTGCTCTAAAACCTTTCTAGGAAGAGTTAAGTTTTTTGCAATTTTTATATTTTTATTTAAATACTCTTCTGCAAGTCTTGTTTCTTTATCTAACTTTTCTGTTAGAGAAATTATTTCTTCATTTTCTTTTTTTGTTAAAACCAAAACATATCTAGATAAAGTATTATTATCACAAAATTGAGGATCCCACTTATAACAATCAAACATAGCCTTAATTTTATAATCATAATATTTATCTTCAGGAATCTTAATTAGTTTCATTATTTCTCACTTTCTTTACTTATATAAATTATTGTTAATATTATTCCAATTAAATTAATACCTACAGATAAGCCTAATAACATTCCAGTTGTAAATTCACTAAAAGAGCCTACCTCTTCACCTGTAAAAAATATATATGCTAAGTATAATATATTACCTAATATTATTAATGAAAGTCCAAACTTTAAATTTTTCATAAATATCTCTCCCATCCTTATATATAAATTTATTATATTATATCAATAAAAATTATATAAAAAAAGACATTGAATAAAAATTCAATGTTTTATGGTGCACCAGGAGGAATTCGAATCCCCGACCTCTCGGTTCGTAGCCGAGTGCTCTATCCAGCTAAGCTACTGGTGCAATAACAATTAATATTATACACTAAAAACATGTAAAATTCAACTATTTTCTTCTAAGCTTTTTAAAGAAGTCTTTTAAAATCTCTGAACATTCTTTATTTTCATTATAATAAGTTAGACTATCGTCATATAAAACAATTTTATCATCTTTAGCACCATAATAAACCATATCCATTCTTGATTGCTTAATAGCCCCTATACACATATTGCATGGATATAATGTAACATACATAGTACATCCTTCTAATCTCCAATTATTTAATTTTTTACATGCCCTATGTATACAAATGATTTCTGCATGTGCTAAAACATCTTGTTTCGTTTCCCTTAAATTATGTCCTCTTGCTATAATTTTATCACCTTTAACTATTACTGCTCCAACCGGAACTTCATCTTTTTTATATGCTTTTTTTGCTTCTTTTAAAGCTTCTTTCATATATTTATCCACATTATTCACCATATATATTATACTATAGTCTAAAAAGAAAATAAAGAAATCGCACTTGAAATTATATCTAAACATGGTATAATTATATTATGCTTCTGTAGCTCAGTGGATAGAGCAGCGACCTCCTAAGTCGTTGGTCGGACGTTCGATTCGTCTCAGGAGCACCATAAAAGAATCAATCATTTTTGATTGATTTTTTTATTTTTAACATAACTATACTTTTTATGCTATAATAATATTATTAAAGTTGGTGATAAAAACTATGAAAATAATTAGAGAATCATCAGAAGATGAAATGATATTAGAATTTTTAAAAGGAGAGCTTTCCTCAAAAAGATTTAGTCAAAATCTTTTAAATATATTAACTGAGTTAAATATAAATAAAGATATAATAACAAAAGGAGATATCAACTCAAAAGAGCAAAATATAATTAGGAAACAAATAATATATAAATTTAGAGGCTACCCTAATAAGGAACTATTTAATAACTTTCCAAAAATAGAAAGTTGGAAACTTGTTGAATTTGATACAAATGACTTAGATAATATATACTATATAAACTATGATTACTGGAATAATTTATCAAATAATACGTCAAAGCCAAAAGATGCAGCCAAAAATATAATAGCGGGAATTGAAATATATGATGTTTCTAACAAGCCATATCTTAATGGATTAAATTTTTTAAAGTATAACTTATTTCCACCAATAATTTTAATTACTTGTAATAATAAAAAATATCTTGTTATCGAGGGTCATTCTAGAGTAACTATATATGGGCTAAATCCTCAAAAATTTAATAAGACACTAGGTTTTATTGGAATTTGCTCTAAAGAAGAAATGAAAAAATATGACAATAGAATGTGTTGATATAAAAGAACTTACAAATAAATTTGTAAGTTCTTTATTATTATTTTTTTCTTTTCATCATAATTATTCCAAATATAAAAAATAATAAACTTGGTATAATAAACTCTATTGTTCTAACAATTACTGTAGAATAGAAAGGAAAAGACGTTTCAGTTGGATTATAATTTATATAGTCTAATATCAAAATAAACACATAAATAAATAATAAGAGAATAGAAATTACATATAATATTTTATATAGATTTATTTTTTTCATTTTTATTCTCACCTCCATTTTTTATTTGCTCTAGATTTTCCTCACAAATATTAATTAAAATATAAAAAATCAAAATAAATATACTTAATCCAATAATAAATAAACCATTATTTATATTTAAATTAAATTTAATTGCAAAATAAATTATTATACATATAAAAGCTAAAAATAAAATATTTAAAATAATATATTTGCCTAAAATAGATTTATATTTACTCTTTATCTCAGGTTTTAAATCTCTAATCTTAACTGTAACATCATAATACTTTTTATTATTAATAACCTCCTCATAATTATTAATAAAAAGATATGGTTCAATTTCTTTTTTATACCACTGAACATATAAGTACCAATGCTTTGAATAAGTTTTTCTTCCTATAAAAGCATGTATTAACAATAAAGATATTGGTATTACAAACATAAATAGCGTAGATACTCCTATTTCTTTTCCTTCATCTTGTTCATGAGCAATGCTAATTACATTATTATCGTCATCTAAATATATACGTATAATCTCACCATTTTCAAAACTACTGTCCAAAGTATAGTCATTTAAATTAAACTCATACTTATTACTACTATCAGTATACCAAAAAGTATCCTCGTATAAAGAAATATGTCCTGATACTTCTTTTGTTGCACCAATAGGGAAATCTTTAGAATTAGCTATATTATCTATTTTTTTTAAATTATAAATACAAAGTGGTATCATAACAAAAAAGATAATTAATAAAGTAATTATAACAGATAATATGTACGCATTTTTAGCTTTTTTTCCTTCTTTTGAAGGATGTTTTTTTATATATTTTAAAATTCTAGCTTGTTCTTCTAAATTAATGGTCGTACTTAATGCTAAAGCTTTATTCATATAATACCTCCAACATATACTTTTATTATACCAATTATTACTGTTTTATTCTATAATTATGCTTAAAAAAGACTATTTGAAAACAAATAGCCTTTTTAGTATTATTTTTTTATTTTCATTTTTTTGTTACTAACAGTATATTTTTTTACGATTTCTTTTCTTTTTAAATTATCTTTTGCAACTGTTATTAATAATTTTATTCTATTTATTTGATTTGTTTGGCTTGCCCCCGGATCATAATCAATTGGCGAAATATTAGCTTCTGGGAATTTCTTTCTAATAGTCTTAATTACACCTTTGCCAACAACGTGATTTGGAAGACAAGCAAAAGGTTGAACACATACTATATTTGGAATATCATTTTCAATAAATTCAATCATCTCTGCTGTTAAAAACCATCCTTCTCCTGTTTGATTTCCAATAGATAAAATATCTTGAACTTTTTCTTCTAAATGCCAAATATCACAAGGTGGTAAATATCCTTTTTTAGATTTTTGTAGTGCTAATTTTGCATCCTTTTCAAATTCATCCATAAATTTTATTGCAACTTTACTAATCTTTGCAATAAATTTATCTTTCTTTAAAAGTTTACTTGTTGTAACTGCATGAGTTCCCATATATTTAACAAATCCCATAAAGTCAGGCATTACAACTTCAGCACCTTCACTTTCTAAAACATTAATCACATAATTATTTCCAAAAGGATGATACTTAATTAAAATCTCACCAACAACTCCAACTCTTGGCTTTTTTACATTTTTATTTATTTGAATGTTTTCAAAATCATCAACCATCTGGTAAATACCAGCTTTAAAGTCTTTGTTTGTTCCATTTTTTATTATATCTTTAGCTTTATCTAGCCATTTATTATATACCTTTTCTGTCTCACCCTTTTTTACTTCATATGCTCTATTTTTAAGTAGCATTTTTTGAAGTAAATCTCCATATACAATTCCTTTTAACAATTTAATAGCAAGTGGTAATGTTATTTTAAATCCACTGGCCTTTTCCATTCCTTTAACATTAAATGAAATAATAGGTATATTTGGATAACCAGCATCTTTTAATGCCTTTCGTATAAATCCTATATAATTTGTTGCTCTACATCCACCACCTGTTTGTGACATTATTAATGCAGTTTTATTCAAATCATACTCTCCACTTTCTAAAGCTTCAATCATTTGACCTGTTGTTATTATTGATGGATAACATGCGTCATTATTGACATATTTTAAACCAGTTTCAATTGTATGCTCAGTACAATCTCTTAATAACTTAACATTGTATCCCTCTGCTTCCAGTCCAGGTAATAGAAGTTCAAAATGTATTGGTGCCATTTGTGGAACAAGAATTGTATAACCATTTTCTTTCATTTCTTTAGTAAATTTTACTTTATCTATTTCATATTCTCCAAGTTTTTCATCATACTTTAACTCATTATCTTTACCTTGATTATTCTGCATCCTCTTATTCATACTTGCGAGCAAAGATCTAATACGAATTCTTACAGCCCCAAGATTATTTATCTCATCTATTTTAATTAAAGTATACATATTGTTATAACTTGTTAAAATTTCCTCAACTTCATCAGTTGTTACAGCATCAACTCCACAACCAAATGAATTAAGTTGTATCATTTCTAAGAAATCATTTCTGCCCACATACTCTGCTGCTGCATAAAGTCTTGAATGATAAACCCACTGATCGACAACCCTAATAGGACGTCTTACCTCAGCCTTATCTGAAACACTATCTTCAGATAAAACGCAAAGGCCAAGACTTGTGATTAATGTATCTATACCATGATTTATTTCTGGATCAACATGATAAGGTCGTCCAGCAAGAACAATTCCTCTTAAATTATTTTCCTTTATATAATCTATTATTTCTTGTCCCTTTTTATGAACATCATCCCTAAATTTTTGATATTCTTTTTCTGCTTCTTTAGCAGCTTTTAATACTTCACTTTTCTTAAAATTATATTCTTTAAATTCAGGTAAATCCATAACTGCTTCTGTAAGTGGTTTTGCTTCAAATGGTAAGAATGGATTTATATATTTTATATTTTTTAATTCTTCTACATTATTGCGAATAACTTCTGAATATGATGCAACAATAGGACAATTATATTTATTATCTGCCTCATCAAATTCTTTCCTAGAATATGAAATGCAAGGATAAAATATAGTTTTAATGCCACTATCTATTAAACTCATAATATGTCCATGAGCAAGTTTTGCAGGGTAACAAACCGATTCAGAAGGCATAGATTCCATTCCTTTTTCATACGTTTTTCTATTACTCTTTTCAGATATTATTACTCTAAATCCAAGATTTGTAAAAAAAGTAAACCAAAATGGATAATCTTCATACATATTTAATACTCTAGGTATACCTATTGTTCCTCTAGGAGCTTTATCTTCATCTAAAGGCTTATACGAAAACAATCTCTCATTTTTATACTTATACATATTAGGTAAATCTTTTGTAGTATCAGTGTTCCCTTCACCCTTTTCACATCTGTTTCCTGAAACAAATCTTTTTCCATTTCCAAATCTATTAATTGTAAGTCTACAATTATTCTCACATTTTCCACATCTTGCATGCGTAATTTTTATATCTAAATTATCTATCTGCTCTGGTGTAAGCATTGTTGATTTATAATAATCATCTTCGTTGGCAATAAACTGCTCTTTTGCAAGAAGAGCAACCCCATAGGCACCCATAAGTCCTGCAATATCTGGTCTTATAACGTTTCTTCCAGTGACTTTTTCAAAGCTTCTTAACACAGCATCATTATAAAAAGTACCACCTTGAACAACAATATTTTTTCCAAGTTTCCTTACATCACGTATCTTCATAACCTTCTGAATTGCATTTTTTACTACAGAATAAGATAATCCACTTGATATATCTCCAACAGACGCCCCTTCTTTTTGAGCTTGTTTAATTCTTGAATTCATAAATACAGTACATCTTGAACCCAGATCTACTGGAGCTTTTGAATGTATAGCTTCTTCTACAAATTCTTCAATACTAACTCCTAAGCTTTTAGCAAAAGTTTCTATAAAAGAACCACAACCAGAAGAACATGCCTCGTTTAGCATTATATTATCTATTGCCTCATTTTTAAGTCTAATATACTTCATGTCTTGACCGCCAATATCTATTATACTATTTACCTTAGGCATAAACTCTTTTGCTGCTGTATAATGCGCTATTGTCTCTATTTCACTCAAATCAATATTTAACGCTGCTTGAATAAGTTTTTCTCCATAACCTGTAACACCAGCAAACCTTAATGTAGCACCTTCTGGTATGTTTTTATATAATTCCTTTATCATAGAAATAACACTTGATAAAGGATTACCATTATTACTTCCATATAAAGAATATAATAATGCTCCATTCATATCTATTGCGACTAATTTTGTAGTTGTAGAACCGGCATCAATTCCAATAAATATATCACCCTTGTAATTTTTTAAATCTCCTCTTTTTACTTTATCCTTATCATGTCGTTCTTTAAATTCTTTATAGTCGTCTTCACTTTCAAATAGAGGTGGTAATGGTTTTGTCTCAACATATTTAGCATCCTTAAAATTTTCTAATTTTTTTACTAAATCTCTATAACTAATTTCATTTGTATCTAAAGATGCAAGAGCTGCTCCTTTTGCAACAAGTAAATGGGCATCTTCTGGTACTATAATTTCTTCATCTTTTAATTTTAAAGTCTCAATAAATCTATTTCTTAATTCTGGCAAATAATTTAAAGGTCCACCAAGAAAAGCGACTTTTCCCTTTATTGGTCTACCACACGCAAGTCCGCTAATTGTCTGATTAACAACAGCTTGAAATATAGATGTAGCAATATCTTCTTTTCTTGCACCTTCATTTATTAATGGTTGAACATCAGTTTTGGCAAACACACCACATCTTGAAGCTATAGGATATATAACCTCATGCCCCTTAGATAGTTCATTAAGTCCAGCTGTATCTGTATTAAGCAGTGATGCCATTTGATCAAGAAATGCACCTGTGCCTCCCGCGCAAGTCCCATTCATTCTTTGTTCTATAAATTTATCAAAATAAATTATTTTTGCATCTTCTCCACCTAATTCTATAACAACATCAGTCTGTGGTATGTATTTTTCAACAGCTCTTTTACAAGATATTACTTCTTGTATAAATTGAATGCCTAATATTTTCGAAATTTCCAACGCACCAGAGCCAGTAAGAGCAATGGTATATAAAGTATTAGGAAAATCTTTTATTAATTTTTTTAATACATCATATATAGTATTTTTAGTATCTGAATGGTGTCTTGTATAATTTGTGTATACTTCTTCTAATTTATCATTCATTACAACGATTTTTACAGTAGTTGAACCAACATCTAGTCCAACATGCAATATCTTTTTCATATTATGTTCCACCTCATTTTTATCTATTTTTCGACATATATATGATATCACAAAGTAGGAAAAAGTCAATAAACATAACTTTGGCAATTGTCATAAAACGTTGTATTATCACATATTTTATGTTATAATCTTTTTGCTATAATATAGTAATTTTTTAAATAATTTTAAAAGAGGTGATATTATGAATAAAAATGAAAATATTCTTAAATTTTATTTGATGGCAACATCATTAAAAAATAAGATACGTCAAGGATCAATATATTGGAATGTTACGGCACCAAGAAGAGAAAGTATAGCAGAACATGTATATGATACTTGTATGCTTGCAATAGCTATTCACTCAGAATATCAAGTAAATATTAATATTAAAAAAGTAGTAATGATGCTTATAATACATGAACTAGAAGAGATAATAATTGGAGACATTACTCCTTTTGATAAAGTTACTCCTAAACAAAAAGAAGAAATGGGAAGGAAAGCTGTTGAAGAAATTTTATCATGCTTAATATTAAAAGACGAATATATTTCTCTTACTGATGAATTTAATAGCCAAAAAACAAAAGAATCAAAGTTTGCATATCTATGTGATAAACTTGACTTCGATTTACAAATGAAACTATATACTGATCAAGGATATATAAAACTAGATGAAAACAACTCATCACCAGTGTTTAAAAATTCGACCATTCAGGAAATGATTAAAAACGGCGTTAAGAGTCCAAACGAAATTTTTTATCAATATGATAAAAATAAATATGCCGATTATCCAAATTTTAATCAGCTATTAGATTATGCATACAGTATAAATCTAGCAAATCTATTACAAGAATATTTATATAAGGAGTTTGATTAATTCAAGCTCTTTATTATATTGCTAAAATATAACTTTAATGATATAATTCACATAGCATCAATGATAAAGCTTCCAATATTAATATGTTTAGGAGGGATGTACAAATGATAAAAATTAAAATTTGGGGAGATATCACTAGTAAAACATCAAATATTGTTGAAAGTGCAGTTTCATCTTTAATAGATGAACAAGAACCCATTATAGTTATATTAAATTCTAATGGCGGAACATTAAATGATGCAGTAGTAATATGTAATTTATTAAAAAATCTACCAAATCCTTTAATAACTGTAGCAATGGGAAATTGTATAAGCGCTGCAACTTTAATTTTTAATTGTGGTAAAAAACGGTATATAACTAAAGATACAGAATATATGCTTCATCAGCCATTTTTACTAGTGTCTGATACAATAAATCTTTATAAAATAAAAAAATATCAAAAAGATTTATCTAAGTCTTTATCAATTTTTAAAAAATATTATCACAATGTAAATATTCCAAAGGAAAAATTAGACTTAGCTTTTAAATATGGAGAAGATTTAATTCTAAATTATACTGAATGTATAAAATATAACATTGCAACTAATATATTTAAAAATTGGAGTGATTTATTCAAAAATGAACATATTAGCATTAACGATGAAAAAATACTACTATTTGAAATTTCAGATATATTAATCAAAGAAGAATAATAATTCTTCTTTTTTTATTTAAAAAAATCTTGTATACCAATAAATATTCCCCATGCTAATTTATCCTGATACTCATCTTCTTGCAACTTTTTTGCCTCATCCTCATTAGATAAAAATCCACATTCAACTGTAACTGTTGTATTTTCAACATTATCCATAATATATATTCCCTTTAATGGTAATGGAACTCTATTATTAGGAGTAGAAATTGAATTATTAAGTCCTTCTTGTATACATGTGGCAAGTTTTAAGCTTTCTTCATTATCACTTTGATAAAATGTTTGCCAACCACTATAAATACTTTCAGGATATTTATTTAGATGTATTGAAATAAATACATCTACATCTTCCTGATTTCCAATTGCAACTCTATTTTTTATATCACTCACTTTCATCTGTTTTATTGTATTTGAATCTGCTGAATAAATTCCATTTTCATCACTTCTTGTTAAATATACAATTCCACCACTTTGCTCTATTAAAGCTTGTAGTTTAAGAGCTATTTTTAAATTTATTGCTTCTTCTGTCGTTCCATATAACCCTACTGCACCTTCATCCGGTTTACCATGTCCTGCATCTATAACAATAACATGTGATGTTACTGCGGTTGAATTTGTCATAATACTTTCATTTTCATCTTTCAATTTTAAAATTCCTGCAACTATAAATGAATACACTAAAAAAATACAAAACACAAAAAAACATATAATTCTTTTTTTCAATTTTTCCACCTATTACATATTTATGATAACAAGCAGAAAAAATTCAATTGTTAAATAAATATTATAATTCTATAAGCCTATAAAAAACCAGATTATATTTTTATAATCTAGTTTTTTTCTTACATTTTTGAATTAAAAACACTTATAAAACTTTCTACTTCGTCTGTTAATCTTAGTTGTATAATAAAAAACAAAACAGTCAAAATAGTTAACACAATTATCCCTATCACTATAAATTTAAAAAATACAACTCTTTTTTTAAATTCTGAATAATTAACACTAAACATACCTTGTGGTACTTCTATTTTTTTATACTTTTCTTCAAGAATTTTTTCTATATCTTCTGACATATTATTTATCCTCATATCTGTTTCTTATTTTTTCTTTGATTCTACATATCCTCATTCTTAAAGTGCCTTCTCTAATATTTAATATCTGACTCATTTCAGTAATACTAAAATCTTGTGAATATCTCATAGTAATAATTGTTTTTTCTTCTTCATTTAAAAAGTCAATCATTTCAAAAAAATTTTGTTCGCCTTCTAACTTAAGATATTCATTTTCTTTGTCTGGTAAAGTATTTACAATAGAATCTTCAAAACTCAAAACAGACTCTTTCTTTTGTCTTATTATATCGTTACAATTATTAATTAATATTCTGATTATCCAAGGCTTAAAACAAGTTACTCTCTTTAAATACCATAAACTCTTATATATATCAAATAATGTCTCTTGTATTGCATCTTCAACATCTGCTTCATTTTTTAGTCTAACTACTGCTATGGAATACATTTCAGTTTTATATTCGCGAACAATGTTCTCGAATGCCTCAATGTCTCCATTTTTAGCCAAATTTATAATATTCTCTTCCATAATCTTCCTCTTTTACCTTATTATATCATAAAAAAGGGACTTAGTACATCCACTAAATCCCACACAACAAAAACTTATTCTACTCTTCGCTATTATTAATATATGTATTAATATAATTTTGCAATGATTCAAATTCACCTGTTTTATTATTCATAACTTGTAATGTATCAATACTATAGTTTTGCACACCTAATCTATTTGCATAATTTACATTAAGCTTTCTTAGTCCCATATCAAGTCCAATTATCTCATATTTATCATTATTTTCCTTTAAATAAATTAAGTATGTATAACCTTCTTCTATTTCGATGTCATCTGAGATTACAATATTAATATATGTATTATCTAAATCAATATCTACTCCTGCTTGTTGTCGTAAATATGCACGTTTTAAGTTTGCATTAACTGGTTGAGTATCTTCCCATTCAGCCATGTTCATTACTCCACCATTTTTAATATACTCTACTACTTGTCCTTGTTGTAAATCTCCCTGTAAAGTTTGATTTATTAATAATTTTCCTGTTGTAGCACCAAATAGTCCAGTTTCCGGATCACTATCATCTAATGATATTACAGATGCTATTACAATATCATCTGCATCCTCTCCTAGTCCTTCTGGTGTGTAAGCTTCTTCAAGGCACAAGTCTACGCTACAGTCTTGCATATTGTCAATCATATCTTGAGTGATATATGAAGTAACTTCATACTCTCTCGTTAGATCTATTTTTGTTTTACCAAAATTAGATACTCCGTAAACGACAAAAGCTCCCAGACCTAATGCGATAAACAAAAATATAAGCATAGTTTTTCTTTTCATAACAGAATTCCCCCTATATAGTTGTACAACATTTAAGCTACATAATTTAGTTCGTTGAATTTGCATCTATTATATAGACGGAAATTTTGCTCATTTTGTCACATAAAATTGAAAAAAACTTAAAAATTATTAAAATTTTTAAGTTTTTCTTTAAATTTATACTATTTTTTATCATAAATAATAAAATGCTTAAGTTCTTTTTTAGTATTTTTTAAAATATCTTTTTTTAAAAAATCTGGTTTAAAATTATCTAAGCTATCTATATTAAACCATTTAAAATCCAATTTAACCTTTTCATTTTTATCATCTTCTATTACTATATAATCTTTTGGAATAATTCTATCTTTTGTTTTAAGTAAATAATAAAATCCAAGCTCGTGAAAATGTCCTAAACTGCCATCAAAAAAATTCTCTGTTACATATAATAATTTTTCTACATTAATATCTATTCCAGTCTCTTCATAAAACTCTCTTTTAATTGCCTCTTCTGTATTTTCCATTATCTCAACATGTCCACCTGGCAAACAATAAAATCCATTATTGTTAATCTGAACAGTTAAAATCTTATTATCTACTATTAAAATTCCAGATACTCTATACTTAAATTTACTATTACCAAATGAAAATTTAATATCTTCTTTCAAAATTAAATCTCCTTTTATATTAAACTAGTATCAACATATCTTGCTGGCTGTACATTAAAGTTTACTGGTTGTGATAGTGCTTTAATAATATTATCTCTAATATTACCCTTTCTAAAATCTATATCATTTTCTTCTGATTGAATACATTGCTTTAAAGTACCACAACTAGTAACTCTAAGATGCATTTTTTTACAAACATCACATTCTCTTATTCTACAATGAGAATGAAAAAATGTAACTGCTGTAAAATCACCATCCATTCCATGCCATTCTTTAAATTGTTCATCATATTTTGGTTTTAAATTAAAATCTGATAAGATTTTTTCTTTCATTTCTAAATAATCTTTTCCTGTGCTTTCTGCAACTTCATTTTTTACTTCTTCAAGTATTTTAATTCTAATCTTATTGTCATATGCCCATTTTACTAATTTATATAAATTATCATAATCACCATTAAATACTGTTGAAATGGTAACATTTACTCCTGAGTTTTTTACCCTTAATGTGTTTTCTAAAGCTTGCTTTGAACTTATCCCAACAGGTGATTGTTTAGAAATAGGTGCATCATAATAATCTAATCCAACAACTACTCTATATATCCACCCTTTTTCAATCATATACATAAGTTTATCTATTTCAATAATATTAGTATTAATTCCTACTTTTAAATGATATTTTTCTGCAAGCATTTGACAAATATCAAAAATTTCTTTATGAATAAGAGGCTCTCCACCTGTAAGTCTTACTTGTTCTAAGCCTAAATCATATGAATTTTGTATAAGACTTTCAATATCATCTTTACTCAATTGATTTATTACTTTATTTCCTTCATTATGACAATATACACATTTCATATTACATCCTGAAGTTATTGAAATTCTATATTCATTTTTTGGTAATTGTAACATTTTTATTTCCTCACTTTCAATATTATATCTAATATCTTTTTTTACCTAAATCTATTCTTAAGTCATTAAAATCAATATTGCTATATCCTCTCATTGCATATCTCCAAAGCTCATTTATTCTTTTTACTTTTTCTTCTTTTGACGTACCTTCTTCTATAGCTTTAAAAAATAAATCAATAAATTCCCTTTCTGGAATTTTCTTATGCTGAGCTTTTTGTATTTTTTCATTTGTATATAACTTATATATTTTAGTTTGTGATAAGTTTGAAAATCCCTTAAGCTTATGATAAAAATCTCTTATCCTCTCTATTGTTAAAAAATAGAAATTTTCAAAATATGGATCATTTTGAACTCTAAGCTCTTCTGTTGCAAGTACTGCTTTCCTTATAGAAGCAATTTGATAAATAGCTTCATGTCTTGTATATCCCGGCAAAGCTCTTGAATACTTTTCTTTTATATAATCTATTAATTCCTTTACCTTACCATTTCTATCAAAGATTACCTCACCATATCCAATCATAGATAAGAGGGAATCTTCACACTTCATATAATCCGAATTTGCTCTTTCATATATTTTAGATACGGTTCTTTCAAAATATTCTACTTGAATTCCATTTACCGTTTTAAATCCTTTTATCTGATTTGCATCAGAGTCGTCATCAAATAGTACCATTATATCAATATCTGAAAATTCATTATAGGTTCCAGTATGAAAGCTTCCGTAAAATACAATACCTTCGACGTCTTCATTTTTTAAATAATTCATCTCATCAATAAACTTATTTAAAGCATCTCTATAATTCATATTTTCACTCCGTACTAAACAAAAAAAATCCAATAGAAAAATTATTTTATTTCTACTGGATTTAATTATAACATAAATTTCTAATTTTTACAATAGTATTTGACGATTATTTTACATAAATTATTTTCATAAAAACTAAATATCTATAATAATTCTTTTATGTACTATCTTCATATTTTTAGTCTCTCTTTGCTTTAAATCATCAGGAGCATCATTAACATTTCCTGAATACAATACTTTTCCATCTTCCAAAATATCTACTTCATAATTTCTAACATCTTTAACCCACATATACTACTCCTAAAATTTAACTAGCTCTTCTATTGCTTCTCCCATTGATTTTTGTAAATCTGCTAAAATTATATTTATCTTCATTTCACATTCTAGTATTTTTCTACAGTCTTCATTTTGTATAACTATTGAATAAAGATTTTCCATTTCTTCCTTTTTTTCTTTAGTTACATCTTGTCCATTTAAAAAAGCAATTTGTACTTCATTTTGTTTATCTTTAAAATCTTTTAGCATATTATATATCTCTGTATTAGATTTTAGACTCTCCTTTAATCTTTTATATTCTATGTATTCATCTGTCTGTTTAAAAGATGAAACCAGATTATTAATATTGTCATAAAAATTCATAAAATCACCTGTCCTTTTGGACTATATTATATAACAATTTTGATTAATTTTAAATAACAATACTAAATTTTCTCTAAATTTTTACAGATATCAAATTGAGTCTGCGTAAGCTTTCCCTTTTTCCTTGAAACTAACTCAGTTACATTTTGTATTATAGAATTTTCACTAATGCAATTATTATCAAAAGAAACTTTCTTTTTAAGCTTATTAAGTTTTCCTGCAATATCTTTTATATCCTTTAAATCAAATTTATCATAAGCATCATACCAATCATTACATATCTCTTTAAAATTATCTACTTTATCTAAACATTTAGTAATACCATTATATAGTTTTGACTTAAAGTCTTTGCTTGAGATAAATCCTTTCAAGCTTTCAAAGAAATCTTCAATATAATTATAAAATATGTTACCATACTTTTTAGCATTTTCTACTATTCCTACTCCAATATTAATAGAAGTAGTAAGTCCACCTTTAAAAGCTGTTTCTACCATTTTATCTATCTGAGTTAAATTATCTTTTTTTATTCCGATTACACTAAGTCCTTCATTTATACTACTACTTACTGCAACCTTAATTATATTTAAAAAATCTCTTTCTTTAAGAGCTTCTTTTACATCACTTAATATCTCCTTAATATGCTCATTAACAGGCATTGATTTAATGATATAATTAGCTCCTTTTTCTATTACCTTTGATATTATATTAGATACTTCTGTTTTATTTTTTTCTATTTCTATATTCTCATTATTCATAATTATCCTCCTTATATTTTAAAATATTATCTATCAATTTACATTTTAATTTAAATAACTTATTAATATTTAATTTTTTTAATATATATTTTAAATTATATCTTAAATATTTTTCACTAAATTTATTGTTATAACTTAAAATAATACTAAATTTAACATTCCCATTTATATTAAGATTTTTATCCCTTGCTATAGTTTGAATCTTATTTTTAAAAAAAGATTTATTACAGATTATATATGAATACAATAATAACTCTTTTTCTATATATATAGTATCAAGTAAATATTCCTTAAAAGATTTTTTTGAAGGTTCTATAATGTGAAGTAAATTATAATTATTTTGCTTTGCTATACTATATATTTTATTTATCATAAATGTAGATGTATCTACAATAACATAGTCATAATATAATTGTAGACTGTTTATTATATTTGTAATCGTATTAGAACTTGGTATGGGAATTGGCTTAGAATTTAATATATACTTTAAATTTTGATATTTACTATCACAAGTTTCATAATTTTTGATATCTTTTAATGTTTTATTTTCTAAATCACTTATATAATCTATAAGTGAATAGTTTTTATTTAAATTTAAGTATGTATCTAAAGTTGGTGTTACAAAATTCATATCAATTACAACAACTTTTTTATTTTTATCTTTAGCTATTATATTTGATATCAAAAGTGAAACTATTGTCTTTCCTACACACCTACTACCAGTAACACATATAACTTTATTATTTTTTATTGGTATTGTAGAACTTTTATATACAACAATTTGAGGGTTTTCTATTAAATCAACGAGAGTGTCTAAATTAAGCTTAATTCCCTCTATTATACTAAACACTTCTTTTGAGAATAAAAATTCTTTTAAATCCTGTTCTAGTTTTTTTACTAATACTATAATCTGTATATCTTTAATTTGTTTTTTTAAATCGACAATTAAATCTTTAAATTCAATTTTTCCTTTTATATCTTCTTTTATTATCAATATACATTTTTCATTATTTGAAATTAAGTTATATATTATTTCTGTAGATTCTGCTAAATAAATATTATAAGTATCACTATACTTTATAGTAATTCTTTCTTCTAATACCCTATTATTTATTGCCAATATCATTCTCATTTACAATACCTCTTTCAAACTCATTAGGTGTTATTTTTAGCTTTACATTATTTTTATCTATAAGTAATAATGTCTCAGTTTTTTTAAGTGATAAAATACTATTATAGTCCACGCTTAAATTGTCACTAATTTTTTTAACTTCAGAATAACTTGATTTAAAAAGGAATTTAAAATTTGAATTGTTTAAAATTGTATTTGCATATATTCCATTTTTATATCTATAAAAATCTGTTATTTCTTGTGTTATTGTTACAATTGAAGCATTTCTTTTTCTTATTGTCTTATATACATTAAAAATCACTTCTAAAGTCTTTTCCTCGTATGCAAATTTCCAAAGCTCATCAATATATATAATAGTTTTTGTATCATAAATAGATGTCATTATATAGTTAAAAATCATAGATACTAAAAAGGAATTATTTACTATCTCAGACATATTTAAAACATATAATTTATTATCTTTTTTTATATTTGTTTTTTTTGAAAAAAATTTTAATTCATTTTGTATTAGTTTAATTAGTATTTCTCTTTGTTCTGTATCATCTAAATAATTTACTAAATCTTTAAGTGTTGGAAAACTATCGCTTGATTTAATTTCAAATTCTAAATAAATATTTTCATCTTCTAACTTTGCTACTGACATAATATCATTTGATATATTAAAACTACTATATAATTCATGTAGTTTTTGTCTAAAATACTTCATATCTATTTCATGAAATCCATTTATAAAGAAGAGTACCTTTTCTATTTTTTTATCTAAAAAGCTATCTTGCTTTATATCATTATTAGTTATTTCAAGTATATTTATATAAGTATCATAAAATAAAGAAGTTCCAAAAAGTCTATTACATAAATTTAAATACTCTCCTTCAATATCTAAGATAATTTGTTTTCGATTTAAAAAGAAATTTCTAATAATAAATAGCTTAGTAAAATATGATTTTCCAGAGCCACTGCTTCCAAAAATACAAATATTTGCATTTTCATATTTAGGGCTAAAAATGTCTAGCATACAGATCTTATTTTCATTTGTATACCCAATTAATACTCCATCTTGATCTATAAAATTAGTAGTATAAAAAGGAAAAATATTTGCAAGTGCATCAGTAGTTATATAAATATCATTTAATAATTCTATATTTTTTAATGTTAATGGTAAATTTGATAGATAAAATTCTAAGTGTCTAAAATTTGTTATTTCTACACTTATTCCTTTTGAAAAAAATTTTGCTTTAATTGAAAAAATATTTTTTAATAATTGATTAAAATCATAAGAATAAAAAGTAAATAATAATGATATTAAATATATTTCTTGGTTTTCAACTTGTATCTTTTTTCTTAAATTTGAAGATTCATCTTTTGTAATACTTAGTACATCTATATTTCTTTGATTTTTATTTACTGTACTTATCTCACTACTTACAACACCAATATTATATGTCAAACTATTTAATACTTTTATTGGATCTTGCTTACTAATATATATTGAAAAATCATAATTTAAATTTTGAGGAATTTCTTTTATAATATCTAGAAAAAATATTGTACTCGGAAGAAACTTTACACTTAATGAAATAATATACTTTTCGTTTAATTTAATATACCTAAAATTAGTGTTATCTATTATAGTTGGCAAAAAGTTATCGCTTTCTATATTAAGACCTCTTTATTTAAGTTTTCATATAAAACAGTGCTAATACTCTTCTTTGTTTTAAGTCTTTTTGTATTGCAACCAACATAATCTAATTTTTTTATAACACTATCTAACTGCGTAATATCAAAACTAGTTTCCCTATTTATTGAAATTATAATATAGTATTTAGTTGTATATATCATTTCTTCTTCTAAATTTTTACTTATATTGCTTAAGTATTCATTCATTAATGAAATATAATTTTGACTCGAATTTTTAGTTATAACTTTAGCTAAATTATTTATATAGCTTTCTACATTGATTTTTTTGTTTGAAATATAAATTTGAAAATCATAATTTAATTCACGAAGAAATTCATTATATAGATTTAAAATATTAGATTGAACATCCATTGAGAAATTTAAAAATGTAACAGGCTCTATTTCATATATGTATACTTTTTTTACTACATCTTTATCCTTTAATAAAATATAGTTATCTGTTACATCAATAAAATTAAATAAATTATTCATACTTTCGTATTTGATATTGCATCCCTCCATTTCACATATATTCTTATACCACTAGTACTTTAATACGTCAACATATTTTTCCATTTTTTTCGTCGCAACTTTCGACAGTAATAATCACAAACTTTATTTTAGTGCATATAATTAAACTATATAGGAGATGATATTATGAATGAAAATAATGAATTAAATCAAAAACTTATGGGAATACTTGGATCTTTAGATAAAGATAAAATAGAGCAAGTTACAAAAATGGTTCAAAATATGTCTAGTGATGATCTAAATAATATTGCTAAAATGTTTGGTATCAATAACAAAAAGAAATAGCTATGAACGAAGAAAATAAGGATGCACTAAATAATCTAATACATAGCATCCAAGAAAAAATGGGAAATAATGTAGAAAATAGTGATGAAGCTTCACCAAACATTTCATCACTATTAAACACATTAAATTCTAGCAATAATTCATCACAAGAAAACGAAAAAAAGCAAGAAGACACTAATAATTTCTTCAATTCAATTGATCCAAGTATATTTTTAAAAATACAACAAATAATGGGAGCATTAAATAGTAGTAGTCCTCAAAAAGATTTACTAATATCTTTAAAACCATTCTTAAGAAAATCAAGACAAGATAAAATGGGAGACTATTTAACAATCCTAAGTGTGATATCTGTTTTAGAATCATTTAAAAACAAAGGTAGTGATTAGTATGTTTTTTAATAATTATTATCCATATTATAATAATCATAACTTTCATAGAAATTATTATAATAATTATATGCAAAATTTTAATAATGTCGATAGTCAAAAAAAAGATACTGAATCGGAAAATACCGATACAATACCTTTTAAACCCTTTGAGTCAAACCAAACTTCTAATACAAGTCAAGATAGAAGTAACAAATTTAATTTGTTTGGTTTCTCTTTTGAAATTGATGATTTAATTCTCATTGGACTAATCATATTATTATTCTTAGAATCAGATAAAAATTATGCTTTAATAATAATACTTGGTTTAATCCTATTAAATGTGAACTTAGGAGATATCCTTAAGCTCTTTTAAATAATACTCCGCAAGTAAAATATCAATCTCCTTACTTGTTTTTAATATTTGAGAATATTTACAACCTGTTTCAATTTCTTTATCTAGTTTTCGCTTTAAATTTTCAATTTCTTCTAATATCATGCAAAACTCCTCTTTTTTTAGTATTTATATCATTAGTTCTTTGATAAGTCAATAATTTTAAGCTTATAATCCGTCGCAAGTTTCGACAAGTAAAATAATAATAAACTATAAGAATATTTTATGTTTATAATTAAAAAATATGAGTATTATACATAATATTTACTTATTTTGATATTATTTTTGATGATACTCTATTTACTTCGTTTAATTTATTTAAAAATTCTTTTATATCATTTTCATTTATATTTTTAAGAATCTCCATATCTGCATATACATTTGTATCATCTAGTATTGAGTCTATAACTCTTCTATAACTTACATTTAAATTATCTGATGAAAGAATAGCTTCTCCAATTTTTTTACGCTTTATTACTTCAAATAGTTCTTTATCTATTGGAGTATTTTTTATTTGATTAATATATTCTAAAATATCTTTTTCTATTCCTTCTATATCTGTTGAAGTTGTTGATATTATAACATGTGAGAATGTATCACTTCCCTCATATTGCATATCTATAAAACCGTTTATTTTACCACTATTATATTCTTTTTCAAAGAAATCTGATTGTTTTGAAAAATACATGTCTGAAATTATACTTACTATTATTTCATTTCTTACTATTTCTTCATTTTTAGCAAGATCTAACTTGTATCCTATACAAAGTTGTGGTAAATATATTTCCATTTTCTGTATAATTTCTTTTTGAGCAATTTCTTTTGGCTCTTCTTCAGAAAATTTTTCAATCTTTGCATTAGTATCTACTTTATTTTCATACTTTTTTATATTCTCTTCAATTACATCAATTGTTTTATCAACCTCAACATCTCCAACAACTAAGAAAAACATATTCTGTGGACTATAGAAAGTATTATAGCAAGTGTAAAGTAGTTCTTTTGTTATATGTGATATTGACTCTATTGTACCTGCAATATCTATTCTAACGGGATTTTTTTGATACATAGCTCTTAATGCATTAAAGTACACCATAAAAGTAGGATCATCATCATACATACTAATTTCTTGACCAATAATTCCTTGCTCTTTTTGAACATTTTCATCTGTAAAATATGGCTCTTTAATTAACTTTACTAGCATTGCTATAGATTCTTCAAACTTTTCAGAAGTCTCAAAAAAATATACAGTCTGATCAAAAGAAGTATAGGCATTAGAAGAAACGCCCATTTTAGAAAATAAATCTAAAGCATTTGCCCCTTCTTTTTCAAATAATTTATGCTCTAAAAAGTGAGCTATACCATCTGGAACTTTAATACGTTTTCCTGTTGTAATATCCACAAAATCATTTACAACAGAGCCATACTTTGTACCAAACATACCAATCTTTTTTCCAAAGCCTTTTTTTTGACATATATATACTTTAAGTCCATTATCTAATGTTGTACAAAAAGTACTCTCACCTAGCTCTTGCGATACTTCTAAACTCATTTTACGCATTATCTATACCTCCTAAAACAAAGATTTTTTCAATACTAACAAGTTTTGCAACTCTTATTACATCTTCTAATGTAACTTTGCTCATTTTATCTCTCATATCTTCTACGGTAATATTTGCATCTTTAAAAGCAATAATATTTGCAAATTTCATCTTTGCCATTGCAACTTTTGAGTCTTTCCATTCAAGTAAATCTGCCATTAAACTATCTTTTGCACTCTTAAATTCATCACTAGTAATATCTCCATTTTTTATTGCTTCTATCTGCTCTTTTATAACTTCTACAGCTTTATTATAATTTTCTTTATTTATTCCAGCAAAAATCACAATTATATCTTTAAATCTATAATACCTAGATCTAACTGTATATGCTAAAGACTCTTTTTCTCTAACATTTTGAAATAATTTTGAAGACGGAGTAGTTCCAAGTATTGCATTATACAGATTTAACGCATAAAAATCTTCTATTGAAGCGTTATTTATCCTTAGACCTAAAGATAGAACACTTTGTGTTGTATCTTGGTATTCGCTAACTTCTTCTATAGTGCTACTTTTTGGTTTTGTAGTATTATATATTAAGTCTGTAATTTCTTTTGAAGAAAAATCACACTCACCAAACACTTGTTTAAACTTCTCTTCTATATTCTCATATCCTTCTAAATTACCTGATATTATAACTGTTGTACAAGATTTAATTAATTCATTATATGCTTTTTTTAATATAGCTTTATTCACATTTTCTACAACTTCTTTTTGTCCATACAAAAATACTCCAAAAGGTTCATCCTTACATAAAAGTTCTTCTGCCCTTTGTACACCATATTTTAACTTTTCATCTTTTCTTTCATTTATTCTTTCTAAAATAAAACTCTTTTCTCTTTCTATATTCTCATTTGTCCAATCTGATGGATTATATATCATTTCTTTTAAAAACTTTAGGATATTATCTAATAGCTCCTCTTTATTTGGTAAAAAAGCTCTATTAATATATTCTATTTTAAATTCTAAATTATATAGATCACCATATTTTTCAACATTAACATCATATGAAGCTCCATATAACGAATTTAAATACTTTTCTATTTCTTTTTGTGATTGATATTTTTTTGAACTTTTTGCCATTAATGCACCAAGAACAGCATTGTTTGAAAATATGCTTTTATCATTTACTTCCATAGTAAAATTATATGAAATAAAAATACTTTTGAATTTGTTATTGTTAATCTTATATATTCTCATTTTAACCTCTCTTTCTCATATAAATGAGCCAAGATTTAACTTGGCTCTATCTTACATATTAGCAAGTCTTTCTTTAACTATATCACTTACTAATTTACCATCTGCTTTTCCAGCAGTTTTTGGTCTTAAAATTGACATTACTTTACCCATATCTCTTGGAGAAGCTGCTCCTGATTCTTTTACAGCATCTTCTACCATTTTTCTTATTTCTTCTTCTGTAAGTTGTTCAGGTAAATATTTAGATAATATTTCTATTTCTTTTTTTAGATTTTCAGCTATATCTTCTCTTCCTGCATCTTCATATTCTTTAACTGATTCTTTTCTCTTTTTTACTTCTTTTGCTACAATTGCACAGATCTCATCATCATTTAATGTTTTTTGAGAATCCTTTTCTACTTGAAGTATAGCTGCTCTAAGCATAGTAATAGTATCTTTTCTTAATGTTTCCTTATTTTTCATAGCCTCTTTTAAATCTTGTAATAGCTCTTCTTTCATTATATATTATCTCCCTTCTTTATATATTATATGAAATAATTTAAGTATTATTTGCTTTAAATTTGTTGTTTATTGTCTCATCAACTTTTAAATCTCTAGACTTAATCATACTAGCAATCCAAAGCGAAATAAATATTGTAGACATACCTACTAAAAGTCCAAGTTTCCACAAATCTTGTGTAATTAATGATACAGCTATAATACAAAGTGTGCTTGTAACAGTATATAATATTAAAACAGCCTGTCGTTGTGTAAATCTCGCTTTAATTAATCTGTGATGAACATGTCCACCATCAGGAGCGAAAAGTGGTCTTCTTTTTACTGCTCTTCTAACCATTGCAAATATTGTATCAAAAATTGGTACACCAAGTATTAATACTGGTGATAAATACTCAACTGCTGTATATCCTCTTGAAAAGCCAAGAATTGTAACTGTTGCCATAGTAAATCCTAAAAAATTTGAACTACAATCTCCCATAAATGTTTTTGCAGGATTAAAATTATATGGTAAAAATCCAACTCCTGCGCCAACAATTGCAGCAGTAATTACTATTGCCTCTAAGCTTGCAGATGTAGATATAAATAACATTAAAAGTGACAGTGCAGATATAGATGTAATTCCCGCTGCAAGTCCATCAAGACCATCAATTAAATTCATTGCATTTTGTACAGTAATAATCCATAAAAACGTAACTGGAAGTGAAAAATATCCTAAATCTAAACTTCCTATATTTTCAATTCTAATACCAAAAAAATATACAACTAAAATAGAAGCCAGTTCAAATACAAACTTATACTTTGCTCTTAATGTAAATATATCATCTATTATTCCCATAATAAATATTAAAAATGCACCAATCAAATATCCCCAAAATTGTGTATTAAATGCTATAGATGGTATATCTTTTGTAAGTAAATAATACACAAGAAGTGCAACCATAGATGAAGTAAATATAGCTATACCTCCACACCTTGGCATAGGTTTTGAATGTACTCTTCTACTATCTTTTGGAACATCAACAAGACCATGCTTTTTACACATAGATATTACAAAAGGTGTTAAAACTAAACAAAGAACAAAAGCTATAACAGTTATACTATAAACTATCGCCATATTCTACACCATCCTTTTGTGACATCTCTATCTTTGTAATTTTATCTACTCTTCTTTGATGTCTTCCTCCAGCAAATTCTGTATTTATAAATTCATCTATTAGTTCAAATACATTTTTTATTTCTAATCTTGAACCCAAACACAATACATTTGCATCATTATCTTGCCTAGTCATCTTTGCCATATATTTATCTGTACAAACAGCAGCTCGTATTCCATTTATTTTATTACATGCTATAGATATTCCTATACCAGTTCCGCATATTGCAATTCCTAAGCAATTATATTTTTTAACATTACTACAGACAATATATGCTATATCTGGATAATCATCTCCTGATTGATCTTTAAAATTAGTAACATCCTTAACAGCAATTTCTTTTTCTACTAAATATGAAACTATTTTCTTTTTAAGTTCTATACCTGTATGGTCTGAACCAATTATTATCATATATTCACTTCCTTTATATAATCTCTAGAAGTTTATCCACACATTCAACTATTTCTTTAGCACATGCACTATAAATTCTTATGTCATATCCCCAAGGATCATCTATATCAACATTTTCTATTTCATTACCAAATACATATTCCTTTAGTGTGAAAACTTTTCCATTCATCTTTGGAAAATATGCTAAGAAATTATATTTATGTTGTTCTGTCATACACAAAATCAAATCATAATTTTCAACATCTATATCAAACATATTTGTAGCTTTATGTAACGTTAAATCTACATCATAATTTTTCATAACAGAAATAGCATTATTAGTAGATCTTTCTCCTGTTACTGCAGATGTTCCACAAGAAGAAACAAAAATCTCTTTTTCCTTTTTTAAATCATAAATTTTTTTCTGACAATAATGATGCGCCATAGCACTTCTACAAATATTTCCTGTGCACACAAACATAATACCTTTCATAGTATTTTCCTCCAAAATTCAATCAAAATAATATTATCACATTTAACTTTTAAAGTCAATGTTAGAGCTACTTTAAGAGTAAGTTAATAAAGTATTTATAATTATTATTTTTTAATATTAAAAAATTATAATAAAAATAAAAAAAAAGATGATTTACATCTCATAAATCATCTTTTATCATTTTTTCAAGCATATTTTTGCTGTAGCTTTTATCATTGTATTTTAGTTTAAATATATTATCACATCCAATTTGAACTTTTATATATTCAATATCTTTTAAATCTAAGCTTATATTTTGCCCATCTATTATCACTTCTACATCATTAACATCAGATAACAACTTAAAGCTAAAACCATCTCCTATTAAAGAATTTTGAATATAATCTTTTGTTTTGCTATTTTGAATTGGTGCAAATAAAGTTGCACATAACACATTTACTCCTTCACATATAACTGGTCCTCCTAAGCTTTTGTTATATGCAGTTGAACCATATGGAGTAGCAAATACTATTCCTGAAGATAATATTGTTTCTTTAAACTCTCTACAATCAGTAAGTTCAAACTTAATTTTATGATAATGCTTACCAGATATCTGTAATTCATTAATTGCATTATCTTTTTTTACACTACCATCTCTTAAATAATATGAAATTGTAGCAAGTGTAATTTTATTAGAACTAAATTCATTGTTTTGTGATAAAAAGCGTATCAAACTATCCACTTCGCTTAATAATATATCTTGAAGATATCCTAAATTTCCACAATTTATTCCAACATATAGTGGAAATTTATCATACTTTAAATTTCTTATTTCTCTTAAAAATGTACCATCTCCACCTAGTACAAAAACAATGTCTGGTTTTGAACTTACAACATTAAAACCGTTTTCTATTAATTTTTGCTTAATCACTCTTGAATCAACTCTATTTCTACTATTACAGACAATCTTAATATCCATGTGCTGCACCTCCTTAATATTAATTAATAGATTTATAACTTATTTTCATGAAAATTTTATCACAGTTTTATCAAGAATTCAATGTTGATTATTTTAATTTAATGTGATAGTATAAACTTAAACTTATAGGAGGCGAATACTATGTTAGATAATATAAAAAAATATGAGAAAACATCTATTGCAACAGCTATATTACTAATTATATTTTCTTTATTTTTAATATTTAAGCCACAAGCTTCATTAAACTTTATGGTAATTGTAATAGGAGCATTTCTTGCACTAGTTGGAATAATTCATATAGTTTCATATTTTACTTCAAACAAAGAATTTAGAGCTATTAGTACTGAACTAATTGAAGGAACTTTATATACAGTAATAGGAATATTCTTAATATTTAAACCAGCAATACTAAATGAATTCTTAGGAATTATAATAGGAGCATGGCTAATAATACAATTTATTATAAAATTCCAATTTGCTTTTAATTTAAAATCACTTGCTTTGCCAGTATGGTCATTAATGCTAATAAGCTCATTATTACATTTGATACTAGGAATATTAATGATTTTTAATCCTTTTGGTAGCATAATTGCAATTACAACACTTGCTGGTATTATTTTACTAGTGACCGAAGTTGGTAATATAATAGAATCATTTTACTTACTATTTAAATCTGAAAAAAAGTAACAAAATTTTAAAGTGAACCCAAAAAGTGTCTAAGCTTTTTGGGTTCAGTTCATTTTTTGTCACTTTTTATTTAATATAAATTTTATATCCTCTGCAGCAAGGTCAATATTTCTCATTCCATTTCCTATTGGATAAAAAACACTATAAACTGGATAGTCTTTATTATTAATGCTTATTTTAAATTTCTGCTTTCTTACACTTTTTACACAAATCTTCTGATTAAGAAAAATACTACTTACTTGATTTCCAAACACAATTATTTTTTTAGGATTTATTATCTCAATTTCTTTGTATAATAAATCTAAATACTCCTTTAAGACTCTATCTGGCAAAGGTCTTGCATCTATTTGTGTACACTTGCCTAAATTAGTTATAAAAATTTTCTTATTTTCTATTTCATTATATACTTCATCTGCAAAGTCTTCTGTCCACTCAGTACTTTTTTTAGACTGTATAGTATTAAATAAATCATCCTCTAAAAGTCCCACCTTATAAAATAATTTCCAAATATTTTTTGTACCTATCCAAGGAGACCTTCTGCCTTTCCACTCCATTGTCGATGCTATATTTTTACCAGTTGGATTCATAAAAACAAAACATACATCCGGATTATTTTCACAACCACCATTATATATAGAAGATAATGTTGGTTCACCATATTCAAGCTGAAGTTTATCATAATATTTATTTAAGTCTTTTATTTTCATACTTTATATTTCCTTTCTTATATAGATAAATTACTACCTAAAAATATAACAACCAATAATAAAAAAATCAACACACTTAAAAGTGCAGATATAATAATAGATATAAACACTTTCAACACAGTAAGTTTTTTATTCTTATATAATATTAATATTTGGAAAATTAAAATAATAAAAAAGCTTACCATACTTATTATAATATACATCTTAAATTTACTCCTATTTATCTAAAATCTTTCTAGCATAAGAACATTCAGCAATTATTTTTTTATTATTTTCTTTTGCATTTTTAATTACACACTCAACAAGTTTTCTTGCAATTCCCTGTCCTTGATATTTACTATTTACACCTGTGTGTATTATGTTCCATGTTCCATTATTATCTATAAAATCACATTCGCCAATTTCTTTATTATCATCATATACTACTGCTCTTTTCTTTTCTATTTCAAATAAAATTTTAATCATAAATTTTTCTCCTTTAAATTAACTCTTTTATATATCTAACATCACATGCAAAATGCTCAGTTACAACAAGTGGCTTTTTTATTCTAACAAATCCATTCTTTTCATAAAATCTCTGAGCTTGTACCATATTATCTAGAGTCTCTAAATAGCATTTATTATAATAGTTTTTAGCATATTCTAAAGCAGTATCAATTAATTTTTGAGCTATACCTGTCCCTCTTACTTTAGGAATACAATACATTTTTTGTAGCTCACAAACTCCATCTACTCCCAGATTACCAATTCCTACTCCACCAACTATTTTTCCATCTGAATCTTGTGCTATCCAATATTTATCTTTATCTGAATTATATATCTCTGAAAATCTACCAAGATTTGGATCTGTCCATGCTGTACCATCATGATTTGCTTCAAATTCAACCAAACAATCTCTAATAATTTTCTCTATTTCTTTATCATCATCTTTTTCTATTTCTCTAATAAGAAATTCCATTTTTACCTCACATATCACTTAAGTTAAATCTACAACTTCATCTGCTAAGATACTAGTATCAATTACATATTTCTTTTTATTTTTCATATCAATATAAACAGGTAAAGTATCAATGTTTTTTTGCTCTATAGCTAAAGTTGGATCAAACCATAAATTTCCACTTTTAAAAATATATTTTTTTCCATCTATTTCATTATCCCACTGACAAATAATAACATAAGGATGTCTGCCATTAACAGTATATCTAGTGTTATTACAAACATCTATAATCTTTGCAAACACTTTATCTCCATAAGACATTAGTTTTTTTTCTAAAGCTTTTCTTCTTCCTTTAATAATTATTCCAACTCCACCTATAACTAGAAAAATTGATCCTATTCCTGGAAAAATTAAAAATACTAAATCTATTGACTTTACACCAATATTTAGTGGATTATTTACATCATAATATATTTCTATTTCCTTACCTTCATAAAAGCTTGATGAATATCCTTTTAATTTTGATTCATATACGTTACCGTCTACCGTATATTCAACATAAACCTCTTGTTCAATATTACCATTTGAGTTTCTATAACCACCAATTTCTGTTATTTTACCAGTTGTCTCAATTTTATCATTATAATTAAATACATTTATACATATAATTATTCCTATTATAGTAAAAACCAAACCACAAACAAAGAATATAACCCAAATTAAATTTTCTACTTTATCTCTCTTCATTACATAAAACACTTTCCTCTCATAAAATCACACTATTATATTATCATATAAAAATATTTTAAACAATAAAAAATTAGAGCCCTTTATGCTCTAATCAATTTCTAAGAAATTATTCTTAAACCAATTCTTGGTTTTAGACTTTGAAACACCAATATTATATAAAATGTGTAAATACAATAAATAAGTATTACTAAATATTTCTTCAACTGGAGAATACTCAGAAAATATTATCTCTCTAAGTTTAAAAAAAGATTTATCTCCAAACATCTTATATATGAAAAATATATCTTCTTTTATGTCATCAGAAATCTCTTTTCCATATTTTAGCTGATTTTGATTTAAAATAATATCTTCATACTTTCCAAACTTGTCATCTAACACATCTAAATATATTCCGACTCATATCTATTTTAAAATCTTCTACAAATAATTTGTCTTCATCGTATATACTCATATAATATCCTTCAAGCAGATATAACAGACAAGTTAAATGAGCTGTATTTATGTTTTTTAATCGGTCTTGAAATAGACCTACCATATAATATGAAATTAAAATGATATCATTCATAATAACTCCTCCTTTAACTATAATTAAATTAAAGTTTACGTATAAATGCTAAATCATTATAACATAAAATTACAATAAAAAAAAGAAGATTTTAAATCTTCTCAATTTTACCCAAAAAGTTATTTCTTGAAATAGTACTTTCAGAAAAAACTTTAGAAATAAAATATGTTACAAAATTTAACATTCCTTTTTTCAAATTCATTGCTATAGTTAAATTATCACTACATTCGATTTTATCTTTTAAGTCCTTTTCTACTTTTAAGCGATATGAAAGCTTAGTATCAACACAAAATATTTCGCCTTTTTCTTCAAATTGATAATTAGAAAATACTTTTTTTCTAAGTTCACAAACGCTTACTGTATCTTCGACATCAAAAGTTAAATATGAATTTAAAAAAATAAAATTTTTCTTTGAGTAATCAACTTCATCTTTCACAAGTACAAGTATTAAGTTTAGTACTTCTTTTATATTGTCTGAATTTTTGAAGCAATGTACTTCCAATTTTGCATTTTCATATTTTGGATAAAATACCTTTATGTAAAAATCTTTAAAAAAATATTTTACCGAATATTTCTCTTTTGCAAACTTGTACCGTATTTGATTTTCTCTAAATTTTGTCGCTATTTGTTTTGCAACACCATAAGCCACTCCTTTTCTTATTGAAAGACATAATTCTAGTCTCTCCTTTCTCTTTTTGACATTAGTCTGTTCCATTTTTTCTTTTTCTCCTCTCTAAAAAAATGAACCCCCTAAAGTGATAAATATAAATCACAATAATATTATACCATTTATCAGGTTTTATGTCAACAAAGTGCAAAAAAAAGAAAAGGAATTATTTTCTTATTCCTTTTACTATATCATTATTGAAGACTATAATATTATTGACAATCTCATAATATATTTCAGACATCCCTACATTTTCAATATTACCACAAAAAGCATCAAACAAAATAAAATTCTTGTATGTTTCAATATCATAATTTACATCTAAAGTATATTTTGTATATTTACTTGGTAGTAGTCTATCAAAATATTCTATAAATTCATTATCTTCTTCATATTTTACAGATATATTATTATACTTTTGTAAATTTTTAACAAAAAAGCCACACCTTACTTCTAACGATTTAGGTAATTTATCTTCAGTAAAATTATCTAATGCTAGTTTTATTTGAAATAAAATTCCAGCTATGTAAAAGAAGCACTGTCTCTGTTTTATAGGTAGTTTTTGAAATATTAAATCCACTGATACTTTAATATTATCTAGTTCCGATTTTTTCTTTGTCTCAATCATCTTATATTCAAGTACTATTCCTTTACAATTTTTACTTACACTTGATAAAAAATCAATTACCTTATTTTGATTAGAACATTGTGTAAAAAAACTATACTTTATGCATATCCGCTTATCTACACCTAGCATTAATTTTTCGTTTGGTCCTTCAATAAACTTTTCAAATTCACTTTGTACATTGTTATTTAACATACGTACCCTCCTCTTTCTTTAATTAAAAAAACGTAAAAACAAATATTTTTACGCTTTTAATTATACCATTATAACCATATTATGTCAAATAATTTTATTATTCTCTTTTCTTTTGAGTCCTATAAACAACTTTGCTTGCAATATTTGTTGGTGCTATTTTACCTAAAAATCTCAAAACTTTAATACTTGCTCCTGGTGTTATATCTGTCTTACCTTTTAACATTTTACTTACTGTATATCTTGCAACATAGTCACTAGATAATGATTTTAAATCAAATTTTACATTTGCTACTTTATTAAAATTTGTTCTAACTGGTCCAGGATTTAAAGTTCCAACTCTAACTTTACTATTATTTTTCTTTAATTCTTCATTTATTGATTCAGATAAAATATATACATAGTGTTTAGAAGAATAATATGCTGCCATAAGTGGTCCTGGTAAATGCCCTGCTATAGATGAAACATTTAATATATAGCCACTATCTTTTTCAACCATTCTTTTTAAGAAAAGCTTAGTTAATACATGTACAGCTGTAACATTTGTATTAATCAATTGTACTTCCTTATCTAAATCAGTATTAATAAATTTACCAAAAACACCAAATCCAGCATTATTAACTAATATATCTATGTCTTTTACCATTTCATATAATTTTTTGCAATTATCTACTATACTTATGTCCATTGGAATTATCTTAACATTTGTGTCTATTTCATTTGCAACCTCTTTTAGTTTTTCCTCATTTCTTGCAACAAGGATTACATCATATCCCTTTTTAGATAGCTCTTTTGCTATATCTCTTCCTATACCCGAAGATGCACCTGTTATTAAAGCTTTTGCCATTTTATACCTCCTATCATGATAATAATACCAAGAAAAGAATAAAATAACAAGAATTTATATATTTCTTAACAAAATTCTATCTACTTGCTCATATAAATCTTTTACTTTTTTATGATTTTCTTCTTTATATATTAAATCTAATACATCATTTATTTCATTATTTTTTACAAGCTCTAATGCACAAATTCTAATAAAAAAAAGCTTTAAAATACCCAAATTAGTATTTATTTCCTTTGAAGTACTTTCAACATATTTATCTATTTTATCTTCAACTCTTTCTTGAAAAGAATAATATTTTAATTTATGTAGCTTAGTATAATATTTACTTTCTAAGTCTTCATATGTCTTTTTCTTATAGTTTAAATTATTTTCTTCTACTATAGCACCATCAATTAAAACTATATCTTTTAAAATATCTCTTGTTTTTTCTGAATCAATTTCTTTTATTTTTTTGTAAATTTCTTCTGTTTGTTCCATAATACCTCCTATATACTATTCCTAAGGCAAGACAATATATCCTCATCTATATCCTCCAATCTACTATTTAAAGTGTTGATATCTGCTATTTCGTCACTTAATGTATATCTTTTCATATATGAATCAATTCCTTCAACAATATTTTCCTCAGCTAACTTTTTTACACACATATATCCACTACATCTTATTATCCACCTTCTAAGCATAATTAAATTATTTCTAACTAGAGATTCTTCAGATAAATTAATCTTTAAATTACTATTTGAAGAAATCTCCATTGCTTTGCCAAATCCAATTCTATCTAAATCGTAAATATATTTATCTACCATTTTTCCATATACATTTGTTTTATATAAAACATCTGAACTTAGAATTGCAAAGTCTATAATATTTATATCTTTTAGTACATCTGTCATGTAATACTCTAATTTTGTTTTTAAAATCAAATCATATATACTTTCAATATTTTCCATAGTATACCTCCATATGACTCAAATTATACGCTTAATACTTGTACTTTCAATATAATAGACAAAAGTTGTAAAAAGAAGACATTTTAGTCTTTTATACAAAAAAATCAAAGTAAATTTGTTGAAAATACTGTTTTATTTTGCAAAGCTGTTGACTTTTAAGAAAAACTATAGTAATATTTCACCGTTGCTAAAAAAAGGAAGTGATTAAAAATGAGTGTTGCAATTACACTTACAAAGATATTTATTAACTCATCTGTTCTATTTATCTTTGTAACTAAATTAGCAGAAACATACAATGAAAAACCAATTGAAAAAGAACAAAAAGAAAAAATACTTTCACTAATTATATTATTGTCGTTCATGACTGGTTTTTGTGTCGATAAATTTGGTATTACGGTATATATACTAAATATCTTAGGTTTATTCTTAATTAATAAATTTATTCTAAAACAAACATGGAATTATACATTAATAAACGTTATATTTTCATGTTCTATTACATCTTTAAGTAAAATGTTGGTTTTATTAATAGGAAAAGTATTTAATTCAATTCCAACATCAGGCTTTCTTAGTTTAATTGAATTTTTTGTCAAATCTGATCTAATTACAGTAATTTTCAATTTATTATTTACTTTTATTATTTTAAAATATGCTATTAATTATATTACTAATCTTAAGCTATTTATAGATAAATTAAATTACAAAGATTTAATATTATTTTCTTGCTTATCTTTAACAATAATTGTTCCTGTAACATATGGTTTATATTTTAACACTGTTAATCTAAAAATATACATGGCAATTATATTAATAGATCTAATTATTGTATTAACTAAATATACGCAATATTATATTGATTCACAAGATGAACTAAAGCAAGAAAAAACTTATAATACGACACTGTCTAACTTAGTAGATAGTTTAAGAGTAGTAAAACATGATTATAATAATATTCTTCAAACTATAAATGGATATATAGTAACAAAAGAATATAAAGGCTTAGAAGAACATTTCAAACAGTTATATAAAGAATCAAATTGTATAGCTACAACTGAATCGGTTAATCCTAGTGTTATTAATCAACCAGCTGTATATGCAATTGTTGGTTCTAAATATAATACAGCGATGACAAAAAATATTAAATTTGATGTTGATGTAGAAACAAACATAAAAGAAATAAACTTTAATTTTACTGATTTATCGAGAATATTAGGAATTTTATTGGATAATGCAATTGAAGCAACTGAACAAGCTGATACTAAAGAAATGTCAATTTCATTTAGTTATAATAAGAGAAAACAAGCAGATATGATAGAAATCAAAAACCATATTAAATCTAATACAAAAATAGACTTGAATAAGATTTTTGATAAAGGTGTATCTAGTAAGAAAATCAAATCTGGACTTGGCTTATGGGAAGTAAAAAATATTATATCAAAAAAACATAATTCACAAATTTATGCAAACATAGAAAATAATACATTTTCTCAAACAATAGTAATTGAAAAATCATAAAAAAATGTCTAGAAAATTCTAGACATTTTTTCATATAATTTAATATTTTGCTTAATAAATTATGGATTTTTATTTTGTGATATTAAAAAATGAAATTTAATATATTGAGTATAATAAAAATATAATGTATTATTTATTTCATCTAATATATTTTGAAGATTAACTACTATATTTTCAACACTCACTTTAAAACTAGAAAAAATAATGTCTTTTTCTGGCCTTATACAAAATGTCGTTGTCACATTTCTTTTACCAATGATCTCAAATTTTCTATATTCATCCTTTGCTGTATTTCTTCTAGAATATTCCTTTTTTATCATATCTATTAATAAACATTCATCAATATCTAAATATTTTTCAGTCAAATATTCAACATCAATATTAAATTTTACATCATCAATTTTTTCTTTTACTTTTTTCATTATTTTCTCTAAATAAATATTATACCTCGATAAATCTTTACTATAATCCGATATAGTATTTAATTCTAAGTAAAATTCAATGTGAGAATTATTATTAGGAAAAATACTTATATTTATATCTTTATCTCTTATTAATATTCTCTTTTTCCCTATATCCCATCCTTTACTTAATAATATAGATTCATTTTCATTAATGTATTTTTTAAAAATCTTTACTATATTTTTTGAACCTATCCATAATCTTATTCCTATAGTATCATTTTTTCCGAGTAATATACTTTAAAGCTTTTTCCTTTGCTATAATCTCCTCATACTCCTTACAAGCATTATTAATTTTAGTTTTTGTTATGCAATAATTTGCCATAATAAAACGACCTCCTTATTAAAATTAGTTTATTTTATTAAATTCGTGTATTATTATAGCATATATTTTACATAAAATAAATAGCGGTACAATAAAAAATAGGAAATTATTCCTATTTTAAAACATATAGTCAACAAGTTTGGATGATAGCCCTGTATAATCTTTTGGACTAAGATTTAATAATATATTTTTATCTTCTATGTTAATATCAAGATTTAATATAAATTCTTTTATTTCATCTAAAGTGATTATCTTTCCCCTAGTAAATTCTTTTAGTTTTTCATATGCATCATTAAATCCATTTTTCCTTAATACTGTCTGTATAGCTTCTGCAAGTACTTCTGGGTTATTTTCTATATCCTTATTTAATACAAAAATATTAACTTCCATTTTAGAAAAAGCAATAATTGTTTGCTTCATACTTATTAAACTATGAGATAGCATAACTCCAATGTTTCTCAAGTTTGAAGAATCACTTAAATCTCTTTGCATCCTAGACACTTGAAGATTATTTGTAAAGTTATCTACTATAGCATTTGCCATATGAATATTTCCCATAGAGTTCTCATGATTTATTGGATTTACTTTATGTGGCATTACTGATGACCCTGTTTCAGTTTTTATTGTCTTTTGCTTAAAATAATTCATAGAAATATACATCCACATATCTAAATTAAAATCTAATGTTATATTATTAAATAATTTAATATAACTAAAGAGCTCACAAATTATATCATGAGATTCTATTTGTGTTACAAGAGGATTATACTCAAATCCTAAAGACTCTACAAAGTTTTTAGTAAATTGTATCCAATCTATATTATACGCAATACAATGTGCACTATAATTTCCTACAGCTCCACTAAATTTTCCCTTTAGCTTTATATTTTTTATCTTATTTAAAATATTATTCCACCTATATACAAACACAGCTAACTCTTTTCCAACCGTTGTAGTTGTAGCCACTTGTCCATGAGTATGAGCAAGCATTGGAACTTCCCTTAATTGCTTTGCCTTATTTGAAACATCTAATATAAGTTCTTCCATACACTTAATTATTACATTACTCATACAATCTCTTATCATAAGGTTATATGCTAAGTTATTTATATCTTCTGATGTACAAGCAAAGTGTACAAAGCTTGAATATTTATTAAATTCTGTTTTACTAATTTTCTCTCTTATATAATATTCAATTGCTTTTACATCATGATTTGTTGTCTTTTCTATTTCCTTTACTCTCTTACATTCATCTAAATTAAATTCTTCTACAATTTCATTAAGTTTCTCTAAAGAACCGTTGTAATTAATTATTTTTTCATCTTTTAATAAGTACTTAAACCATTCTAATTCAACAATTATTCTATATTTTATATATGCATATTCACTAAAATATTTTGAAATATCACAAGTTATATTTTTATATCTACCATCAATTGGCGATATGTTTAAAAGTGTATCTATTTCCATCATTATTCTCCTAATCTACTATAATCATATTTTCTCTACCTGCTCCTGTACCAATAAATTTTATTGGTACACCAACTATCTCTTCAATTCTTTTTAAATACTTCTGTGCATTTAGAGGTAAATCTTCTCTTTTAGTTATATTACTAATATCTCCAAAATTACCCTCAAATTCTTCATGTACTGGTTTACATTCTTTTAAATAGTCATTATTAGTAGAAAATCTCATTGTATTTTTACCTTTATATTCATATGCAACACAAAGTTTTATCTTATCCAGTTTTCCAATAGTATCTACATGATTAATTGCAAGAGCAGTTAATCCATTTATTCTTGATGCATATTTAAGTGCAACTAAATCAAGCCAACCACACCTTCTTGGTCTTTTAGTTGTAGTACCATATTCATGTCCTAGTTCTCTAATTTTATCTCCAATTTCATTGTCTTGTTCTGTCATAAACAAACCTTCTCCAACCTTTGAAGAATATGCTTTAAGAACTCCATACACTTCTCCAATATATTTAGGTCCAATTCCTGTTCCTGTACAAACACCCCCAATTGTTGGATTTGAAGAAGTCACAAATGGATAATTTCCAAAATCTATATCTAGAAGTGTAGCTTGTGCACCTTCACACACAATTTTTTTATTATTTTCAAGCATATCATGTATCATATCCACACTATCCACAACATACTTTCTTAAATAATTAGCATACTCTTTATATTTTGCAATTGTACTATCTACATCTAATTCTTCTTTTTTGTAAAGTCTAAATATTTTATTTTTATTCTCAATATTTTCTCTTGCTATACTTTCAAAGTTTGATGATATAAAGTCTTCTACTCGAATACCTGATCTTTCAAATTTGTCTGAATATGCAGGTCCGATTCCTCTTGCTGTTGTTCCAATTTTTCTACTTCCTCTTAATTCTTCTTGAAGTCTATCCATCATAATATGATATGGCATTATTATATGTGCTTTATCACTTATATATAAGTTCTCTACTTTATGACCATTTGACTTTAAATTTTCAATTTCTTCAATTAAAACTTTTGGATCAATTACTACTCCATTACCAATAATTGCTTTAGTATTTTCATTTAAAATACTTGATGGAATTAAATGAAATGCATATTTTTTCCCATTTACATTAATTGTATGTCCAGCATTATTTCCACCAGAACATCTAATACTTGCATCAGCTTTTTCTGAAAGATAGTCTATTATCTTTCCTTTTCCTTCATCTCCGTAAAAAGTACCTAAAACTACATTTACCTTTGACATATAACATCTCTCCTTATTTTTTAGTAGTAGAAATAAAAAAAGATAAGAAGGTAGTATCTTCCTACCTTCTTATCATCTCTTTATGTTTGGCAAATGAACAAGTATATTTCAACTTGTAGATAAAGCCTAGTATATTTTTTCTATGTTTTATCCCCATTTGCATATTATCACCTACTATTTTTCACACCAAAAGTATATAGTATTTTTTTCTTTTTGTCAAGAAAAAAATCAATCTACTCTTTTTAAAGTTATAACACTTATTTCTGGTGTATTAAAAACTCTAATTGGTACAGTTGAGTTACCAATGCCTCTACTTATTATCATAACTTTATCTCCTCTTTTTTTCATTCCTGCACCATAAGTTGTAAAATACCAATTTTTCCATGGAGTTGCAAAACCTAAGCCAAATAATCTAATACCTCCTCCATGAACATGACCTGAAAACGTTAAATCAAAGCCCATTTTTACGTAAGATTTAAAATATAATGGATCATGCATAAGCAAAATGTTAAACTTATTATTGTCTAACTTTCCAACTAGCCTTTCATATCCATCTTTATATTCGTTAATTACTTCATTTGTTAATGTTTTTCTTGAATGCTCTTTACTTGAATTAAATCTTAAACCATAAAGTTCTATTTCATCATCGTTTATTACTAAACTTGTTCTTTCATTGTCTAATACAACAATACCTAATTTTTCTAATTCTTTTCTAAAATTAGCAATTCCTGACTCACCTAAAGCAAGTTCATGATTTCCAAGACAAAAATATATTGGTCTTGAATTAATTCTTTTAAAAAATTCAAGTGCTGGTTTTATATCTCTATTTTGTCTTATAATAAAATCCCCAGTTGCTACAATGATATCCGCCTTTTGTCTATTTATTAATTTAATTAATTTATCATTATCCTTCCCATAAGTAGTACAATGCCAATCAGATAAATGCAATATTTTAAATTCATCAAAACTTCTTGGTATTTTTTTATTTTTAACTTTATACTTACTTACAAATACCATTTTATAATCTATATAATATACTATAAAAATAAATAATAGTATTAATAACAATATAATAATATATTCCATTATTCCTCCAATAAATATATTGTGATAATAACATATATCAATAATTTTTTCAATTACTGTATATATTAAATAAATAAACAAACAATAATATTAGGTGATTAAAAAATGAAGGATACAGATATTTTAAAAGAAATAAATAAAGCATCCAAATATGGAATAAATGGTATTAATTTAACATTACAAAAAGCTATAGACAGTAATTTTAAAAATGTACTATATGCTCAAAAAGATGAATATGAAAATATTTATAACAGAAGTAAAGATTTGCTAATAGAGAAAAATCAAAGCTCTGAAGATCTAGATTCACTTGAAAAAGCAATATCATGGATGTCAATACAAATGTCTACTCTTACAAATGCATCTAATTCAAAACTTGCAGAAATACTAATTCAGGGAAATGATATGGGAATAATAAAAGGTCAAAAATTATTAAACAGTCCCATGCCAAAAGATTCTTCAACACAGAATTTAATTAAAGACTTTATTACTTTACAACAAGAAAATATAGAAGGATTAAAAAAATATTTATAACAACAAACAGGTGTAAAAATTGTTTACACCTGTTTCTATTGCATTAGACTTTTAAAATAAGTTTGGTCTTCTAAAATTTTTGTTAATATATCTGACTCTTCTTTAGTTGGTATATCTTGACCAATTCTAAAGTTTGTAACATCTTCACATGTACAACCTAGTACATCTGCTAATTTTTCGTCTGTTACATCATACATATTATATATTTCATTTATCTGTTTAACTGTAATAATCCCCTCAGCTTTTCTATATGCTTTATCTTTACTCTGTAAATTCATATGAGGATCTTCTTCAAGTAAACTATCGCACTCTGGACAATATCCTCTAAAAGCTCTATATTTATATTTCTTATCATTTGTGTAAAACTCAGAATTAAATGTCTCCATTACTGGTTCAACTTCCATTTTACACTTATTACAATACATCTTCATATAACATCCTCCCTTTTTTATTTTAGTATTACATTATACATTCATTTTGTATTAGTTACAAGTATATATTAAATTTTGTACAAAAAAATAACTAGTCTGTAACATTCACAAACTAGTTAAAATTTAATTTATGCAATTTCCTCTGGTGGAATTAAGCTTAAGTTTACCTTTTTTCTTTCAAGATCAATCTTATCTACATAACATGTAACAATATCTCCAACATTTACTACTTCCATAGGATGTTTAATGTATTCATTTGTAAGCTTAGAAATATGAATAAGGCCATCATCATGTAATCCAATATCAATAAAAGCACCAAAATCTACAACATTTCTAACTGTTCCTTCAAGTCTCATTCCAATTCTTAAGTCTTCTATATTTAGTATATTACTTTTTAGAAGTGGCTTTATAAAATCGTCTCTAAAATCTCTATTTGGCTGTTTAAGACATTTTATAATGTCTTCTAATGTAAATTTATCTATATTATTTTCTAAAGAATATTTTTCCAAATTTAATTCGTCTAATTTTTTATTTAATTCTTCACTACCTATAGTCTCTAGAGGCATATCAATATCTGAAAATAACTTTAATGTTTTTTCATAGCTTTCTGGATGTATAGGTGTTTTATCCAATAAGTTTTTTCCATCAATTATACGCATAAATCCTATTGATTGTTCATATGCTTTAGCTGTTAACACCTTATTTTTAATTAATTCTTCTCTTGAATTTATTTTACCATTTGTGTCTCTATATTTAAGTATTTTATCTATATTAGTTTTAGTTATACCTGATACATATTTTAAAATTGAAGGACTTGCTGTATTTATATTTACTCCAACTAGATTTACTGATTTTTCAACAATAAAATCAAGTGATTCATTAAGTTTTTTTTGATTTACATCATGCTGATACTGGCCTACACCTATACTTTTGGGATCAATTTTTACAAGTTCACTTAAAGGATCTTGCAATCTTCTTCCAATACTTATTGCACTTCTTTCTTCAACATGCAAATCCGGAAATTCAGATATAGCAAGCTTAGAAGCAGAATATACAGAAGCACCTGCTTCACTTACAATTATATATTCAACTTTTTTTCTTTTATATTCACTACAAACTTCGGATACAAGTTTTTCACTTTCTCTTGATGCAGTACCATTTCCTACAGCAATAACATCTATATTGTAGGTATCAATAAGATTTTTAATTATTTTTTTTGATTCTTCCCATTTATTTTGTGGATCATGTGGATAAATCTTACTAATATTTAGTACTTTTGAAGTTCTATCTATAACTGCAAGCTTACATCCAGTTCTAAAAGCGGGATCAAAACCAAGTATTACTTTATCTTTTATTGGTGGTGTAAGTAATAACTTTTCCAAATTTTTACCAAATACATCTATTGCTCCTTCTTCTGCCTCTTCTTTTAGCTTGCCTCTAATTTCTCTTTCAATTGAAGGAAATATTAACCTTTTATATGAATCATATATTGCATCTTTTACTATATCTACAACTGGACTTACTTCATTTTTTATAATCTTCTTTTCTAAAAAGCTAATAATATGTTCTAGATTAACATCTATAGATACATTAAGTACATTTTCCTTTTCTCCTCTGTTGATGGCAAGTATTCTATACTCTTTTGCATTTCTTATCTTTTCACTGTAGTCATAATACATTCTATATACTTGTCCCTCATCTTTAGCATTCTTTTTAATTTTAGAATTAATAGTACCAAAATTATATATATTATTCCTTATATATTTTCTATAACTTGCATTATCTGAAATCCACTCAGAAATAATATATTTTGCACCAGTAATCGCATCATCAGCACTCTTTACTTTCTCATTAATATATTTTTCTGCAATTTTCTTAATATCTATTTTATCTGGAAAAGACATTATAATTTTAGCTAAAGGTTCAAGTCCATTTGCAATAGCTTCTGTTGCTTTTGTTTTCTTTTTTTCTTTATATGGTCTATACAAATCTTCAACTTCAATAAGTTTTGTACACTTCATTATCTCTTCTTTTAAAATATCTGTAAGCATTCCCTTTTCATTTATGAGTCTTATTACATCTTCTTTTCTTTTTAAAAGATTTACTTGATATTCATATACCTCATTTATGCTTCTTATTTGTTCTTCATCAAGTGCTCCTGTTGCCTCTTTTCTATAACGGGCAATAAAAGGTACTGTATTTCCTTCTTCTAGTAATTTTAATGTATTTTCTACTTGCTTTTCTTTTACATTTAATTCAATAGCTATTTGTGTAATAATTTCTTTATTCATTGTTTTTTCTCCTTAAAATATTAACAACAAGTATTATATCATAAATTTGGTAAAATATATTAAGTTACAACATTTATTGACAATAATATAATATCTTAATATAATTAGTATGAAGAAAAAAGAGGTGAAAAAATCTTGGGATATGTTGATAGATTCATAAAAAAAATATCTTTAGAAAATACCAAATATAAAGAAAAGAAAACTCTTCTACCAAATCTTAGACCTGGTGACATTATCTGGGCAAAAAGATATTCAAAAGAAGAAGTTCGAGAAAATATTGATTTAGAACATCAAGAAAGCCCTTTTATAGTTATATACAAAAATGAATTAAATATATCATATTGTTTAGAATGTAGCTCAAAAGAAGAAACAAAACAACCAAACATAATAAAATTTGAAAAGAAAGACTATCCTCACATACTATATAAAGATACATATGTAAAACTAAAATCAGATATTGAGCTTACAAGTTATAGATATATAAGAAAAATGGGGAGTTTAACAGTTAGTGATTTTAACATACTAAAAAAGAACTTATTTTTGCTAATGACAGATGAAGAAAATGCTAAATTATTTAGTTTTACAAAAAGTAAATTAAACTTCTTTTTAGATAGTGGTGATCTTATACTAAAAGATAGTGCTCGTTACTTAGTAGGCTATAGAGAAGGAGAAACTCTTTTTGCATATAGAGTTATAAAAGATGAATTTAATTCAGATATAACAATAAATAGTATTCCATTTAAAATACGTTATGATAAAAAGATAAAAATTAGTGCCACTGACACTTATATGCTTTTAGGTATATATCATAAATACAAATCATACTTTAAAAAACAAAAATTTATTGGTTATCATTTAGCTGATATTGGTGACTTAATACAAGTAAATAATAATTATTATCTTGTATATGGAAAATACAAAGAATATCTAGTTGTTATTCGAGTATACAAAGATATAAAAGGCCTAACAATAAAAACATATGACATTAGTATTAATAATACAAACTATAAAACTGGATATAATTTTTTCCTTCTATCATCTGAATATGAATACAATATAATATCAAATATTTTAGAATTTGAAATATGTGAATATACAAATAGACTTAAAGGCTTAAATATTACTCCTAATTTAAGCACTGAAAATATTATTGAAACAAATAATTTATCTAATACTACTTTAAGTACATTACAAAAAGAAATACTAAATCAGTTAAAAGAAATGAACTTTAGCTTTGAAGAAATTACTAGAATTATGATTGAACTAAAGGGAATAAAAGAACAACTCAAATTTAGAGAATATTTAATAAAAAACTATGATGAAAAAGATAAAGAAATAGTTAAAAACGCAGCAAGTTATATAGTATCTGATGGTATTTTTAATAATAAATTATTTCTAAAAGAGGGAGATATTATACTTGCAAAAAGAACAAATGATTCAAATATTAAAAATAATATAATAAAGGATTATAAATCTATAGGACCATATGTAATAATTTATGTAGATAGAGAAAAAGAAAAAATATATGCCTTGTCAGGAGCTTATTCAGTAATTAGAGGGCCAAAGACCTTTTTTAAAATAAAATCAAGTTCTACTGAGCTCCAAGAAGATACAATACATTTAAAAAGTATCATTCCTACTGAAATAACAAAAGATGATTATATAAAAAAAATTGATGAATTACCAAATGAAGAACTAAACACTTTAAGAAAAAAAGTATATGCGATAATGTATTATAATGAAGATAATAACTTTTTTAATAAGGAAGTCTTATCATATTATAATTCTCCTTTTGACATTATAAATTATAAAAATAACTACTACTTAATATTTGATGAGGATGATAAAAACTTTTATTCATATCAGTTATATGAAACTATATATCCTTATCTTAAAATAAATGATATAGGCTATATGGTAAATTTAAGAAATATAACAAAAATACCTAAAGATAAAACTTATGAAGTTGTATATATAATTAAACCCAAACTTTTGGATGTAATAAAAAACAAAAAAAGATGGAAAGACATTAAATTACCTATAGTAGAAAAAAATATAGAAACTGCAACACAAGGAGATATAATAAATTATAATAATATATATTATTTAGTTTTTGGTGAATATAAAAATTACCTACAACTATATAAATTATATACTAAACAGGAAAATAATTTTGCTTGTTCATTTATAGCTGATAGTAAAACTTTTTATACAAATTTCCAAATATATTTAATTTCTAAAAATGCAAATATCACAATTACAGATAATGTTAATCAAGATAAGTTAAATGAAATTAACAATATTAGAAAATCATATAAGAAAGTAAATACTATATATAATACACCTTTAGATTATAAAGATGAACAATCACCAAAACTAAATAAAGAACAATTACAACTAATAGATAAATTAAAAGAATATGACTTTTCCGAGGAAGAAATAATAGGATACTTAGTTGCACTAAACAACAAATTTGTAATAGATGAGATTTTAGATTTTATTATAAAAAAAGAACAAACTAACACAATTTCAAAAGGTAAAATAGGCAGAAGAATAAGAAGAACTGCACGAAAACAAGAATAATATTATGTAATATGATTGATTTGCCTAAACTCTTATGCTATAATTTTGGTGTATATTTATTTTTTCTAAATTAAATATAACTATATTTATGGAGGGATTAATTTGAAAAGTGAACCGATTCAAATCTATGAGGACGTATTAAAAGGCTCTTTACGCCGTTTTCCTAGAGGCTTTTGGGTAGACGATGAGAACAAAAATCTCAAAGCATCTGCTGAGATTACACGCTACTTAATTGAAAATGTACTAAAATGGAGTGATGAGAAAGTAAAAAGTGATATTTCGTGTAAAGTATTTTTTAATCACAAGCTAAAAGGTATGCTATGCACTCTTTTTGGAGATAGTGTGTATGCTGCACTAAACAATGCATATCCTGGCAAGTACAAAGAATGGGAACTTGCGTGTACACCACGTAACTTTTGGACACTTGAAAATGCCAAAAAAGCAACAATTTGGCTTTTCAAAGAAAAACTACAATGGAGTGATGATGAGATAAGGCAAAATATCAGCAGAAAGATTTTTGTCGAGAACGGATTAGATACAATGATGCATCTGTTATTCAAAAACAATGCAAAAGCAGCTATATCTAACGCTTTTCCTGATTTATTCCGGTAAAAATTAAAGGCAGGTAGATTTAAAAAATCTACCCGCTTTTTTGCAAAATAAATTTATGATATTTTATATTTCTTATCATCATATTTGATTATTTGATTATCTGTATATCTACCATAATCTTTTGCATACTCTTTCATTTTATCCATAGGCATTTTATTTACTACAACACCTATTATATTTCCACCCATGTTCTCTATTTTCTTTTTAGTTTCAACTAGAGCTTCACTCTTTGTTTTTTCAATTGCACAAACAAGTACAACTCCATCTGCTTTATTACATAATATCATACTATCTGTAACTATATTAATTGGTGGAGCATCAAATAATATAACATCAAATTTGTTCTTTACATTATCTAAAATCAAATCAAATTGTGAATTTTCAAAAAGCTCAGATGGATTATGAGGTACAGCTCCTGCAGGGATAATATATACATTATCTATTTGAGTCTGTTTAATGTATTTTCCAACTTCAGCATCTAGATTTTCATTATCTTTGTTTATATTTTTGTTATCTAGAGCTTGAGCAAGTCCTTCTACATTATCTACTTTAAATATATCATGTTGTCTTCCTTTTCTTAAATCACCATCTATAATTAAGACTTTTTGTTTAGACTGTGAAAAAGCAATTGCTAAGTTTGAGATAATAAGACTTTTTCCATCTTCTGTTGATGAGCTAGTAATTAAAAATGACTTATAATTATTCTTACTCATCTTATATGTAATACTTGTCCTAAGTGTCCTTATTGCCTCTGATATTGGAGACTTTGGAGCCTCATGTATAATTAAATCTTTTCTCATAATCTCACCTCTTATTTAATATCTGGAATAACTGCAAGTACTTCAAGTCCTAGCAGATCTTCCACTTCAGATTTAGATTTTATTGTTGTATCAAAATAGAAAATAACAAATAGTACACCGCAAGATAATACTAAACCAACCATACCAAATATAGCTGCATTTTTAGCATAACTTACATTATATGGTGAAGAACTAGGAATCGCAGTATCTATTACAGTTACATTCTCAATGTTATATATTTCTTTAACCTTTGAACTAAATACCTCAGATAAGCTATTTGCTACATTGGCTGCAACAATTGGATCTTCATTTGAAACTTGAATCTTAAGCATTTCTGTATCATCTTTTGCAGTAACAGATATATTTGACATTAAAGCTTCTTCTGAAATATCAAGTTCTAGTTTTTCTTTTACTTCACTTGCAACGGCTCTACTTTTCATTATCTCGCTATATGTTGCAACAAGCTTTGAATTTAATGTAATATCATTTTGTGTTATTCCCTCACTAGTAGTAGTACTAATAGTACTAGTATCTGTAGGCTTAGATAATACAACTGTTGAATATGAAGAATACATTGGCGTTACAAAAAATTTAGTATAAACTACTCCTGCAATTAGTCCTAGTATACAACATAGTATAACCCAAACCTTCTTTTTAAATATATAATATATAATCTCTTTTATATCAATCTCTTCCACACGCATCACCTGATATTTATATTGTATAATGTTTACGTAAAATTTTTCAAGAGAATATTATAAAAAAGAAAATAAATAAAAAAAAAGATAGATATTTATCTATCTATCTACACTATTTAAATACTGTCGCAATATTCAAAAATTTCCAAATCACTAACTTTTCTTTTTTTCTTTGTATTTCTACAAATCTCATCTACGTATGACATATTAGATAATTTATTTTCATCATCTAAAGCATATATCTTATAGTTTCGAATAAGTAGACTTCTTGTTTTATTATCTAGTTTACATTGATAGTCATCATCAATCAAATAATTTTTAGATTTAGAAAATTTTTTTAAACGTTTAAATTCCTTTTGTATACTCAAAAATATTGGTCCTTTTTTCGTAATTATTGGCTGTTCATTAAAAAGCTTATGCTCAATTTCGTACTTATTGTAATTAAATTCATAAATGTACCAACAGTAAGAATGATACACCAACCTTTGAATTTGATATTCTTTAAGTTCTTCATTTAAACTAGCAAAATATTTAGCTATATCAACAGCAGTATACATTTTTCATCACTCCTTTTTATTTAATAAAAATTTAGCCATAAATCCTAAAGATTTACTAAATAGATTTATATAATACTCAAGGAGTTAAAATATAATATTATTTTAAAAATAATACTCAATGTCTATATTAATCTACATTTTAGTAAACATAAAACTAATACAATTATATCATAATTAAATTAAAAAGTCAAAAAAATACCTAAGTAAAATTTATATTACCTAGATATTAAAAATATAATATAATTATACATGCTTAATATTTGTATTTTGAGATATCTCATTTGAAGTTGTAGCTAAGTCTTCTACACTCAATTTATGAATATCTTTATGTCCTGTTATTCTACCAAAAGTTTTTAGCTCTTCTTTTACATTTTCTAAATATTTAGCTACCTTTTTACTACTATTTTCTATAGATAATCTTTTACGAAGCTTAGGATCTTGTGTTGCGATTCCTTTAGGACACATACCACCATTACATACTCTATACTGATCACAACCTAAAGCAATCATTGCAGCAGTTGCAATAGCTACACAATCGGCTCCCATAGCAATAGCCTTTGCAAAATCACTTGCATCATATAATCCACCAGTTATAACTAAGTCTATATCTAGGTTATGTTCTTTTAGATATTTCTTTGCTCTATATAATGCATATATAGTTGGAACTGATGTATTATCTTTTAAAAATGTAGGACTTGCACCAGTTGCTCCACCTCTACCATCAATAGTAATAAAATCTGGCATAGCAAAACATACATATTCTAAATCTGCTTCAATATGTCCTGCAGCTATTTTTATACCAATAGGTCTTCCAAGTGACTTTTCTCTTAATTCATCTACTAAAGATTTTAAATCTTCTTTAGTTTTTATTTCTTCAAATTTAGATGGACTAATTACATCTTCACCGACTTTTTTACTACGTACCTTTGCTATTTCATCAGTTACTTTATTTCCAGGTAAATGTCCACCCATACCAGGCTTAGTACCTTGTCCAATTTTTATCTCTATTGCATCAGCATTTTTTAAATTTTCATCTGTTACACTATATTTATTTGGTACATACTCAAATATATATTTATATGATGCTTCCATTTCTTCTGGTAAAATTCCACCTTCACCACTACACTCTGCAGTTTTAGCTATACAAGAGCCTTTAGCTAAAGCAATTTTTGCTTCTTTAGATAAAGCACCAAATGACATATGTGAAATATATACTGGCATATCTATCTCAAGAGGACGCATTGCATTCTTACCAATAACTGTCTTTAATGACACATCTTCATGATCAAAAAGAGGTGCAGGATTTAACTGTGCTCCAAGTATTAATACATCATCAAAACCAATAACTGGATGTGTTGTTCCCATAGCTGATATTTCATTATAATTATCACTTGTTATAGCATGTATTTTTGAAACAGCTTTTTTAAGTCTTACTGGTGTATCTTTAGCCATTGCTTCCATAGAATCATCAACTTCAGATTCTTCAACAACTTCTTCCACACTTTCCACATATTCTTCTATCTTTTCAAAAGCACTTTTAGGATTAAAACACAAAGGACATTTCCAATCATCTGGCAAATCCTTAAATAATACACCTTCCTTTTCTTCATCATAAATATATCCACAAATTGTACAACGATACTTAGCCATAATATTCTCCTCCTTTTTTATTATGATTTAAAATAACTCAATTATAAAACGCATTTTATTTCTTTAAATTAAAATAACATAATGAATTAAAACAAAAGCAATCTTAAATACTGATTTAATTCTGTTTCACTTGGTAAATAAATCCTAGCAATAAGAATTTATTTTTTCACAATTAGTACATTACAAAAATTATATCATAAATTAGTATATTATTAAATAAAATATAATACTTTGAGAAAAAAAGACTCAAATAATCATTATGATTACTTAAGTCTTTTTTACTACTTATTTAGTGCTTTCTTTACTATTCTTTTTCCTTTTCTTAAAATCTTTTTAACAATAGAAACTCTAGTATATTTATTCATAGCATATATAATATTATCACTATTTATAGAACCATTTTCTATACTTTTAAAAAACTTGTCTCTATTTTTATGTACTGGTACATTATTAAAATGATTATATTTAGAAGCTATGTCAATATCTACCTTTTCTAATATAGATGTATTATTTTTAAATATATTTAATAATTTCTTTCCTTTTTCAGAATTTACTGTTAATAATGAAACTCCTTTTGTAGAATCTAAGTTAGGTTTTACTTTTTCAATTCCCCAAAAATCTGCTATTGTAAAGTCGGTTATTCTTGATTTACTAGCAAACATACAAGAATAACATGATTGTCTATTAATCATTTCTTTTACAAAAGCATTGAAAAATGTATTTTCTTCAATCTTATTATTGTCATTAAAAACAATTATAGGTGTCTGATTTCTCCATCCATTTTCTTTGCTTCTAAATTTTATATCTTTTACTTTTTTAGAATATTTTTTCTCCAAACTCTCTTTATATAATCTAAATACTTTTGGTGAAGGATTAGCATGGCATAGTATATCACAAAGTATTAAATTATCATATTCTTTACCAAGATAACTTTTTAAGCCACTTAATTGACAAGCTGTTCCAGTATATAAAACTACTCGTCCATCTTTTAAAAACTTTTCAGCTTCTTTATATGTATTTTTTAAATCACTTCTTACATATTTAGAACCACAAAACTGTTTGCAATCTTCCAAAGTTTCAGCATATTTGTGAATTACATTCAATTCCTTATCATATGTAACTCCAAAAACCACACCATTATTCTCTATAACATATTTAGCTAATATATAGAACATACCACCAGAAGAAGCATTTTTTAGCTCTTTTTCATTATTATTAATAGCAATATATGCAACTGACTCTTGTCCAGTTTTATTAAAATTAGAGCATACTTTCTCACATAAACCACAATTAATACACTTTTCTTTATTTATATGTGGATATAGAAATCCTTCACCATCTTCTACCATTTCAATTGCATTTTTGGGACATCTTAATGCACAAGTTCCACAACCATTACATAGTTCTTTTTTTCCAGAATTAAAATAATTATCCATAATATTTCTCCTTATTTTCTTTTGAATATCATTTTAAAAATTTTGTCAATATTTTTTCTATTTATAACATAAGCATACACAATAGCAATAGCTAGTCCAATTATATATAAAATCATATTATTTGAATAAAATGCTATTAGTATTGGAATCAAAACTAATACTGTAGATATAATAAACGTTTTTTCAATTTTAATTTCAAAATATTTCTTTTTTAAATCATGTAATCTATAAATAGACATTATAAAGTATGCAGTTAATGTTGAAATCGTTGCAGCATATAATCCTATAAATTTAATCAAACATAAATTAACAACAATATTAATAATAGCTGAAACTATTGATGTATTAGCAATAGCTTTAGTATTTTTCTTTGCAACATATATTGTACTTATAAGGCCTACCACAACATTAAAAACAGAACCAATCATCATAATAGGAACTTGATTATATCCATCTGCAAATTTATCATCTATCATTAATGGATATACAAATGGCATACATGCAATAATTCCTATTCCCATTGCAGTAAAAAATCTTAACATCATATTTGTCATTGTATTTAGAAAATCTTTAGCATCAGAATCATCAATATGTAATGATACCATTTCAGTCCAACTTAAATTAAATATATTATATAAAGTTATAAATACACTTGCAAATTTATGTGCAGCTGATAATATCCCGTTTTGTGCAACACCTAAAATTCCTGATACTATAACTCTATCTGAGGCACCAAAAACCCACCAAGATATTGCGTTAGGAATTAATGGTAATGAATATTTCCATAATTTCATTAATACTGTCTTTTTAAATTCAGATATACTAACATATTTATATAGTTTTAAAGCAAAAATATTATATATAGTACAAATTATCTGACCCAGCATATTAGCCATTAACATTCCATAAGCCCCAAATTTAAATACTACTAAAAATAATATATTAAATATTATAGTAGAAAACGCAGATAAAAAACTACCTATTGCATAATGAGTATTTTTTCCCAAACCTCTTGCCATTTGTTGAGTCAATGAAGCAAATATATATGCTATAACATTAGTAGCCAAAAAATATTTGTATTGATTTTCAAAAAATGGAGATATTAGAAAAAATATACCAATATAAACAATACATTGTAATATTACTGAAAATATACCAGTAGAAATTATCTTCTTTTTTGCATCTTCATTTTCTCTAATATCAATTAAATTTCTAAATACTGCCTGCTCAACCTGAAAAGTTACTATTGGTAACAATAAAGAAACCAATGTATTTAATAAATCAACTGTTCCATATTCTTCAGTAGATAATATAGCAGTATAAAGTGGAAGTAAAAAAAATGTTATAAGTTGTGTACATACCTTTCCTATTGTTATAATTAATGTGTTTTTAAATAAGGTTTTTTCTCTACTCATTTTTTTCTTCCTTCTCGTCATTTATTGCATTCAAAAGCCAATTTATAGATTTTTCTCTCTCAATATCTAATTTTTTATTTACATCTTTCCAATTTGTCTCAAAGTTATAATCTATATCTTTAAACTCATTGTAACTACTAAATGTTCTTCCCTCAATGCCAAGCTTGTCTAATAAATTTGTAACTCTTGCTCCAGTTTTTCTATGTGGAACTATAAAAAATTTCTTATTAAAAATTATCGAAAAAACTGTAGCATGAAAAGATGTCGCCACAACATACTCTGCATTTTTTATATAATTTACAAATTCTAATGGTCCCTCGGTATAAGCTGACTTTAATACATTTTTATATCCGGGATTCTTTAATTCAAAATGAATTACTTTTAATCCAGTTTTTTCTGAAATAAAATTTACTATTTTAACATATTCTTCATCTGGTTGAACAACATATGCTAAAATATATTTTTGACTTTCGGTATTTAAATACTTAATATGTTCATCCCACTCATCTTTTTTCAATAATAATGTTGGATCTAATACCACTTCAATATCTTTATTTATTATTTTATCAAGTGCATATTTAGCATCCTGCTCTCTTACAGATATGTAATCAATTTTAGAAATCTTTTTATTATATAAATCCTTATTTTTTAAAATCTGAGAAGCATCTCCAACACTAGCAGCATATGAAATTCTTCTAACATTTTTATTTCCAAAATTTAAGGTATATATATCAGACAATTCTGTTACAATTCCAATATTCCAAACTTGATCACTTCCTGTTATATAAATATCTGAAACTGGCGGATTTTTTATAATGCTTTTTTCATTATACTTTATAGAAGTACTTTTAATATACTTATTTATAAAATTATTAAAAGTCAAATATCTCATTTTTTTATATTTATAGTTTCTTAAAGAATTAAAATTTTCTTTAATCCATTTTGGTATATTTTTTCTTATAGGTTTAAAAATCTTATAAGAATTTAGTAAATTCTTTCTTGTATAATCTATTTCTTCTACATCATAATTTTTAGACATCAACTTATTTTGTAATGCAAATGCTTGTAACACAGCTCCATAGTTATGGGCTCTATGAAATGTAATAATATTTATTTTTTTCAATTTAATTCCCCCTAAATTTTAAAATAAATGTTTTAAAACCATTTATTGCGTTTATTAAATAATAATACTTATTTTTATAAAGAGTATATATTATAACATTAAATAAATTACTATATTTTTTTTCATACTCATTCATCAAACATATAAAATCATTATTTTCTCTTAATTCTTTCATATTTTGGATTATTACTTTACTTGTCTGGCATGACTTTTTCATCAAATAAAAATAATTTAAAATAGAATCGATATTTTTAGTAATAAATTTTCTTTCATCTTCAATTTTACAACACTTATTATCTTTCAAAAGTTGTAATATACTATTTGTAGCATCAACCATACCATAAATATTTTTTTTATAAGAATTTACAGATTTTGTTGCACTAAATAAATTATTACAATTATAATTATATAAATTATCATTAATAAACATAATTCTATTGCATAATAACATTATTTCTATATAAAACTTTGTATCCTCTAAAATTTTCAATTTACAATCAAACTTAACTTTCTCTAAAATAGATTTTCTCACTAATAATAACCATACATATCCTCTAATTTTATGAGATAAAATATCTGGTATTATTCTTTCTTTAATTGTCTTTTTATCCAAAATTTTATCCGTATAATCTAAAAAATTAATAAATGATGATTTTTTCCCTCTTATAAAATTGTAATTACATCTAACTAAGTCAATCTCATTTTTTTCTATAGTTTTATATAATACTTCAACCATATTAAATTCAAAAGTATCATCTGCATCGATAAACATAATATATTCTCCGTGTGAATTCGAAATACCAATATTTCTAGAATCTGAAACTCCAGAATTATCTTTTTTTATATAATTAATCCTTTCATCTTCATACGCTTTAATTAATTGATCAGTTAAATCTGTTGAACCATCATTAACTATAACTAATTCCAAATTTTTATATGTTTGGTTTAATACACTATCAATACATTGATTTATATATTTTTCAGCATTATATACTGGCAAAATAATACTTACTAATTTACTCATTATAAATCTCCTCATCTAAAAATTTAATTCTGTTAATATTGGATAACACTAATAGCATCCACAATAAAACTTCAAAGGAATAGACTTCAGTAAATAAAGCAATCGAATATACTATCAAAGTCCATAAACCTAAACTTTTCAAATCATTATTTTGCGTTATACTTATTTTTTTTATAACATTATAAAGAAAAATTATAAATACTATTAATAATATAATTCCACCTTGATATAATATTTCTAATATCATATTATGACAATGAATATAACTTAACTTTCCAAACTTTACCACCCTATTGTCTTGATTTTCATTACCATATCCTAGTAACGGTTTGTCCTTTATAAATTCTAAAGATGTATTCCATAATTCTGTTCGCCCCGTAAATGTTACATCTTTATTTAAAACATCTTCTATAAAAAACGAAAATATATTTTGTAATTGAAAAACTATTATAACAAAGAATATAATACAATATATCACAAAAAAATTTTTTATATTTATTTTTTTTATTATATTTTTAAGTGGAAAATATAATAAAAGAACAAACATTGCAACAAGTGTTGTTGCTGATTGTAAAAAAATAACTGAAGCTATTGATACAACTAATAATATTTTAAAAATTACACTATTACATTTTTTTATAAATTTAAAATATATATAACTACATATAATTGCTGGTAAAATAATTGAAAAATGATTATTTTTTGTTCCAAAAAGCCACTTTTTTAAATATCCTATCAAATATCCATCAGGTTGAATCAAAATTGTAATATAATTTAATACAACTAGAACAATAAGAATTATTGATATTGCTTTAAAAAATAAATTTATATTTTTTTGTGTTAAATATTCTATTATTAGAGAAAAAGCAAATATTTGTATACTATTTGTTATAACGTCAATAATTTCTCCATTATTGATTACAGTAGAAAATATCAGTATGGCTTGAAGTATAATTATTAAAAATAATTGTAAATTTATCTTAGATTTCTTCACAAAAACAACCAAAATTATTATAAAGTTAATTATTTGAAATGCATTATATACTTTATTAAGACTATCAATATGAATAATATAATTAGGTTTAATGAATGGAAAAATTAATAAAATATAATATAAAATATCTAACTTTATTTTCATATTTACTCCTATCTATATTGTTCTTTTTTTAAAATACACTTAATTCTTTTTAATTGCATTTTTAAGCTAATATATAAATATAATATATTTATATATTTTCTAAAAATAAAAAATTTTAAAATACTATTTTCCTTACTTAGTTTATATTTTTTTCTTTTACTTAATTCATTTATTACAACATCATTATACTCTTTAATTTTATTTTTTTTAATTATATAACTAAAATTCTTATCAGTTTTTAGGGAGAGTAGCGTTGACTTAAAGCAGTCAATATATTTATCAGCTAAACTATCTACATTATAATGTTTTCTAATATACATTTCTTCATTATGTTTAATATTAGTATATTTAAGTTGAAACATATCTTCCCTAAATTTTGTGCAAATACTATTAGCCATTATTCTATATAAATACAAAAATTGATTAGTAACATACAAGCTATTAATTTTTTCAAAATAATCTATATTAAAACAATAATCTTCTCCTAGTTCTATATTCTTATCAAAATAAATATTATTACTTTTTATTATATCAGTTTTATATATTTTATTCCATATAATGTTAAATACTTTTTTGTTTATCATTTGTTCTATACCTTCAAAAAGTTCATTTTTTTGATATAAATGTTCAGTTATATTATTATTATTAATTATCTTCTCTTTGCTTATATTAGAATAATTACAACAAACCAATTCACATTTTTTATCTTCAATTAAATTATACATTATACTAACCATATTATGCGTATATATATCATCAGAATCTATAAACATTATATATCTTCCAACGCATTCTCTAATTCCTACATTTCTCGCATTACTTGGTCCTGAATTTTCAATATTAATAATTTTAACTTTTTCATGCATAGAATATTCTCTGCATATATTTAAAGTATTATCAGTAGATCCGTCATTAATTATAATTAATTCATAATTTTTAAACTCTTGAGTCATTATAGATTCAATAGTTTTTTTTACAGTTTTTTCAGCATTATAAACTGGAAGTATTATTGAAACATCAATATTCATATTTAAATTCCTTTCATAAAATCTGTATAAAACTTATCTCTTTTTTTATTAAGATAATTTTTTTCATAGCTTTTAGATAATTTAAAGCTTCTTTTTGCTTCTGAAATCATATCAGAGTAACTAATATTACTTAAAATATTCACAATCTCCTTAACTTTTCCTTTTTTAAAGATATATTTTTTATTAGCCAACTCATAATTTCCTCCTGCATTAGAAACAATTATAGGACAAGCTCTACTCATAGCTTCAACAATGGCTCTACATAGGCCTTCTTGATAACTAGGCTGTATATATATATCTATATTATCTAGCCACTTGAACACGTCTTCATGAATTTTAGGACCTAAAATTTTTATGCAATCCTCCAAATTATATTTTTTTATTAACTTTTCTAAATAATTCTTATCACCAGCACCAACAAGTTGGTATTCAAAATTATCTATTCCATTTTTTCTCAGTAAATAAATCGCTTTTATAACATCGTGTTGTCCCTTTAGCTTCAAATTAACCCATCCAGTTGTTCCTAATATTATTCTATCATTTTTGTTAGTATATTTTTCTAGCCTTTGGGCCAAAAATTTATCGGATATATCATTTATTTCTACATCAGAGCAGCCTAAAGTTTTTCCAAAACAAGGATATCTTTTTTGTAAAGCTTCATTTGTAACATAAACCGCATAAGGAACTTTTTTCATATTTTTCTTTACTAACAGCTCATAAGGAATAGCTACTAATTTTCCTAAAATATCTCCATGATACCAATATCCATCAAAAGCAAAACCGGCAACTTCAACTAGATAATCCTTTTTATACTTTTTACAATACTTAAGGGCTGTTAATGTATAATGATTAAGTATAGATCTAATAATAACCTTATCGCTCCTTCTTACCTCTTCTTCTATTATTAAGTCCACATTTTTCTTTAATAGAAAATTTATATTTCTAGTAATAGGCCTATTTAAATCTTTAAGCGTAATGAGAGTAGCTATATCACTTGGAAATTTATTAAATTTGTTTTTTGCAAATTCACTAGTATATCTCTTCTCATCCTCCCTAAGTAATACTACCAATTCATCACAATAATTTTTATATCTTTTCCAAACATTTTCATTAAAATTTCCATCAGTATATTTTTCATTATTTTCATCTATTTTAACTCTTGTTCCACCTTGAATAAATAACAATCTCATATTAAATATTTCCTTTCATGTACTAATTTTTTCTATATTTACTTTTCCTCTTATATTTTTATAAATTATATCAATTATTTTATTTGCCTTTTTTATTGAGCTCAAATCTTTTTTTACATCATGTTCTAATTCAGAACCACCATTGACATCTCTATTTAATAACCTTTTTAAAATAATATTTTCATCTGTATCAATATAAATTATTTTATCTCCCCAAAACATTTTATATTTTAATAGCAATCTTTTAATTTCATTATTTGAAATATTTGAATTATAAGCTAGAGCCCAAATAACATTTAAAATTCCTTCGTCTAAATAATATATACCTTTCTTTTTTTTTATTTTTTTTATTATGGAAATATACGACATTAAATATAATTTCATTTTAACTTTAGTCTTATAATCTCTAAAATTTATATTATTAATATCATTATTACATTCTATAAATTTTTTATAATTAAATAAAAACAAATTCAAACTCAAAGCAATTTTTTTTAAATTTCTTATTATTCTTGATTTTGAATAAACATATTTTTGTAATGTATTTGTATAAGTTTTTAAATTTATTTCTGCATAAGTAGTCTTTCCACAAGCAGGCATTCCAAACAATTCTATAATCATTTTTACTCCTTAAATCTTATCTCTTCTAAATATAAAGTCTGATTTACTCTAACAACAGTGTTGCTAGGAATATCTCTATTAATTATTGATCCCGCTGCTATTACAACATTATCTCCAATAGATACTCCCTTTAATATAATAACATTACTTCCTATCCAGCAATTATTCCCTATAGCTATACAACCAATACTATAACCTTGATCTTTTATTTTTTTATCTTTTATATTAAAAACATGATTATGATCATAGATTTTAACATTTTCACCAAAAATACAATCATTACCGATAACTATGCTCTTTTTTGCATTTATTGAACAATTTCTATTAAAAAAGCAACCTTCTCCTATTACTATTTTTGCTTTTTTAGATTTGGTTATATTAAATCCTATTCTAAAATTTATTTTTTTTCCAAATTTTACTTTCGGATTAAAACTCAAAATTAAAACTTTATTTAATTTATATATTATTTTCTTTAACATATTTCAAATTCTCCAAATATTTCTTCTCCAATTTAATAGCTTCATTATTAATATCATATCCAGATAATATTACACTTTCTTTGAATGATTTTCTTAAATAATTATTCTCTTTTAAAATTTTTTCTGCCCAAACTTCATTTTCTTCATCTAAAGAAAGAAATTCTACAACATCTGTAATTTTAGCTTCAGATGGTACATTCGATGAAGCTACACATCTTAAACCCGAACATTGTGCTTCAATAAGAACCATTCCTAATCCCTCATACAGTGAAGGAAATAAAAAAACATCCATTGCTTGAAAAATTCTATTTACATCATCTCGTTGTCCTAAAAAAATCACATTTTTTTGTAAACCTAAATCAAAGCATTTACTAATTATTTCTTTTTTTAACTTTCCTTCACCAATTAAAAGTAAAACAACATCTTTATTTTTTTTATAACATTTATCAAATACTTCTATTATCTTGTAATGATTCTTTTGTTCTATAAATCTTCCAACGTGACCTATAACTAATTTATTTTCAATATTTAAATCTTTTCTAACCTCATCTCTTACTTTTTCATTATAATCAAATATACCACTATCAATTGCATTATTTATAAGTATACCTTTTTTATCAAATTTTTTTCCAAAAAGCCATCTTCCTGCATGTTCCGAACATGCAAAAAATCTATTTGCAAAAATCTTAGAAAAAGGTCTTAATAATATTTTTAAAATATTCTTTTTTACTTCTTTTTTATTGGTAGTTGAATGAGAATGAGCAATTCTTATAGGAATTTTTGCGACATAAGCACAAAATAAAGGAAATACACTCAAAGCATTTATATTAGAATGTATAATTTGATATTTGTTTTCTTTTAAAATCCTAGTTAAAGTTCTAATATACTTAAATATTTTTTGATATGGAGGTATAATAATTACTTTTCCTCCTAATCTTTCAATTTTATCATAAGGAATATTAGTTGAATCTTCATCACAAAAAAAATCAAATTGAATTTCTTTTCTATTAATATGACTATAATAGTTCATTATAACAGACTCGACTCCGCCTCCAACCCACTTGCCCATAATTTGAGCTATTCTAATTGGTTCTTTACTCATTACTCTGCTCCATTCTTTTTAACAACCACACCTACTGTTTTAGTAAGTAATCCCATATCATATAAAAATCCTTTGTTTTCAGTATATTCTTTATCAAACTCTAGTCTTTGTTCAAATGTAGTATTAGATCTACCACTTACTTGCCATAGTCCTGTAATACCAGGTTTTGATTCTATTATAGTATCATAATAACTACCCATGTCATCTATTTCTCTTGGAAGATAAGGTCTAGGTCCTACAAGTGACATATCCCCCTTTAATACATTTATTAGTTGTGGTAGCT
>CALWOC010000002.1 GCA_944383015.1 uncultured Clostridia bacterium
TTATTACAAAAAAATGATATAAACCTTGAAAAATCAAGGTTGTTAGTAAATAAATATTAAATTTAGTTTACACAACCTTTGAATTAAGGAGGGAAATGGTTATGAATAATAAATTACCAAAAACAAAAATAGATGAAAGAACAGGAATAGAATATACTTTAGTAGGAGATTACTATATTCCTAATTTGACTATTACAAAACAAGAAAAAATAATATTAAATAAATATGGTAGAATGAGATTAAATTATTTAAAGGAGCATAAAAAAGCAGAATATTCAATAATGCTAGTTGATGGAACTTTGAATAAACATTTAAAAGAAATCCAAGAAACAGCACAAGCTAGAGTGGAGCAAATAATAAATCAATTAAAGGAAAAAAGTAATCTAACAGAAGATATGAAAAATACGGATATGCTTTATTGGGTGGGCATGATGAATAACTTTAAAAATGAAGCGGAAGAGATTGTATTTAAGGAAATTATATATTCATAAAATTATTTTTATAAATATAGGCTTTGGTTAAATCAAAGCCTATATTTGTAGTTATGACAAAAAATGTAAAAATATTGTAAATAAATACATTCTTTGATATAATAACAAATATCAAACATTAAATGCAAGGAGTGATTGTTTTTATGTTAGAAGATATTAAATTTCAAAGTTATTGTTGGAGTTTAGGAACCACAAGTTTCAGAGTTAATAATTTAAATTTTAAAATTGAAAGACAACTTCAAATTTTAAAAGAACTTTGGAACGAAAACCCAAATGTAAGATGGAATGGAAATAATTCAATTCAAGAAGAATATTATAATAAAATGCTACAAAAAAACTTTATTACAGGTGAAGCAAATAATAAACCAAAAGATGCTAGACAAAAAACTTCAGGATTAGTACAAATTGGTGTAATAGACGATAATAGACATATAACAGAAATAGGTGAAAAGATAATTGATATAGTAGAACAAGAAAATTTTAAAAGTGACAATATATTTAATATAAATAAAGACAGCTACTTGTATCTAAAGCAATTATTAAAACTTCAAATAACTGATAATGGAATAAATGTAAAACCATTTGCAGTATTATTATATTTTCTATCAGAACTAGGATATCTAACAAAAGATGAGTTTACTTATATTTTACCATTATGTACTAATAGAGAATATATAGATATAATGTTAGAAAATATAAAAAAGTATAGAAATAATCAAAAAACAATAGAAGATATTATTCAGAATAAGATGGAAAATATGTCCAACTATAAAGCAGCAATTGATTTTATTAAAGGAAATGGAGTAAATAGTATTGATGAATTTTCTATAATAGATATGGGAAGAAAAGGTACTAAATATGTAGAACCAATGTATAATTTCTTTGAAGCACTATATAGAATATCAAAAAAAGACTTTGATGAAGAAGCTTGTGATATAATAATAAATTTCATAAAGGAACAAACAAAGAAAAATTCTAAAGTAGCAAAATATTGGAAAGAATATCTTAGATATTCTTCAAAGATGCTAACAGAAGAATATTTAGAAGATATTAAGGAAATACCGTTATTTAATTTTAAGAATAAAACTGAATATACAATAGAATTTTTTAAGGTAATGCATACTGCTAAATGGAAAGCCACATTAGAAGATTATGCAGATTTAAATAAAAGGTATATTTCATTATCTGACATAGTTATTTTTGAAGATGATAAAATTGAATTAGATGTATTTCCAAAATATTTCTTTTTGAATATTTCTAAGGAAATAGTAAATACTGAAATTTTAGATAAAGATAAATACAATAACTTTATTTCAACAGATATAGAATTAAACAAAATTTATGAATGTCTAAATGTAAATGTTGATGAAATTATATATCAAATTCAAGCTGATTATCCAGATAGAGTTGTAAATAAAGATAGTATTAAGACATTTATTGAAGATGAAAAATTAAGAAGATTTAACGAATTAATTGATAATAAATTTAATGAAAATCAACTTGTTCAATTATTTACATATATCGAAAACAACGATAGAAATGCAATTGATGAATATGTTGATTGGAATTCAGATGTTCCAACTATATTTGAATATATTTTAGGTATTACATGGTATAGATTTAGTAATAGAAGCGGAAATATATTGGAATATATGAAATTAAGTTTAGATGCTAATTTATTGCCTAAAACTCATGCAGCAGGAGGAACTGCTGACATAGTATATGAATATAATAAAACAAATGATTATCCAGAACATAAAGTTTTATTAGAAGCAACTCTAACAGAATCAACATCTCAAAGAAAAAGTGAAATGGAACCTGTATCAAGACATTTAATGAGAGAAATTCAAGAAAATGATAATGATGATACATATGCTGTCTTTGTTGCTAACATATTGCAAGAAGAGGTATTAAGTGATTTTAGATCAAGAAAAAATTACCAATTTAGAGGTAAAAATTCTGTAAAAAGTGGATTAAAAATTATTTCTCTTTCTATTAGAGATATAATTAAACTAATAAATATAAAAATTCAATATTCTAAATTATATAAAATTTTTGATGAAGCTTATAAAGATACTAATATCAACGATTTAGAATGGTATGAAAAATTAGTAAAAAATAAAATCAATAATTTATAAAAAAGAGTTGAAAAACTCTTTTTTTATTGTTATAATTCTAGTGTGCATTAGATGCCTAGAAAGGAAATGATAAACAGATGAGAAAGTTAGATATAAATAATAGAAGATATTTAGGAAGTAAGTATAAATTATTGAATTTTATAGAAAAGACAGTTAATGAAAATTGTAATGATATTAAATCTGTTATAGATGTATTTGCTGGAACAGGAGTTGTAGGAGATTTATTTCTAAAAAAAGGAAAAGAGGTTTATTTTAATGACTATCTAAAATCAAATTGCTATAGTTATAAAGCTTTTTATGAACCTGTTAAAGTTGATATCAAAAAGATTGAAAATATAATAAATAAATATAATGCTATGGAAATTCATGAAGAAAATTATTTTTCACAGAACTTTAGTGATACATACTTTAGTAGTAATGATTGTAGGAAAATTGGTTATATAAGAGATGATATAGACAAAAAATATAAAGAGGGAAAAATCAATGAAAGAGAAAAAAGTGTTTTAATAACAAGCTTAATATATTCAATGGATAGAGTAGCGAATACAGTAGGACATTATGATGCTTACAGAAAAATTGAAAATATAGAAGATAAATTTTTTATGTATATGATTGATATAAATAAGAACGGAGAAACAAAATCTCACATTAGCAATGAAGATGCAAATGAGTTTATAAAAGAAGTAAAAGCTGATTTAGTTTATATTGATCCTCCATATAATTCAAGACAATATTGCGATGCATATCATTTATTGGAAAATGTTGCAGTTTGGAATAAACCACAAGTATATGGTGTTGCAAAAAAAATGGACAGGACTAATTTAAAAAGTAGGTACTGTACCAATAAAGCAGTAGAAGCTTTTGATGATTTAATTAAAAATTGTAATTGCAAATATATTTTAGTATCTTATAACAATACTGGTGACAAGTCTAATAGCAGGAGTAATGCAAAAATATCAGATTTACAAATCAAAGAAATATTAGAGAAAAAAGGAAAAGTTAAAGTATTTGAGCAATCTTATAATAATTTTACTACTGGTAAAAGTACTTCAATAGACCATAAAGAAAGATTATTTTTATGCGAAACAGCAAAAGTTTGTGAAAAAAGTCAAATTCAATTAGAAGATAGCCATTACTTTGCAAAGTCTCCATTAAATTACACTGGGGGAAAATATAAACTATTACCACAGTTTGAAAATATATTTCCAAAAAAAATAGATACATTTGTGGATTTCTTTTGTGGTGGTGCAAATGTTGCCGTTAATAGTAATGCAAATAAAATAATAGCAATAGATAAAGAAACTAATTTAATTAGAATACTAGACCTTTTTAAAAACTATGATTATATGGAAATTGTCAATAAACTAGATTCAATTATCGAAAAATACAATTTAAGTAATACTTATAAAAATGGATATAAATTTTATGGAGAAAATAGTTCTTCAGGACTTGGAAAATATAATAAGCCATACTACTTAAAATTAAGAAATGACTATAATCATATGAAAGATTCAAGTGAAAGAGATTTTATGTTTTTGACTTTAGTAATTTATGCTTTTAATCATCAAATTAGATTTAATAATAATGGCGAATATAATATGCCAGTTGGAAAAAGAGATTTTAATAGTTCAATTAGAAAGAATCTATTGGAGTTCTGTAGAAAATTAGTTGTTAAAAATATATCGTTTGTTAATGAAGATTATAAAAAATTTAAATTAGATTCATTGACTAGCAACGATTTTTGTTATTTCGATCCGCCTTATTATTTAGGAGATGCTAGTTATAATGAAAATGATGGCTGGAATGAAAATAAGGAAAAAGAATTATTAGAATATCTAAATGAAGTGGACAAACATGGGATAAAATTTGCACTTTCAAATGTAACAGAACATAAAGGACTTAAAAATGAAATGCTAATAAATTGGGCTATAGAAAATCAATATAATATACATAATCTAAATTATAATTATAGCAATTCAAATTACCATTTGAAAAATAAAAATCAAGTTACCAAAGAAGTATTAATAACTAATTATTAGAATTTAATAAGGAAAGAAGGAAATAAATATGAATTTTGGTAATATCAATAAAATAGTAGTAAATGGTAATATTTTTCAAAATAGTGAATTAATTGTTTTTCCGATTCAAAAAAATACTACTTGTAGAATATCAAATATTTATGGAAAAAATGGGAGTGGAAAGACTACAATTTCAAAAGCTATTAAAGGAAGTTCTGTAGATAAAGTAAGTATAAAATTTGAAGATTCCAATAATAATGAAATTGTATGTGATACAAGAGAAAAAATATATGTATATGATGAAGAATTTATAGATAGTAATGTAAAAACTTCTGAAGACGGAATAAAAACTGTTATTATGCTTGGAGCACAAAAAGAATTGGATGACAAAATTATAAAATTAGAAGATGAAAAAAAGATATTAACTGATGCTGAAAAAAAACTAAAAGCAAAAATTGAAAAATTTCAGGATTCAAATAATAATATTAGCCCATTATATTTTAAGAACATAATTGAGCAAAAATTGAAAGAGGGATGGGCTACAAGAGATAAAGAAATAAAAAATAATAAAAGGAACACAGCCATTCAATTTAGTAATTTGATTACAGAAATAAATAAGATAAAAGAAGAAAAAATCAAGAAAGAAGAAATACTTGCTCAATATTCAGAAATATTAAGTACTTATAAAAAAGCTAATAGTGGAACTGATAAAATAATGAAATCGATAGAAAAAATAACTTGCTTTTCTAAAAATTATAAAAATACAAATGATTTATTGAAGAAAAAAGTGGAAGTTCCGGAATTTACAGCAAGAGAAAAATTAATATTAGAAAAAATAGAAAAGGGAGAACAAAAATTTTATGAAGCAGTTAGAGAGGATTTTAAAAAGGAAGATGTAAAAATTTGTCCATATTGTTTTCAAAATGTTTCTAATATTAAAAATGAAATTGTATTAAGTATAAATAAGGTTTTAAATAAAGATGTTGAAAATCATAAAGAGGAATTAGAAGAAGAAAAGAAAAAATATACAATATTGTCCGAATTAGATAGTGATTTTAAAATAATAGATGAGAAGTTATTTTTAGAAATAAATAATTTAATATCAAAAATAAATAGTAAGGTAAATGAAATTTATTCAATTGTAGATTATAAAATAAATAATATATATAATCCAACTGAAGGTATAAATAATGAAGTTCTTGATTTAGAAAGAGAACTAAATATTTTGATTGATAAAATGGAAATAAAAAGAAAGGCGTTTAATTTAGCAATTGATGATAAAGAAAAAAATAAAAAGCAATTGGATAAACTTAATTTACAGATTGCGTGGTTTGAAATTAAAGAGAATTACAAATTATATGATATTCAAGAGAAAGAGTTTGAAAAAGTTAAATTAGAGCTGAAAAAAAATGGGGAACATATTGAAACAAAGAAAAAAGAAATTACTAAATTAGAAAGTGAAAAACAAAATGTAAAAATAGCAAATGATAAAATCAATATTTTTTTGGAATATATATTTATGGCAAAAGATAAACTAAAAATAGAATATGACAATAATAAAAAAATATATTTAATAAAGTCACATAATAAAGATATTCGACCTAAAGATTTATCAACAGGAGAAAGAAATATAATTGCCTTATGTTATTTTTTCGTAAAAATATTAGAAAATACTAGTGAGATAAATGAATTTAAAGAAGAAATTTTTATTGTATTAGACGATCCAATATCTAGTTTTGACTTAGAAAATAAAGTAGGATTATATACTTTCTTTAGAATGATGTTTAATAAAATAATGAAAAACAATAAAGAAAGTAAAATAATAAATTTTACGCATAGTCTTGAAACAATGTTTAATCTTGAAAAAATATGTTCAGACATAAAAATTAATCTTGATATAAAATATTGCCTTTTAGAATTAAAAAATTCTAAAATAGAAGAATTTTCATATAAAAAGAGAAATGATTATAAGAAAATGCTAGAAGATATATATGAATATGCTAAAATAGATGATAACACGATTGTTAATGAATTAGATGATACTATTGGAAACACAATGAGAAAACTATTAGAAGCATATTCAACTTTTAATTATAATAAAGGAATAGAAGAAGTAACAAGAAATGAAAACATTTTAGAAAAAATAGAAAATGAAGATGTAAAACAATATTTTGAAAATTTTATGTATAGATTAATATTGAATAATGAAAGCCATACATTTGATGAAACAAGGAGTTTGAATTTTTATGACTTTATTTCTCGTGATGAAAAAATTAAAACTGCTAAAAGTATTTTAATTTTACTTAATTTATTAGATAATACTCATTTAAAATCATACTTTGATAATGACGATTATCTACAATATTTGCAAATTTGGGAAAATGAAATTATACCTAAAAAAAATATTGCAAATTAATGTTAATTATGTTAAAATCAAATCATAGAATCAAACTATGAAATATAATTATAAATACAAGCTCGTATTCTTCGCGAACGGAAGTGTCAAACGAGCCAATAAAACATAGAGCCAAGCGGTTTTCATGAAATTTGCTTGACTCTATTTTTTTGCTTTTTACCCCATTTTTACCCCTTTGGTTTTATTTAAATAATAAAATCACATAATAAATTTACAATTTTTGATTTATCTTCAGGAAAACAAAATATATAATATCTTTCTGTAGTTTTTATTGAACTATGTCCTAATAATTCTTTTACTTCTATGATTTTAGCTCCTCGTCTAATAAGTGTTGTAGCAAAAGTATCTCTTATAGAATGAAATTTTTTAAATACTAAATTTATACTATCAAGAAATTTAGCCCATTTTTTAGAAAAGTTACTTGTTTCAAAAGGTGTACAAGCACTAGTAGTAAATATTAAACTTTCACTATTAAATTTCAATCCTAATTTTTTATACTTTTCAATCTGTTCAATAAAATATTGCTTTAGAATTGGTTTTAATGTTTCTGGAAAGGGAATTTCTCTAATTGATGATTTTGTTTTAGGTGTAGTTAATTTTAATACACGTTTATGTGTTTTATTTTCATCAAATACTTTTACTAATTTTAATGTATTTACAACTTTTATAGTACATTTATCTAAATTTATATATTTTCTTTTTAGACCAAGTAATTCTCCCTTTCTTAGACCTGTAACTAAATCCAACTGAATAGCTACATTTAAAGTATTATCTTGATCATTTTTATATTGTATATTATTTTTAATAATTTCTAATTCCTCATCATTAAATACTGTTATATTGTCTTCATTTTCTAACTCATCTTCAAATCCATCTGCGTTTCCTGGTATTTGAATTTTAGTTAAAGAACATGGATTATCAAGAATAATATGTTCACTTATACAGTAGTTAAAAAATTTTCTTAAAGTTTTATTAATATCATAAATTTTTTTAGAAGATAATTCTTTTTTTACAAATAAGTCATTATAATACAACTGAATAGGATGTGACGATATATTATAAAGTCTTAATTGACCAATAGGACTATTTTTTATATAAAGCCTATAGTTTGTCTCATGTTTATCAAAACTCGCTGATTTTGTATTTTTGGACGTATATAGTACATCCCATAACCACTTATGCATAAAAACTTCTAATGACAGATTTTCATTTCCGACTTCTAGCCCAGAGTTAATTCGAGTAAAGTATTCATCTATTTTTCTATCGGCATCTTTTTCACCGTCACCGTAGAAGTATTTAATTTTTGGTTTGCCATTAATATCATATCCAACCGTTTTTCGTTTTCTAAAATATTTTTTACCATTTATTTCACAATTATATTTTTTTGCCACGTTTAAAGCTCCTTTCAATTAAACAAATGTTTCTTGAAAAGAGCTACTAATATGATATAATATAAATATAGCACTTTTCAAGTGTGAATAGTTTTTGTAATAATGTACTGTCTTGGCGGGGAGTACATTATTTTTTTATTTAATTTAATTCTTTTTTATTTTTATTCGATATTAATTTTAATCTTTGTTTTTTTTCTTTTTCAAGTTCCTTTATTCCTTTTTTTGGAGTAGGTAAGTTTTCTGGCATTGTTCCACCTAATTTTTTTATTGTGTTTCTTACAGCTTTTCCAACTCTGTTATGAGTATTGCATGCTTCTATTTCATTATCTACGTTATTATTTTTTAATAATTCATCTGTTTGTGTAATTCGGAATATATTTGCACCGAGTTCAGCACTACCCATATAATCTAAAATGGCTTGTCCTTCTTTTAGACCTTTTCTATTTGCTATCATTTCTGCAGTTTCTCCATTATACAGTCCTGTATATCCTGCATTATTGAATTTAGCATAATCTTTTACTCCAGAAATTTTTGCAGTATCAAATAGATATTTGTTTCTATTTTTTACTATTACTCTATTGTATAATCTTCTTTCATCTTCAGAAAGTTGTTTATATTCTTCTTCAGTGAGTTCTTGTTTTCTAGTTTGAACTGCAAAATATGTTTGTGCAAGTGCAATAGCTTTTTTTGTTGGACTACCGTTTTGAGCTATTAGGTAGCATGCATATCTGTTAAGTTTAAAATCTTGTATTAATTCTTGTTTACCCTTACCAGAAATTATTGGCTTCCCGACTTCGGCAAAGCAATCAAATGTTGACATACCGCTATTTTCACATGCAATCATAGCCTTATCAATTACGCCTTTAAAATTTCCCCATTTAGAATAATCTAATGCAATCATTAATTCTCTTGCATACCAAAACTCATTTCCATTTTCATCAATGTGTTTTATTTCTTCAAATGTTTTTTCTGTTTGATTTATTAATTCATTTCCCATAGTGTCCTCCTAAATTTTACCTATCATCTTTAACATTTTATAAAAGTCTAATAATTCTAGAGTTGACATATTACTTTTTGCTTTGTAAGATAAATCAAAATCTTTTAATTCGTTTAATAATTCTTTTCTTAATTCAATATCTTCGTTTATTTCTTCATCGTACATATTAGAAATACTTTTTAAATTAATCATAACATTACCTCTAAATTATTCAAAAACTTTACTTATTCTTGCTTCAACAACTTTTCCTATTATTTTAAAGTCATCATTTTTTGATAAGACTTTTTTAGGATAATATGGATTAAAGGCATGAAGCTCTATATGATCATTATATTTTATTACTTTTTTTATTGTAGCCTCATCTCCATTAATTAAAATAATAGCAACTTGCCCATTATCTACATCATCTTGTTTGTGAACAACAACATAATCATTTTCATAGAGTATTGGTTGCATACTATCTCCAGCAACTTTTAATGCAAAATAATTTTCAATATCAGATACATCTTTGTCTAAAGAAATATATCCAATACAGTTTTCTTCTGCAAAATAGTCGTATCCAGCTTTTACAAGTCCAAGTATAGGAAATTTAAATTTTATTTTAGAGTCTTTTTTATCTAAAGAATTAGTTTTTTCCATAGGTACATCATCATATCCCATTAGCCAAACAGGTGAAACGCTATATAAACTAGCTAATATATTTAATGTATTATTATCAATATCTGAGGTTATTCCATCTTCCCAGCGTTTAATTTTGTTGATTGGTACATTTATTATTTTTGATATATATTCAATAGAAAAATTATTGTTTATACGACATTTTTTTAATCTTTCACTACAGTTTTTCATAATAGCATTTAATTTTTCATCTTTGAATTGCTTTTGATATTCTTCTTCATCCAAGTAAATATCTTGATCATCATCTAACTGTTTTAAAATATTTTCAATATCAGTATTCATAGCGTTAGAAATAGATTTTAAAGTTTCTATACTAGGACTAATAGGTTTTCCCGTAGATGGGTTATAATTTTTTTCCAACATATGAATATAACTTCTACTAGTGTGCACTAGATCTGCAAAGTCTTGCAATGACATATTATGTTCTTCTCTATATTGTTTTATTATATCTCCTAAAAGCATTTAAAAAACCTCCTGTAATAGTATTGTACAATAAATTTGACAAAAAATCAATATTTTTTGATAAAAATAGTAAAATATACTTGACAATGTTTAAAATATGATATATCATGTGTATAGTAAATAGAACGGAGGCGTAGTATGAAAAATAAGATTAAATATTATAGAAAACTTAAAAATTTATCACAAGAAGAACTTGCAAAATCTTCAAGTATTTCAAGAGCAACAATTTCTGGGCTTGAAAATGGAACAATAAAGGTAACTACTAATACAACAATGGATAAAATTGCAAGTGCACTTGGTGTTAGTACAGTAGAACTTTTTTATACCTAAAATGTACAGTAAATAGAACAAAATTTTACACTCAAAAAGAAAGAGGTGAGGAGATGAAAGAAATAATAACACCAAAATATTTAACGCCAGAAAAGTATTCGAAATTATCTGGTTTAGGCGTTGAAGAAATTAAGTATCAGATAAACGCAGGAAATATCGAAGGGTTAAAAACGGCTGGAGGTCATTATAAAGTAATAATTAGAGATAATATGGTATCAAAAGAAGAATATGAAAAAGTATTAATAGAAAATGCTGAATTAAGAGAAAAATTAAGAACAATTAATTTGGCAAGTAATATTTAAAAGGAGGTGATAGATATATGAAAATAGATTCAAGTTTTTTCTTAGAAAATAAGGAAGTAATAGGATTATGGTTTATTTTAGCAATAATAGGATTATTTATATTTGAATTAATATGTGAGATAGTAGATAAAAAATTAAGGCAGAGGAAAATAAAGAAATTTAAAGAGACCAAAAGAAGACAAGCTATATATGAAGATGCAATGAAATGGAGAAAACAACAAAGAGAAATGGAATATAAAGAATTTAGAAAAACATTTAAAAAACAATATTTAAGTTATGTAGTTAGTTTTTAGGAGGTAAATATGAATTGGTTTAGAATAATATCTGGAACTTCAATTGTAGCAATAGTGGGAATTATAACTCTAATACAATGGCATAAAAAGCTAGATTCCGAGACTACATGGATATACGGAATCTATATACTATTACAGGTTATTTTTTCTTTATCTGTTTTGATAGTTCTTGAACAATTTTGGATAATTCATAAGTAGCAATTGAATAATCATTTTTCTTTGTAGCAGCTTCAAATGATGTAAATGTTTTTAAATCAATATTATCAAAATAGAGAAAAAGTTTATTAAGAGAAGCATAGTATTTTACGTTTTGTTCAACATACGTGTTATTTAATAAGTAATCTTCTGAATATTCAATAAATTCAGATAAAGCTTTACGTTTTGCATTCTCATACATATCAAGCTTTTTTAATTCTAATTGATGTTTATTATTCTCTTTATTTACTAACCAAGGAGAAATAACAGAAGAAATAAGCAATATAATAGCTACTACCCATGAAAACTATTCCATAAAAAAATCACCTCACTAGAGGTATTATATCAAAATAAATAAACAAAAGAAAGAGAGGTAATGTATATGAGTAATATAAAGATATATGAAAATATCGAGTTTGGAAAAATTCGAGTAGAAGAAATAGGAAATAATCCGTATTTTGTAGGAAAAGATGTAGCAGAAATTCTTGGTTATGAAAGGCCAGATAATGCGATAAGAAATCATGTTGATGATGAGGACAAGCTAATGCACCAAATCAGTGCATCAGGTCAAATAAGAAATATGATAGTGATAAATGAAAGTGGATTATATAGTTTAATACTTTCTAGTAAGTTACCTAAAGCAAAAGAATTTAAAAGATGGATAACTAATGAGGTAATACCTTCAATAAGAAAGAATGGTGGCTATATAGTAAATCAAGAAAATTTATCAGATGATGAGTTAATGGCAAAAGCTTTATTAGTTGCTCAAAATAAAATAAATGAAAAGAATAAGGTGATAGAAAATATGAAGCCAAATTACTTAATAGGAAAAGCAGTTACTGGAAATAGTAAATCAGTTACAATAGGGAACTTTGCAAATATACTAATTCAAAATGGAAGAAACGACTTAGGTCAAAATAAACTATTTGAATGGTTTAGACAACATGGATATTTGTCTAATAAAAAAGGACTTAATTGGAATAAACCTACATACAAGGCTACAAGTCAAAATCTGTTTGAAGTAAAAGAAGTAACAATTGAACATAATAATGGATTTAAAACTACATCATTTACACCATTAATTACTGCTAAAGGACAAGAAAAATTTATAGATTTATTTATATATGGAGGAAGATTATATGAAAATAATAGATAACATAATAAAAAAACATCAAAATTACAAAATTATTGAAATTAGGAAACAATTAAAAGAAAAAGAAAACATAATTTTAGCATTGTTATGTTTTATAAATGATAGAAAAGAAATGGATGTAAGAAATATGTATAGAGCAGAGGAAATAGAAAGAATTTGCTTTGTTAATAGTAAAACTCCAGAAATAACATATGAACAAGTAGAAGGAATAATAAATGAAATAAAAAGTTCAATAGTTGCCTCACAAGAACTATTGAACAGATATAAACAAAATTCTATACAAAAATTATAACATATAGAAAAATTTATTTCAAGAGGAAGGAGAAAATATAATGGCGGAAAGAAGAATGTTTTCTAAAAGATTAACTAATAGTGCTAGATTTATTAAAATGCCATCGTCAACTCAAAATTTATATTTTCATTTGGGTTTAAATGCAGACGATGATGGAATAGTTGAAGCTTTTTCAATAATGAATCAGATAGGTGCAACAGAAGATGATTTAAAAATACTTGTCGCCAAAAGTTTTGTTATAGTTTTAAATGATGATTTAGTGTCTTATATTGTTGATTGGAGAGAAAATAATAAAATACGAGCAGATAGAAAAGTAGATAGCATATATAAGGATTTATTATTAAAAGTTATACCAGAAGTTCAATTATTAGAGAGTAAAGAAAGAGCTGATAGAAAAAAAGAAGAAATGGACGTCATTGGGACGTCCCAAAAAAAAGAAGATATTGAAATATCAACGTTTGTGAATGGGACGTCCCATGGACAACCAATGGACAGCATAGGTCAGGTTAGGTCAGGTCAGGATAATGATAGATTTGATATAAATAATAAAATATATATTTTAAGTAGTGTGCGTGAAAAGATTGAAAAAGAATTATCTTGTCACATAACAGATAAAAAATTGGAAGAAATATATGATAAAGCATTTCAATATAAAATAGCAAATCCTATTGAATATATATTTGCAATGATAAAAAATGAGGTAGATAAAAATGAATACTAAAGAATTTTTAATTAAAGTTCATAACATAGCATTAGAATATGGTTGTGCAGATAATTCAGAATGGAAACCTAAGGAGGAAACAGAAGATGAATAAAATCGTTCAGATAGAATATACACCAGAAGAAAAAAAGAAGATAATTCAAATAGAAAACTTGGATTATAAAATAAAACAACTAGATAGAAAATATGCTAAAGAAAAAAATAGAAAAGAGCCAGACATAGTTAAATTAAATCAATATGAAGATGAATGTAAGTTCTATATATTGAAGCGAAATAAATTAGTAAGCGAGGTATATAAATGATAAGTAAAATTCTAAAGCAATTAAAAGAATTTAAAGAAAAAGTAGGGAAATATCCAAAGTATGTAAACATAAAAAGAAAACAATATGAAAGGTTAAAGAAAGAATTATCAATAATTGAAAATATAACAGAAGACATAAAAGTATTATATTTTATTGATTTTGAAATTATGGAGGAATAAAAAGAATGAAAAAATTTTTTTGTGATAGGTGTAAAAAAGAGCAAGATGGAGAGGATTTATTAAATAGAATTGAATTTATAGAAAAAGAGATTAATTATTTCTTGGGAAATACTAGTATATTAGAAAAAATAGTAATGGAAAAACAATTATGTTCGCAGTGTTTAACAGATTTAATAAATCTTATTGATTATGAATGCGATAATTATAAATTTAAATATATCGTAACAAATTCTAGGGAGGAGAATTAATGGATACAAAAGGTTTAATGTTTCCTAAACCAAAAGATTTAAAAGATAAAGAGATAAAAAAGCCGTATAAAATGAAAATTAGAAGTAGTAAAAGGGCAAAAGCATGTGACATTCCAATAGAAGTAAAGAAGAAAGTATTAGTAAGAGATAAAGGCTTTTGTGTAGTATGTGGACAACCTGGTATTCCAAACAGTCATTATATTAAAAGATCACAAGGTGGTTTGGGAATAGAGCAAAATGTAGTATGTATGTGTGTTGAATGTCACAATGCTTACGATAATGGAAAAGATGAAAAGAAGGCTAAAATGATACACGATAAAGTAAAAAAATACTTAAAAAGGCAATATAAAGATTGGAAAGAGGACAATTTATATTATAAAAAGGGGTTGTAATAAATGGATAAGAAAATAGTTATTGAGATAGCAAAATATAAAAAAGAAATGAAAGAATTAAGATATAACTTAAAAGACATAGTTTTAGTTCTAAATGAAAATATGTTTAAGAAAAATAGATTTGAATTATTAGGTTTTTCAATAGTCTATGATGATATTAATACACCATATTGTTTTAGAGAGTTTAAGAGAGGTGGATATAAATGGGTAAATTCAAAGAGATAAAAATAACTTTAGAAAGTATAGATATGGTAGATATTATATTAACTATTTTATTATTAATATCAATAGTAGCATTAGCTAATTTTAAATTAGAAAATGAAAAACTATTAAAGCAAAATGATTTGATTTGCGGTGATTTAAATGAGATCAAATTTGAAAACGAATTATTATATAACGCAAATGAAAAGCTAAAAGAAGAGTATGAAAGAGTAATAAATTTAATAAATAGTGTAGATAGATATTCATTTGCTAAAGAATTTGAGGAGGATAAGTAGATGAGTGAAGCAGATGAGACTTTTAGAAAAATAGAATATGAGAAGATAGAGGATTCTAAAATATTGAAATATGAAAACATAAAGAAAAATAAAAGAATATACTTTATAAAAAGAACGGTGAGATGTTCTTATTATAATGTGTCAGGAGAATATCCAGCATGTTTGGATATGCAAGAATTAAAAGCTATATATTTAAAATGTAAAGAATTGGAGTGGATATAATGAAATACACAGAAAAAGAAATGAAAACTATTGAACAAGCAAAAAGCAACTTGTTGAGAGGCAATGACATAGAAAGTGCTACTTTGATATTAGAGAAAGTTATTTTAGACGGAATGATAATTAAATGTGGAAGAATAAATATACTTAAAGTTGCTGCAAGGCAAATAATAAATTTTATTGAAGAATATAAAAATAAAGAATATTTAGATGTTGTTAGAGAGAAAGTATATGCTAATGAAGAAAGTAGAAGAAAAGATGAACTAATAGAAAAACAACAAAAAGAAATAGAAGAATTAAAAAGTAAAACACAAATAATATCTCCATTATATATCAAAGAGAATTATTTACCTAAAGAGGCAATAAGAAAAAAGATAAAAGAAATAGATGAAAATGGATATTGGGACTTTTTAGAAGAAAGAGACTGTGAGAAGACAATAAATATTTTAAAAGAATTATTAGGAGATGAATAACATGAAATACACAGAAGAAGAGGAATATGCAATTGGATATTATCTTGATAAAGAAATTTGTGCTGAAATTGAAATAAAAGATGATAAAGGAGAATTTTTAAAAGCATTAGGAATTAATACAGAAGATTCTAATTTTGAAAGTCATTTGATTAGATTTAAAACACTTTTAAATCTAATAGAAAAGCAAAGAAAAGAAATAGAAAAATTAAAAGAACATTTAAATCAATATTATGATGGCAAACTTTTTACAGCTAATCAATTAAAGGCAACAGAGAAAGAGCAAAACAAATATTTTATACATAAAGATAAAATAAGAGAAAAGATAAAAGCTAAAGAACTACAAAAGGAATTTGCAGAAACTATTGACGATAGAATCCATTTAGATGGAGAAATTTATATTTTAAAAGAATTGTTAGGAGAGTGATACAAATGAAATATATATGGTATAGATTTAAAACAAAATCAATTGAAGATTATAGACCATTAATAGATATGAGAGATATTCAATGTCCTTGGTGGTGTAGTGGAGAAGGAACAGATTATGCAATTATAATTTGTTATCTACCAAATGGGGAAGATTTATTAAAATATTGGGATGATGCTTATGATATTGATTCTAAAGAAGTTGACGAAATAAAATATACAGATAGATTTAAAAAGCCAGATTGGATTGATTAGGAGGGAAATTAAATGAGAAAAATGAAAACATTGTTTAAAAGACAATTTGAAAATCATAAAGTCGCAAAATGTTTAGAAGAAATTGAACCAGAGTGTAAATGGGTATTAGATGGAGAGGGATATGCTACTGAAAAAATAGATGGAACTTGTTGTATGATAAAAGATAATATATTATATAAAAGATTTGATTATAAAAAGGGTAGAAAGTTACCAGAAGGAGCGATTCCTTGTCAAGAGAAGCCAGATGAAATAACAAGACATTTTCCACACTGGGTTGAAGTAAGCAAAGATAAACCAGAAGATAAATATTTGGTTAAAGCATTTGAAGAAAAAGAAAAATGGGAAGATGGAACATATGAATTAATTGGAAAACATATTCAAGGTAATCCATATAATATGGGAAATGATAGACTAGAAAAACATGGGATTAGAATATTAAAAGATGTACCAAGAAAATATGAAGGGATAAAAGAATATTTAGAAAATCATTATATAGAGGGAATAGTGTTTTATCGTGGAAATGGTGAAATGTGTAAAATAAAAAGGAGTGATTTTAATTATAAATGGAACAAAAAATAGAAGTAGGAGAATACATCAGAACAGAAGATGGGGCTATAGGAAAAGTAAAAAGAATAGAAACAGAATTAGAGGAAATAGATGGAATTAATAAATGGCATAAATGGTATGTATTTGATAAAAATATAGAGGAAATACATATAAATGAGTCATATATAAAAAAACATAGTTTTAATATAATAGATTTAATTGAAGAGGGAGATGTAATTGTATTAAGAGATAATAAAAAATATGAAGTTTTAAAAATTAGTTGGAGCAAAAGTAAAGGTAATCATATACATATAATAAATTCACTAAGAATGCAAGGTGGCGTAGATATATTTGCATATGATATTAAATCAATAGTAACAAAAGAACAATTTAAAAATGTAGAATATAAAATTTAAAGGTAAGAGGGAGGTATTATATGAAAAAAATACCTAGTAAAATAAGAAAATTATTAATTCAAAAATTAAAAGATTATAAATGGATGGGACAAGAATTAATAGATATAGAAGAGAAACTAGATTCAAGTCCATCAGATTATAATAGCAGCATTAAAAGTAAAAATAAAATATCTAGAAGAACAGAAAATTTAGCAATTAAGTTAGCTGAAGATGAAAAATATCAGAATATCAAAGCTTGGAAAAATTGTATTGATGATTTAAGGATAGATTATTTTAATAACCATTTGTATTCAAAAAAGCTTAAAGCTGGAAGGCCAAAATTATACGATAATCCAGAATTAAAATTAAAATATTTAAATAAACGATACGTAGAAGGTACAAAAAAAATAAATAATGAAATGGTATTTGCACAATTACAATTAGAGGGATTTAATTATAGCATAATAGTATTTAAAAGAATGGTAGATAGTTTATTATATGATTTATATAAAGAGGCAAAATTAAGAAATTTAATAAAATTTGAATAAAGATACTTTTTTTAATAAAAAGTATGTTATTATGTTATTGGGTAAAAATTAGGAGAAGTATGAGAGTACTTCTTCTCTTTTTACAAGTTTAGAATGCTGATCTAGGAAAAAACCTTAGTTTTCATATATCATTCTATCTTTATGAGCAGTTTTTATACTGCTCTTTTTATGTATTTATAAAACATATAGATAGATAAAAGGAGCAAGAAAAATGAAAGAAAAAGAATATAAGGAAACAATTTATGAGGAAATAATAAAAGAAAAATATGGAGAAAAATTTATATATCAAGTTTATGATATAAAAAATAAACAGTGTTATAAGTGCATTAATAAAGGAAATATAAAAAAATGTAGATTAGAAATAGATAATAATAGATGTAAAAATTATAAAAGAAAATAAATCAATCTTATATAACGTTATTCAATGAAATAAAGAAGCGAGAGGAGGTAAAGCCATTATGTTAGAAGTATTATTTATTATATTAATAATAATATTTAGTCCAGTTATATTAATAGCTGGATTTATTAGCTTGGCAATTATATTAGGAATAATTTATGCCATTTTTAGTGTACCAATTAATTTAGCAAAGCAGGTGAGAAAATGCAAAGAGGAAGACCAAGAAAATACACAAAATCTGAAATAATGCAAAAGAAAATAAATAATTACTTTAAAGAATGTGATAAGAATAATGAGCCATATACAATAACTGGATTATGTTTAGTATTAGATATATGTAGGGATACATTATTAGAATATACCAAAAATGAAGAATTTTCCGACACTATAAAAAAGGCAAAGTTAAAAGTAGAGAATTATCTAGAAAAACATTTAATAACAGATAATTCTACAACAGGTATAATATTCAATTTAAAAAATAATTTTGGTTGGAAAGATAAACAAGAGTTAGAACATAGTGGAAATATAAATAATCCGTTTGAAGGCTTATCAACAGAAGAATTAAGGCAGTTGATAAACAATGATAAATAATAAAGTAAAAGAAGAATTAATAAAACAAGCACGTTTAGAATTAGCTAGACGTGATTTTTTTGAGTATTGTAAATTAACTGCACCAGATTTTTATAAAGATGATAGGTTATTTCTAAAAGACATGTGTAATCAATTACAAGATTTTTATGAAAGTAAAGATAGGTTCTTAGTAATTAATTTGCCACCAAGACATGGAAAATCAAGAACAGCTAGTAAATTAGTAGAATGGATATTAGGAAAGAATACAAAAGAAAAAATAATGACTGGATCCTATAACGAGATTTTGTCTGGCACTTTTGCAAAATCTGTAAGAGATGAAATAGCATCAGAAAAAACAGAAGGAATAATAGCATATTCAGATATATTTCCTAATACCAAAATCAAATATGGAGAATCTAGTGCTAATAAATGGGCATTAGAAGGAAGTGGACAAGCTAACTATTTAGCGACATCTCCAAAAGGTACAGCAACAGGATTTGGATGTACTATTATGATAATAGATGATCTAATAAAAAATGTTGAAGAAGCATATAACGAGAATACCCTGCAAAAGCAAATAGATTGGTTTAATAATACTATGTTATCTAGAACAGAAACAGGATTTAAATTAATTATAATAATGACGAGATGGGCAAATGGAGATTTAGCAGGCTATATATTAGAAAATTACAATAATGTAAGACATATAAACTATAAAGCTGTAAAAGATGATGGAACTATGCTGTGTGATGACATATTAAATAAAGAGGATTATTTATTAAAAACAAAGAATATGAACAAAGATATTGTTTATGCTAATTATCAACAAGACCCAATAGATGTTAAAAATAGATTATATAGCGCATTTAAAACTTATGATAAATTACCACCTGCACATTACATTATGAATTATACAGATACAGCAGATGAAGGAAAAGATTATTTATGTTCAATAGATTATCAAATGTACAATAATTCTTATTACATTTTAGATGTTATATACACACAAGATTCAATGGAGATAACAGAGCCAGCAGTGGCAGAAATGCTTACAAAAGATCATGTTGGATATTCTAATATAGAAAGTAATAATGGTGGAAGAGGATTTGCAAGAAATGTAATATCTAATTTAAGAAAATTAGGTAATAGACATACAAATGTTAGATGGTTTCATCAAGGAGAAAATAAAATGGCAAGAATATTAAGTAATTCAACAGGTGTTATGAATAATATATATTTTCCAATAAATTGGGAAGATAAATGGCCAGAATTCGCAAAGCATTTAAAGCATTATGTAAGAACAGGAAAAAATCAACATGATGATGCAGAAGATTGTTTAACTGGTGTTTATGAAAATCCTAAACCAAAAAATGGAAATATGACAATGACAAATAAATCGTTTGTAAGTATGTAGGAGGAAAAAATGTTAAGATATAGCGAATTAAAATTAACGGAAGAAAATAGTATAACAGCTATATATAGTAAAGCTGTTGAAGAATTAGATATTAGGAGAAAATTATATGAGCAATATAGGAGAAAGTTATCTGATGAAGAAATGGCTAGTTTGACAGATGAGGAAATAAAAGTACCTTTAGAAAGATATATAAGTATAATGGCAGCAGGATATTTTGGAGGAAAAGCTCCGACATATAAAGTAAAAGAATTTAATGAAGAAAAGAATAAAGTAATAAAAGAGTTATTTGACCATGAAATTAATAATGTAAAAGAAGTTTCTGAAATAAAAGCTTTAATAACACACATAACAGATTATAATAATGATTCATCACATTATTTACATATGGTTTTAGATTATCTTATAAAAAGAGCTTGTTACGAAATATATTACAAAGATAAAAATACAGGAGAAATAACAATAGCTAGAAGTGATGCTTTAGAAACTGTTGCAATATGGGATTATTCTTTACCTAAAAAATTAATAGGATTATATAGAATAATACGTACTTATATGGCCAATGGTGAATATCAACAAATGGTAGAATTAACTACGTCAAATGGTAAAAGGTATTATTATGATACTCCAGAAAAGAGAAAACTTTTTGGAACAAAAGAATATGAAGAAAAATTTAAAGATGAGCCATTATTTAAAGAAAAAATTGATGAAAGACAAGCTAAAAGGTGGAATAATGAAATTCCAGCAACAGCTATCGAAAATTGTGACGGAATGGCAATATTTGAACCAGTTATAAGTTTAATAAAAGCATATGAAAGATGTATTCAAAATTCAAGAAATATATTTAAATATAATGATGATGCTATTTTAAAAGTTATTGGATATGAACCAGAAAATCCACTAATAATACAAGACAAAAAAGGAAATGATGTAATAAATCCTGCTAGAATAAAAGAAGATGAGTACGTATTAAATAGTAGAGTTCGATACTTAGATGGAAGTAAAGATGTAAATAGTGATATCGCATGGGTAGAAAAAAATGTAAATGATACAGCTTTACAAAATCATAAGAAGACGTTAATAGATATAATTTGTTTATGTTCTTTTTGTCCAAATATGACAGATTTAGGATTTACGCAAGCAGATAATAATGCAGCTCTTGAAAAAAAGTTTTTTAGTTTACAACAGTACATAGCAACATTTGAAGGAGAATTTATAGAAGGATTAAAGAGAAGGTGGAGGATTATACTGGATAAATTTAATAAAGAAAAAGGAAAAAGTTATGATTTTAGAGACATAGAAATAAAACTAAATAGAAACTTACCATCAGATAGAGCAACAGATATTACAAATGCTTTAAAAGTAAGAGGATTATTACCAGATGAAACAATTATAAATTTATTAAATATGGATTTAGATGCATCAAATGAATTAGCTAAAATGGACAAGCAAAATAAAGAAAATATAAAGAAAAATGCTGAAAATATGAAATTACTTGGGCGAGATACTGATAATCCAATATTAAATTTAGGCAAAGAAAATAGTAATAAACAATTTGAACAAAAAGAAGTAAAAAAAAATGATATAAAGCAAAAAGATTTACCTAATAAAGATGTTCAAAAAGAATAGAGGTGTTGTATAATGTGGCAACATCATGATAAACAAATGAAAGAACTAAATAAGATATATAGTAAAATTAGTAAACAAACTAAAAATAGGTTACAAGAAATCTTTAAAGTGCTTGATTTAAGCTATGATAATCTTTACAATATTGCAGATAAAAAATTTAAAAGTATGATAGATGTAAAAATAGTCGAGTGGAAAGATAAAAAGCTTTTAAAAGGCTATTTTGGAGTTCTAGCAAATAATATATATAATAGAACAAGAGTAAAGAATAGTGAAATATTAGAACTATTAATATATAGTGCATATATAGAAGAGCAAAGTAAGTTAGATGAATATGAAAATCAAATAATTTATGATGACATGAACTATTATTATATGAAAGGTCAAGAGGAAGTAAATGAAAGTTTGCCTAAAAATAAGCGAAAAGAAATATTAACATTAACAGATATATTATTTTTAAGCTTATTAGCAATGAATGATAGTTCTGGATATAATCTTAATATATATAAACAGATAGTAGTAAAGAATAATACAGATAAGTTATATAGACAAGCTATAATAAATATAAATCAACAAAAAGAATTAGATATAGATGATGTTGAATTTCAAAATATTATAGATAGACAAGTAGATAATAAGATTAAAATTAATGGGGATAAAATATTCGGAGCTTTTGATCATAAACTAATAGAATTAGATAATAAAGCAAAAATTGAGGGAATAAAATTATTAGATAAAAAAGGAAAGATAAAGTTTATAGCAATAGAAGATAATGTAACAACAAAAATGTGTCAAAGCTTAAACAATCAGGTATTTAATATAAATGACTGGAATGAGTTTTATAGATATAGTAAATCAAACGATAGAATAGTTAAATATAGGTGTTATGGTTTGATACCAGGTTTGAATAGTCCGCCTATAGATGATGGTTTTCATTGGTGCAGAAGCTATATACAATATATAAAATATAGTAATTATAATTTAAAAGAAAGAAAAAGAATATTTAAAGATAAAATTTCTAGCTACAATTGGAATGGAGTTAGTAAAATAGCAATTCTTCAGAATATAGCAAGAGCAAACATGGTTGTTAAAGATTTTCCTATGTTACAAAATAAAATAAATCAAATTAATTTAACTAGTGGACAACAATATTTTATGGCTATAACACCTTTACAAAACTCATATATGTTAGATATTAACAAAGACTTATTTATTTCTGTAAAAAATGCTAGAACTAATTATGAAAAGATGGTAAAATTAGGTCAAGCACCTAAATCAACAACGTATAAAGATATTTTAACTCATGAATTGGGACATGCAGTAAATTTTGAAATATTAAAAATAAAATATAAAAAAGACAATAAATTAATAAGTGAAGATTGGAATAATTGTTATACATCAACAGAAATAGTGAATAGGGCTTTAAAGAATATTGGTATTAAAGACTTTGATGAAAAAATTAATGAATTAAAAAAGATTTCAGAATACAGCTTAGAAAATTCAGAAGAGACTATAGCTGAAGCTTTTTGTGATTATTATTCAAATAGAGGAGATGCAAGTTTGATTAGTAAAGAAATAGTTAAGATTGTAAAGGAGTGGTTTTAATGTATTATGGAAAAATGCCATGGATAAAATGGTTTTCTGGAGAGTATGATGAGCATAATCAGGCAAAATTAAAACAAGATACACCAGAAGATATAAAGAAAGAATATGAGGAATATAAAAGGAAAAAGAGAGAGGCATTTGAAAAAGAGGGTATTATATATTAATTAAAATTGATTAAAACATTTACTTTTTTGAGTAAGTGTTTTTTTATGCGTTTTATCCTAGTTAGCATTGAATAAAGGAGTTATAGTTAGACTACTGTAAAAGGTCACATTTGTATGGTTATAGTACCGTAAAAGCTAAAGGAGGATGTCATTATGGACGAAGAAAAAAAGAGTTTGGAAAATGGTTCTGCCGTAAATGAACCAAAAGTTGAAACATCAAAGGTAGAAGAAAAAACTTTTACTAGAGATGAAGTAAATAAAATGATTAATGCAGAAAAGCTAAAGGAAAGAGAATCTATTGTAAAAGAGTATGAATCTAAAAAGCAAGAAGCAGAAAAATTAGCTAAAATGGATGAAGAACAAAAAAGAAGTTATGAAACAGAACAAGCAACTCAAAGAGCTATAAAAGCAGAAAAGGAACTTCAAGCATATAAGCTAAAAGATGAAACCATTAGACAAGCTAATAGTAAAGGAATAGATATAGATTTAATTGATACATTAGATTTTGAGAAAGAAACAGCAGAAAGCATTAATAAAAAGCTAGAAATTTTTGAAAAAATTGTAAAAAAAGAAAGGGAGAAGGCAATAGAACAATATTCAAGAGAGCCGGCTCCTAAAACAGGAGAAGGTGTTTATCAAAAGGAGTTAAAGGATATGAGTTATGATGAATTAGCAGAATATTTTGATAAGCATCCAAATGTAAATGTTTAATAAGGGGGAAGAAAAATGGGAAAATTTGATTCAAAAAGTTTTAATGAAAAAGCATTTAAATATTCTGTTGATAGAATACCAAATTTAAAAACAAATGAACTAAAAAAATCAAAAGCATTAACTGGTAATAAAGATATAAGAGATGTTTTTGGTGATGAAGATGGTACGCACTATGCAAGAATTGCTATGAGAGGTTTATTAGAAGGTGATGCGGTAAATTATGATGGGCAGACAGATATTACAGCATCAAGTACAAAAACATTTGAGAGGGGCGTAGTAGTTGTAGGAAGAGCAAAAGGATTTGTTGAAAAAGACTTTTCTTATGATATAACAGGTGGAAAAGATTTTATGGAAAATGTAGCAGAGCAAATCGCAGAATATAAAGATGGTTTAGATCAAAATACATTACTAGCAATATTAAAAGGTATTTTTTCAATGACTGGAACTAAAAATCTTGATTTTGTAAACAATCATACAACAATAGTAAATGGAAATATGACATCAACAACTTTGAATAGTGCTACAAACAAAGCATGTGGGGCAAATAAAAAGAAGATATCATTAGTATTTATGCATAGTGATGTATCGACTAATCTTGAAAACTTAAATTTAATCGAAAGATTAAAATATACAGATAAAGATGGAATAACAAGAGAATTAAGTCTTGGAACATGGAATGGAAAAATAGTTATAATTGATGATGATATGCCAGTAGAAAAAGTTGAAGCTAAGTATACTAAAACAGCAGACGTAGCATTAGTTGATGGAAAAACTTATTATACAAAATCAGGTTCAAATTATACAGTTGTAGGTACGCCAAATGTAGATAATATAAGTACATATTATGAAAAGACTGATGATGAACATAGTGAATATACAACATATGCTATGGGAATAGGTGCAATAGATTATGAGGAATTAAAAGTAAAAGTACCGTATGAAATGGATAGAGAGGCTGCTAAAAATGGAGGTCAAGATACTTTATATATTAGACAAAGAAAAGTATTTGCGCCTTATGGTATTTCTTATGAGAAAAAGTCACAAGCAACGTTATCACCAACAGATGCAGAGTTGGCTGATGGACAAAATTGGGAATTAGTTAATTCAGGAGAAACTAGTGAGGGTGAAAGAAGTTATATAAATCACAAGGCAATCCCAATAGTTAGAATAATATCTAGAGGATAAATTAGGAGGCAATAGAGTGGAAGAAGAGCTTAAAAAAGAAAAAGTTATAGTAATTATGAAAAAAGCGTTAGGAAGTAACTTTATAAGTAAAACAGAAGATATTTTATTTAATATATATAAAGAAATGTATTCTATTGCCTTGAATACATCTCATTTAAAATCTAAAAATAAAGAAGAAATATTATATCCATATGTAAAGGAAGCTGCTGTTTCTAAATATTTGAGAATGGGAGCTGAAGGAATAAGTGCCAAAAGTGAAGGAAGCCAATCTAATTCTTTTATAGACATAGAAAATAAGTTAAGAAATGACATTATAAAAAGTGGATTAAGGAGGTTACCGTAGTGCTATTAAAAAATTTAACTAAGGTATATATAAGTAAACCAGATAGAATAAATAATCATGGTGAATATGAAACAACATGGGTATTTGTTAAAGAGGCATACTTAAATTTACAACAAGATATAAATGAGCTTGATAGAAAATCTACAGGTGAAATTAATTATGATATTGTAAAAGCTAGAACAGATAAACAATATTATATTAAAAATGGTTATGGTATTTCTCTAAATGATATACGAAAAGATAAAAAAATAGTACCAGATTATAGAGTATTAGATCATAGTATAATAGGCGATAGCTACTTGTATAGATTGGAGCAATATTATGGAAATTAAATTTAATATAAAACATAAATTTAAAAAGTTAAATAATATAATAAACAATTTGCCAAGTGCAGTTAAAGAAGGCATAGAGGAAATATTAAAGAATATACAAGGATGTGCTATAAGACTTGAGAGAGGAAATAATGATGAAGGTATATTAGTAGAGATGATAGAATGTTCTACTAATGAAGTAAAAGGAAGAGTTTATGCAGATCCATATAAATTTATGACAGATGATAATATTTCTTATTTGTGGTTTGAATACTTTGGAACTGGTGAATATGCAGAAGAGGAACATATAGGAGTAACAAAGCATTTCAAAGAGACAGGTTATACAGAATGGTATATACCTAAAAATAAAGTAAAAAGAGAGCTTAGTTATCCAATTAAAATGATAAATGGTAATGAATTTTATGTAGCAAGAGGTTCAAGACCTAATCATTTTCTTACTGATGCAGAATTTGAAGTTAGAAATGATAATTTAGATGTTATACAAGAAAAAATTTATAATATGTTGGAGGAGGTATGCAAGTGAAGAATATTACAGAAAAAGATATTTCAGATTTAATCTATGATAAATTATCCGAATTAGGACAAGAAGTAGTATTAAATACGCCAACAAGCGAAAGTATATACCCTTGTAGAGTTATACAGACTCCTTTAATGAGCATAAAGAGTAGAGAAGATACAATACCCTTATTTAAAAGAATCCAAGTAACTATAGAAAATTGGACAGACACACAACATGGCTGTATGGATATGATAAATATAACAGATGAAAAATTAAAAGAATTAAACATGTTGAGAATAAATCCAAGTGGAATAATTTTATTTGATGAAATAACAAAGAAATATAAAATGATAGGCACATATGAAGTGAATTATAATGCTTTATATGATGCTTTTTTTTGTATAAAAATATAAGGAGGAATTTAAAATGGAAGAACAAACAACAGTAAAAGAAACAAATCCAGAGATTGCTATGAAAGCAACTCTAGAATATGCTAGCACATTAGCAGGAAGTAAAACTAAAATTGCATGGGTACAAAATATTGGACAATTAGTTCAATTACCAGATGGAGTTACATACAGTGCAATTGACAAAGATGAAGAATTTATGGCTAAAGGTAAGAAAAAAGCTGAAGCAGTAGATGTAGAAATATTATTTACACATGCAGAACATAAAACTTTAAAAACTTTAGCAGATAGTGATGAGGAAAATTATTTCTTTATAAAATATCCAGAAGTTACTGCTGAAACTGATGGTAAGCCATTAGTATTTTCATTTAAAGCAAATATTGCATTAGTATCAAATGCAATTGAAGATGGAGAATTATTAAAAGATACAATTAGAATATTTAAAAAGAGTAAAGTTGTAGAGACAGATGGATATCCTACAGAAGAAGATTCTACAAAATATTAAAATGGAGGAATAAACTATGCAATTAATAACAAAAAATAAGATAATTAATTTAGTAATAAGAACAAGAAAATTAGTAGAAATAGCAAGTAAGCTAGATGGAGAAAATTTCGAAGAAGTATACTTTAAGGCCTTAAATAAAATTAATCTAGAAAGTTTATCTAATATAATTTATTTATTAGCTGAAAATGAAGATAAAACTAATCCATTTAAGTCATCATCTGAAGTTTATGATTTTATAGATGATTATAAGTCAGAAACAGGAAAAACATATACAGATATATTTAAAGAAATAGCAGAGGTTATTAATGAAGAGGGTTTTTTCAACAGCAAGATGAACAAAAAGGATTTAAAAGCGAAGATGGAAAATCCTTTTGGACAAGTCAACTTAGAAGATGTTGTGAAGAACTCGGCAGAGAAAGCTATAACAAATGTAGCAGAGAAAGAATTTCAAGGCTTTATGGTACAAGGTTTCAAAAATTAAGTGGACTGGAAGATATATTAAATAATATAAAACATTCTAAAAATATAAGGGAGTTCTTATATTCACTTGAAGCATTATCATATTATTTTGGAATGAAACCAGAAGAATATTGGAATGCAAGATATAGAGAGGTAGTTTTGTATTGTAATGTTAATCTATTTAAAATAACAGACAACTTAAAAAGAAATATAGAAGTTTTGGAGGGCGTAACTGATAAAGTTATAATGTCAAACTCTATGTGTGTTAAGAAACCTAAAATATTAAAATTAAAGGATATGTTTGGTAAACTATTTAAGAAAAAAGAACAGAGTGTTGAAGAACAAATAAAAATATTAAGAGGAATGAAGAGTTAAATTTAACTCTTCTTTTCTTGAATAAGGAGGTGAAAATCGTGACAGTAGAGGAAATAGAAATAATTGTAACAGCAAAGGTTGAAGAAGCTTTAAAAGAATTTAAAAAAATACAACCAGAGTTAGAAAAAGCTATGCAAGAAATGGCTAAGCAAATGAGCAAAATAGATATGAAAGCAATAGTTCAAAAAGTTCAAAAAGCAGCTCAAGATGTTAAAAATAAGATTCAATTATTAAAAAAATCTACAGAAAAAAATAAAATACAAATAAAAATAGCAAATAATCAAGCTTCTGACCAGATTACACAATTAGAAAAAGAAATTGATTCTTTACAAAAAAAGATAACGTCACGACAGCTTAAGCTTAATGTAACAACTGACTCAATAGACAAAATTAGATATGGAAAGCAAGATGAAATTAGGAAAGAAAATCCAAATTTAAGTGATATGCAAGTATCTAACAGAGCAGATTTTCAATTAGATTCAGATGTTAGTTATACATCTTTAGTTGCACAAGCTGATAAATTAAATAATGAAATAATAGCGTATAATAGTTTATTAGATAGTGCTAAAAATAGATTAAATGTATTAGAACAAAATACTAATCAAGTATCACTAAATCAAGATAGAGCAAATCAAAGTGCAACTATATTTCAGTCTGTTTTTTTAAAAGCTAGTAATCTTATTAATAATACTAAAAATAATCTAAATAGTTTTAGTGGAAGATTAGAAAGTGTTAAAGGTATATTTGATAAAATTTTTTCCTTAGCCGGAAAAGTAGGAAGTGCCATAAAAAAGTATACGCCTAGTATAAGCGGTGGTATGAAATCATTATTAAAGTATGCTGCAACATTGGTAAGTATTAAAAGTATATATTCTGGGCTTAGTTCAGTATCACAGACTTGGTTATCAAGTCAAAATATAGCAGCACAGCAATTAAGTGCAAATATAGAATATATGAAATATGCTATGGGAAGTGCTTTATCACCAGTAATACAATTTGTTACAAATTTATTTTATAATTTATTAAAGGCAATACAAAGTGTAATATATGCTTTATTTAATGTTAATATCTTTGCAAAAGCAGGAGCAAGTGCTTATAGTAGTATGGCAAATAGTGCTAGTAAAGCAAGTAAAGCTAATAAAAGTTTATCAGGAATACATAATGAAATAAATAATGTTTCTTCTGGAGCAAAAGAAAATAGTTCTGGTGGAGGTTCTATAGCACCAAGCTTTGATTTATCTAACTTAGATACACAGCTATCTCCATTGCAACAAAAGTTAGTAGATTTTTTTAGACCACTAATTGAAAGTTGGAATACATATAGTCCAAGTTTAATTACATCAGCTCAGCAAACGTTTAGTCAAATAGCTTTAATGCTAGAATCTGTAGGACAGAGTTTTATAAATATTTTTGCAAATGGAACAGTATATGCAATTTTAGAAAATATTTTAGCAATAATAGGTAATATAGCAGAGGCTTTTGCTAATGCTTGGAATTATAATGGAAATGGAGATATTATAGTACAAAATCTTGCTAATGCATTTAATAATTTGTTAGTAGCTATAAATACAGTTGTACAGAGTCCAGGGTTTCAAGAATGGTTAACTAATTGCTCAGCTAAGTTTGGAGAAATAACGGAGAAATTAGCATTAATAGATTGGCAACCATTAATTGATGCTTTAAGTCAAATAGGACAAACTATTGGAACTCTCGCTTTGGACCTTTTAAGTGGTATAGTTGACGTGCTTAAATGGTTTATTGAACATCCAGAAGTAACAATATTTATTTTAGAAGTTGCAACAACATTAACAGTGTTAACATCAATTGTAAAATTATTAAGTACTGCGTTTTCTGGACTATCAATAGCAAATATAGTTATATCTGCAATAATAGCAGCAGCTACATTATTAGTAACTCATTGGGAAGAAGTAAAAAACTTTATTTCAAATATTATACAAGGAATAATAAATATTTTTTTAAATATTTTTAATTGGGTAAAAGAAAATTGGCAAGGATTATTATTGTTATTAGTTAATCCCTTTGCTGGAGCTTTTAAGTTATTATATGATAATTGTGAAGGATTTAGAAACTTTATAAATAATTTTGTACAGAGTGTAATACAATTCTTTCAGAATTTATGGCAGAATATAAAAAATATTTTTTCAAATATAGGTAATTTTTTTGCTGGAATTTGGAATGGAATTGCAAATACATTCTCACTTTTAGGAACTAATATAGCAAATGCAATATCAAATGCAGTAAAAGCGGGAATAAATGGAGTAATAACTTTAATTGAAAATACAATAAATAGTGCTATAGGATTAATAAATGGCGGAATTAACTTAATAAATAATATACCAGGAGTTAGTATAGGATTAATAGGATATTTATCTTTTCCTAGATTAGCTAAAGGTGGCGTTTTGACTAGTCCTACATTTGTTCAAGCAGGTGAATATGTTGGAGCTGCACATAATCCTGAAATAGTATCACCACAAAATTTGATGTATGATACTTTCGTAAAAGCTTTAAGAGATAATAATGATACAGATGCACCGATAAATTTAAAAATGGAAATAAAAATAGGAAATAAATCAATAGGACAAATAGCAATTGATGATATAAAAAATACTAAACGAGTAACAGGAATGGATTTAGAAGCAATAATTAGTTAAAAAATTCAGTGTGATATTGAAAAAAATAAAAAAATATTGTATACTCAAAATAGTAAATAAGTAGGTGTTAAAAATATGAAAGATGAAATTATTAATCTTAAAGCAACTAATGGTATGATAATTTTGTATGAAGATAGAGTTGTTATTTCAAGAAAAACTGCTTTTGGTTTTTTATCTCAAGGTTTAAAAGGTGATAAAGTTTATTTTTATAAGGATTTATCAACTATTGAATATAGAAAACCAACTTTTTGGGCAAATGGATATATAAAATTCATTACGGCTGGAACTAAAGAGACTAATCAGAAACTTGGTATGTTAGGTAATACAACTAAAGAAGCTTTGGAAGATCCTAATACTTTGATTCTTAGAGCTTTTAATAAAGAAGTTCCAGAAAAATCTGAGAAGATATATAATATTCTAATGGATAAAATAAAAGAATGTAAAGCTACAATAAATGTAGTAAATTCTACTCAAACAAGTACTGCAGATGAAATATTAAAGTTTAAAAATCTATTAGATCAAGGAATAATAACGCAAGAAGAGTTTGAAAAGAAGAAAAAAGAATTATTAGGATAAGATATAAGGAAGAGTTAAACAAATGAAGTGAACCTTAAAATGTTTAGCTCTTTTTGTATTATAAGTACTATTTATGTCATTGATATTTAAAAAATTAAATAATAATATTATTATTTTGATATAGATTATTACTTTATAGTCAGTTGAAAATCCTAAAAAAATATGTTATAATTTGTCAACGAGGTTGACATCTAATGAGTATCAGGAAGTTAAAGTTAAAATCTAAAGCAAAAAAGGTTATTCGTATTAAAAATTTAAGTAGAAAAAAATTAAGAAAAGTTCTTAAGTATAGAAACAAAAAAAATAAAAATATGTATGTAAAGTATTTCACTAAATATAAAAAAAGAAAACGAACAGAGTTAAGTAGAATATTTAGATTATTAGATTATAAAAAATTTTATAAAAAGCCAAGTATACTTGTAAATGGAACAGCTATTATACAAATACCTGAAATTTTTTGTTTTTCTAAAAATGCATATGAAACTATTGATATAATAAAAGAAGTTGCATATGCATGTAAAAATAATCTTAATATAATAATAGATCATTCTAAATGTCAATATTTAGATTTGGGAGCTTCTACAGTTATGGATGTTCTTATAATGGAATATAAGGCAAAGATTAAAGTGTTACGAATGCATAAAAGTATAAGAGGGAAACTTTCTGAAAATACAAAAGTAAATGATATATTGAAGTTTAGTGGTATAGTTAAGCATTTAGGTTTGAATAAAGATTTATCAAATGAACTAGAACTATTATCATTAAAAAAGAATGAAAAGCCTGGAGCGTTATCTACTGAAATAATAGAATATTATCAAAGATGTTTAGCAACGAAAGGTCTAGAATTGACAGAACAAGGTGAATTATTTTTTGGAGATATGTTAGGAGAGGTGCTAACAAATTGTAAAGATCATGGTGGAGAAAATTCACAATGGTATGCAATGGGACATTACATTACTAAAGAGGGAAATATAAGTCTAATAATTTTTAACTTTGGTCAAACAATATTTGAAGGATTGAACAATAAAATGACATCAGAAGAGACAGTAAGAGATTTAGAAAATCTTACTAATAGACATATAAAATTATTTGACACAAAGTGGAATAAAGAGACATTATGGACTCTATATGCATTGCAAAGTGGTGTAAGTAGATTGAAATCTAAGGAAGATCCAACTAGAGGTACTGGAACAATAAAAATGATTGATGGTTTTCAGACTCTTGGTAAAAAGATAGATGGGGATGGTAATAAGTTAAATCCTATAATGAGTATTACATCTGGTAATGTTAATATAGTTTTTGATGGAACATATAATTTAAAAGAAGAACATGTTGATGGCGGAGTTAGAAAGATAATTGCATTTAACAAAGAAAATGATTTATATAAGTTACCAGATGAAAAATATGTAAAAAATATAAAAAATTACTTTCCAGGAACAATAATAACTATGAATTTTTATATTGACAATAAGTATATAGATTTGATGAAAAAGGAGAATAATAATGAAAGAGATGATAATTAGTTTGCAAAAATATAGAGCAAATGGAGAGAAAATACTCACAGGAAGAGATGAAGGGAAAAGAGTAAGAGAAACTTTAAAACTAGACAAGTTGGATAATGAAGATATAACAATAACTATAGATATTCCAAGTGATATTTTGTCATTAAATTCATCATATTTTTTAGGATTATTTCAAAAAAGCATTATATCTTTAGGTGAAGAACAATTTAGAAAAAAGTATATTTTTAAATGTGAGAGAAAATCAATAATTGATATAAATGTTGAAGATGGCATACAAGAAGCATTAAACAATGCTAATGCTTTAGGGGGAAAATAATGAAAAAATGGTTTATATATGGAGGTTCTCTAGTATTAATTATTTTTTTAAATATATTGGCATTAACTAAATTTAAAAATACCACATTTGAAGATAAAATTTCTTTGATAAATACTATATATATTATTGTAATATATTTTACCGATAAAATTATCGAAAAATTTGATGAAAAGAATGATAATAAAAAATATTGGTTTAAAAATTTTATATTAGAAAAGTATATATATGATTATTGTGGTTTTTTTGAATCTGGAGCTGATATTTTAAGAGAAGCAAGTAATAAAAAAAATAAATATGTTGAAGGAAATATGGGAGTAAAAGATTTAAAAAAAATGTCTGAAAAATCTCAACAGGAGTTATTTGATAAATTTTCATTAATAAAAAGAAGAATTACATCTATAAATGCATTTATACAAATTTATGATAATAATATTTATTTTGAGGTTCAAAAAGTTATTGAAGAGTATCAAAATAAATTTACAGAAATGCTTGAAAATCAACTTAATAATGTTAGTGATAATATAGAAAAAGATATAATTGAAGTATATGAATTTCAAAGAAATTTATTAGAGATTTTTTATAAGCATTCCATAAATTTATAAAGAACAGATATATGAAGTGAACCCCCATTTAGTTCACAATAAAAAAAGAAGGAAGAAGTTTAAACATTTAGACACTATGATAATATTGTTCCAGAACTAAAGAAAATATTAAGGAAATAACTACTTTGCAAGAAAACTAAGGGAATAGAGAAATCTATTCTTTTTTTATGCTCTGAGTTAGATTTAAAACTACTCATTATATCCTAAAAGGAGATGATAATATGGTATGGAAAAGCGATGGTAAATTAATGAAAAGCCCATCAACATATAAGGATGATATAGAAGACACAGATAATGATAGTTATACAAGTGTAGTAGATGCAGAACTTATAGATAATCCAATAGCAGTTGGAATGATAAAAGCACAGTTTAGCTATGATTATTTAACAGAAGGAGAAGCAGAAGAAATATTACAAGAAACATATAAAAATCCAATGAATTTAACGTTAAAATGTCCATCCGTTCCAGGTGGAATAATAACTGCTCCATTTAGATGTTCAAAAAGGAGTTCTGAGATGATAGATACAAAAGATGATGAAGATCCTACTAAAAGTCATTGGAAAGTATCATTTAATGTTATGCAAAAAAAATTAGTAGAATCACAGAAAGGATAAAAATATGTACCAAGTAAGTGAAAAATGGAAAGAAAAAATATATAATGATGGAATAAAATCTAAAATTAATATATATATAAATGAACAACTAATGAATATTAAAATATTGGGATTAAAAATATCACATGTTTTGTATAGTAGCGATAGTAGTATTAATCTTGGAACAACTACTGCTCAATCAGTAGAACTAAAACTATTAAAAGAAGGTTTACCTTTAAAAATTAATAATATAAAATTAGAGTATGGAATATTAATAGATGATGAATATGAAATGATACCATTAGGAATATATAATGTAGATAGTGTTGATAATACTAATGGTGTTACTACAACAATAAAAGCTTCAGACAATATGATTAAATTTGAGATTAACTATGATGGTAGTAATTTAAGCTATCCAGCAACAATGAAGACTGTTTTATTAGATATATGTGAAAAGGTAGGAGTACAGTTAGGGACTTCTACTTTTTTGAATGAAAATACAGAGGTCTCTGTATGGGATAATACAGTGAGTGCTAGAAAATATTTAAGTTATATTGCTGAAAAAGCAGGGTGTATTGCAGTAATAGGAAGAGATGGTAAATTATACCTTAAAAATTTATATGAAAATACTGAAAGTATACCATTACGTCTTTTTAAAAAATATGAATGGGGAGAAAAACATACTGTAAGTGGATTAAAATTTCAAGATGGAATAAAGACGTATAATCTAGGCAATACATCAGGAAATACATTATGGATTAGTTCAGATAATATGTTTATAACATCATCATTGGAATTAGAAAATATTTATGAAAAAATAAATGGTTTGGTAGCATATAGCTTTGATTCTGATACAACAAGAATAAATCCAGCATTAGATGTTGGAGATAAAGTTGTTATTGATGGAAAAGAAGTAATATATCAATATGACATGGAATTAAAAGGGCGATTTTTAGGAACAATTAATTCGAAATTATCAGATAAAGCTAAAGAAGATACTACAGTAAAAAAAGTTAGTAATGCTACAAAAATTAGGAGAGTTCAAAGTGAAATTAATCAAATAGATGGCAAAATTATTCAGCTAATCCAAGAAACAGATGAAAATTCTGAGAAAATATCAAAAAATGAACAAGATATAGATAGCATAAATCAGACAGTATCAAGTTTTACTAATTTTACTAAAACAGTTGAAGGAAAAACAAAAATATTATTGGAAGATGCACTAGAAACAAATATTTTAAAACTTGTATTGTATGCTGAGAATACAGAAAACGGAATATACCCATCAGAAGATTTATATCCAAGTGAAGATTTATATCCTGAAAATGCTGGAAATGAATTTACTATAATAGTGGAAAATGAGGATAAAACAGAAACAAAAGAGTTTTATTATAATTCTACATATCCTTTAGAAGAATATGATGGGACACATGATCAGCTTGTTATAGAATTTGATAAAGAAAAAGGATGCTGTAGTGTAAAGGTTTTAGCGTACATTGAAGAAATAGCAGAAAATGTGTTCACAGTGCTTGAAACTCCGAAAGAGATAATATTAGATGATAATTTACAATTTACTTTATTTAAAGGAAATAATTATATTTCTGTAGAAGAGTATCAAGATTGGAAAATTGAAGCTACATATATATTCAATAATGAATTAAATGATTTATATGCAACACAAGTATATATGAGTTCTATTATAAAGCAATTAGCAGATGAGATATTGCTAGAAGTTAGTAAAAAAGTTGGCGATGATGAATTAATTGCTAAAATAAATCTTACACCAGAGACCATCAAGATAATTGCAACCAAATTAGCTTTAGAAGGATATACAACAATAAACGGTGGATTTTCAATTGACGAGGAAGGAAATGCGTCTATTGCGAATGGAGCAGTTATAATAAATAAAGATGGTATACGAATGGCTGATGGAACGAGTATTTTGGGTGGAAAAGGTTTATTATCTAATTTAACATTTGAAGGCATTGGAATTGTAAAGACTGCATCAGTAGGTTCATATTATCAAGTTGAATTTATGAGAAATTCTAATAATGGAGCAAATTTTAAATCAAGAATAGATATAGATGCATATATTCCAGAAGGATTTGAAATTGAAAAAGCAGTAGTAACTATTTCACATTTTCCAATGGAAATAAATTATAATGGTACAAATTATGGAAAAGGATTTGCTAGAGGGCTTAATATTTTTTATTCAAATACGCAAAATAGAATGTTACAATTTAATATTGGAAGTGAATACCAAGGAATAAATGATACAAGTTTAACTCAAATAGCAAATGCTTTAGAAAAAAATTGGACACCAAATATAGAACAAAATAAAGTGGATAATATTGTAACTAAAGACATAAAAAGTAGTTTACACAAGGGTATAAATAGAATAACAATTCAAAGTGCAGAAGAAATACCAGCATATGATACAGGGAACAATTCACAAAATCTTGAAAAAGGAATGGTAGATTATCTTTTAAAAACTGGTATGGTAAGTGCATTTCTTGATATTTATGGTTTCATGAAACCAATAAGCGAGGAGGAAAAATAATAATGAGTATTAGAGAACAAATTTCAAAAATCATATTTAAAAATAAACCAGATAAAACAACTCCTGTATCAGCTGGTAATTTGAATCAATTACAATATAATATAGAAAATGCATTAAAGGTTAAACTAGATTATTGTAATACAATGATTACCAATGCTAATAATGTTACTGATGCAGGTATATATCAAGTTTCTAGTACTGCAACTAATTTACCTTTTGATCCTGAAGCTACACAACATGATGGAAATATATGTTGGCTTATAGTTTTTTTAGTGGATAATATGGATCCTATTATACAAATAGCAATTGATAGCAAGACATTAGAGTTGTGGATTAGAAAAAGTCAACCTTATGAAGTTGGATGGGAAGAATGGAAATTGCTTAATTATGAAAATGAAAAAATTATTACTGGAGAAGAAGTAAAAACAAATTTAGTTGTTGATGGAAAAACAGTTTTTTGTAAAAGAATAAATGGCGGAAATTTGCCTAATACAAATGCAATAAGTTTAAATACTGAAATTTCTGGAGAAATTACTGCATATAAAATTGAAGGTATGGCTTTTAATCCAGAGACAAACAATCAATTGCCTATACCTTTTGTAAGACCTTCTAGTGCAATATCTGTTTATTATGCTAAAGAAGAAAATGTTATATATGTACGTACAGAAAGTGATAGAACGTCATACACATATTATATAGATTTTTATTATACATATGATGATTAGGTGATAATATGAAAATAGTAATAGAAGATAAATTCTTAAAGATTATAGATAAAGAAATTTTAAGAAGTGGAAATGTAAATAGTTATAAGATGAGTATAGAATATGATTCATTTTATAATGATCGTGTTTTAATAATATATTTTAAGCACGATGATATAAAGAAAATAGTTACTGTTGGACCTGATAATATAATAGATATACCTCATGAAGTATTAGAAAATGCAGTAGATATATATGTTGGTTTTTATTCTCCTAGCCCAGACGGTGATAGACTGAAAGACAGATATTGTAGTAATTTTGACAAATTAACAGTAATAGAAGGAGCATACGATAAAGATGCTACACCTTCAGAAGAATTAACACCAACAATACTTGAAAAATACCTTCAAGAGATGAAAAACTTTTACAATGAAAGTCTTGAGGGATATAACAATAATGCTACAAATAAAACAGAAGAGTTTAATAAAAACTATGAAAATAAAAAGTCTGAAATAGATAAAGTAGCTGATGAGGTTTCTAAAGATAAGTCAGCTGTAGAAGAGATGAAGAAATCTGTAGAAACGTCTGAAGATAATGCTAAAAAAAGTGAAGAAAACGCAAAGAAGAGTGAAGAAACAGCAGGAGAATATCTTGATGAAGTAAAAAATATATCTAATGCTATGACATTTGCTAATTTTGAGGTGGATGTTGAAACAGGAGAGTTACAAATTAATACACCTGAAAGATTTGAAAATGCAGGTTTTTCTGTAAATGAAAATGGTGATTTGGAGGTGGAGATTAGTGGCTAAAACTAATATAGGAAGAGTGAGTGTAGTACCTAAAGATGAGTATTCTAGTACAGAGAATTATAAAAGACTTGATGTAGTTAGTAGCGATGGTAGTATGTATATCAGTAAAAAGGACAATAACATCGGAAACCCTCTTACTGATAAAAATTGGTGGTTTAAAGCAGTAGAAAAAGGAGAAAAAGGAGATAAACCCGTAAATGGTGTTGATTATAATACGCCAGAAGAAAAAGAAGAATTTAAAAATGATGTGGTTAATACAGCAACAGAAGAAGTAGAACAAAATATAGTAACTATTAAAGAAGAAGCTATACAAGAATTTAATTCAAACGCAAGTACTAAAACGAATGAATATAATGATAATACAACTACTAAATTAAGTGAATACAACACTAATGCTAATAGTAAAGTAGAAGAATATAATTCTAATGCGACTCAAAAAACAAATACATTTAATGAAAATGCAACTACTCAAACTGAAACATTCAATAATAATGCAACAAGTAAAACAAATGATTTTAATAGTAATGCTAGTACTAAAACAGACGAATTTAATACTAATTATGAAGAAAAATTAGAAAGTATAAATGAAGCTAGTACGTCTATTGAACAAGAAAGAGTAATTTCAGATGGTAAATATGCAAGAGCATTAAAAACACCAGTAACTGATGTGGAAAGTACGCAAATATATGCAGAAAATGATGTAGTAAATAATTTAGTAATAAATGGTGTTGAATTAACGCAAGAAACAAGAGAAGGATATAATGAAATTCAAAATGAAATTGAAACATCTAGTATGAGCGGAGTAGATATTATTAGAAATTCAGATGGAAGCGTTACTTTAAATGGTACTGCTACAGAAAATATCACATTATATTATTCTACAAAAGAAATTATTTTAAATGGTACATATATATTTTATTTGTATGGCAAGAATGGATATAATATAAATCTTCAAGGAATCGAAAATGGTTCGAAAGTTGCTTATCTTACATATTCTTCATCAGAAAAATATGTTAAAAGAGTTTATGACACTGATACGATATTATCTGCCTTTTTTTCTTATATTGCTATTGGAAAAACATTCAATAATGAAACATTTTATCCGATGATAACTAAAGGCGAAGAAGTAAAACCATACGAAGAATATGGAGCAAGTCCATCAATAGATTTTCCATCAGAAGTGCAAGTCGCAAGTGAACAGAATATACAGATATGTCAAAATAATTACTTAAATACTACACAAATTGCAAATAAAGATTTTTCAAATAATGGATTAACAGTAACAACAGATGAAAATGGTATATTTACTGTAAACGGAACTCATAGTGAACAAGTAAATATTGATTTTAATAATTTAGACTTTAATGTAAAAGAAAATCAAGTGATTAAGTTTGTTCCATTAGGCGGAAACGTAAATTATCAAGAAAATATATTAAATTGTATAAATTCAGTTCTTTGGAACAAGGATTGGAAAACACTAGCGTTATTAAATCTAAATAACAGTCTTATAACTTCAAGCGATACAGTTAAGTATTTTCAAGTTAGATTTATAATTCCAGGACAACAGAGTTCTATTACATATACTAATTTCAAATTTGGAATAATGGTTGTAAATTCAGATGATAATATACAAGATTATCAACCGTACTATGGAACTGATATAACGATTCCACTTACAAATAGTGCAATAGGACAATACGCAGATACTATTGATAGAGAAAACAACGTGCAAAATAAAGTTATACAAGAGTTGATTTTAACTGGCGATGAATATTGGACTATGGCCTATGGAGACGGAATGTTTGGATTAGAAAATAGTGAAATAAAATTTAATATAAATAGTAAAATTGCATTATCAAATTATTTCAAATTTAATTCTACTACAAGTAACATATATAATACATTACTTGATAATGAATTTGCATTTCAATTTTCTAATGGTAAACAAAAATGTTTTATAAAATGTATTCAATTTAATTCTGTAACTGATTGGAAAGCTAAATTGAAAGAATTATATCAAGCAGGTACACCAGTTAAAATATATTATGTATCAGAAAATCCAACTACAAATCCATTATCAGAAGAAGTACAAACTGCATTAAGTAATTTTAAATTATATCAAGATTTGAATAATGTATCTATTGACGGTGGAAGTATGAGTTTTTTATACAATAAAAGCTTATCAAAAACAATAGAAGAAATGCAAGATGAAATACAAAGCAAAGATACTTTAATACAAAATTTGACAACAAGAGTAGAAGCGTTAGAAAAAGCACAAGTTGATAATGTGGGAGGTAATTAGGTATGTTTGAAATAGTGAAAAATGTTATATTAAGCAAGAGCTATAAGCTAGAAGACATGTTAAATAAAATTAATATATTATGGGTTGAAGGAAGTATAAGCGACGAAGAAAAAACGTCGCTTATTTCTTTAGCTCGTGATAACGCATTAGCAGAAAATAGTTATAAATCTTTACAAGAGCAATTAGATAATCTTTATAAAACATTTGATGATTTTAAAGCAGAAGTAAATGCTAGACTAGATACACTTGAAGGTAAAGGAGATATAGAAGAGCCAGTTGAAGAATATCCACCTTTTGTTAAACCTGAAGGAGCACATGATTGTTACAATGAAGGCGACAAAATTACATACAATGAAAAGAAATATATTTGTAAGATTAATGGTTGCGTATGGTCACCAGATGAATATCCGCAAGGCTGGAAAGAAGTAGTAGAAGAAACAGAAAATACTGAAATAGAAGAGGTATAATATGGAACAATTAACAACAACTATAATAAGTCTTACAGCTTTTATAACAGCAATAGCTACATTAATAGTTAATATTGTAAAAGCTAAAAAAGAAATTGAAAATAGTTTGCCTAAAAAGGTAAAAGATCAATCTTCAATAAATATAGAAATTAATAGTAGACTTGAATATCTAAAAGAATTTTCAGGAGCAGATAGAGTACAGATATATGATTTTCATAATGGAGGGCACTATGCTAATGGGCGTAGTGCTCTTAAAACGTCATGCAGTTATGAAGTACTGCGTGCTGGAGTTAAGGGGCATCAGAAAGAGCTTCAATCTGTGCCTTTGAGTTGCATTCCTGTATTTATTAGAACTTTATTAGATAAAGGCGAGTTAAAAATCAATGATTTGGAGCAGCTAAAAGAGATAATGCCAGCAACTTATGAATTAAAGAAATCTCAAAGTGTAATGTCTTTTTATGACATTATATTAAATAATAAATTTGGAGAGCCTATAGGATTTTTAGCACTGCAATATTGTAAAAAAGATAGTGTTAACTTCACGAAAGAAGATATTAATCAAATATTGAAATTGAAATTCTTTATTGAAGAAAATTTAGAAAAAATGGCAAATGGTAAATAGGAGGTGAGAGAAGATGAGTATAGTAACAATTATAACAATAGCTTTGTTAGTTGAAGCTATTTGGGAAACCCTAAAAATGGTATGGCAAGAAGGAAAAATTAATATTAATACTATTGGAGCATTAATAGTTGGAATAGCAGTAAGCATATTGGCAAAAATAGACATTTTTGCTATGCAAGGAATAACTTTATCTATTCCACTGATAGGATGGATTTTAACTGGTATTTTGATGAGTAGAGGAGCAAACTTTATTCATGATTTATTTAACAAGTTAGGAGACAAAGAGGTGTAGAAATACATCTCTTTAATTTTTATATAAAAGGAGTGATTTTATCATGGAAGATAAAGAAAAAATCGTTTTAACTGAAGAACAAGAAAAAGAATTTTCAAATAATAAAGGAGATGATACAGATGAGTAACTCAAGTTTAGTAAATACAACAGTTTGGTGTGCAGAAGGCAATTATACTCATGGACGTAGTGGAAGAAATATAGAAATGGTAGCCCTTCATCATATAGCTGGTGTTTTATCAGCTGAACAATGTGGAAGGATTTTTCAACAATCTGGAAGAGGAGCAAGTGCTAATTATGGTATAGGATATGATGGAAAAATAGGACTATATGTAGATGAATATAATACAGCATGGGCAAATTCTAATTGGGATAGCAATTGTAAATCTGTAAGTATTGAACTATCTAATAGCAGTGTGGGTGGAGATTATCCAGTATCAGACACTGTTTTAAATAAAGCAATAGATTTAATTACTGATATATTTAAAAGAAATAATTTAGGAAAATGCGTAAAAGGCCAAAATCTTGTATGGCATTCTATGTATTCAAGTACATATTGTCCTGGAGATTATGTTAGAAGTAAATTAGATTATATAGTTAATAAGGTTAATGAAAAATTAGGATTAAATTCTAATTCTGGTACAAGCTCTAATGATAATCTATATAGAGTACAAGCTGGAGCATTTAGTAAAAAAGAAAATGCTGATAATCTAGCTAATGAAATTAAAAATAAAGGTGTTGATACTTGTATTATAACAGAAGATGGATTATATAAAGTTCAATGTGGAGCATATGCAAATAAAAATAATGCTATTAATATGAGTAATAAATTAAAAAATATGGGATATGATAATTTTATTCCAGGATTGAATTTATCTGTAGAAGGACAAGTTCAAAATGGAGTAGCATATAGAGTAAATTGCGACTACCCTAATATTAGAAGTGCAGCAAGCTTAACAGCTTCTGTCGTAAGACTAGCTCCTCGTGGTGAGATAATTTATGTTGTTGGAACAGAAAATGGATTTTTAAAACTTAATGATGGAACTTATCTTAAAGAAGGATTTGCAGATAAAGTATAAAAGTAGGAAATTTTTCCTACTTTTGTTCTTCCTTTTATTTTTCTAAATTTTTATCTATAATTTCTTCAATACGTAAAAGAGAATCTTTTATTTTAAAAGAAATAGTATTTTTTTCTTCATCTATAATTATTTTAGAACCTAAAAATAAAATTGCATTCCATGTACCATTTGATTGAATATTAAGAGGATTAATTACTTTTAAAGTAAATACAATTCTACAAATTCCATCTTTCTTGAAACAATCCACTAAACTAGAATCATCAGTATAATATAGATTAATATTTAATATACTATCATTATTACTTATAAAAGCGTCTTTAAATTCATTATATTCCCTATTATTAAAAAAAAATGTTTCTCCTCTAGAACTACTATCATTATTGCAAAAATGTAGCTCTAGTTTTTCTATTAAAAATTTAGATATATCTATTATACCCTCTTCTTTTAATGAAATTGATAATCTAACAAGTTTAAATGAACTATTAGAGTTAGTAGCGTATAATACACATTCTGTTTTAGGATTTGGTACTTTATAAATATTATCATAATATAAAATAATATCTTTGTGTATATCTATAACAGGTTTTGAGTATAATTTTCCACGTCTTTCTATAGATAGTAGCTCTTGATTCTTTTTTTCATTTATTTCGTTTTCAGTTTTTCTTGCAAGTTCATCTTTTTTACCTAATTTGTATAATATTAGTGGAATAAAAGCTCCTGCTATTATAGAAAATATTGCGGAAATCCAATCTGGAATATTTCCCCATATATCTACATTATTAGACCATATAGATAAAAAGTTAAATAAACTATTAGAAAATTTAATACAATAATAAAAAATAATCGTGTTACATATATATATGGTTTTTATAATACTAGTAAGAAACATAATAATAAAAATAGTTAATACATTCATTTTTTTCACCTAACGCAATTATACTAACCTTGTTTCTTGAAGTCAAGAGAAAAAGAAGCAAATACTGATGTAATATGGCATTGAAATTTTATGAAATTTATATTGAATAAAAATTTAAATACAAATAGTATATAAATATTGCAAAAATATTTCAAAATTAAATATAAATGTAACATATTTTATCAAAAAAGAATAAAAATGTTTTTTAAGAAGAAATATATTTATAATATATGGTAAAATAAAAATAAGAGGAGTGATATATGAAATAGGTTGCATTATGTAAATAATTGTGCTATAATTTCGTATATTGTTATGAAAGGAAGTGAAATTATGTTTAGTGCACAAGATATAGCAAAATGGTTTTTATATAAAAATAATTCAAAGCAAAAAGAAAATATTGCTATAAATGATGACTATGAAGTTTATGAAGGTATAACTCATCTTAAATTACAAAAATTATTATATAATGCACAGGGAGTATTTTTGGCTTTAGAAGATAAAAAATTGTTTGAAGAACCTTTAGAAGCATGGGAACATGGTCCAGTAGTAAGAGATGTGTATGAAACATATTGTGTATTTGGAAGAGCTCCAATTATTATCCCTTCAACGAAAGAAAATAATGAAGTTGTAGACGAAATAGAAAGAAATGAAAAAGTAAAGAACATTTTGGAATTTGTTTATGATAATTTTGCTATTTACACAGCTTGGCAACTAAGAGAAATGTCACATGTTAAAGGTGGCCCTTGGGATCAGACAATTAGAAATGAAGAAATTGATACTGAAGTAATAAAAGATTATTTTAGGAAAGAAGTTGTAGCAGTTTAATGCCAAGATTAAAAAATCAAAATAAAAAAATTAGTATAAAAGAATGCACTAGTTGTTTTAAATCAAATAATATAATTTTTAATTTTGCTTATATAGTTTATGATGACGATTTAGATGATAATGCAAAAAGAACTTTAATAGACAGACTTCGTGAAGTGTCAAGTGTAAATTATTTGGAACTAACTAGATGGCCAAGGGAAAAAGGGTTTGAAGAAGTCAAAGTTAATATATCAAAAGAAATTCCCAGAAACTTTTTAAATGAGATTGGTGCTTTTGATGGAAAATATTCTATTATGCGTTTGTATAAGAATAATGAACCAACACCAGGTAGAATAATAGGAAAGCTTATTAATAAAATATTTTATATATTTTATATAGATGTTAAAGGAAATTTATATAATCATTAATATAAAAGAGCAGAGACAATCTGTTCTTTTTTTATACATTTAAAACATAAAAAATAAAACTAAACAGCCAAAAAATATTTTTAACTTTTTTATAAAAATATAGAGCAAACTCGACGATTTTAATTTTAGTATAATCATTAAGGGGTGATTATATGAATTTTAAAAAGAAGAGTAGAAAAGAAACATTAACAAGAACTATTAGAATTTCTGGAAAAGTTTATGATAAAATATGCGAGATAGCAGAAGTAAATGATATTTCTTTTAATAGTGTAGTTAATCAAATATTAGAAAATTTTTTAAATGATGAAATAGGGGAGTAAATTACCCTTTTTTTACCCCTTTGGTTTTATATAGTTATGCATAGTTTTGAATAGATTTAATATTGAAGCACACTATTTTCAAAGGTTACAGAAGTTTTTATCAAATTATAAGAGGTTTGTTTTTAACCGAAGGGTCGTAGGTTCGAGCCCTACTTGAGGAGCCAAAGTAGCTAGGTTTTTTTACCTAGCTTTTTTGTGTTTATTTGACTTATTTATTTTCTTATGCTAATATAACTTAAAGGAGGGAATTTAATGAAATGGGTGGATTTAGTATTTTAATATTGCTTGGAATTTTGTCTGCAATATTTTATTTTTTTATTGCTATATTTTTAGTAGTTTTAATTTATTTGTTGATAACATATTTTTTTGAAAGTATTGCTATTACAAAAATGTGTAATAACTTAAAATGTAAATATTCTTTTATGGCTTGGTTTCCGTTTTATAATAAATATTTAATTGGAAAAATCGCAAATTCAAAAGTAGAAGGTGCATTACTTGGAATCTTGAATTTTTTTATAGTTATAATGTTTATATATTTTTTGTTAATTGAAAATTTTAGTCATTGGTTGTTATTAGTTTTTTTTATTTTGATTTTTGTGAGTTTTATACTAAATATTTTAATTTCACATAAAATATTTAAAAAAGCTATAGATAAATATAGTGATTTATTTACTGTGCTTAGTGTTTTAAGTTTAGGATTGCTAAGACCGATATTTTTATTTTTTATTAGAAATAACAAAAATCTATTTATTGAGGTTAAGAAATAATAAAATTATTTTTTTTAATAAATACTATTTACAATTTTGGATTGTAATGATAATATATAAGTATAGATAATATATTCCTCAATAGCTCAGCGGTAGAGCATTCGGCTGTTAACCGAAGGGTCGTAGGTTCGAGCCCTACTTGAGGAGCCAAAATTAGCAGGTTTAAGCCTGCTTTTATTGTTTTTAGCAGTAAATTAGTTGCTTTATTTTACTTGCTTTTGTATAATTAGATTGTGAGGATGATATAATGAGTAAATATATTAAACATCTTAAAGAAAAATATAAAGAAACAAAGAAGAGTTCTTTGCTTGTATATTTTATATTAAGAGCATTAATTCTTTTATGTATGGTACTTCAAATAATTCATGGAGATTGGAATAACGCAGCTTTATGTTTATTATCATTATTATTATTTACATTACCAATTTTTATTGAATACAAGTTGAAGATAACGTTACCATCTGTATTAGAGAGTATTATATATATTTTTATTTTTTCTGCTGAGATATTAGGTGAGATTAACAATTTCTATGGTATAATTCCACATTGGGATACAATTCTTCATACTATTAATGGCTTTTTAGCGGCAGGAATTGGTTTTTCTTTAGTAGATATATTAAATGAGAATAGTAAGAAAATAAACCTATCACCTATATTTGTTGCTATAGTTGCATTTTGTTTTTCTATGACTATTGGAGTACTTTGGGAGTTCTTTGAGTACTCTGCTGATGCATATTTAAGAACTGACATGCAAAAGGATAGAATAGTAACAAGTATTTCTACAGTAGAACTAGATCCTAATAATAGTAATACTCCAGTGAGAATAGATAATATTGAATCTACACAAATAAATACAAAAGATGGTCAAATTATTATTAATGGTGGATACTTAGATATTGGTATAATAGATACAATGAAAGATTTGATTGTAAACTTTATAGGTGCAGTTACATTTAGTTTTATTGGATACTTATATATTAGAAATAGAGATAAGTATAAATTTGCGAGTAATTTTATACCGGTAAAGAATGAGTAATACAATATATTCGTATATAATTAGATAAATATAAAAATAAGGAGAATGTTATATGGAAAATAAAGTAGTAAAAGAAGAAAATAGAACAGAATTTCTAAAATCACTTGAAATGAATGTTAAAGATAAAAAAGCTTCTTTAGAACATTATAATGAATTATTGCAAAATGATAAAAATGAATAATCTGCATTTGCAGGTTATTTTTTTATTGTGATATAATATTAAAAATTATATAATTAGGGGTGATTCTATGAATGTATTATTTCTAGATGTTGATGGTGTTTTAAATTCACACAAATATTTAACTTCATTATATGAAAAAAAGAAAAGAAGATTAGAACGAGAAGAGTTTTTTGATCCTAAGTGTATGATTATACTAAAAAAGATTGTTTTAAAATTTAATTTAAAGATTGTTATCACATCTTCATGGAAAATTGCAGATATGTGTACATTGGAAAGAGTATTTAAAAAATATGAATTAGATATTTTAGATAAAACAAAAAATTATGGAGATAAAAGAGGAAGAGAGATACGCGAATGGTTACAAGATCATAATGATGTAGATAATTTTGTAATACTTGATGATGATTTCTTCTCAGATTATGTTGGATTAGAAAATAACTTAGTACAAACTTCTTTTATTTCTAATGGAGGCTTAAATGATAGTCATATTTTACTCGTTGAAAAAATATTAACAAGAGATAGACTAAATATTTAGTTTATCTTATTTTTTAGTGTTATTTTAAACATAACAAATTGACATAAGTATATAAATATGTTATAATTATGATAGGTTAATATTGTTATATTGCCTGTCAAATTTGATGGGCTGTTGAAACGCCCATCATTTATTTACCCAAAAATTTTAAAAAAGGAGGAATTAAATATGGGGATTGTATTACAAGGAAAAAAAATGATTTTAGGAGGAAAGGAAGCATATAATAAATTTATGTACAATGGTGAAACATTGGAAAAGAAAAATGCTAAAATCAACCTAAAAAAAGAAGAAAACAGAAAAAAAATTGAAGAGAAAGAAGCACAAAAGGCTGAAAAGAAATCTCAAAAGGAAGAGAAGACATCTATTCTATCAAAAATTTTTAATAGAAGTGAAGAAATAGAAATAGAAGATGGTCAAATTGTACTTTATGGGGCAGATGATGAGGAATACACATGTCAAATGATTGACTTAAGTCAATTATTGGATGAAAAGTATAAACCTTATAATCAAGCACCGAAGGGTGTAGATCTTCTTAAAAGAGATTTAAAAGCTTGTAAGATTTTTATTGCCGATGATGGAGACATCATGAGGGTAAACAAAATTTTGGAAGTAAAGCCTGAGGAATTTGATGAGAATTTTGCATACCTTTTGTTTGATACAAATAGGGTGTATTACTCAATCAGATTTAAAGTTGAAAGAAGCTTCTAGCATAATTGAACAGGTACAAATTTTTGTACCTGTTCTTTTTTAACGTTAAAAGTTTGTTTTCATATAATATAGCAGGTGATTTATATGGATTATATTATATTTGTAATATCTGTTATAGGTATATGGTGTATATGCTTTGTTATGGAGAATTACTGGTTTTTAAATTATGAAAAAGAAGAAAGAAATAAAGTTCAGATTATTTTAACTAAAGAGAATGTGGATTATGATGATAAAAAAGAATTTATAGAAAAAGTAATGTGTGGAAATTATGAAAATATCATGGATATTGTGGATAATATGAGAATAAATTGACTTTAAAATTTTTTTTGTGTAAAATATAATCTGAGGTGAAAGAAATGTACGCTTTTTTTTATGGAAAAGTTGACAGTATATACAAAGATAGGATAATAATAGATGTAAATAATATTGGTTATGAGATAAATATGCCAGAATCAGACATATTATCGCTTAATATAGGGGATAGTATAAAAATATATACATATTTAAATGTTAGAGAAGATGATATGAGACTTTTTGGTTTTAAGACAAATGAAAGTTTAGAGTTCTTTAAAAAACTTATTACAGTAAGTGGTGTAGGACCAAGAGTAGCACTTGGTATAATATCTAATGTAGATGTAGAAAGCTTAGGTGTAGCAATAGCTACAGAAAATGTTGCAGCTTTAAAGAGTGTACCAGGTATTGGCCCTAAAATGGCACAAAAAATTATTTTTGAACTTAAAGATAAAGTTTTAAAGGATAAAACTGAAAAAATAAGTGTAACTTTAAAACAAAATAATTCTAAAAATATTGAGGAAGCAATTACTGCACTTGAAGTGCTAGGCTATAATCAAAGACAAATTAAAGAAGTTATTTCAAGATTAGATTTAAGTGATGATAGTGTAGAAAATATTATACGTAAGGTACTTAAAGAAATGCAAAACTTATAGAACATGGTAGACAATTATTTTGTTTTATGATAATATTTTAATGGAAGAGTGTATAGATATATGAAAGGAAAATACTAATGATAGAATTTGTAAATATAGTAAAAAAATATGACCATGGAATCGTTGCTTTAGATAATGTTAATTTAAAAATAAATAAAGGTGAATTTGCATTTTTAGTTGGGCCATCAGGTTCAGGTAAGTCTACTTTTTTACGATTACTAATTAAAGAAGAAGAGCCAACTTCAGGTAAAATTCTTGTTGAAGGTAAAGATATAACAAGAATGAAAAAAAAGGATATTCCATATTTAAGAAGAAAGATTGGATTTGTATTTCAAGATTTTAGATTATTATATGATAGAACAGTTGAAGAAAATATTGTTTTTGCTTTAAGAGTAATAGAGGCTTCTGAAAGAGAAATAAAAACACAGCTTAAAACAGTTTTACAAATGGTTGGATTATCTGGAAAAGAAAAATTTTACCCAAATCAACTATCTGGTGGTGAACAACAAAGAGTGGCTCTTGCAAGAGCACTTGCAACAAAACCACCTATATTAATTGCAGACGAGCCTACAGGTAATTTAGACCCTAAGACAGCAGAAGAAATCTTTAAGACTTTACTAGAAATTAATGCAAGAGGTACAACAATTTTAGTTGTAACTCATGCTAAAGATATAGTTGATACTCTAAATAAGAGGGTTATTGCACTAGATCATGGTAAAATTATTAAAGATGAAGCGAGAGGGGTGTACTAGATGACAACAAATACTTATTTAATTAAAGAAGGTTATAATAATTTAAATAAACACGGTTCTAAAACAATCTCTACTATGCTAATAATTTGTGCTACTATGTTAATACTTGGTATCTTTATAATAATACTTCAAAATGTAAATAAAAATGTTGAGACCTTAAGACTTGAACAAGGATTACAGGCCTTTATTGAAGATAAAGCTACAGATGAAGATGTAGCATATATGGAAGATGAAATAAAACTTATACCTGGTGTATCAGAAATTCAATATATGAGTAAAGCTGAAGCATATGAGGATGCTAAAGAACAATTTAAAGATCAAGATTATTTCTTAGAGGGACTTGAAGATTTAGAAATCTTTCCAGCATCATTTATTGTTAAGTTTACAAATATTGAAGAAGCTGAGACTATAAAAGAAGCAGTAGAAAAAATTGATGGAATATATAATGTTAAATATAATGCTGATACAATTGAAGCAGTTATTTCAATTTCAAAAGTTGCAAATTACTTTTTACTAGGTGTTGGAATAGTATTACTTGTTGTAAGTGTATTTATAATATCAAATACAATAAAACTTGCTGTGTATTCAAATAAAAGAGAAATTTTTATTATGCGTTATATAGGAGCTACAAATAGTTTTATAGTAAAACCATTTATAGTTGAAGGTGCTATAATGGGAATTATGTCTGCTCTTATTTCGTTTATTATAATATCAATAGTTTATGTATATATATATGCTAGCTTAAATTCTAGTTATGCTTTGGGAGTATTTAAGTTTATACCTTATTCTACAATTTGGTATCAAATTTTAATTGCATATATAGTACTTGGATTATTTATTGGTATTTTTGGTAGTGCAATATCACTTAAAAAGTATTTAAAAGCATAGGAGGCGTTTTGGTGAAAAAGATAAAAAGAAAGATAATGATTATTATTTGTATAGTATTTTTATCTAATTCATTAATAGTGTATGGAGCTGATAATTTAGCAAATTATGAAGAACAATTGGAAGCTGTAAAACAAGAGCAATTAGAAAATGCTTCAAAGCTAACAGGTGTTGAAAGAGAACTTGCGTTATATGCATACGATGTTGCAGAGATTGACAGTGAAGTTTTGACATATGCAAAAAATTTAGATAGTATACAAAAAGATATTGATGAAGTCGAAACAACACTTGAAGAGTTAGATGATGATTTGGCAAATGCAAATGAAGAGTATAGTATAGTAAATAGTACTTATGCAAATAGGTTAAGATCAATATATGAAAATGGAATGCCTAGTATATTTGAAATTATAATTACATCAAATGGATTTACAGATCTAATGATTAAGCTTAACTTATATAGTATTATATTAGATCATGATAAAACACTTATGAATAGTTATCAAGATAAACAAAACTATATAAATTATATAAAAGGAGATATAGAGTTAGAAAAAAAACAGCTTGATGCATTAAAAACTGGTTTAGAAGATGTAAAGGGTGAGTTAGAAGAAAAAAGACAAGAAAAAGTAGATAAGATGAATGATCTTGAAACTCAAATCTCTGAACTAGAGGAAGCGTCAAAACTACTTACAGAGAAAAGAAAACAAGCTATTTCAGATATAGATAATGAAGTAGCTAAAGTTATAAATGAAGTTGCAGAACAAATTCAAAATGGAACAGCAAGCACTTTTACAGGAACTGAGTTTGCTTATCCTACACCTGGTTTTACAATAATTACAACAAGTTTTGGAGAGGTATATAATTTAGTAGATCCTGCAGGTAGTGCTCATACTGGTACAGATATAGCAGGAGCTGGTATTAATTGTACACCTATTTATGCTATTCAATCTGGGGTAGTTACAACTTCTGGATATAGTAATTACGGATATGGTAATTATATAATAATAAATCATGGAGAATGTGTAGATAATAATTCTTCATACATATCATTATATGGACATTGTAGTTCATTAGTTGTAAAAGAAGGAGAAACAGTTGAAAAAGGACAATTAATTGCTTATGTTGGTACTACAGGTAATTCAACTGGTCCACACTTACATTTAGAAATTAGGGAAAATGGACAAAGAGTAGATCCACTAAAATTTTTCCCAAGTATTTCATTTACAATATTATAAGAGGGGGAGATATTAATGAAAAGAGGTAATTTGAAGCGACTTCTAATGACCTTTGGCGTTATATCTATTAGTTTTAATATTAATTATGTTTGTTTTGCAGATGCTGTTTCAGATGCAAGAAATGAATTAAATAGTATAAAGAATCAAATAAGTCAAAATGCTAGTGCAATAAGTGCTGTAGAAGATGAAGTTGAAGGGTATTTAGATGAAATAGCGGTTTTAGATTCTGAAATTGCAACATATACAGATAAAATTACTGAGCTACAAACACAAATTGATACAATTAATTCACAAGTAACACAGTATCAAGAAGATTTGCAAAATTCAGCTCAACTGTATAATAGTGCACAAGATGTATATACAACAAGATTAAGAACAATTTATGAAAATGGAATTCCAAGTGTGTTTGAAATTTTAGTTTCTTCAGATGGGATTGGAGATTTCTTTTCTAAATTAAATGTTTATACTAGTATATTAGAATATGATCAATCATTAATTGGCAATATGAAGACACAGAAAGAATATGTAGATTATTTAAAAAATGGAATTGAAGAAGGAAAATTATCTGTTGAGCAATTAAGTTATGATTATGAAAAATCATCTAGTGAATTGGAAGCAATAAAGGGTCAAAAACAGGATAAAGTAGATAGTTTAAATTCATCTAAGACAATGCTTTTAGCAGCGTCAAAAGTTTTACTTGATGAGCAGGAAGAAGCTGAGGCAAAGTTACAACAAGAAATTGCAAATGCATCACAAAATAATCAAAACAATGGATATTTTTCAGGTATTTTCTTATGGCCTACTACAAGTTCATATATAACTGGAACTTTTGGTTGGTATAGTCCAGGAGGATATCAGTCATGGCATTCTGGAACAGATATAGGAGTATCAATTGGTACACAAGTATTTGCAGCGGCATCAGGAACAGTAATTCGTGCTGTAACAGTTACAAGTGATCCAAATGGACCATATACATCTGCTGGTTATAAAGATCATTCTTTTTCCACAGCAAATGGTCTTGGATATGGTAACTATATAATGTTAGATAATGGTGTAGATTCAAATGGTAATAGACTTTATACATTATATGGACATTTATCTAGTGTAAATGTTAGTGTAGGACAAACAGTAACACAGGGACAAGTTATAGGATATAGTGGAAATACAGGAAATTCTTATGGAGCTCACTTGCATTTTGAAGTAAGAGTAAATGGAACTGCAGTAGATCCAATGTCATATTTTAATTAAAATTATGTTACAAATATATTAAAGTATAGACAAATGAATATATTTGTGATAAAGTTTAAAACAAAGATATTAGCGACTTTAATGTATTTTAAAGATTAAAGATATCGTAGGGGGTTATTTTATATGAGTGCACAATTTGTAAATAAGTTTTTAAAAGTAATTGGAATTGGTGGTAACGAAGATGAAGTTTACGAAGATGGATACGATGAAAATTACAATGATGATGAATATATAGAAGAAACAGATGATGATGCAGATATGTATAGTCAACAAGGTGGTGCTAGAAGTAGAGCAAGAGCTTCAGTAAGAGAAGTTGAAGATGCCAATAATAGACCAACTAAAGTAATTTCTGTAAATAATGGTATGTCTTCTTCAAAGATGGTTATAACACAACCAACATGCTATAATGATGTAGAAGAAGTAGGAACATATTTAAAAAGTAAAAAATCTGTAATTATTAATCTTGAAAATGTTGGAAAAGAAGATGCAAGACGTGTTCTTGATTTCTTAAGCGGAGCTACATTTATGATAGAAGGAAATATACAAAAAGTTTCTAGTCTAATTTATTTAATGACTCCAAGAACAGTTGAAATACAAAATGATTTAGAAAATTCACAATTAAATAAACAACAACAAGAACAAAGACAATCTTTTTCTTGGCTTAAGTAATTAGTGCATAAAAAGCAGGTCTTTGGACCTGTTTTTATATTTTAGTAAGGAGGATATAAATTATGCTAACACCAATTGATATAGATAATAAGGTTTTTAAAAAAGCAAAGCTAGGTGGGTATGATATAAAGGATGTTGAAGATTTTCTTGTTTTAGTTATGAGTGATTATGAGAAATTATATAAAGAAAATAATGAATTAAGAGGACAAGTTCAAACATTACAACAATCTGTAGATTATTATAGTGCACTTGAGGCTGGTATAGATAAAACAGTAGAAAATGCTCAAACAGAAGCAGACAGTATAAAGCTTGAAGCCCAAAAAGCAGCAGAAACTATGAAAAGTAGTGCAGAAGTAAGTGCACAAAATAGATTAGAAGAGCTTCAAAGACAAATAATTAAAGCTGAAGTTGATATAGAAACAAAGAAAAAAGAAATGCAGATATATAAAATAAAAGTACAATCAATGCTTGAAGCTCAATTGAAAATTTTAAATGAAGATAATTAGAATAGTACATATTATAGATGGATTTTAATCCATCTATTTTTATGTAAATTAAATAAGTGAAAAGTATAATATTGAAAAAGTTATTAAAATGTGCTAAAATATTAAGGTAGAATTTAATATAGAATGGAGAATAGTATGTTTGAAAAATTAGAATCATTATATAAAAAATATTTAGAACTAACTGATCTTATATCAAATCCAGAAGTTATTGCTGATCAAGCAAGTTGGAGAAAATATGTAAAAGAGCAATCTAGTATGAAAGATGTAGTAGACAAATATTTAGAATATAAAAAAGTTGTAGAAGATATGGAAAGTGCAAAAGCAGTTATGGATGATCCGGAGTTAAAAGAAATTGCATCAGAGGAGTATTATTCGTTAAAAGAAAAAATTCCAGCTCTTGAAGAAGAGTTAAAGATATTGTTACTACCTAAAGATGAAAATGATGATAGTAACGTTATTATAGAAATAAGAGCCGGTGCTGGTGGAGAAGAAGCAGCTTTATTTGCGTATAATTTATATAGAATGTATACAATGTATGCAGAACTTAAAAGATGGGAAGTTGAAATAATTGATATAAATGAAACAGAAATTGGAGGAATAAAAGAAATTTCTTTTATGATTAAAGGAAAAGGAGCATATAGTAGATTAAAGTTTGAAAGTGGGGTTCATAGAGTACAACGTGTTCCAGAAACAGAAGCAAGTGGAAGAATTCATACATCTACTGCAACAGTTGCTGTTTTACCTGAAGTTGAGGATGTGGAAATTGAAATTAATCCAAATGATTTAAGAATTGATACATATAGAGCAAGTGGTGCAGGTGGACAGCATGTAAATAAAACTTCATCTGCTATTAGAATAACTCATATTCCAACTGGTATAGTAGTATCTTGTCAAAATGAAAGGTCACAACTTCAAAATAAAGAAACAGCAATGAAAATGCTTCGTTCAAAGTTATATGAAAAGCAAGTAGAAGAACGTGATAGCCAAAGAATTAATACAAGAAGACTTCAAGTGGGTAGTGGGGCAAGAAGTGAAAAGATAAGAACATATAATTATCCTCAAAGTAGAGTTACAGATCATAGAATTAATTATACAATTTATCAATTAGAAACATTTTTAAATGGAGATATTGATGAAATGGTAGAAGCTTTAATTGCTGCTGATAGAGCAGATAGATTAAAAGAAGGAAATATATAAAAAAAGAAACACCTTTTAGGTGTTTTTTTGACAGTTATAAATTTTAAAAATGTGGATTTTTTTGTTGACACTATTTTTTTCTTGTGATATAATAGAACAAATGTTATTTCTAATTGAAATTACTATGTAAACTATGATGCAAAGGATGGTTGAAATAGTTGGAAAAAATCATAAAAAATAGTTAAAAGAAAGGTATATGAAAATAATCAAATTAGTTGAAAATTTTAAAATTATGTAAACTAGTTTGACTTTTTGTTGCCTTTTTTAAGCGCAGTTGGGGGTATGGAAATGAGTCGTATTCATGAAGTAAAAAACGGAAAAGCAACAAGAATGAGCTTTTCAAGTATCAAAGAGGTCGTTGATTTACCAGACCTAATTGATATCCAAAAACAATCTTACGAATGGTTTTTGAAATCTGGACTTAAAGACGTTTTATCTGATGCTTCACCTATTAGTGACTTTTCTGGTAATTTATTACTAGAATTTGTTGACTATAGACTAGAAGATGAAACAAAGTACACAATTGAGGAAGCAAAAGCAAGGAATACAAGCTATTCTTCAAGACTTCAAGTACAAGTTAGATTAATAAACCGTGAAACTGGTGAAATAAAAGAACAAGAGATTTTCTTATGTGATTTACCGGTTATGACAGATAGTGGTACCTTCTTGATAAATGGTGCCGAAAGAGTTGTAATTTCACAGCTTGTTAGATCACCAGGCGTATATTTTGATGCGCAAAGAGATAAGACAGGTAAATTCTTATATTCTGGTACTATTATGCCAATTCGTGGTACTTGGATTGAGCTTGAATCAGATTCTTCAGATGTATATTCTGCAAGAGTTGATAGAACAAGAAAAGTTCCACTTACAACATTAATTAGAGCCTTAGGTGTAGAGACAGACCAACAAATAATGGATTTATTTGAGGATGATTTAATTAATGAAAATTTATATAAAGATATGGCTAAAACACAAGATGAAGCTTTATTAGAAATATATAAGAAAATTAGACCTAATGAACCATTACATGTTGATACAGCAAAAGCATTATTATTTGGATTATTATTTGAACCAAGAAGATATGATTTAGCAAGAGTTGGAAGATATAAGTATAATAAAAAATTAAGTATAGCTGAAAGAACTGTAGGCGAAATAGCAGCCGAAAATGTAATTAATGAAGATGGAGAGATTTTAGTTTCTGCTGGTGAAGTAATTACAGAAGAAGTTGCACAAAAGATAAAGCACTCTGGTATTAATGTTGTATATATTACTAGAGATGAAAAAAGAATAAAAATAATTGGAAATAACACAGTAGATATATCTAAATACTTAGGTATTGATATAGATAAAGATGTAATTAAAGAAGAAGTTTATCTACCAGCTTTAAAAGAATTACTAGAAAAAGTTGGAGATGCTGATGAAAAAGAATTAAGAAAACAAATTAGATTAAATAGAGAAAAATTAGTTGTTAAGTGTGCAACACTTGATGATATCATGGCATCTATAAATTATTTTATGAATTTGAGATTTGGTCTTGGTTCTACAGATGATATAGATCATTTAGGAAATAGACGTGTAAGATGTGTTGGCGAATTATTACAAAATCAATTTAGAATTGGTCTTGCAAGACTTGAGAGGGTTGTACGTGAGAGAATGGCAACACAAGACTTAGATGTTGCAACACCTCAAACACTTATTAACATTAAGCCAGTAGTTGGAGCATTAAGAGAGTTCTTTGGTAGTTCTCAATTATCACAATTTATGGATCAAATTAATCCACTTGCAGAACTTACTCATAAAAGAAGAATATCTGCTTTAGGACCAGGTGGTTTATCTAGAGAAAGAGCTGGATTTGAAGTTCGTGACGTTCATCATACTCACTATGGTAGACTATGTCCTATTGAATCTCCAGAAGGTCCAAACATAGGTCTTATTTCTTCATTATCTACATTTGCTAAAATAAATAGATATGGATTTATTGAAACACCATATAGAATTGTAGATAAAACAACAGGTGTTGTTACAGATGAAATTAGATATATGACTGCCGATGAAGAAGATAAATATATAGTAGCACAAGCTAATGAACCACTTGATGCAGATAATAAATTTGTTAACAAGAGAGTAAAAGTTAGATTTAGAGATTTAATTGAAGAAGTTGAAAGTGATAAAGTAGATTTGATGGATGTATCTCCAAAACAACTTGTTTCTGTTGCTACAGCAATGATACCTTTCCTTGAAAGTGATGATGCTCATAGAGCACTTATGGGTGCAAACATGCAACGTCAAGCAGTTCCACTTATTCAAACAGATAGTCCAATTGTTGGAACAGGAATTGAATATAAAGCAGCTGTTGATTCAGGTATAGTTATAGTTGCTAAAAATGATGGTGTTGTATCATTTGTTAGTGCAGATAAAATTGTTATTGATACAAAAGTTGGAAAAGAAGAGTATAACTTAATTAAATATCAAAGATCAAATGCTGGAACTTGTATTACACAAAAACCTATCGTAAAGAAAGGTGAAAAAGTAAAAAAAGGTGAAGTTATAGCTGATGGTCCTTCTACTCAAAATGGTGAAATGGCTTTAGGTAAAAACTTACTTATTGGTTTCATGACATGGGAAGGTTACAACTATGAGGATGCTATTTTAATATCAGAAGATTTGGTAAAAGATGATGTATTAACTTCTATTCACATTGAAGATTATGATTGTGAAGCAAGAGATACAAAACTTGGACCAGAAGAGATAACAAAAGATATACCTCAAGTTGGTGAGGCTGCACTTAAAAACTTAGACGAAAACGGAATAATACGTATTGGTGCAGAAGTTGTCCCAGGAGATATTCTTGTTGGTAAAGTTACACCAAAAGGTGAAACTGAACTTACAGCAGAAGAAAAATTATTAAGAGCAATATTTGGTGAAAAGGCAAGAGAAGTAAGGGATACTTCTTTAAGAGTACCTCACGGTGAAGCTGGTACTGTTGTAGATGTAAAGATATTTACTAGAGATAATTGTGATGAGTTAGCTGCTGGAGTACATAAAGTTGTTAGAATATATATTGCACAAAAGAGAAAGATATCTGTTGGTGATAAAATGGCTGGACGTCATGGTAATAAAGGATGTATTTCTCGTATATTACCTAGAGAAGATATGCCATTCTTACCAGATGGTACACCATTACAAGTACTATTAAACCCACTTGGTATTCCATCACGTATGAATGTTGGTCAGGTACTAGAAGTTCATTTGGGATATATTGCAAGTTTATATGGATGGAAAATTGCTACACCAGTATTTGATGGTGCTAAAGAGTCTGAAATTAGAGAATTATTTGAACAAAAAGGATTGGACCCTGATGGTAAATTCTTAGTTCGTGATGGTAGAACCGGAGAGCCATTTGATAGAAAAGTTACAGTTGGATATATGTATATGCTTAAGCTATATCATATGGTTGAGGATAAAATCCATGCACGTTCAATTGGACCTTACTCATTAGTTACTCAACAACCACTTGGAGGTAAAGCTCAATTTGGTGGACAGAGATTTGGTGAAATGGAAGTTTGGGCACTTGAAGCTTATGGTGCATCATATATTTTACAAGAAATATTAACAGTAAAATCTGATGATATTGTTGGACGTTTGAAAACATATGAAGCTATAGTTAAGGGTGAGAGTATACCAAAACCTGGAATACCAGAATCATTTAGAGTTTTAACAAAAGAATTACAAAGTTTAGCATTAGATTTAAAATTATACAAACAAGATGAACATGTAGAGTTAAAAGAGTCAATAGAAGATGATAATGATGCTATTGTTCCAAGTGATATGATGACAAGTCTTTCATCTGAAGAAGACGGAATGTCAGTTGAAGAAGATGGAGAATTAACAAATGAAGAATTAAATCAAGGCACTTCTGATTATGAATTAGATGATTATAATGATTATGAAGAATAGTAAAAAGGTGTAAGGGGGATTAATAAAATGCAAGATATGGATAATTTTGATAGAATAAGTATCGGACTTGCTTCTCCAGAAAAGATTAGAGAGTGGTCAAAGGGAGAAGTAAAAAAGCCAGAAACTATCAATTATAGAACACTTAAACCAGAAAGAGACGGACTATTTTGTGAAAAGATTTTTGGACCAACAAAGGACTGGGAATGCTATTGTGGTAAATATAAAAAAGTTAGATATAAAGGAATAATTTGTGATAGATGTGGCGTTGAGGTTACAAAGAAAAAGGTAAGACGTGAGAGAATGGGACATATAGAACTTGCTTGTCCTGTTTCACATATCTGGTTTTTCAAAGGAATTCCTGGAAGAATGAGTACATTACTTGACATATCTCCAAAAGCTTTAGAGAAAGTATTGTACTACGCATCATATATTGTTCTTGATGCAAAAGATACTGCTTTTAAAGTTTGTGATATATTAAATGAAAAAGAATATAGAGAAGCTTTAGAAAAATATGGTAGTGATTCATTAAGAGTTGGAATGGGTGCAGAAGCAATTAAAGAATTACTTGCTAAAGTAGATCTTAAAAAATTAGAAAAAGAATTAAGAAAAGAACTTGAAAAAGCAAATGGAGCAAAAAGACAAAAAATAATTAAAAGATTAGATACAGTTGAAGCATTTATTACATCAGGAAATCGCCCAGAGTGGATGATTTTAGAAGCTTTACCTGTAATTCCACCAGATTTGAGACCAATGGTTCAACTTGATGGTGGTAGATTTGCTACATCTGATTTAAACGATTTATACAGAAGAGTTATAAATAGAAATAATAGATTAAAGAAATTACTTGAACTTGAAGCACCAGATATCATTGTAAGAAACGAAAAAAGAATGCTACAAGAAGCAGTAGATGCTTTAATAGATAATGGTAGACGTGGTAGACCTATAACTGGTGCAGGTGGAAGAGCTTTAAAATCATTATCTGACATGTTAAAAGGAAAACAAGGTAGATTTAGACAAAACTTACTTGGTAAAAGAGTTGATTATTCTGGACGTTCAGTTATCGTTGTAGGACCAGAATTAAAAATTTATCAATGCGGTCTACCAAGAGAGATGGCTTTAGAGCTATTTAAACCTTTTGTAATGAAAGAATTAGTTGCAAGAGGAATTGCTAACAACATAAAGAATGCAAAAACTTTAGTTGAAAAAGTTGATGTTTCTGTATGGGATGTTTTAGAAGATGTTATAAAAGACAGACCTGTAATGTTAAACCGTGCCCCTACACTACATAGACTTGGTATTCAAGCTTTTGAGCCAGTTCTTGTTGAGGGTAGAGCTATAAAACTACATCCATTAGTTTGTACTGCATTCAATGCCGATTTTGATGGAGATCAGATGGCCGTACACGTTCCATTATCTCCTGAAGCTGTGGCTGAGGCAAAATTACTAATGCTTGCTTCAAATAACTTATTAAAACTACAAGATGGTAAACCAGTTGCTGTTCCATCACAGGATATGATACTTGGAAGCTACTATTTAACAGTTGATGTTGATGGTGAACCGGGTGAAGGAAAAGTATTCTCAAGTGAAGATGAAGCGTTAATGGCTTATGATCAAGGAGTTTTAGGCATTCATTCTGCAATTAAAGTAAGAGTTACAAGAAGTGTTGATGGTGAAGATGTTACTGGAATTATTGATGCTACACCAGGTAGATTGATATTTAACAGTTATATACCACAAGACTTAGGATTTGTTGACAGAACAATACCAGGAAATGAATTAAAACTTGAAATTGATTTCCCAGTTAGAAAGAAAGAACTAGGTAATATAGTTGATAAATGTATTTCTAAACATGGTATATCTGCTACATCAGTTGTTCTTGATGATATAAAAGCAAATGGATATAAATATTCTACTAGAGCTGCAGTAACAGTTTCAGTTGCTGATATGGAAGTTCCTGAAGCAAAAGCACAAATATTAGCTGATGCAGAAGTAAAAGTTGAAGGTATTCGTAAGAACTTTAAACGTGGTCTTATAACTGATGAAGAAAGATATAACGAAACAATTAAAGTTTGGTCAAAAGCAACTGATGATATTCAAGCAGCTGTTATGAGCAATCCAAATAAATTAAATCCAATTCAGATGATGGCTCATACTGGTGCCAGAGGTAACCCAACACAGATTAGACAATTAACTGGTATTCGTGGACTTATGGCGGATACTGAAGGTAAAACAGTTGAAATACCAATTAAATCATGCTTTAAAGATGGACTAGATGTTCTTGAATTCTTCATTTCATCACATGGTGCAAGAAAAGGTCTTGCAGATACAGCATTAAGAACTGCAGACTCTGGATATTTAACAAGAAGACTTGTTGATGTTAACCAAGATGTTATAGTTATGGAAGATGATTGTGGAACACATGAAGGATTAGTTGTTCAAACTATTAAAGAATCTGGAGAAGCTATTGAAAAGCTTGAAGAGAGAATTGAAGGAAGATATCTTGCACAAGATATTTTAGATAAAAATGGTGACATTATAGTACCAAATGGAACATATGTTACAGATAAAATTGCTAAAATTATAGTTGATACAGGAATTGAACAAGTTAAGATTAGATCAGCTTTAACTTGCGAATCTGTAAGAGGAGTTTGTGCTAAATGTTATGGTAAAAATCTTGCAACAGGTGAACCTATATCTGTTGGTGAAGCTATAGGTATTATAGCTGCTCAATCAATAGGTGAACCTGGTACACAGTTAACAATGAGAACATTCCACTCTGGTGGTGTTGCTGGTGGAGATATAACTCAAGGTCTTCCTAGAGTTGAAGAGTTGTTTGAAGCTAGAAAACCAAAGGGTGTTGCTATGGTTTCTGAAATTGATGGTACAGTTTCAATAGGAGATCATGGAAATAATAAAGAAGTTACTGTCGTAGGAGATGAAAAAACAGCAGAAAAATATTTAATACCATATGGAGCAAGACTAGCTGTTACAGATGGAAAAAGAATTGAAGCTGGTGATAGATTAACAGAAGGTTCATTAGATCCACATGATATTATACGTATTAAAGGTGAAGTTGCTGTTCAAAACTACTTAATTGAAGAAGTTCAAAAAGTATATAGAACACAAGGTGTTAATATTGATGATAAACATATTGAAATTGTTGCTCGTCAAATGCTTAGAAAAGTATATGTTGAAGATGCTGGTGATACAGATTTAATTGCTGCATCTACAATAGATATGACAGAGTTTAATAAAGCAAATAAGGATGCTAAAGCAAACGGTAAGAAAGTTGCTAAAGGTAAAAAAGTATTACTTGGTATTACAAAAGTTGCTTTACTTACAGATTCATTCTTATCTGCTGCATCTTTCCAAGAGACAGCTAGAGTTCTAACTGATGCTGCAATTAAAGGAAAAGTAGATAAATTGCAAGGTTTAAAAGAAAATGTTATTATTGGTCGTTTAATTCCTGCAGGAACTGGAATTGTTGACGTAAAAGATATTGATATAGTAACAGAAGATGATTTAAAACAAAAAGAAGAACCTGTTGTTGATGAAGATGTAATTAAGAAAGTATTAAAAGATGATTCTAGTGAAGATATTGTTTATTCACAAAATTCAAATATAGTTGAATAATAACTTAAAAAGGCGCATATTTTAAAGTGTGCCTTTTTTTATTGAAAAATTATTTATTTTAATATAAAATAAGTATGTACAAAAGGAGATATAGTAATGAAATCAACTATAAAGAGTTTTTTAAACTTCTTTTTTATAATATTTTTTATAGTATTAATTACATATGTATCTTTTTTTACTGATATACCAACAAAAACGGGAAATTTTGTAAGAAAAGAGATAGAAGAGAGCACCAATTCTTTTGAAGAGTATAATAATGATTTTATGATAAATAAACTTGGAATACAAATGAATGCGTATTATTATAGTTTTTTAACAGATAATCAAAAGAAAATTTATGATTCAATTGCAAATGGCGTTAAAAATTTTCAAAATGAATTTGTAGTAAGAGATTATATTGCTCAAGATAAAGATCAATTTGCTTTAGAAGTAAGTGTTGCTATTGAAGCGTTTATTAATGATCATCCAGAGGTATTTTATTTACAATCAGAATACTCATCATATATATTATCCTCTTTTGAAGGAAATTTAGGATATATTAGATTAAATTATACTGAGGAATCTATTGATGAAGTTAATAGAAAAATTGAACTTATGTCTCAAAAGATTGATGAATATTTAGTTGACTTAGAAGGCTTGAATGATTTTGAAAAAGAATTAAAAATACATGATAGGCTTTCATATGCTGTTGAGTATTCTCATTTAGAAGATTTACCAAGAGAATATCATACAGCAGAAGGAGCTCTTCTTGAAAACATTGGAGTGTGTGATAGTTTTACAAAAGCTTTACAATTAATATATAATAGAGCTGGAATTAATAGTATAATTGTATTGGGAAGTTTAGATGGAAATCCTCATGCATGGAATATGGTAAATGTTAATAATGAATGGTATCATGTTGATTTGACATCATCTCATTCAATTTTTGAAGAAACAGGAATAGTAAATCATGCATACTTTAATCTAAATACAGAGGCTTTAAAGAAGTTTGCTATTATAGATAATGAGGAACTTTTACCTTCATCGCAAGGAGATATTTGTAATTATTATAATTATAACAATCTAATTATAAAAGAAGGAGAAGATATATATCAAAGACTTGAAGATATATGCACTATTTTTAGTAATGATAATTATATTGAATTTTATGTAGAAGGTAATGTAGGAAATAAGATATCAACAGTTTTAATTGCTCTTAGGGATATTGATCTGACATTTTTAGATGGTACAAGACTATATTATTATAATATAGAAAATGCTATAATAATACCAAAAAATTAGTTGAATTAATTTTTTATATAATATATAATAATTATGTATAATAAACTAAGGAGAAATGATGTTATGAATAATTTTAAAGATTTTTTTCTAGACTTAAGAGATGATACATTAGATTTTATAGATGATCATAGAAAAGCATTAATAATAATTAGTTTTATAGCTATATTATTACTAATAGGACTTATGGTTGTATTTATACTTATGACTCCTGTAAAAATTACTATAGCTAATGCAGATACTGAGACTGGAAATATAATAGGAACAAAAGCTAGAACTATGCAATATACTGCTTCTGCACAAAAATATGGTGAGCCAATTGATAGTACATTTACATGGGAAGTAAGTGGTGGTAGTGTAGAAGTCGATCAAAATGGGATAGCAACTTGGAATTTACCAGTCGATGAGGGAACATATTCAATCACTGCTAATAATGGTGAAGCTACAGGAACAAAATATGTAACTATAATAGGTAACGAGTTATCTAATCTATATAAAAATAGTGATTATGAGATTCTATGCCAAGATACAGATGGAGATGGACTAACTGATTTATATGAAGGTTCTAATAGTAGAACTAGTAATACCCAAAAAGATACAGATAATGATGGATTATATGATGGTGATGAAATTATAATGGAGCTTGATCCTTTAAAAGCAGATAGTAAAGGTGACGGAGTAAATGATGGGGAAAGAGAATTAGAGTATACTTTTGAAAATAATGGTGTTAAGCTTGATATGACTGGTAAGGGTAACTTTACAAGAACTTCTATAGATAAATATGAAACAGAAACATTAGATAATGTAAGTTCTGTATTAGATGGAGTATATTCTATATATACAGAAGCACAATTAGATGATGCAAAGATTACAATATCATATGATAAAGCAAAAGTAGATGAAATGGGACTTTCTGAGTCATCACTTGCTGTATATGAATTAAATGAAGATAATAATACTTTTACTAAGATAATGACTGAGATTAATACGGGTTCATCAACTTTATCTTTTTCAACAGAAACATTAGGTAAATATTTTGTTGCGGATTCTTCTAAGCTTACATCAAATTTATCTACTGAACTTGTATTTATAATAGATAATTCTGGTTCTATGTATTCTGTTGATGAATATGCAGATAGTGAAGAAAATGATCCGGAATTTAAAAGAGTTGATGTGGTAAATGATCTTATAGATAAGTTGCAAGGAAACTATAGATTTGGTGCAGGTAAATTTACCTTTGAATATACTGAATTATCTAGATTAACTCAAGACAAAGCAACTATAAAAAATAGAATTAGTACAATAAAGACAGACCCTGAAAATTTCTCTGGAACATATATAGGAGCAGGTCTTGAAGGTGGAGTTGCAATGTTTAGTGAAGATGAAAATCAAAATAGAAGATATATTGTACTATTATCAGATGGGCAAGATACAGATGGAGAGGGCTATGATGATGAATTATTAACTAAGCAAATAGAGCTTGCAAAAGAAAAAGGCATTAAGGTATACACAATTGGTCTTGGTGAAACAATTGATGAGGAAAATCTAGTAAATATTGCTAAAGAAACTAATGGAAAATACTATTTTGCAGCAACAGCAGATGATTTAGAGGCTACATTTGACTTAATTGCTGCAGAATTAAATTATAATTTATATGATACTACAAATGACGGAGTAGATGATTCTGTAATTATAGCTGATTCAGGATTTTTAGTTGGAAGAGATGGATTTTCATTTTCTAACTTTTCAAATACTCAAGTAGAGCATGGATATGGATATGGTATGGTTTTATATGCTAAATTGTTTTATGATAAGGATTTACCAAGTAGACTTGGAGCAAAGAGAATAACCACTTCTGATGGAACTGTTGTTGAGGCGCCAACTGTAGATTCTCTAGATTTAGTTGAGGAAGGAACAGCATTAAGAACATATATACCAACCTCTTTGAGTGTATTGTCTGAGCTTCCAGATAATTTCTGGTCATCTACTGTTACAAGTGGTGTACTTACTATAAATTCAACAATAAAACAAGAATTGCAATCAGTTGGATTTACTACATATAATGTGCCATATAATATGGAGAATGCCGGATTTAAGCAATATGAATCAATAAGATTTGATATGACATATTTACTTGCTGATGAAGAAGAACAACAGCAAATGCAAACACAAACTACATTGGAAGATAATGATGCGGAAATGTTAAAATTATTAGCAAGATTAGATATTACAAAATATAGAGATGAAAAATTCTATTTTTATGATAATAATGATACAGCTTTTGATACATTGATAGAAACATTATCTGAGGGAGAACCTGTTATGATTAGAATAAATGATGATTATACAGTTCTTGCTGCAAAGGTACTTGCTGAAGCAAAAAATATGAATAAATATAAAATTGAAGTATATGATCCAAATTATGCAGGTATTCCAAAATATATTGAAGTAGAAAGATATAAATTTTCTGATATTGCAGAAATTTCTAATGTTGTAACAGATACTTATGAATATAAGTTTAAGTATCAAGGAACAGATGTAGGAATATGTTTAAGTTATCCAAATGTAGAGGAAAATAATTAATTATAAAAAAGTCTTTTAAGTATTTCTTAAAAGACTTTTTAATGTAAAAAAATTATGTAACATTTCTTTAAAACATTGACTTTTATTTTAAGTTTTAGTATAATATTTAACGTACTAATGTAGATAATACATTAAATTAAAGAAAGAGGGGTGAATTTAAGTGCCTACATTTAATCAATTAGTTAGAAAAGGAAGAGAGAATAAAACAACTAAATCTAAATCTCCAGCTTTACAAAGAGGATATAACTCAAGAAAAAAAGCTGCAACAAATCAACCATCTCCACAAAAAAGAGGTGTTTGTACAGTTGTTAAAACTCAAACTCCAAAGAAACCAAACTCTGCTTTAAGAAAAGTAGCCAGAGTTAGACTAACAAATACAATGGAAGTAACAGCATATATTCCAGGTATTGGTCATAACCTACAAGAACACAGTGTTGTTTTAATTAGAGGTGGAAGAGTAAAAGACTTACCAGGTGTACGTTATCACATTGTTAGAGGTGTACTTGATACAGCAGGTGTTGCTGATAGAGTACAAGCAAAATCAAAATATGGTGCAAAAAAAGCAAAGAAAAAATAATAATTAAGTTAGGCGCTTAAGTTTAAGATATTAAACCGAGCACTTACAAGAATTAAATATTTTTGAGTACCTATGAATTTTTATGAAATTCAAATATTATATAAGGAGGGAAGAACAGTGGCAAGAAAAGGACATATTACTAGAAGAGAAGTAATGCCAGATCCACAATACAATTCTAAAGTGGTTTCAAAACTAATAAATAAAGTAATGTGGGATGGAAAAAAAGTTACAGCTCAAAAAATAGTTTATGGAGCTTTTAATATCGTTGCACAAAAAACAGGAAGAGAAGCATTAGATGCTTTCCAACAAGCATTAGATAATGTTACTCCAGCTTTAGAAGTTAAAGCTAGACGTGTTGGTGGTGCTACATATCAAGTTCCAATGGAAATTAGAGCTGATAGAAAACAAACTCTTGCAATAAGATGGTTAGTTGAATATGCTAGAAAAAGAAATGAACATAGCATGGAAGAAAAACTTGCAGGAGAAATAATGGATGCTATAAATGGCCAAGGTGGAGCTTTCAAAAAGAAAGAAGATACTCACAAAATGGCAGAAGCAAACAAAGCATTTGCTCACTACAGATGGTAGAATTAGTGTTATTATAATTAATAGAAGGGAGGCTAATTTTTCATGGCAGGAAGAGAATATCCTCTTGAGAGGACAAGAAATATCGGTATCATGGCTCATATTGATGCTGGTAAAACAACTACTACAGAAAGAATACTATTTTATACTGGTAAAACACATAAAATAGGTGAAGTTCATGATGGTGCTGCTACAATGGATTGGATGGCTCAAGAACAAGAAAGAGGTATAACAATTACATCAGCAGCAACAACATGTTTTTGGAAAAATAATAGAATAAATATTATAGATACTCCAGGACACGTTGACTTTACAATTGAAGTTCAAAGATCTCTTAGAGTATTAGATGGTGCAGTTACTGTTTTAGCTGCAAAAGGTGGTGTACAACCACAAACAGAAACTGTTTGGAGACAAGCAGACAAATATAGTGTACCAAGAATGGTATATGTAAATAAAATGGATGTTACAGGTGCAGATTTTATGCTTTGTGTACATCAATTAAGAGATAGATTAAAAGCAAATGCAATTCCAATTGCTCTTCCAATAGGAAAAGAGGATAACTTTAAAGGAATTGTTGACTTAGTAAAAATGCAAGCATATGTTCATTATGATGAATTAGGTCAAGATGTAAGAACAGAAGCTATTCCTGAAGATATGAAAGCTGATGCTGAAAAATATAGAACAGAATTAATTGAGCATTTAGCTGAAATTGATGATGATTTAATGGAAAAATATCTAAATGGTGAAGAATTTACAGTAGAGGAAATAAAAGCTGCAATTAGAAAATCTACAATTGCAAATACTTTAGTTCCAGTTACATGTGGAAGTTCATATAAAAATAAAGGTGTTCAAGAGCTACTTGATGATATTGTAGACTATATGCCAGCTCCAACAGATATACCACATATTAAGGGTGTTTTAGAAGATGGAACAGAAGCTGAGAGAAAATCATCAGACGAAGAACCTTTTGCTGCTTTAGCATTTAAAATTATGACAGATCCATATGTAGGTAAATTAACTTTCTTTAGAGTTTATTCAGGTACATTAGAAAAAGGTTCTTATGTATTAAATGCAAGCAAAGGTAAAAAAGAAAGAATAGGAAGACTTATTCAAATGCACTCAAACTCTAGACAAGATATAGATAAGGTATATTCTGGAGATATTGCATGTGCTGTTGGTTTAAAAGATGTTTCAACAGGTGATTCATTAACAGATGAACAACATCCAATAATTCTTGAATCAATTGAGTTCCCAGAACCAGTTATTGATATATCAATTGAACCAAAAACTAAAGCTGACCAAGAAAAAATGGCAGTCGCTTTACAAAAATTAGCAGAAGAAGATCCTTCATTTAAAACTTATACAAACCAAGAAACTGGTCAGACAATAATTGCTGGTATGGGTGAATTACACTTAGATATAATTGTTGATAGATTAAGAAGAGAATTTAATGTTGATGCAAATGTTGGTAAACCACAAGTTGCATATAAAGAAACAATTAGAAAAGCAGTTAAAGTTGAAGGAAAATTCATCAGACAATCTGGTGGTAAAGGTCAATATGGTCACGTTTGGCTTGAAGTTGAACCTAATGAACAAGGAAAAGGATATTCATTTGAATCTAGAATCGTTGGTGGTGTTGTTCCTAAAGAATATGTAAAACCAGTTGACGAAGGTGTTCAAGATGCAATGAAAGCTGGTGTTCTAGCTGGATATCCAGTTGTTGATGTTAAAGTTGCACTTGTTGATGGTTCATATCACGAAGTTGACTCTTCAGAAGCTGCATTCCATATTGCAGGTTCTATGGCATTTAAAGAAGCATGTCGTCAAGGTGGTGCTGCTTTACTTGAACCAATAATGAAAGTTGATATCGTTGTTCCAGAAGAATATATGGGTGACGTTATCGGAGATGTAAATTCAAGACGTGGAAGAATGGAAGGTATGGATACAGAGCAAGGTATCACAACAATACATGCATTTATACCACTTTCTGAAATGTTTGGATATGCTACAGACTTGAGATCTAAAACTCAAGGTAGAGGTACTTATTCTATGGAACCATCTCATTATGAAGAAGTTCCAAAATCAGTACTAGAGACAATAGTTTCTCAAAGAGCTAAAAAAGAGGACTAGTCTAAATATTAAAAAAATGTTATTTACACTTTTTCTATTGCAAAAATAGAAAAAGTGTAGTAAAATAACTATAATTGATGCACTATGCGTGCACATTAGTTGAAAAATTTAAGGAGGAATATTAAAATGGCAAAAGCTAAGTTTGAAAGAACTAAACCACACGTTAACATTGGTACAATCGGACATGTTGACCACGGTAAAACTACTTTAACAGCTGCAATTACTAAATATTGTAGCTTAACTGGCGGAGCTGAATTCAAAGCTTATGATCAAATCGATGGAGCTCCTGAAGAAAGACAAAGAGGTATCACTATCTCTACAGCTCACGTTGAATATGAGACAGCAAACAGACACTATGCACACGTTGACTGTCCAGGACACGCTGACTATGTTAAAAACATGATCACTGGTGCTGCACAAATGGATGGTGCAATACTTGTTGTTTCTGCTGCAGATGGCCCTATGCCACAAACTAGAGAACATATATTACTTGCAAGACAAGTTGGTGTTCCTTACATAGTTGTATTTATGAACAAATGCGATATGGTAGATGATCCTGAACTATTAGAATTAGTTGAAATGGATATCAGAGATTTATTATCTAAATATGATTTCCCAGGAGACACTACTCCAATTATTAAGGGTTCTGCATTAAAGGTTCTAGAATCTACTTCAACAGATCCTAATGCACCTGAATATGCTTGCATCAAAGAATTATTAGATACAATTGATGCATACATTCCAAATCCACAAAGAGATGTAGATAAACCTTTCCTAATGCCAGTTGAAGATGTATTTACTATTACAGGTAGAGGTACAGTTGCAACAGGTAGAATTGAAAGAGGAACTTTAAAAATAGGTGAAGAAGTTGAAATTGTTGGACTTTCTGACGAAAAGAAGAAAACAGTAGTAACTGGTATCGAAATGTTCAGAAAATCTTTAGATTCAGCTGAAGCTGGAGATAACGCTGGTGTACTTCTAAGAGGAGTTCAAAGAAATGAAATTGAAAGAGGTCAAGTTATATCTAAACCTGGTTCAATTCATCCACATACTGAATTCTCAGCAGAAGTATATATCCTAACTAAAGAAGAAGGTGGAAGACATACTCCATTCTTTAACGGATATAGACCACAATTCTATTTCAGAACAACTGACGTTACAGGTGTTATTGAATTACCAGCAGGAACAGAAATGGTAATGCCAGGTGATAATGTAACAATGCAAATTAAACTTATCACTCCAATAGCAATTGAAAAAGGATTAAAATTCGCTATTCGTGAAGGTGGTAAAACAGTTGGTGCTGGATCAGTATCAGATATTAAAGAATAATTGATATTCTTAAATGTATAAAAAAATAAGAGCTTTGGCTCTTATTTTTTTTATATATAAATATATTTATAGATTTAAATTATAATATTTTATATAAAAAGTAAAAAATTCCTTGACAATATTGTATAAATATTAGATAATAAAGTTATGTTTAGAATATTTTTGTGTGAGCAATCATATAAAGTGTAAAAGAAATCTTGAGGAGGTGTATAAAATGGATACAGTTTTAGAAAAAGTAAAAGAAGTAATTAGTGAGCAATTAGGTATAGATGATACAGATTCAATTACTACTGAAACAACTTTTATCGATGACTTAGGAGCTGATTCACTTGATATTGTTGAATTAATCATGGCTTTGGAAGAAGAATTTGACATGGAAATTCCAGAAGAAGAAGCAGAAAAAATTACATCTGTTGGTGATGTAGTTACTTATATTGAGAATAATCAATAGTAGATATAAATTGTACCTTAGTTTACTAAGGTGCTTTTTTTTCTTGAAAAAAGGTATAATCTAATATATAATGTATATGAAGGAGAATAATGTATGGAAAAAGAAAAAATTTTAGAGTTAGAAGCAAAGTTAAAATATATTTTTAATAATCCTAAACTATTAAAGATGGCACTTACACATAAATCATATGCATATGAGCAATCTAATCCAGATTATGATATGTATAATGAAAGAATTGAATTTTTAGGAGATGCTATTTTAGAGCATATAATATCAGATTTATTATTTTCACAGGTTCCAGAGTTAGCTGAAGGAGAAATGACTAAAAAAAGAGCTGCTATTGTTTGCGAGGCATCCCTTAGTAGAGCTTTTAGAAGAATTAATGGGCATGAGTATATATATCTTGGTAAATGTGAAAAAAATTCAAATGGAAGACTAAAAGATGCAATTATTGCAGATGCATTTGAAGCAACTTTGGGAGCTATATATTTAGATGGTGGATATGAAATAGCAAGAGATATATGCTTAGAGCTACTTGATGTAGAAATAAAGACTGTACTAGCAGGAGGAAATCTCAATACAGATTATAAAACACAATTACAAGAAGTATTACAAAGAAATGGTAATGTAAAAATAGAGTATAAACTACAAAAAGAAGAAGGTCCTGAGCATGATAAGTTATTTACAATAGACTTATTTTTTAATGGTAAAAAAATTGGCCAAGGACAAGGAAAAAGTAAAAAACAAGCTGAACAAAATGCGGCACATGAAGCACTTATAAATGGAGGAGAATTACTTGAAGATTAAGTTAGATTTAAGTAATATATTAAAAAATTTTATTAATAAGGAAAATCAATATACTATTCCTATATTTATTCCACATAAAGGATGTCCAAATAATTGTATTTTTTGCAATCAAAAAAGGATTAGTGGTCAATTAAAAAATGTTTCAATAGAAGAAATCGATAATATAATTAATGAATATTTAGGTTACTATGATGTACATGATAAAAGAATTGAGATAGCTTTTTTTGGAGGGAGCTTTACAGGAATTGATATAACTTTACAAAGACAATATTTAGGAGTTGCCAAAAAATATGTTGATTCTAGAAAAGTTGATAGTATAAGATTATCAACAAGACCAGATTATATTGATGAAGATATATTAACTATGTTAAAAGAGTATAACGTCGGTACAATTGAACTTGGAGTTCAATCAATGGATGAAAAGGTGTTAAATTATGCTAAAAGAGGTCATACAGCTTCTGACGTTATTTTTGCTTCAAAATTAATAAAAAAATATGGAATAAAACTTGGTCATCAAATTATGATTGGTCTTCCTAATAGTACGCTTGAAACAGAACTTTATACAATAAGAGAATGTTTGAAATTAGGCCCTACACAGCTTAGAATTTATCCAGTATATGTTATTGAAGACAGTGAATTGTATGATATGTATAATATAAAAGAATATATACCTTTAAGTATTGAAGATGCAGTTAAAAGATGTGTGGCTGTTATTGGAGAGTGTCAAAAGACAGACGTTTCTATTATTCGTTTAGGACTACAATCTACTTCTGAAATTACTTCATCAAATTCAAATTTGTTTGGTCCAGTTTGTGATAATTTTGCAGAATATGTTATGGCAAAAATTATTAGGGATGAAATAGAGAATAAGGTTAATAATTTTAATGATAATATAGAAGTGTATGTTCCAAGTAAGTACGTATCTGTTACTATAGGACCAAAAAGAATAAATAAGATATTTTTTGAAAATAAGTATAATATAAGATATATTGTAAAAGGAGAGAATTAAATGAAGAAAGTAATCTTTGCAGCAAGTTCTGGTGGACATTTAACAGAAATACTTAAATTACAAGAGCTTTTTAAAGAATATGATTATTTACTTGTTACTGAAAAAACAGATGTTACTAAAGATTTAGCTAATAAGTATAATATGAAATTTATTAAATATGGACCATGTAAAAATAAATTTAAGTATGTTTGGACAATAATTGAAAATATTTTTTTAACAATAAAAATTGTATCAAAGTTTAAACCTGATACTATTGTGTCTACTGGTGCTCAAATTGGAGGCTTTTTTTGCTATGTGGGAAAATTTTTTGGTGCTAAAGTTATATATATAGAAACTATGGCAAAAATAAAAGAGCTTTCTGGTACAGGAAATAACGTGTATAAAATAGCAGATAAGTTCTATGTACAGTGGAAAAATCTTGAAGAAAAATATGATAAAGCGGAATATATAGGAAGGTTGATATAATATGATACTAGTAACAGTTGGAACTCAAAAGCAATCTTTTGATAGATTATTTGATTTAATTAGGAATAGTAAAGAATTAAAAAAAGAGGAATTAATAGTACAAAGAGGATATACTAAGTGTAATAATAGTAAAAGAATAAAAGCTTTTGATTTTATTCCATTAGATGAAATGGAAGAGTATATTTCAAAAGCAGACTTAGTAATTTCACATGGTGGAGTAGGTACAATCTTTTCTGCTATTAAAAAAGGAAAAAAAGTTATAGCTGTACCACGACTTGAAAAATACGGAGAGCATATAAATGATCATCAAATAGAAATATGTGAAGCTTTAGAAAATGAAGGATATATTTTATATTATAAAGACGGCGTAGATAGTTTAGATGATTTAATAAAAAAAGCCAAAAATACAAGTTTTGAAAAATATGATTCAAATGATAACTATATACAAATATTAAGAAAAGAAATATAGGAGGAATATATGGATATATTAGAATTAAAAAAAATTGCAACAAGTATAAGAAGGGATATAATAGAAATGATATATAATGCAAAATCAGGACATCCGGGCGGTTCTCTTTCTTGTACAGATATACTTGTTGCATTATTTCATTGCAAAATGAATTTAGAAAAAGATATTAGAGGAAATAGAATTGATAGATTTGTTTTATCAAAAGGACATTGTGCACCAGCGTATTATGCTGTTTTATCTAGTAAAGGCTTTATACCACATGAGGATTTAAATACACTTAGAAAAGTTAATAGTTATTTAGAAGGACATCCTTCAAATAAAATAAATGGAGTTGATGTATCTAGTGGATCTTTAGGTCAAGGATTATCTGTAGCAAATGGAATGGCGCTTGCTAAAAAGCTAAATAATGAGATAGGAAAAATATATTGTCTTTTAGGTGATGGAGAAATAGAAGAGGGGCAAATATGGGAAGCATGCATGACGGCAAGTAAATATAAATTAAATAATGTTGTTGCATTTTTAGATTATAATGGATTACAAATAGATGGAAACATATTAGATGTTAAAGGCGTGGATAACTTAAAAGAAAAATTTGAATCTTTTGGATGGAATGTACAAGAAATTGATGGTCATGATTTTGCACAGATATTAGAAGCATTAGATAATACAGATAAATCTATAAAGCCCAATATGATAATTGCAAAAACAATAAAAGGAAAAGGAGTATCATTTATGGAAAATAATGCTTCTTGGCATGGAAAAGCACCCAATGATGAAGAGTACAATATAGCAATTAAAGAACTTTCTAAATAGGGAGGAAAATAATGGATAATATATCTAAAAAAGATATTAGTTTTAGATTAGATAAGCTAAAAGATAAAGCTTTAAAAATTAATGAAAATATTTTAAAAAATGATAATGAATTTAGTACTAAATATGATTTTGCAGAGAATATTGGAATTAAGGTAGATACTTTAAAAGATGTAAATGATAAAATTATAACTAAATTAAATGATTATATTTGTAAGATTGATCAAATAATACAAACGTATGATGGTAAATTAGAAGATGAAGATAACATAGAGGAATATAAATTATTAAATAATATTTTATATTTAGATGATATAAAACTTAAAAATATTAATGAATTAATAAATGAAAATAATGAATTAAAGATTAAGCAATACATAAATTTAATAGCATCTAAAGCAAATGATTTAATAAGACAAGAGGAACTAAAAGAAATAGATACAAATATTAACAAGTATTCAAAAGTGAGTTTCTTAGATAAAATTACTGGAAAAATTAAAATAAAAAAAGCAATACTTGAAAACTATAATTTAAAAAGAATAGAAGTAATTAATAAAAAATATATTCCAGATAATAAGAGTTTGTACGAAATAGTAAGTATTACTAATAATTGTGGATATAAATCAGACTCTATAGATTCTTTTATTAATAGTATAGTAAAAGAATATGAGTTAGGAGAAATAGGTGTAACAGCTATGACAGTAGAAAATAACAATAAAAAAGTTCCTTTCTTTTTTAATAGAGAGTTTTTAAATAGTATTAATGCAGAAAATACAACTATGCTAGATAGGATAAATACAAATAAGAAAGTTATACCTAAAGTATCGGAATATAAGATGTATAATGATATGTTACTAAATGATGTATCGACTTTGGAACTATTAAGTTATAATTATATAAATGAAGAGGTGAGTTAATGAAATCAACAAGAAAAGCTTATGGAGAATTTTTAGTTGAAATAGGAAAAGACGAAAATGTTGTGGTTTTGGACGCGGATTTAGCATCGGCAACAAAAACAGATATGTTTAAAAAAGAATATCCAACAAGACATATAGATGTTGGAATTGCTGAACAAGATTTGATTGGAACTGCTTGTGGTTTGGCCCTTGGGGGAAAGACTGTATTTGCATCTACTTTTGCAATGTTTATGGCGGGAAGAGCATATGATCAGATAAGAAATACAGCAGCATATTCACATATTAATGTTAATTTATGTGCTACACATGCAGGTGTTATGGTGGGAGAAGATGGACCTACTCATCAATGTATAGAAGATATAGCATTAATGAATGTAGTACCTACAATGAAAGTTTTATCTCCTGCAGATGATATAAGTACTAAAAAAATATTATCTATGTGTATGAAAGAAGATGGTCCAAAATATATACGTCTTGGCAGAAGTGATGTTGAAGATATATATGATGATAACTTTGAGTTCAAACTAGGCGGATCATATGTTTTTGGTGAAGGCAAAGACGGTACAGTATTTGCCTATGGTCCTACAGTAAGTATTGCACTAGAAGCTAAAAAGGAACTTGAAAAACAAGGAAAGTATATAAGAGTAGTTGATTTATATAGTATAAAACCTGTAGATAAAGAAGTGATATTAAAGTGTGCAAAGGAAACTGAAAAGCTAGTTTCAATAGAAGATCATAGTATAATAGGTGGAATTGGAAGTATAATTTCTAATATTCTTTGTGAGGAATATCCTAAAAAATTAGATAAAATAGGAATACTTGATACTTTTGGGAAATCTGGAAGTGCTAAAGAAGTATATGAACTTTTTGGACTAACAAAAGAAAACATAATGAGTAAATTTTAAATAATAAAAGTGCATCTTAAAATTAATTATTTTAAAATGCACTTTTTAAATTTTTAAATCTAGGTCATTAAATATTTCATCCGAAAAAAATTCTTCTAAAGAAATTTCTAGACCATAGCATACTCTATATATGGTTAATAATTTGGGATTACCACTATCTCCAGATACAATTGACTGTAACGTGGACTGTGTAAAAAAACTAATATTAGCTAATTTATTTATACTTATATTTTTTTCTTTACATATATTTATTATTCGTGTCGATATAGCTTTAGAAATTGTCATATTTTCACTTCCTAAGATTTATTATATCAATTAATTAAGTGGTTTATATAACGCTATAACGTTAACTAGTAGGCATTAAAAAATACTTTTTTATTTTCTTATATATTCTTGTCTTATGTTAAATATTTCTTGCTTATAGCTAAGTTTTATTATATAATAATTAAGAATAATAGTAATGAAAGAGGTGTACAATGGAACCACTTGCATATAGAATGAAACCAACAAAATTGGAAGACTTTTTTGGACAAGAAGATATTGTAGGAAAAGATAAATTATTGTATAGGTTAATTAAAGCGGATAAGCTTACTTCTGCTATTTTTTGGGGACCACCTGGATGTGGAAAAACATCTCTTGCTAGAGTTATTGCTAGTACAACGAAAAATAAGTTTGTAACATTAAATGCTACAACTGCTGGTGTTAATGATATAAAAAGAGTAGTGGATGAAGCCCAAAATATATTTACAAATCCAACGGGAAAAGTTATACTGTTTATAGATGAAATACATAGATTTAATAAATTACAACAAGACGCATTATTACCACATGTTGAAAAAGGTACTGTTATATTAATTGGCGCAACTACGGAAAATCCATATTTTTCTGTAAATAAAGCACTTATTTCTAGATCTACAATATTTAAGTTTAAGGAATTAAATCAAAATGATGTAATAAAGATACTTAATAATTGTCTAAATGATAAAGAAAATGGTCTAGGAAATTATAATTTAGTTATAGAAGACGAAGCATTAAAATATATTGCTATGTGTTCTAATGGTGATGTTAGAACAGCACTTAATGCGTTAGAACTTGCAGTTATAACTACGGATATGGATGAATCTGGAAAAATTGTAATTACTAGAGATATAGCTATAAATTGTGTACAGCAAAAAAAGGCAGTATATGATAAAACTGATGATTCTCATTATGATGTTATTTCAGCATTTATTAAGTCTATGAGAGGCTCAGATCCAGATGCAACACTTCATTATTTGGCAAGAATGCTTGATGCAGGTGAAGATCCTATGTTTATTGCAAGAAGAATTGTAATTCAATCTTCTGAAGACGTTGGTCTTGCAAATAGTGAGGCGTTAAGAGTAGCTGTTGCTGCTATGAATGCTGTTCATCAAATAGGTATGCCAGAAGCAAGAATAATTTTAGCACAAGCTGCTTTAACAGTTGCCCTTAGTCCAAAATCAAATACTTCTTATAGAGGAATAAATAAAGCTATGGAAGATGTAAGAACTAAGGATGTTGGACAAGTTCCAATGCACATTAGAAATGCAGCTGCATCGGAAATGGAAGAGTTTGGCTATGGAAATGGATACAAGTATCCACATGATTATGATCATGGTAGAGTTGAACAACAATATTTACCAGATAAATTAATTGGTGTAAAATATTATGAGCCAAGAGAATGGGAGAATTTTTATGAAGAAGAAGAAAAATAAAAATTCATCTGTATTTTTAGACGAAGAAACAAAAAATGTAGAGGATTTATCACTTGATGATGATATAGAGCAAGGAGTAGAGATAGTAAATAGAAATAGAGAAGAATTAGATAATCAGAGAAATAAAAGAATTGGAAAGTTTGAAAGAAATGCAAATGATCAAATTATTGAAAGACCAAAAATAAGATATAGTGTTAATACTAAAGCAATTGTAACAATTATAGTAATTATAGTAGTTATATGTTGGTTTTTATATTCTTATGGACCAATTTTTGGTATTCATATGACTAGTGTTTCAGAAAACATTGAAGATAATAAAATTGAGCTCGTAACAAAAGAAAATGATATTTATTATGAATTTAATGACGAATTGCTTGTATATTCAAACAACACTATAAGTACATATGATAATAATGCTAATCTAACTTGGTCATATACATTTTCTGAGAGTTTTTCTCCAAATATATATGTAGAAGGAAGGTATATGTTAGTTACTAATAATTTAACAGGCATGATGTACCTTTTTGAAGGAAGAAATGAGATATTAAATAAAAAATTAGATGGAACTATAAAAAGTGCTTTTTTAGATAACTATGGAAATATTGCTGTAGAGTATGCAGTAGAAAATGGATACAATAATGTTGTTGGAGTATATAATAAAGCTGGTAGAAGTTTATATGATGCATATCTTAGTCAAGAAAATATTATTTCATTAAAATTGATAGATAATGGAAGAAAATTAGTGTTTTGTGAAGCTGTGACTGATTCTTCAAATATTGGAATAAAATTTCGTAGAGTAGATATAACTAAAAAAGAAGAAGAACAACTTACAGATATTGTTTCATTAGATAACAATTTTGTATACGATTTTATAGTCGAAGGAAAAACTATTTATGCACTTTTAAATGATAGTATAGTCTCAATAGATGTGGATAATGGAAATATAAATACTCTAAAGGAATTTAATAGTACACAGATGATTTTTGTATCATTAAATGATGATTACTATACATTTTTAGAAAGAGATATAAGCAATAATAAATATATAAGCGAAAATATAGGATATTCAGGTAATAAAATAAGCTCAACTTTAGTTGAATCTGTTCCAAAAGATATGGTAAGTAGTAATTGGATTAATTATTATATATATCAAGACTATGTTTATATATTAAATAAATGGGGTGTAGACTTAGGAAAAAGAGAAATTACTTTTACTCCTAAAAAGTGCATAGTTTTTAATAATAATAAAAGTTTAGCTTTAGTTTATACTAATAAAATATATATTTTAAATTTATAAGGGGGGATTTATTTGTTAGTTTTAGATATTATTTTAATAGCATTAATTGCTTTTGGAGCATTTAGAGGATATAAAAGAGGTCTTGTTGGAGTAGTTGTTGGATTTGCATCTTTGATATTATCAATTATTTTAGCATTTGCTTTTCAATCAATAGTTGCAGAAGCACTATATAATTCTGGAATAGGAGATTCTTTAAAAGAAGTTGTACAAGAAAATATACAAACAATGCTAGATAATGGAGAAAATGTAGAAGATTCTTTTTATGGTAATATACTAAACAGTACTATTACAGAGGATAAAGTTCAACAAGCAGGAGAAATAGTTACAATGTTTGTTATGAAAGGAGTTAGCTTTATACTAATTTTCCTAGCAGTAAGATTAATTTGCTACATTTTACAAATGATACTAAATATTGTATTTAATTTACCTATTTTAAGCTCTATAAATCAAATTGGAGGAATTGCGGTTGGCGTTTTATCTACTTTGATTAAAGTTTGGATATTACTAGCAATACTTTCATTTATTACACCGTTACCAATGTTTAATGGTATTGCTGAATATATAGATAATACTTTCTTAGTAAAATTACTGTATAATAACAATTTGTTGGTAACTATTATTAGAGCAGGCTTAAAAATTTAAAGAAATATATTAAAATTAGAAGTTATGTAACACATAGCTTCTAATTTGCTTTTAGGGCAAAATTACAAAATATAACAAGGTTGGGAGTAAAATATGAAGATTTTTAATGTTGTAAAGAATTTTGTTAGTTATTATAAAACGTATATATTAATATTAGTGATAATATTTGCATCAACAATTTCAATTATTTATACAAATATAAATGGAAAATCTAGGATTGTAGTAAACGATAATGAACTAGAAATAGATGATAGAGATAATAAAATTGCTGTTTATATAACAGGTGAAGTTGTAAATCCAGGGGTATATTATATAGATGAGAATCTTAGATTAGATGATTTAGTAAAAGAGTGTGGTGGATTAACTTCACAAGCAGATTTGTCTGAAATAAATCTTGCGGAGAAATTAAATGATTCAGATAAAATAGATATACCTAAAATCGCAATTGAAGAAGAAAATGAAGAAGATAATATAGAGAATAATGATGATAATGACTTAATTAATATAAATAAAGCAAGTAAAGATGAGCTAAAAACATTAAATGGCATTGGTGATACTCTTGCAGATAATATTATAGAATATAGAAAAAATAATAAGTTTAATACAATAGAAGATATACTTGAAGTTAATGGTATAGGCGAGTCTAAGTTTGAAAATATAAAAGAATATATTTGTGTAAATTAAAATAATATATAAATATGAGAATGTATATATATTTAGATAAAGAAATAATAAAGTGCATTGCTGCTAAAATGGAAGATATTTCTTTCGATATAGATTTTTTTGAATATTCTGAGAAGCGTGGATATACTACAAATAATAATACTTGTATTCGACCAGAACTTGAAAAGGATTGCTCCTGTGATTTAAAAGAAAAGCGAGAGTCAAATAGAAAAAGGCTAGGATTATCTGAAGATATGGGGGTTTTATGCAATGTTGAAGTTATAAAAAGATATATAAATATTGAGGATGTATCAAGTATAAAAAACAATAATTTTTATTATAATATAGTTGAGAAAATACAAGAAGATAATAGAATTAAAATAATTACTGGTAGAATTAATAAATTAGATAATAAAAGTTTTTTTATACAAAATAATAAATTTATTATAAATGAAGAGTGTAAATGCAGACTTGCTGACTTATATGAAAACGCCTGTGAGATTTCATGTCTTGCATATAAAATAAATTGCTTAGACTCTGAAATTGACGTATTTAAAACAATTGCTGTATATATAGATTAAAAAGTCTTAAATAGTTTTTTACTATTTAAGACTAAAAATTATTAAAAATTTTTTCTATATATTCTAAATTATTTTCTACCATTGTAATAAATTTTGGTGCAAGTTCTGGATCAAATTGTGTTCCTGCACCTTTTTCAATTTCTGAAAGAGCAAACTCAATTGTAGCCCCTTCTTTATATGTTCTTTTTGACACTATTGCATCAAAGGAATCACAAATAGATAATATTCTTGCAAGAAATGGTATTTGTTTACCTTTTATACCAGTTGGATAGCCATTTCCATCATATCTTTCGTGATGATAATACATAATAGGATAAATATCTTTATATATATCAGATACAGAAAAAATATTAGCAGCAATAACTGGGTGAGTTTTTATTACTTGATATTCATCATCAGTAAGTCTAGTTGTTTTTAATAGTATATTATCTGGAATACCTATTTTTCCAATATCATGGAAAGCTGCAGCTATTTGTAAGTCTGATATTTGTTTATTATCTAATTTTAAATATTTAGAAAAAGCATCTGCAAGAAGAGTAACCCTTCTTGAATGTTCTTCAGTATAGTGATCCTTGGCACCAACAGTTTGAAGCAAAATTTTAGCAAAATCTACTAAATAGTGCTCAAGCTGAGAGTTCATACTCTTAATTTTATTAATTTGTTCTATATATTTTATTCCACCTTGAATTAACATTATTAGATTATCAAATCTGTTACTTTTTTCATAGTATGCTTGTATATCTAGTTGTTGCATTACTTCGATGGAAGGTGCAAGATCTTTATGAATAGACATTAGAATTATATATATTTCTTTATTAAATTCTCTGACTGTTTCTACAATTTTATCGCCTTTTACTGGAGTCATCAAATAATTGACTAGTAAAATATCATATTTATTTTTTTTTAGTTCCTCTATAGCTGATAGAGGCTCAGTGAATGTTTTTACATAGTGACCGTATCTTCTTAATACGACAGAAAGAACATCCATCATATTTACGTCGTCATCGATAACTAGTATTTTGGCGTTAACTAATTTATCGTTATTCATACATTTTCACCTTTTCGTATAGTATACCAAAATTTGATAAAATAATCAAGAGAAACAGAATTTTCGTGTAATATAATGTCTTTTTTGGTTAAATTTACCAAAATGTATTGACAAACGAGAAAAATAACATTATACTAGATATGCTTTTAGATAAGCTTATGTTAAGTGAATATGCTATAACTTATTCTAAAATATATTTATATATTTTTTCTAATCGGATTTTTATTATAAATTCAAAATTTTTATTTTTTTCATACAAAGTATTTATTCTGTTAGATATCTATATTTTTATCAAATTTCATTTTTTAGTCTATATAATCTGAGGGGTATCTAGCCAAATATAAATATTTTGCTATTATTAATCGTATTAATAATTTTCCAGAAAAAAATCAGGCCTTAGCCTGAATTAAATATTTATGAGCTTTTGTAAAGCTCTATTTGCAACAACAATTTTTGATTTTTCAATGATAGTTGTATAAAACATATCATATGAAAAGTATCTTGAGCAATATTCACTTAGCATAATATATGTTTTGATAAATCTTTTATTTTTAATTGCATTATCACTAAAAAGTAAGTAATATTTATCTTCATATTTATATAGAGTATTTTTTCCAAAAAATAAATTTTCTTCTTTTGCAATTTTGCAAAAATCTAGAATCACATCTAATGAGCTAAATTCATAAAGTCGTGAGTCTATTCTATAAAGCGTTCTATTTTCATTTTTTGGATAGCTATTTATATCTGGTAAATCATCTGTTTTAGTTATTGTCAATATAAAAGTATTAGTATTATCAGAACTTGCTTCAATAAAAAGTTGTGAGTCATCACAGCTAAAAAGCTCATCTAGATTACTTTCTTCTATCAAGCTTGTAAATAATTTTCTAGCTGCGACATTATTTTTTTCAATATCACTTAGTGTTATGTTTCTCATTTCAAGTTCTTCAAATGATAAGATTATTTTCACTTTGTTTTCATCAATCTTTTCAATCTTCATGTTATCAGTCCTCCTTTGGAGAAATGGTTATATTTAATAATATGTATTATATAATTAATGAGTTACAATGTCAATATACTTATGAAGTAGTTAAGATATACATAAATAAAAAATAATTGTTGCAAATTACATAATAATGTGGTATAATGTTTCAAGTAAATTCCTTACTATACAAATTGTATAGTCAGAAGTCCACGAGGAGGTGAGTAAGAGTCATGAATAGATATGAATCAGTTATAATACTTTCAGCTAACGCATCAGAAGAAGCTATGGCTGCTTTTGGTGAAAAAATGAAAGAATTAATTTCAGCTAATGGCGAGCTTACAAATGTTGAGGAATGGGGTAAGAAAACATTTGCTTATGAAATCAAAAAGCAAAAAGAAGGTTTCTATACATTATTCACATTTTCTGCTAAACCAGAATTTATTGCTGAACTTGATAGAGTTCTAAGACTAGATGAAATAGTTCTAAAACACATGATAGTTAAATTAGAAGACTAATATAGGGGGTAGTTAAATGAATAAGTTTCAATTTTTAGGTAGATTAACAAGAGATCCTGAATCAAGAGTTTTACCAAATAGTAATACACCAGTGACTACTTTTTCTCTTGCAGTAAATAGAAGATTTGCTGATGCTAATGGTGAAAGAAAAACAGATTTCTTTAATCTAACTGCTTTTGGAAAACTTGCAGATTTTTGTGCAAAGTACTATAGAAAAGGACAACAAGTATTAGTCGAAGGAAGAATCCAAAACAGATCATGGGATGATCAAAATGGTCAAAAAAGATATGCAACAGATTTTATAATTGAAAATGCATATTTTGCAGACTCTAGAAGAGATCAAGATACAAGTGATGGAGTACCTTCATCTAGTATGGATGGTGAATTTATTACAGTAGATGATACTGATGATTTACCATTTTAATTAAAAAGATTAGTTGATAGGAGGATAGTTAAAAATGGCTGATAACAGAAAAAGAGGCGCTAAAAATGACAAACCATATAGAAGACCAAGAAAAAAGGTTTGTGTTTTCTGTGCAGATAAAGTAGATGATATTGATTATAAAGATGTAGATAAATTAAGAAAATATGTTAGCGATAAAGGTAAAATTCTACCAAGAAGAGTAACTGGATGCTGCGCAAAACATCAAAGAAAAGTAACTGTAGCTGTTAAAAGAGCAAGAACAATTGCTTTATTACCATATACAGTAAAATAATAAATATAAAAAAGATTGTTTTCAATCTATAATGTGAAAGTGGGTAAAACTACTTTCATTTTTTTTTGTAAAAATAAAAAGAGTATTTATAATTAAATATAAAAAAGAAAAAAATATATAAATTTTTAAAATTTATGCAACCTTTTTTGAAAAAATAGAATCTATATAGTGTAAAAGAAATTTAATTGTACAATAAATAACTTTAAAAATTTATTAAAAACTATTGATTCTAGAAAGATAGTTTTGATATTTACTTATTAGTGAGGAGCAAAACTATGCCTATTTTTACTGAGCATGATTCAAAAGAAATGAAAAGGTATATTAAGTTTTTAAAAGAATCAAAAAATTCAAGTTTCATGCAAAGTCCATCATGGGCAAATATAAAAAAAAATTGGAAACATTTTTTTGTTTGTGTTGAAAATGATGGGAAAATTGTTATTGGAATGACAATGCTTATACAATATGTTCCTATTATAAGAAAATCAATAATGTATTGTCCTAGAGGTCCAGTAGGGAAAATTGATGATAATGATTTAATTAAAAGACTTTTGGATGAGATTAAACCTTTAATAAAAGGTTATAATGTGTTTATGTTAAAGTTGGATCCAAACGCTCTTTATGATGAAAAAATAAGAACGATATTCAAAGAAGTGGGATTTAAAATTTCAAAAAAGTGTCCTAAAAGAGAAAGTATTATACAGCCAGTATATTATATGAGAATTAATTTAAAGGATAAAAAGGAGAATGATATTTTTCTTTCTTTTCCAACAAAAACTAGGTATAATATTCGATATGCTTATAAAAAGGGGATTAAAGTACAATATTCAAACAAAAAGTCAGATTTAAAAATATTTTATTCATTATTTAAAACTACTGTTGCTAGAGACAATTTCCCGGGAAAGTCATATGAATACTTTGAAAGTATTTTAGAAAATTTTAATTCAGATGATTTTAGAATATATTTAGCAAAATATAAGAATTATTATTTGGCTGGTGCATTAACATTTAAATTTGGTAATGAAGTTTTTTATTTATATGGAGCAACGTCTAATGAATACAGGAACTTAAAACCAATGTATGCTTTACAATGGGAAATGATAAAATGGGGAATTGAAAGCAAATGTGAAATATATAATCTTGGAGGGCTATCTAGCAAATCAAATAACACTGGATTGTATAAGTTTAAATCTAATTTTTGTACAAGCTTAGGGTTAGTTGAATATATAGGAGAGTTTACAAAAGTATATAATAAATTTTATTATAATCTATATAAAATTATATATCCAACTATTGTAAAGTTTAATTCAAAAAAAAATCATTTTAATATTAACTAGTATCATATTGTTTATGTTTAATATATTTTTAAAGTTATGATATAATTTTTAAAACTTTTATTTTGAAAGGATTTATATTATGGAAGAACTTTTAAAAAGAATAAAACATAAAGATGAAGAAGCCTTTGAAGAAATAGTTAATATGTTTCAAAGACAACTTTTAATTATTGCAACTTTTAGATTAGGAGATAAAGAGTTTGCAGATGATGCTGTTCAAGATACATTCTTATCTTTATTTAACAATTGCAAAAAAATAAAAGATGCAAATAAAATGAAAGCTTGGCTTACTAAAGTTTTAATTAATAAATGTAATAAGATAATAAAGCAAAATAAAAATTTTAAAATTTCTTTTGAACTTAATTATTTTGAAAATTATATATATGAAGAAGATAGCTATAAAAATATACATGACGAAATAGATTTTTATAATCGTTTAAAAGTTTTAGATACTGAGGAAAGAACAATTATAGCAATGTTTTATGGAGAGTCATATTCATTGAAAGAAATATCGGAAATATTAAATATAAATGTAGGAACATTAAAAAGTAAAATTTCTAGAGCAAAAAGTAAATTAAAAGATAAGATTGGAGGTGAATTCTAATTGGAAAAATATACTGATGAATTTGATATGGCATTACATGAAAGAATAAATAGTATAAGAACAAAAAGTTACCAAAAAAGTGATATAAAAAATATTATTAAAAGAGCTAAGATAGAAAAACGAAGAAAAATCTATTTTTGTAGCTCGGTAATTTCTTTTATATTTATAGCTATTGGAATAACTACACTTTCATTAAGGTATATAAAGAATGATATTGTATTAAATAATGTTATTGCAGATAATGAACAAAATTTAGATCTTGATATAAATAATGACAATGAAATTAAACCATTAGCTGAATTATATCAAGAAGAATATTCTAATGTACTAGAAACTATTGTTTATAAAACTATTCCTGAAAATGATTCTTATTTATCTTCTGCTAGTTCAGGTTGTTTTATAAGACCACCAGAAGCTGTATATGTAAATAATCAAACACCAGATAAAATATATATTATAAGAGTAGATGAAATTTTAGAATATTCTTTTGCACTTAATAAACCAATGACAAAATTAAGAGTAACTATTATAAATTCAGTGGATGAAATGGGACAAGATTCTGGACAGATTGATATTAATATAAATGGTGGTGTTGTATCAATATTTGAGTTGGAAAATAGTTCTTTAGATTACCAATTAGATTCTAAATATAAAAATTTAACTACAGAGGAAAAGAAGAATACTTTTGTAAGGCTTATATCTGAGAATGATTATGATAAGATTTCGGTTCCAGAAGTAGGAAAATATTATATAGTATCGTTAGATAAAAATAATAATCTTGTAACAAACAGTACATATCCTTTTTTGGAATATGATATTGAAAATAATTTATATAAAGACCATTTGGGGAATTGGAGTACTTTAAAATAAAAATTAAATATAACTTTTATTATTTAAAGAAAGGAGGGGAGTTTTACAGAATAATAATTTATAAAATATTTTAAAGAAGGAGTGTGTTTATATGAAAAAATATGTAAACAAAATGATTTTGTCAATGTTTGCCCTTGTTATAGGAGCATTTATTAGTACTAACGTTTTTGCTATGACACCAACATGGCCAAATGATGCAAAATTTGATAGAGGAGTAAGTAATGCATATTACTATGTTGATGGTACAGCAACTTCATATACTTCAAGAATAAATGCTGCTGTAGATAATTGGGTAGATACAGGATGGGGATGGAATCCAATATATTTATATCCTGTTGCCTCAAATTATGCTACTCATATTGATTTTTATGTTTCTAATTATCAGCAAGATGCAGTATTAGATAATTATACATTAGCTTATGCTGGATTCTGGGATATTAATTCAAATCGTCTTTCTCCAGCAGGTTATGGACCAAGTGTAGACTATTTTTATACAGAGGTAAAAATGAACGAAATTTTTGATATACAAACAAGTACAATAATTCACGAAATGGGACATTGCTTTGGGTTAGCACATAGTACTGATCATTATAGTATAATGTATCCAACTTTAGAGGGAACATATGTAACAACAGTACAGAAAGCTGACCATGACACAATAAATTATTTATATAATTAAAGTCTGTGGTTAAAGGAGGAAAAGAAATGAAAAGAAAATACATTATTGGTGTGGGATTAGCAATGGCTATTATTGCTACTGTATCAATTGGAATAATAGTTAATAAAAATAATACAGATTTAAATAATATAACAGCAAATAATGATGTTGCGGATGAGAATGAGGATGGATTTGAAACATATACATATATAACTGATGAGATGTTAGAAAATAGTGAAACTAGTACAATGTATCCGGAACTTAAATCTGAATTTACGCCTGAGATTATGTTTAATGAATCAGATGCCATCGCTTTAGTAACTATTACTACTATTGATGGAGCTAGTATGGAATATAGTGCTTATGGAATGACTTATGGAACAATGGTAGTTGATAATATAATTTATGGAAATATAGAAGTTAATGAAAATGGCTTGGTAGGATTTTTTAAGCCAGGTGGACTTGTTTCTGTTGCTGATTATGATGCTCATGATAATCAAGCAGCTGTTGAAAAAAGAGATTATTTAAGAGAGCAAGCAGGTATAGAAATTGATAAGGAAAATTCATACATGAATTTAAAAGTTGAAAATGATGTAGAGCTTGAAGTAGGAAAAACATATTTAGCATATTTACATTTCAGAGATAAGTACGGTAAATATGAAATAGTAGGACTAAGAAATGGTTTAAGAGAAGTAAATGTTGCTCAACAAACTAGAGTTAAAACTCAAAGTTTAGATTTAAACAATATACAAATAAAAAATAATGTTACTGGAGAATGGGAAGATTTAGATCAATATATTCAAGAAAATATAGAAGTATACGAATAAGAATATAACGTTAAAAATAAATATAATATGAAATAAATTTAAAAACATATTTTTATTATCTTATTTAATTTATAATTTTATATAAAATTCATAAAGTAAATTATATATATAAAGGTAAAAGAAAAGTAACTGTAGCTGTTAAAAGAGCAAGAACAATTGCTTTATTACCATATACAGTAAAATAATAAATATAAAACTAAAAACAACCAAGCTTTCTTGGTTGTTTTTTTATATTTAATGATAATATTGTTAAAACTATAGTATTTATATAATATATTTTTATGGTCCTTTTTTGTTATAAAATGGTCCTATTTTATTTCAAAATGAATATATATAATTTTATTAGGTGATAAAATGAAAGAAAAAATTGTGCAAAGACTTATTGATATTCCTGAGTATATGTTTAATAAAATGAATGAAATTTGCACAAATGAAAATATAAGTTTAAACTATTTTGTCAATAAAGCAATTGATAATAATTTTAATGATAATTTATCACTAATAAATGTTAGTAAGAGAATGGATACAGAATCGATAAGATTACGAATTAAATTTGATTTATACATTAAGTTAAAAGAATGTACAAAAGAGTGGAATATTTCTATGCAGAAAATAATAATACATTTTATATTATGTGAGCTTAAAAGATATAAGTTTTAGTATAATTATAAAAAAATATACAAGAATATGTTCCTAATTCTTATTCTTGTAAAGTTTTGGTCTTATTTTATCATAAAGTGGTCCTATTTTGTTTTATATTATAAACATATAATTCTATTAGGTGATATTAATGAGAGAAAAAAATATACAAAGACTTATTGATATACCAGATTATGTTTTAAATGATATTAATATATACTGTACAAAATATAATATTAGTATAAATCATTTTATGAACATAGCTGTTATTAATAATTTATCTGACGAACTTACGTCTATTAAAATTACTAAAAAGACTCATATGGTTCCTACACGAGTTAGGATTCGTGAGAGCGCATATCAAAAAATAAAAGATTGTACATCTAAATGTAATATATCAATGCAAAAACTTATATTACATTGTATTTTAGAAGAATTAGAAAAATTTAAGAATAGTACTCTCATTAATATATAATTAATAATTAGGCGAGTTTAATATATCTTTTATTTGAGGGATATGTTTATACTTTGAGCCAACAACTACACCATGTATTGCGTGTAGTTCTTTTTTTTGCTCATATAATTCAATTAACTCATTTAATAAAATAAGATCTTTACCTTTTAAACTAGTTCTTAATTCATCAATAATGTATAACAATAAGTGGTCAATATTTTTATATGTTCTGTCAATAACAAGACTATATATTTTTTTGTCTAATTCGTTTTTTATTTCATTTATAAATTTTTTTTGAAATAGCTCATTATTTTCATATTTTCTAATAGTATTATTGTTTTTATATTCAAAATAAAATTGTATATTTTTCTTTATCGTCCATAATATTTGAACAGATTCCATATATAAAAGATTTTTAGTGTTAACTAATATTAAAGCTCCTTGTGTATCACCAAATATTTTTATTGGAATAATTATTTGAGTTTTATACTTTAAATTTTTATTCTTGTCTACAAATATTTTTATAATGTTACTTTTATATTTAGGAAGAACAAAATTGTTATTTATTAGTAAGTCTTCTAATATTTCTCTAGTTATTTTTTTATTTCCTATTAAATATTTACTATTGTTTGAGTAAATTACTTTTACTAAGTCTGTTATTATTATGTCAGAATTTTTAGATAGTTTAATTGTGTCTAAATATTTTAGTATATTTTCGTTTAATTTAAATTTCATTATTTCACCTCCTTTTCTAAGCAGTATATACTAATGAAATTAAAAAAGTCGATATTGAATTTTTATATAAAAATAAATAATATCTTAACAGGTTTTAAAACTTTTCATATAATATTATGAGGTGATGAACTTGTCAAATTTTAAAATTGGAGATATCGTTGCAAGAAAATCATACAATTATGATGTTTTATTCAAAATAACTGCAATACATCCTAATGGAATAGTAGATCTTCTAGGAATAAATGTTAGAATATTAGCTGATGCTTATGAATATGACTTAAAATTGGTTTCAAAGCAAGAATTAGAAGCAAGACTAAAAAATATTGAAAAGTCTAGAAGGGTTAGATTAGATAGATCATATAGCAACATAAAGAATAAAAAGTATAATAATAATAATTTTTATAGAGAAAATATTAATTATAATATGTATCAAAAAGAAAAAACATTTAAAAGACCTGGAAGAGCATTACACCTTGATGGAGACGAAGAGTATTGCAAACAATGTAGAGATATCTATAAAAAAATGGGAATTACTGCATATGTTTTTAATATAGAAGAAAGTGAGCAGTATAAACAAGTGTATAATCTACTTCAAAAATATAAACCAGAAATATTAGTGCTAACTGGTCATGATGCGTTTATAAAAAGAAGAAATGATATATATAATATAGATAATTATAAAAATTCTAAGTATTTTGTTCAGTCAGTTTTAGAAGCTAGAAGATATGAACATAATTTAGATAATTTAGTTATATTTGCAGGAGCTTGTCAAAGTTATTATGAAGCAATAATATCTGCTGGAGCAAACTTTGCTAGTGCTCCTAAAAGAGTATTAATTGATATGATGGATCCAATAATTGTTGCAGAAAATGTTGCTTATACCTCAGTAAATGAATTTGTTTCATTAGAAAATATTATTTCGAATACTAGAGAGGGGATAAGTGGTATTGGTGGACTACAAACAAGAGGTCAACTACGTACTTAATACATAATACCACCCATTCCATTATAGGTATAGTCATTATTAAAACTGCATTAGCAGTTTTTTTGTGTTTTAGAAAGGATGTGATATTATGTGGAGGAAATAGAATATTTTAAAATAAATGAAACCATGTCATATCGTTTCTATCAAATGCCAAAAGAATTGTTTAAAAACCCATTATATAAAGATAAGCTATCTCTTGAATCGAAAGTTGCATATACTTTATTGCTTGATCGATTGCAACTTTCAAAATTAAATAAATGGTTTAATGAAAAAGGAGAAGTTTATTTAATATATACAAGAGTAGAGTTAACCGAAGAATTAAAAATTTCAAGAGTTACTGCTGCTAAAGTATTTAAGGAGTTATCAGATTGCAAATTAATTAGAGAAGAAAGAATTGGACAGGGAAACCCAAATAGAATATATATAGGTAAAATAAAGAGTGAAGATTTAGAAGAATATAAAATAAGAAATTTCAGAAGTAAAGAAACTTTACTTCTAGAAGTAAAAAATAGAATTTCTAGAAGTATAAAAGAGAACACAAATAATACTGATAATAATAATACTAATAAAATAAATATAAAAAATGAAAAAATCTTTTTTGCCGATAAAGTTTCATTATATGATATAGAATTAGAAAATTTAGTAAAAGAATATGGAATAGATAAGACCTCAAAATTTATTGTAGAGTTAAATTCGTATAAACTTGAAAACGGTAAAGAATATTCTAGCGATTATGATACGATAAATAGGTGGGTGATTAATAAAATTGAAAGAGATGAAAAAAAAGATAAATATAAAAACAAACAGAATTTAAGTTATAAGAACTATCAACAACGAGATTATGAAGATTTTGAACAATTCTATGATATATAAGGAGGTGTATTGTGGTTATTACAGCAGAAATTAAAGGTAATAGATATAATATCGAAGATTTAGATAATATGTTAAAAGATTATTTAATAATTGGAGAAAACTTATATAAATTAAATAAAAATAAAGTAGAAGAATTATTTAGAATATTTATAAAAAAATATTCCAATTACGGAATACCGATCATTTCAAAACAGAAATATAAGAAACAATTTCTAAATTCAGCTAAAAATCTGTATCAGATGGCTGAATTTTATTTTTGCAATAAAGCAGAATCTTATTTAGAAGAATATAGGACTTATCATTTAAGTAGAAATTTAAAAGGTGCAAGAGTTTTTGTGTACTTTAAAAGCGATGCCTGTATTGGAATAGTTTATGACTCAATTCCAAACTTCTTACTTGATTGGTTTATTATAAGGCGTGTCTTGGAGTGTGATTTTAATGAATAATTATAATAAAGAAGATTATAAAAAGATAAAAGAACAAGAAAAGGAAGATTTGAAAAATGTTCTTAATGATGGAATAAAAAAGGCACTTGAATCAGATAGATATAAACAATTTTTATATTTGATGAGTAAATGTCATAACTATAGTTATACTAATACGTTACTTATTTTATCTCAAAATGAAAATGCTAGTATTGTTAAATCATTTACTGATTGGAAAAAAGATGGTGTAAGTATAAATAAAAATGAAAAAGGAATAAAAATTTTTTGCCCTGTTAAGCAGAAATTTATTGAATATGAAAAAGATGATAAAGGAAGAATCGCATTAGATGAAAATGGAAACAAGATAGAAAAGAATATAACCGAGAGAACAACTTTTAAAGTTGGAAGAGTTTTTGATATTTCACAAACTAATGCAGATAAAGAAAAATATGAATTAAAAAAAGAAAGTAATGAGAAAATAAAGAATAAAAAACAAGTTATATCGAGATTAGAAAAAGTAAGTGGAATAAAATTTGAGTTTAAAAAAGATTTAAATAATGTTAATGGTATGTTTATTCCTGATACTAAAGAAATAAAAATAAAGGCAGATATGGGAGATATAAAAACAATTTCAACTTGTGTGCATGAAGTGGCACATTCATTACTTCATTTTAAAGGTAATAATTTGAAATTATCTAAAAAACAGAAAGAATTTGAAGCAGAGAGTGTGGCTTTTGTTGTTTGTAAAAACTTAGGAATAAAATCAGAAGAAAATAACTTCTTGTATTTGGCTAATTGGGTAGGAAATGATGATATATCAGAATTCAAAAATTCAATGGAGAGAATTCAAAAAGTATCTAATCAGATTTTAAAAGAATTTGATAGAAAAAAATCAAAAAATAAAGTTAAATCACAAGAGTTAGAAATATAGTTTTTGATTAGCAAGATTCGTAAATGTGCTACATTTACAATAAAGAGAAAACCCTTAAACCCTTTTTAGGAGGTGTTAGAATGAAAGATGAAACAATTCATTTTAGAATAGAAAAAAGACTTAAAGAAAAATTAGAGGATGAATCTAAAAAGATGAATCTTTCTTTAAGTGAATATATAAATAAGAAATTAGAAAATAAATCATTAGTTGTTATAGAAGAAGGAAAACAAATATATTATGAACTTAATAAGATTGGAAATAATTTAAATCAAATTGCAAGAAAACTAAATTCTACAAATAATAACTTAAATTTACAAGATAAAGTACAGTTAAACTATATATCTGAGGGAATTAATAAAATATGGCAATTATTAAATTCGTTAAAGTAAGAAAAGGAAATTTGAAAAATGCTGTTAAGTATATAACTCAAGAAGAAAAGACAGAAGATGATTTAATATATTGTAAAGATTGCGATAAGAATAATGTGATTGAACAATTTCAATATGTAAAAAAGCTATATAATAATCTAAACGGAAGACAATACTATCATTTTATACAATCTTTTAGTCCAAATGATAAATTGGATTATAAACTAGCAAATGATATTGGAAAAGAAATTTGTGCTAATTTTAAAGATTATCAAATAATAATGGCAACACATAAAGATAAAGATTATATTCATAATCACTTTATTATGAATTCTGTTAATTTTAAAACTGGAAAGAAATATCAGCAATCAAAAAAAGATTTAGAAAAAATTAAGTTACTGTCAAATGAAATCTGCAAAAGATATGGATTAAGACAGATTAACTTAAACAAATCTAATATTAGTAGATATAAAAGTAGTAAAGAATATCATTTATCTAAAAGAGATGAAACAGAAAAGCAAAAACTTATTAAGGTAATAAATAAGTGTATTAAAGAATCCTATTCTAAAAAACAGTTTATATTTAATATGAATCAAAATGGATATAAGGTAAGATGGGAAGAAAATAGAAAATATATAACATACATAACTCCTAAAAATATAAAATTTAGAGATATAAGACTACAAAATCCAAAATACTTAAAAGAAAAAATGGATAAGTATTTTAAAAGATTAGAAAGAAGTAATAAAGTAAAAACTATTTTTTCTACTATTGAAACATCAAATAAAAAAAGTAATTATAATAAAGAATTAGTATATAAAAAAGATTTTTCTGATATAGAAAAATTGGAATATATAAACAGACAAAAAAATTCTAGTAGTATAGAATGGGAGGAGTGATAAATGAGTAAATGCTATATGTGTGTTATTTATATAAAAGAAAATGGAAAAATAAATGTACTTAAAATTCCTAAAACTATAAAATATATGAAAAAACTAGTTGAGGGAGATATTGAGATAAAGCGATATGAAAAAGTGTTAATCGTTTATAATATAAATCAAGATGATAGTAATCTAAAAACAAATAATATATCTGAAAGTTTAAAGTTAAAGGGAAATATTATTATTGTAGGAAACGATGAAAAAATAGGAGATATTAGATCATTAACAAGAAAAGAGATAGCTAAATATATTAACAATTTTTTAAATAAGAATAATATAAAAGAGAGGGAAGAATAACTTTGAATAAAAAAATAGTAATATATATAATATGTTGTATATTATTCATTCCTGTTTCAGTATATATAGGTTATTATATAAATGGTATATTAACTAATAATATACAAAGTATAAATATATTTGAAATCTTAAGTATTATAAGTGATAAAAGAATATTAAGTTTTAGTATTGTATTTGAGGCATTATTTATGGTGCTTTTTTTTATGGTTATTTTTACTTCAAAATATGGGATTTTTAAGTCATCTGTAGAAAATATAACCTCAAAAATAAGCATTCCTAAACAATATGGGCAAGGTCAATATGGTACTAGTAGATTTTTAAATAAAAAGGAATTCGATAGCATATATGAAAAAATTAAATTAGATAGGAAAAATAATCTACCTAAAATTTCTAGAGGTGGGATTGTTGTTAAATATAAAAATAACTTTAATATAGAAGAAATAAGTATTGTTGGAGATAATAAACATGTGTTATGTCTTGGAAGTACTGGTGCAGGAAAAACAAGAAGAATTTTAATAGAAAGTCTATGTACTTTAGGTTTAGCACAAGAAAGTATATTAGTATCTGATCCTAAAGGAGAACTATTTCAAATGACATCTGAATTTTTTAGAAGAAAAAATTATAAAGTAAACGTTATAGATTTTAAATCTCCTAGGAAATCTAATAAGTATAATTTTTTACAACCGATAATAGACGCTATAAATCAAGATGATGTGCAAAAAGCAGAAAATCTAACATGGGATTTGGTTGAATGCATAGTACCAAAATCTGGAAATAATAGTGATCCTTTGTGGGAAAATGGAGAGAAAAGTATTATAGCAGGTAGCATAATAACCGTTTTATTTGAAAATAAATATAATTATGAATATCAAAATCTTACAAATGTATATAATTTCATATCACATATGTGTCAAACAGATGAGATAGGATATATGCCTTTAAATGATTATATAGAAAATTTATCAGATGAAAATCCAGCCAAAAAAATTTTCTCAATATCAACTATTGCTCCAGAGAAAACAAGATCTAGTTTTTTTACATCAGCACTTGCAACACTAAGACTATTTAGTAGTAATAGTATATATACAATGACCAATAATAGTGATTTTAAGCTAGAAGATATTGGAGAAGAAAAGTGCATTACATATATTATTTTGCCAGATGAAAAAACTACATATTACAGTCTTGCAACGTTATTTGTGAGTCAACAATATCAAGCTTTAGTTGATTTGGCAGATAAAAGGGGTGGAAAACTAAAGATAAGAAATAATTTTATATTAGAGGAATTTGGAAATTTTACAAAAATATCAAATTTTGAAAATATGTTAACAGTTAGTCGTGGTAGAAATATTAGATTTAGTTTGTTTATACAATCTTTTTCTCAGTTAGAATCTAAATATTCAAAAACTATAGCTCAAAATATAATGGATAATACACAAGTTTGGATATATCTTAAAACATCTAGTGTAAATACAGCAGAAATAATTAGTAAGAGATTAGGAAAATATACTGTTTCTATCAATAGTAGAAGTAACTCATACAATAGAAATAATATAAGTCAAAGTGAATCAATGAATTTAGTAGGTAGAAATTTGCTTACTCCTGATGAGATTTTAAGATTTGAAACACCATATTGTTTAATTTTACAATCAGGACAATATTCGGCTATAACTCAAGTACCTGATTTGAGTTGTTGGAATTTTAATAATATTCTTGGTCTTGGAGATGAAGAAAAAAATAGACTTATAAGAGAAAGAGTAGAAAATGATAGAAAAATATTAAAAGAAGAAAAGATTAATCTTTGGAAAGTATGGGAAGACTATAGATATTAAGGAGGGGTGTTAATGGATATAAATAGTTCGATATTGGTTACAGGAACAATAAAGTTATTAAATGATTTAATAACTGCTTTAACAGGTATAGCATTACTTGTGGCAACTGTTATGGGGATTTATTATTTGGCAAAAAAATCTGTATGTGATGAGCAAGAGGGAAAGATGCTATCAAGAAGATTTATAATAGCTTTAGGCTGTTGTGTTATGATAACATTAGTAAAAGTAGTTATTCAGCTTATAACAAGTTATTATGCAACATAGATAGTAGGAGAAAAATCGTATGGATAAACTTATAACAGAACTTTTAATATCAATAATAGAATCGGCAGATAATGCTATAAATTATGCTTTTGATAATTTAATAGATTTATGTTTTAATGCAGAAGATTATTTAACTCAAATTTTAGGTCTTGAAGTTATAAATTTTGATAGCTTAAAAAGTATTATATTATCTTTTGCTATTTCTTTAATTGTACTAAAATTTTTAAAGAAAGGTGTAGAAATGTACATTAGTTGGACTGATGGAAGTGCAGATACACCGATTCATATTTATATCTTATATTTTGTTAGGAGTATAATTGTTATTTTAGTATTTCCACTTTTATATGATATATTTGTAAGTGTGGGAAAAGACTTTAGCAATGATATAATGCAGGCATTAAATATTACAAATCAGGAGGCACTTACACAAAATTTAGCTACTATTTCAGGAGTAGGAATATTTACAGCATTGCTTGGAGTTATTGATTTAATAATGTTGATTCTATTATATGTACAAGCTTTGATGAGAGGTGTAGAAATGTTTGTTTTAAAAATTTCTTTTCCTATATTTTGTACAGGACTTTTAGATAGTAATAAGGGAATATTTGCACCTTATATAAAAAAATTTTTCCAAAGTGTATTTACTATCATATTACAAATTGCTCTTGCTAAAATTGTTGTTTTATTAATTTCAACAGGACAACTTATAATGTCAGTGGCAACATTGCTTGTTGCACTCAGAACACCCAAATTTTTACAAGAATTTGTGTTACTTTCAGGTAATGGCTCAAGTGGTATTTCAAATATTATTCATACTACGTCTAAGATTATTGAACTTAAAGGACAAATTAGTAAAAAATAATGGAATTGTTAGATTCTTTAATTGAAGCTATACGAATTTATTTAATACCACTTGGAGCAATAATTAGGTGTATTTTTTGTTTTATAAAAATAACATATAATGAAGATGAAAGAAAAGTAAATATAAAAAGAATTTTTAATACTTTGGCATTTTTAATATTATCTGAAGTTATTTTTGAAGTATTAGATATAGTAAAATATTACTATACATATTAAGAATGATTTGTTTGAAATATTATGTCAAATGTAGTATAATATAAGTATGATATATTATTGTAATTTTTGAGGTATAATTACTGATTATGTAGTTATATCTTTTTTAGATAATATAGATACATTAGCATCTTAAAATCTCCAGAAAGGAGAGGATATGCTTTTAACAAGTGATGATGCTAATGTTTTCGCCAAACTTAGCATCAAATTAATAAGACAGTATGAGCATAAGATTTATAGATTATCAATTTCAAATAATAAGAGTGATTTGCTATATGCAAAAGATGTAGATGAATTAAGTTTTGATAAAATAATAGAGTTTCTATGTAAATTCAATTATATAACTTTTAATAAGTTAAATGAAATTGAAAAAGAAAACATTTTTAATGAACTTATGAATTTATTTAAATCTCTTATTTTAGATTCTGATAATTTAAGACTTAAATATATAAAAGAACATTTTAGAGAATAGTCTTTAATGTTGGATATAAAAAACAAAAATACGGAGTGATGCTATGGAGATAAAGAAGATGATATATTCTTCTTTATTTTTTTTATATTATGTGATATAATAATATTAGTATATAAGATTGGCGAAATTTTTGTCTTATATACGCTTGTTAAAAGCATTGGAGATATGTTGTCAAAGCATATCTCCTTAATTTCGTTTAAAAGGAGGTCATTATGGATAAAGAAAATAAAGTATATGTTCCTAAAAATGTAAAACAAAATCTTGAATTTTTTAAGGGCTTTGGAGTAAAAGAATTAATAATTACAGGTATTGTTGTTATAATATCAGCATTACCTGTTTTTTTTATATATAAATATGTAAATCAAGCTTTAGCTATATCGTTATTTTTGATTATAATTGCTACAACAATTACACTTGTTACTAAAGATAATAATGGAGTATCTTTTTTACATCAATTAAAATTAGTTATAAAAAGTATAATAGAACAAAAAAAATTTAAATATAGGAGAAAATAAAAATGAAAAAACTAACTGATTTCTTTAATAAAAGAAAAATTACATGTGAGGAAGAATTAAATATACTTGATATAGAAGATAATATATTTTTTTCATTAGATAATACAATATCTATTTATTTGAAAGTTGAAGCAATACCATTTGAATATTTAGATATAAAGCAAAAACAAGAGATTGTTAAGAGATTTATCATGGAATTGGCAGGAGAAAAAGAAATAATAAAAATAATTGTTATGTCTTTGCCAGTGTCATTAGAAGTAAATAAATATTTGAATGATAAAAGACATTTAACTAAAAATTCATTTAAAAGAAACATGATATCAAAACAAATAGAAGAAATAAAAGAATTAAGAGATAAAGGAGAAATGCTAGAAAAGAAGATTTTTATACAAATATTTAAAAATAATAATGACAACTATGCTATAGAAGAATTAAATAAAAGAGCAAATGAACTATCTTTAAAATTAAAAAATGTAGGATTTAATAATACTATAATGAATAGATATGAAATTTTACAATTTTTTAATTCATTTTTAAATTTAAGGTTTAAAAATGAAAATATTAATAATATTTGGAGTGATGAGAGTGAATAGGAAGAAAAATGAAAATTTGATAACAGCTTTAACTCCACTTTCAGGTTTAGAATATAAAAATGGATTTATTAGAATAGGAGATATGTATGCAAAAGTTGGAGTTATAACAGATTATCCTAATGTGTTACCTATAGGAATAAATAGCAAGTATAATAAAGTACCATTTTCTTACACAACGCATATCTTTATTCCAGAGAACACAGGTCTTTTTATAAAGGGAATTACTAAAGGGATTAAGCAAGCAGAAATGAGAGCTTATGAAACAAATAATGCCAATATAGAAATTTATTATAAAAATGAGGCTAACTCTGGAAGAGAATTAATAGAGAAGTTACAAGATATAGATAGTATAGGTTATATGATAAATATATCTATGATTTTTGGAGAAACAATAGAAGAAGTAAAAACTAGATATAAAAGATTTGAGACTTTAATAGATGGAATGCAAATGAGATTTAGGAGTATGAGCTATTTATCAAGAGAAACTTTTAAGAGTTTAGCACCATTTTATACAATAAATAAAGAAATTGAAAATACATTTAAAAGGAACATATTATTTTCTGATTTTTGTAAGACTTTTCCATTTAGTGGTAATTTTATAAATAAATATGGTTATTATCTAGGTATTGATAATATGAATGGAGTTATTTTACATGATGCTTGGGAAAGAAAAAATAATGTAAATGGTAATATTGTAGTATTAGGAGAAAGTGGTAGTGGTAAGACAACAGTTTGTAAGCATATCTTATTTAACGAATTTTTAATTGGCACAAAAATTATAATTATAGATCCTGAGAGTGAATATGAAAATTTTGCTAAAAAGTTAAAAGGAAATGTCTCTGATTTATCTGGAGAAAGTAGAAATATCATTAATCCATTACAGATAAGAAATTCATATATTCAACATATACAGAAACTTAGAAATTTTATAAAAATACTATTTAGTGATATTACTAATTTTCAATTGAATTTACTTATAGAAGAATTGGAGAAAGTATATAGGAAGTTTAATATAACATCTACAAGTAATTTAAAAAATATTGATAATAAAGACTATCCAATATTTACCGATTTATATAAACATGTAAAACAAAGTTTTTTAAATCTTAATAATAAAGATGATAATTATATAGATTATAAAATTATTATTTCATATTTAAAAGAATTAACAGATGGGATATATTCTAATATGTTTAACCAAAAAACAAATATTAATCTTAATAATGACATTAATGTTTTTAATATTTCAAAAATTCAAGAAGTTGAAGATAATGTAAAAAAAGCATTATATTATAATCTTCTTAATTTTTGTTGGGAAAAAATAGAGAATAAAAATGAAAATACTTATTTAGTTATAGATGAGGCACATTTGCTATTAGATAGTAGGATAAAAGATACAATGATTACTTTAAAAACTATATCTAAACGTTGTAGAAAATATAATTCAAACTTAATGATTATAACGCATTCTTTAATAGATATGCTTGATGGAGAGTTAAGAAAAGAGGGGCAAGGAATTCTTGAAAATGCAAATTATAAAGTGCTACTTGGAACTGATGGGAAGAATTTAGAGGAATCAAAAGAAATATTTAAACTTACAGAACAGGAATTAGATATATTATCTCTTAAGAAAAAGGGTTATGGATTATTTATAGCAGGAAATTATAAAACACCGATAAACTTTAAATTACTAAAATATGAAAAAGAATTTGTTATAGATAAGGAGCAAAAATATGGCAGTTGATCCAGCAGTACTTAAAGCTACAGTTGATGTTCTTTTAAATGAAGATACTAGAAATAACATTATAATGATAATAGTAATTGTTGTAACTGTAGTATTTTTTTTATTAGCAATATGTGCATATATATTATTAAATCCATTAGAATCTTTAAAAGTTTATTTCTCAAATGAAGACCAAGTATTAGTAGAAGAAATAAAAAGCAAATATCCAAATAATATTATAATGGGAAATATAACTAAAAATGGTATTTTCTGTTTTCCGTTGGAGAATACAGAGAGTACAGTTATAACAGCTGATTATGGAATGTATGATCCATGGAATTCAGGAGTACTCACTAAACATACTGGAATTGATTTATCAGGTGTTCATAGAGATAAGGTTTTAGCAGTATACGATGGAATTATAGTGTTTGCCGGAAGTCAAAATTCATATGGTAATTGTATAGAGATAAAACATGAGATTGATGGTATTGAAATTTATACTTTTTATGCTCATTTAAGCTCTATTAATGTAAGTATTGAACAAGAAGTAAAGCAAGGACAAGTTATAGGTATTGAGGGAGGAGATCCATTTATTGATCCTAATCCTGGAAATTCAACAGGGCATCATCTTCATTTTGAAGTAAGGACTAGTAAAGACTATGGAAATGATGTCGACCCAAAAGAATATATTTATAAAGATTAAAATAAAATAAAGGAGAAAAACATGAGAACAAAACAAGAAGAAATAAATTTTTATTATAATAAATTATATAAAGATAAATTATTGGAATTTGACAATGGCATGATTGGAAAAGTAAAGAATGTTATTGAAAGCTTAAATAGAGAAATAAAGCAAGCTAAGGAATTAATGATTAAAGATAAAGATTATTACATTGGATGTTATAATGACATAATGGAAGATTTAAAAAATAAAAATGAAAATGATATAGTGGAATTATTTATACATCCAATGACAGGATATTATATGGTATTAAATAAAGATACTGTACTTAGGAGGTTAAAAAGAGAATATAAGTTATATGAAGAAGAAAACGAAAAATTGTAAGGAGGCGGTTATATAGTAGTTGATATATATAATACAGATAAAAAATATAAAATTATTTATGCTGATCCACCATGAAAGTATAAAACGTGGAGAAAAGGCATGGGAACAGCAGAAAAACATTATAAAGTAATGGAAATAAAGGATATAGTCGAAATGAAAAATGTTATTACACGAATTTCAGATAAAGACTGTATCCTTTTTTTATGGGTAACATTTCCGTGTTTATTAGATGGATTAAAAGTTATTAAAGAATGGGGATTTACATATAAAACGTGTGGTTTTACATGGGTAAAGAGAAATAAAAAAAGTGATACGTGGTTCTTTGGATTAGGTCATTGGACAAGAGCTAATCCAGAAATATGCTTGTTAGGAACAAAAGGCAAAATATCAAGAGTTTCAAATAAAGTTTCACAAGTTGTGGATACTCATATTGAAGAACATAGTAAAAAACCAGCAATAGTAAGAGAAAGAATAGTTGAATTAGTTGGAGACTTACCACGAATTGAATTATTTGCTAGACAGGAAGTTGATGGTTGGGATGCTTGGGGAAATGAGGTGTAAAATGATATTAGTTATCACAAATGATATAAAGATAAAGGTGTTAGTAAAAAAATATTTTAGTGCTAAAACAATAATGTTTGTTGAAAATGTGGAAAACTTAAGCGATTATGTTAGTAAAGAATTTATAAATAAAAGTACTGAGATGATAGAAAAAGTTATTATAGATATTTCAAGTTTTAACGATAAAAAAGAAGAACTTGTAAAAGCTATAATGAAAATAAAATTAATTTATTGTTTAGATATAATAATAATTGCTTTAGGATATAAAGCAGGAGATAAAATTTTAGCAGATTTATTTGATGTTGGAATATATGATTTTATAATATCAAAAGATAAGAGTTTGCAAGATAGAGAATTTGTTGATGCTATTAGAGGAAATGATTATATAGATTCTTTAAAATTTAGAAGTGAAGACAAACATAGAAAAAAGACAAATAAATTTAAGATAAAAAGAAAATTAAAAAAAGAGATAAGAAAGTCAGAAACTAGAGATTCTGATTTTTTTTATTATTTAAAAAATATAAGTATGAGCATTTTTCGAGTGGTTAGTTATATTTTTTTTACAGCATTATTAAGTATTGGTGCTACAGCTATATTAAATAAAAGTATAAGAGATATGATTTTAGAGATTATATTAGGAGGAATATAGAAAATGAAAAAGATAGTGTTTGCAATATTCGTATGTGGTTTTATTTCATCTAATATTTATGCAAGTACAGTAGTAAATGAAACTATAAAAGATGAAAAGCTATATATTGAATATAAAATAGAAGAAAATGAAATAGAGAATTTTTATAATAATTTAGACAATACAATAAAAAGAGATAATATCACTTATAATAAGAAAAGTTATGATGTTAAAAAAAGTAAACAAGAAGAAACAGTTGAAATTAGTGATATAAGAGAAATAATTAGTAATACAAATAGTTTAGATGGTATATTAAATCAACTTCCAAAGAATATAGAATATAACTTAAATGGATATACTGGAGCAAATGTATTAGATTATAACAACATTGAAATTATACCAATAAATAATGGATACTATGAAGAATATGTTGATGAGGTAAAGCAATATTTTGATTTAAGTAAAAATGATATGTCTTTTATACCTAAAACTATTAATAAAGATGGAATTGAATTATATTTAATTAATGTTACTTGGTATCCACAGACATTTAAGAATACAGGGGAAATTCAAATAGCTGATTTATATAGATGTGATGCTTTATATAGGGGAGTAAAAAGAATTAACAATCCAACTACATATAGAGTAATAGCAAATTATAACGGAACAGCAAAAAAAGAATATATGAAAATTGATGGTATTACTGTAGAATATGAAAAAATAAATAATGAAAATGTACAACAAGTTAAAGAAGATAATAAATCAAATTTAATAGTGCCAATAACAGCAACCAGTACAGGACTTGTTATTTTGTTTATTTTTATATTAAATACTAATAAAGTAAAAGTATATACTATGCAAAATGGTAAATATAGATATGTTGGAAAATATAATATAAAAAATAATGAAATAGATATATCAAAAAATAAAAAGTTATTAGATGGTATATGTAGAATAAAATTGACTACTAATTTATATAGTAGATTAAAAAATAAAGAATTAATAATTAAAAATAATAATATTTCAAGAAAAATCAAAGTAGAAAATAAGATATTTGAAATAAAGTTTTAGGAGGGCTTATGAATAAGAAGAAAATAATATTAATAATTTCAATACTAATAATTATTATTTTAATTGGAGTATTTTTTTTCTATAAAAATAGTTTAGTGAAAGAAAATCCAATAAATGAAACTAAAGAAGAAGTAAATAATATTAATATAGAGGAAATAGAAATAAAAAAAGGTAGTATTATTGGAACATTATCAATACCTGCAATTAATATAAATAATGTAAATGTTTGTGAAAGTGTGGATTTAGACGTGTTAAGTAATTCTATAGGACATTTTGAAAATACTAATTTATTTGAGGGAAATGTAGGGCTTGCAAGTCATAATTCAGGTACTAACGCAAATTACTTTAAAGATTTATATAAATTAAAGAAAGGAGATGAGATAATTTATAAGAGCAGGTATGGAACAATAACATATATTGTTGAAAGCATATCTCAAATAGATAGTTACGATTGGAGTTATTTAGAAAGTACACAAGATAATAGAATAACATTAATAACCTGTATATCAGGTAAACCAAACTTGAGATTATGTGTTCAAGGAGTTGAAAAAACTTAATTAAAAAGGGATTGACTTTACACATTTACTTTTATTAAAATGAAAAAAGGATGTGTTTTTATGATTTTAGAAAAATTAAAAAAGATAATAAAATATATTTTTATTGTTGAAGTGATAGGAATTACATTACTATTATTAGGTTTGATATAAAAAATAAAGCAAGTGGAAACTAATCTACTTGCTTTATTTTATGAGGAGGTAAGAAAGATGAAAAGTATAAAATTTTTTATTGTAATGTTATTATTAATTTGTACAATAGGTATATTTAATAATTCTGTATATGCTGATTCGTACAATGTAAATGAAAAAGTAGATTTAGGACAGTATAATATTTATTCTAGAACAGGAGGTACATATATTACTTATCAGGGAAGACCACAACCAAATTATATGTATTATTATAAAGATTTTAATAACGTTGAACATAAAGCTTTTTGTTTAAATTTGGGAATGACAGGTGCAGAAGAGGGGGATTATATAGTAGATGCTAATAAACTTGTTGACGACCCAAAAGTGGCTTCAATATTAACAAGTGGAAGTCCATATAGAACAATAGAAGAATTAGGGTTAAATAATGAAGATGAGGCAAGTTTTGCAACGCAATTTGCTTTGTGGATATATCAAAACAACTTAGATATAAATGCAATAGCTCCATATTCTTCTGAAAATCAAAATGTTGTTGACGCTATAAAGAGAATATATTATGATGGCATAAATAATGTTTATGAATCTAGAGCTTTAATTGAAATAGAAAAAGTTGGAAATAGTGAAATTGATAATATAAATAGAGAATACTATTCTCAAACATATAAAATAAATTATAATGAAAACATAAAATATATAAAATTAACTATTCCTGATGAAGAAAGTGTATTAATCACAGATATAAATAATAATGTTGTTGAAAATGTGGAAAACTTAACAGAATTTAAGGTATTAATACCAAGAAAAAATATTGAAAATAATAAAACTATTAATTTACATTTTGAAATTGAAGCAAAACAAACAAGTGTAATGTTTGGGGCAACTACAAAAGATCAATGGCAGAATATGGGGTTATTACTTAATCCAGTAAATATAAATAATATATCTGAAAGTTTTGATGTTTCATATCAAGGTGCTAATATAGAAATAAAAAAAGTAGATAAGGATACAGGAAAAGGAATATCAGGTGTAAAATTCAAATTTGAAACATTAGAGGGAGAATTAATAGGAGAATATATTACAGGAGAAAATGGAATTATAAAGTTAGATGCTGAAAAAGATTTAAAATTATTAGGAGAACAGAAAATAAAAGTAACTGAAATACAAGTGCCAGAAGAATACTATATTGATGAAGAAAATTGTACACAAGTTATAGAGGTAAAATATGGAGAAACAGCAGTTGCAAAATTTGTTAATGAGAAAATAAAAGGTAAAATAAAAGTAATAAAGCTAAGTTCTAATGATAATAAATATACTAGTGTACTTGCAAAGCAACCACTAAAAGACGTTGTTTTTGAAGTGTTAGATATAAACAATAATGTAGTTGATACAATAGTAACAGACGAAAATGGGGTAGCTGAAACAAAAGTATTATTAAAAGGGGTATATAAAATAAGAGAAATAAAGCAAGCTAAGTATTATTTGTTAAATAATGAAATTTATGAAGTAGAAATAAAAATACCTAATAAAGTTGAAGAAAAAACTATATATAATGATAGTGTTGATATTGATATAGAAATTGAAAAATATGGTTTTATTGAGACACAAAACAAAGATAACATTTTTTATAACTTTAAAAATATTCATAACAAGTCTAATGTTCCATTAGATAATTTTACTTGGAATGATACTTTACCAACTGATGCAGTAAGAATTGATAAAATATATACTGGAACTTGGAATGAAAAATTAAGTTATAGTGTATGGTATAAGACTAACAAATCAGATTTTAAATTGTTCAAAGATAATTTAGATTCAGAAACAGTTTACGAATTAGACTTTAATGAATTAAATTCACAAGATGAGTATGTTACAGAGTTTGAATTTAGGTTTGGAACAGTAAAAGTAGATTTTCATGAATTAGAATCTCCTATTTTATATGTAAATGTCATAGACAGCTTAAAAAATGGATATACTTTTACTAACAATACAAAAGTAAGTGGAAATTATATAGAAGAATATATTAAAGACGAAGATAATTGGACAACTATAGTATACAATAAAGAAATAAATAAGAATTTAGAATTGCCTAAAACAGGAATTTAATTAAAAATATATTTAATTATGCAACCTTTTTAAATAAAAAAATACTCTTAATAAATGTAAGGGGAAAATTTATTAAGGAATATAATTTTGCTTTGAAAGGAGGGAAGTTATAGTAGCAATGATTATAGATAAAAGGGGATTATTTATGAAAAATAAAATTAGAGCTTGTGTATTTATTTTTATTTTATGCTTTTCGTTGTGTTTAAGTAACGTTAATGCTGCATCATTGTATGGAAATTATAGATTTTCTAGAGGTGTAGGAAACATGTATTATTATGTTGATTCATCAGCTAGTAGCTATACGTCATATATCAATTCGGCAATAGATAATTGGGTAGATACAGGTTATGGTTGGAATCCTATCTATTTATATCCAGTTGCATCAAGTTATGCTACTGCAATGGATTTTTATTTACTTACAGAATCACAAGCGATTGCAAGATATGGTTCTACAAGATACAAAACAACTCTTGCAGATACTACATATTATTTAACTAATAGTGCACAAATAGATATGAATAGTCAAAACTGGTTTTACACTGAAATAAGATTAAATAGCTATTCGTTAAATACTGTTGCAAATCAAGCTGCTGAGTTTAGAACTGGAGAAATAAAGCATGAGATTGGACATGCATTAGGATTATATGATCAAAATACAAATCCTTATAGTATAATGTGTGGGCTTTTAACAGCTGGTAGAGTGGTACAAAATGTCGATCAAACTTCACACAATGCTATAAATGCAATGTATAATTAAATTGGAGGTAAATTATTATGATTAGAAAAAAATATATTTTTGGAGGTATAGCTTTATCGCTTGTTGTTATTGGTGGAACTATAGTAGGCGTTTTAAATAATAAATATAAAAATGATGAAGAGTATAATATAGATAGTTCTATAAATTCTTATTCAACTATAAAACAAAGTGAAGATATACAAGATGTTAATGAAAATGATCCAAACGATAGTAATACTTATACTATGGAATATACTATGAACTTATCATCTACTGTTGATTATTCAGATATAAATCAGTTAAAGAATTTAGCAGAAGACATAGTAATAGCTAAAGTTACATCAGTAGATGGTGGAACAAATTATAGTGAAGGTTTAGAAATGTATACTAGTAATAATACTATAGGTGAAATACAAATTTTACAGTCATTAAAAGGAGATTTAAGTGTTAATGATGTTGTACCATTTATTAGGTGTGGTGGAACAGTAGAAACTACAGAATATATTAAAAATTTAAATGATAAGAGAAAATATTTATTAGAACAAGCAGAAAATAGTGGTCAAGAAACTATGTTAGATTATGAATATGTTAAAGAAATAGAAGCTGGAGATATAGAAATAGAAGAAGGAAAAACATATTTAATGTTTATTTGTTATGATCAATATAATCAAAGATATGAGATATTTGGTCAACAATATGGCTTAAGAGAATATGAGTCAAATACAGAAATGGTAATGAATAATGTTACAAACGAGAAAGAAAGTTTAAGTAGTTTGAATTTAAATTAATTTAAAATAAGAGAGTAGGGAGTTGAAGTGCATCACAAATGTTGAACGGAAGTTAGGCATTTGGAGATGCACTTCAAGTTATTTCTTACTCTTTTTTATATAAAATTTATAAAAAATGCAACCTTTTTATATTAAAAAATACTCTTAATAAATATAGGGGAAAATTAACTATAAACATTTAATTTGTATTCTTTTATATTGTATTCTTATAGTATGTTATAATAATAAATAAGTGAGGACTTATTATGAAAGAAGTTTTAAAAAAAATAGTATATGGAGATAAAGATGCATTTGAAGAAATTGTACAAGCATATCAAAAACAATTATTAGTTATAGCCAATTCTAAATTAAAAGATCGTTCATTATCTTGGGATGCAGTTCAAGAAACGTTTATTACTTTATATTTAAACATTAATAAAATAAAAAATTATGATAAATTAAAATCATGGTTAGCTGTTGTTTTAATGAATAATTGTAATAAAATTAATAAAAAGAAAGAATTTATAGAATTATCTTATGATGAGGCGGAGTGTGAAAAAAAATTAGCAACCAATAATGAAGAATTTGATAAAATTTTTGATGAGATGGATTTTTTTAATTGTATAAGTTTTTTAAATGAAGATGAAAGAACAATAATGGCTATGTATTATAGTAATGAATATACAATTAAAGAAATATCTGATATTTTAAATATTAATTTAGGAACAGTCAAAAGCAAGATATCTCGTGCTAAGATAAAAATAAGAATGAGCTTAGGAGGAAAAAATAATGAGTATAGAGAATAAAGATTGTTTTGATAAAGAATTAATAAAAAAATTTTCAAATGTAAAAGATGATATTAAAGGTTTTAGTAAAAATGATATAGAAAATATAATTTTAATTGCTGAAAAAAGAAAAAGAAAAAAAGTATATAGTTTTTTTCTCTTAGCAACATGTGCAAGTTTTATTTTTTTATTTTGTATTAATTTCTTATTAAGTACAAAAATTAATTTGGATGTTACTGGTATAAAAGTAATGGGAAACAAGACTATAACATTAGAAAGCGATGATTTAGTATATGCTCAATCGACAGATTCTAATTTAAATTATAGAGCGGAAAATGAAAATGGAAATGCAATATCCAAATTATATTCAAAGCCAAAAAGTAATTATGTAAAGATGGAATTAATTAAAGAAATATATGTAATAAAGATAAAAGAAATTATGCCATCAACATTTAAATCGGATGTTCCAATAACAAAGGTAAAAGCAGATATTGTAGAAACTATAAAGGGAAATAAAGTCAATGAAATAGAATTTAATATTGAGTGGGGAATATATTCAATACGTCAATTAAGAGAACTTAATAAAGAAAATTTTATACCAACTGAATATATGGATGTAGATGAAAAAGGAGCAATTAATAACTTTATACAGATTATGTCTGAAAATAATTACGAAAATTATAAAAGAATAGGAATTGGAAAATATTTTATAGTATCATTAGATGAATACGAATCTGTTATTGAGAATTGTGATTATCCATTTTTAGAATTTAATATTGAAAATAATACATATTATAAAGATGGTCAATGGAAAACATTTGATTAAGAATAATTAAAAATAGGAGGAATATATGAAAAAATTAATAATTATAATTTCTTTATTTAGTTTATTTATGGTAGATATGTTTTTTATTAAAAATATATTTGCAATGACACCAACTTATCCTAATGATGCAAAGTTCAGTAGAGGGGTTGGAAATGCATATTATTATGTTGGTTCTTCTGCAACTGGATATACAAGTAAGATTAACTCTGCAATAGATAATTGGGTAGATACAGGTTATGGTTGGAATCCTATCTATTTATATCCAGTTTCATCAAATTATGCTACACACATTGATTTTTACCGTCAAACTTTTAGAGGGGATGAAACGGTAGATGAAAATATAAATGCTTATGCAAGTTTTTGGGATATTAATGAAAATGAGTTATCATATAATTTATATGATGAGCCGACTACTAATTATTTTTATACGGAAGTAAGAATGAATAGTGCTTATGACACGGAGATTTCTACAATTATACATGAAATTGGACACTGCTTGGGATTATCTCATTCTGATAGTACATATAGTATAATGTACCCTATAAAGAATTATAGAAATGCAACTAGGGTTTCAAAAGATGATCATGATACAATCAATTATTTATATGATTAATTAAAAGATATGAGGTGAAAATATGAAAAAAAGGGTTTCTTTGATATGTTTTTTAGCTTGTGCCATAATGTTATTAACGGCTTTATCAATAATGTTTATAAAATATAATAGTCAAAATAATATAATTGTTGAGTCAAATCTTAAAGAAGAGAATAAAGAATATAATACATATTCATATATAACTGATGATATTTTAAAAAAAAGTAAAAATGTTGGAGTTATGGTAGAATTAAATCAAGAGTATACACCAGAATATATGTTAGAAAAGTCTGATATTGTCGCATTGGTTACAATTGTTAGTATTGATGGGGCAAGTATGGATTATAGTGTTTTTGGAAGAACTTTTGGTAAAATGTTAGTAAATAATGTTTTTTGGGGAGATATATCTGAAGGTAGTTTAGTTGAATATTTAAAACCTGGTGGAACAGTTACAATTGAAGAATATGATAAGTATGACATACCTGAAGCTGTTGAAAAGAGGGATTATTTATATCAACAGTCAGGAATAGTAATAGATAAAGAAAATTCATATTTAACTATAAAAATTGAGGATGATATTACTATCGAACAAGGAAAAACATATTTAGCATATTTAAAGTATAAAGAAAAGTATAATAAATATGAGATTGTAGGATTACAAAATGGCTTAAGAGAGGTAAATATAGAGCAAAAATCAAGAGTAATGTCACAAGATTATAATGTTAATAAATTAAAAATTAAAAATAATAATACAGGAGATTGGGAGGCGTTAGATAATTATATTCAAGAAAACGTAATAAAATAACTTATACAAATCTAGAATATTATTAGTTTGGGTTATTATATATTAGCGTTAGAATTTTATCTAACGCTAATTTTAAATGGTCCTATTTTATTGTAAAGTGGTCCTATTTTGTTTTAAAACATAAACATATAATTTTACTAGGTGGTAAAATGAAAGAAAAATATGTGCAAAGGCTTATTGATATACCAGATTATATTTTAGATAAGATAAATAAGATTTGCACACAAGAAAATATAAGCCTTAATTACTTTGTGAATAAATCTATTATTAACAATTTTACTAATGATCTATCAGTTTTAAATATTACTAAAAGGACAGATAATATACCTATTAGAATTAGAATTAATTTGAAAACATATGAGAAATTAAAATTATGTACAAGGAAATGGAATATTTCTATGCAGAAAATAATTATTCATTTTTTATTCTTAGAATTAAAGAAATATAATTATTAGTTATCATAATGTTAATATAATTGCAAAAAATAAGAATGTCTATGACATTCTTATTTTTATAAAGCAATGGTCTTATTTTATTGCAAAGTGGTCCTGTTTTGTTTCAAATTATAAACTTATAATTTTATTAGGTGATATTAATGAGAGAAAAAAATATACAAAGACTTATTGATATACCAGACTATATTTTAGATGATATAAATGTATATTGTTTAAAAAACAATATTAGTGTTAATCATTTTATAAATACAGCTGTAATAAATAATATATCAGATCAAATAACGTCTATTAAAATTACTAAAAAAACTCATGTAACACCCACTCGTGTGAGGATTAGAGAGAGTGTTTATCAAAAAATAAAAGATTGTACTTCAAAATGTAATATATCTATGCAAAAAATTATATTACATTGTATTTTGGTAGAGTTAGAAAATTCATTAAAATAAAATTCTCATTAATATATTACTAATTATTGGGCAAATTCAAAATATTTTTTAATTGATAAGCGTGCTTATATTTTGAGCCTACTACTACACCATGTATTGCGTGTAGTTCTTTTTTTTGTTCATAAAGTTCTATTAATTCATTTAATAGTGATAAATTTTTACCATTTAAATTGCCTCGTAGCTCATCTATTACATATAGTAATAAATGGTCTATATTTTTATATGTTCTGTCTACTACTAAATCATATATTTTATCATCTAATTCATTTTTTATTTCTTCGATAAATTTTTTCTGAAATACTTCATTATATTCATATTTTCTAATTGTTTGTTTATTTTTGTGAATAAAATAAAATTCAATATTTTTTTTAAGAGTCCATAAAAATCTAACACTTTCAATATCAAAATAGTTTTTGGTATTTACTAGAATTAAAGAGCCATATGTTGAACCGTGTATATTTATAGGTACTATTATTTGACTTATGTATGGATAGTTTTTTGATTTATCAATAAAAATATTTAAAATTTTATCGTTATATTTTGGAAGAATTGCAATGTTATTAATTAGTAAGTCTACTAATATGTCTTTTGTTATTTTTTTATTTCCTCGCAGAAAATTTTTGTTTGAGGAATAAAGTACTTCTTCTAAATTAGTAATTATCATATTTGAGTACTCAGTTAATTTAATATTGTTTAAATATCTTATAATATTATCATTTAATTCAAATTTCATATAATCACCTCCTTTTTTAGAAGTATAACTAATGAAAATAAAAATGTCAATATAAATAATATTTTCGTAAATATCTCTTATAAATTTACATAAGTTTTTGAAATTATGTAACAAAATAACTCTGATTTACGTCTATAATAATAGAGAGTTTTTGTTATTTTTTGGCAAATTATATTATTAGGGGATAATGTACAAAAATGAAAGAGGTTAAGTATATAATTCTAAGTTTTTCTTGGAATGTATATTTGATCTCTTTTTTTACGTAAGATAACACCCCAATCTCAAAAAGAAAGGGGGTGTTATCTTTTGACCAAGTTACAAGCAGAATTTACTAAATTTATGGAAATGGCTTTAAGATGTGATGCAATAGATTTTTATAGAACATATAGTAGAAGAAATAAACATAAAGAGTTGTTAATAGAAGATATTAACAATGTTAAAGTGTCAGCTTCGCTTAATGGTGAAGTTGGCACTTCTTTTTTTGATTATTTTGATGATGAAATTAAAAACGAAAGATTAAAATATGCCATTTCTAAATTAACATTTAGACAAAAACAGATATTTGAATTATATGCAGATGGATATAAATCCAAAGAAATTGCAGAAATTTTAAATATTACTGTAAAAAATGTCACTGTTACTGTTTCTAATGTAAAAAAGAAATTGTACAAATTAATGAAAGGAGAATAAAAATGAAAAACTTTGAAGATGTATTAGATAAGGCACAAAGTGGAAATGTAGATGCTATGGATGAGCTTATTTATCAATATTATCCAATGATTAAGAGTATTGTATATAAGTATGGGAAAAAAGTAGATAAGGAAGAATTAAAAGAGTACTTAATATTAAAATTTATAGAAAATACAAAAATGTTTAGAAAAAAATATTAAATCATTAGTAAAATTATATATTTTTGTCGAAGGTTATAAACGAAAGAGAAATCTTTTAACGTACCTTGAAAAATATATAAAATCATAATACATATAATGATACTTCTGTCTAGCTAGCATGATGCAAAGGGGCAGTCCGTAGAGATCCTAGGGAACGTGAAATTCGTATGGCATTAAGCAGTTATGATTTATAAATATAATAAAGAAACGAGGGAAAATAATGTTAAGTTATGTTATAATAGCAATTTTAAGTTATTTACTAGGAGTAATATCAATTATTATTTTTAGTGCTATAAAAATAAGTTCTAAGTGTAGTAGAAAAGAAGAAAAAGAGGATTTTGGGCAAATCGCATATGATGAAATTGAGAAAATAGAAAAGAATAAAAATAAAAAATTGTAAATATATTGTATAAAGGGAGGAAGTATTTGGATAATATTTTTTTAAACAAAAATGTAGCTTTATATATAAATTTTGATACACAAAATGAGTATGAAAAAAACAAAGAAAAAATTAAAAATGCTATGTCAAAATTTTGCTCTTCTTATAATATAAAGCAATATAAAGAATATATTGATATTGGTTTTATAGGAAAGAATGTTAGAAGAAGTAGATATGATACTTTGATAAGGAATATAGATAATTTAGGAATAAATGCAGTTGTTGTATATAATTTAAGTCAGCTTGCAAGATATCCTGTAAGACTAAATAAAGTTATAAATACTCTTTATAGTAAAAAAGTAATTATATACTCCTTAGAAGATAAGCAAAGTCTTGTTACTTTTAATGAAGAAGAGTTAAAAAAATTTAAAGCATTTGGTAATAAGTATTTAATAGATATAATAAGTAAGGAACAAAAGAAACTACAAAAAGATATTTATAATAAAAAGCATAATTTAGAGTTTGACATAGATAAATACAATATTAAAGAATATAGGAAACATTCTGTACTTATGAGACAATTTAATAATTCTATTGAAAGTGAAAAGTAGGTGTGATTATGAAAGAGATAGAAAATAGTGATATAAAAGATGAAGTCACTAATATTGTAATTGACTTAATTTTAAATAGAATAAATAATTTAAAGTCTTGATGTGAAAATAAAAAAAAGGTATAATCATTATATATAATGGCTATACCTTTTTTCACATAAAGGAGGAATATAAGTGGAAAATGTGTATAGAGTTGCTATATATTGTAGATTATCACAAGAAGATAGAAAAAAGTATAACGACATTAATGAAAGTGAGAGCATACAAAATCAAAAAGCTATGTTATTAAAATATGTAAATGAAAAAAAGTGGGAGCTATATGATATATATTTTGATGATGATTATAGTGGTATGGATGCTAAAAGACCCGCATGGAATAGGCTTTTAAAAGATGCAGAAAACAAAAAATTTGATATAATTGTTTGCAAAACTCAATCAAGATTCACTCGTGATATGGAAATGGTTGAAAAGTATTTAAATTATAAATTTCGTTTATGGGGTATTCGATTTATAGCAATTGTTGATAATGTTGATACAAATATTCAAGGTGGAAAAAAAGCAAGACAAATAAATGGCTTGGTTAATCAGTGGTATGTAGAAGATACATCAGAAAGCATAAAATCTTCCTTGAAAATTATGAGAGAAGAGGGAAAATATATAGCTTCAACACCACTTTATGGATATTTAAGAGATGCAAGAGATAAGAGTAAAATTGTAATAGATCCTGAAGCTTCACAAGTGGTAAAAAGAATTTTTGATATGTATTATTATAAAGATATAGGCTCTGAAATGATTGCCAACATATTAAATAATGAAGGAATATTGCCACCTGCAAAATATAAGAAGGAAAAATTGATACCCACATATAATCATTACAATATGAGTGATTTTTGGAATGGTGCTACAATACGAAGAATATTAAAAAATAGAGTTTACACAGGAGATATGGTTCAAGGAACTACAACAAAGCCTGATATAAAGTCTAAAAAAACAGTACAAGTTCCAAAAGAAAAGTGGGTAATAGTTGAAAATACACATGAACCTATTATATCAAAAGAATTATTTATGTGTGTACAGAAGAAATTTAAAGATAAAAAAACATATGTGAATAGACAAAATGTTAGCTATCTTTTTTCAGGCAAATTAAGATGTCAAAATTGTGATAGTACAATGCAAAGAAGAAAGTGTCATGGAGTTACACCATATTATAGATGTAGACATTCGTTTAATCCTGCAAAACAATGTTCTAATGAATATAGGATACAGTATGATAATTTATATAATATTATATTGTATAAAATAAAGGAAAAGATAGATAATTATTGTGATTTTGAAAAAGTAGAAAATAAGTTAAAAGAAAATACATATATAGCAAAAATAAATAATTTAAATAAGCAAAAAGAAAAATTAGAAGAAAATATTACCAAAAAGAGAAAATATCTAACTAGAATATATGAGGATATGATAGACAATATAATTAATAAAGAAGAATATATGATATTTAAAGAAACATATAATAAAGAAATTTTGGAAATAAAAAATAAAATAGCTGAAATAGATTTGCTGATTGAAAACTTTAAAGATTTTAATAATTATGAACATAATGTACAATCTATGATAAGTAAATATAAAAATATAGATAAGTTGGATAGAGAAACTTTAAATGCTTTTATAGATGTTATAAAAATAGGTGCTATTTCAAAAAATAAAGAAGAAAAGCAAGTAATAGAAATATATTGGAAATTTTAAACTAGGAATGGGGAGGTTTCCATATATATGGTACGAGGTCAATATAGGATGGGAATGCCAGGATTATAATAAATAATTCTGGTGTTTTAATTGACTTATTAATTCTAATACAATATAATGTTACCAAATATAAGGTGATAAAATATGATTAAGAATAGATATAATATTTTAATTATATGTGTATTAATTTTTATTTTTTTAATAATTTTAATATATACATATAGATACTTAGTTTTAAGTAATAATAATAATCAAATTTATATTTTAAATCAAATATACAATGAAGTATGTAGTGATGGCGAGAATATAACATTAAAACCTAGTGCATTAGAAAATTTTATAACTGGAAAAAAATTTAATAGCGAAGTCTTTTCTTTTGAGAATAATTTGAATGGTAAGGATATGGTGATATCAATAAAATATAATAAAAGAGAAAAATTATTAACCGTAATAAAAGAAAACGAGGATGGAACATATTTTTATAGTCAAATGTATAAAATTAGTATTGGATTTAATAAATTAAAATTTGAAAAATACGGTAATTATACAGAAAATATTGTTAAAAAATAAAAAGCTCCTTTAAAGGAGCTTTTTATCCTTATTCTGTAATATTTTTTATCATATTAATTATAGCTAGTTTACTTACTGCACCTACACTTCTATCAACTACTTTACCGTTTTGTATTATTATTAATGTTGGAACTGATGTAACACCATAGTGTTGTGCTAATTCTATTTCATCATCTATGTTTACTTTTACTACTTTTACACTATCATATTCATTTGAAATATCTTCAAGTATTGGTGAAAAAATTTTGCATGGTCCACACCAATCTGCATAAAAATCTACAAGTACGATTTTTTCACTATTTAATACTTCTTGTTCAAAATTATTGCTTGATACTTTTAGAATCGATGTAGTATTAGAAGTATTTTCAGACTTATTCATATACATGCTTAAAAAAATTAATGCGATTATAAATATAATTATAACAATAATAATAGTTATCTTTGTTTTCATTTAAAACTCCTTTAAAAAAATATAGTATAAATTCCTATTAATATTAAAATAGCTCCAGAAATTTTTTTTATAATATTATAGTTTCTTTTTATTATATCAAAAGCCTGTTTTAATTTTTCTATTAGAACGACTGATATAATAAAAGGTATTCCAAGACCTATAGAGTATACAAGCATAAGTAATATGCCTTTTAGCATATCTTGATGTTTTGCAACAAGAAGTAAAGCAGAACTTAAAAATGTTCCAATACATGGTGTCCAACTTATTGAAAACACAGCTCCAAAAATAAGAGCTTTTAAAAAGTTTAAGTTTTTCTTATCTGCATTAAACACTTTATATTTATTAAGAAATTTGAGTTTTATAATCTCCATATAATTTAATCCTAAAAAAATTATTATTATTCCAAAAATAATTTTTATGTATTTTATATTATTACTAATAAGTATTCCTAAAGTACTTGCAAATATTGATAGTAATAGGAATATAAGAGTAAAACCTATTACAAATCCAATAGCATTTAATACTTTTTTACTAGTGTTTTTTTCATCTTCTCCAATAAAATATGATATATATATTGGTATCATTGGAAGAAGGCATGGAGAAATAAAGCTTGCAATTCCTTCTAAAAATGTAAATAAATATTCCATAAACACTCCTTATAATAAATATATTAAATTTTATCATAGTAGTATAAAAAATACAACTTTATAATATTAAATTTATTTTGGGACAAAAAAAACACCAGCTATGCTGGTGAAATTTATTTATAAACTATTTGTTAAGCATTTTAGCTAAACTTGATTTTTTTCTAGATGCAGTATTTTTTGCTAATACACCTTTAGACCAAGCTTTATCTATTTTACTAATAGCTTCGTTATATAATTCTTCTTTATTGCTTGCATTTTCTTTAACAGCAGCTTCAAAAGCTTTAACAGCTTCTTTGTAAGCTTTTTTAGTAGCTCTGTTTTGTAGAGTTTTAGTTTCTATAATTTTAACTCTTTTTTTAGCAGATTTTATATTTGGCATTAAATTGCACCTCCTTATGTGTACGTTAACAATTTACTTAAACATTTTAGCATAAAAGAAAATAAAAATCAAGCTATTTGTCTAAAAATAATGAAAAACTATTCTTCTGTTAACATATTTCTAAATTCAGATGCAAGATATAATGAACCAGTGACTAATAATAAATCTGAATTTTCTTGTTCTTTTATATATTTATATGCATCTTCTAGCAAGTTAAATGATTTGTATTTTATATTTAACTTAGAAGCTACTTTTTCTAAATTATTTATTTTTTCTGCTTTTTTATATTTATTTTTATATTCAACAAATATTATTTCTTGGAAATATGAATATATTTCTTCAATAAATTTTGAATAATTTTTTCCTTCTGTAAAAGACATTATTGCATAATTTTTCTTTCCTTTATATTCATATAAAAAATCTTTAAGAGCTTCAGCACCAGCAATATTATGAGAACCATCAACATAGATAGTTGGAGAACCATCAAATTTTTCAAGTCTTGCTGGAAAGCTTGTATCAGATATTCCACTATTTATTGCAGAAAATGATATTTTATATCCAAGATTAATTAGAATATTTGAAGCTAAAATTACCATCAATGCATTATATATTTGATGTTTTCCAATTAAATTTAGCTTATAATATGTTCCTTTGTAGCTAAAGTAGTTAATATTATGATTACATTTTATAATATCTAATAGTTTTAAACTTGGAATGTATAGTTTGTTATTTTTCTTTAAGCAAAAAGTTCTAATTGTATCTAAAACTTCTTTATGTTGTTTTGGATAAGTAACTGTAATTTTATCCTTTTTTATAATGCCACATTTTTCGGATGCAATTTCTTCTAATGTATTTCCTAAAAATTTAGTGTGATCATAATCTATAAGCGTAATTATAGATAATATGGTTGTATTTATTATATTAGTTGGATCTAATCTTCCACCCATTCCAACTTCAAGACATACAAAATCACATTTATTATCATTAAAATACATAAAAGCAATTGCTGTTATAATTTCAAAGCCATTTGGAGCATTATCATTTTTCTCCATCTCTTTAATAATTGGATCGATTTTTTTTAAATACTTTGATAAATCATTATTTGATATAAATTCATTGTTTATTTGTATTCTTTCGTTAAATGAAATTACATATGGAGAAATAAATTTTCCTACTTTATATCCACTGTTTTTTAGCACATTTGCAAGCATTGTAGTAGTTGAACCTTTGCCATTTGTACCTGTAATATGAATAAACTTTAAGTTATCTTGAGGATTATTAAGTTTATTCATTAGACTTATCATTCTACTATTATCTTTTTTTTCTTTATTATTTTTTCTATCTTTATAAATATATGATATTATTTCTTCGTTTGTCATATTTAACCTCCATGTAATACTAAGATGGTATGATATTAAAAGTTAAGTATGTTTTTTATTTTTGTTTTTAACTCTTGTTCATCAGTATCATTAGATACTTTGAATACTTTTATATTAGGATATTTTGATGAAATTTCATCTGCCATCTTTAAATATTCTATTTGTTGATTTTTACTACTTTCTATATTAAATTTTGCATATTCAGTAATAGCTTTATCATCTCTTATTAGTCTTTTATTAAATAAGTTTGTATCTTTAAGATAAAGTGTTATATAGTATATATCAAAATCTAGTTTACTAAATTTTTCGAGTAGTTTTTCGTATTCATCTGAAAAGCTATACTCTTTAAATTTTAATCTACTATAAATTTCTTCAGTAAAGAAAGTTCTATCAAATACTAAGTTTATACTTTTATTTTCCATTTTTTCTATATATTCAATTAGGTCCCAATACATGTCACTAGCTTTCTTTTTACCAGTTGGAGTGCTATCTGCCGTACCACATAATCTATATAAGTTTGTATACTTTAGACTATGTCTTATATAATCAGTAACAGTTGTTTTTCCAGCACCTTGAGGACCTTCAACAACTATTAATTTTGAATTTGCCATATTCTTCACCTATCCTTCTCTTGGAGTTGTTATTAATTCGCTATATGGAAATTCATTTTCTATAATTTTACAGAAATCTCTAAATTCTCTTTGTTTATGATTTCTTCTTGCTCTATATACATTTCTCATTATTTCATAGTTACCAGTCCAAGTTGATTTAAAATTATAACTTTGAGGAGAATCAAAAACAATCTCTCTCCATAGCGCCATTGCTTCTTCCATTTTGCCTTCATCTTTTAGTTTTTGATATTCTTTAATTCTTTTATTTAAATCTTCTAAAACATATTTTCTAAATGGGGTTATATTAATATTTCCTTTTTCATCATCTATACTAAAGTCTTCAAATGTTAAAAGTCTACTTCCAAGCTTGTGCATTCTACTTGTACTATTTCTTACTGTAGCAACTTTATATGTATCAAAATCCCACCACCAAGACATTGGAGCTGTAATATCCATTGATACGAATATTTGTCTTAAAAATTTAGAATGGTCAGAGCCTGCTTTTGTTAGTTTTAAAGCAAGCGCTAAATCTTTAGGCCCTATTATATATTTTCCTGTGTCTTTATCATAATAACTATCACTTTTGTCCCACGATTCTAAAGGGTTTCGCATACCTCTTAATGCACCTTCAAAATTTAGAACTTCTAAATTTTCTACCTTAATCATATTATCATACCTCCAAAAAAACTCTATTAATATGATACTACAAACTAAAAAAAGTTTCAATTAAAAAATGTTAAAATATAAAGTCAAAAATAATGTTTAATTTTAAATAATGACTATTTACTCAAATAATATTACAAATTTTGCAAATTATTTGCATAAATACTATTGAAATATTAATATAAAGATGCTATAATCTTGTCCATAGTAATATTTTAAAAAATTTATATTTTTTAAAATTGAGGATGGAAAAATGAAAAAATTAAATTTTAATAGAAAAAGAAAAGACTTAGAGATTCTAAATAAAAAACATTGGAAGCTATATCAAAAAAGATTGTTGATATAGTTTTGTAAGATGAATTTCTAGGTCTTTTTTGTATATTTTTCAATAAGCTAAGTGTATTGATTGGAGGAAATATTAATGTATTTATGTACAAATAAAATTAAAAATTGGAAACAAATTAACTACAGAAATGTCGATACCATGCTATCTGTTCAATTTATATATGATTTGTATGATCAATATGTTTCAGATATAAATTGGTTTAGATTTAAAAATGTGTGTCTTTATTATCAGGATAATAAATTGTGGTCATATACTCCACAAGAAGATTGGGAAAAGGCAATATCTAATATTGCAAATCAATTTAAAGATCCTAAAAAGTATAGTAATCCAAATATTATAAATAAATGTTATTGGTATTATAATAGAAAAGAAGAACTTTTGGAAAATTTTTTAGATAAATTAAAAAAGAACAATTTAAATAAGCTAAGTGATAAAGAATTATATGAATTATTAGATAACTGGTATCAGATAACGTTAAATCAAATATATTATATAAATTTAGCTCCTGTTGAGCTAGGTCTACAAAGAGCAATAAGTGATTTAAATCCACTTCAATATATTAATTCTGAAGAAGTAACTACTTTATATTCATTAGAAGAAAATACAGCAGTTATAAAAGAAGAACTAGCTTTTTTAAAATTGCTATATAATTCAAAAGATGAAAATATAGATAAATTAATTGATGAGCATTTAAAAGAATATGATTATATAACAATTGGCTATGGAAGTAAACCGTTATCAAGAAATGTTGTCACTGAACGTTATGAGAAACTTAAAAACTTAACGAAGGAAGAATTAAAAATTAAAATAAATGAAATAGAACAGTATCCCAATAGTATACTTAGTCAAAAGAAAGTAGTTTATAAAAAATTAAATAATGCAAAGCTTGAACAGTTATTTGATCTTGCAGCAAAACTTGGAATTATGAGAGATAGAAAAAAAGCACTATTAGGAAAAAGTGTTAGATATAGAAATACAATACTTGATGAAATAAAAAATAGATTTCCAGAATTAAATCAGGACTTTAAATTTTATATAATGGATGATTTTTATAATTTGTTGGTATTAGATGAGAAGTTAGATAAGGAAGAAATAGAAAAAAGAAGAGATGGAGTATATATATCAAATGTGTCAATGATGTATAGTGGAATGGAATCGAGAGAAGAGTATTATAATAATTTAAAATTGTATGAAGATGACGTAGAAAGCCTAAAAAGCAAAAAAGGCGTTTGTGCATCTTCAGGTAAAGTTGTAGGAAAAGCAAGAATTTGTTTAACTTTTGAAGAGAGTAATAAATTACAAGAAGGAGAAATACTTGTAACTTATGGAACAGATTTTGACTTTATGAATGCAATAGTAAAATCTAAAGCTATAGTAACAGAAGAAGGAGGTATATTAAGTCATGCTTCAGTTATAAGCAGAGAACTCAAAAAACCTTGTATTATAGCTTTTAAGGGTATAACAAATATATTAAAAGATGGTGATCTAATTGAATTAGATGCAACTAATGGGCAAATAAGATTACTTGATGAGAATAAAAATGAAAGTAAAGATATTAAATTATATGATGGAATATACTTTTGTGATGAAGAAGTAAATATGGATGAAGTTGGAAATAAAGCATATAATTTATCTTTAATGAAAAGACAAGGATTAAACGTTCCAGATGCATATTTTTTAGGAAAGAATTTCTTTAAAAATATTTTAAAAGAGTCAAATAAATTAGATGAATATTTAAGATGTGGTCAAGATTTAAATGGTAATAGAGAAAAGATTTTAAATATTATAGATAATGTTAAAATTCCAGAAGAAATTTTTGAAAATATTTTAGATTTTTCTAATAATACTTATGCAGTCAGAAGTAGCTCCTCAAATGAAGATAAAGAAAATAAATCATTTGCTGGACAGTATGTAACAGAATTATTTTGCGCATCATCAGATTTCCTAGTAAAAAGTATTAAGAAATGTTGGAAATCTTTATTAGGATTTGGCCTTGAAAGCTATCAGGAAGAAAATTCGGATAATTTATTTGGTGGAATAGTTATTCAGAAAATGATTAATGCAGATTATGCTGGGGTAATGTTTACTAAAGATCCTGTAACTAATAATAGAGATAACATAATAATAGAGTGTTGTAAAGGTGTGGCATCAAAGCTTGTAGACAATAGAGTAATACCTGATCGATTTTTTGTAAATCAACAGACTTTTGAGATAACAAGTCAAATAAATAATAATGAAATTTCAACAGATAGCATAACTAGAATAAGTGAAATTGGCAAGAAATTAGAAGATTATTATAATTGTGATGTAGATGTTGAATGGGCGTGCGAAAAAGATACATTGTATTTAATACAATGTAGACCAATTACAACTTAAAATGAAGATATATACGTAGAAGGGAATGTGAAAAAATATGGACAAAAACTATAGAGTATATCATTTAAAAATTCCAGGAATAGATAAAGAAATGTTTAAAACTCCTTTTTATTTAAAAAATAGATGTGAAAAAATTCCTTTTAATGGAATAATTAATGAACGAAAGATAGAAACGAAAGAAGCAACAGACTATATAACACTTGCACCTAAATTTAAGCCACATTCAGATTATGAAATGATGTTACAATCAACAGATTCTGTATGTAAGAGTTCTATTACATCTTTATCTGATGATGCATCAAGATATGTTTTCCAGATGGGATATAATTATATTGATTTTTTAACTAACCGAGATACAATTAATCAGTTTGGATTAAGCAAAGCTTATCCATATTTAGTGTTTAATTATGATGAATTTACAACAGATAGAACTAGTGGAATGTCAAAAAAACCATTTCATTTACATCTTAATTCTTGGAAAGAAGAAACAATGGGTAAAATAACACAGATAGATAAAGATAAAGTATCTCCATATTATTATCGATCAGTTGTTGATCCTATGTTTGAGTATAATCAAGCGTTAATTAGAGAAACACTAGATACAGATGAATTAAGAGAATATCTAGAACCTGTTAATTTAAAATGTGGAGATCAAGATATTGAATATTCATCAATATATAGGATAAAAAAAGGATGGCAATTTTTACAAGATCCTAATTTTACAAAAGTTTTAAAGACTATGCATTTAAGATTAGAGCAAAAATATGCAGAGATTTTAAAAGCTTTTACTGGAAAAGATGACGTGCCTCCTGTAGGAACAAGGCATATATTGCTACCACAAGATGTTATAGCTAAAAATATAGACAAGACAAAAATGAGAGATGATGTTAAAGCTTCTTTAATTTCATTATCTGAAAGATTAAAGTCTATAACTCCGGAAAGATTTCAAGAACTGAGTAAAAATCCCGAACTTAGAGATACTTTTATTACGTTAAGATGGCTTGCATATTCAGTAGGAATTTTCTCAAATAAGTATATAGATCCTGATGTGGATTATAAACAAAATGAAGTGTTTTTGAATGTTACTCCTAGACTTTTTACAAAAATTGGTGGAGCAAGTATAATGAATTTTCCAGATTATTCATTAGTAAAAATAGACAGGGGAGAAGGTACTGTATCTCAAGAAGAATTTGATAAAAAAATGGAGTTTCAAAGGAAATTTAAAAAAACTTATGAAAAAGAAATATAAAGAAAGGAATGAAAAATATGAGTATAAAGATTATTTATTTTGTTCATGGAACAACTACAGACAATGCTTCTGGAAAGTGTAGTGGCTGGAAACAAGCAAAACTAACAGATTTAGGAAGAGAAAGAGCAGTAAAATTGGGAAATTTAAGAAAAGATACATATTTTGACGTTATATTTACGTCAGACTTAGTAAGATCAATTGAGTCTGCAAAACTTGCTTTTCCTAATGTCAAACATATACAAGATAAAAGGCTAAGAGAATGTAATTATGGTGATTTAGATGGAGAAAATAAATCCTTAGTTGTATATGAGGATCATATTGATAATCCATTTCCAAATGGGGAATCATTAAAAGATGTCGAAAATAGAATAAAGGATTTTATAACTTTTTTAAAAGATAATTATGAAGGTAAGACAGTTGGAATTGTTGCGCATAGAGCGCCACAGCTTGCTTTTGAAGTATTAACTAAAGAAATTTCTTGGGAGGACGCAAATAAAAATGATTGGAGAAAATCTAAAGCATGGCAACCTGGCTGGGAGTATATAATAAAGTAGGAGAAGTAATATGAATTTGTTTGACGATAAAATAAATAATGTAGCAGTGGTAGAATATATGTATCAATTTAATGTTGCTAAATGTATAAAAAATGGAAATTTAGATGATTTAGAACTTAAAGAAAAAATTAAAGATTTTATGATTAATAAAGAAAAAATGATAGAAGAAATATATAGTTAAAAGGATGGTAAAAAAGATGAATTATGATAAATTTGATTTAACAGATGAAGAGTTTAAAGAAGGAATAAGTAATTTTTTTACACAATTATTAATTGAAGCAAAAGAGCAAAAACCAGATGCAAAGTGTATGGCAGATTTCTCTTCTAAACACCCTACTATTTCATATTTAGTAGGACAAGCTGGCTGTGGAAAGACGACTTTAAGAAAATATATTAGAGATGAAAAATATGTAAAAGAAGGAGAGTGTGTTGTAGAACTTGATGCAGATAAATTAGCAGCTTTTCATAAACATTATGAAGAATTATTAAAACTTCATCCAGACGATTTTTATAAAGTAACAAGAAAATTTGTTAAACCTGGTAATGAAATTGTACACAAAACTGTAATAGATAATAAATTAAATGTTGTAAAAGAAAAAGTAATGCATAGAGGAGAAGCTGATTATAAGGAATTATCACAATTTAAAAATGGTGGATATGATATAGATATAAATATTATAGCAATTGATGGAAGTGAGAGCTTTTTGTGCTGCATAGAAAGAGACATTGATTTAATAAAAAACGGCTTTGACCCAAGGAGAGTAACTAAAGCAGATCATGATAGAATGTATACTCCTTTTATTGAAGAATTAAGAGAGTTTGCTAATAGAGGAATTTGTGATAGTATTAATATATATGGTAGAGGTAAAAAGATAGGAGAGCCTGAACTACTATTTTCAACTAGTGTGAAATCTGAACAAGGTTTAGATGTAGAAGGTAGCATAAAAGCTCTTGAAAGAGAGAGAAATAGAACACATGAGGAAATATTAGCAAATCCATCTGCATATTTTAATAGAATTAGAATAGCAAGAGAAAATATTGATGTGTATGTTGCAGATGATAAGCTTAAAGACGAATATAATACGCAACTTAGTGAATTACAATCAGAAATTGAAAGAGAATTATCATTAAATAGAAGTAGATAGTTTTAAAAAAACATTCCTAAATTTTTGAAAAAATTAGGAGTGTTTTATTCTTTTATATTTCTTTAAATAAAATAAATAATTAAATATAGTTTTACTTTAAATATTTTTACATAATTTTACTAAAAATACTTGCTTTTTTTAAAACACTCGTGTATAATATTGATGTTGATTTGCGTTGAAGTAGAATGTGGCTACCCTGTGAGGTAGGGAACTTCTATGGAGCATGTCTGATTTTAAATCGGGCGGCAAGTATAGATTAGCGTGTATTTGCCAAATTACTACTATAGTAGAATTTGGTTTTAATATATGTAAAATATGAAACACACGGGGTGGTGTAAAACTTGTCAAACCGGCAAACTATAGAAAAGGAGTGTTTTACATATGTCAAAAGAACAAAGCAAAAAAATGAGAATAAGACTTAAAGCTTATGATCATGTTGTACTTGAACAAGCTGCAGCAAAAATTGTTGAAGTAGCTAGAAAAACTGGATCTGAAGTATCAGGACCAATTCCACTACCTACTGAAAAAGAAATCATTACAATTTTACGTTCTCCACACAAACATAAAGATTCAAGAGAACAATTTGAAATGAGAACTCATAAAAGAGTAATTGATGTATTATCACCAAATCAAGCTACAGTTGATGCGTTAATGTCAATTGATATGCCAGCAGGTGTAGACATCGAAGTTAAGTTATAATAGCTTCTTAAAATTTTAATATGTCATCCTAACACAGATTAGGCAATGACAAACCCTGATATTAAAATTTGGTTGAAGTTAAAGTTTAGTTAAAGGGAGGAAAACAAAATGGTAAAAGAGATTTACGGAACAAAAGTTGGTATGACTCAAATTTTTGATGAAAAAGGAGTTGCAATACCAGTAACAGCAATCGAAGTTAAACCATTAACAGTAGTTGCTAAAAAAACTGCTGATAAAGATGGATACAATGCAATTGTAGTAAGCTTCGGAGAAATTAAAGAAAAAAATGCAAATAAACCACATAAAGGAATATTTGCAAAAGCAGGTGTTGATGTTCAAAAATACCTAAGAGAAATTAAAGTTGAAAATGTTGATGAATATGAAATTGGAAGTAAAATTACTGTTGATACATTTACAACAGAAGATAGTGTTGATGTACAAGGAACATCTAAAGGTAAAGGTTTCCAAGGTGTTATTAAAAGACATGGACAACATAGAGGACCAATGGGACATGGTTCTATGTATCATAGAAGACCTGGTTCAATGGGATCTACAACAACACCAGGTAGAGTTTTTAAAGGTAAAAAATTACCAGGACACATGGGAAGTAAAACATCTACAATCTTAAATTTAAATGTTGTTAAAGTTGATGCTGACAAAAATGTTATTTTAGTAAAAGGTTCAATTCCAGGAGCTAAAAAATCAATTGTTAGAGTAAGAAAAAGTGTAAAGTAAGTAGGAAGGAGGAGAAAAAATGCTTAAAGTTGACGTTTTAAATATGGATGGTAAAAAAGTAGAAGATATTGAGTTAAACGAAAAAGTGTTTGGAGTTGAAGTAAATGAAGTTGCTGTTCACACTGCACTTGTAAATTATCAAGCAAACCAAAGACAAGGAACTCAATCTACTAAGACAAGATCTGAAGTAAGTGGTGGCGGAAGAAAGCCATGGAAACAAAAAGGAACTGGTAGAGCTAGACAAGGATCTATAAGAGCACCTCAATGGATTAAAGGTGGTATTGCTTTAGGACCAAAACCTAGATCATACAGATATTCAATTCCTAAAAAGGTAAAACAACTTGCATTCAAATCTGTACTAACTTCAAAAGTACAAGAAGGAAAATTAGTTGTAGTTGATAAATTAGAACTTAACGAAATTAAAACTAAGAATATGGTTAATGTTTTAACAAACTTAAAAGTTAATAATGCTTTAGTAATGCTAGATGAGAAAAACTTAAATGTTCAAGCTTCTGCAAGAAATATTGAAGGAGTAAAAACTACTTTAGTAAATACAATGAATATATTTGATTTATTAAAATATGATTCTCTAGTATTAACAAAAGATGCAGTTAAGAAATTAGAGGAGGTGTACGCATAATGAGACACGCAGAAGACGTTATAATTAAGCCTATAATGACTGAAAAAAGTTATAGCGAAATTGCAAATGGAAAATATACTTTTGAGGTTGCTTTAAATTCTTCAAAAGTTGAAATAAAAAATGCAGTTGAAGAGCTTTTTGGAGTTAAAGTATTAAAAGTTAATACTTTAAGATATGATGGAAAAGCAAAAAGAGTTGGAGTACACCAAGGGGTAACTAAAGCTTGGAAAAAAGCTATAGTAAGTATTGATACTAACCCAGCAGATGTTAAATATCTTGCAAAAGGTGGAAAAGAAACAAAAGTTAACAAGAAATATAAAACTGAAATAGAAGAAATTAGTTCAGCATTTGGAAATAACTAGGAGGGAATAAAAAATGGGAATAAAATCATTTAAACCTGTTACTCCATCATTAAGAAATACAACAACATTAACAAACGATGAACTTACAAAAAGTTCACCAGAGAAAAGTTTACTTACTGTATTAAAGAAAAATGCAGGAAGAAATAATACTGGTAAAATTACTGTAAGACATCATGGTGGCGGAAACAGAAGAAAATATAGAGTAATTGATTTTAAAAGAAATAAAGTTGATATGGAAGCAACAGTAATAGGTATCGAATATGATCCAAATAGAACTGCTAATATCGCTTTAATTGAATACGAAGATGGTGAAAGAGCATATATTATTGCTCCAGTTGGACTTACAGATGGAGATAAAGTTATATCTGCTGCAAAAGCTGATATTAAACCAGGTAACTGTATGCCAATTGACGCTATACCAGTTGGTACTATGATTTATAACATAGAACTAAATAAAGGTAAAGGTGCACAACTTGTAAGAAGTGCTGGTATGTCAGCGCAACTTATGGCAAAAGAAGGAAAATATGCACATGTTAGAATGCCTTCAGGAGAAATGAGACTTATAAATGTTGAATGTAAAGCATGTATTGGTCAAGTTGGAAATCTTGAAGCTGAAAACGTAAAATTAGGTAAAGCTGGTAGAAAAAGACATATGGGAATAAGACCTACAGTTAGAGGATCTGTTATGAACCCAGTTGATCACCCACATGGTGGTGGTGAAGGTAGAGCACCAGTTGGACACACTGGACCAAGAACTCCTTGGGGTAAACCTGCTCATGGATATAAAACAAGAAAAACTAACAATAGAACAGATAAGTATATTGTTAAGAGAAGAAATAAAAAATAGTATTTGGAGGTATAGAAGATGTCAAGATCACTTAAAAAAGGACCTTATGTAGATGAAAGATTACTTGCAAAGGTTGAAAAATTAAATGAAGAAGATAGAAAAGAAGCTATAAAAACTTGGTCAAGATCCTCTACTATATATCCTCAAATGATTGGTCATACTATTGCAGTTCATGATGGAAGAAAACATGTTCCAGTATATGTAACTGAAGAAATGGTTGGACACAAGTTAGGAGAATTTGCTCCTACAAGATTATTCAGAGGACATTCAGGAGATAAAAAGACTAAAGTAAAATAATAAAACTTTAATGAAGGAGGAGCCTAAAAATGGAAGAAAAACAAGCAAGAGCTGAGTTACGCCATGCTAGAATTAGTGCAAGAAAAGTAAAAATAGTTATAGACACTATTAGAGGAAAAAATGCTAAAGAGGCAGTAGCAATATTAAAATATACTAATAAAGCAGCTGCACCAGTAGTTGAAAAATTAGTTAAATCAGCAATGGCAAATGCAGTTAATAATCATAATATGGATGAAAGTAAATTATACATTTCTGAAATATATGCTAACCAAGGAACTACAATGAAAAGAATTATGCCAAGAGCTCAAGGTAGAGCAAATAGAATAAGAAAAAGAACTAGTCACATTACAGTTGTGTTAAAAGAAGCATAAAGGAGGTAACTTTAAATGGGACAAAAAGTTAGTCCACACGGACTTAGAGTTGGAATTATAAAAAACTGGTCTTCAACATGGTATGCTAACAAACAAGATTATTCAAATAACCTTGTAGAAGATTATAATATTCGTACATACCTTAAAGACTTATTAAAACCAGCTGGTATTTATAAAATAGAAATTGCTAGAAAAGGTAATAAAGTCTTGGTAGATATATATGCAGCAAAACCTGGTATGATAATTGGTAAAGGTGGAGCAGCAATTGAAGAAATAAAGAATAAATTAAACAAAAAAATTGGTAAAGATGTATCTTTAAATATTGTTGAAGTTAAAGATGTAGATATGGCTGCACAATTAGTTGCAGAAAATATTGCATTACAACTAGAAAAGAGAATATCTTTTAGAAAAGCTATGAAACAAGCTATGCAAAAAACTATGAAAGCAGGAGCTCTAGGAATTAAGACTGCTGTATCTGGACGTTTAGGTGGAGCTGAAATTGCTAGAACTGAAACTTATCATGAAGGTACAATTCCTCTTCAAACTTTAAGAGCAGATATTGATTATGGATTTGCAGAAGCAAAAACAACATATGGAATTATCGGTGTTAAAGTTTGGATATATAAAGGAGAAGTACTTCCTACAAAAAACGAAGAAAAAGGAGGTAACTAAAGATGTTGTCACCAAAAAGAACAAAATATAGAAAAGTACAAAAAGGTATTTTAAAGGGAAAAGCACAAAGAGGAACTCAAGTAACTGACGGTGAATACGGAATACAAGCGCTAGAGCCAGCTTGGATTACAGCAAACCAAATTGAAGCAGTCAGAGTTACTATTTCAAGATATACTAAAAAAATTGGTAAATCTTGGATAAAAATATTCCCAGATAAACCTATTACTAAACACCCAGCAGAATCTCGTATGGGTTCAGGTAAAGGAAATCCAGAATATTTCGTAGCAGCAGTTAGACCAGGAAGAATAATGTTTGAAATTTCAGGACTAGATGAAGCTACATCAAAAGAAGTTTTAGCTAAAGCTATTCATAAACTTCCAATAAAATGTAAAATTGTAAAAAGAGAAGATCAAGAAGGAGGAGAAAAATAATGAAATCTAGTAAAATCAATGAATATAAAAATATGTCAGTTGAAGAACTACAAAAAGAGTTAAAAGAACTTAAAAATGAACTTTTTAAATTAAGATTTCAAAACTCTCTTAACGGCCTTGATAACCCTAAGAAAATAACTTTAGTTAAAAAAGAAATAGCTAGAGTAAATACTTTAATAACAGAAAAGGAAAATAATTAGTGGTAAAGGAGGAATAGAACGTGGAAAGAAATTTAAGAAAAACTAAACAAGGAAAAGTTGTAAGTAATAAAATGGATAAAACTATTGTTGTTGCAATTGACAATAAAGTAAAAGATCCACTTTATAACAAAATTAAAAATGATACTTTAAGAATAAAAGTTCATGATGAAAACAACGAATGTGATATCGGAGATATCGTAGAAGTAATGGAAACTAGACCACTAAGTAAAGATAAGAGATATAGACTTGTAAGAATTGTGGAAAAAGTTAAATAGTAATTTGAAGGGAGGACTAATCCATGATACAACAACAAACATTATTAAAAGTTGCAGATAACACTGGAGCAAAAGAATTAATGTGTATAAGAGTTCTTGGTGGTTCTTACAGAAAGTGGGGTAACATTGGAGATGTTATAGTAGCTTCTGTAAAGAAAGCTGCACCTAACTCAGCAGTAAAAAAAGGCGATGTTGTTAAAGCTGTAATTGTTAGAAGTAAAAGAGGTCTTAGACGTGAAGATGGTTCATATATTAGATTTGATGAGAATGCAGCTGTTTTAATCAAAGATGATAAAACACCTAGAGGAACACGTATTTTTGGACCAGTAGCAAGAGAACTAAGAGATAACGAGTACATGAAGATATTATCTCTAGCACCAGAAGTTCTTTAATATACGGAGGTGAAATGAAGTGTTAACAAAAATGAAATTAAAAAAAGGTGATACTGTAATTGTAAATACAGGATCAGAAAAAGGAAAAAAAGGTACAATACTAGATATAGATAAAAAGACTGGTAAAGTAACTGTAAAAGATATAAATGTTAGAACAAAACATGTTAAAGCAAGAAAGCAAGGTCAAGAATCTGGAATCATTAAAGTTGAAGCTCCAATTTATGCATCTAAAGTAAGCTTTTATTGCGATAAATGCGACAAAGGTGTAAGACTTGGTGTTAAAGTAAACGAAGATGGAACAAAATCAAGATATTGCAAAAGCTGTAACGAAATGAAGTAATAAGGAGGGAAAAAGTTAAATGAACCTTAAAGAAAAATATAACGCTGAAGTAGTGCCTGCATTAATGAAAAAATTCGGATATAAATCAATAATGCAAGTACCAAAACTAGAAAAGATAGTTATTAATATGGGTGTTTCAGAAGTTAAAGACAATTCTAAAGCTTTAGACGTAGCTATGGGAGAACTTGAACAAATTGCTGGGCAAAGACCAATTGTTACTAAAGCTAAAAAATCAATAGCAGCTTTCAAATTAAGAGAAGGTATGAATATTGGATGCAAAGTAACTTTAAGAAGCACAAAAATGTATGATTTTGCTACTAAATTCTTTAATGTAGCACTTCCTCGTGTAAGAGATTTTAGAGGTGTTAACCCTAATTCTTTTGACGGAAGAGGAAACTATAATATGGGAGTAAAAGAACAAATTATTTTCCCTGAAATAGAATATGATAAAATAGATAAAGTAAGAGGAATGGACATTGTTTTTGTTACAACTGCAAAAACAGATGAAGAAGCTTATGAATTATTAAAATTATTAGGCTTACCATTCGCTGAAAAGTAGGGAGGACTTGAGATGGCAAAGAAATCTATGATAGCTAAACAAAAAAGAGAACCAAAGTTTAGCACAAGATATTATAATAGATGTAAAATATGTGGAAGACCACATTCTTACATGAGAAAATATGGAATATGCCGTTTATGCTTTAGAAAATTAGCATATCAAGGAGATATACCAGGTGTAAAAAAAGCAAGCTGGTAAAAAAAGGAGGAATAAAGGCAATGAATACAACAGATCCAATTGCAGACATGTTAACTAGAATAAGAAATGCTAACGCGCAAAAACATGCAACAGTTGACGTTCCTTATTCTAAAGAAAAGGAAGCAATAGCAAATATTTTAGTATCTGAAGGTTTTGTTGAAGCTGTAGATATAATTGAAGATACACACAAAACTATTAGAATTACTTTAAAATATCAAAACAATGTAAAAGTTTTACAAGGTTTAAAAAGAATTAGTAAACCAGGTCTAAGAATATATGCAAGCGTAGAAGATTTACCTAGAGTTTTAAATGGTTTAGGTATTGCAATCATTTCTACATCTAAAGGAATAATGACAGATAAAGCTGCTAGAAAAGAAAATGTTGGTGGCGAAGTTTTAGCATATATTTGGTAATAAGAAATTTAATATAAAGGAGGGTATACCAAATGTCAAGAATAGGTAAAAGTCCTATCACAATACCAGAAGGTGTTGAAGTAAAAATTGAAGGAAATGTAGTTACTGTAAAGGGTCCTAAAGGAACTTTAACACAAGAATTTTTACCATGTGTTACTATAGCTCAAGAAAATAATGAGATTAAAGTAACTGTTGATAATGAAAATAACGGAAATATACATGGATTAACAAGAACTTTAATTAACAATATGGTAATTGGTGTAACTAAAGGTTTTGAAAAAACATTAGAAGTAAACGGTATAGGATACAGAGCACAAAAACAAGGTAAAAAATTAGTACTTACTTTAGGTTATTCTCATCCTGTAGAAGTTGAGGAAATTGAAGGAATAACTATAGATGTACCAAATCCTAATACAATAGTAGTAAAGGGAATCGACAAGCAAGTTGTTGGTCAAGTAGCTGCTAACATTAGAGAAAAGAGAGAACCTGAACCATATAAAGGTAAAGGAATTAAATATGCTAGCGAAAGAATTATAAGAAAAGAAGGAAAAGCTGGCGGTAAAAAATAATCTTAGAAGTTAAGGAGGGAGTCTTAAGATGATTAATAAGACAGATAGAAACGTTACAAGAACTATTAGACAAAAAAGAGTTAGAACTAAAGTTCAAGGTACTTCTATGAGACCAAGACTTTGTGTTTTCAAAAGTCTAAATAATATATATGCACAGCTTATTGATGACGAAAAACAAACAACTATTTGTTCTGCATCAACATTAGATAAAGAAGTAAAAACTAAAGCATCAAATGTTGAAGCTGCAACAGAAGTTGGTAAATTAATCGCTGAGCGTGCTAAAAAAGCAAAAATTAACACTGTTGTCTTTGATAGAAATGGTTATTTATACCATGGAAAAGTTAAAGCATTAGCAGATGCAGCTAGAGAAGCTGGATTAGAATTCTAATGAAAGGAGAAACTAAAATGGCAGAAACTAAAACTGAATTAAAAGAAAAAGTTGTTAATGTGAGCAGAGTTGCTAAAGTTGTTAAAGGTGGTAGAACTTTTAGATTTAGTGTACTAGTAGTTGTTGGTGATGAAAATGGCCACGTTGGTGTTGGTACAGGTAAATCTGCAGAAGTTCCAGAAGCTATTAAAAAAGCAACTGATGATGCAAAGAAAAACTTAGTAGAAGTATCTTTAGTAAATGGTACTTTACCTCATGAATTTACAACAAACTTTGGTTCATCTAAAGTAATTTTAAAACCAGCAGTTGAAGGTACAGGTATTATTGCCGGTGGTGCAGTTAGACCAGTTCTAGAACTAGCAGGTGTTAAGAACGTAACAGCTAAAACTCTTGGTTCTCGTAATAGCATAAACGTAGTATATGCAACTTTAAAAGCATTAAAAGCTATGAGAACACCAGAAGAAGTTGCTAAACTTAGAGGAAAAACAGTAGAAGAAATACTAAAATAATGATATAATGATTACTAGTAATTTATAAGAGAGGAGGAAGCTTGAATGAAGATACACGAATTAGCTCCAGCATACGGTGCTACAACTACCTCTAAAAGAGTAGGAAGAGGTATTGGAAGTGGTCTTGGAAAAACAGCTGGAAAAGGACATAAAGGTCAAAAAGCTAGAACAGGTGGTAGTATTAGAAGAGGATTTGAAGGTGGACAAACACCTTTATACAGAAGAATACCTAAAAGAGGATTTAAAAATCACTTTGCTGTAGAATATGCTATAGTTAACCTAAGTGATTTAGAACAATTTGAAGATGGATCAGTTGTTAATGCAGAGTCATTAATAGCTAAAGGTATTATAAAAAAAGAACTAGATGGTGTTAAAGTTTTAGGAAATGGAACATTAACAAAGAAACTTACTGTTGTAGCAAGTAAATTCTCAAAAACTGCTGAAGAAAAAATACAAGCTGTAGGTGGAAAGACTGAGGTGATGTAGTATGTTTGAAAGCATAAAAAATATATTCTCAGTTAAAGATATTAGAAAAAAATTATTATTTACAGTTTTAATATTAATAATATTTAGAGTAGGTACATTTATTACTATACCTGGTCTAGATAAGATAACAATTAATGAGCAATTAGGTGCATCTACAAACGGTCTAACTACTATGATAAACTTAATATCTGGTGGAGCTTTTAGTAGATTATCTATATTTGCAATGACAATAGGACCATATATTACTGCTTCTATCGTATTAAATTTATTACAATTTGTTATACCAAGCTTAGAAAGACTTGCAAAAGAAGGCGAGACTGGTAGAAAAAAATTAAATAAATATACTAAATATTTAACAATTGCTTTTGCAATAATTGAAGGATTAGGATTATATTTTACTTATGATGCTTATCTTTTAACTCCACTTACATATGGAGCAGGAAAATATTTAGGAATATTCTTATTTATAGTTTCTCTTATGGCAGGTACTTCACTTTTAACTTGGCTTGGAGACAAAATAACAGAGCATGGAATAGGAAATGGTATTTCTATGATTGTTTTCTTTGGTATAGTTGCAGGACTTCCAACAACAATTAATTCTTTTGCAAATATAGCTGGTAGTGGTTTTACTGGTATATTAATATTTGTAGCTTTAATGGTTGGTTTGATTGCGGTTATAGCAGGGGTTGTATTTGTTCAAAAAGCTGAACGTAGAATTCCTGTTAATTATGCAAAAAGAGTTGTAGGAAGAAAAATGTATGGCGGACAAAGTACACATATTCCAATTAAGCTTGCAATGGCAGGTGTTATGCCACTTATCTTTGCAATGTCATTTATGTCATTTCCAGGTATAATAATAAGTTTGGTTACTGACGTAAATAGCTTGACAGGATTTTGGAAAGGTGTATATACATTGTTTACTGCTTCATCATCAAGTGGTATATGGTATTTAATAGGATATGCTGTAATTTATATGGCATTAATTATAGGATTTACATTTATTTATACAATGTTTATTGTTAATCCAGTTGAAATTGCAAATAATTTAAAGAAAAATGGTGGATTTATACCAGGTATTAGAGCAGGTAAAAATACATCAGAATATATAAACAGTGTTTTAAAACATATTACAGCTGTAGGTGCTTTATTCTTATCTGCAATTGCAATTTTACCAATAATTTTACAGGCATTTACAACTCAAAATATATCATTTAGTGGTAACTCAATACTTATCTTAGTAAGTGTTGGTCTAGAAGTATTAAATACAATTGAAACACAAATGGCAAGTAGAAATTATTCTGGATTTTTAGGATAATTGTTCTTTAAAAGGGTGATACATAAGTATCATCTTTTTTATTTTTTGTTGAAATTTACATAAATATAAGTTATAATAAAAAAGCGTTTGAAAAAGGAGGGTGTTATGAACGATTTAGAATATGAAAAGCAGAAATTAAAAAATGTAGAAGAAGAACTTGAAACAATTCAAGAAGGAGAGGAGCAAATACTTAGAACTTTGCCCAAAAAGTATAGTAATAATCCAGTTTTATTATCTAATTTAATGTCAGCTACGGCGACAAAGATAACTAATATAGTAAGGATGAAAGAAAAACCATACTTTGCAAGAATTGACTTTAAAGAAGATAAAAAGAATAAAAAAGAAAAACTATATATTGGTAAAGTTGGGGTAACAGATTTAGATGGAAATGTTGTTATTACTGATTGGAGAGCTCCTGTTTCAACATTATATTATGATGCTAATCTAGGAAAAGTAGAGTATAATGCCCCAAAAGGAAAAGTTAAAGGAGAATTGTCGCTAAAGAGACAGATAATTATACAAAATAAAGAAGTAGAAGATATATTTGATGTTGACTCTGTATCTGATGATGAGTTGTTAAAACCATATTTAGGAGCAAATGCAGACAATAGACTAAAGAATATTGTAGCTTCAATTCAATCTGAACAAAATAATATTATCAGAAAAAGTATAGATAAAAATCTTATTGTTCAAGGTGTAGCAGGTTCTGGTAAAACGACTGTTGCATTACATAGAATAGCATATTTGATGTATAATAATTCGAATAAATATAAAGCAAATCAATTTATGGTAATAGGACCAAATAAGTTTTTTATTAACTATATATCAAATGTACTACCGGATCTTGATGCAAGTAATGCTGTTCAAGTTACATATGAAGAGCTTGCAAGTAATTTTATTGGAGAGAAAATTATATTTGAAGATTCTACTAAAAAACTCGCAGATATTATAGACAAAAAAGCAACTGAAGACTATTTAAAATTTAAAAGTAGTCTTGAATATAAAGAATTATTAGAAAAATATCTAAATACTTATGAAAAAGGCATTATTTCAGATAGTGGATTAGTTATAAATAATATACAGATTTTATCTAAGAAAGAAATAATGAAAATATATGGTGAGGTACTTGGTGAATCTGTAAAACAAAGATTAGATATGACAGCTAAAGTTACTTCAAATAGAATTAAAAATGATGATAATATATATCAAAAGATAAAGTCTAAAATGTTAGAATTAGAAAAAGAAGAACCTGATATAGATAAAAAGAGGAAAATTGTTAAGCAAGAATTAGATATGTTAAAGGAGCTTGAAAAAACCGGCTTTGAAAAACAAATAAAAAAATATCTTAATATTGCTAATTTAAAAACAATAAATATCTATAAAGAATTTGTGGAAAATGTGGATAAACTTTATCAAGGACATGATAAAAATATAGAATTATTAAAGAAAAATACATTAGAATCTTTAAAAAATAAGATAATAGAAAATGAAGACATTGCGGCTTTAATGTATATTAAGTTATATTTGTTTGGAAATGATGAATATAAGAATATAAAGAGTGTGGTAATAGATGAAGCACAGGACTTTGGAATATTTAGTTATTATGTATTAAAAAATATATTATCAAATGCAGTATTTTCTATTTTTGGAGACATGGCACAAGGAATATATTCTTATAGAGCAATTGATGGTTGGAATGAAGTGATAGATAATGTAATTCAAGGTGCTGAGTATTTGACCTTAAAAAAATCGTATAGAACGTCAATTGAAATAATGGATGAGGCAAATAAAATATCAGAAAATATTGGACTTGGAAGAGCAAATCCAGTTATTAGAAGTTCTGGTCCTATTATAAAAAGTAAAGTAAGAAAAGATGAAGAAATAGAGTATATATCAAATAGAGTAAAGCATTATTTAAAAGAAGGGTTTAAATCTATTGCAATAATATACAAAGATCAAAATAATATGTTAAAGTTAAATAAAAAACTTAAAGCATTAAATATTGAATCAGAGATTATATATAAAGATCAGGAAAAATACAATGGTGGCGTTTGTATATTAACCTCATATTTATCCAAAGGTCTTGAATTTGATGTAGTGATAATTGCAGATGTGGATGAAAATGTATATAAATATAATAATATTTTAGATATGAAGCTTTTATATGTTGCAATGACAAGAGCTTTACATAGATTAGAACTAGTTTATGACAACAATATTTGTAAATATTTACAATAATAATAGACAAATTTTCTTATTTTTGATATTATATAAAATGATGGGCACAGGAGGTAGAAATGAACAAGAAAAGGTTTATAGCATTTATTGCTATAGTAGCATGTATAATTGTAGCTATTGTAGTAGTAGTAATTAATTTAAACAAAAAAACTAATGATGAAAATGTGCAAACACAAGAAAACGTAAAAACATATACAGATGATGAATGGAAAGAGTATGCAAGTGCTTTTTATCAAGAACAAACAGGGACAGCTCCAGCAAGAATTAGACTATTTACAGACGGGACAGATGTTATGATAATAGAAATTTACGACTCAGAAGAGGAAAATGCTAATTTTATAGAAAGATATAATTTAGACTATAAAACAGGAATTGGTACTGATATAGAAGGTAATAAGGTAGATTTAAACTTAAAGTAAATATAACTAGTAATAAAAAAGATAGTGAGAGATAAAATACTCACTATCTTTTTAACTTTCTAACTTAAATTAACTTTAAATTATTGGTTAGGTTGTTGAGATTGCATTTGGTTAGCAGCATTAGCAACTAATCTTTTAACCATTTCACCACCTACAGAACCAGCTTGTTTAGAAGTTAAATCACCATTATAACCTTGCTTTAGGTTAACTCCAATTTCGTTAGCTACTTCATATTTGAATTTGTCTAGAGCAGCTTTAGCTTGTTTGTTTGTCATTTTGCTATTTGTAGAAGCCATTTAATTCACCTCCAATTTTTTGGTATTAAAGTGTTTTATATTTAATTACACTTTACACTAATAATTTGTGTTAATTAATTAAAATAATACAGGAAATTATTGGAAATTTATTAAATTTTTGAATTTGACAAAATTTGATAGCGAAAAGCAGTCAAAAATCTTGATTTTAGCTAAAAACAATTGTATAATAATGATGCTTTATAGGATAGACTGGAAATGGAGCAATTAAAATGGAAAATAATAAAATAAAAATAATGATAGTTGATGATAATAAAGAATTTGTTAAATTACTAAATATGTACATTAACTCTCAAAAAGATATGATCGCATTGGAACCTCTATATGATGGTACTAATGTTATAGATGCTATAAAACAGTCTAAACCTGATGTTATGCTGCTTGATGTAGTAATGCCAGAAAAAGATGGCTTATCAGTTCTTGAAGATTTACAAGATGAAGTAGGAATAGATAAACCTATTACAATAGTAATGTCTGCTATTGGTCAAGAGAAAGTTACTCAAAAAGCAATATCACTTGGTGCAACTTATTATGTTGTAAAGCCTTTTGATATGATAACTCTTGTAGATAGAATTAGAGATTTACTTAAAGAGGAAGAAGATATAAAAACTGAATATATGGTAGCTTATGGAAATAAGAATTTGCCATTGGAAGTAAGAGTAACTCAAATGATACATGATGTTGGTGTACCAGCACATATAAAAGGATATCAGTATATAAGAGAAGCTATTATTCTAGCTGTACAAAATGAAGACATATTAAATTCTGTAACTAAAGAATTATATCCTACTTTATCACAAAAATTTTCAACTACTCCTTCTAGAGTTGAAAGAGCTATTAGACATGCAATTGAAGTTGCTTGGAATAGAGGGCAAATTGAAATGCATGAAAAAATATTTGGTTACACAGTAAATTCTAATAAAGGAAAACCAACTAATTCTGAATTTATTGCAATGATTGCAGATAGAATAAGACTATCTGAGAAAGTTGCAGTATAACTCTTGAAAAGAAAATATAATGTAAAAATTATATTTTCTTTTTTATTTGCTAAAAACTATGTAATACGATATCTAAAGTATTATGTTTACTTGACATTTTGACCTAAAAATAGTAAAATATAGGAAAAATGCAAGAAAAGAGGAAGTTCGGTTTTATGGGTAAAAATAAAGAAAAAAGGACAGGTATTTTAAAGTCTTTTTCTTCAAGAATAGTTTTTTTATCAATACTAATAATTTGTGCTGCTTTTATTTCAATTATTTTCCCACTTACATTGTATGCAGACATATTTATTATTTTTGTTTTATGTGTCGTTGCTATTGTTATGTGTATTAGAGAACTAAAAAATAAAAAATATAGACTTCATGAATTGTCTAAAAACATTGATTCTATATTTAAAGATTCTTTAGATTTAGTAGATATTCCAATGGCAATTGTTGGCATGCAAGGAAATATAATATGGAAAAATAATTCGGCAGAACATTTGCTACCAGATGAATATATAGAAAAATCTGCTTTAAAACTAGAATCTTTAAAAAAGAAAAATCCTAATTCAAGTCTTCTTGAAGAGCTTGGAAATGGTGATGTATATAACATTATTTGTAACCAAATTAAATTTGAAAATTTTGATTGTATGCTAGTGTCTTTTGTTGACAAAACTTATGAAAGTACTTTAAGAGAAAATTTAGAAGATACTAGAGTTGCTATAGGTATGCTTTTTATTGACAACTATGAAGAGACATTGCAAGGCCTTGATGAAATGCAAAAAGCGGAGGTTACATCTGTTCTTACAAGAGAAATTAGGAGTTGGGCAAGAGAAAATAAAGGAGTACTTGCAAGATTAGATAAAGACAAATATGCTATATTTATGGAAAAAAAATATATAGATAAGATGGAGAAAGATTCATTTGATATATTAGAAAGGGTAAGAAATATAACTAAACTTACTAAATTACCTATTACAGTATCAATTGGCGTATCATATGCAGAAGAGACTCTTGAAGACCGATATAATGCTGGTAGATCAGCCCTTGATATTGCACTTGGTAGAGGTGGAGATCAAGCAGTAGTAAAAAAAGATAAAAAATATGATTTTTTTGGAGGCTCAAATATTGGATTAGAAAAAACTAGTAAAGTAAAAGCTAGAACTATGGCACAGGCAATAAGAGAGTTAGTTGAAAAATCTGAGAAGGTGTATGTGGTTGGACATAGAAATTCAGATTTAGATTGTATTGGTGCATCTATTGGTATTGTAAAAATAGCTCAATATCTAGGAAAGCCAGTAACTGTAATAGTAGATGCAAAATGTAATGCAAGTACAGAGGGTGTTATTACTAAAATAAAATATGATGAAAATTATGATGATGTATTTAAAACATATCCAGAAATAAAAAATGATGATTTTACAAATTGTTTACTTGTTGTTGTAGATACACATAAGAAATCATATTTAGTTGAACCTGATTTACTAGATAAATTTGAAAAAATTGCAGTAATAGATCATCATAGAAGAGGACCTGAATTTATAGATAATGCTGTTTTAACATACCATGAAATATATGCATCTTCTGCAACAGAGCTAGTTGTTGAGCTTTTGATGTATATGGATGGTGTTGAAATATCTTCTAATGAAGCAGAATGTATGTATGCAGGACTTGTAGTAGATACTAAAAACTTTATGTTTAAAACAGGAGTAAGGACATTTGAAGTAGCTGCTTATCTTAAGAAGTTTGGAATAGATGTTGCAGAGATAAAATTGTTATTTCAAAATAATTTTGAAACGTATGTGGCAAAAGTTAATATAGTTAAAAATGCTGAATTTATACATAATAAAATAGCAATTTCTGTATCTGAAGAAAAACATCCGGATATGCCGATAATAGTTGCGCAAGCAGCTGATGAACTTTTATCTATTTCTGGAATTCAAGCATCTTTCGTTTTATGTATGGTTGATGGAATTGTTATGATTTCTGGTAGATCAATGGGAGATATAAATGTTCAAACTATATTAGAAAAAATGGGCGGAGGTGGACATTTGACTTTTGCAGGTGCGCAAATAGCAGGTGTTACTCTTGAGAAAGCAAAAGAAAAGTTATTAGAAAGTATAGAAGAATATTTATCTGAATAAAAAATAATAGGAGGGAAAAAATGAAAGTAGTATTAAAGCAAGATGTAAAAGGGCTTGGAAAAAAATTTCAAATCATTGAAGTAAGCGAAGGTTATGCTAGAAATTTTTTATTTCCTAAAAAGATAGCTGTGATAGCAGATAATAAAAATTTAAATGAAGCTCAAGGAAAAATTGATGCTCAAAAGTATAAAAAGAAGACAGAGCTTGAAGCAGCAAATGAAAATAAAAAAATTATTGAATCAGGATTTATTGAATTTAAACATAAAGTTGGTGAGGGTAGCAAACTTTATGGAAGTGTAACTGAAAAAGATATTGCAGAAAAAATAAAAGAAAAATTTAGTATAGAAGTAAATAAGAAAAAAATAGTAATTGATGATCCTATAAAAACATTAGGAACATTTATAGTAAGCGTAAAATTATATGAAGGAGTAGTAGCAAAGCTAAAAATATCAGTAATAAGAATGTAGGTGTAGTAAATGGAAAATGAAGTAGTAAATAAAGTACAGCCGAATGATACATTAGCAGAACAAGCAGTTTTAGGTTCAATGTTGGTATCAAAAGATGCGGTTCAAGTAGCAGTAGAAGTTTTAAAACCAGATGATTTTTATAGAGAAGATAATAAAGAGATTTATGCAGCTATGATGGATATTTATTCTGTTGGTAGAGAAATAGATATGATAACTGTGACAGAGCAATTAAAGCTAAGAGGAACTTTAGAAAGAGTTGGCGGAACTCAAAATTTAGCAACATTAATAGATAACGTACCTACTACATCTAACATTGAAAGATATGTTGAGATTGTTGAACAAAAAGCTACTTCAAGAAATTTAATTAAAGTTACAAGTGATATTATGAAAATATCTTACGCTCAAACTGAGGAGCTTGATACTATAATAGAACAAGCAGAAAAAGGTATTTTTGATCTTGCTCAAAATAGAAATAGCAAGTCATATTCTGGAATGAAAGAAATACTGGTTACTACATTAGATTCTATAGAAAAAATGTATGAAAATAAAGAAAAGCTATCTGGAATTGAATCTGGATTTATAGATTTAGATGAAAAAATATCTGGACTTAATAATTCGGATTTAATTATTGTTGCGGCTCGTCCTGCAATGGGTAAATCAGCTTTTGTATTAAATATTGCTTCCTATGTTGCAATGCATGATAAAATACCTGTTATGATATTTAATTTAGAGATGTCTAAAGAACAACTTGTAAAAAGAATGCTTAGTTCTGAAAGTGAAATTGACAGTATGAGATTAAATAATGCAAATCTAGAGCAAGAAGATTGGATAAAAATGGCAGATGCTAGTAATAGACTTGCAGATGTTCCTATATATATAGATGATACACCGATACTTACTCCATCTGAAATTAGAGCAAAGTGCAGAAAAGCAAAGTTAGAAAAAAATGTTGGTTTAATTATAATAGACTATTTACAGTTAATGGAATCTAAAACAGCAAATGGTTCTAGGCAACAAGAAATATCTGAGATTTCAAGAGGACTAAAAATTCTTGCAAAAGAACTTGATGTTCCAGTTATTGCCCTTTCACAACTTAGTCGTGCTACTGAGTCTAGAGCAGATCACAGACCGATGCTTAGTGATCTTCGTGAATCTGGTTCTATTGAGCAAGATGCTGATATTGTTATGTTTTTACATAGAGAAGATTATTACGATAAAGATACAGAAAAGAAAAATATAGCTGAAGTTATAATTGCTAAAAATAGACATGGTGAAACAGGAACTATAGAACTTGCTTGGCTTGGAAAATATACAAAATTTGCTAATTTATATAAAGGAAATGAATAGATATGGTAAATAATATTTTAAATATTGTAAAGAATAATATACTAGATAATGGTCTTATTAGATCAGGAGACAAAGTTGTTGTAGCAGTGTCTGGTGGACCAGATTCTATGTGCTTAATTGATTCTTTATATAGATTAAAAGATGAATTGGGATTTGATGTGATTGTTGCTCATGTAAATCATGGTATTAGAAAAGAGTCTGATAATGAAAAGGAATACGTGAGTGATTATTGTTTGAAAAGAAAAATTCCTTTTAATTACTTAAAAGTGGATATCCCTAAGCTTTCTAAAGAAAATAAAGTGTCTGAAGAAACATGTGGTAGAATGGTAAGATATGATTTTTTTGAAAAAATTAGAAAAGAGAATAAAGCCGACGTTATTGCTGTTGCACATAATTTGAATGACAATATAGAGACAATTTTATTAAATCAAATTAGAGGATGTGGATTAAAGGGACTAATAGGTATGGACTTTAAATTTAATAAGATAATTAGACCACTTCTTACTATTGAAAAAAAAGACATTTTATTATATAATAATGAACTAGAGTTACATCCTTGTTTTGATAAAACAAACGAGGAAGATATTTACCTTAGAAATAAAGTTAGACTTCAATTAATTCCATATTTACAGGAATTAAATCCTAATTTTGTTACCAACATTAGTAGAATGAGAAATATACTAAAGGAAGATAATGACTTTATTGAAGATTTTACTAATAATATATTTAAAAAGGTTATTATAAAGATGGATAACTCTAAAATTGTTTTTGATTTTTCTAATTTTATGAATGAGCATAAAAGTATACAAAAAAGAATTGTTAGAAAATTAATTGAAAAGAAAATATCTAATTTAGATGGAATAGAAAATATTCATGTATTAGATATAATAAAATTGCTTAATAATAATATAAAAGGTAAAAAATATATAATTGGAAATAAGTTTACTATTGAAATAGTTAAGAAAAATATTGCCGTTATATATTAAACTGAAGGGAGACAAAATGAATAGAAAAAGTGCGCTTAGAACTTTATTAGTTTATGCTGTTTTAATAGCAATTGCAATTTATGCAATTACAATGTTAGATTCTACTCAAATAAAAGAGATGTCTTATACCGAGCTCATGGGAAAAATTGATGAACAGGCCGTTCAAAGTATAGAGCTTAGTACAGATAGATTAACTGCAAATGTTACTTTAAAAGATGAAGAGAATATTATTAGAGTTGTAGATATTCCATCTTCTACTACTTTTTTAGAAGTGATTCAAGATAAGGTGTCTGCAGGAGAATTTGAGTTAACAGTTGCAGAAGAGACATTTATGGAAGCAATGGCTCCATATATTCCAAACATATTACTTCTTATTGGAACTTTATTTATATTAATGTTTGTGCTTAGAAAGACAAGTGATAGCAATAGTAAAGCTATGGATTTTGGTAGAAGTAGAGCACAAAAGATAGATAAAAATTCTCCTAAAAAAGTTACTTTTGCAGATGTTGCAGGACTTGAAGAAGAAAAAGAAGAGTTAAAAGAAGAAGTAGAGTTTTTGAAAAATCCTAAAAAATATATAGATATGGGAGCAAGAATTCCTAAAGGCATTTTGCTTGTTGGTGGACCAGGTACTGGTAAAACTTTACTTGCAAAAGCTGTTGCTGGAGAGGCAAATGTTCCGTTTTTTAGTATTAGTGGCTCAGACTTTGTTGAAATGTTTGTTGGTGTTGGTGCATCTCGTGTAAGAGATATGTTTAAAGAGGCAAAGGCAAATTCACCATGCATTATATTTATTGATGAAATTGATGCTGTTGGCCGTCATAGAGGAGCAGGTCTTGGTGGCGGACATGATGAAAGAGAACAGACTTTAAACCAATTACTTGTTGAAATGGATGGATTTGCAACACATGAAAGTATTATTGTTATGGCTGCTACTAATAGACCAGATATACTTGATCCGGCGTTATTAAGACCAGGTAGATTTGATAGACAAATAGTTGTAGGAAAGCCAGATGTTAAAGCTAGAGAAGAAATATTAAAATTACATGCAAAGAATAAACCATTTGTACAAGGAATAGATTTTAAAGTTATTGCTAAAAATACTGCTGGATTTAGTGGTGCAGATCTTGAAAATATGGTAAATGAAGCTGCTTTACTTGCGGCAAGAAAAGATAAAAAAACAATAGATATTAATGATGTTGAAGAAGCAATGGTAAAAGTAATGATGGGACCAGAAAAGAAGAGTAAGGTAATAAGCGATAAGGAAAAGAAACTTACTGCTTATCATGAGGCAGGTCATGCTGTTGTTGCAAGATGTTTACCAAATCACGATGATATACATGAGATATCAATAATTCCTAGAGGTATGGCTGGTGGCTATACAATGTATAAACCAAATGAAGATAAAAGTTATGCATCTAAAAATGAGATGAAAGAACATATTGTATCTTTACTTGGTGGAAGAGTAGCAGAACAATTAGTACTTGATGATATTAGTACAGGTGCGTCAAATGATATTGAAAGAGCAACTAAAATAGCAAGAGAAATGGTTACAAAATATGGAATGAGTGAAAAACTTGGACCAATTTGTTTTGGAGGATCAGAAGAGGAAGTTTTCTTAGGTAAAGACATGGCAACTCATAGTAGAGATTATAGTGAAAATACAGCTGCACAAATTGATTTAGAGATTAAAGACATTGTTATGAATGCTTATACAAGTGCAGAAAGAATATTAAAGGAAAATATAGAAAAATTGCATAAAGTTGCTAAAAAATTATTAGAAAATGAAAAAATTTCTGGAGAAGAATTCGAAGCTATATTTAAAGAATAAAATTTAGAGCTGTTTTACAGCTCTTTTTTATACTTTTATTGTTATTTTTTTTACATAAAATATTGCACAAATAAATATATTATGTTATAATAATATCGCTGTATGTTTATTCTAGTATGCATACAAATACACACACAATAGGAGTTTTATTCTTCTTCCAGAGATGGACGTGTAAAATTATGATTATTGTGGAGGAAATAAAAGAAGGAGGAAATTTAAAATGGCAATTATACCAATGAAATCATTACTAGAAGCAGGTGTACATTTTGGACACCAAACAAAAAGATGGGATCCTAGAATGGCTCCATATATATTCACAGCAAGAAATGGAATATATATTTTAGATTTACAAAAAACATTAAAAAAATTACAGGAAGCTTACAATGAAACAAAAAAAGTTGTAGCTGAAGGAGGACTTGTATTATTTGTAGGTACAAAGAAACAAATCCAAGAAACAATTAAAACTGAAGCTGAAAGATGTGGAATGTACTATATTAATAGTAGATGGCTAGGTGGAACTTTAACAAACTTTGCTACTATTAAAAAGAGAATAGCTAGACTTAATGAACTAGAAAAAATGGAAGCAGATGGAACTTTTGAAGTTTTACCTAAAAAAGAAGTTATTAAATTAAGAAAAGAAATGGAAATTTTAAATACTAACCTTGGTGGTATTAAAAATATGGAAAAGCTTCCATCATTAATCTTTTTAGCTGATTCTAAAAAAGAATATATTTGTACAAGAGAAGCTAGAAGACTTAACATTCCTACAATAGGATTAATTGATTCTAACTGTAATCCAGAAGATGTTGATTATGTAATTCCTGGTAACGATGACGCAGTAAGATCAGTAAGCTTAATTGCTGGTAAAATAGCAGATGCTGTAGTTGAAGCTAAAGAAGGAAATTTAACAACTATTGATGATGAAGACATTGAAACAATGCAAGAGTTAGTTGATAAAGAAGGCGTTGATAAAATAGAGAGAAAGCCAAAGCAAAATAATAGAAGAAACTACGTTAAAAAAGAAAACAAAAAAGAAGAAGTTGCTGAAGTTAAAGAAGACGAATCAGCAGATAAAACTGAAGAACAAGAATAATATTAATATATAATAGGGGGTGCTTTAAATGGCAATAACAGCCGAGCAAGTTAAAGAATTAAGAGATAGAACAGGTGCAGGAATAATGGACTGCAAAAAAATCCTTACTGAAGCAGAAGGTAATATGGATAAAGCTATAGAGCTTTTAAAACAAAAAGGTATGGCAAAAGCAGCTAAAAAAGCAGGAAGAATTGCTGCAGAAGGATTAGTTGAAGCATATATTCACAATGGAAAATATGGTTCATTAGTAGAAGTAAATTCTGAAACAGACTTTGTTGCAACTAATGATGAGTTTAAGAGTTTTGTTAAAGATATAGCTATGCATGTTGCAGCAGCAGCTCCTCAATATGTAAAACGTGAGGATGTTCCAGCTTCAGTTGTTGAGGCAGAAAAAAAATCACAAATGGAAAAAGCAATGGCAGAAGGAAAACCAGAAGCAATTGCAGAAAAAATAGTTGAAGGTAGAATGAATAAATTTTATTCAGAAATTTGTTTATTAGATCAACCATTTGTTAAAGATCCAGATAAAACAGTTGGACAATTATTAACAGAATTAATTGCTAAAATTGGTGAAAATATAGTAATTAGAAGATTTGTTAGATTTGAAAGAGGCGAAGGAATAGAGAAAAAAGAAGAAAACTTTGCTGAAGAAGTTATGAAACAAATTAATGGTTAATTATTAAAAGAGCTCGTTATTTACGAGCTCTTTTTCTATTTGAAATTGACACATATTTTAATTGATGATATAATTTTTGTGATTTGGAGGAAAAGACTATGTATAAAAGAATTTTAGTAAAATTAAGTGGTGAAGCAATTGGTCAAGATGATGGAAGAGGTCTTGACAGTACTAAGCTTGAAAGGGTTGCAAATCAACTTGTAGATTTAAATAATGATGGGGTAGAAGTCGCAGTAGTAATTGGAGCAGGAAATTTTTGGAGAGGTAAATATGGTGGAAATTATATAAAAAGAACAACATCAGATTATATGGGTATGCTTGCTACAACATTAAATGCGTTAGCTTTACAAGAAATGCTTGAATCTAAAGGTGTACAAACAAGAGTTCAAACCGCAATCGAAATGAAGCAGGTTGCAGAACCATATATAAGAAGAAAAGCTGTAAGGCATTTAGAAAAAGGAAGAATAGTTATTTTTGCGTGTGGTACTGGTAGTCCATATTTTACAACAGATTCTGCTGCTGCACTTAGAGCTGTAGAAATGGATTCAGATGTTATATTACTTGCTAAAAATGTAGATGGAGTGTATAATAAAGATCCTAAAAAATATGAAGATGCAATTAAATATGAAGAAGTTTCATATATGCAATCAATAAATGAAAAATTGGGTGTTATGGATACAACAGCTATAACTTTGTGCATGGAAAATAAAATTCCAATACTTGTGTTTGCATTAAATGAAAAAGATTCAATTAAAAGAGCAGTAAAAGGTGATAAGATAGGAACAATTATAAAAGAATAGTTGTCTATTTTGGAGGGATGTATATGGAAGATAAAGGTGAAGTTTTATATGAATTAGGCCCTAAGTTTAATTTTTTTTATGAACTTACAATGCCAACAGGAAGAAAGTTAAAATCTGCACTTACTGCTGTGATAATTAGTATAGTTCTTTATGTAATACTTTTTCTGTGTAAAGGCTATATTGTAGGACTTGAAAATGAGACTATGAGTAGTATATATAATATTGCTAATATTGTATGTATTGTTGCTATAATAATTACTATAATAATGTTAATTTCTAGAATTAGTATGCAAATAATGGAGTATAAGGGAATTTCATATAAGTTTTATAAGGATTGTATGGTATATGAAAATGACTTTTTAAGTCAAACAAAAAAGACTATAGAATATTCAAATATTCGTGAAGTAGAAATTAGACGTACTGTTACTGATAGAGTAATGAATTATGGCGTTATAATAATATATACTAATGCTGATAGAGCTCGTGGAAGTGCTACAATTTTATATGGTATTAAAAATACAGAAGAGCATTATAATAATATAGAGAGCTTGATACATAATGGTAATATAATTTCAACTCCAATTAAAACAGAGAACCCTGCATCAGATTTAAATACAGAAACAGATTTAAAAAATGCAATGACTAGAAATGAAACATATACAGAGTATAATGCAACAAGTGATAAAGATCCTTTAGATAAAGAATAATAGTTTAACTAAAAGAAGCACTAAATAATTGGTGTTTCTTTTTAGTTTTTTCTTTTTTATACAAGTCAAAACTTGTAGATTTATATTGACTATAAAAATTAAAAATAGTATAATTACAATTGTTATAGGAGGGATTTAATTGAAGAAAAATAATATTATAAAAATAGTAATTTCTATAATTATAATGCTTCTTCTTGGATATCTTGCTATCTTTGGTTTAAAAATAGGAGATAAAACTATTATAAAAGGTGCAAAAGATATAAATACTGGTCTAGACATTAGTGGTGGTGTTACTATTGTTTATCAGGCAGAAGTTGAAGATGGTCAAGAAATTACACCAGACGATTTAGAAAAGTCAAAAACAGTTATACAAAATAGGTTGGAAGCTAAGAACATCTATGATTATATTATTAGAGTTGATTCCAGCACTAATCAGATAAGTGTTGAAATTCCAACAAATACTAGTGATACATCAGTAGATCCCCTTTCAGCAGTTGAAGGATTAGACAGAACTGCAGTAATTCAATTTAGAGATTCAGAAGGAAATGTTTTACTAGAAGGAGAAGATATAAAATCTGCAGAATATAGTGATGATCCTGTAGATAGTACAGGAATTAATACACCACATGTTGTTTTAACTTTTAGTGATGAAGGAACACAAAAATTTGCAGATGCAACAGAAAAATTAGTAGGGCAACCAATGCCTATTTATTTAGATGAAGAGTGTATTACATCACCATATGTAAACAGTAAGATTGATTCATCAACAGCAATAATAACAGTAGGTGATGGAACTTATGCTGAAAGAAAAGCTATAGCAGAAGAATATGCTATGTTAATTGATTCAGGAAGTTTACCATTTAATTTGAATGTTATAAATAAAGAATACATTGGACCTTTTGTTGGTCAATATGCGTTAGATATAAGTGTTAAAGCTGGTATTGTAGCTTTAATTGTAGTTTGTTTAATAATGATTATTGCATATAGGCTACCTGGTGTTGTATCATCAATAGCATTATTAATGTATGTTTCAGTGTTATTATTAATAATTTCAAATACAGGAATTTCATTAACTCTTTCTGGAATTGCAGGTTTAATATTATCTGTAGGAATGGCAGTAGATGCAAATGTTATTATATTTGAAAGATTAAAGGAAGAATTACATAAAAAAGTTGCATATAAAAAAGCTTTTGAAAAGAGTTTCAAAAATTCAACTAGTACAATTGTTGATGGTAACATTACAACTTTAATAGTTGCTTTTGTACTTTACTTATTAGGTTCAGGTATGGTTAAAGGCTTTGGACTAGTTTTAGGTCTAGGTGTTGTATTAAGTATGTTCACTGCATTATTTATATCTAAAGCTATTTTAAAACAATTTATGCCACTAGCAAATAAGACTACTTTCTTATTTGGATTAAAAAAGGAGGTAGAAAATAATGAAGCTTAAGTATGATTTTTTAAAACATAAAAACATAATATTAATTGTGTCATTAGTTGTTGTTATAGCAGGATTAATATATGGATTTTCTACTGGATATGTTTTTGACATAGATTTTAAAGGTGGTACTAGAATACAAGTAGATCTAAATGAAGAATATAATAATTCGGAAATTTCTGATATAGTAAAAGAAGTTTGTGGTCAAACACCAGAAGTACAATCTTCTAGTTCAGGAAACAATTCAGTAACTATTACTACTCAGACAATTTCAGAAGAAGAGTCATCAAATATTGTTGATGCTTTAAGTCAAAGGTATACTAATATGGGAGATGCAACAATAAAGAATGTTCAAGCATCTTATGGAAAGGAGCTTATTAATACAGCTATAATTTCTGTTATTGTTTCTATTGTATTATTATTAGTTTATATTGCAATTAGATTCAAAACATTGGGATATACAGCTGCTTTATCTGCAGTATTAGGACTAATATTTGATGTATGTTTCTTGTTTGCTATATATGGAATCTTTAAATTCCCTATAAATTCTACTTTTGTAGCGGTAGTCTTAACAATTATAGGATATTCAATTAATGATACAATAATTGTGTATGATAGAATTAGAGAAAATAAAAGAGTAGTAACAAAATCAAATGATGTAAAAGATGTAATTAATCAAAGTATATCTCAAACATTAAAAAGAACAATAATGACTTCATTTACAACTTTAGTTGCAATAGGTATTGTATTAATTTTCTCAGTTGTAAATGATCAAGAAACATTAAAACAATTTTCAATTCCTTTATCTATAGGAATTGCAGAGGGAACATTTTCTTCAATATTTATAGCAACAGCATTATGGTATTCAATAGATAAAGCTATAAAGAAAAAGAAAAAATCATAGAAAATAGTCTCGTATTTAATACGAGATTTTTTCTTGCTTAAAAGAATTTTTTATGCTATATTTGTATTAGTGATATATATGAAAGAAAAAAATTTAGAAAAGAAAATTAGAAAGTCTACTAAAGAAAAAAATTATGAAAAATCCAAATTTATTTTACTTGAATGCTATATTAAACATTTTAGAAAAATGTTAAAATATAAGCATGAAAATATAGATAACAATTGGTATATGTATGATTATTTGATAAAAATAAAAGATGTTTATTTAGACTATTATTCAAGAGATATTGATAAGATGATAGAAGTATTATATTCTAATAATTATGATTTGAAAGGTCAAATTGTATGGTTAATAGAAAATGCAGAAATTTTTAATGATTATAAGTTATAGGGGGAAAGAGATATGTATATAATATCATTAATTTGTAGTATTTTAGCTTTTGTTTGTTCTTTTGTTCCACTATTTGGAATACCATTTTCACTTTTTTCTTCAATTATAGCTATAATTTTATCTATTATTGTATTTAAAAAAGAAAAAGCAAAAGATAGAAAAGACGCATCAATTATTGCATTAGTTGTTTCTATTGTTGCTATAATAATTTGTATAATAGTAAATCTTTTATCTGCAAAATTTATTTCTAATATTTTTGATAGTATTTTAAGCATAGATAGTATTAATTATAATGAATATTATGTTGAAAAATTTGAAAATTATAAAGAGTATTCACAAAAAGATAGTATTGTAATAAAAGATAGTTTGGTTTTAAATATTAAAGAAATTGCAAATAATAATAATGAATATAATATAAAAATAAGTGTGAGTTCACTAGAAAATAATACATATTTTAGTATATATAATTTTGGATTATTTAATAACTCTGAAAATGAATTTGTATATTCGTCATCATCAATAAAAGATAATGAGTTTATATCAGGTATTTTAAATGAAGGCGAAGAGAGAAATATTGTATTAAGATATAAACTTAATAATGAAGTGAAAGATAAATTATATCTTGTTTTTGTAGATAATGAAAATGGCGTGAAAATTGAATTATAGCTTAAATGTATATGTGTAAAAATATTGACAAAAAATATAAAATAGTGTACGATATATTTGTAAATTAATGTATAGAAAAGAGGTAGAATATGGATAAAAAAACAAGTTCAAATACCAAAAAAGAAGGTATTACTTTAGCTAAAATTTTAAGAAGACCACTTGTAAGACTTGTATTATTAATAATAATTGTTATTGCATTAGTCTTTATTATAAGAGGAGTGCTTGCAAATAAAGAAGATGAAAATACAACATTAGTAGGATATCAAAAACTTGTTAATGTAACAGATGATAAATATACATTTGTTGATTTGGATGGAAAGGTAAAGACATATGAGGGATACACTTCAATGGATGATTTTTACTTTGATGTGACATGTGTATCAAAGGTATCAGAAGATACAGGAGTATCTGAGATGGCTTTAATTAATAAAAATAATAAAGAAATAGTTAAGTATGGAGAATATGACAGTTTTACACAAGTAGTCGGCGGAGAGTTTTATAAAGTAGAAAAAGAAGGAAAATATGGAATAATTGACTATAACGGAAAAACTATTATTGAGCCAGAATATGACTATATTTCTGTAACAACTGTTCAAGAAGCAACAGAAGTTGTATTTGAATGTCAAAAAGGCAGTATGTATAGTTTTATTAATGAAACAGGAATAAAACTTTTAGAAACAGATGTAGCATTACATAGTATTTCTTATGCAAATAAGTTTAATAGTGATTATGATACAATAGTATATATTTCTTTAAATGATGAAAAGAGATATTTTGATTTAGTTACAGGAGAAGAATTATTTAAAGATATTGATGATGTTAACATTTCATATAATATATTAGAATCAAATGGCAAAATTAGTTTTTATGATGAAAAATCTAAGTTAAAAACAGAGCTAGATACATCTGAAGATTACTCATCTGATGTTAGAGTATACTTTAGAGAATATGTTGTTATTGAACAAAGAAATGTTGCATCAGGAAACAGAGAGTACAAATATACTGTTTATGATAACAAATTTAAGAATATATTAGAATCAGAAAATAAAATTTATCCTGTTCAGGATATAGATGGTAATGTTTATTTTATAATAAATGAAGATGATGGTGTTAAAATAATTAATGAAAATAAAAAAGAAATTAAAGTTGAAGGTTATGAATTTAATGGAAATAATATAAGTAATTTACAATTTTTAGTATTAAATCCATTAGGAGATACTTCTACATATGAGGCATACAACTTTAAAGGAAAACAAGTACTTACTGGAATAGTAGAATATACGCAAAAAGGAATGGGACTTATTGCTCAAAGCTATAATGAAGCAGGGGCTTTAGAAAAGTTTATATTACTTAAAGATGGAGTAAAAGTTGCTTTAGATGAATATGATGAAGTTACAGCAAATGATTATTATTTAACAATAGAAAATTCACAAAATGAAGTTGTTTCTGTAATAGATAGAGATGGAAATATAAAAATAGATAAAGCTGCAGGAATAAAATTATTTTATGTAGAAGATTATATTGGATTGCAGTCTGGAGACACAGTAAATATTTATGATGTAAATACTGGAAATCAAACATTTAGTTATCCTATGACTAATTATTTAAATAGAGACGAAACAGTTAACGTTATTGAGCTTACAACAGGCTATTATACATTTGGTGGAAATACTATTTTAGAAAAATAAAATAGACTAATTAATAGAGATGGCTTTGCCCTCTCTATTTTTTTTGCGTGTTTACATAATTTGACTTGAGGCTTAAAAAATGCTATAATATACTATGTAAAAAAATCTTATATTCTAATTTTAAATTTAAAAGGAGGTTTTGTGTATGAAAGTACCACATGTTTCAGATTATTATGTTGGTGGAGTAGAGGAATTATTAGATATTCCTACTAGATTATGTGTTATTTTGAGCAAATTTAATTATACAGTTAATGATGACAAAAAAGAGGAAAGACATTATTATATAATTAGAAGAATTTGTCATTTTGGTAATTTTACTTGGCTTGGTATTCCTAGAATTGTAAGAGTTATTTCATCAGATCAATTCGAAAAGAATGGACCAATTTATATAATGACACGTAATAATCAATATATTGTACCAAAACAAATTAACAGTTCTAGTAAAGTTAAAGTTGTTTTAACAAGTAAAAGGATTTATGATGTCAAGAGTAAAGATAAATTTGACGAAATAGTAATAGAAAAAAATAAGCCAATAATTAAAAAATATAAGCTAAAAGAATACAAAAGTCTTTCTGATGATGGAAAAGTTATAAAAGGATATTTAACAACAAGAAAAGGAGAAGAACTATTAGTATTTTAGTAAAGCAGAGAAAATTTATTCTCTGCTTTTTCTTTGTAATAAAAATAAAATATATAAAATATACTTAATGTAGGTGATATTTGGTGAAAAATTTAAAAAAAGAGGGGAAAAAGCTTTTTAAAAAAATAAATTTTAAATCAAAGATTTCTGAAGTAAAAGAGCGCTTTATAGAGACTTTAGAGCTTCCTAAAGAGCTATCTAGTGACTTTGCAAGGATTACTATGATTGAAAATTCACAAATATTAATAGAAGGAAAAAATAACATAGTGGATTACTATGATAATTATATAAAAATACAGACTCAAAACGTATATATAATTTTAGATGGAAAAAATTTAAAAATAAATGAGATTACTGATGAAGAAGTTTTAATCTCGGGAGAAATTAGTAATGTTGGATTTTTAAATAGATAGGAGTATTATGAATTTAGAAGAAGGTATAAAGAAGATTAATGGTACTGTGGAAGTAGAGGTAGTGGGGTTCTTTACTGAGAGGTATATAAATCTTTGTAAAATTAATAATATAAAAATATGGAATATACAGACAATTGGAAGTGGAATAGTAAGATTTAATATTGCTATTAAAGACTTTAAACAGCTTAGAAAAATAACTAAAAAAACAAAATGCAAGGTAAAAATACTAAATAAAAGAGGATTATATTTTAAAGTGTTTAAGTATAGAAAAAGAAGAGTAGCTATTTTTCTGCTTGGTATTTTTGTACTACTTTGCATTATTTCTACATCATTTATATGGAAGATTGAAGTTATAGGTAATTCATACATAAGTACAGAAGAAGTAATTAAAGCATTAGAAGATACAGGAGTTTATATTGGAAAAAGTAAACTTGGACTTCAAACAAAGAAAATAGTGACTAATTTAAGAGTACTATTGCCTGATGCGGCTTGGATAGGTGTAGATATTGAAGGTACAAACATATATGTAAATATTGTTGAAAAGACTAGATTGCCAGATAGTGCAGTAAATGAAAATTCTATTGGTGATATAGTATCAGATAAAAGTGGTATAATAGAAAAGATTATTGCTGAAAATGGGACTCCAATTCTTAGTGCTGGAGAATATGTAGAAGAAGGTAGAATACTAATAGAGGGAAAAATTTATAGTGATTTGTTAGAAACAAAAGATGTTAGTGCAAAAGGACTTATAGTCTTAAAAACAGAGTATGAATATAAGGGAGATTATAATTATATAGTACAAGAGAAAGAATATACTGGTAAAACTAAATATAGCATTGGTATAAGCATAAATAATAAAGAAAATTACATAAATTATTTGGATAAATCTTTAAAATATGATATAATTAAAAATAGTAGTGATATTAGTTTTTTTGGAAATACACTATCTTTTGATATATATAAGTTTAATATATATAATTTAGTTGATAGACTTCGCAGTAGGGATGAAATACTTCAAGTTGCGCAGAGTGATGCAGAAAACTATATAAATAATGAAGTGCTTCCAAAAACAAGAAATGGAAAAATTATAAATTCTAATTTAATAATAGATTACGAAGATAATGAAAAAATATCTGTTAGAATTGTATATGAACTTACTGAGGAAGTTGGATATTTTAGAGAAAGGAATTGAAATGAACAATATAAATATAGATTTAGATGAAGTACTTGTAGAGTATATAAAAGAAAAATGTGACAGAGATATTACTTTAGATATAGATACTATTGTTAAGATGGCACTTTATGAAAAGCAAATAGAAAATCAAAATGTGTCTATATCAATTAGTGCTGTAGATAAGGAAAAGATACATAAGATAAATAAAGAGTATAGAAATGTTGATAGACCAACAGATGTCCTATCTTTTCCTATTTTTTCTAGAGATGAGATAAATTCATTTTCAACACTTGAAGATGAAAAGAAAGTAAGAGAACTTGAGCTTGGCGATATAATTATTTGTGTAGATATACTTGAAGAGCATGCTATAGAATATAAAACAGGAATACTTAGAGAAATGCTTTATATGATTACCCATGGAGTATGTCATCTTTTAGGATATGACCATGAAGTAGAAGAAGAAAAGAAAGAGATGAGAGCTCTTGAAGAAAAAATATTAAATAAAATAGGAGTTGGACAAATAAATGAATAATAATCAAGAAAACCAGCAACAAGAAAATAATGAAGAAAGAGAAGAAAATTTAAAAAAGTTAAAAAATGTAAAGAATAAAAATTTTGTTACAGCACTTCATCATTCTGTAGATGGAATAATTAAAGCTTTTAAGACAGAAAGAAACTTAAGAATAGATTATTTTTGTGCAGTTTGTGTATTACTTGCAGGAGTAGTGTTAGGACTTAGTAAAACTGAATTTGTGTGTTTATGTTTGACAGTAGGATTTGTTATTTTTTCAGAAATGATGAATTCAGTTGCAGAGTATATAGTGGACTTAGTAACAGATAAATATGATGACAGAGCAAAAGCTGCAAAAGATATTGCAGCAGGTGGTGTGTTAATATCTTCAAGCATATCTGTAATTGTTGCATATTTTTTGTTTGCGGACAAGTTGCAAAATGCGACAACAAGTGTATTAAATGCAATTTTGTCTTCAAATACAAATATACTGTTTACGATTATTTTTATGATTGTTATACTTGTAATTATACTAAAAGGTGCTTTTGGCAGAGGTGAGGAGTATGCTCATTCAGGACCAAGCTTAAGAATAGCTTTGGCTTTTGGACTTACAACGTATGCTTGTATAATTACTAGAAGTTTTTTAGTAGGCATTGTATGTGGAATATTAAGTTTAATGATATTTGGAATGAAAGTTACACGAACTAAAGCAAGAAAGATTAATATGATTTATAGTGCTTTACTTGGAATTATAATAGTTCTTTTTGTTTATCAATTAGTGCTTATTGGTCCAGATATATTTAAATTATTAAATTTTTAATAGGGGGAAAATTATGACACAAAATGATTTAGTAAATATTGCAAAAAATGCTTGTAAGAATGCTTATGCTCCATCAACAGGTTATACAGTTGGAGCAGCTTTACTTGCAAAAAGTGGTACTGTATATATCGGAACAAATGTTGAGGATGAAAAAATTCCTAACTTATCTATTTGCGCAGAAAGAAATGTAATTCAAACAGCTATATCACATGGAGAAAGAGAATTTCTAGCTATTGCTGTTGTAGGTAAAAGAGAAAAAGTAGAAAAATTTGATGATACATTAACTCCATGTGGAATTTGTCTACAATATATCCTTGATATGTGTAAAGATGTTGAAATAATTTGTTATCTGGATGGAATACAAGTCTCAAGAAAAGTTGAATATTTTTTAAATACACCATTTGATTTAGACGAAAAATAGATATAATAAAATATAAATAGCATATAATTGTTTTAGGTGATAATATGAGACATAAACAGTTATTGGCACTATTTATATGTTTTGTTATGATTTTTTCTTCTAAAATAGTATCTAGTCAAAATGATAATGTTGTTAAAGTAAAAGATGTTGTTAGTAATGTGGATAAATATACTATTGAGAGTATAGTAAAAGATGATGAAAAACAGAGTGTTAATATATATTATCCAGTTACTGAATATGAAAATGTTAATGCGAAAATAAATGAAAAAATAAAAGAGTATATGACTAATTTTGAAAATTCAAATTATATAACAGATAAAAAACAACTTACGATTTCATTTGATACATTTGAATTTAAGGAATATAATTCCTTTAAGTTTAATATTAAAAGTAACGTCGGTATAACTCATGATTTAGACGAAGTGTTTACTATTGTGTATAAAGAGGATAAAATAATATTAATAACAGATTTACAAGATAATATTGTAGAGAAATTATATGAAGAATGCAAAAGTAAATTAAAATCTAATGAAAAAATCATTGAGTTTTCTAATGATAAATGGATAGATGAAGGACTTGTAAAAGATAGTAATACTTTTTCTAATTATATAATGTCAGATAATTCTATTGTGTTATATTTTAATCCTTGTACTGTAGCGCCCTATGCTGCAGGAATAATTCAAATTGAAATACCATATGACAATTTACAATTGTGTCTTGAATAATTGAGAAAAATGTGATAATGTTAGATAAGGAGGGGATAATATGGGTTCATCAAGTTTATATTCATCAAATAGCTTAAGTAGTCTATCAAATACTACAAGTTCTTTGGAGACTTTAGGCGTTTGGTCAATTATTGCTTTAGTAATTGCAGTTGTTGGTGGAATAGCTCTATATTTTACATTCTTAAGTAAAAAGAATGATGGAAAATGGAGTGGATTTTTAGGCTGGTTATACAATACATTAACATTTAAAAATATGATTGTAGAAGCAATTATAAAAATATTATACTTGGTAGTTGCAATATTTATAACTTTATATTCTTTAGGATTAATTGCTGTAAATATTATATCTGCATTAATGCTATTAATTGTAGGAAATATATTACTAAGAGTATGTTATGAGTTTATGTTACTTGCAATAATCACATGTAGAAATACATCTGATATAAATAGTAAATTAAATAAAATTGTATCAGATAAAAAAGAAGATAAACAACCAGTACAAGAACAACCATCTAATACTCAAGAATAATAAAATAATTGGTGAAAAAACTATTACTGCTATAGAAATATAGCAGTTTTTATTATATAATTTTACAAAGGAGAAGTAAATCGTATGGAATTATTGAAGAAAAAAATTTTAGAAGAAGGCATAGCATTAGATAAAGATATTTTAAAAGTAGATAGTTTTTTAAATCACCAAGTTGATGTAAAATTTATTATGGACATTTCCATGGAGTTCTACAATTATTTTAAAACAAAAAAAATAGATAAAATTGTTACTATTGAATCATCTGGTATTGCGCCGGCTTTTGCAACTGCTTATAGGTTTGGTGTACCATTAGTAATATTAAAAAAGCAACATTCAAGCATATTAAATCAAGATCTTTATGAAACTAAAGTTCATTCTTTTACAAAAAATACAGATTATATGTTAACGGCTTCAAAAAAATTTTTAAATGAGGGGGAAAATGTTTTATTTATAGATGATTTTTTGGCAAATGGAGAGGCGGTTTTAGGAGCAAACAGGTTATTTAAAGAAGCAAAATGTAATTTATCTGGTGTTGGAATTGTAATAGAAAAATCTTTTCAGCCAGGAAGAGAAAAATTAGAAAGTATAGGTATTGATATTTATTCTCTTGCAAGAATTTCAAAACTAGATAAAGGAGTAATTGAATTTAAGTAAATAGGAGTAAATTATGAAAAGTATAGTTTTGTGTGGAAGTATGAAAGTACTAGATAAAATTTATGAAGTAAAAGAAATTTTAGAAAGCAAGGGATTTAATGTTATCTTACCTAAAGAATGTATAGATGGTCTTCCAAAAGTTGTTGCTTCAAAAGCTCATTTTAATAGGATAATAGATCCTAAAAACGAAATAATATTAGTTGTAAATTCAACTAAAAATGGTATTGAGAATTATATAGGACCAAACTCTTTTGCAGAAATAGCTTTTGCTTTTTATTATTTAAAAAAGATTTACTTATTAAATGATATATATATCCCATATAAAGATGAACTTATTGGTTGGAATGTTATTCCTTTAAGGGGAAATCTTGATATGTTAAGTTAAAAGAAGATACAAAAAGTATCTTCTTTTATTTATGTCGTTGAAAGATTACTAATGCTAGCAGGTGTATAAGTAATATTTGAATTTTTAACATTTAATTTATATGATGTTGAAAAAATACTTGTATCAGTTCCTTCAAGAGTTAGTTTTAAAACTCTTGTATTGGTGTTGTAGTTAATATAAAGTGTATAAGTAAAGTGCGAATTACCTAAATTTGTTTCAATTTGCTTTAATGTATTTTTGTTTTCTTCAGAGAAACTACTTCCTGTAATTATATTTTTTAGGGCACTTTCATCAAGTAAAATATTTCCGTCACAGTTCTTTAAAAAGTCTTTATATATTGCTTTTAAAGTTTGTACTTGCTTTGCTTCATCTTCAATTATATTATTTATTTTTTGTTTGTTAACTTCTATTCCTATATAAGTTAATATAATAGCAAGAATAATTATAATTAATATAATAGGCATTATAATTTTTATGTTTTTCATATTTATCACCTAAGTATATATTACTTCAAAACAAATTATATTACAATATATTTTATTTATAAAATAACATATAAATAATTTGTAGAAAAAAGTAATATAAAATCAAAATTTGTGTTGTTTTATACAAAGTCTTTATCTATAATTAGACATATTGTATAATCAATTAGCTTTATATAACAAAACTCTACTTGATTGTATTGAAATGTCAAAATTTTGAGTTCAAAAAGTAGATAAATGACTTTAATAAGTAGTAATTTTATCTAAATATAGTATTTGTCTTTTAAATTATTTTATCAAAGTTAAAAAGTAAAAAAGTAAATATGGAAAGGATGAATAAACATGGTTAAAAAAGTTATAAAGAAAGTAAAAAGATATATTTATTTTTATAGAATTAAGAGATTATTAAACAAATATAATTTTTATAGTTCAATATATAAAAAAAGCATAAAAATATGTTCAATAAAAAATAGTAAAGAAATTTTACTAAATAATAACATAGTTGTAGATATATATAATATAAGTTTAATTCAATGTTTATTTTTTGACTTTGCAAAAGATGAAATTATAAAAGCTGTATTTAACAAAAAGGTACATTATAGTATTAATTATACATTTTTTATAGTATCAAATAAAATGGATAAGCTGTTTTTAGATAATATTAGTTTATTTAAATGTGATATTATTAATTTAAGTAATTATAAGAGACTATTAGATAAAATAAATAACTTGTAAACTATAAATTAATATTTAATAATATTGACATTTATGATAGAATTTGCTTAATTAAGTAATTTAAAAAAGGAGGTTGCTATAATGATAACCCAAAAAATAAAAATAAGCTCATATATCAAAAAATATGATATACCGTGTGACTTTTATTTGCCTGAAAACATGCAAGTAAAAAAAATAATAATAGCTTGTCATGGATTTGGAGGAGATAAAAATAGTTCAGCTATAATCAGTTTAGCAAAACATTTAATTCCTTTAAATATAGGAGTTATAGCTTTTGATTTTCCTGGACATGGTATAAGTAAAACAAGTGGATATGATTTTACTTTAGAAAATTGTATTAATGATGTAAATGAGATAGAGCGTTATATAGAAAATAATTTTAATAATATTGAAATTGGATTTTTTGCTACTAGTTTTGGTGCATATGTATTACTTTTAAAGCTAAGTAGATATAGAAAAATATATAATTCTATTGTTTTAAGATGCCCTGCAATAAATATGAAAACTATATTTGAAGAAAGCATATTAAAAATTGATATAAAAGACTTTTTAAATAAAGGTGAGTGTGAGCTCGGCTATGAGAGAAAAATAATTATTACTAAGAATTTTTATAATGAGTTAGTAGAAAACGATATTTTTAATATATATGATACTTCGAATAAGATTTGCATCATTCATGGTAATAAAGATAACATTGCACCAATTAAAGATTCAATTAAATTTCAAGAAAAGTTTAAAGATAGAGTAAAACTATATAAAATAATAGGAGCAGATCATAGATTTAAAAAAGAAGGAGAGCTAGAAGAAGTTATAAATATTGCTACGAACTATATTTTGAAAAATTAATAATAATTTTTACTTTAATATAATAAAATGTATTGAGGTGGAATATGTGAATAAATTGTCAAAAATAATTGTATCTATGATTATAATAAATATATTAAATGTAAATTATATTATAGGAGTACAATATTTATATCAAGTTAAAAATCAAGAAGAAGGAGTAGAGAGTAGTATATCAACAGTAGCAAATCCATCATTTACATTTGAATCTGAGGCTCAAGTACTAATGGAACCAAGTACTGGTGAAATATTATATGCTAATAATGAAACAGAACATATGTTACCGGCGTCTGTTACAAAAGTTATGACTTTACTTTTAATAATGGAGCAAATTGATGGTGGCGTTTTAGATTATTCAGATATAGTAACTTGTAGTAAAAAAGCTTCAGAAATGGGTGGATCTCAAATTTGGTTTGAAGAAGGAGAACAGATAACAATAGATGAAGCATTAAAAGCAATTTGTGTAGTTTCTGCAAATGATGTTGTGTTGAAATTATAGCAGGAAATAAAAACATTGAAAATAAGCTATTTATCAAGAATGAAAATTATATGAAAAATATAGTTTTCATTATTTTTTTGCTTGAAAGGAGTTGTATGGGTAGTGAAGAAAGAGAAAAATTAGATTTATTTAAGATAAATGAAACACTAACATACAGATTTTATCAAATGCCTAAAGAACTATTTAGAAATCCTTTGTATAAAGATAAATTATCACTAGAGGCAAAAGTAACCTATACTTTATTACTTGATAGATTAGAGTTATCAAGAATTAATAAGTGGTTTAATGAAAAAGGCGAGATATATTTAATTTATACAAGGCAAGAGCTTATAAATGAATTAAAAATATCTAGAGCAACTGCTTCTAAAGTATTTAATGAGTTAAAAAAATGCAATCTTATAAAGGAAGAAAGACTAGGACAAGGGCTTGCAAATAGAATTTATATAGGTAAAATGCAATCAGAAGATTTAGAAAAATTTAAGGATAGAACTTTCAGAAGTTCAAAAGAAGAACTTCAAGAAGTTCTAAATAGAATTTCTAGAAGTCTAAAAGAGAACTCTAATAATACTGATATAAATAATACTAATTTAAATATTTCTAATGGGCAAGAAAAAATTTTTTTTGCAGATAGAGTTTCTCTAAAATTGGAAGAGCTAAATAATTTGGTAGAGCAATATGGTAATGAGAAAACAGCTAAAATAATTGTAGCATTAGATTTATATAAAAAGTCTAGTGGTAAAGTGTATGCTAGTGATTATAATGCAATATTAAATTGGGTAGTAGCTAAAGTTGAAAGAGATGAAAAAAGAGAATTTGAAGGTGTTTCTAAAAAAAGTGGCAATAGATATAAAAGTTACACTCAAAGAGAATATAATGATTTAGAAAATTTTTATGACATAGGAGGGGATTAATTGATAATTACAGCAGAGATAAAAGGAAATAAATATAGTGAATATGATTTAGACAATATGCTAACTGATTATCTTACAATAGGAGAAAATGTCCGTATGTTAAGAAAACAAAAAGTGGAGGAACTATTTAGAAAGTTTGTAGAAAAATATAGTCGTAATGGAATACCAATTATTACTAAAGAAAAATATAAGAAACAATTTATAAATTCAGCTAAGGAATTGTACCAAATGGCTGAATTTTATTTTTGTCAAAAAGCAGAATCTTTTTTAGAAGATTATAGAACTTATCATTTAAGCAAGAATTTAAAAGGAGCGAGAGTATTTGTATACTTTAAAGAAGATGCTTGCATAGGAATTGTATATGATTCTATTCCAAACTTTTTATTAGAATGGTTTGTATTTAAAAGAGTATTGGAGGTATAGATGTGAAAAAGGAGAATACTTTAAAAATTATATATAAAAAAGTTAATAAAGATCCAAAAGTTATGGAGATAAAAAATGATTTAAAGACTATGCAAAAGTTAGTAGATGGATTAATTGAAGTAGTAAATTATAAAGATAATGTACTGCTAATATGTAATGAAGAGGGGAAAATAAATAATTTATTACCAAATTTGATTTTAGGAAATGATTTTATTGCCGGAAATTGCTTCTTTGTAAAGGAGAGTGAGGAAGGAGAATTTAGTTCATTAGTTGATGAAGATATTAGAAAAATAAAAAGGGATATTCAAAATAGAAGTTTTAAATACTTAGAAAAAGACTTAGAAAGCGAACTATGAATTATCAAGTAACTAAGAAACCTAAATTGATTAATGAACAGAATGCAAGAAAAATTATTTGTCCTAAGAATGTATACCAATTAAAAGAAATCCAAGAAATTAAAGATGCAATACAAGAGCATTTAATGTATATAGGGCTTGATAGGGGCAATCATATACGAAATATAGATATTTTAGGAATAGGTGGTTCCAGTAGTATAGAGATAGATGCAAAACATATTGTTAGAAAAGCAATAATAAATGCTAATGATAGAGTTATATTAGTACATAATCATCCTTCAAATACTTTAGAGCCAAGTGCACAAGATACAAAATTTACAAGTAATGTAGAGGAACTATTAAAAATGTTTAATATTCAACTTGTAGATCACATTATAGTAACGGAAAATTCTTATGTGAGTATAAAAAGTCAAGGAAAAACAAATAAATTAGATTATAGTTTAAAACATATAAAAAATAAAGAGAATGAAATTGAGATGTAGGAGGTGGAAAATGTGGAAAACAAATATAGTACAGAAGAATATAAAAAAATAAAAGATAAAGAAAGAGAAGAATTAAAGAATACACTAAATCAAGGAATAAAAGATGCTTTAAATTCTGAAAGATATAAAAGCTTTCTTAATATAATGAGTAGATGTCACAATTATAGTTTTACCAACTCTTTACTTATATCACTACAAAATGAAAATGCTACACTTGTAAAGTCCTTTACTGACTGGAAAAAAGATGGGGTAAAAATTAATAAAAATGAGAAAGGAATAAAAATATTTTGTCCTGTAAAACAAGTTTTTGTAGAATATCAAATGGATGATAAAGGAAGAGTTGCTTTAGATGAAAATGGAGAAAAAATAGAAAAAGGGAAAACAGAAAGAACTACATTTAAAGTAGGTAGAGTATTTGATATTTCTCAAACAAATGCTGATAGAGATAAGTATGAATTAAAAAAAGAAAGCAATGAAAAGGTTACAAATAAGGACAAAATTATATCAACATTAGAAAAAATAAGTGGAATAAAAATCAACTTTAAGAGCAGTTTAGGTAGGGCTAACGGATTATTTAACCCTGAAGAGCAAAAAATCGAAATAAGGGCTAATATGGGAGATATAAAAACTATTTCAACTTGTGTTCACGAGGTTGCACACTCATTACTTCATAATAAAAATAATAAGCTTAATTTATCAAAAGAACAAAAAGAATTTGAGGCTGAGAGTGTAGCTTATGTTGTTTGTAAAAACTTAAATATAGATTCAAAGGAAAATAATTTCTTATACTTAGCTAATTGGGTTGGTAAAGAAGATATATCTGACTTTAAAGATTCACTAGACAGAATACAAAAGATAAGTAATGATATTTTAAAATTTTTTGAAAAAGAAAATAGTAAAAACTTGGATAAACAAGTACAAAATGAGATGTAAGTTTTTTAAAGGGCAAGATTCGCAAATGTCGGCAAAAAGCCATCATTTACATCTTGTTAGGAAAAATTCCTAAGACCTTTTTAGGAGGTGGATATGAAGAAAATAACAATAAGAGTAACTGATGAAATGAATGATAAATTACTAGATGAATCTAAAAAACTTAATATAAGTAAGAATGCATATATAAATATTTTACTTACCAAAAGAAAAGTAAATATATTTGATGGAAAAAAAGACATATTTTTAGAATTAAATAGAATAGGTAATAATTTAAATCAACTTACAAAACTTGCAAATTCTCATATTATAAATGTTGTAGATTTAAAAGATGTAAAAAGTGAATTAAAAAATATATGGCAATTTTTAAATGTATTAAAGTAAAAAATTATAATCTTGGAGAATTGCTAAAATATGTTACTAAAGTTGAAAAAACAAAAGATGAACTAGTATATGCAAAAGATTGTAGTATAGAAACAGCGAAATATGAGTTTGAGTTCGTAAAGAAATTATACAATAAGAGGGATAAAAGACAATATTATCATTTTACACAATCCTTTAGTCCTAATGATAATATTACTCCTGAACTTGCACATCAAGTTGGAAAAGAAATGTTAAAATGTTTTGATGGATTTCAAGTGGTATTGGGAACACATATAGATAAAGGACATTTGCATAATCATTTTGTTATAAATAGTGTAAGTTTTAAAAACGGATTAAAGTATCATCAAAGTAAGAAGGATTTAAAAAATATAAAAATACTTTCTAATGAGATTTGTAAAAAATATAATTTAAGGACAATAAAAATTGAAACAGGAAAATGTAGTAGATATATGGACAAGAATGAATACCATATAACAAATAAAACAGAAACTGAAAAACAGAAGTTACTTAAATCAATAAATAAGTGTATTAAATCCTCTAAATCAAGAGAACAGTTTATATATAAAATGAATGAATTAGGCTATAAGGTAAAATGGCAAGATACAAGAAAATATATAACGTATACTACACCTGATAATATGAAGTTTAGAGATAAAAGATTACAAAATATAAAATATACAAAAGAGAGAATGGAACTATACTTTGATAGATTGAGTAAAAGAAATAAAGTAAAAAATACAATTATCAAAGTGAGTTCTCAAAATAAAAATACAAGAGATAATAAAAAAGATAATTTAGATACAAAAGAATATTCTGATATAGCCAAAAAAGAATATATTAAGAAAAATGAAAATGCAAGTAGTATAGAATGGGAGGAGTGATATATGAGTAAAGATTATATGATTACTATTGTAAAACCACCAAATAAACCTCCTACTGTTATTAAAATACCAAAAAGATTAAGAGATATGGAAAAAATAGTTGGAGGGATTTTAGAAGAGGCAAGATATGAGAAAGTATTAATAATCTATAATGAAAATCAAAATGATACTAAACTAGAGGTAAATAATATATTTAATGATTTATCTATGAAAGGAACAATATTGATTACAGGAAATGATGAAAAAAATGGAGATGTTAGGTCATTAAATAGAAGTGAACTAGTTAAATATCTTAAGAAAATAAATCATAAAAGAAGGGACATCCAAAATGAAATTGAATAGAAAAGTAATAACTTTCTTTATATGTACAATATTAATATTACCATTTTCAATTTATGTGGGATATTACTTAAATTCTATGTTAACATCTAATATAGAAGTTACATTTAAGATTTCTGAAATATTAAAAGGTATAACTAATAATAAAATACTAAGTTTAGTAGTTTGTATTCAGGCATTGTTTATGATGCTTTTTTTTATGCTTATTTTTACACAAAAGTATGGAATGTATAAAGCAAATACAGAAATGATTACAAAAAATATTTCTATTCCTAAAAATTATGGGCAAGGGCAATATGGTACTAGTAGATTTGCTACAAAAAAAGAATTTGATAATACTTACACTAAGTTAAGGTTTAATAAGAATCAAGATTATTTATTACAACCAATATCTAATGGGGGAATTGTTGTAAAACATAATACTAAACGATGTTTTGAAGAAATAAGTATAGTATCAGATAATAAACACTTAATATGTCTAGGAAATACAGGAGCTGGAAAAACGAGAAGAATACTTATTGAAAGTTTATGCATACTAGGGTTAGCAGGAGAGAGTTTAATTGTTTCAGACCCTAAAGGAGAATTATATCAAATGACTTCAAAATTCTTTGAAAAATTAGGATATGAAGTAAATGTTATTGATTTTAAGACACCAAAAAAATCTAATAAATATAATTTTTTACAACCAATAATTAATGCTATTGTAGAAGATGATATAAAAAAAGCTGAAGATTTAACTTGGGACTTAGTAGAAAATATTGTACAAAAAACAAATTCTAACTCAGATCCTTTATGGGAAAATGGAGAAAAAAGTATTATAGCAGGTAGCATAATGACAGTATTATTAGAAAATAAAGATAATAGAGATTATCAAAATTTGACTAATGTATATAGTTTTATATCTAATATGTGCCAAACTGATGAAAATGGGCTTATGCCTCTTACTGAATATATAGAAAACTTACCTGAAGAAAATCCAGCTAAAAAGATTTTTTCTATTTCAACAATAGCTCCTGAAAAAACAAGGAGTTCTTTTTTTACTTCAGCACTTTCAACTCTTAGATTATTTAGTAGTAATAGTATTTATACAATGACAAATGATAGTGACTTTAAATTAGAAGATATAGGAGAAAAGAAGTGTATAAGATATATTATTTTACCTGATGAACGTACTACTTTTTATACACTTGCAACTCTTTTTGTTAGTCAGCAGTATCAAGCCTTAGTTAATCTAGCAGATAGTAGAGGAGGAAAACTAAAAATTAGAAATAACTTTATTTTAGAAGAGTTTGGAAACTTTACTAAAATTGCTAATTTTGAGAATATGCTAACAGTAAGTCGTGGAAGGAATATACGAATAAATATGTTTCTTCAATCGTTTGCCCAACTTGAAACTAAATATTCCAAAACAGTAGCTCAAAATATAATGGATAATGCACAAATATGGATTTATCTTAGAACTTCAAGTTATGAAACAGCAGAAATAATAAGTAAAAAGTTAGGTAGTTATACTGTTTCAATAAATAGTCAAAGTAGTTCAGTAAGTAAAAACAGTGATAATATGAGTGAGTCAATGAGTCTTGCATCAAGAAAATTGCTTATGCCTGATGAAATATTGAGATTTGAAAATCCCTATGCTTTGATTTTGCAGTCGGGTTATTTCTCAGCAAAGACAGAAATACCTGATTTATCTAAATGGCAATTTAATAAGGTATTAAGGCTTGGAAATGAAGAGGAAAACAGAATAATAAGAGAAAAAGTAGAAAAAGAAAGAAAAGTTTTAGAAGAAGAAAAAATAAAACTTTGGAAAATATGGGAAGATTACAAGTATTAAGGGGGGATATACTATGGATTTAAATAGTTCAATTTTAGTTACAGGAACAATAAAATTATTAAATGATTTGATAACAGCACTTACTGGTATATCAATACTTGTTGCAACTGTAATGGGAATATATTATCTAGCAAGAAAATCATCTTGTGATGAGCAAGAAGGCAAAATGCTTACAAGAAGATTATTTGTAGCAATAGGGTGTTGTGTTCTAATAACAATTATAAAAGCTTTAATACAAGTAATTACAAGTTATTATACATAGGGGAAAATAATGGAAAAGTTACTTACAAATTTATTTATATCAATAATAAAATCGGCAGATAATACAATAAATTATGCTTTTGAAAATATGGTTAAGATTTGTTTTAATGCAGAGGAATATTTGACAGAGTTATTATCTATACAAGTTTTAGATTTTACTATGCTAAAATCTGTTATTAGAAACTTTGCAATAGCTCTTATTATTCTAAAATTCATAAAAAAAGGTGTAGAAATGTATTTATCATGGACTGAAGGAAGTTCGGATACACCAGTTCATATATATGTTTTGTATTTTATACGAAGTATGGTGTTAGTTTTAGTATTTCCATTAGTATATGATATTTTTGTAAATATAGGCACTGATTTTGCAAATCAATTACTTACAAGTTTAAATGTTTCATATCAAGAAGGATTGACGGCAAATTTGGCTACAATATCAGCAGTTGGACTTAATACAGCAATACTTGGATTAATAGAATTGATAATGCTAATTTTACTTTATATACAGATGCTTATGAGAGGTGTAGAAATGTTTGTACTGAAAATTAGTTTTCCAATGTTTTGTATTGGACTACTAGATAGTAATAAAGGTGTATTTGCACCTTTTATAAAGAAGTTTTTACAATGTGCATTTACAGTTATAATTCAAATTATACTTGCTAAAATAGATATATTACTTTTATCATCTTCACAATTAATTATGGGAATAGCAGTGTTGCTTGTTGCTCTTAGAACACCTAAGTTTTTACAAGAATTTATGTTAGTGGCAGGAAATGGATCAAGTGGAATTTCAAATGCAGTTTTAACAACATCTAAGGTAATTGAATTGAAAGGACAAATAACTAAGAAGTAATGTATATAATATATGAGATTATTTCTATACTTAGAGTATGGATTATTCCACTTGGTGTTACTTTGAGATGTATATATTGCTTAATTCAAATAATATATAATGAAGATGAAAAAAAGGTAAATATAAAGAGAATGTTTAATGCTATATTGTTTTTGATAGTATCCGAAGTGGTGTTTGTAGTTCAAGATTTAATTGAATATTATTACTAGGTGTGGTAAAATAAAGCTATTATGAGGAGAAGATAGAATTGAATATAGATGATGATTTTAAAGAAATAATGCTATATGCACATTATTGGAATTGGTTGCCTGATTGGAATGAAGTTGAAAAGATTTATGATACATTTCCTTATTCATATTCAGTTTTAACACCATTTGCATATTCATATTTAGAGGAACTAATTCGTTCTACTACATCTGAATATGGAAGAGAACTACTTGATAAAAATGGTAAAGAAATAAAAAGAAGAGTAGGAATAGATTTAATTAATAAAGCAATTCATGAAAATAGAGAAAATGTAGAATATGTTTCTATTTTAAAAGATATAAAAAAATACTATGAAAAGTCAAAAGTTACTGATTGTGGAAATAATAGGAATAGTGTTAATCATGGATATCTACACTCAGGATTTTGGACTAAAGAATCCTTTGAACATTTAATACATGATATTGCAAGAATATCAAAATTTTCGGGATTTTAAAGTATAGGGTGATAATAGTATGAAAGAAAATTTTAGTTTAAATAGATTAATATTAGGAAATAATAAAAAAATGTTGGAACAGTATAATGCTTATGTTAAAGAAATAGCTAACACCATAATTATGGATTTACCTGATGAGGATAAAGAAAAAATAAGAAAAGATTCAGATTATAGTGGTTATCATTTTGGATTTGGATTGTATATTAGAAACAATTATATTTACGGAAAAGTTGATATAAAAGTGGATGCAGATGATATGTCTAGTGATATTTTTTATGAAATAGTAGATATTTTAAATAGTTAAAAAAAGTGTAAGGAGATATAGAAATATATCTTCTTATTTTCATTTAGAGGAGGTAGTTATGAATAAGGAAGATAAAGTATATGTACCTAAAAATGTCAAGAAACAATTAGAATTTTTTAGGGGGTTCGGAGTAAAAGAATTAATAATAACTTTAATAGTAGGAGTTTTAAGTATTATACCTACAATTTTGTTATATAAGTATGGGCATCAAGCATTTGCATTAACATTATTTTTGGTTGTAGTTGCTACAACAATTATGTTAGTGATAAAAGATGATAATAATGTATCTTTCTTACAGCAGTTAAAACTTGTATGTAAGAGCATATTTATGCAGAAGAATTTTAAATATGGAAAGAGAAGTAAGAGATGAATATATTAGAAAAAATGTTTGGAAATAATACTTTAAGTTGTGATGAAGAGTTAAATATTTTAGACATAGAAGATAATATTTTTTATTCGCTAGATAATAAAGTTTCAATTTATATTAAAATAGAGCCTATACTTTTCGAATATTTAAGCAGTGATGAAAAAAGTATTATAGTTAAAAGATTAACTAGAGAGCTTGCAGGGGAAAGAGATATTATAAAAATAATAACAATGTCATTACCTATATCAACAGTAGAGGTAGATAAATATTTAGATGAAAAGAGAAATAGTGCTAAAAATTCTTTTAAAAGGAGTATGCTACTTAAACAAATAGATGATATAAACAAATTAAGTTATAGAGGAGAAATGATAGAAAAACAAGTTATAATTCAGTTATTTCAAAGTAGTGTTGACAATGTGAATGAAAAACTTGAAAAAAGGGCTAAAGAGTTTGTGATTAAGTTACAAAATGCAGGCATAACTAGTCATATTTTAAATAAACGTGAAATATTACAATTATTTAATTCTTTTCTTAATATGAAATTAAAAGAAGAACATATAAATGATGTTTGGAGTGATGATGATGAATAGAGAAAAAAATATTAAAATAATAGATGCACTTACTCCACTTACAGGTATGAGTTATGAAAATGGAATGATTAGAATAGGAGATATGTATTCAAAAGTTGGAGGAATAACAGATTATCCAACTACTTTACCACTTGGAATAAGTAGTAAATATAATAAAGTCCCCTTTTCATATACAACACATATTTTTATACCTGAAAATTCTGGATTATTTACAAAGGGAATAGCAAAAGGAATAAGACAAGCAGAAATGAGAGGTTACGAAACTAAAGATGCAGGTATTGAAATATTTTCAAAAAATGAAGCAAATTCAGGGCGAGAAATGATAGAGCGAATACAAGATGGAGATACAGTGGGGTATATGATTAATATGTCTATGATATTTGGAGAAACACCTGAAGAAGTTAAAAATAGATATAGTAGATTTGAAAATCAAATAGAAGGATTACAAATGAGGTTTAGAGGAATGTCGCATTTATCAAGACAATCTTTTAAAACATTAGCTCCATTTTATACAATAGATTCAGAAGTAGAAAATATATTTAAAAGAAATATACTATTTTCTGATTTCTGTAAGTGTTTTCCCTTTGCAGGTAATCAAATAACAAAAGAAGGCTATTATTTAGGTGTAGATAATATGAATGGATTGCTACTTCATAATTCTTGGGAGAGAAAAAATAATATGAATGGTAACATGGTTGTTATTGGTGAAAGTGGAAGTGGTAAGACAACAGCTTGCAAGCATTTACTTTTTAATGAATATCTAATTGGAACAAAACTAATAGTAATTGATCCTGAAAACGAATATGGGGCTTTTGCAAGAAGTTTAAAAGGTAATGTAATAGATATTTCAGGAGGAAATGAAAATATAATTAATCCACTACAAATAAGAGTAAATTTTGATGATAATAATGGTATTAAAAATTCCTATGATTTTCATATACAGAAAATAAGGAATTTTTTTAATATCTTATTACCTGAACTTAGATATACTGAACTTAATTTATTAATTAGAGAGTTGGAAAAAACTTATACTAATTTTAAGATAAATAGAGAAACTGATTTTACTAAGTTAAATAATAAAGATTATCCTATACTAAGTGATTTATATAAAACAATAAAGACTAGTTTTATCAGTATTGATAAAGATGACGACTATTATTTAACTTATAGAGTGATATTAGATTTTATAAGAGAGCTTACAAGTGGAATATATTCAAAAATGTTTAATGAACATACAAATATTAATCTAGATAATGATATTACAATTTTTAATATATCAGAAGTACAAAATGTGGAAGACAATATAAAAAAAGCTTTGTATTACAATTTACTTAATTTTTGTTGGGAGCAAATAACTAATAATAAAAGGAAAAATGAGAATACTTTTTTAATACTTGATGAAGCTCATTTAATGCTTGATAGTAGGATAAAGGATACAATGATTACTTTGAAAACTATTTCTAAAAGATGCAGAAAATATAATGCTAATTTAATGATTATAACTCATTCATTAATAGATATGTTAGATGATGAACTAAGAAAAGAAGGACAGGGGATACTAGAAAATTCAAACTATAAAATATTACTTGGAACTGATGGTAGAAACTTAGAAGAATCAAGAGATATATTTAAACTTACAGAACAAGAACTTGATATATTAGCTTCTAAAAAGAAAGGGAGTGGTATATTCATAGCAGGAAGTTTAAAGACACCAATTAATTTTAAGATTTTAAAGTATGAGAAGGAGTTTGTTTTAGGAGAAAATAGAAATGGAACTTAAAGCAATTTTAGCAGTAATAGAAACTTTAAAAAATGAGGATTTAAGAAATAATATAGTAACGGGAATAACACTACTAGTTGTTGCAATAATACTTATAATTTTGATTCCTTTATATATACTTTTAAATCCATTAGAAAATATCAAAAATTTTTTAAGTTCAGATGAACAAGTAATAGTAGAAGATATACAAAGTGATTATAAAAGTATAGACTATGGAATGGGTAATATCACTATAAATAGTAAATTTGGATTCCCTCTTGAAAATGTTAATGCAGTAGTTATAACAGCAGAGTATGGAAATTATGATCCTTGGAATACAGGAACACAAACTAAACATACTGGAATAGATTTATCAGGCATACATAGAGATAATGTTTTAGCAGTAGAAAAAGGAGAAGTGGTTTTCGCAGGAGTGCAAAAAGGATATGGTAATTGTATAGAATTAAAGCATAATATTGATGGAACAGAAATATATACTTTTTATGCTCATTTGAGTAGTATAGGAGTTGAGGAAGGGCAGTTAGTAGAACAGGGTTACATTATAGGCAAAGAAGGTGGCGACCCATATACAGATCAAAATGCAGGTAATAGTACAGGACATCACTTACACTTTGAAGTTAGAACAAGTAAAGATTATGGGAATGATATAAATCCAAAAGAGTTTATTTTCTAGAATTGAAAAAAATGTCATAAAATGATATAATATCAACATAAAAAATGGAGGAAAAATGTTATCAGATAATGTATTAAGGGAGATTTCAAGAATATTTATCGGAGATATTCCAGTTAACATAGAAGGAATAAGTTATAATTATAGATATAAAACAGGTGGGGAACTAGTAGATATATTTAATAATGAGTTCGGTTTCTCAGATGTATATGAATCTGGTTTTCCGTCAAGATGGTATTATGTTCAATCATGTTTAGGTCTATTACAAAGTATTGGAGAATTAGAAAGTTTTTTATCATATATGTTGAATGAAAACTATTTAGCTTTGGATATGAATTTAACAAAAGTAGAAAGTGTGAAATGTAAAAAGGATATCATAAATTTTATTAATAAAATTGCAAGGGTAGATGGTATATCTTTGCAGTTAAAAAATAATAAGATTTGTATAGTAAAAGAAGATAATGATTTGGAAGAAATAGGTCATGGTGGTTTCGCTAAAGTTTATAGAAGAAAGTCAAATGATATTGTAGAAAAACATTTGTATGAAGAATTATATGAAGATAAATCAATAGTGAGCAGATTTAAACGTGAATTTGAGATAACGCAATCTTTAAAAAATTTAAATGGAATTGTAGAAGTTTATGAATACAAAAAAGAAGATAATATTTATACAATGAAGTTTTATGAGCAAACATTGGAAGATTATGTTAATGCTAATAATTTATCAGATAAAGAAAAAGTTTTAATAATAAAAAATATTTTAAGTATAATGGCACAAGTGCATGAAATGAGTATTATACATAGGGATTTGAGTCCTTCCAATATTTTTTATCAAGATTCTAAAATAGTAATTGGAGATTTTGGATTAGGTAAAAATTTAAATTTATTATACTCACATCAAACTATGTTAACAAAGGCTTTAGGACGATATCAGTATTGTGACCCTGAACAATTTATGTTATTAAGAGAGGGGGATAAAAAAAGTGATGTATATTCATTAGGAAGAGTAATAAACTTTATAATGACTAAAAATCCAATGGCTAATAATCATATTTTTAAATCAGTAACAGAAAAAGCTTGTTCAACAGTAAAGGCAGTAAGATATAATGATGCAAAAGAGCTATTAAATGCAATAAATAAATCTATAAATTTTCACGAAAATGAACAAAATATAGAAAATATAAAATCGTCTATTGCAAGGGGAGAATATAATGAACAAATAAATATGTATATTAGCGAGATGTCAATAGATAAGGTATTAAAGTCACTGTGTGAAATGAAAAACTTTGATCATGCACTATATGAATATATAAAGGTGGATAATGAATTGGCATTGAAAGTAGTTAATCAGTTAGCTGAAGAATATACACAAAATAGATTAAAATGGGAAGATTATGATAAAATAGCAGATTTTATGTTTAAAGTTGTAAATAACATGAATTTTTCTTTTGCTATTAGAGAAATAGCAGCTAATGTTATAAATTATGTGGCTAAGAGTATAAACCGATTTGGTGTACAAGAGAAGGTAAAAAAATTAATAAATGAAGGTGTAGAGCCACTTATTGAAGAAATTTTACAAGATTAAGTTTGATACAAAAGGAGGAATGAATATAGTAGTAGATATATACAGTACAGATAGAAAATATAATATTATTTATGCTGATCCACCTTGGAAATATAATACATGGAGAGATGGTGAAGGAACAGCAGAAAAACATTATCCAACTATGAAAGTTGAAGAAATAGTAAATATGAAGGATACAATCAAGAAAATATCAGAAAAAGATTGTATTCTTTTTTTGTGGGTTACATTCCCTTGTTTATTAGATGGAATAAGAGTTATAAAAGAGTGGGGATTTAGATACAAAACTTGTGGCTTTAATTGGATAAAAAGAAATAAAGTAAGTGATACATGGTTCTTTGGGCTAGGACATTGGACTAGGGCAAACTCTGAAATATGTTTACTAGCTACAAAAGGAACTATAAAGAGAAAGTCAAATAAAGTATCACAGATAATAGATACTCATATTGAAGAACATAGTAAAAAGCCTTCAATAGTTAGAGATAAAATAATAGAACTTGTAGGAGATTTACCACGAATTGAATTATTTGCTAGACAAACAGCACAAGGATGGGATAGTTGGGGTAATGAAGTTTGAAAAGATAGTTAATTTATGATAAAATAAAAATATAGTTTGGGAGATGATTGCTATGAGTTTCTTTAAAAATCTAGGTATCTTTAATATGTTAACAGCTAAAAATGGAGCTGAATTTGGATTAGGTGCTTTAACATATCTTGCACAGGCAGAAAAAGAGGAAATATTAGAAAATAATAGGATATGTGCTGAAGACTGGATTGAAATTATAGAAGAACTAGAAATAGCTGATGATAAAAAGAAATTAGCAATAGGCTATTGTAATAGATTAAAAAGGGCATATAAACCTAATGATGTAAATTATATTGTTAGACAAATAAATAAATTAACAGGTTGTGATTTTGAGTAATGGATTATCAGAAATGGTAGTCCTTTTTTATTGGAGGAGTGATATGACATTAGTAATTACAAATAATCAAAATACAAAAGATATGGTAGTTAAATATATAAATGTTAAAGAGTGTGTTATAGAAATTTTAGAAAAGAAATTTAGTGTTTATATAGATAATGATTTTATGAATAGAAACTTAGAGCAGTTTGATAAAATAATTATAGATATAGGAGAGTTTGAAGATACAAAAGAAGAAATATTAAAAGCAATTACTAGGATAAGAATTATATATGATATACAAATTATTATAATAGCTTTAAAATATAGAGCTGGGAATGAATTATTATCAGATTTATTTGATATAGGAATATATGATTTTATTATATCTGAAGATGAGGAAAATCAAAATGAAGAGTGGATAAAGTCAATAAATAGAAATAACTATATAGATGCAATAAAATTTAAAGTAAAGACAAATGAAAAGAAAAAGAAGATAAAAAAGATAAGTAAAAATAAGTTGAAAAAGAATTTAAGAGAAAATGATGAACAGGTTAGTAAAAATATACTATCCTGTTTTTTATCTTTAAAAAGTAAGCTATCAGATGTATTAACACTTATATGGTATGCATTTATAACTGTTCTTGTAAGTATTGGTGCAACAGCACTTTTAAATTCTAATATAAGGCAACTTATTATTGAAATTATACAAGGAGGAAAATAGAATGAAAAAGATAGTTATACCTTTGATATTAAGCTTGATATTAACCAAAAATATATATGCAAGTGAAGTATCAAATATTATAAAAGAAAATAATAATCTAAAGTATGAGTATGAGGTAAATAAAGAAGAAAAAGATAATTTTATTGAATCACTAGAAAAAGAAATTAATTATGAGGAAAAAAATTATAAATTGTTAAATTATAATGTAAAAGAACAAGATTATACTGATATTATTGAAATAAGTGATATTCAAGAAATTACAACTAATTCTAATAGTTTAAATGATATTCTAAATATTTTACCTAAAACAATTAGTTATGATAAAGATGGATATATCGGTACAAATAATTTAGATTATGAGAGTATAGAGGTAACACCAATATATAATGGTTATTATGAAGAATATATAGATGAAGTAAAACAATATTTTGATCTTACTAGAAATGATATGGACTTTATACCAAAAGAAATAGAAAAAGATGGTTATACACTTTATTTAATAAATGTAGATTGGTATAAACAAACGAGCAAGAATACAGGAGATTTTGAAATAGCTGATTTATATAGGGGAGAGGCTTTTTATAGAGGTGTGAAGAGGATATATAACCCATATACATATCGAGTAATAGCAAAGTATAATGGTAATGCTAAAAAAAATATAGTAAGACCTTATTTAATAGAAGTAAACTATGAAGAAATAAGACCTGAAATAGAAGAAGTTGAAAAGAATAATATTGTATTACCAGTAACTGTCGCAACGACTAGTTCAATATTTTTTGTACTACTATTATTGTATTTTAATAATAAAGTAAGAGTATATTGTAATGGAAGGTATATAGGAAGTTATAAAATAAAAGATAATGTACTAACCATAACTGATTCTACTAATAGAACTTATACAAATAACTATTTATTAAAGTTTAATAAAAAATTATATAAAAAGTATAAAGGAAGAACTATTAAATTTGTGAAAGGAACTTTAAGTAAACATTGTCAAGTTTTAAGCTGTAATGTTGAAGTAAGTCTTTAGGTATTGAATATGAAAAAGAAGATATTAATATGTATAAGTATTATAGTAATACTCGTTTTAGTTATTGTTGTTAGTTTGTTTATAAATAATAAAAATAAAGTAAAAAAAGTTAATGATATTGTTGTAGAAGATATTATAAACGATCCAAATGGAAATATTAATCAAGAAGAAATATTAGATAATTCTATAATTGGTAAATTAACAATACCAAAGATAAACTTAATAGATGTAAATATATGTGAAAGTGTAGAATTAGAAACGTTATCTCATTCGATAGGACATTTTGAAAATACTAATATTTATGAAGGAAATGTAGGACTTGCAAGTCATAATGCAGGAACAAGAGCTAATTATTTTGCTGATATAAATAAATTAGAGATGGGAGATGAAATATACTATAAAACTAGATATGGTACTAAAAAATATTTAGTAGACAATATAACACAGATAAATAGTTATGATTGGAGTAAACTTGAGCAAACGGAAGATAATAGAATAACTTTAATAACCTGCATTTCAGGTAATCAAAATTTAAGATTATGTGTGCAAGGTGTTGAAAAATAGTATTTTTCGTTGTATATTAATATTATAGAAGAAGTATTGAGATTAACCCCCAACACTTCTTTTTTTGTATTTGAAAAGGGGATTGACTTAAAAAAAACGATTTTTATATAATTATTATATAAGGATGTGATTTTTATGATTTTAAGAAGAATATTTATAACTTTAGCAATAATAGTTACAACAAGTGTAGTAGGTTCAGGATTACTTATATTAGGTAATTTATCTGATAAAAATATTTCTGAAGTTGAAATTTATGCAAAAGAGAATATCGGTATAGATATTGAAGATATAGCAAATAGTAATACTGCTGAAGAAGTAATTGCTAAAGTAGAAAATATTGAACCTTTAATAAATGATACGAAATCAGAAGAAACTAATATTAATATAAAAAATGGAACTAATTATAAAGAAAATATAAATAATGTTAGTACAAGCAAACAAACAGTAAAAACCAATATATCCAATAATATTACTGAAACTAGCACACAAAATGCTGTTGTAGAAAAAGAAGAAAAACAAGTTAGTAATATACAACCTAAAGAAGATGTATATACTTTTGTTAGAAATGATATAGAAATTCAAAATATGATTTCTATAACTAAAAGATTAATTATGGAAAATAAAGAAAATAGATATTCAGGACTTGTGGATAATGTGAATAACATTAACTTTATTATAGAAAAGTCAGGAAATGTTTTTTATCCACTTTATGAATATAGAATAGCAAATATAGTAATGGATAATTATTATCCAGAATTTTATGTTTATGCTGAAGATGTATATAAAAATGGAGAATATTTGAGAACAGAATACTATTTTCAATAGAAATTTAAAGCAAGTAAGTGAAAACATTTACTTGCTTATTATAATTTAGGGAGGAAAACGAAATGAAAAAGATAATAAGATTTACTTTTATATTTATAATGTTATTTACACTAAGTATATTAATAAACAATGTAAATGCCGAAACATATAATGTGAATGATCGTATAGATTTAGGACAGTATAACATATATTGTAGGCAGGGAGCAAGCTACATAAGATATAGAGGTATAGGACAACTTAACTATATGTATTTTTATAAAGATTATAATAACGTAGAGCATAAAGCTTTTTGCTTAAATTTAGGAATGGAGGGTGCTGAAGCAGGAGATTATAATGTTGATGTAAATGAAATAATTTCAGACCCAAAAGTAGCAAGTATACTTATTTCAGGTAGTCCATATAAAACACTAAAAGAGTTAGGATTAAACAATGAGGATGAAGCAAGTTTTGCTACTCAGTTTGCTGTATGGGCATATTTAGAAAATCTTGACTTGAATGCTATAACTCCTTATTCAAAAGGAAATGAAAATGTAGTTAATGCTATACGAAATATATACAATGATGGTATGAATATGAATTATACATCAACAGCTATATTAAATGTTGAAAAAAATGGTAGTGCAGACATTGATAGTATAGATAGAGAATTCTATTCTCAAACATACAAGTTATCGCATAACGAAAATATAAAAAATATAAGCTTATCTTTAATGGGAGCAGATAATATAAAAATAACAGATTTAAAAAATAATGAAATATCAAGTATAAATAATGTAAACGAATTTAAAGTATTAGTACCTAGAACTAGTATTAATGAGGATAAGAATATCAAATTAAATTTTAGAACTGAGGCTAGGCAAACATCTGTAATGTTTGGTGCTACAACTAGAAGTGATAGACAAAATATTGGACTTTTACTTGATCCAGTAAATTTTAGAACAGTTCAAAGTAATTTTGATATAGAATATAAAACTATGAATATAACATTAAAAAAAATTGATAAAGATACCAAAGAAGGTATTAAAGGTGTTACTTTTAAATTTGAAACACTTGATGGAGAAGAATTGGGCAAATATGTTACAGGGGAAAATGGAATAATACAACTCGATGTACAAAAAGATTTAAAGCTTTTTAAAGAACAAAAAATAAAAGTAACAGAAATTGCTGTACCAGATAACTATTATATTGATGAAGAAAATTGTAGTAAAATAATAGATGTAAAATGGGGAGAAAATATAACTATTGAGTTTCAAAATGAAAAGATAAAAGGAAACATTAAAGTCGTAAAATTAAGCTCGGAAGACAATAAATACACTAATTTATTAAAAAAATCTCCTTTAAAAGATGTTGAGTTTGAAATACTTGATATAAATGGAAAAATTGCGGATAAAATTAAAACAAATGAAGAGGGAATAGCGATTACTAAAGACTTAGTTAAAGGAACTTATTATATAAAGGAAACAAAACAAGCTAAATACTATTTACTAAATAAAGAGATATATGAAGTTGAAATAGTTAATCATAAAGATCTAATAGAACAAGAAATACTAAATGATAGTGTTGATATAAATATTGAAATAGAGAAAAAAGGTTTTATTGAAACACAAAATAAAGATAATATATACTATAATTTTAAAAATATTCACAATAAATCAAATGTACCACTAGATAATTTTACTTGGAATGATATGTTACCAGTAGAAGCAGTAAGGCTTGATAAAATATATACTGGTACTTGGAATGAAAAATTGGAGTATAGTGTATGGTATAAAACCAATAAGAATGATTTTAGAATATTTATTGATAAATTAGATTCGGAAAAAGTGTATGAATTAGATTTTAAAAATTTGAAATTAGAAGAGGATGAATATATAACTGAGTTTGAATTTAGATTTGGAAAAGTAAAAGTGGATTTCCACGAAATAGAAAGCCCAATTGTATATGTGAATGTGCAAAACAACTTAAAAAATGGTTTTACATTTACTAATCATACAAAAGTATCAGGAAATTATTTAGAGGAAAGAATTGAAGATAAAGATGAGTGGACTACTATTATTTATAATAGAAAAGTTAAATTAAATAAGGAATTACCTAAAACAGGTTGTTAAAAATCGGTGTGAGAGTGTAAATGCTCTTGCACCTTTATTTTTTTTGCCCTATATTCTGCCAAAAGTTTTCAAAAAGTTGTTAAAAGTTATATAATATGATAAAATAAACAATAAAAATTGTTAAAGTAAAGGTGTAAAATATGAAGATTATAGATAATAAATTTGAAAAATTTGGAGATGACTTAAAAAATGAAATCCAAAAGGGAGATAAATGCTTAGTTGCCTCTGCTGTTTTTTCAATGTATGGATATGAAGAATTAAAAAAAGAATTAAATGAAATAGAGGAATTTAATTTTATTTTTACTAATCCTACATTTATTAAAAAAGAAAATGAAGTAAAACAGGAAAGACAATTTGAAATAGATAGTTTTAAAAGAGAAAAGGGAATAGCAGGTTCTGAATTTGAAATAAAATTAAAAAATAAAATGAATGGAAAAGCTATTGCCAAGGAATGTGCTGAGTGGATAAGAAGAAAAGCTAAATTTAAAAGTAATGTAAATAGTAATCCAATACAAAGCTTTATGAATATAAATGATAGAGTAACGTATCAAAATGTTAATGAAATATCATCTGCTGGGCTAGGCTATCAAAAGGATAATACAGTATTTTACCCTATTACAAAAATTGATGATAATTACGAAACAACAAAATTTTATTTAAAAAATTTTGAGGAATTATGGAATAATAAAAATCAATTTAAGGATGTTACAGATGAAGTAGTTGACTTTATAAATGATTTATATAAAGAAAATTCACCTGAATTTATATATTATATAACTTTATATAATATTTTTAATGAATTTTTAGAGGATATTACTGAAGATGAATTGGCAAATGAGAAAACTGGATTTAAAGACTCAGTAATTTGGAATACTTTATATGATTTTCAAAAAGATGCTGCTTTAGGTATAATTAACAAATTAGAAAGATATAATGGCTGTATTTTAGCAGATAGTGTTGGCTTAGGTAAAACTTTTACTGCATTAGCAGTAATTAAATATTACCAAGAGAGAAATAAAAGTGTACTTGTATTATGTCCAAAGAAATTAAGCAACAACTGGAATACTTACAATAATGAATATAAAGATAATATTTTAGCAAAAGATAGATTCAATTATAAAGTGTTATTTCATACTGATTTATCTAGGAAAAAAGGGTTTTCAGGGGAAACCGATTTATCAAGAATAAATTGGGGAAATTTTGATTTAGTAGTTATAGATGAATCACATAATTTTAGAAATTATAATGCTAGAAAAGAAAAAGAAACAAGATATGATAGATTGATGAATGAAGTTATGAAAGCAGGAGTAAAAACTAAAGTATTAATGCTTTCAGCAACTCCTGTTAATAATAAATTTACAGACCTAAAAAATCAGTTAGCATTGGCTTATGAAGGTAAAACTGATAAAATAGATGAAAAAATAAGTGCTACAAAATCTATTGATACAATATTAAAAAATGCACAATCTTGTTTTAATGAATGGAGTAGATTACCGATAGAAGAAAGGACAAGCAAAGAATTATTAAAAAGATTGAATACTAACTTTGATTTCTTTAAATTACTTGATAGTGTTACTATTGCTAGGAGTAGAAGACATATAGAAAAATACTATAATATAAATGATATTGGTAAGTTCCCTACAAGACTTACACCAATAAGCAAAAATTGTGAAATAACAGATTTAGATAATTTTATGTCTGTGAAAGATATTGCAGATACTTTAACAAGATTAAGTATGTGTATATATTCTCCATTTGATTATATATTACCAAGCAAATTATCAATATATGAAGAAAAATATGATGTTAAAGTTGGTAGTGGAAAAGCTAGTTTTAAACAATCAGATAGAGAAAGTAGTTTGAAAATCTTAATGAGAATTAATTTATTGAAAAGATTAGAAAGTTCAGTAGATAGTTTTAGAATTACACTATTGAAAATTCTTGAACAAATTAATGAAACAGTTATATCAATAGAAAAATATAGAAAAAATGGAATATTAAAATCAATTGAAGATATTGAAGTTACTAATTTTAATGCTGATGAAAATATAGAAGAATTAATGGATGATGAATTTTCTATTGGAAAAAAAGTAAAAATTAACTTAGGAGATATGGATGTTTTAAGTTGGAAAGACGATTTACTATTTGATGCAGAAATTTTAGAGTCTTTATTACAGGAATTAAAAACTGTTACACCTAAACATGATACAAAGCTTAATACATTGCTTAAAATTATAGAAGATAAGATCAATAATCCTATTAATAAAAATAATAAAAAAGTAATTGTATTTAGTGCTTTTGCAGATACAGCTAATTATCTATATAAAAATGTATCTGGATATTTTAAGGAAAAATACAATATTGATACAGCAAAAGTTACTGGTAGTGGAACAAATGAGTGTACCTTAAGAATAAGTAATGATTACAACAATATTTTAATGAATTTTTCTCCAAAATCAAAACATAGAGAAGTAATTGAACCTACTATGAGAGATGAAATTGATATTTTAATAGCAACTGATTGTATAAGTGAAGGACAAAATTTACAGGATTGTGATTATTTAATAAATTATGATATACATTGGAATCCTGTAAGAATAATTCAAAGATTTGGAAGAGTAGATAGAATAGGTTCCGACAATGAAGTTATACAACTTGTAAATTTTTGGCCTAATATGAGTTTAGATGATTATATTAAATTAAAAAATAGGGTTGAAGATAGAATGATGATGTCTGATATAGCTAGTACAGGAGAAGACAATGTCTTAACGAATAAATCCAGTGATATGGAATACAGAAAAGAACAATTAAAAAGACTTAAAGAAGAAGTGGTAGACTTAGAAGAGATGAATACTGGTATATCAATTACTGACTTAGGATTAAATGAATTTAGAATGGATTTAGTTGAATATGTAAAACAAAATGGAGAACTTAATAAAGTACCAAATGGTATGCATTCAGTAGTAAAGGAAGACATTGAAAATGGAATTGAAAAGGGTGTTATATATATTTTAAAAAATATAAGTTCATCAGTAAATATAGATAATACTAACCAATTACATCCTTTTTATATGGTATATATAAAAGATGATGGAACAATTAAATCCAATCATTTAACTGTAAAGAATACACTAGATATTTTAAGGGTGCTTGCAAAAGGAAAAAATGACCCAATAAAACAAGCATATAATAAATTTAATGATATAACAGATGATGGAAGAAACATGTCAAAGTATTCAGAACTTTTAAATGAAGCAATAAAATCAATAATTGATGTAAAAGAAGAGTCTGATATTGATAGTTTATTTAGAAAGGGTGGTACAACGATGTTACAAAATGATATAAAGGGATTAGAGGACTTTGAATTAATATCATTTTTAGTAATCGTTTAATGAAATATGGAAGAAGTATATGAGTTATTAGATTTACCAAAAGAAACAGAAGTAAATAAAATAGTAGATAAAGAAAAATTTATAAATAATGGAAATATAGATAATGAATTAAAAGAAATCTTAACAAAATATGTTGAAACTATAAATTGGAAGTATAGTTTAAAGGGAAGTATATTAGATATCCCCACATATAATTCGATTAATATGCAATATTCAGAATTAGAAATTTTTGAAGTTACAATTAATAATAATTTATGTGTTTATGATGTTGCACTAGCAATAGGAAGGTGTATACAATACCCTGTAATATTATTTATAAAAAAAGATAAGAAATTTAAAATTGGGACTTATTATGTAAGAGAAAATAAAAAAGATTATACTAAAAATGTTGTCCAAGATATAGTGTATACAGGATGGTTCAATTATAACAATATTACTGGAAGAATTGAGGAAATTTTAAAAGAAATAAATTTTAGTAATTTGCCTAAAAAAAATATTTATGAACTGTATAAATATATTGATACTAAAATTATAAAGTATCATTCTAGTTATCTATTAATGTCAAGTGTAAAAGAATTATTTAATAATTATAATTTTAACGAGATAAAATATAATTTTAATGATTTAAAAAATAAAAGTGAAATAATAAAAATAGATGAAAATACGCTAAATAAATTTGATTGGATGAAAATAAATAAACTAGAAAAGTATAAGAAAAACTATGATAACTCGAATTTGATGTTTTGTAAAGACGAGATTTTTAATTACATATCAAATAATTATGTAGGAAAAGGATTTAAAGATTATAAAGACTTTATTAGACAAATTGAAAGTACCAAGAAAAGAGAAAATGCGAAAGACAATAAGAAGAGTGAGGCATATGTATGTCTTTGGCAAGTTAATGGGAGATGTTCAAATTATAAATCAACAAAATATGATAAATTGTGCAAAAAATATAGTGATTGTATTTTATTTACTAAGAAAAAAGTAACTATTTCAGAAATTCCTACTTACGATATAAAAAGTAGCACTTATAAAAATGAAGAATTAGATAAACATTATGATAATAAGATAGAGAATTTAGTTGAGTATGGAGATACTGTAAATATAGTAGATAGTAATGAAGTAGAAAAAAGATTTGTAATTATAAAAATTAATGATATATTACCTGAAATTCCTAAAATTTGTTTAAATAAAAAAATAAATGAAATATTTTTACATAAGGGGAAAGAATACAAAATTGTTAGTATTAAAAAAAATCAAAGCAATATAAATAAATTAACAAATATAGAAAAAGAAGAAAAAAATAATGAAAATAGTTTTGTTGAATTTAATGATAAAGTTGAAGTTACTATGAAATATACTTATGGAAAAGATAATAAAGAAAATTGTACTAAAGTAACTTTTACTGTTAGAGATGATGCTATTTCTTCAAAAAGTTATATGCATCAAATTTGCCTAAATAAAGAAATAGGTTTTAAGTTTAAAATAGGTAAAAAAGATTGTGAAATTGTAAATATATATAAAGGAAAAAGATAGTATGATAAAATTGCCAAAAGAATGTAATGTAAATAAATTTATTCCTAAAAAAACTTTTTACGAAAAGATAGGGATAAATAATGCTATAAAGAATGACTTTACAAATTATATAGAAAAGATAGTATGGATGTACAAATTGTCAGAAGAAAATATAAATATATCTAAAACTGACAAAGTTGAAGAAATAGAGATATTTGAAATTGAACTAAAAGATAAGAAAATACCTAAAAATATTTTGAAAGTAATTTCAAAATCTATTCCATATAAAATACTTTTTATATTAAAGTATTTGCAAGAGTTTTGCTATGTAGTTGCAGAAGAAGAGATTTATAGTACAGAATGGAATAAAGAAATAAAATTTGATTTTATTGGATATAACTTAACAAATGTTTATGAAAAAATTATAAAAACAATAATAGAAAAAGAAGATTCAAATAGCAATTTAGAAGAAATATTAGAAAAGGAAAAAAGAATTAACGAATTAAATAACCAAATAGAACAATTAACTAATAAAATGAATAAAGAAGTTCAATTTAAAAAGAAAGTTGAATTAAATCAAAAAATAAGAAGTTTAAAAGGTAAATTGGAGGAGATAAAGGATGAATAAGTTAGATATGCAATCTCAAGATATAGTAAATAAGAATATAGAAAATATAAGTAAATTATTTCCTAATTGTGTAATAGAAGGAAAAATCGATTTTGAAGCATTAAGACAGGAATTATCAAGAGATTTAATTGATGATAAAAAAGAAAAGTACCAATTAACTTGGGTAGGAAAACAAGAATCGATTATCAATGCTAATACACCTACAAATAAAACATTAATACCAGTGAAGGAAAAATCTGTTGATTTTGACAATACTAAAAATATTTATATTGAAGGAGATAATTTAGAAGTTTTAAAAATATTGCAAGAGTCATATCTTAATAAAATAAAATGTATTTATATCGACCCTCCATATAATACTGGAAATGATTTTATTTATAATGATAGTTTTGCCAAAGAAAGTAATGAAGAATTAGAAGATAGTGGACAAGTTGATGAATATAATAATAGGTTAGTAACAAATAATGAGTCAAATGGTAGATTTCATAGTGATTGGCTTAATATGATGTATTCAAGACTGAAATTATCAAGAAATTTACTAAAAGATGATGGTTTTATTTTTATTTCTATTGATGATAATGAACAAGCAGTATTAAAAATGATATGTAATGAAATTTTTGGAGAAAAAAATTTCATAGCACAATTTATGTGGAAAAGGAAAAAGGAGATATCTAATGACTCAAAAAATGTCGCTATTCAAGGAGAGTATATTATATGTTACAAAAAAAGTAATAGTGGATTTTTGAAATTTGAACCATTATCTGAAGAGTATATAAAAAAATCTTATAATGAACCAAATGATAAATTTCCTTTAGGAAAATGGAGACCTGTTCCATTAACTGTTTCAAAAGGATTAACAGGAGGAGGGTATGAATATGCAATAAAAACTCCATCTGGAATAGAGTATACTAGAGTATGGGCTTATCCTGAAAAAAGTTATAAAAAGTTGGAAGAAAGTGGCTTAGTTTATTTTGGAAAGAATAATGATTCTGTACCTCAAAGAGTAATGTATGAAATGGATAGTAAAGGTCAACCAGTATCCAACTATTGGGATAGCATTGCAACAAATAAAGAAGGGAAAAAAGAAATTTTAGATTTGTTTAAAGATAATATTTTTGATACTCCTAAACCTGTAAAACTATTAAACAGAATTTTTAATTTAGTTATTGAAAATGGTGATATAGTATTAGATTTTTTTAGTGGTAGTTCTACGACTGCACACTCTATTATGGAATTAAATTCGGTCAAGTATAAGGAATTAAAATATATTTTAATTCAGGTGCCAGAAGAATGTGATAAAAAGTCTGAAGCATATAAAGATGGTTATAAAACTATATGTGATATTGGGGAAGAAAGAATAAGAAGGGCAAGTGAAAAAATAAAAGAAGAAACAAATGCAGATATAGATTATGGATTTAGAGTATATAAAGTGGGTTCTTCCAATATGAAGGATGTATATTATTCTCCTTCCGATTTAGACCAAACCCAATTAGGTATGTTTGATTCTAATATAAAAGAAGATAGAACTGCTGAAGATTTATTAACTCAAGTTATTTTGGATTTAGGACTTACTTTAGATTTGAAAATAGAAGAAAAAAATATACTAAATAATAAGGTATATTTTGTAGATGAAAATTCGCTAGTTGCTTGTTTTGATGATGAATTAAATATTGATATTGTAGATGAAATTTGTAAATGCAATCCTATAAAAGTTGTATTTAAGGATGAATCATTTAAAAATGATAGTGATAAAATAAATCTTGAGGAAAGATTTAAAATGAGATTACCAAATATTGATATTAATGTTTTATAAAAATGGGGGAAATTATGAAATTAAAATTTAAACAACAAAAGTATCAAGATGATGCTACACAGTCTGTTGTTAAGTGCTTTGAGGGGCAAAGAAATGGTACTAGAGTTAGATTATTAGATAAGATAACCACTAAAAAAGAAAAGGGATATGAGTATCACATAAAAGAAACTGAGGTTTTGTCTTATGGAAATAATCCTATTACATTAATAGATGAGGAAATAAGAAAAAATATAAGGGCAGTACAAAAGCAAAATAACTTAGATTATACAGATAAAGCAGGATTTAAGAATTATTCGGTAGAAATGGAAACTGGAACAGGAAAAACATACACATATATTAAAACTATGTATGAGCTTAATAAAGCTTATGGATGGAGTAAATTTATAGTAATTGTTCCAAGTATTGCTATAAGGGAAGGTGTACTAAAATCATTTCAAATTACTGAGGAACACTTTCAAGAATTATATAATAAAAAAATAAGATATTTTGTCTATAATTCAAATAATTCATCTAATCTATCGAATATTAATAATTTTGCTTCAGATTCAAGCATCCAAGTTATGATTATGAATTATCAAGCTTTTAATACAAGGTCTAAAGAAAATAGAAGAATATATGAGGAATTAGATGAATTGCAATCAAGAAAACCTATTGATGTGTTAAAATCAACTAATCCTATATTAATTATAGATGAACCACAAAAAATGGGTAAAACTGAAGAATTATTAAATGAATTTAATCCGTTATTTATATTAAGATATTCTGCAACTCATAAGGAAGACTTTAAATATAATATGATATATAGGCTTGATGCTATTGATGCTTATAATCAAAAATTAGTAAAAAAGATTAATGTTAAAGGAGTAGAGCTTTTAAATAATAAATCTGAAGATACATATTTGTATTTAGAGGGAGTAGAAATTAGTAAATCAGATCCCGTTGCAAGAATGGAAATAGAAGTAAAATCTTCTAATGGTGTAAGGAAAGCTACTAAGACTTTTAGAGCAGGAGATAACTTATACGATATTTCAGGACATTTAGAGCAATATAAGGGCTATACAATAAGTGAAATAAATGCACAAAATCAATCCTATGATATTGTTAAATTTATAAATGGAAAAGAAATAACAACAGGACAAGTTATGGGGGATGCAGAGGAAAATTATCTTTCAAGAATTCAAATAAGGGAAACTATAAAATCACATTTTGAAAAAGAAAGAGAATATTATAAAAAAGGAATAAAAGTGTTGTCGTTATTTTTTATAGATGAGGTAGCAAAATATAAAATTTATGATGAAAATAAAAATCCACACAATGGAGAATATGCTCAGATTTTTGAAGAGGAATATAATAATATATATAATGAATACTACAATTTATTAGATGAAGAATATAGGAGATATTTAGATTCAATTAATGGAAAAAAGATTCATAGTGGATATTTTTCAATCGATAAAAAAGCTTCAAAGGGAAAAAGTGAAGATGAATTAGTATATATAGATTCTAAAATTGATGATAAAAAAGAAGGTACTAGCTCTGATGAAGATGCCTACGATTTAATTATGAAAGATAAAGAAAGATTACTTTCTTTTGAAGAACCAGTTAGATTTATATTTTCACATTCTGCATTAAGAGAAGGATGGGATAACCCGAACATATTTCAGATTTGTACATTAAAGAAAAATAATTCCGAAATCAGTAAAAGGCAAGAAATAGGAAGAGGGCTTAGGATATGTGTAAATAAAAATGGGGATAGAATGGATTATAGCGAACTTGAAGAAGACTTCTTTAGTATTAACAACTTAACTGTTATCGCAAGTGAAAGTTATGAAAATTTCGCTAAAGGACTCCAAGAAGAAATAAGTCAAAATCTTTCAAGAAAAACTTATGATAGTTTAGACGATGCTTTATTATTAAATAAAGAGCTTAGAGGAGAAGATGGAGAAACTATTGTAATAGATAAGCCTTTATATAATGAGATATTTATGGATTTTGCTTTTAATCAATACATAGATAAACAAGGTAATATACAACCCAAAATTAGAGAGGATATTTCAAATGATAACCTAAGTGTTCCTGAATCTTTAATAAAATTTAAAGAAGATTATATAAATCTTATTAAAAAGCTTTATACAGATCCTCAGATAAAAATTGGAAATGAAAATAAGAAAAATATTAGATCATTAAAACCAAATAAGAATTTTAACTTACCAGAATTCCAAGAATTATGGAATAAAATCAATGTAAAAACTATGTATGAAGTTAATTTTGATAGTGATGAATTAATTGAAAAATCAATTAAGAAATTAAATGATGAATTAAGAGTAAATAAGATGAGAATTAGAATCACCAAAGGGGAACAAAAGGATGCTATTTCTGTAACTACATTATCTTCAGCAGAATCTATGACTGAAGGAACAACAGAAACTCATATATATGAAGATTTTACTTCAGTAAATACAAAATATGACTTGATAGGAAGCATAGCTAAAGATACAGGACTTAAAAGAAAGACAATTATTGAGATAATGTCAAAAATAAGAGTGGATGTTTTTAATCAATATAAATATAATCCTGAAGAGTTTATTAGAAAAACTTGTAATTTAATAAATGAACAAAAAGCTACTGAAGTAATAGATTGTATCACTTACAATAAAATTGAAGAAAAATATGATGAAAATGAAGTATTTACTATAAATAACATTGATGGAAGAATTGGAGATAATGCTTTTGAAGTAAAAAAACATATTTATGATTTCTTAATAACTGATTCTAATACAGAAATTAATTTTGCAAGAGAACTTGAAAAAGGAGAAGTAACGGTATATGCAAAGTTACCAAACAAATTCAAAATAAAGACACCAGTTGGAAATTATAATCCTGACTGGGCAATAGTATTTAATAATAAAGAATTTAAGTATATTTATTTTATAGCTGAAACTAAAGGTAGTATGCAATCATTAAATTTAAAGGGTGTAGAAAAAGCTAAAATAGAATGTGCGAAAAAGCATTTTAAATCAATAAGTAACGATAAAGTTAAGTATGATATGGTATCTTCTTATGATGAGTTAATAAACATACTAACAAGATAAGGAGGAATTGTTATGGGACTTTTCACATCAAGTAACAATGGATTTAGTATTGGAGATAAGGTAAGAGTAAAATATAGAGGGCAGGAGGGATATATCATAGATAAGAATGGAGATTTATATATGGTATCTCTTAATGATGGTCAATATGTGGATTCTTATACAGCAGACCAATTAGAAAAGTGTTGGTAATAAAAGAAGGCGACAAGCCTTCTTTTATTGTTTACATACGTTACCAACAGCAAATGCATATAATCCATAATACATTTTTTGTTCTTCTAGTAAATTATATATTTCATCAAACAACTTTTTATTTCTAGGTTCTAAATCATTTCTTAAAGTGTCTATTTTGCAAGTTACTAATTCAACAATATGTCTATAATTTTTATCACAGTAAAGTTTGTTTATAGAATCATCAATTACTTCAGATATTTTAGTTATATATGAATAATTGTAAATAGGATTTGATTCTATTCTTTTTATCTCTTCGGATTTATATTTATCAGATAAAAACTCAATATTTAGTTTAATTGTTTTAAAATGACTTATTGAAACTTTGTTTATATTTTTACATATAAATATAACAGAACCAAATAATGAATTCCTTCTATCTATTAGTGGTAATATATAGTATGTATCTTGATTATATTTTAAACTTTTATCTTTTAATATATCAAAATTATCTCTATTTCCTCGTACCAAGTGTAAGATTAAAGAATCATCTATTGGTTTATCGTTTTGTTTATTTGTAGAATACACTACTTTGATAAGGTCAGTTATAATTAATTCAGTATCATTTGGCAATATCAATTTATTCAAGTATGATAGAGTTCTACTATTTATTATTTTTTTCAATATTATCCCCCCTTTCTAACTGCAAGTATATTAAAAGTGGCAATTTAAAGTCAATCCCTTTTTTTGTTTAGCTATAAAACGACTAAAAATAAGCTAAATTTCTATATTACATTATAAATTGACAAAATATGACAAGATTAATGGTGTATGATGTTTTATAGGTTTTAACATACATAAGAAAAATAGAAATATTTATACGGTTGATATAGTAATTAAGGTTATCCTTAGCTATAATATCGACCTTTTTTTTGTTTTTCGGCTAGATTTACCAAAGATAAAAACCAACTTTTTTGCAAAAGAAAGGGGGTGAGTATTTTTGACTAAACTTCAGGCAGAATTTACAAAGTACATGGAAATTGCATTAAAATGTGATGCAATAGATTTCTATCGCTCAAATAGAGTAAAAAATAAATATGAAAGTATATCTATTGAAGATATTGATGAATTAAAAGTGTCAGTTTCACTTAACGGTGAAATTGGCACTTCTTTTTTTGATGAATTAGACTCTGAGATTGAAAATAAACATTTGAGATGTGCACTTTCAAGACTTACAAAAAGACAAAAGAAAATATTTGAGTTATATGTTGATGGCTATAAAACTAAAGAAATAGCAAGTATTGTAGGAGTATCTGATAAAAATGTTACTGTTACAGTATGTACTGTTAAAAGTAAAATTAAAAAAATAATTAAGGAGAAGAAAGATGAATAATTTTGAAGAAACTTTAGAAAAAGCACAAGAAGGAGATAGACAAGCTATGAATGATTTGCTATATGAGTATCTCCCACTTATAAATGGTATTGTGTATCAGTATGGTAGAAAAGTAAATAAAGATGAATTAAGAGAACATTTAATGTTTAAATTTATGGAAAATACGAAGAAATTTAATAAAAATAAAAAAAGTTTTTAAAAACTCTTAGTAAATTGAGGTATTGAAATCGAGGTTATAAGTGAAAGATGTTTATATTCTTTCGCCTGTACCTTGAAAAATATATAGAATCATAACACAGATAATGATACTTCTGTCTGGCTAACATTGGTTAAGGGGCAGTCCGTAGAGGACCTAGGGAACGTGAAATTCGTATGGCGAAAGCAGTTATGATTAAAAAAGAAATGAGGAGATAAAATGTTAAAATTTATTTTAATTTCAATAATTAGTTATTTATTAGGAGTATTTTCAGTAATTTTGTTTTCAATAATGGGGATTAGCTCTAAATGTAGTAGAAATGAAGAAAATAAAAAAGATTGGCTAAATTATGGCCAAGATGCCTATAATGAGCTAGAAAGATTAGAAAATGAGAGAAATAAAAAGTAATGTTCTAAAAGAAAATAATTTTTAATAGTATGTAGAGAGGTGTAGGTAATGGAAGAATTTAATGTTACTTATAAATTTAATGAAGAAGGTCCTACTTTTCAAGAGATTATAGAGGAAATCCTTTTTAAAGAATTAGAAGTATCTTAAAAAGGGATTGACTTAAAAAAATAATATTTAGTATTATTTTATTGATAAATAGCTTTGTTAGGAGGAGATGTATTGAATATCTTTAAAATTAACAAAGATTATAAAGTAGGACTATACCTAAGACTATCGAAGGAGGATGGAGATAAGAACGAAAGTGAAAGTATTACCAATCAAAGAAATATACTTGAAAGATTTTGTAAAGACAATGACTTAAAGAATTATAAAGAATTTGTAGATGATGGATTTTCAGGACTTAATTTTGATAGACCAGCTTTTATAAAATTAAAAAAAGAGATAGAAGAAGAAAAAATAAATATGGTAGTTGTAAAAGATTTATCGAGATTAGGTAGAGATTATTCAGAAGTCGGAAAATATTTAGAAAGATATTTTCCCGAACATAACATCAGATTTATAGCGATTTATGATGAAGTAGATACTATAACAGAAACAGATGATATGTTACCATTAAAGGCAGTTTTAAATGACTTGTACTGTAAAGATACATCAAGAAAATTTAGAGCAATGCTGTATAATAAGAAAAAAGATGGAATGTATATTTCTACTGATGCACCATTTGGATACAAAAAAGATCCCAACAAAAAAGGTCATTTAATTATAAATGAGGAAGAAAGTAAAATTGTAAAAAGAATCTTTGAAATGTATTTAGAGGGGAAGGGAACTTATCAAATTGCTAAAAAGTTCAATGAAGAAAATATACCTGTTCCATCTACAAATAGAAAGAATTGCACTAGCATAACAAAAAAATGGTATGCTGAAACAATAAGAAAAATTTTAAGGAAAGAAGTATATGTTGGAGATACAGTTTTAGGTAAAACTAAAAAAATGAATTATAAAAGTAAAAAAATAATAAATTTGCCACCTGAAGAATGGATTATTACAAGAGATACACATGAACCTATAATAAGTAGAAAAGATTTTGAAATGGCAAGTAAAAGATTAGATGCTAATAAATCTACTAAAATTAATAAATATGATTATTTATTAAGAGGTATAGTAAAATGTAAAGATTGTGGTTGTTCTATAACTTGGCTTACGAAAAAAGATAAGTACAAAGATAAAATAACCCTTAGAAGATATGGTGTATGTCCTACTGCTGAAAAGAAAGTTGGGGTAAAAAAATGTAGTAAAAAATATTATAATTATGATTTAATTGAGGAAAGAATTATATTAGAAATAAAAAAAGTTATAAGTAAGTATTTAGATAGTATTGATCTGAAAAAAATAAGTCAAAAGAATAAAAAAATATTAGATGAAAAAATAGAAAATTATAAAAAAAGAATTGAAAAACTTGAACTTGAAATAGAAAAATATAATCAAAAAATAGATAAAACTTACATAGACAAGTTAGATGATATAATATCTAACGAAGATTATAATAGAATTTCAAATTTACTTATAAAAAAAAGAGAAGATACGAGAGAAATATTAAATGATGTGCAAAATGAATATCAAAAAATATATATAGATAATGATACTAAGTTAAATGATAAAACTTTAAAGAAAGTATTAAAATCTTTCAATTTATCTAAAGATATATCAAGGGAAAATTTAGATAGGATAGTTGATAAAATATATATAGATAAGGAAAAAAACATAGAAATAATATTTAACTTTAAGGAGCTGAATTTGATTAATGAAAATGTATAATAATGTCTGTATATATATGAGGTTATCAAAAGAAGATGGAGATAAAATTGAAAGTGAAAGTATTACTAATCAAAGAAATTTACTTAACAGATATGCAGAAGATATTGGTATTCAAATAAAAAAAGAATATATAGATGATGGTTATAGTGGTACTAACTTTAATAGACCTGCCTTTAAGGAAATGTTAGAAGATATTAAAAATAAAAGAATTAATACTATAATTGTAAAAGATTTATCAAGGTTTGCAAGGGAATCTATAAATGCTTCTGAGTATATTGAAAAAATATTTCCAAAATACAATATTAGATTTATTGCTGTACTGGATAATGTTGATACATATTTAGAAAAATTAGCAAATGAGCTTATAGAGTTTAAACTATATAATAATCAAAAATTTGCAAAAGATGTATCTGAAAAAATGAAAAAGAGTAAGAGAGCTAATATGGAAAAAGGGCTTTATATGGGAACTTTTCCTCCTTATGGATATGTAAAAGATCCAGATAATAAAGGTAAACTCTTAATTGATAAGAAATCTAGTAAGATAGTAAAAAAAATATATGATATGTATTTGAGCGGTAAAAGTTCAGTATATATTGCTAAATACTTAACAAGTAAAAATATAAAAACCCCAGCTGAATATTATAATAACATAGTACAATATAAAAATCATAACACATATAATGTTTGGAAACATACACAAGTAAATAGAATATTAAAAAATCAAGTGTATATAGGAAATGTTGTAAGAAATGTGGTAAATAAAAGAACATATAAAGCAAAAGGTAAAAGGCACACTAATAAAGAAGAATGGATTATCACTGAAAATATGCATGAGCCTATCATAGATAAGGAAACTTTTTATGAAGTACAAGAAATAATTAAATCAAAAAAAGGAAGTAATCGTAAATTAAAGTATAATTATTTATTACGACCATATCTTTATTGTGCAAAGTGTGGAAGAAAAGTTGTATTTAATACTAGAAGTGAAAAACAGGTTGATATTGCTTGTCCCAAATCCAATATTAAGTGTTGTGATAGATTTTATTATAATTATTATAAGTTAGAAAAAATAATACTTGATAATATAAGAGAATATTACAATAAACTATTTGATTTTTCTGAAGCAGAGGATAGGATACTCTTGAAAAGAAAAGAACAAAATATAATAAGTATAGAAGATAGAATAAAAAAACTGACTTATACTTATAATAGATTAAATGATAATCTTGATTGTATGTATTTGGAAAAACTAGATGATAAAATTACACAAGAGGAATACTTAAAAAATACTGAAGAACTGAAAAAGAAAAGAGAACAAATACAAAAAGAGCTAAAAGAATGCAAAACTATAAAAGAAAATTTTAATAATGAAGATATTATTGAACTTAAAAATATTTTAAGTAATAAAAATAATGAAATGAAAAATAATATAACAAGAGAATTAATAGATAAACTTATTTATAAGATTGAAGTTTCTAAAAATGAAATCAAGGTACATTATAAATTTAAGTTTTTTTAATTAAATAATTTTCCTGCAATAATTTAACCCCTAGAGATGTAACAGTTGCAATGGCAGAATTAATAGCTGGAAGTGAAGAAAATTTTGTTATGGCAATGAATGCAAAAGCAAAAGAGTTAGGCATGGAAAATACACATTTTGTAAATTCTCATGGGATTGATGAAGAAGGGCATTATACTTGTGCTAAAGATATAGCTATAATGGCAAGAGAGCTTATAACAAAACATCCTAATATTTTAAATTATACTTCTATTTGGATGGATACTTTAAGGGATGGAACTACAGAACTTACAAGCACAAATAAACTAATTCGATTTTATGATGGAGCGACTGGGCTTAAAACAGGATACACATCAAATGCTTTGTATAATTTAGTTGGAACTGCAACAAGAGGAGATACTACTTTTATTACTGTAATAATGAGAGCTCCAACTTCAGATATCAGACTTGCTGAAACTAAGACTTTGCTTGATTACGGATTTGCAACTTATGAAACAAAGAAAATATGTTCATCAAATACAGTACTTGAAGAAATGGATATAAATAAAAGTATAGATCAAAAGCTTGAAACAAGACTTGAAGATGATATTTATAGTTTAATGGAAAAAGGAAAGAAGGTTGAAACTGAGCAAATAATAACGTATAATGAAAATTTGAGCGCTCCAATTGAGCCAAATCAAATTGTAGGAAAAATACAAATTATAAATAAAGATAGCAAAGAAATTATTGGTCAGACAAATATTATTTCTAATAATTTAGTTGAAAAATCTAACTTTTTAGACTATCTAAAATTTATTTTTAAAAAGTTTCTCTTAAATTTTTAAGAGAAACTATTTTTTTTTGCAACAAAATAGTATATTTTTATACTCATATATATGTAGGCTTTTTTTAAATTGTAATTTATTTAAAAATAAAGTATAATTTATGTATATTACAAGGTGGTTTAATATGGAAGAATTGTTGGAAAAAGCAAGGCAAGGAGATGGGAAAGCTTTCGAAAAAATAGTTAATAGTATAAAACATGAATTATATATTATTGCTATATCAAGACTTTCGGATTCAAGTCTTGCAGAAGATGTAATTCAAGATACAATAATATCTCTTTATGAGAATATATATAAAATTAGGGAACCAGATAAAATAAAAAAATGGTGCATTGTGGTATTAATTAATAAATGTAAGAAAATAAAGAGGAAAAATAAAATAAAGGAAATTTCTTATGATGAAATTAATTGTGATAGATTTTTATACTCAAGAGATGAATATAAGGAATTAATAGATGAAGTAAGTTTTTTTCAAATTATTGATGAATTATCTGAACAGGATAAGTTAATTACTACTTTATTTTACAGTAGTAATCAAACCACAAAAGAGATATCTAAGATTTTAAATATTAATGAAAGTACAATTAGAAGTAGAATTAGTAGAATAAGAAATGAGATAAGAAGAAAAATAGGTGATGAAAATGATAAAAGATGAAGAGTTAGATAAAATTATAAAAGATAAAGTAAAACAGGTTAAAACACTAGATTATACAACTGATGAGATTCAATCATTTATGAAAAAAGGAAAAAGAAGACGATATATAAAAAATATTATAAAATTTACAAGTGTGTTCGTAGTTATTATCTTTTCTTGTACAATTTTATTTTTTAATAACAAAATAAATTCTGATGGGGAAATGAGAAAAAATATAATTTCTAATAAAAATGAATATAGTTCTAAAATAGTAGATACAAAATATATAGATAGTTTTGGAACAGCTTTAACATATAGACCTAATTATGATAGGAGATATATTGTTAAAGTAGAGGAAATAGATAAAGAAGAATTGAATGGATTTTATGCTTGTGTATATGTGAAAGCTTCAATTATTAGAGTTATTGAAGGAGAAGTGGAAGAAAATATTAATTTTACTATAGATGAAGCTAAAGTAAATATTTTAAAATATGAAGAAGAAACCAAAGATCTTCAAACATATAGTGGTTATAGCGATGAAGAAAAAGAGAAAAATTATATTATAGTTACAAACGATTTTAAATTAAACAATAAATCTTATCCTGAAATTAATAAAACATATATAGTAAGTCTGTATAAAAATGATGAAGGAGAATTAATTGTAGATAATTTAGCAAAATATAGTTTTTGTGAAGTTGATTTGGATAAAAATTTAGTTTATATATATAATAATTGGGAACAAATTGAATTATAGTAGAAAGGAGTTTATTTATGGAAAAAAATATTATTTTAAAAAATGGGGTAAAAGAGTTTAGTTTAAAAGATGAAAAAATAATTGCACTTAATGATGTTAGTGTAGAATTTAAAACAGGAAAGCTTTATGTTATTATGGGACATTCGGGTTCTGGTAAAAGCACATTAATACAAATACTTGGGCTTTTAGATGATTTAAGTAGTGGAAATTTATATTTTAATGGACAAGATGTATCAAATATTTCAGAGGATGAAAAAGCGGATATAAGAAAAAAAGAAATTGGCTTTGTATTTCAATCTTTTTATTTAAATCCTAAATTAACCGCAATTGAAAATGTTATGCTTCCAATGTATATAAATAAAGAAATTGAAAGAAATAATAGAAGAAGAAGGGCACTAAAACTTTTAACAAATTTTGGATTAGAAAATAGAGTTAATCACTATCCAAAAGAATTATCTGGAGGAGAACAACAAAGAATTGCAATAGCAAGAGCTTTAGCAAATGATCCTAGCTTTATCTTAGCAGATGAGCCTACTGGAAATCTTGATGTAGAAAATGAAAAGATTGTATATGAAACATTAAGAAATCTTGCTGATTCTGGAAAATCAGTTATTGTAGTAAGTCATAATGAGAATATTAAAGATTATGCAGATAAAATTTTATATATGAATTTAGGAAAGCTGAGTGAATAGAAATGAAAGTAAGAGATTATATATTTTTAGCATTTAAAAATCTTGTAAGAAGAAAAAAAGGAATTGTTTCAAGTGTAATTTTAATTGTTATTTCTGTAATTATTTCTACTTTAGTTTTAAGTTTTAGTTTGTCAGTTGGAAACTATATGAATAGAGCGTTAATAAACAATGTTTCATATAGAACAATTGTTATACTTGGAGTGCCTCAGGATAAGCAAGAAGAAGTAATTGAAAGTCTTAAGAAAATAGAACATATATCAAATGCTGTTAAAGAAAGCGAAGAAAGAACAATGACATCAATACATGTAAATAATGTTCAAAACTTAGGTAAAGATTTTACTATAGGCTTTAATGGTGTTGATATAACAACACAACCTGAAGTTATTTTAGGAAGAAAAATAAAAGAAGGAGAGAAAAATGTATGTATAATTCCTAATAAGATATATCCTCCTAAAAAAATTATAGATACTAGTTTTGATAAAGAGGCATATATAAGTGGAGAAGATTTACTAGGGAAAATGATAGAAGTGAGCTATAATTCATATGATGAAAGTTCAGGAGATAGAGTTATAAATAAAACGTTTCAAGATGAATATGAAATAGTGGGAGTATATGATGTTGATGAATATCCATTACTGGAAAGTTGGTATGTTCCTTTTGATAATATAATAAATATTAATAATAATGTTGAAGAAAATACTATATTAAATCCTAATGTTACATATGGAGAATATAGTGAACAAATAAGTGCATATGTAGATAGCGCATTAAATTTAGATAGTACTATAGAAAAAGTAGAGGAACTTGGATATAGATGTATTATCAGAAGTACAGCTAATACATATATAGTAATTATAATAAATGTTGTAGTAGGTATTGTACTTACTGTATTGTTATTTATAGTATTAACTATTATTACGTCATCAAGTATTAAATCATTAGATGATAGAAAGTATGAAATTGGAATGCTAAAGGCGATTGGATATAAAAATAAATATATAAGAAATATGCTACTTTGTGAAAATTTAGTTATAAGTATTGGTGCATATTTATTAGGAATAATCATATCAATTATAGCAATGTCAGTAATAAAAATAAATATTTTAGATAAAAGTGAAGACTTTAGCCAGCTAAATTGTAATTTAAATGTTTGGGTATGTTTTATTGCTTTATTATTTGCAATTATTGTGCCTACTATATCAACATATTTGGGTGGAAAAGGTATATTTAAAAGAACGCCAATATCACTTAACAAAGAAAGATAGGTGATTATATGAATTTACTAAAACCTTCTTTTAATACGTTTTTTAAGAGCAAACATTTAATTATAAATATTGTATCTATATCTTTAATTTTTGGAGTTATAATATCAATATTTTATAGTATGGTATTATTAAATGATTTATTAGAAGATAGAATAAAAAATAATATTATAAATAGAGTAATACATATTAGTAGTGATTATTTTTTAGAAAGCGATATTGAAAAATTAAATAATTTAGAAAATATTGAGGCAGCATATAGAACAGTTCAAATAGGAAGAAATGTTATACTAGATAAAAATTATACTTTTACTTTAGGATATTGTATGCCAGAAGAAATTAAAGATATTAGTAAAGGAAATTTATTTGATAATACTTCAAATTATCAAATTATAATACCAAATTATGTATATGATAGTACAGGTGAAAAAGTAGATATATCTAAATATCTAGAAAAAGAAGTGGAGATTGCTGTAAATGATATTAATGTATTAGCAAAAGTTGTTGGAATACAAGATAATAATTCTACTTTTATATATATAAATGAAAATTTAAAGAATTACCTTGTAAGTGTCGATGACAAAATAGAAGCCAAAGGCTATATATGTGCTATAGTAGATGATTATAGAAATGTAGATATAGTTATAGATAAGTTAAAAGCTGAATTTGAATATGGTGCTAATTTAAGTGATACTAGGGGACAATCAGATATAAAACTATATAATATGGCATCTTTTTTAGTAATTTTAGTATTAATTTTAGCAGTTGGATTTAACTATATTTCAGCAAGTATGATTGTATCAAGAATTATAAGTGATGAAGCTATGGATATTGCAATATTTAAAGCTATAGGATATAGAGTAAAAGATATATGTAAGATTATAACATATAGAATTTTTGCGATAATTGGAATTTCAAGTATCTTTTCTCTTTTTATAGCTTTAATAGTAAATAAGGTTATAAGCTTTGTATTAAAATATAAATTAGATATAATTTTAAAAGATAATTATTGTATTTTTTTGGGTAGTTTTTTAGTTTTTGTATTTTTAATTTTTGCTTTATCATTATTATGTATAAAAATTAATAAGAGAAAAATTAAAAAAATTAATACTATTGAATTATTAAAGGAAGATTAAATTATTAAGTATCTCTAAAAAATTGGAGATACTTTTTTTGACAATTTTTTTTACTTTTTAATACACAAGCATGACATTCTAATTACAAATATGTTTCATTCTAAAACACGACCTTTATTTTAAATTTTCGCGGTTGATTTTTTATGGAATTAGAGATATACTAAATTAAGAAAACTGACCGAAAAATTAAGGGTTTTGATAGTTTATGGAGGTTGATAATAAATGATAGGAATGAGTCAGATTAAAAAGAAAACTATACAGGGAATTTTAATTGGTGCAAGTGTAGGAATTGTTGTAGCTGTAGGAGTTAGCGTGTTTTCATTTTTTACAATCAAATCATATAAAGATGGAACTAATAAAAACTATATAGAGAATTATACTACACCTGTTGTTGTGTTAAAAAGAAATGTTGTACAAGGTGAGATAATAACTCAAGATATGATAGAGACTGTTAATGTTAATAATAGCACAGTACCTACTGGAGTTGTTGATTCTACAGGTGTCGTAGGACTTACTGCCAAATATAATATAGCGGCAAAAGTACCAATTACAACTGATATGGTTACAAGTGAAGTCGTTTCATCAGATATAAGAGATGTTGAGATAAATACAGTGCTTATGCCAAGTGATTTGGTTGAGGGAGATACAATTGATATAAGAATAACATTCCCAAATGGTACAGACTATATTGTTCTTGCTCAAAAAACTGTAGATAAAATATATGATACAACATTTTGGTTAAAATTATCTGAAGATGAAATACAGCTATTAAACAGTGCTGTTGTAGATTCATATTTGTATAGTGGTTCTAAACTATATGCGTTAAGATACACAGATAGTGATGCACAAGTAAAAACTGCAGATTTGGAAGATATTCAAAGTGAAACTAAAGGATATATTCAAAGTCTAATTGAAGATGATTGGGAAAATATCATAGATATGGACGCTACAGAAGCTTCTTCAATGATATTTGATTTAATATATGAATATAAAAACTTTGCAAATGCAGCAACTAAAACTACACAAAACTATCAACCAAATACTTTTGTTATAAGTGCTATGAAATCTAATCAATATTTGTTACAAAATGCAACTAGTGAACTTTCAAGACTAAATGCAGAAGCTAGATCAACTATTGAGAGTGGAATTGATAACTATAGATCACAAAATAGTGATAATTATGAAAATGTTGTTACTGGAGCACAACAATCAATTATTAATCAACAAGTTGAAAGGGAAAACTTATTAGAAGGAAATATATAGCAGTTTGGAGGGTAATAAATGCAAGTAATTGGAATGTATGGTTATGTAGATAAGTATGATTTTATTATTGCAACAGCAAGAACTTTAAACATAATGGATAAGTCAGTGTTAGTTATAGATGCTACATCAGACAATAAATATAAATATATTATTCCAACAATAGATAATAATACAAGTTATATTACAAAGTATTGTGACATTGACTTTGCTGTTGGTTTTGAGTCATATGAAGCTTTAGAAGAATTTTTAAAGGAAAAAAATATAGATATAAATTTATATAATTACGTCTTAATAGATGTGGAAAATGCGGATATGTATAGTAAGTTTAAAGGGCTAAATGTGGATAAAGCATATATGTATATAGATACGAATGTTTTATCTGTATCTAAAAATCAAGAGCTAGTTCAAAAGATGAGAGAAGAAAATCCAGATAAAGAGTTGGTATTTTCAAAAATTCTTTATCGTGCATATTTATCTAGAGCGGCAACTAATTATCTTGAAGAGAAAATAAGTAATTATGCAGTAAAGTGGACTGACGAGGTATATGACATTAGTACAGATGAACAAGATGTGATGGTAAATATTGATTCTCAATTTAGTGGACTAATTGATATTAGAAAGCATACAAAGACATATGTTTTATATATGTGTGAGTTTATATCTAAACTATTAGGAGATGAATCTCCAAAGAATATATTAAAAGAAATAAAAAGGAGGAAGAATTAATGGCAAAGATAGTGTTTTGGAGTCCTGAAGAAGGGAAGACTGGTTGTACACATGTTGCTATTGCAGTTAGTTCTTTAATGGGAATTACTCATAAGACTTCTTCACTTTTAATAGATGCAAATTCAAATGCAAAAAAGATTGCATCTTCTTATACAATGTATGAAGATTTAATGAATGCAAATAGTTTTAATGATACAAATTTAGGTATGAATGCAATTATGCGTCTTATAAAAAGTAATAAATTATCTCCAGATATAATACAAAATTATTCTAAGCCAGTACTTAAGGGAAGACTTGATATTTTGTATAGTGCAATTGCAAATACAACGACTGAAAAAAGAGAAAATTTACTTAGTATGCCTCTTATTGCTAAAAATGCAGATGAAGTATATGATTTAGTTTTTATTGATTTACCTAAAACTACAACCGATGATAGTGCAATTCGAGTAATGGAACAAGCTGATATAATAGTGTGTGTAATACCACAAGAAATAGAAAAATTAAGTAATTCTTTAAAAAAGATTAATGGAATAGACAGTATAAAAGAAAAACAAAAAATATTTGTTTTAGGAGATTATGAATCTGGTTCTAAATATAATATTTTTAATGTTAAGTTAAAATATAAGATACCAGAGCCATGCTATGTTCTACCTCATAATTATTTATTTACAGATGCATGTAATGATGGAAACGTTTTAGATTATTTGTATAGAAATATAAATGCTCCTGCAAAGGACTATAATGGAGATTTTATATTAAGAGCAACAGAGATAGTAGAAGAAATTGTAAAAATTTTAAAAATAAAAGAATAAGAGGGGTGATATGATGTCAGTTGCATTTATATTTAATATTTTGTTAATACTACTCTTAATAGCTTTTGTAGCAGCTTTTTTCTATTATAAAGTAAAAAAATCTGGTGCAGATCAAATTGTAGAAGATAGTCTTACAAGAGAAAAAACAAAATATAGTCTTTCTACTATGCAAAATTATATAAAAAAGCAATTTGATGAGATAACTAGAATGAATTTATATGATTTAGCATTGTCAGAAGAAGAATTTGAAAGAAGAAAAAATGTTAAATATGAATTAAAAAGAGCATTAAAAGGAGCAGGTTATGCTGATGTTAATGACAAAAAATATGTTAAATCTTTAATGTTTGATTTATTAAAAAATGACTATAAGGTAAATAATTTTAATATTAATCATGCAATTCCATTTAATAATTTTAATGAATTGACATCTCAAGATAAATTTGAAATTTTAATGCATATATATAAAAAGACATATAAGGCTGAAGCATTAACAAAAATAATAACAAAATATGCTTTAGATTATCCTAAATATGAATTTGATGCTACTGTTCCTTCTTATGTAATAACAGCTAGAGAAATAGATGATATATTTACAAATGAAGTTTCAACTGAGACTCTATCTTTTGAGGATAAGCTTGAGATAGTGGTTCAAAGAATATATCAAGAATATAAAGGATATAGTGTAGTTGATGATATAAGAGATATGAATATAGATGGTGTATCTGGTGGTGTATCTGGTATTCCTCCATCATTTCTTGATCAGTTAAGTGATATGGATGATTATTTAACACAAATGAATGAGACAAAAATACCAATGTCATATGATTCAGTTTGGATATTCTATAAAGGTAAAGCAACATATCTGTCTTTCTTATCTTTTGGTAGTGAAGCAGAGCTTAAAAGGGTATGTCAAAATATATATAAGTATAATAATCCAGGACAATTATCTGAGTCTGTAGGGTATAAAATTAATGAGATGAAAGATGGTTCCAGAGTAGTAGTTTTAAGACCAAACTTTTCAGAATCATGGGCATTTTTCGTAAGAAAGTTTGCTCCTCCTACATTAATATCACCTGAACAATTACTTGTTCATGAGAACAAAGATAATGTTGTAGAGTTATTAAAATATTTAATTAGAGGTGCAAGAGTTACAGCTATAACTGGTGAGCAAGGCTGTGGTAAAACAACACTTTTGATGGCAATAATGAAATTTTTGTATCCTACAATTACTATTCGTGTGCAAGAGACAGCATTTGAATTACATTTAAGAAAAATATATCCACATCACAATATTTTGTCTTTAAGAGAGACTGATACAATAACAGGACAAGAGGGACTTGATGTTCAAAAGAAAACAGATGGTGGAGTAAATATCCTTGGAGAGGTTGCAACAGATCCTGTTGCAGCGTGGATGATACAGATGGCACAAGTTGCATCTAAATTTACACTATTTACTCATCACGCAAAGACATTTCCTAATTTAATAACTTCATTAAGAAACTCTTTATTAAAGATAGGAATGTTTAATTCAGAGCAGGTAGCAGAGGTACAAGTTGTTCAAGTAATAAATTTTGATATACATTTAAAAAGAGCTGTTGATGGAACTAGATATATTGAGAGAATTACAGAATGTATTCCACTTGAACAAACATATTCATATAATAATGATTATAGAAAAGTAAAGGATATTAATCAAAAGCTTGATAAATTTATGGATAATGCAGTTGAGTATTTTCAACATATGACTCAATCACAAAACTATACTTATAGAAATATTGTGGAGTTTATTGATGGAAAATATGTATTTAAAAATCCAATTAGTGAAGAAAATATCAGAGCTATGAGAGATAATATGTCAGCAGAAGATGTGAAAGCTTTTGATAATTTCTTAGATATAGCTTGGAGGTGATAAAGTGACCAATATAGCAATCGTACTTATTGTTGTTTCTTTAATAGGCCTTGCAAGTTTAATAATTTACTATACTATATTAAAAAGAAAATATAGTAATAATTCGATTTTACAAGCTAAAGATACATTAGTTGTTAAAAATAAAATTAACTTTAAAGAGACTTTTGATAAGTTATATCAAGTAATGTATATGACATTTGTTAAGATGCCTATAATTAAGTACTATGCTAAAAAAATTAGGCTAAAATATGAGATGTCAAATGATTACTCAGAGTACGAACTTAGAAGAAACACTGGAAAGTTAATGACTATAACACTGATTGTTATGTTTGTTGCTTTAGCTGTATTTGTAAATGTTGTAAATGACTTATATATGACACTTATAATTCTTGTTGGCTTAATTATTGTTGTAGAGAAAGTTACAGATATAACAATAACATCTGTGTCTAATAAGATATTAAGACAAATGCCAGAAGCATTTACGATATTAAGGCATGCATTTCATGAACATGGAATGGTAGACGAAGCTATTTCCGACACTATAGATGAAATGAGTGAAAAAGAAATAGCGCCTCAACTAAAAAGAATTAGAGAAGCAATTATATCTGATCAAGCTGAAGTAGAGCTTGAAAGATATTATGATACTGCACCTAATAGATTCTTAAAATTATTTGCTGGTATTTCATATTTAACATATGAGTTAGGAGATAGAAAAATTGAAGATACATCAATCTATCTTAAAAATATGAATAATATTTTAAATGAGATTTACCTTGAAATTTTAAAACAAGATAAGCTTAAAAGAACATTTAGAAGTTTAACTATAATAGCTGTTATACCACTTATTTTTATCAAACCAGTTGAAACATGGGCTACTAATAATTTTACAGCTTTGTCTAATTTTTATAATAGTAGTATTGGATTTGCAATGCAGTCATTACTTATAGTATCAATATTTATGTCTTATTTACTACTAAGAGTTTTAAGAGAAGATGGAGAAGAGATAAAATTTGATAGAGTTTCAAAGGTAAAATGGCAAGAAAAATTATATAAAATAAATTTTGTAAGAATGCTTGTAGATGCTTTTAAAACTAAAAAACATACTTCAAAATATAAAAGGGAAGTCAATTTAATTAAAGATACAAATTCATACTTAACTATAGAATGGCTATATGTAAATAAATTAACATATGCATTTATAGCATTTATTCTTACAATATTATTAATATTAAATATGAATATAATTACAAAAAATGCAGCTTATAGTAAGTTTAGTGATGAATTTTTATCGCTTGGAAAATTAAGTGAAGAGGATCAACAAGCAGCACAAGAAGTTGCAGATTTTGATTTAGATTATATTAATCAATATAAAAATAAAAATGTATCTAAAGAAGAACTTGCAGAAGACTTAACAGATAAAGCAACAGGTACTGTTGATACAGAAGCTGTAGATAGAATATATGATAAGATAACAACAATTAATGATTCATATTTAAAATTTTGGCATGTAATAATTGCACTTGTTGTTGCAGTTATAGCATACTATATTCCAAATATAGTGTTAGCTATTAAAAACAATGTTAGAAAAATGGATAAAGATAATGAAATAATGCAATTTCAATCTATAATACTAATGCTTATGCATATTGATAGAGTTGATGTTCAGACAATTCTTGAATGGCTATGTAGATTTTCATATGCTTTTAGAGAACCAATTGCTACATGTCTTAATAATTATGAAGCTGGAGCAGAGCAAGCTTTAGAAGAGTTAAAAGATTCCGTTCCAAATAAAGATTTCCAAAGAATAGTAGATCAGTTAGAATCTGCTGTGACTAGAATCCCTGTTAAGGCTGCATTTGATGAACTTGAGACAGAAAGAGCATTTTTCTATGAAAAAAGAAAGGATGCAAATGATGCTTTAGTTAAGAAGAAAGCTTCATTAGGCCAAGTGTTAGGTTTTACACCTATGGTACTATTAATAGGAGGATATTTAGTTGCACCATTATTAATAGTAAGTATATTACAAATGTTAAATTACTTTAGTCAAATGGCATTTTAAAAAGTTTAATTCATCTTAAAAGATGTTTTAATAAATTGTGTAAAGGAGGAATATAAATGGATAACGCACAAAAGGCAATAATGATAGGAGTTGGACTTTTTGTAACTATTCTTGTTATTGCTGCAGTAATGTTAATTGTAAATGCTGCTCTAGATATGTTAGATGGAGCATCAGAAAATATTTCTAATTTATCTGCATCATTACAAGAACAGTTAACAAGAGATTATGATGATGTTACAGTTACAGGAGCAAAAGTTAAAGCTGCAATAGATATGTACTGTACAGATCAAGATATGATTCTTGAAGTTCAAGCAGTAAGTGGTGGAACAATACTTGAACTAGGTAAAGTAAGAGGAAATGGAACAACTAGTATAGATAAACCTTTAACTTATGATTCTAGTAATGTTCAAACTAAAGTAAGTGCACTATCAGATAGCACAAATTCAGAGACTTATGTGCCTTCAACTGCAAGATATCATGCGCAACTAGTAAGAAGCTCTAGTGGAGATGCAGTTTTAGGAATATTATTTACAAGAGAAAAATAATAATTATGAATAATTTCAAGGTATATAATTTTTTAGTTATATACCTTGAACATTATATAGGAATATTTTAAAGATAATAGTTTATGTTATTTTTAAAATGTTTCTATGAGAAAGGAGGAGAGTAGAATGGGTGAAGATAATGTGTCAAGGGCTATAATGATAGGAGTAACGACTTTTATTGGAATTATGACTATATCTGCATTAATATTATTTTTTAATTCTAGTTTGGACGTAGTAAGAAATGTAGGCTCTGGAAAAAATTTTGATACGTTAAATCGTGTAGATATTGATTCTACTCTTCTTATGAGTAATACTAACAATTATATAAAGGGAACAAGTGTAATTAATTTATTAAGTTATTACGAGCAAGATGTAAATGTCACAATTAATGTTCAAAACATTAAATATATAGATAATAGTGGAAATATACAATATTTAGATAATATTGATCTTAATTCACAAGAGGTAAGTGTTAGAAAGGCTGCATACAATAGGGCTTTAAGATATATTATGGACAACCAAGATTTTACAATTAATGTGCAGGAAATAGATCAAGATTTAGGCTCAATGATTATAACAATAAGGGGAGTATAATATGGATGGAGTTTTACAAAGAGTGGTATCTATATTAATTTCTGTAGTTATCTTTTTTATACTACCTATATATATAGCATATGAAAAGAAAGATGATATATCATATGCTCTTGCTTTAAAAATAACTACAGATTTTGTAGATAATGTTAATTCAAAAGGTTATATTACTTCAGAGATGTATGATGATTTTATTGCTGAACTTGCTGTTACACAAAATAGTTATGATGTGTATATGGAGCATACTGCAAAAAAATATAATCCTGTTATATATTCATATAACGATGACATGACAACAATTAGAAGTAAATTTGATTATAATTTATATAAAGATGACTTTGAAGATGGCGAAATTGTAATAGATAATGGTGCAAATGCAGGAACATATAATAATCTTATACTAGCTTATGATTTATCTGAAAAAAAATATACTGAAGAGCAAATATTAGATGTTATTAGTTCTACAGATAAAACACTAAATATAGATATGAACTTAGATGTATATAAAAAATTGGATTATAGAAGTATACCTGGTATTACAAGTATATATATGCCTGAGCATGATACTAAAGTCTATACAATGAATAAAGGCGATGAATTTAATGTTATAATAAAAAATAAAAATACTACTGTTGCAACAAGTATATATAATGTTGTTACATTGGGTGCTGCAGATACTAATAATACTAGGATATATATAAATTATGGTGGAACAGTAAAAGGAGAGGGATATTTAGAAAAAACTGTTGAAGATGATACTACAAATTATAATCCTAAAGATGAAAATCCTGATTCGAATACAGGCTCACTTGTAAATTCATATATAACAAGTGGATTAGTACTTCTTTTAAATGGAGAGTATAATGACGGTACTTCGCACTCTAATTCAACTAATGTATGGAAAGATTTAAGTGGAAATGGAAATAACGCAGTTTTATCTGGTTTTGATTTTAATGATGAATCTGGTTGGATATATAATGGATTACATTTTACTGGTAAAGAGTATGTAGCACTTAAAGATTTCAATACATCTCAAATGACTATAGAAATGGTAGTTAAGTTTGATAGTATCAGTGATGTAGAAACTCCTTCACAGTCAGTACTTAGTTGTATAAATAATGGTGGTGCTGGACTAATATTTAATCAATTGAATGCCTCAGATATAGCAAAAAGAGGAAAGTTTTCTTTTGATGTTTATACATCTAATGAAGAAAATGAAATTTCCTCTGTAGTTGCTCCAACTATTGTTCAATCAAATAAAATTTATTCTGTTTCTGGATCTGTGGGGACTATGTCTTTAGAGCAGCAAGAAGGAGATGATTTTGCATATGAGACAAATGCACAATTATTATCTGTAAATGGTGAAATTGATGGAATACCATTTAATGATACGTATAAGGCTCCTGCAAGTGGTTCAACATTTGTAATAGGTGGAAATCCTTTAGCTGGTGCTGGTGCTAATACGCAGTTTAAAGGAACAATTTATTGCATAAGGATATATAATAGGGCACTAACAGAAGAAGAGATAAAACAAAATTATGAAATAGACAAACAAAAGTATAACATAGAATAAGGAGGGAGTATTTTTGGGAGAAGCAACAAATAAAGCTATAATGATTGGAGTTGGATTATTTGTAACATTGATGATAGTATCTGGAATAATGTTTATCTTCTCTCAAATGAAAGAGGTATACAAACAAGTAGGTACTACTGATACAACAATTGGTAATAGATTTGGAGAATATGCTTCATATAATAACACACAAGTAACTGGCCTTGATGTTATTAATTGTGCAAATAAATATTATAATGAAAATTTAGTTGTAATAATGTATAATAATGTAGAAGTAAATACACAAGATGGACTTACATATTTAGATAATCAATATAATAATGGTTTCTTATTATATGAAGATTTATTTAATTCTATTGTTGAAGAAGTAGAATATGATGGACTTATAAAAACAAGAATAACATTTACTAAAATATAGGGGGTGAAGATATGGAAAATGCAAATGAAGCAATATTTCTTGGCGTATATGCAATGATTTTTGTAATGGCTTTATCTTTGACTATTTTCTTATTTTCATCACTTATGACATATACAGATGAGTCATATGAGTATATGCATAGAGTAGGAAATGATGCTGTAACAATAAGTGGAGAAGTAAATAGAAATTTGCTCTTAACAGGACAAGAAGTTGTATCATATTATTATAATTATGTAAAGAAAGATAGATTTTCAGATGAGACATATAATGATAACGTTATAGTAACAATTAATTTGAATACATCAAATCAATCACCATTATTATTAGATAGTACTACTTTAACATATAAAGAGGTTATTGAGAAAATAGGTGCAAGTAATATGTATATATTATCAGTAGATAAAAGAACAAATGATAATGTAACATACTTAAATATAACAAAAGCTACAGATGAAGAGCTTCAAGTAATGTGGTAAAAAGGGAGGAAAATAATGAAAGATGTACTAAGCATGGTTGTTGCAGTGATATTTCTTGTTGTATTATTAATTATTCTTCCTTTGTATAATTATTTTGAAAGGCAAGATGATATGTCTTACAATTTAGCTCTTAAATCTGTAACAATGTTTGTTGATGAAGTGACAGAAAATGGTTATTTAGATCAAAATATGTATGATAAGTTTATACAAAGATTAGCGTCAACAGGTAATTCATATGACATTCAAATTGAAGCTAAAAAGAAAATATACACTGTTGATCCTGAAAATCCAACAGATGATGATGGACAAACAAATTATATAGAGCAATTTAAGTCATATTATAATAAAGATATATTTAATGATGAAACTGGAAAGACAAGTAATATCATAGATAAGGATAATAGCTTAAAAAACAATGTGTTTTTTTTAGATGTGGGTGATAAATTTTATGTTACTCTTAAAAACACAAATACTACTATGGCAACTGCTTTATTAAATATTATTGTATCTGATTCTACTAATCAAAAGATAAATATTAGTTATGGTTCAACTGTAAAAAATAATAATTGGGAAAATACAGATGTAAGTCAACTTTATCAAAGTGATATATTAATAACATTAGCATTAGAAAATCCAAACGATATTAATGAAGATACTGGATATCCAGAATATACTTTTGATAATTCCCAAGATAGAGTTATTAAATATAAAGTAAAAATACTTAATTCGGATGATTCAAATATTGCAAGTAAATTAAAAGATAATATTCGTTTAGTTGGGACATTTCCTAATTGTTTTATATCTCCTTCTTCTATAACTTCAGGAAGTGATGAAGGTGAATATATAGTTGAGTTTAAGTTAGATGAAAATAAACAAAATACATATTTTTCATCTAATGAATATAATACATTTAGATGTTTTTTACCAGCTAATTCAATTCAAGGAAAATTTTCAAAAAATGCAAGTGCGAATTCTGATCCTATAATAATAAAAATAAATAGTTCTATTAAAGTAACAGAAGACTAGGAGGTGAAAAGGTGAAAATAACAGATTTTGCTTTGGTTTTTATTGCAATAATATTACCATTTATGTTGGTATTATATATAAATATTACATTTACAATAAAAGCAGAAGAAATGGAAATGTATTATCAAAAAATAATAGAGTCATCTTTAGATGATGCTGCATATGAGATGAAGCAAGTAGAAAGTCAAGATAAACAGATTGATTATGGGTATTCAGATAAATATAATAAAAAAATAAATGTAAATGCACAAGTTGGAGTAGATGCTTTTTTTGAATCTATGTATAATACCTTAGGAATAAAGGGTAATGAAACAGCAGAATCATATTTTGACCTTTTTGTTCCTGCAGTAGCAGTAATAGAGTATGATGGAGTTAAAGTTTCTAAAAATGAGACTGTTACAGCAGAAGATGGAACAAGTGCAGTAAAAAGAGTGTTAAAGCCTAAGAGATACTTTACATATACCTATTCTATTGTTAGAAATGATGGAAAATATTCATATGAACCTGGAGTAGCATCTAATAATGTCATATCTGTGCATACTATTGAGTTTACGATGGACACCAATGTTACTCATAGAGGATACAATTATATATATAATGAGGAAATAGAAGCAGAGAGCTTTTATCTAGAAGATAATAGTAGAAATTCAGAGCTTATTTCAGGAGTTGTTGATTCTGAATATAAAGATAGTTTAAAGTCAGAGATTGTATCACATTTATTAGATATGAAGCAATCTATAATAGCTGAAGTTATATCAAGTGAATTATCTTTTGCAGTAAATGAAAATAATTTATATGCAAATCAAGCAGGTATTGTTTATTCATTTTCTTTTCCTGCTACTACTGAGGACGAGATGTATAATATGATTGATGGTGTTGGAATTATAGCTTTTGTACAAGGAATATCAGTAGGAAATAAATACTTAAATACAAAAGCATTTGGGGTATCTACATTAGATCAAACAACTAGATATTATTTTACAGCTCCAAGTACTGATTCTCAAATTCAAATGAATTTATATCATAAAGTTATTTCATGTCCTGAATATAAACTTTGTAAAATTGCAGATATGTCACCAAGATATGCTACATCAAGACAAGAAGCTGCCACATCTATAACAACTGGAACGCTTAATGGTGTAAAGCAAACATTTACAGGATTTTATCCATGTCCAATATGTAATCCATAAAAAAGGGAGGTGTAACTTAAATGGAAGAGAATTTTGTTCCTTCATATAAAAATGATGAAGAAAGACAAAAAGAAAGAAAGATAAAAAATAGAAAATATAAAATTAAGATGATTATTATAATTATTACTTCAATACTTGCTATTTTAGGAATTGTATATTTAAGTTACACTTTAATAAGCTCTAAGTATAGTAAGTATGAGCATTTTGAAGAAAAGATGGATATATATGGTTTTTCACAAGTATATGATAATGGTAGTGCCAAAACAAGTGAAAAAGTAACAAAATCCGAAGCAATTAAGATGATTTTGTCATGTTTATATAATGTTCCTAAAATAGAAGGAATAGCACTTCCGACAGAAGAGACATATTCTAATGCTATTTGGGTAGAATATGCTAAAAAACAAGGCATTATTTTAGAAGGTGAAATAACACCATCAAATGCTGATGATAAAGTAAAATATCAAGAAGTACTAGTATGGTTATATAATGTTAAGGCTAAAATATTAAATATTGAGCCTGATACTTCTGCTAATTTTGAAGTTAAGGATATTAACGCATATAATACTGATCAAAAACTTGCTATATATGACTTACTAAATTCTAGTATAATTGTAACTAATACTAGTAAAATAGATGGAAATAAAACACTTTATAAAGGGAAACTAAATGAGCTTATTATTAATTTTGCAGAAGAATATAATACGATAACTGTAGGGGACGCAAGAATTAATATTAATGAAGAAAAAATACCATCAAATTCTAATATGTACCCATATACTTTAGCAAGTGTAGAAAAGAGCATATATGAAATTGGTTTTGAAGGTAGTACAAATGATGGTTTCATTTTACCAGTTGATTATTACAAGGATAATAAACAATATTATGGTCAAATAAAAAGCTACGTAGAAAATTATTATAATTATATTTTATCTGTTGATTATAATAATATATCAATTGAGCAAATGAAAAGAAAATTAAAAAAATATGCTTTTGAAGAATTTGACGAGAAGATTTTACAAAAATACGTTGAATATGTAAAGACAAATCATATAAAACTTAAAGGAAAAGCTACAGCACAGCTTCCATGTATATATTTTGATGGAAATGATTATAGAGTAAGATTAAAATTAGAATTAGTTATTGAGTCTTCTGATACAAATAAAAATATACTTTTTTATGACTTAGAAGGGGAAGAGATAACTTATGATGGTGATGAGATTACATTATATATAGATAGTAAACTAAATAAAAATGGGGTTTCTGAAACACTGTTTGTTAAAGAGGCAAGTATTTATTCTTTACTTATAAAATCAACTAGCAGTATTTCAAGTGGAGTGAAGTAATATGAAGAAAAAAATAATATTTATTCTCTCGCTTATTGCATTTACAATATTATTTATTCCTAATGTTTATGCTTATGATAGTGGAAGAGAAGTATTTGTAAGACACATAAATAAAGATAATGGAAAAATAATTTCTGGACTTGAGAATACAAATCAAGAAGAAATAAGTCAAGATGGAAATAGTTTGTTAATTAAAAATTCAAGAGCAGATGATGCTACGATAGATTATAGTGAATATTATAATTATTCTGTATCATCAACTATGAAAATCACTAAAACTCTTGTAATGCAAGTAAATGGAGTCAAATATGATTATTTGGGATATAATATTTGTACTCAGCCTAGTTTGGATGAGGCATATGGTATTGCCGAGGAAAAAAAATCTGGTGTAAGAGCCGGAACAGCAAAACTTGATGTTGAGTATGGTAATAGCTTAGGAAATGCTCAAGTCAATACAATCCAATCTAATAATAATGATGTTACAATAATAGATTTTTATTATACAGAAAATACAGTAGATAATGTTTCACCAAAACTATTTAGTAATACAAATGTATGGAGTGGGAGTGATGCAGAACTTACTTCTGATGTAACATATATTCCATCTGGAGAAATGTTATATCCATATTTTAAAACACCAAAATATGTAATAAAAGATTTGTCATATGAGAAGACAATAGTTGATGATAAGGTAAGTTATAGAGTTAATAATTTTACTGTTTATAGACTACAAGAGGCTTATTTAAAATCATCGGAATCTAAACATGTTGGTGAAAATGGAGAAATAGAAATAACTGGTGCCTTAGTAGGTAGTGATCCTGCAGCAGCAATATCTGGTATAGGTGAAACTTTTCCTATACTTGTTGAAAATAAAGATCAAATTACACAAATTTTAAATAATTTAGTATCAGAATATAATGATAAGCATACAACAGTATTACCTGGTAAAGGAGATATAGATAAAAGTGATGGAGATGATACATCACAAAGTGACTTTAATGCAGGAATAGTAATTAGTTCAGACGCTTTAAATGGACTTAGAAGTGCAAAGGGAAATGTTGTATATCAAGAATATGATGTATTAAACGGAACTTATGGAGCAACAAGAGAATATGAATCAACAAATGATCATTATATAAATGTATATACACCTGTAAAAATAAATGATCCTCAAGTCATTACAACTAGTAATTCAACAATTGATCACTCTACTGTAAATTCATCAACAGTTATTCTAGCGGATGATGCTACTTTTGAAATAAGACTTAGTCAAGGGGATTTAGACTTTAATTATTATAATAATATAACAGCAGCACAAAAGGCTAGGTTTGTTAATTATTATTATCTTATTTTTGATTTTGATGTTATACATAATGGAAGAATATATGAAAAAGGGACAGCAATTAGAATGACTAATATGGCGGCTTATCAAGATGGATATACATATTTCCATGGACAAGTAGCACCAAATGAAACTTTATCTAGAGATGCTTCAAATCATAAAATAATAATACTTGCTTCATCATCTAATATGAATTCTAATGAATTATTACAATATGTTGTTGATCAAGAAGTTGCAATTCAGCTTGACGAGACTATGGAGGCAAGTAATAGAAAATATTTAACAACAAGTGGAGATAATACAGCTAATTTTTCAAATGATATTGAATATTCTGAGTCTCATACAGATCCGCAATATACTAGTGGAGCTAAGCTTTATGGTGATGGTTATTATTTTGCTATGAAAACAGTTACAGTAAGAACAGCTTCTAAAATATATGACTTTAGAATAACAGACTGTACAGATTTGGCATATAAGAGTGTATTTAGACAAACAGATACTAATGAGAGATCAGAAAATAGTTATTATTCTGGAATTAGAAAAATGTATGTATATACTATGGCCAATAAAGAATATACAATTTTACAAGATAGGTCAGATATTGATATTTATGGTACTTCAGCAACTAAAACTTTGCCACTTGGACCATATAAACATACTACAGCAAGTTATATTAGTGCACCAAAACTTGGATATAGAATAGCATTCGATTTAAAGACTACAGGATATTATATGCCAGATTCGAGCAAGACAAGTTCTAGAAAAATAAGGATAAAGCCATCATATTATTATATATCAAAAGATGGTTCACAATTAATAAAAAATATAGATTTATATTATAAGGATGAAAGTGGAAAATATAAAAAGTTTGTAGGTAGTGGATACACAATTTATTTTACACCAAATGATGGATATAGATATAAAAATGAAAGTACAACATCTAATACTTCATATTTATCTAAGAAGAAAGAAGCATTAAATATTGGTAGTAGTTCAGGAGAGTTTTATTTAACTGATGCAATGATATCACTTGATGATACAGGTTATATTCAGTCATGGTATGGTGAATTTAAATTACCAAATACAACAATTGCTACAAGAAGTGGAGATAGTATAAATAATGCACTTACAGATGGATACATTGCAGTTAAATTTGATATAACATGTTATGATTCTAATTTAAATGAATCAATATCATATAATGCTTTAAATAAATCTGCAGGAGCTGCAATAAATACAACACAATGGGATTATGAAGGCTATTTAGGGTTTTCAAATCCAGGTCAGGCAATAAATGAGAATACTAGTTTAAGATTACAGCTTGAAAAAGGAATTTGGTCTATTGATTCACAATCATTATATGACTTTGTAAAAGGAACAGTCGTTTTATATGATATTGATGCTAGAGCGGCAGATGATATACAGTAATTATATAAAATGATGTTCTTGGTATATTATAAGTTAATATTTAGAGATATGTATATAATACATATCTCTTTAATTTTATTTGAAAAGGATAATATGAAAGTTTTTTCTTTATCTTATTTATGACTATGGAAAATTAATAATTTTTCATAGTCCTTTTTTTGTCGTATTATAATAATCTAATAATAATTGGAAAAGTAGTGAATAGATATATATTAAGGTGATTTTATCTTGAAACTAAGACTTGCTTTTTTATATATAATTTCAGCTATACTTTTTTGTTTGATTGTTGTACTAGCTATTGGAAGTAAGAATAATAAAGAAGAAAAGAAGGAGGAAGAAGAAAAAATCGAGTTTGAATCTGGTAGTACAATAGAGCTTTTAAGAAGCGCTACGGGACAAATAGAGTCTTTAGATCTTAATTATTATTTATTATGTGTCGTTGCCTCAGAAATCCCTTTTAGCTATGAATATGAGGCAATTAAAGCACAAGTAATAGTAGCTAGGACATATTTATTTAATAAAATAAAAAATAATAAGGAAGAACTAGCAGATGTGTGTGATAGTTATACACATTGTCAAGCATTTACAGATATAAATAAGTTAGAAGAGATATGGAAAAATAAAGGCTTTTCAGAAAAAGAAATAAAAGATGGGGAAGATAAAATAAAAAAGGCAATAGTTGAAACACAAGGAAAAATTATTACATATAACGGAGAGATAATTGATGCTTTATTTCATGCAAGTAGTCCACAAAAGACTGAAGATGCAAGTGCAATTTGGTCAGGTGTAGATATACCATATTTAAAGTCTGTTGAAAATGTTGAAGATGAAGATTATGAAAGAAGAACATCTACAAATGTAATAAGCTATGCAACATTTAAAAATACATTAATAGGTAATGGGTATATAGATGATTTAACTTTAGATGAGTTTAAAAATATTTGTATTAGTGAATATACTGCAAGTGGTAGAGTAAAATCAATTGCTGTTGGACTATATCGTATAAAAGCAGAAGACCTTCGTAGTTTATTTGGACTAAATTCAACAAATTTTACTTTGAATATAGAAGATGAAAATATAGAATTTAATGTTTTAGGTTTTGGACATGGAGTAGGTCTTAGTCAAGTAGGAGCTAATACATATGCAAGAGCTGGAAAAAGCTGTGATGAGATAATTCACCATTATTATACAGATGTAGAGATAAAAGATATTGATAGTGAACAAATGAAAAGAGGTAAAATATGAAAATTAAGATTGAAAATATATTGGATAAATTTTTAGAAAAGTTAAATTTAAAAAGAATTGAACAAAAAAATAAAGGAAGAGTTATAAAATTTGATACAAATTCAATTGATACAGAAAAAGAGAAAGAAGAAACAGAAGAAAAAAAGACAAGAAAAGGCTCTTTGGAAGAAAATGTAATAAAGGAAAATAGGAGAATTTCAAAAAGAAGTGTTAGCTTACTTACTTCTATGGTGTTGTTATTAATGTTAACAATATCCTTGGGATTAAACAGTAAATATGTAAAGAATGAAGATCTAGTATCGCCAAAAGATATAAGTAGTGTTGCTACATCTTCTTCTGTGGATAATAATGAACAAATGACAACAGATGAAGCGACAGAGGAGAGTGTTTTTGCAACTAAAGCAACACCAAAAAAAGTAGAAGAAAAGTTAATATTTAGTGTACCAATTAGTGGAGAAATACAAAAGATGTATTCAACGGATAAAGTTATATACTCTAAAACTTTGGGACAATGGAAAACACATGACGGACTAGACATTGCAGCAGATTTAGGCGATGAGGTATATTCCATAGAAAGAGGAGTTGTAGATGATGTATATAATGATTCTTTTTACGGAACGACAATTGTTATAGAACACATAAGTGGATATATAAGTAAGTATTCAAATTTAGATGAGGAAGTATATGTAAATATAGGAGAAAGTGTTGTAAAGGGACAAAAGATTGGAAAAGTTGGAGATACATCTGTTGGGGAGTACCTAGATAGTCCTCATTTACATTTTATGCTTTATTTAAATGATATTAGTATAGATCCAACTTATATATATAATTAGGAGGTCATTATGAGTGATATAGAAGATAGAGCTAAACTATTTGCAAATTATATTATAGAAAATAAAGCTACTGTAAGAGCAACAGCCAAAGCATTTGAAATATCTAAATCAACAGTACATAAAGATGTAGCGGAAAGATTAGAAAAATTTAATCCATCCCTTGCTGCTGAAGCCAGAAAAATTTTAGAGTTAAATAAATCTGAAAGACATTTAAGGGGCGGACTTGCTACAAAATTAAAATATAGCAAGATAAGTTAATATAAAGTTTGTATTTTAGGTTGCAAAAGGTTTCTAAATGTAATATAATTGTAACAGAAAGAGGGGAATATATAGTGATTTTTGGCGGACAAGATATAGGAATAGATTTAGGAACTGCAACTATACTAGTATATGTAAAAGGAAAAGGAATTGTATTAAGAGAGCCTTCTGTTGTTGCAATAGATAAAAATACAAATCAAGTTTTAGCTGTAGGACAAGAAGCAAGAAAAATGCTTGGTAGAACTCCAGGTAATATTGTTGCGCTTAGACCACTAAAAGATGGTGTTATATCAGATTATACTATTACAGAAAGAATGCTTAAGTATTTTATTCATAAAGTATGTGGTAAATTTGTTTTTTCACCTAAAATTATGATATGTGTACCTTCACGTGTAACTGAGGTTGAAAGAAAAGCTGTAATTGATGCTGCAACACATGCAGGAGCTAGAAAAGTATATTTAATAGAAGAACCAATAGCTGCAGCAATAGGTGCAGGAATAGATATAACAAAACCTTATGGAAGTATGATAGTAGATATTGGTGGAGGAACTTCAGATATTGCTGTTATTTCCTTAGGAGGAGCAGTAAGAAGTACTTCTATAAAGATGGCAGGAGATAAATTTGATGAGGCAATAATAAAATATATAAAGAGAAATAGAAATGTTATTATTGGAGAAAGAACAGCAGAAGAGATAAAAATAAATATAGGTTGTATGTATCCAAAGTCAGTAACTGAAAGAATGATGGTAAAAGGGAGAGATATAACTTCAGGTCTTCCAGTAGAAATAGAAATTACTTCTGATGAAGTATATAGTGCTTTATCTGAATGTGCAGAAAAAATTCTTGAAGGTGTTCATTCTGTTCTTGAAGAAACACCACCAGAGCTTGTAGCGGATGTATCAGAAAGAGGAATATATATAACAGGTGGTGGCGGTCTTGTTTGGGGATTAGATAAACTTATTGCAGAAAAGACAGGTATACCAGTAATGATAGCAGAAGACGCACAATCATGTGTAGCAATTGGAACGGGTAAAGCTCTAAATCATGTGGAGTTATTTGAGTCAGGAAATGCTATAAAGATAAAAAAATATTAATTAATAATAAAGTTTAAGCTTGAAATTATTTTCAAGCTTTTTTAATTGACATAAAAAATGCGATGTGGTATAATTATCAAACATATATTATTAACTTATCTAAATATTAATATAATAAGGAGGAGTAGATTATGAGTAAATTTAAAAACACTAATCTAAAAGAAAACATTTTTAAAGGAGAGCTTATTAGAATTGATTATTTGTCAGGAGATGATTACAAAGAGAGGCTATTACTTGCAGGAGAAAAACTAGAAAAGTTACGGATATAGTTATAAGCAAAGTAAACTATTTTTTTTAAAAAGAACATTTCTTAAATCTTCTAATTTAGATGATGAAATTAATGATCCAAAAATTCTTAATCAAAAAGTTGATGTATATGAAGGTGATAATCACATAATTATATTATCTAAAAATTTAATTCTAGTTGAAACAAAAGACAATTGTAATTATTTAAAAGATTATGAAAAGGAATTAGAAATTATAAGGGATATTATCATTTTAAGAGATGATACTAAAATTCAATCTATTAAATTTGAATTAACTACAGAAGATTATATTAGAAAAATTATAGATATAGATAAATATTATAAAAATTTAAAGATTGAAGAATATCCTAAAGAAAAATATAACATTGAAAGGGATAATTATAATTCTTCTATGTTAAAGGAGCAAGATGTGGAATTTATTTCAACTTGTTTTAACACAAAATATTTTAATGAATTAAAGGCATGCTATGTTAAAGAAGAGGACTTTTCTACTGCAGAATATTATGATAAGAGAATTGGAAGAGTAATAATAAATATACAGATATATTATTTTAATTCTCAAAAATTTTTAAAGAGCGATATTATAAGGGATATTAATAATTTAAAGAAAAAATCTATTGAAATTCTTTTTAAATCTTTTAAAGATGAATATATAAAAAAATTCTCTTAAGATAAAGAAGACTTCTAAAAAGAAGTCTTCTTTTGCTATGCGTAATAAAAAATATAACCTAATAATTTTATTTACAAAAAAGTAAAAAAATAGTATAATGAGTAAAGAAATTTAGGAGGGATTTTTTTGGATAAGCAAGTAAAAGAGGTTTTTAAAAACTGTGTAAGAGAAGAGAATATGTTTAATTTAGCAACGGTTAAAGAAATTAAATATTCAAAGAAGCTTAATGCTGTTATTTTAGATTCATATAGCCAAGAAAATATACCTCAATCAGATATAGAGGAATTTGAAAGATTAGCTAAATCTCAGTATGAACTATCTAGTTTTAAAATAAATTATGAATATACAGGAAAACCAAAAGATATAGACATTCAAAATGTATATGACATAATTTCTTGTATTAATAAGAAGTATGATTATACACAAGATATTTTTGAAAATTGTCATATTAATATAGATAATGATGAACGAAATTTAAAAATAGAACTTGAAAAACCATATTCCAATTTTTTATATATTAAAAGACTTGATGAGTATATGAAAAAAAGCATAGAAAAGCAATTTGGAGATGATTTTAAAGTAGAATTTAATGATATGCCTGGTATAGATAATGGTTATTTAGTTGAAGCAAAAACTATTAAACTCGAAGATTTAAATGTAGCTTTTAATGATCAGCACGATAGTAAGAATGAGCAAAGTAGTAATACTAAAATAATACAAAAACCTAAATTTGTACCAAAGCCACCTTTAACAGAAGAAGAAAAAAAAGAGCGTGAACTTGCAAAATCACCTCAACCAGACAATGTACTATATGGTGTAAATATTCAAAATCCAATTATAACTAAGATAGAAGATATAATACCTGGTAATGACAGAGTTTGTATTTCTGGTAAATTAATTAATAAGGAAGAAAGAGAATTAAGAAATGGAAAAATCTTACTTACAATAGATGTTACAGATAAGACATGTACAGTGTCTTGTAAAATGTTTTTGGATAAACAAAAATATGAAGATGTTAATGGGAAATTAAAGAAAGATTCATATGTTGTTGTGCAAGGTCGTCCACAAATTGATGCATACTCAAACGAGTTAACAATAATGGTAAGTAATATATGTAAGGGAGAGAAGCCACCTGAGAGAATGGATAATGCAAGCGAAAAAAGAGTAGAGCTTCATCTTCACACACAAATGAGTGCTATGGACGCTATAACTTCTGCTACAGATTTAGTAAAGCAAGCAATAAAATGGGGACATCCAGCAGTGGCTATAACAGACCATGGAGTCGTTCAATCTTTTCCAGAAGCAAATCATGTAATAGTAGATAATTATGCAGATTTAGTAAAAAAAGAAGGAAAGATTACAACTCAAGATATACTTGATGCAGCGCCTATTAAAGTTATTTATGGCGTAGAAGGATATCTTGCTGTAGATGTAGAACCTGTTATTCCTAAAAAAGATACATATTGTATATTTGATTTAGAAACAACTGGATTTAATCCAGATACTGACGGAATTACAGAAGTTGCAGTTTGCAAAGTAAAAAACGGTGAGATAATCGACGAATTTACTACTTTTGTTAATCCAGAAAAACCAATTCCATATAATGTTCAAGAGCTTACACATATTACTGATGATATGGTAAAAGATGCACCAAAAATGGATGAAATGATACCAAAATTTTTAGAATTTTGTAAAGATAGTGTTTTGGTTGCGCATAATGCTCATTTTGACGTTAGCTTTATTGCAAATAAATCTGAAAAATTAGGCCTTGATTTTAAGCCATATGTAATTGATACATATGAGATGTCATTGGAATTATATAATGGTGTAGAAAATCACAAACTTGGAACATTAGTTGAATATTTAGGAATCCCTTTAGAAGGTGCACATAGAGCTATAAATGATACTAGGGCAACAGCTAAAATGTTTATACGTATGATAGAAGATTGCAAAAAAGAAAAAATAGATGTAAATGATTATATATTCACAAATATAAAAGATAAATCTAGAAATTTATCCCCTAATCACATAATAATTCTTGCTAAAAATTATGTTGGTTTGAAAAATTTATATAAATTAGTATCTTTTTCTCATGTTTGGAATTTTCACAAAAAACCTAAGATTTCTCGTTCTATGCTAAAAAGATATAGAGAGGGGCTAATAATAGGATCAGCTTGTGAACAAGGTGAATTATATCAAGAAGTATTTGATTTTAAAGTTGGAAGAAGCGACGGAAGTAAAATTGAAGAAATTGCAAACTTTTATGACTATTTAGAGATTCAACCACTTGGAAATAATGAATTTTATGAAAGAATAGGTAAAAAAATAAAAAAAGAAGGGAAAAGACCAAAAGGTGAAGAACCTGAATATATTAAACTTACACATCAACAAGTAATAGATATTAATAAATATATAGTTGAATTAGGAGATAAATTAAATAAACCTGTTGTTGGAACTTGTGACGTACATTTTATGAATCCTGAGGATGAAATTTATAGAAGAATAATACAAGCTGGACAAGGCTTTGACGATGCGGATGAACAAGCACCACTATATTTTAGAACGACAGAAGAAATGTTAAAAGAATTTGATTATTTAACACCTGAAAAGGCATATGAGATTGTTGTAACAAATACAAATTTAGTTGCTAGCTGGTGTGATAGAATAAGTCCTATTTCTGATGAAAAATGTCCACCTCATATAGAAGGATGTGAGCAAGATATTAGAAATATTGCAATGGAAAAAGCACATAAATTATATGGTGAAAAATTGCCACAGATTGTTGAAGATAGACTTGAAAGAGAATTAAACTCAATTATTTCAAATGGATATTCAGTTATGTATATTATTGCTCAAAAGCTGGTTTGGGATTCAAATGATCATGGATATATAGTTGGTTCAAGAGGCTCTGTTGGATCATCACTTGCGGCATATATGACTGGTATTACAGAGGTTAACTCTTTAAAATCACATTATAGATGTCCAAATTGTAAATACTCAGATTTTTCAGATAATGGATATGCAAACGGTTTTGACTTGCCAGATAAGAAATGCCCAGTATGTGGTGCAGATTTAGATAAGGATGGAATGGATATCCCATTTGAAACATTTTTAGGATTTAAAGGAGATAAAGAGCCAGATATTGACTTAAATTTTTCTGGAGAATATCAAGCAAAAGCGCATAAGTATACTGAAGTAATATTTGGAACAGGAACCACATATAAAGCAGGAACAATTGGTACCGTAGCAGAAAAAACTGCATATGGTTTTGTTAAAAACTATTTTGAAGAAAGAGGAATTTCAAAGCCAGTAGCTGAAATAAATAGACTTGCACAAGGATGTACAGGTATAAAAAGAACAACAGGACAACATCCTGGAGGAATAATAGTTGTACCTAAAGGAAGAACAATATATGAATTTTGTCCTGTACAGCATCCGGCAGATGATCCATATTCAGATATAGTAACAACTCATTTTGATTATCACTCTATAGATAAAAACTTACTTAAATTAGATATACTAGGTCATGATGATCCAACTGTTATTCGTATGCTTCAAGATTTAACAGGAATTGATCCTACAAAAATACCACTAGATGATAAAGAAACAATGGGAATATTTTCATCTACTAAGCCACTTGGAGTTACACCAGAGCAGATAAAGTCTGAGGTTGGAACTTATGGAGTACCAGAGTTTGGGACAAAATTTGTAAGGGGGATGCTTGTTGATACAAAACCTACAACTTTTGATGAGCTTATACGTATTTCTGGCTTATCTCATGGGACAGATGTGTGGTTAAATAATGCTCAAACTTTAATTGAACAAGGTACAGTAACGTTACAACAGGCAATATGTTGTCGTGATGATATAATGATTTATTTAATAAATAAAGGACTTGAGCCAGGACTTGCATTTAAAATTATGGAGATTGTAAGAAAGGGAAAAGCACCTAAAAAACTTACACCAGATATGGTAGAAGAAATGAAAAAACATGATGTACCTGATTGGTATATAGACTCTTGCTTTAAAATAAAATATATGTTTCCAAAAGCACATGCTGCAGCTTACGTAACAAATGCATTTAGAATTGCATGGTTTAAAGTACATATTCCAAAAGCATATTATGCTGCTTTCATGTCAATTAGAGCAGACGAATTTGATAGTGATTCAATGCTTTATGGAAAAGATAGAGTACTTGCTAAAATGAATGAGATAGACTCAATGGGAAATAATGCAGCTCCCAAAGACAAGAATATGTACCCAATACTTGAGCTTGTACTTGAGATGAATCAAAGAGGTATTGAATTTTTACCAGTAGACTTATATAAATCTTCTGTTAATAAGTTTTTGGTAGAAAAGGATGGTATAAGGCCACCACTTTCTGCACTTACTGGATTTGGAGAGGTTGATGCAGGAAAATTAGTAGAAGCTAGAGAAAAATATGGAACTTTTTCATCAGTAGAAGATATGACAATTAAGTCTAAAATTGGAAAAGTTGCAGTAGAAACTTTAAGACTTGCGGGATGTTTAGATGGAATGCCAAGGTCGGAGCAGATGGATATGTTTGATTTGCTATAATTTGTCTAATGACTTGAATTATTTTATATTCTAGGGTATAATATAAAATATAAAGGGGTGATTACTATGAAATTAGACATTACAGGTATTAGAATTGAAGTAACAGATGCTATAAGAAGCTTTACAGAAAAGAAAATTAAAAAACTAGGAAAGTTTTTTGACGAAAATACAATTTGTCATGTGACTTTTACAGACAAATCTAAAGGTAAACAGCGTGTTGATATGAGAATCGAATATAAATCACGTACTTATTTAGCAGAAGAAAACACAGAAGATTTATACTCTGGAATTGATTCTTTAATTGAAAAAATTGAAGGACAGTTAAGAAGAGATAAAGCTGCTGCTGAAAAACAAAGAAGAACAGGTATTCCTGAAATGGAAGTTCCTCAAGAAGGACAGGATGAAGAATAATATAAAAAACAAAAAAGACCACATATGTGGTCTTTTTTATACCTTTAAAGTGTTTACAATTTACATAATATATGATATAATTATATTATGGATTGATTTTTTTATCGGTCTACTAATGTAAGAAGAAAAAAAGATTAAAAAGGAGGGAATTATGAAAACACTAAGGAAACTAGTCGTAGTGTTTGGTCTATGTTTCTTTTTAGCAGGAGCTTTTTTAAATTCTGGATTTTTTAAACAGAAACAAGATGAAGCTTATGCACAATTAAAAGAAAAATATCAAATAACTACAGATATAGTAGAGGTTCAAGACGAATTAGAACCAGAGGTCATAGAAGAGCCTGAAGCTACACAGACTGAAAATGTCCAAAAAGTTTCTGAAGTAAAAACTAAAAAAGAAGAGGCAAAAGTAGATAATAGAACTACTGAGAATATTATATGGGATTTTTTAAAAAATTCTGGTTATACAGATATTCAAACAGCAGCTATTATTGGAAACTTATACCAAGAGAGTGGTCTAAAATCTTCAAGTGTAGAACATGGCACTGGTGAAGGTATTGGAATTGCTCAATGGTCGTTTGGGCGTAAGCAACAACTAAAAAACTATGCTGCTTCTAAGGGTGTAGAATGGACTAACTTAAATGCACAACTAGAATTTCTAGTAAAAGAATTAAAGTCTAGTCAATTTTACGAACCATATAAGAGCACATTTGCTAATCCATACAGTATTAATGAAGCTGTAGAAGCTTATTGTTTTGGTTTTGAAAGACCAAATAGAGCTAAAGCAAACTTATCTTATAGAGAGAAGATGGCATGGCAAGCATACTATAGAAATGTGGATAGATAATATCTATCCACATTCTTTTTTACTTAATGTGTTTACATAAATATAAAAATGTGGTATAATTAAAATAGGGTAATATTTTATTTAGATATTCACTTAATAGGGGATATATTAATAACCCCTGTTTTTAATACGTACTAATGATTAAAGTATTACTACTATAATAGACATAGGAGGAAGAAAATGAAAAAGAAAAAGAAGGGGTTAAAGAAACTATTAAAGAAAGGAGTAGTTTTAGCTTCAATTGCTTTTTTAGCAACTGGTATATTTATGAATAGTGATTATGCAAAAACTTATCAAGATTCTGTATATGCAGAACTTAAAGATAAATATGGCATTGCTATTCAAACAGAACCAGATGTTATTGAGGATACTCAAAAAGTTGAGAAAAATTACAGTTTAACTGTAGACTCAGACTTAAGAGTACCATCAAATGCAACTGCAGAAGACATAGACAAGATGCTTGAAGGCACAGCTTTACATGGTCTTGGAAATGCTTTTGTAGAAGCAGAAAAAACATATAATGTAAATGCATTATATATGATGGGACTTGCAGCACTTGAGAGTGCATGGGGAACCTCAGGATATGCTGTTTATAGAAACAACTTATATGGTTGGAACGCTGTAGATAGTAATCCAGATAATGCAAGCTACTTTAATAGTAAGCATGAAGCTACATTATATGTTGCTAAAAAATTAAAACAAAACTACTTAACAGAAAATGGGGCTTACTTTGAAGGATATAGTCCAAGAGCTATTGACGTACATTACTGTACAGACAAACAGCATGCGGATAAAATCGTATCAATAGTAAACTCTTTAACAGAAAAACTAGGATAAAATTTCACCTAGTTTTTCTTTTTTTGTTTTAAAAATATTTTTATACATATAATAATATGGAGTGTAAAAAGAAAATTGTGAAAATTTTGTGTTTTTTAGCACTTGAGTGTTGACAGTGCTAAAAGTAGTGATATAATATAATTGTACAAAGAAAAAAGACGTCTTTTAATATTGGTAAATGTGCTACCTTTAATGGGTGTCAACACATAAAAATGAAAGGAAGTAGATTTATATGATGATGATACCAAGAAGAAATGATTTTGATTTATTAAGTGAGATGTTTAGAGATCCGTTTTTTGATGAGAGAGAAAGTAGGGTAATGAAAACAGATATCAAAGAAAAGAAAGACAAATATGTAATTGATATTGATTTACCAGGATATGAAAAAGAAAATATTAAAATTGAAGTTGAAGATGGATATTTAACAGTTCACGCAACTATTGACTCAAACAAAGAGGAAAAAGAAGAAGGCAAATTTGTACGTAAAGAAAGATATATGGGTTCTTGCTCAAGAAGCTTTTATGTAGGAGATGATGTTAAAGAAGAAGACATTAAAGCTACATTTAGAAATGGTATTTTAAAACTTGAGGTACCAAAAGTTGAAGAGAAAAAAGAACTACCTGAAAAGAAATATATTCAAATTGAAGACTAGATGTTTAGAGGAAATTCATACGAATTTCCTCTTTTTTTATTTATATATGTTGACATAATGATAAAATTATGCTATTATAAAAACATAACATGAGAGTGTGTATAAGTTTAACGAGCTACACAACCTTAAGATAATAAGGTACACTTAAAGATATTTTCATAAAAGGAGTCTCATTAGTAGAAGCTTTTTATGAGAATATCTTTTTTTATACTTTAAATTAATATTTTAAGTAGATATTCTCTATTAATTAAAAAGGAGGGATACGAAAATGCAAATATGTGTAGAAAATTTGAAAAAAACTTTTGTTATCAAAAGTGGTGGAATTATTAAAACTAAGAAAAAGACTGAAGTAAAAGCTGTTGAAGATGTTTCTTTTACTGTAGAAAAAGGAGAAATAGTTGCTTTTATTGGACCAAATGGAGCTGGAAAGAGTACAACAATAAAAATGCTTACTGGTATTATACAGCCAACTGAAGGAAAGATTGAAGTTGCTGGATTTAATCCTTCAAAAGACAGAAAGAAATTAGCATATAAAATAGGATGTATGTTTGGACAAAAATCTCAATTATACATGCATTTAACAGTAAGAGATAGTTATAAGCTTCTTTGTAGCATCTATGACTTAGATAGTAAGCAAGCTGAAGAGAAAATTGAAGAGATAGCTAATTTGTTTAAAATACATGATTTATTAAATAGAGTTGTTAGAAAGTTATCTCTTGGACAAAGAATGATATGTGAGATAGCTGGAAGTATTCTTCATAATCCGGAAATTATTTTCTTAGATGAACCAACAATTGGTTTAGATATTTTTGCTAAAGCAAGAATAAGAGAGATAATAAAAAAGATGAATGAAGAAAAGGGTACAACTATATTTTTAACTAGTCATGATATTGGAGATGTTGAAGCATTATGTAATAGAATAATTATTATTAATAATGGTACTATAGTTACAGATTCAACAATAGATGAACTAAAGTCTAAATATTTATCTACAAAAGTCGTTAAAATATCATATGATAGTGACATTATCTGTAAAAAGATAGAATATAATGTGCAAAAATTAGAACACAATCAAGTAGAACTAATTATTGATACTAATAGGGAAAATATAGGAGATGCATTAGCATATTTTACTTCTTTAGGAAATATTGTCGATATACAAATAAGTTCTACACCACTTGAGGATGTAATAAAGAAAATTTATCAAGAAAGGAGATAAAAATGAGAAAGTATTTAGCTATATTTAAATTTAATTTGAAATCTGAGCTAAACTTTAAAGCTGATTATATTTTTTCTTTACTATCATTTGCTATACATGTATTTGTATTTAATGCTTTATGGAATTATATATTACAAGGCAAGATGATAGAAGGTTATGGAAAGCCACAATTAATTTGGTATATTATAATTGGTGAGTTCTTAGCTTATTCAATAGGAAAGAAAAACTATATTAAAGTATCAGATATGATAAAAAATGGTGATGTTGCAAATATACTTACCAAGCCGTTAAGTTTTATGAAGTATATTCTTGCAAATGAAGCAACTTCAATAGTAAATATTGGTGTTAATTTAATTTTTGCAGTGATATTAGGATTAATAATGGCAGGACCAATAAAACTTGAGGCAATACAAGTAATATTATTTATAATCTCAATTATTATATCATTTTTTATGGATGTGTTTTTATATGTATTTATTGGAATGCTTGCTTTTTTAACTGAAGAAAATAAGTCTTTTTATATGGTTATTTCAAAAGCTATGTTACTTTTAATTTTTACTCCACTAGAATTTTTTCCAATATGGGTTCAAAATATTTTAAGATTTTTACCTACAACATATATTGTATACCCACCAGGAAAAATATTTGTAAATTTTGATATAAAATCAGCAATATTTTTAATAATATGTCAAATTTTTGCATTTTTAGTTGTGTATTTAGCTGTTTATGCAATTAATAAGAAAGGAGTGAAGAATATAAATGTTAACGGAGGTTAGAAATAATATTAGATATTTACGTGATGCTATAAAAGTAAGTATTAAATCTGCTATGGCATATAAAGTAAGTTTTCTAATACAAACAATATTTATGTTTTTTAATAATGCATCTTTTTTAGTTTTTTGGCTAGTTGTATTTAGTCATACTGGTAATCAAGGAGATGTAACTTTTAATAATGTTTTGTATATATGGGCTTTTTCATCAATGTCTTATGGAATAGCATATTTCTTTTTTGCTGGAATTCAGAAAATAAATGAATACATTATTTCTGGAGCAATGGACAGTTACTTACTACAACCTAAAAATGTTTTGTTAAATGTAGCCACTTCAAAGAGTAGCTTTTCAGCATGTGGAGATATTTTATATGGATTAGTTATTTCTTTTATGGCAAGTGGGGCAGATATATCAAAGGTATTATTTGTTATATTTTTATCCTTATTTGGAAGTATATTTTTCTTTTCAAGTGAAGTGTTTTTTAGATCACTTGCAGTATGGATTGGAGATACAAATATGATTGCAAATAGATATGTTGAAATGCTACTTATTACATTTTCGACATATCCAGAAAATATATTTAGAATTGGAATAAAAGTTATATTATATACTGTTGTACCAGTTGCATACCTATCATATATACCATCAAGACTTGTAGAAAACTTTAATATATGGTTGTTTTTACTAGTAATTATAGTCGCAATTATATATCTTACAATATCAATATTTAGTTTTTATAAAGCACTTAAAAGCTATGAATCTGGAAACAGTATGGCTATGAAGGATTAAACTTAGAGGAAGTTAAAATAATTACTTCCTCTATTTTTTTGATTTAAAATTTTTGTTGCTATTTGACTATATTTATGCTAAGATACAAGTAATTGATGTATATACTAATATACATTAAATAAAAAAGGATGTGATAATATGGAAGATAATACATGTAAATGTGGAAACTGTAAAAAAGACAAATTTATGGAAGAGCTATTTACTAAATTTGAACCTGAAAAAGATAATTTGATTCAAATATTAAACAGTGTTCAGGAACATTATGGATATATTCCAACAAGAACTCAAAAAGAAATATCTGAATTTTTAAATATTTCATTAGCAGAAATTTATGGCGTTATAACATTTTACTCTAGATTTACACTAAAACCTAAAGGAAAATATAACATAGCTATTTGTCTAGGAACAGCATGCTTTGTAAAAGGCTCTGAAAAAATAATGGACAGAGCAAAGGAAAGATTAAAAATTAATCCAGGAGAAACAACAGCAGACGGATGTTTTTCAATAGAAGAAACAAGATGTGTTGGAGCGTGTGGACTTGCACCAGTATTTACAATTAATGGAGAAGTTCATGGTAATGCAACAGTAAAATCACTAGATAATGCTATAGATGAAATCTTAAAGAGAGAGAAGGAGGAAAATGTATGAAAACAATATTAGTTTGTCATGGTACAGGTTGTACATCTTCCAAATCACCAGCTATATTAGAGAATTTTAAAAAGATAGTTAAAGAAAAAAATTTGTCTGATGTAAAGGTTATGCAAACAGGATGTTTTGGTCTTTGTGCTAAAGGACCTGTAGTAATAATTAGACCTGAGGATACTTTTTATGCTAAAGTAAAACCTGAAGATTGTGCAGAAATTATTCAAACTCATTTAATTGAAAATAAAAGGGTTGAAAGATTACTTTGCAAAGATGTAGATGGAAAATTAGTTGAAAAACTAGATGAGATAGATTTTTATAAAAAACAAAAGAGAATAGCACTTAAAAACTGTGGTAGCATTGATCCGGAAAAAATTGAAGACTATTTAGAAGTAGATGGATATAAAGCATTAGAAAAAGTTTTAAAGAAAATGACTCAAGATGAGGTTATAGAAGAAATAACAAAATCTGGACTTAGAGGTCGTGGTGGAGCTGGATTTCCTACAGGTAAAAAATGGTTATTTACTAAAAATGCAGAAGGCACTCAAAAATATGTAGTTTGTAATGCAGATGAAGGTGATCCAGGAGCTTTTATGGATAGAAGCATATTAGAAGGAGACCCACATTCTGTAATAGAAGCTATGATGATAGCAGGATATGCTGTTGGTGCAAATAAGGGATATATTTATGTAAGAGCAGAATATCCAATTGCCGTACATAGATTTCAAGTTGCAATTGATCAAGCAAAAGAAAGAGGAATTCTTGGTAAAAATATATTTGGAACGGATTTTGAATTTGATTTATCAATAAGACTTGGAGCTGGAGCCTTTGTATGTGGTGAAGAAACAGCGCTTTTAGAATCTATTGAAGGAAGAAGAGGACAACCAAGACTTAAACCACCATTTCCAGCAAATAAAGGCTTATGGGAATGTCCAACACTTATTAATAACGTTGAAACTTATGCAAATATTCCAAAGATTATTTTAAATGGTTCTAAGTGGTATTCATCTATTGGAACAGAGACGTCAAAAGGAACAAAAGTATTTGCTCTTGGTGGAAACGTAAAAAATATTGGACTTGTAGAAGTTCCAATGGGAACTACTTTAAGAGAAATAGTATATGATATTGGTGGCGGAATTCCAAATGGAAGAAAATTTAAGGCAGCACAGACCGGTGGACCATCAGGAGGATGTATTCCAGCTGAATATTTAGATAAGCCAATTGATTATGAATCTTTAAAAGAAATAGGCTCTATGATGGGATCTGGTGGGTTAATTGTAATGGATGACACAAAATGCATGGTTAATCTCGCTAAGTTTTACTTAGGATTTACTGTAAGTGAAAGTTGTGGAAAATGCAATCCATGTAGGATTGGTACAAAAAGAATGTATGAAATATTAGAAAAATTAACAAATGGTGAAGGCACACTTGAAGATATAGATAAACTAGAAAGGCTGGCAAAAACGGTTGCAAATTCTAGTGTATGTGGACTAGGACAGAGTGCACCAAATCCAGTAGTTAGTACATTAAAGTATTTTAGAGAAGAGTTTATTGAGCATGCTGTTGAAAAAAAATGTAGAGCTCATGAATGTAAAGCATTAGCAAAAATACAAGTGATTCCAGAAAAATGTAAAGGATGTGGATTATGTCAAAGAAAATGTCCTGTTCAAGCTATTGAGGGCGAAGGAAGAGAGGTAAGACATATTAACGAAGAAAAATGTATAAAATGTGGTACTTGTCTTACTAGCTGTCCATTTAAAGCTATTGAATAAGGAGGGAGTTTATTATGGTAAATATAACAATTGATGGAATGAAAGTACAAGTTCCAGAAAATATTACTGTTTTAGAAGCTGCTAAAACAGTAGGTATAGATATACCGACCCTATGTCATTTAAAAGATATAAATGAAATTGGAGATTGTAGAATTTGTTTGGTAGAAATCGATGGAGCAAGAGGGTTTGTTACATCATGTATGCAAAAAGTGGAAGATGGAATGGTAATTAGAACTAATACAGATAAAGTTATTGAGGCCAGAAAAAATGTATTAAAACTTATTCTTTCAGCTCACGAGAGAAAATGTTTAAGTTGTATTAGGCATGGAAATTGTGAATTACAAGATCTAGCTTTAAAGTTTGGTGTGACAGATATAGAGTTTGAAGGAGAGATTGCACCAAAAGTTGTAGATGATAGATCTCCATCTATAGTTAGGAATACAGCTAAGTGTGTTTTATGTAGGAGATGTATTTCTACATGTAAAAATGTTCAAAAAATTGGAGCAATTGATTGTGTAAATAGGGGCTTTGAGTCAACAATTTCTACTTATGAACATAAGTCTTTAGGCGATGTAAACTGTACTTTTTGCGGTCAATGTATTCAAAATTGTCCAACAGCAGCTTTACATGAGAAAGAAAATATAGATGAAGTTCAAGAAAAATTAAAAGATGAAAATACACTTGTTTTGGTTCAAACTGCTCCTGCGGTAAGAGTTGCACTTGGAGAAGAGTTTGGAATGCCAGTTGGAACAAATGTTACAGGTAAAATGGTTACAGCATTAAAAAGATTAGGATTTGATAAAGTATTTGATACTAATACGGGAGCAGATTTTACAATAATGGAGGAAGCTAGTGAATTTATAGATAGAGTAATAAATAATAAAACACTACCTATGATAACATCATGTTGTCCTGCATGGATAAGATTCATTGAAATGGAATATCCAGATAAATTAGAACACTTATCTACATGTAAGTCTCCTCATCAAATGTTTGGAGCAATACTTAAATCTTATTATGCCAAAAAAATAAATGTTGATCCTAAAAAAATATATGTAGTGTCTGTTATGCCTTGTGTTGCAAAAAAATATGAGAGACAGAGATTTGAAATGCAAAAAGATGGCATGTATGATGTAGATGCTGTAATAACAACAAGAGAGCTTGCAAAGATGATAAGGCAAGCAAATATTGATTTTCCAATATTAAATGATTCAAAATTTGATGATCCTATGGGAGAAGCAACTGGAGCTGCAGCTATATTTGGTACTACTGGTGGAGTTATGGAAGCTGCTTTAAGAACTGCACAAGATCTTCTTACAGGAAAAGATTTAGACGAAATAAATTTTGAAGAGGTAAGAGGTAAAAAAGGAATAAAAAGAGCAACTGTAGTAATAAATGGAAAAAGTATTAATGTAGCAGTTGCTAGTGGACTTGGAAATGCTCGAGCTATAATGGATGAAATTAAATCTGGAAAGGCTGAATATGATTTTATAGAAATCATGGCGTGCCCAGGAGGTTGTATAATGGGTGGAGGTCAACCTATAAAACCTGCAAAAATACGTAGAATGATTGATGTAAGAAAGAAAAGAGCAGATGCATTATATTCTATTGATGAAAAAATGATAATTAGAAAATCTCATCAAAATCCAGTGCTTCAAAAAATTTATAACGATTATTTAGGAAAACCTAATGGAAAACTTGCACATGAATTATTGCATACTCATTATAGTAAGAAGACAAAATGTGTTGATTAATTATTAAAGACTAAGCTTTTTGCTTAGTCTTTAATAATTGTAATAAAAAAATAATTATTTCCTTTAAATTGCTACATATAGACAAAAAAAGAAATATTTTTAGAAAAATTACAAAAAAATGTTAAAAATATTACAAAAATTAGCAAAATTATAATACTTAATTATAAGATAAAAATAAAATAATGCAAGAATTCATTTATTATGTAAAATAAAATTCTAATAATTATTTAAAAACATTGACTACACTGAAAAAATGTGATATAATAGTAGTGTGAACTAGAGATAAAAAGTTATAGGTTTGTTTATTAGGAGGGATGTAAGTATGGTAAAAATCTTTAAAAATGTAAAAAGACTTAAACTAAAAATTGCTAGTATTATTATGCTTTTAGTATTATTTACTCTAGAGTTTAGTCCATTTGCAGTTAAAGCGGCTCCTCAACAGTTACAATTCTATTGTCCAGGATCTATTTCTGTTGCAAGAGACGTAGCATATGGAAAAAATGTATGGTATAGTAGAGCTACATTAGGTGGAGAAGTTGCATATTGTGTTGACTATACTTGTACAGCACCAAGTGGTGTTATGACATTTAGAAAATACTTGTCAGATCAAGGTATGGCTGTATTGATTCATGGCTATCCAAACTGTACACCAGAATCTATTGGATGCTTAAGTGAAGATGAAGCTTATATGGCTACACAAATGGCTTTATGGGAAGTATTAAATAGAACTGGTGAATCAAATAAAGCAGGTATACCATTTAGAGTTGATAACATACAACCTTTAGCTGGAAAAGAAGACTTCTATAATAGAGCAGTTACTGCAGCAGCTAAATTAGTTGCAATGGCTGAAGCTGATCCTTATACTTCTGTTCCAACAATGGTTATAGATAATGCAAATGTTAAATTAAACTATATAGATGGTGATGCTTTAATTGGACCATATACAGTAAAAATTGAAGGAACAGATCCATCAACAATAAAATCAATTACAGCTTCATTAGTAAATGCTCCAGCTTCTGCTAGAGTAACAGATGTTAATGGTAATGATAAAACTTCGTTATCTAGTGGTGATTCTGTATATGTTAGAATGTCTACTTCTGAAGATAATGCTACATTTAATATTAAATTTAGAGCAGATGTAGATAGAAAAGTTGGTGCAATTTACGAGAAAAAAGGTCAAACAGTTCAAGACTATGTAAGAATTGATACTGAACCTAATACAATGGAAAAGGAACTAACTATTGAATGGGAAAAAATTACAACATTAGGAAAAATTGAACTTATTAAAGTTGACCAAGACGAAGAGCCTGTTGTTGGTGCAAAATTTGCATTAAAAGACTTTGAAGGAAATGTTCTTGGTGAAGTTGAAACTGGTACAGACGGTAAAGTAATGTTTTATAACGTTCCAGTTGGAGATTATATCTTAGAAGAAATATCTGCTCCAGAAGGATATGCAATTAAAGATAAATCTCAAAATGTAACAGTTGTTGGAGGAGAAACTACAACTGTAAAATTCATAAATGAAAGACTTACTGGTAAACTAGTGATCACTAAGGTAGACGATGCTAACAAACCACTAGCAAACGTAACTTTTGAAATATATGATGAAGAAGGATATGTAATGGATACAATTACAACTGATGAAAATGGTAAAGCATCAAGTAAAAACTTGGATTATGGTACATATTACTTCAAAGAAATATCTGCTCCAGAAGGTTATATTATGGATGAAACATTGTATAGATTTAAATTAGACGAAGAAAATAGAACTTTCTATACAACTGTTACAAATGAAAGATATAAAGGTAGTCTATTAATAGTTAAAACTGATGAAGATAATACTCCAATAAAAGGCGTAAAATTTAACATTCTAGACGAGAATAAAGAAATTATTACTACAATAGAAACTAATGATAAAGGTTTAGCAGGTGTTCAAAACTTACCTCTTGGAACTTACTATTATCAAGAAATAGAGGCTCCAGATAATGTAATAATTGATAACGGAGTATATGAATTTAAATTAGAAACAAAAGACCAAATAGTTAGAAAAGATATTGTTAACGAAAAAGTTAAAGGATCATTAAAAATAACTAAAGTTGATGATGAGGACAAAGTTATTGCTGGAGTTAAATTTAATGTACTTGATGAAAATAAAAATGTCGTTGACGAAATCGTAACTAACGAAAATGGTATAGCTGTATCTAAAGAATTAACACCTGGAACATACTACTACAAAGAAGTAGAAGTACCAGATGGATATGTTTTAGATGGAGAAGAACATAAATTTGAAATAACAAATGATGTTACTTTAGTTGCTGTTGAAGTTGTAAATGAAAAAGCTAAAGGCTCACTTCAAATTACAAAATATGATAGCAACGGTTCTACATTAGCAGGAGTAGAATTTGATATATTAGATGAAAATAAGAATGTAGTAGATCATATAGTAACTGACGAAAATGGTAAAGCAGAATCTAAAAAACTACCTCTTGGAACATACTACTATAAAGAAACAAAAGCTCCAGATAATGTAGTAATGGATGAAGCTGAACATCAATTTGTATTAAATGAAAATAATCAAGTAGTTCAAAAGACTGTTGTTAACGAAGTAAAACATGGTAAATTAAAAATCATTAAAGTTGATGAGAATAATGAACCACTTGCAGGTGTAACATTTGAAATACTTGATAAAGACATGAATGTAATAGACGAAATGGTAACTAACGAAGAAGGTATTGCTGAATCTATAGAACTTGAAAAAGGTACATATTACTATAGAGAAACAAAAGCTCCTGAAGGTATAAAAGTAGATAGCTCATTACATGAATTTACTATTGAAGAAGATGGACAAAATGTAATTGAGAATGTTATAAACTACTATATTAAAGGACAATTAAAAATATATAAACTTATAGATGGAACTCAAACTCCACTAGCAGGTGCAGTATTTGAAATTACTGATGAAAATGGTGAAGTTGTAGATACAATAACTTCAGATGAAGAAGGTATTGCATTATCTGAAAAATTACCTTATGGAACATACTACTTTAAAGAAATAGAAGCTCCAGATGGTTATATTAAAGATGAAAACACTTACCAATTTAAAGTTGAAAATGAAGATATAATTGAAACTGTTGTATACAATACAGAAGAAGAATTACCAGTAACTGGTGGATTAATAAGCTCAAATATGACAATAGTTTTAATGGTAGCATTAGTTAGTGTAGTAGGTTATGGACTAATTAGAGTTTTATCAGCAAAAAAAGAAAATTAATAAGTTACTAAAAATATTAGAGAATAGCTCTTAAAGCTATTCTCTATTTTTTTGTTTATATATTATTGGTAAATAATGGAATAATTGTAAACAAAAGATATTGAATTTACATAATAAGTGTGATATAATATTTGCGTAAAATAATTTAAGAAGGAGGAATGATTATGGAATCCAAGAGAAAAATTAATATTGTAAGTAAAGTGAAAAGAGCATATAGAACTTTTATGTATAAGGAGGAGAAAGTAAAAGAGCTTGAAGAAATAGATAAATTACCATTTAAGGAAAGGTGGAAAATTAATGGCTGGAAGTATATATATGTCTTTATCGCTATTATTTTAATTTGTATATTTGGGTATATAAATGCTAAAAATGAAATGGAAAATAATAAACTTCCACAGGGAGCTGATTATTTAGAAGAAAAATTGGAAGGTGATATTAGTACGATTCAATCAGATGAACTTACTAAGTATATGATTGATGACTTGAATGGTATATATCTAAAGATAGCTATGACTAAAATAGGAGAAAATGTTGCATATTCTCTTACCTATAGATATGATGTAATACCTACAGGAGAAATGGCAACTTCAGAACATTTTTCGTCAGGAAGCATGGCAGCAATTTTATTAAATGGTTATCCTAATAAATCATATGAACAAATGGGATTAAAAAGTGATGAGGAGGCATATTATGCTACACAGCTGGCTGTATATGAATTTGTATCTAGGATGCAATATGAAGATATTTCTAATGGAGAATTTTCAATTGATAGTGTTATAGCAAGTGAAGAGCAATATGAAGATATGGTCGAAAGAGTAAAAACAAAAGCAAAAGAACTATTATATTATGCACTTGAAAATCCGTTTGAAGAATCTTTAGAGGCAAAACTTAGTACGCCTAAAAATAGTATTGCTCCACAAGGCGATAGTGTTATATACGGACCGTATTGCGCTAGAACTGATACAGATGATATTACAAAAAAAATTATGGGAGATAAATTTAATCCAACAGTCAATGTAAAAGCAGAGAGCTTTTTAGATGGTACCTCAGTTGTGGTCACAGACAAAGATGGTAATGAACTAAAAAAAATAAAAAACGGAGAGGAGTTTTATATAAAGGTTAATGGTACAGATAAAATATTTTCAAAACTTGAAATATCAGCAAAAACTAATCTTTTAAGAGCAAGAATATATCAAACAAATGAAAATAAGAAAAAATATGTTGTTTTGGAACCTGTAGAAATTCCGTATACTGATGTAGTTACTGTCATACATAATCTTGAATCTAGCTCTTTTGATATAAATTTTATTGATTACGATGGAAATAATATTGATGGAGTTAAGTATCGTGTTTATGATGAAAACAATAGATTAATTCAAGATTTTGATCGTGATTATAAGTTTGAACTACCTGTTGGAAAATACTATGTAGAAATATATGATGTTCCAGAAGGGTACTTTATCAATGGAGAAAAAATTGATTTAGAAATTGTTAAAGGGCAACAAAATGTACTAAACATTGAGGCAGACTCTTTGTAAAACTATTTAAAGAACAAGTATTAATGAAAATTAATGCTTGTTTTTTCTTTAAAATGCTTAAATTTCAATAAAAAAACTACTTTTTGTTAATATTATATAAATATATATTACAAAAATTATAAAAAAATGTAATAATATAATATATTAGCTTATTATATAGTATTTTAAATTACATAATCTAAAAAATAAAATATTGATTGATAAAAAAATATATGTTAGAATTCAGTTAACAAATAAATAAAGTTTTAGTTGATAACTATGAGACTAATAAATAGAGGATATGATTATTATAAAATTGATAGTTAGTTTATAAAATAAAAGTACAGATTAAGATATTATAAATTATGATTGGTTATAAAATATATAGTTCCCCCAATGCTATTAGTGATATAATATAACTCCACATCAGTATGAAATGGATTGGAAGGTGTGGGAAAAAATTTAATAAATAGTGTTTTAATAGGTATAATAAAAAATAAACTCTTCTATAAAAAATATATATTTTGTATAAGAAAATTAAAAAGGAAAATATTGATCGGAAAAATTAAAAATATATACCTAAAATACAAACTGTATATTTAAAATGTTATAATTATTAATGTTTCGTATATGGAAAAGAGGTTGATATAAGTAGGTAGAATAAAATTATAAAATTTAAAATGTGAGAGAAAATTATTATGATAAATATAGAAGTGAATTCTATTAATTAAGAGCTCAAAAGAATTTAAAGTTTGTAATTTTTAATAATCTACACACGGTACATTTATTTTAAATGTAAAGATTATACTGCTTTTTTAGCTTAAAACGTTAACATATAGTAGTATAAAATTAATTTTATTATAAGTATTATATATTAAAGTATATAATCATATAGAAAAAACTATTATAAAGAAATTAAATTTAACTTCTTAAGTAGTTATTCTACATAAAGTATGAGAAAATATTATTATTTTGGCATTATGGATATTGCTCAGTAAATTTTTAAATAAAATTATATTTTAAGAAACTTCTTAATATCTTTATTATAAAAGGTTTATAATTTTGCAATAAACACTTATATAGTAGATAGTAATATTAATTTTATACTTGAAGAATATATATTTGAATATATGATATATGGCCATAAAGAGAGGTAAAAGACTATGGAAACTAACATTACATTGCCTAATACGGGTGGCTTCATTAGTACAGATTTTTTAATAATATTAGGAGTTGCAATAGCATTTTTGGTGTTATATGTGATTTTTTGTCTACTTAGAGAAAATAGAAACAATGACTTAAAAGAATTTGCAGATGATGACTTTGTAGATAATAAACAAGAAAAACAATAGAATGTTTTAAAATGTTTTATCGGCATTAGACTAGGATTTTTTCCTAGTCTTTTTTCTTGACTTTAATGATATAATTATTATGGGAGAAAAAGGATAATGAGTATAGTTTACGATTTTAAAGAAAACATAAAAAAAGATGATTTAGATGGAATATCAAATATTATAAACAGTGGAGGCCTTGTTGTTTTTCCAACAGAGACAGTATACGGAATTGGTGCGGATGCTACAAATTCAAATGCTGTTAAGAAAATTTTTATTGCTAAAGGAAGACCACAAGATAATCCGTTAATTGTACATATAAGTAATTTAGAAATGCTTGATAAGTATACATGTGGAATAAATTCTATTGAAAAAAAACTAATTGATAATTTTTGGCCAGGTCCACTTACTATTATAGTAAAAAGTAAAAATAATTTGTCTACGTATGTTACAGCTGGTCTTGATACAGTAGGTGTGAGAATGCCAGATAATGATATTGCACTGAATATAATTGAAGCTTCTAAAAGACCTATTGCAGCACCTAGTGCTAATATTTCGGGAAAACCAAGTGGAACAAATTTAAGTGATATTTTTGAAGAGTTGAATAATAAAGTAGATGTATTTGTTGATGGTGGAAACACTAATATTGGAATTGAGTCTACAGTGGTTAAAGTGGAAAATGGAGTAGTAAATATACTAAGACCTGGAAAAATATCTTTAGAGGATATTAAAAATATAGGACTTAATGTAAAATTAGATAAACATATTTTTAAAGATGTAAAAGATGGAGAAAAAGTTGAATCTCCTGGAATGAAGCACAGACACTATGCACCATCAACTAAAGCTATATTAGTTGATTTTGATAGTGATAAGATTATGCTTGATAAAATAAAAGAATATAAAGAAAAAAATGATAAAAACATAGGTATAATATGTTATAAAGAACATGAGGAATATTTAAAAAGTATTGGCTTTAAAACTATTGTTATGGGGGGGAAAAATGATTTGTTAGAAATATCTAGAAATATTTTTTCTCTAATTAGAAGTATAGATAAATATAAATTTGATGAATGTTTAATTGAAGGGGTAAAAAAACAATATATAGGTACGGCTATTATGAATAGACTTATTAGAGCTTGTGGTTATAATATATTATAAAAAGTAATAAAAATCTTTACTTTTAAATTTATTTATGTAATAATATAAATGTCGTGGAAATAGGAGTGATAGATATGATTTATATATTAACAGGAGGGCCTGCTACTGGAAAAGGAACAAGGTCAGAAATACTTGCAAAGACTCTAAATATACCTCATATTGCAACAGGGGATATGCTAAGAGAAGTTGCACAAACAAATAAAGATATAGCGGATAAATTGCAAAATGGTGTGCTAATATCAGATGATATAATTACAAAATTATTAGAGGAGAGAATTATTAAAGAAGATTGTAAAGAGGGGTTTGTCCTTGATGGATATCCAAGAACATATAAACAAGCTGAGCTTTTAGACGAAATATTAAAAAAACATAATAGAAGTATTACTAAGGTAATGGAGCTTGTTGTACCAGATGAACTTGCATTTAAAAGAATATTAGAAAGAAAAAAATGTGAAAAATGTGGAAGAGTATATGGAATAGATTTTCCACCTAAAGTAGAAGATGTATGTGATGATTGTGGAGGACATCTAAGTGTAAGAACTGATGATACAAAAGAAACTTTATTAAAAAGAATTAATACATATAGAGAAAATGCAAAAGCAATATTAGAGTATTATAAAAATAAAGGACTACTTATGACAGTAGATGCTTCACACAATCCTGAAACAGTTATAGAAGATGCTAAGAAATAGTAATTATTAGAAAGAGTGAAGAAAATGATAACTATAAAAAATAGTAAAGAAATAGAACTAATGAGAGAAGCTTGCAAGGTAGTTGCACTTGTATACGAAGAATTAGAAAGGCAAATAAAACCAGGTATGAGCACATGGGAACTTGATCAAATTGCTGAGAAAAAAATGAGAAGTTTAGGTGCTATTCCTGCAGAAAAGGGATATGATATTGGAATTAAAGGGATTCCTCCATTTCCTGCGTCTATTTGTGTTTCTATTAATGATGAAGTAATACATGGAGTACCATCAAAAAATAAAATAATTCAAGAAGGAGATATAGTAAGTGTTGATACTGTTGCACTGAAAAATGGCTATAATGGAGATGCTGCTAGAACATTTGTTGTGGGAAAAATATCTAAAGAGGCACAAAGACTTATTGATGTTACTAAACAAGCTTTTTTTGAAGGCTTAAAGTATGCAAAAGTTGGATATAGAATCGGAGATATAAGTCATGCAATAGGAACTTATGTTGAGTCACAAGGATTTAGTGTTGTAAGGGAATTTCAAGGACATGGAATTGGAAAAGATATGCATGAAGATCCTGGAATTCCAAATTATGGAAAAGCAGGAAGAGGTGCTAGAATTGAAGCTGGAATGACACTTGCGATTGAACCAATGGTAATTCAAGGTAAACATGACATACTAGAATTAAGTGATGGATGGACTATAGTTACGGAAGATGGTAGCCTGGCAGCACATTATGAAAATACTGTTTTAATAACAAAAAATGGTCCTGAAATTTTAACTATGACAAAAGCAGAAAAAGCACAAGTAAAAGACCTAATTTAGGTCTTTTATTTATTTTTAAGATTTAAAATGTATGTTTTTTAAACAAATACTTAAATATCAAAAAAAAATAATAAAATAGTTGACAATATTTATAAATTAAGTTATAATATATGTGTTATATTTTGCTCTATAAGGAGCGTTAGTAATAATAGGGAGGTAAGAAAATGCCAAAAGATGACGTTATAGAAGTGGAAGGTGTAGTAGTTGATGCATTACCAAATGCAAACTTCAAAGTAAGACTTCAAAATGGACATGAAGTATTAGCTCATATATCTGGTAAATTAAGAATGCATTATATAAAAATTTTACCTGGTGATGAAGTTAAAATAGAATTATCTACATATGACTTAACAAAGGGCAGAATTACTTGGAGAAAAAGTAAATAACCTATTATTTTTAAATTTGATATAAATAGTCTTGTTTGAAGCGGCTGTAAAAGGATAAAGCCTATATCCTTTTATTTTAAACAGATTATTTATTATATATTTTTATACTTACTTTTGTTAATTAATTAACAAAACTTTTAAGGAGGATTTAAAATGAAAGTAAGACCATCTGTAAAAAAAATTTGTGATAAGTGTAAGGTTATCAGAAGAAACGGAGTAGTTCGTGTAATCTGTGAAAATCCTAAACACAAACAAAGACAAGGTTAATTTGGGAGGTATAGTAAATGGCACGTATAGCTGGAGTAGATTTACCAAAAAACAAAGTTGCAGAAATAGGATTAACAGCAATATATGGAATAGGTCGTTCTGCATCTAGAAAAATACTAGCAGAAGCTGGTATAGAGACTACAAAAAGAGTAAAAGATTTTACAGAAGAAGAAGAAGCTAAAATCAGAGAAATAATCGAAAGAGATTATGTTGTTGAAGGTGACCTTCGTAAAGAGGTATCTTTAAACATTAAAAGACTAATGGAAATTAATTGCTACAGAGGACAAAGACATAAAAGAAGATTACCTGTTCGTGGACAAAGAACTAAAACAAATGCAAGAACTAGAAAAGGTAAAGCAATTGCAATAGCAGGTAAGAAAGGAGTATAGTAGAAATGGCTAAGAAAAAAGTAGTAACAAAGAAAAAAGTTAAAAAGAATGTATCAACTGGTGCTGCACACATTCAATCATCATTTAACAACACAATTGTTACAATGACAGATTCTCAAGGAAATGTATTATCTTGGGCAAGTGCTGGTGGATTAGGATTTAAAGGTTCTAGAAAAAATACTCCTTTTGCAGCAGGTCAAGCAGCAGAAGCAGCAGCTAATGCAGCTAAAGAACATGGCCTAAAAACTGTTGAAGTATTTGTAAAGGGACCTGGTTCTGGAAGAGAAGCAGCTATAAGATCACTTCAAGCTGCAGGATTGGAAATTAGCATGATTAAAGATGTTACTCCAATACCACATAATGGTTGTAGACCACCAAAGAGAAGAAGAGTATAGTGGGGGTGTAAAGATAAAATGGCAAGATATACAGACGCAGTATGTAAGAAATGTAGAAGAGAAGGTTCTAAACTTTTCTTAAAAGGCGAAAGATGTAATACAACAAAATGCGCATTTGACAGAAGATCATATGCTCCAGGACAACATGGAAAGAGCAGAGTAAAATTATCTGAATATGGTCTTCAATTAAGAGCAAAACAAAAAACAAAGAATTATTATAGAGTATCTGAATCTCAATTTAGAAAGTACTATGAAGAAGCTTTCAGAAGAGAAGGAGTTACTTCAGATATCTTATTTGAACAATTAGAATTAAGATTAGATAATGTTGCTTATAGAATGGGTGTTGGAGCTTCTAGAGCTGAAGCTAGACAACTAGTAAGCTATGAAATGTTAGAAGTAAACGGTAAGAAAGTAAACATTCCATCATATATAGTTAAAGTTGGAGATGTTATAAAAGTAAGAGATTCTAAAAAAGATAATAAAGCTATTGTAAATTCAATGGAAGCAAATAAATTAAAAGCTGTTCCATCATGGATGGAATTAGATAAAGAAAAAATGGAAGCAAAAATTGTTAGAAAACCAGTTAGAGAAGATGTTGACTTAGAAGTTCAAGAGAACCTAATAGTTGAGTTATACTCTAAGAACTAGTTAATAGGTAAATAATTAAATCATTTAAAAAATAGCGCGTGTAATCAGAGCGAGCTAGGAGGAGGAATTAGAATGATTGAAATGCAAAGACCAGAGATAAAATGTGTAAATGTAGATGCGGACACATTTTATGCAAGATTTGAAGTTGAACCTTTAGAAAGAGGTTTCGGAATTACATTAGGTAATTCATTAAGAAGAATATTACTTTCTTCTTTACCAGGATATGCTATTGATACTATTAAAATTGATGGTATATCACATGAATTTTCTACAGTACCAGGAGTTACTGAGAATGTTACAGATTTGATTTTAAATTTAAAACAAGTATGTTTAAAATCAGATGATAGAGATCAAAAAGAACTATCTATTAGAGCTAAGGGACCTTGTGAGGTTACTGCTGCTGATATCGTAACAGATTCATCTTTAACAGTTGTAAATAAAGATTTACATATTGCATATGTAGATGAAAATTCTGAGTTAAATATTGATATGACAGCTATTAAAGGTAGAGGATATAGAGAAGGAACTAGAGCAAACTATGAAGATTTATCTTTAAATTCATTACCAATTGATTCAATATTTACTCCTGTTAAAAAGGTTAATTTTCAAATTGAAAAAACAAGAGTTGGTCAAAGAGCAGATTATGATAAATTAACTATGGATATTTGGACTAACGGAGTTATTGAACCATATCAAGCTCTAAGTATGGCAGCAAAAATATTAAATGAACATTTAGAAATGTTTATTGATTTGTCTGAGATTGCTAAAACAATGTCAATAATGTCTCAAAAAGAGTTATCTTTAAAGGACAAACTACTTGAGACTCCAATTGAAGAGTTAGAATTTTCAGTAAGATCATACAACTGCTTAAAAAGAGCTGGTATACATACAGTAGCTGACGTAGTTAGTAAAACAGAACAAGATATGATGAAAGTTAGAAATCTAGGAAAAAAATCACTAGATGAAGTAGTGAAAAAAATAGCAGATTTAGGACTTGAATTCAAAAGTAAAGAAGACTAATTAAAGGAGGAAATTTACGATGCCAGGAACAAGAAAACTTTCAAGAACAACTTCTCACAGAAATGCAATGCTAAATAATTTAGTTACTTCTTTAATATTAAATGGTAGAGTTGAAACTACACTTGCAAAAGCAAAGGAAGTTAAACCTCTAGCAGATAGTATCATTGATTTAGCTATAAAAGAGAAAGATAATTTTGAAATGAAAGAAAAAACTATCTCAAGAGCTAAATTAGATAAAAATGGTAAAAAAGTTAAAGAAACTAAAACTTCTAAAAATGGAAATAAATATGAAGTTATAGCAAGAGAAGTAGTAAAAGAAGAAGTTAAAGTTGATAAACCATCAAAACTTGCAGCAAGAAGAAAAATGTTTAATACATTAAATAAAGTTAAAGATGCAAAAGGTAATACAATTGACTTAACTGAAAAATTATTTAATGAAATTGCTCCAAAATATGAAGCAAAAGGCGGATACACTAGAATAGTTAAATTAGTAGCTAGACGTGGCGACGCTGCTGAAATGGCTATAATTGAATTAATATAATGTTGAAAAAGACTTGGATAAAACCAAGTCTTTTTATATTAATAAGAAAAGTAGAAAAAATTCTACTTTTCTTATTTTTTTTGGACAATATTACATACTTTTGGTATCTATATAAGTGTATATAATTTGAAGGGAGAAAATATGGAAATACTTCTTGAGATAAAAGCTGCAATAAAAGGAGATAAACAAGCTTTTAATAATGTTATAAATGCTTATGAAAGAAAATTATATATTATTGCTAGATCTAGACTAAGCAATAATGAAGATATAAAGGATGCAATACAAGAAACTATTATGTTTACATATATTAATTTAAAGAAATTAAAGGACCCTACAAAGTTTAATTCTTGGATAACTAGTATATTATTAAATAATTGTAAAAAAATATATAGTCAAAAAGAAGCAAAAGAACTAGAGCTATCTTATGATGAATTAGAAGAGAATAATATACATCTAAAGGGAGATAGTGAAATTAAAAGCTTAGAAGAAAATCAATCTTTTTTTGATATTATAGATTTTTTAAAACCTGAAGATAGGACAATAATTTCTATGTTTTATCTTGATGGATATACCACAAGAGAGATTTCAGTAATACTAAAATTAAATGAGAGTACGCTACGAAGTAGAATCAGTAGTATAAAAGAAAAAATTAGACAAAGATATGGAAAGGAGGAGTAGAAATTGATAGATATAGATAGAATATTAGAAGAAAAAATAAATAGAGTTGAGATACCAGATATAAATATAAATGTAAAAGAAATAATAAATATAGCTGAAAACAAGAAAAATAAAAAGCAAAAAATGAAGTTAGTATCTATTATAATTTGTTTAGTATTTCTTATTATTAATATAGGAATAAGATATATATTTAATATAAATATTTTGATTTAGAGGTGATTAATGTGAAAGGAAAATATTTTATTTCAATTTGTGTAAGTTTAGTATTTATTATAGTTTTTTCTTCTTTTACATTTTCTAAAATTGAAGAGAAAACAGATGCGACTTTAGTACAGAAAAATAACATGTTACAAAATGACATGAAAAAAGAAGAGGAATATAAAATTTATAGTTATATAACTGATGAAATGCAGCAAAAAGCACAAGATGTAACACCAGTAATTTTATGCTACGCTAGAGCATATACGCCAGAATATCTTAATGAGATAGCAAGTCATATTGTAGTAGCAAGAGTAATTTCAATTGATGAAATGGATGTAAGTTATAGTCTTTTTGGTATGACAAAAGGAAAGTTACTAATTAATAATTGTTTAAAGGGAGATTTTAAAAATGGACAGGTTGTTAGTTTTGGAAAGCTTGGTGGAATTATTGATGCACAAACAATAATAGATGTACAAGGAGAAGAGTGTTCATATACAAATGAGGAACCTAAGAGCAAAATTTATTTTAATTTAATTAGAGAATTTGATATAAATATAGAAGAAGGAAAAACTTATTTATTATATTTATCGTATAATGAACATGAAGATGTATATGAGATATTAGGTTTAAAGTATGGCTTAAGAGAAATTAATATTCCACAAGAAAAAGATACTATATCATTAATAAACGTAGATTTTAGTAAATTAGAATTAAAAAATAATGATACAAATGAATTTGAAAATTTACAAGAATATATAGATAAGTATATATAAATAATAAAGGTGCTTTGCACCTTTATTATAATTTATTTGTATAGTCTTTATTTAAAGCAGAATTATTAATAATACTATGGATATTACTTGCTTTTATATCTAAATATAAAGACTTTTGAACAATGCATGGAAGAGTTTTTATTTTATCGTCACTTAAAGATGTTATTATAGGGATAGAAGCATTTTTATTTATAAGAGATAAAATATCACTTTTTTTAGATGGATTTATTGCTAAAATATGCGCATAGCAACATTCATTATTGTTAAGATATAAAAATTTATCTTTAGTAATTCCTAAAATAATATTTAGTAAAATTCTTTTAATTTTACTAAGCTGATATCTTTTGCTTTTTACATTTTGAATGTAGTCATTATAGCTTATTGATTCACTTACTTCATTATATATTTTATTTTCTAATCCTTCAGTTACTTCATAAATGTCTTTTAGTTTTTCTTTTCCATTAGAAATTACTGAATATTTTATTATTTCATACATATTATCATTTAATTTAGGATATTTTAAAATTTGTTCTGAGCCTAAAATATATTGTTGCAACATATTATTATATGAATAGTTTTGAAGTATGTCTCTAATTTGTTTAGAACTAAGAAATTCAGGAGATGTATTTCTTTTTATTGCTATAGGTTCTATTTTGCTATTTAATTTAATTAAAGACTTTATATATTCTATACCTAGTATGTTATTTGATTTTCCAGATATTTCTAATTCTCCAGCAGTAAGAAATTTACTTATAGCATATTCTCTTGCTTTTGCAAAAGATATTCCTTCTTTTAAACTTTCTGTTATAATATCCCAAATGTTAGCTTCATTATCTAATAATTTTTTTGCTATAGTGATTAATTCTTTTGTGTTACCTGTTTCACTACCAAAACATAAATAATCTAAACAACCTAAGCTGTTTAATATATTTATTGCTCCGTAGCAAAAAAATTCAGCACTTGCCGTTGCAAAAATTGTTGGTAATTCTATTACTAAATCAAATCCATTTTCAATTGCAATTTTTGAACGAACAAATTTATTTTCAATTCCAATATTTCCTGCTTGTGTAAAATTACCAGACATTATACAGATTGCCATATCAGCACCGGTTATTTCTTTAGCTTTTTCTAATAAGTATTTGTGACCATTATGCATTGGATTAAACTCGGCTACAATTCCAACTATTTTCATTTTTATCACTCCTCTTATTGATATTCAAAAATATCTATGTTAATATATTAGCATATAAAAAAAATAGTTTCAATTATTTGGAGGAAATATGAAAAAAGTAATTTTATATACAGATGGTGCATGTAGTGGCAATCCGGGACCCGGTGGATATGCTGCAATTTTAATATATAATGGAGTAGAAAAAGAAATATCTGGAGGAGAGAAAAATACAACAAATAATAAAATGGAAATGATGGCAGTAATTAAGGGACTTGAAATGTTAAAGGAAGCTTGCGAGGTGTCAGTATATAGTGATAGTGCATATGTTGTAAATTCAATAGAAAAAGGTTGGGTATACTCTTGGAAGAAAAATAATTGGAAAAAAGCAGATAAAAAAGAAGTTAAAAATATTGAGCTTTGGGAAAGAATGTTAGAACTTATGAATATGCATAAAGTATCGTTTTTAAAAGTAAAAGGCCACTCTAATGACGAATTAAATAATAGATGTGATAGGTTAGCTGTAGCAGAAAGAGAGAAATTTGCATAAAAGTTTGCCATATAACATAAAGTGTTATATGGTGATTTTTTATGAGTAATAGTATACAAAAGTACATAAGAGAAAACATGTCAATTATCTTAAAAATATTAGTTATATATTTAATTGGTATAGCAATAGGGATATTGTTATTTGTTTTTACTGATATAAAAAAAGAGTATGTAGATATTGTGTCAGGTGTATTTGAAGGTGTTAAATCAGAAGATTTTGAAGGAATTAATATTATTGCAAATGGAATAAAGAATAATATAGTATATATTGGAATACTTTATTTTTCTTTAATAACAATTATAGCGCCTTTAATTATCTGTCTTTTTGTGATTCTTAAAGCAATAGTAACAGGGATCTATATTTGTACGTTATATTCTGTGTTTGGGATATTTAATGGAATACTTGTATCTATTGTTAGTGTAATAATTCCAACGTTTTTTAGTCTTGTTGGTTATGTTATTATTTGTACAAATATAATTAATTTATTTAAACTAATTTCTCAAGGAGAAAAAGCTGATATAAAACAGTTATTAAAACATTTTTATTTTTTATTAATTTCAGTGTCTCTAATTTCATTTTCAATTGTTTTAGAACAGTTAATGACAGGCATTAGTTTGAAAATTTACACAAATATTTTATAGTTTAATTAATAAACATATAAACATTACATAATTTTTAATAAAAAGCTTGCAAAATAGCTAAAAATAGTGTAAAATAACAAGTGATTGACAGAGGAGGACTGAAAATGAAAATAATAATTGATGAATTTATTGACAGCTTAAGAGCTAGACAAGCATCACAAAATACACTTGCATCTTATGAGAGAGATATAGTTCAATTTAGCAATTATTTTGAGGAACAAGGAAAGAAAATATTTGATTTAACTAAAGAAGATATGCAAGAATATATTAACCACCTAATGGCTGAGGGAAAATCTAATTCAACAATATCAAGAAGCACTGCTTCAATAAAGGCATTTTATAGATATTTAGTAAATAAAAAACTTGCTGAAACTAATATAGCAGAAAATGTAGAAGCACCTAAAGTTAGCAGAAAGGAGCCTTTAATTCTTTCAAAAGCAGAGATAGAGAAACTATTAGAGCAACCAGATCTTTCTGAATTAAAAGGGCAAAGAGATAAAACTATGCTAGAGATTTTATATGCAACAGGAATTAGAGTTACAGAACTTATTTCTTTAAGAGTCGAAGATGTAAACTTAACTAATGGATATATAAAAGTTAAGAAAAAGAATACAGAAAGACATATTCCACTTGGAAATTTATCATTAAAATGTTTAAAAGATTATATGAATAAAGTAAGACCTTTATTAATTAGAACAGAAGAAGAAAAAACTTTATTTATAAATACAAATGGACAAAAAATGACAAGACAAGGATATTGGAAAATATTAAAACAATATAAAGAGCAAGCAAAAATAGATAAAGATATTACACCACATACAATTAGACATTCATTTGCTGTACATATGTTAGAAGACGGTGCAGAATTAAAAACAGTCCAAGAATTATTGGGACATACTGATGTAGCATCAACAATGATGTATACACAGATGGCACATTTAGATGAGAAAAATAATAATGATGTAAATCTATAATAGAGAAATCCTATTCTTTTTTGAATGGGATTTTTTCTTCATTATTGAACATATAATTATTATATGATATAATAAACATAATTTTAATGGAGGATAAAATGGCAAAGGTAAAAAAGAATAAAGGTTTTATTATAATGCTAATATTAATTATAGTTATAGCAGTAATTGGTGTTGTAGCTTTAATTTTAAATAATATTTTTTCAAACAAATCATTAGAAGAGCCAGGAAAAGAGCTTGGGTTTGATATCTTTGTAGGAGATGAGAACATGGCAGTTACTACATCAGCAGATGAAGGTCGTGATCTTGTAGAAGAATTAAAAGCTGTAAATGTAACATATAAAGATGCAAAAGCTTGGCTTAAAGTACCAGGAACAACAATTGATTATCCTATATTTCAAGGAACAAATAATACAAGATATTATAGAGATGATAGAGATGGAAAGACTCAAGACTGGGGAGAGACTTTTATAGACTATAGATGTAATGTAAAGAAATTGTCTGATCAAATGACTAATCTTATTATATATGGTCATAATACAGAAACAGATAATAGATTTACTCCTCTTTTAAACTATAAAAGACAAGAGTTTTATAATACACATAAGTATATTGAACTTGCAACTGTAGATGGTCTAAATACATATGAAATTTTTAGTGTATATTCTACAGATACAGACTTTTATTATATTGATACTGAATTCTCTTCAATGAAAGAATATGGTGATTTCTTAAATGATATAAAAGATCATAGTAGATATGACACTGAAGTACAAATATCATCTGCAGATAGTATATTAACATTATCAACTTGCGATTATTCTAGAAAAGATGGTAGATTTGTTGTGCAAGCAAAATTGGTAAAAAATCCTTAGAAAAAATCTAAGGATTTTTTGCATTTTAGCATATTGTAACAAATTTTGCGTTTTTTATTTGTTATAATGAAATTAAAAGAGGTGAGTTTATTGAAATATAACTATGAAAATGGAAAATTAACTATATATTTAGAAGAAGAGCTAGATATTAGTTCATGTAAAATAATAAGAGGAGTTATAGATGGATATATTATGAAATATCAACCATATGAGCTAGTATTAGATTTATCTGGTGTTAAATTTATGGATAGTAGCGGTATTGGATTAATTATTGGAAGATACAATTTAATTAAGCTATTAGATTCTAAAATGAAGGTTGTAAATGCTGCAGATAATATAAAAAGAATTATTGAACTTTCAAATATAAAACTGGAGTGTGTACAGTATGAATGAGAATTATATAAAAATAGAATCAAAGTCTAATGTGGAAAATATAGCTCCAATACGAATATGTATAGCAACATTTTTAAGTAGTTTAAATATTCATATTGATGATTTAATGGATGTAAAAACGGCTTTATCAGAGGCAGTAACTAATGCAGTTGATCATGCTTATGAAAATGGAGAAGATAATAAAATTGTAGTTGAAGCTAAGATAAAAGATAATGAGAGAATAATTATTATAGTAAAAGATTTTGGAAAAGGGATAGAAGACATATCACTTGCAATGACACCAATGTATACAAGTAAACCAGAAAATGAACATGCAGGAATGGGATTTACTATTATGGAGTCATTTATGGATGAAGTAATAGTAGATTCTGTAGTTGCAAATGGTACAACTATAACTCTTACTAAAGATATAAAAAGAACAATTTCAAATAAGGTTTAAAAGCTAGAAGTATCCTTCTAGCTTTTTTATATTATAGAAAAAACAAGTTACATAATATGTTGAAAAAAGTTATATAATTTGGTAAAATATAATATGTATTTTAAAAGGAGAAAAAATATGAATAAAACAAAAAGGTATTTAGCATATAATGATAGTGTTAGAGTAGTGGCAATAGATGCTACAGAAATGGTTCAAACATTAAGAGATATACATAGCTTATCTAATTTAGCTACAGCTGCATTAGGAAGAGTGGCTATTGTTTCTGCCATGATAGCCTCTACACTAAAAAATAATGATGATAGATTAACTGTTCAAATTAAAGCGGATGGTCCATTAGGAATGATAGTAGTTTGTGCAGATAAGAATTTAAATATAAAAGGATATGTATCAAATCCAAATGTTGAATTACCACTTAATAGTGATGGAAAATTAGATGTTTCAAAAGGGATAGGGGTAGGAACACTTACAGTAATTAAAGATATTGGTTTAAAGGAACCATATATTGGAACTTGTGAACTTCTTAGTGGTGAGATTGGAGATGATTTTGCATATTATTTTAATGTATCAGAACAAACTCCATCTGTTGTTTCAGTAGGGGTTCTTATTGGAAAAGATGGTAAAGTAGAAAAAGCTGGTGGATATATTATTCAGCCATTACCAGAATGCGAAGAAAAAGTAATAGACAAGCTTGAGAGTATTAATATAAAATTACCATCGATTACTTCTTTGATGAGTGAAGGAAGGACAATTGACGATATTGCTATTAATTCAACAGGAGATAGTAATATAAAAACAGTTTATGAAGATAATGCAAAAGTAAAATGTGATTGTTCTATAGAAAGAATAGAAAATACAATTATAGCGCTCGGAAAGGAAGAAGCTTTAAAGATAATAAATGAAAATGGTAAACTAGAATTATCATGTAACTTTTGTAATAAAAAATATAGCTTTAATGAGGAAGACATTTTAAGCTTATTTAAAAGGAAGAATAAGTAGGAGAGAAAATGAAGTATATTGTAGAAAGCAAAGATATATCCAAAAGATTAGATATATTTTTAAGTGAAAATATAAAAGATGCTACAAGAAGTTACATCAAAAATTTAATAGACGATAAAAAGATAAGGGTAAATTCTAACTTTGTAAAGGCTGGATATAAACTTAAAGAAAATGATGTAATTGAAGTGGAACTTATACAAAAACAGTCAGAAAATATTATTCCTGAAGATATACCATTAGATATAATGTATGAAGATGATGATATAATAATAGTAAATAAACCTAAAGGTATGGTTGTACATCCAGCAAATGGTAATTATAGTGGGACTATGGTGAATTCTTTAATGAACTCACATAAGGACAACCTCTCTTCAATAAATGGTGTTATACGACCAGGTATAGTTCATAGGATAGACAAAGATACAAGTGGTATACTTGTAGTAGCTAAAAATGACAATGCACATAAGAAACTATCTGAACAATTCAAAGTACATAGTATTAAAAGAAGATATGTAGCGCTAGTAAAAGGAATTATAAAGGAAAATAATATTACTATAGATAAACCTATTGGTAGGAGTGTAAAAGATAGAAAAAAGATGGCAGTTACAGATAAAAATTCGAGAAATGCGATTACTCATATTTCTGTTTTAAAGCGTTTTTATAATTCTAACGTAACACTTGTTGAAGCGGAATTAGAAACAGGAAGAACGCACCAAATTAGAGTTCATATGGCATATTTACATCACCCATTAGTTGGAGATGAAGTGTATGGAAAAAAAGATTCAAAATTTAAAGTATCTGGTCAAATGCTTCATGCAAAATATTTGGGATTTATTCATCCTTCAACAGGAAAGTTTATTGAGTTTGATTCTAAATTGCCAGAATATTTTAAAGATATTTTATCTGCTTTAGAAAATAAAGAAAAAGCTGCAAATTAATGCAGCTTTAAAATATATATCAACATAAGCTTATGATAATATATAATATGAATAAAATTTAAAAAGGTGAATATAATATGGAAAGATTAAATAAATATATTGCTTCTTGTGGAATATGTTCAAGAAGAAAAGCTGATGAATTAATTTTAAATGGAAAAGTTACAATAAATGATGAAATAATAAGAGAGCTAGGAAAACAAGTTGCTTTAGATGATGTTATAAAAGTAGATGGAAAAGTTATTATTAAAGAAGAGAAAAAAGTATATATAATGCTTAATAAACCAAGAGGATATGTTACTACAAGTCATGATCAATTTAATAGAAAAAGTGTACTTGATTTAATAAATGAAGATGTTAGAATTTATCCTATAGGAAGACTTGATATGTATACTGAAGGATTACTTTTACTTACTAATGATGGGGAATTTTCTAATAAAATTATGCATCCTCGTAATAAAATTGAAAAGACATATATAGTAACAACTGATACAAAAATTTCTGTGGAGCAAATTGAAAAATTAAAAAATGGTGTTAACATTGGAAGCTATATAACAAAGCCTGCTAAAGTAAAACTAATAAAAAACGATACTTTAGAAATTATAATATCTGAGGGAAAAAATAGACAAGTAAGAAAAATGTGTGAAGTTGTGGGCATTAATTTATTAAATTTAAGAAGGGTTAAGATAGGAAATATTAAGTTAGGAAATTTACAATCTGGAAAATATAGATATTTAACAGATGAAGAAAAAGAAAACGTGATATAAAATATATCACGTTTTTTATGAAAAATACATCTTTTTAATGTACCATATTCTATATAAATTAGTTAAAATAAATTTTAGTGTTTTCTTTTCCTAGCAGCTTCTGATTTCTTTTTTCTTTTTACGCTAGGTTTTTCGTAATGTTCTCTTTTACGAATTTCAGCAAGAACACCGTATTTTGCACATTGTTTTTTAAATCTAGCTAAAGCATTATCTAAGCTTTCATTATCCTTAATCTTTATACCTGGCATTTACTTTCCCTCCCTCCAGTTTGGGAAATACTTTTTTATATATAATAGTTTATTACTAAGTATTTCTAAATTTACTATTAAATTATACAATATTTTTAAATATAAGTCAAGGAATATGCGGAAAATTATGTAAAAGAAAAAAATAATATTTAATCATAATTGTGAAATTTCTATCATAAAGAAAAAAGGATAGTTGACTATGTTTTTTATATAATATATAATTACTTAGAGAAATTAGTAGAAAAGGAGATAGTATATTGGAAAATAATGATTTAAAAGAAGCTATAGAACAAGAAAGCAATAATAGGGTAAATAGACAAAAAGTTTTAACAAATGCTTTATCTATTTCTATAGGAATAATATTTAGCGTTATAGTATTATTTGCTTTATATGTGGTAATAAAACCTCAGCTTTTAGGTGGAAGTAGCTTTACTAGTGAGATATTTACAGAAGAACAACTTCAAAGACTAGAAGAAGCTGCAAAAATAATTGAAGAAGATTACTTATATGATTATGATAAAGATAAAATGGTTGATGGAGCGATAGAAGGAATGGTAAACTCTCTTGAAAATCCATATACATACTATGAGACAGAAGAGGAATATCAAGAAAGCTTAAATAGTGGTGCAAATAGTAAATATTTTGGAATTGGTGTTCATTTGACATATGATCAAGATAATGATGCTATTAGAGTGCTTGGTAATGTTCCTGATTCGCCAGCAGAACTAGCAGGAATTCAAGCTGGAGATGTAATAAAAAAAGTTGACGATATAGTTGTTAATATAGATACATATATGGACGGAGTTAATGCTATAAGAGGAGAAGAAGGAACAGAAGTAAATCTTACTATTTTAAGAGGAGATGAAATTCTTGAGATTTCTGTAACAAGAGCTGAAATAACAGACAATAATGTTACATCTGAAATAATAGATAATATTGGATATATAAGGGTGTATTCTTTTGGAATAGGAGTATATGATCAATTTAAAGAAGCTTATGATGATATAATGTCCCAAAATATAAAAGGATTAATTATAGATTTAAGAAATAATCCAGGTGGTTATGTAAAAGATACAGTAAATATGCTCGATTTAATACTTCCAAAAGGAGATGTTTTAAAGTTAGTAGATAAATCTGGTAAAGAAACTGTATTTAAAACTTATAACGATGATCAAATTAATATTCCACTTGCTGTAGTTGTAAATCAAAACAGTGCTAGTGCTTCTGAGATATTTGCTAGTGCAATTAAAGATGCCCAAAAAGGTGTTGTAATAGGAACACAGACTTTTGGAAAAGGTGTTGTTCAATATGTTGAACGTATAAAAGGACATGGAGCAATAGATATTGTATCGGCACAATATTTTACTTCTAGTGGTGTTGTAATACAAGATAATGGAATAGAACCAAATTATGTAGTTGAAGTAGATGAAGAATATAAAAATAGTTCATATATTCCAAGAGACAAAGATGCCCAATTACAGCGTGCTATAGACTACATTAACGAACAATTGTAATATAAATGTTACAATTATAAAAATAAATTAACAAAATAACGCAGTATTACTTAAAAATATCTGCGTTATTTTACATAGTAATGAAATTATATAAAAAACTTACTTTGACAGTTTTGATAAAAAGTGATATAATTCGTCACATGAGAGGTGATAGTATGGTGTCAAAAGATTCTTTGATGAAGATTAGACAAGACGTTGAAAACTATATTGGTCAAGAAATATGTGTAAAGGCTAATGTAGGAAGAAACAAATGCATTGAAAGGAAGGGATATATCGATAGCACCTATACTAATTTGTTTGTGTTTAGAGATTCTGAAACAGATAGCAAATTATCATATAGTTATTCAGACTTAGTTACAAATACTTTAGAACTAAGTTTACCAACTGGAGAGCCTATTACTAGGTATGATTTCTCCACACCAAAATATACAAGATTATAATAAAAAAGGCAATCAAATAGAGGTTAAGATATATGAAAAGGAGCTAAAATTGTTAAAATTTAAGCTCCTTTTTTTTATACAAAAAGCACCCATTAGGGTGCTTTTATTATTTAAGGAGAGTATATAAATGTATGTTATAGTAAGAAAGAATTTATCTAATGCTGAATGCCTTAAGCATTCAACTAATATATAATATGATTAAAAATCTTTTTTGTTACACAGTAATAATTTTTTTGTTTTAAAATATATATGTACTAAATGAGGAGGAGAAAAATGAATATTAGTACAAATAATATGAAACTAAATTTAAATAAATCTAAAATTATTGATAAAGATGAAAAATGGATTGAACAAGATATAATTGTTCCAGATAATATGCCTGATGCAATAAAAATAATAAACATATCTTCAGTGCCATATGTTAATGATGTTGAGATAAATAATGGTAGAGCAAAAATTGTAGGAAAAATAAACTATTCTGTTATTTATAGAGCAAATGATGAAGAAATGAATATTAGAGGATTAAATACATCATATCCATATACAGTAAATATTGAAAATAATAATATAAAAAATAAAGAGGATGTTATAGTTAATTCTAATTTAAAAAATATAATTTATTCGCTACCTAATGAGAGAAAAATAGCCATTAAAAACGAAATTTCATTTGATATAACCATATCCGAAAAAGTTGAAGTGGATATAATAAAAGATTTTCAAAAATGTGATGACATAGAGTGTAATAAATGTAAGAATTCGTTTAATAATATTAAAGAGAGAAAAAGAAGTATAATTTCATCATCTGAGGATATTATGTTATCAAAAGAAGCTAGTGCAGTATATGAAATATTAAAAGTTTGTCCAAAGATTAAAGATACAGAATATAAAGAAAGCTATAATAAAATAATGCTAAAGGGCGTTATAGAGATTTGTTTAATGTATGTAGGCGAAAATAGAAATATTTGTAATGAGACTGTAGATGTTCCTTTCTCTTCAATGGTAGAACTTGAGAATATTAGTGATAATTCACAGTTTAAAATAGATTATTGTATAAGGGATTTAAATGTAAGAATTAATCCAGATATAGATCAAAAAACATTAAATGTAGACTATAAGATTGAAAATAATATTATAGTTTTTGAAAAAGAAGAGATAGAATATATAGAAGATTTTTATAGTAAGGGTAGAGATTTAAAATATGATGTAAATGATGTTAGCATATCAGCAAATGAATTTGATGTTGAAAAAGAAATAAATATAAGCGAGACAATTAGTGATATAGTTCCAGAAAATAATAGAATTGTAGAGTATAGTCTTGATACTGCAAATGTTAATCCTTCCCTAGAAAACAATGATATAAAAATTAATGGAATAGCAAAACTTAATTTAATTACTCAAGATAAAGATACTGGCGAACTTGAAAGTAAAACAATAGATATAATGGTTGATCAAATTTTTCCAATGGAGGACACATGGAAAAATTCAAATATTAATATAACAATAAAGGATATAAGACTAAATGTTACTCAAAATGGAAAAAATGTGGATATAAAAGTGACAATATATGTTAATATAAATGTTGAAAATATAATTGGAATAAGCTCAATACAAAAAATAGAGGATGTACCAATCGACTTAAAAAATATTAGTAGTATTAATATTTATGTCGTAAAACCTGGAGATAGTATTTGGAAAATTGCTAAAAAATACAAAACTAGTATGGAAAATATTATTAAAACAAATAAACTTGAAAATCCAGATCTGATTGATGTTGGGCAAAAAATATTAGTTATTAGATAAAATGAGAATTAAATATTATAAACTATCATTAAGGCAAATGAAAAAAGAAAAATCATTTGTCTTATTTTTTATTGCTTTAATAATATTTTCAAGTTTTACTACTTTGTATAAGCAAGTAGTAGAACCAATACTTACACAATTTACAAAGTCTAAAGCGTATATATTAGCATTAAGAGCAACAGAGGAGGCAATTAGGCCAAATTTAGAGTCAATTACTTATGGCAGTATAATTTCAGAGGTAACAGATGAAAATGGAAAAATAGTGGCTTTACAGACTAATACAAATGAATTAAATAAAATATCCAATAGTATTGCTATGGATATTGAAAAAAATATAGCAAATATCAGTGGTACTGAATTAAAAATTCCATTGGCTCTGTTTTTTGATTTAGGAATTTTTGGTGGAGCTGGTGTAAAAGTTAGTATTGAAACTGTACCACTCGGTGATACAAAAATAGAATGTATTTCTCAGTTCGATAGTGTGGGAATTAATCAAACACGACATAGGATTTTATTAAATATAAAAACATATTTTACAATTGTAGCACCAGTGTATTTAAGAAATGAATGTTATGAAAAAGAAGTAGTTCTTGCAGAGACTATTTTAAATGGAGATATTCCGGACTCATATTATAATTTAGACTTAACAGATTCAAGTGAGCTTATTGACTTGACGAACTAAAAAAATATATGCTAAAATACGTCTAGGTGATAAAAATGAAAATATTAATAGCAACAAAAAATCCTGGAAAAATAGAAGGAGCAAAAAGAGCTTTTTCAAATTATTTTGATAATATTACAGTTGAAGGTGTTCCAGTACCATCAGATGTCAGTGAAGAACCTGTAAATGATGAGTTATATAACGGATCAAATAATAGAGTACAAAATTTGAAAAAATATGCAAAAGAGAATAATATAGATGCAGATTATTTTATTGCTGTAGAGTCTGGGATTACAAACCAACTTGGAAAATGGCTTATAGTAAATATAGCAACAATTGAAGATAGACATGGTAAAAAGAGCATAGGAAGTAGTTCAGGTTTTCCTGTACCAGATAGATATGTAGATGAAATTATTTCAACTGATTTAGGTAAAGTTATGGATAGAATATTTAATGAAGAAGATTTAAGATCCAAGCAAGGAGGAGTTTCTTTACTTACAAAAGGTGTTATTTCTAGATATGATTTAACAGAACAGGCTTTTGTTATGGCACTTACTCAATTTATAAATGGTGATATTTGGTAAAGTATTGACTACTTAATGTAATTAGAGTATAATGATGCAACATAGAATCATTATACTCTAAAATATTTTAAAGGGGGGATTTTAAATGAATGAAGGAAAAGTATTAGCTATTCGTTTAGTAGGAGATCCTATATTAAATAAAAAAGCAAGAGGTTTAGATTTAGTACGGATTAAAAAATGGAAAATATAAAAATATGTGTGAAGATCTAAAGAAAACTTTGCTTTTTAATAATACTGCATATGGACTTGCAGGACCACAATTAGGATATGATTTACGTATGATAGTAGTTAGAGCAAAAGCAGAAGATGTTTCATATAATGATCCACAGGATATACCTTTAACTATAATGATAAATCCTAAATGGAAGAAATTAGACGATAGTACAGATGAACAATATGAAGCTTGTGCAAGTGTACCACAGATAGTAGGAAAAGTAAAAAGATACAAGAATATAGAGATTGAATATTATGATGAAAATGCTAAATATGTTAAAAAACAAGTTAGTGGTTTTTTTGCACGACTTATACAACATGAATGTGATCATTTAGATGGAATAGTTTTTTTAAATAGAGTTGAGAAAGATTTTGCAACTAAAGATATGGTAAAAAAATATAATTTAAAGAAGAGCTCTGAATAAATTTTCAGAGCTTTTCTATAGTTTTTTTAGTAAAAGTAATGTATAATGTATATAGAAAAGGGTGATTGTATGCTAAGACTTGAAAATATAAAAGTTATTTTTATTGATATTGATAAAACTCTTACAGACGATAAAAGACAAGTGCCAAAAGAGAATTCTTTAGCAATAAAAAGAGCAAAAGAATTAGGAAAACTAGTTGTTTTATGCTCTGGAAGAGGCTTTTCTTATGCTGGTCAAAAAGCTAAAGAGGCATGTGCAAGTGAGCTTTTAATTACAAGTAATGGTGCTCAAATTTATGATTTTAAAAATCATAAATCTTTGTATGAGAATAAAATATCAAAAGAGACTGTAAAAAAATTATTAATTCAGTTACACAATTTAGGAGTCGAATGTATACTAAATACTTCTAATACTAGATTTGGAACTAAGAATTTAAAAAGAAAAATAGATAAAGATGAAAAGTTTTTTAATACAATAGATGATATTGGTAATGAAAATATATTGCAGATCGTATGTGAAGTAGATTCGTATTCTGATATGAAAAAATTAATAGAAATAGTAGATGAATATAGAGATTTGGTTATTTTAAATTTTTCTAGAACATTTTTAGAACATAAGGAAAATGAAAATAACTATTATGCAGATATTAATAATTGTAATGTCAACAAAGGAGAAGGAATAAAGAAGTTTTTAGAAATATTTAATATAAAAAAAGAAGAAGCACTATGCTTTGGAGATTATATTAATGATGTAGAAATGTTTGATGCTTGTGGTTATAAAGTCGCTATGGGCAATGCTAGCGAAAATTTAAAAGCAAAAGCTGACTATATAACTTTGTCTAATAATGAAGCTGGAGTAGCTTATTTTATTAATAATTATATTTTAAAATAACCTTGAAAACAAATAAAAAATATGGTATAATTATGTAATCTTGAAATGCTTAACTTAAGTTAAAATTAATTTAGGAGGTGTGTTTTTTGGAAGAAATATTAATTAATATTGTTGATAATATGGAAAAAAGAATTATATTTGTGGATGAGTTTCATATTATTAAATATTTAAATAATTCGGCAAAAGAGCACTATAAGAAAAAGGGACTATGTAATTTAGTTGGAAGAAGTATTTTTGAATTTCATAAATCCGAAACAAATGAAAAGATAAAAAGTGCAGCTAAAACTTTAGAAGATGATAATTCTTTAAGTAAAGTAATAATTGGTTCAGCTACAATGTATGCAATTAGAGTTAAAAATAAATTTTGTGGCTATTATGAAATGTTTTAAGAGCTTGTATTTACAAGCTCTTTTTAAAAACTATATTATAGATTATCTTTTAACCATTCGTCTTCACATAGAACATTTATCCATGTAGCTTCTCCGCTAAGTTTTCCAACAAATAATCTATCATCATCTTCAATATAATTAGATAAGTATCTTGCTATATCGTTTGATTTAACAGTTGTTTCAACAATCCAACAAGAATTTAAAGCTTTTCTACAATTTCCTAATTTTTTTATAGCTTTAACTAATTCAGAATAGTCATTTTCTTTATTATTTAAGTCTAAAGTAATAATATAACAATACATAACTATCGCCTCCTTGAGCTTTATTATCTCAAAGCTTGTTTTAAAAGTCAATATATTGTTAGATAAATATAATAAAACCCGCTATTTTTAATAAATAGCGGGTAAATTTTATATTTTTTAAATATCTTGAAAAGTTCCTTGAAATTCTATCTTTTAGTAAATTACAAATGTGGAAAAATAAAGCTTTATAGGCATTTTTGCATATTGTAAGCATATTGTAAATATAAGTTTGGAAAGTTTTTTAAACTCTTATATAATAAAAAATTGTAGAGTTTATATAATTTTTCTCTATATATATAAAAATTATATATATTAATTATAAAATATATATTAATATTTTTTTGTACATTTTGTACTAATAAACTTCAAACTATATAAAAATAAATAAAATCTAATATACACATATTTGTACAACTAATGTACTTTAATGTACACAAGTATATTTTTATAAATTTATATACAAATATTTAATTTAGAATATAACTAGGATTAATGAGGCTTTATTCTAGTTAATTTTTATTATTAAGATATTAAATTATATTATTTTATAAGTAAAATACTCCACAATTAAACCTGGAATCAATTTTATAAAATGTAGAAAAAAATATGTACTTCTCTATTCCAACTATATATAATTTACCTCATAGAAAGGAGAATTTACATTATGGAAAATGGAGTTGAAGAACAAAAAATTTTACAACAATTATTTGATGTATTAGACGGCAGATTACCTTCGATGACTAAGTATGAAAGAAAAGATTATAATGCATTTGGAGAAAAATTAGAAAAAAGATATAAGTATGTAAAAGACTCAATAGATAACAAAGATTATGATAATATACTAAATTCTGTAAATGATTATATTGATATGTCTAATGCAAAAAATTCTTTTATGGACAATTTATATTTTAGAGATGGACTTACTACCGGTATTACTCTAATGTGTGAAGTATTTGAAAATAATAAGAATAAGGAAGATTAAACAATTTAAAAAGTGTCATTTTATTAATTTTTTGATAGTAATTATATATATTTACTTAGAAAGTGTATATACTTTTAGTTTATTTTAAGTAAAGGAGTTAATTACTATGATAAAAGATAATATGACACTTTTATTGTATTATGATGAAACTACAACCTTAATTTATAATATGATAAATAATAGTGTTTTAGGAAAAATTGATAATGATAGTAGTTTGATTAGATATTTGTTAAATATAATGGAACTACACAATGTAAGAGTAAATGAAAATGATTATTTAGTTCTAAGAAAATTAGATAATGTTGTAACTACTCTACAAAGAGTAATAATAGAATTTTATAGTGGGTATGATGTTAAATTAAAGAAATTATTGAATAAAGGTTATGAAGTAAATCACATTAATAAAGATAAATTAGATAATAGACTTTGTAACTTAGAATTAGTATCACACTTAGATAATATAAAACATAGAGATAATAAACAATATACTGTGGTTTATTCTTCTAATGAGTTACTTAAACTACAACATATTGTAAAGATTAACCAACAATATAAGAAAGATACTATATATTTACAAAAGATGAATAAGTATATAATAGATAGTGTAATAAGAAAAGATAGTAATAAAAGTATAGATAAATGGTTTGGTTGTAGGTATTGTGATTATTTATTATTTAATAATGTTAAAACTCTAACTAAAAAAAATGCTTCTATAATTAGAGAGAGTAATAATAGAGTTACTTTTACTAATGTAAAAAAATATACTAAAAAAAGTGCATTTTCTCCTACTAATATAGATAGAATAATATCTTCTTATGATAGATATATAGTACATAGAACTATAATAAATAATATAGAAGTAATAAACAAACTAATTAGTCTAAAACAAAATAGTAATTTTAATCTACTCTTAGAAAAGATAGATTTTATATATATAATAAAAGAACTAAAAAATAATTATCTACATACTCCTAATAATTACTTAATAATAGAAGATAATATACTACTTACTCTATCTATAAAAGATATATTTAGAGAAATTAGAAGTAAAAATAAAAAACTACTTATACTCTACTTACTAAATATATTCAAAAGATTAGATAGTGTAAAAAATAATACTAACTATTTTAAATATAAACAAAGACCTACTACTCTAATTATTCCATATTTATTAAAAGAAGATTTTATAAATATAGACCTTATATCTAAGGACTTATTAAATTATTATAAAAATATAACTTACTCACTACTTACAAGGAACACGGGTAACACTTCTTCTCAACTAATATATAGAAATAGTAATTTAGAGAATAAATATAAAAATAGAGATATTAAAACTATTGAAGATATATACACCATTTTATCTAATAACACTGATTTACAAAAGTATGGTTATATTACTATTAAAGATTTAGTTACTTCTCTAAGAGTTTTAAATGAAGAAAGAAAAAATAATGGACTATCTTACAATAATATTTTAAATGGTACTGAGAAGTTTGTAAGGAGACATCTTAATAAGGACACACAACTTATAAATGATTTATCTAAAATTGGTATAAAATATATTTCTCTTAATAATAAAACTATCTCCTCTATTCTATCTTATCAAAAAGAGAAAAAGACTTATTCTTTATACCTTAATAAAAAGGTTATTGTATTATCTAAACTATATAAAAAATAAGATTTTATCACACTTTCTATATATTTATATGAAAGATATATTAAGTATATCTAAATAAAAGGAGTGATAACACAATGACTAATATTTACAAAGTAAAAGAAGTAGCAGACATTTTAAAAGTAACACCTCACACTATAAGAAGTTATATTGCAGAGCAGAAACTAAAAGCTATCTATATGGGTAAAGGTTTTATGATTAGAGAAGATGATTTAGATGAATTTATAAAAAGTAGATATTTATTCCAATACAATAAAGGAGAGAATTAAACTTTAAATATAACCCACTAATTCCAGATTTAATCCTAATGAACTTTCTACTTAAAGATATTAAATTATATTACTTAGTAGGTAAAGTTTTTTAAATTGACACCACTAAAAACTTTCTGAAACTTTAAGTCAAAGTATGTACTTTTTAAAAATCACAATTTAAAATTATACCAAGATGAGAGGTTTAATTGTAAGTATAAAGGTGGTGGTTATAGTGTTAGTAAATTTTAGTTTATTTTATATTTTGGTAGATAGACTCATATAGAGATAGACTCTATGTGGGTCATTTTTTAGTATGAATACCATATTTTAATTGTTTTTCAAAAGTGATAATCTAGGTTTAATTTAAAGAAACTTTTGTATTAAAGATATATAACTAATATAAAAAGATATAAAATTTAATCTAGGTTTAATATGGAATCAATGGAGTAAAAAGTTTAGTTTTATTATAAAGGAAGATAAAAAATGAGTAAAAAGGAAAAAATAAGATGTATTTTAGTAAAGGTATTTGAACAACCAAAAGTAATAGAGATAGAACATAACCTATCTACTTTACAAAAGTATGTTGGTGGTCTAATAGATATTGTAGAGTTAGAAAATGATGTAGATATTATTATAAATGATGAAGGTAAATTGTTAGGTCTATCTCCTAACTTAGTTTTATATGAATTTAGAGACATTATAGTTGGAGATTTTTTAGTGGTAGGTCAAGAAAATGGAGAGACTATATCTTTAAGTGAAGAAAAAATAAAAAAGTATATGGAAAGATTTGATTTAAAAAGGAGACTACTATGAGAGAAGATGATTTAGATATTGTAGAAATAATACTAAGTAATATTCCACAAAATAGTGAAATTCAAAAGAGAATAAAACTATATATTGAAACTCATAAGAGTAATTGTAATGACTATATCTATACCAAATATAGAAAAGAGAGTATATATTTTAATTCTATATTTAAAACTTTAAGAGCAGGTTTAGAAAGTGAAATTGTAAGAACTTTAAATAGAAAAGGTATGTTATAAATAAGTGTTACTCTTGTTACTTGTGATTTACAAACTAATTTTGTATAATATAGAAAAGGTGGTTTAAATGGAAAAAGGAAATGAAAATAAAGGAAATGTATTATATGTATTAAATACATTAAAAAAATATAGTGATGATGAACACATATTAAGTAGTAATGAAATAAAAGAATTGATAAAGAAAAATTATGATGTAAATATAGATAGTAGAACTATAAGAAGAAATATAAATTTACTTATAGAAAAGTTTGGTTATGATATATCTACATATAATGATAATCGCAAAGGTTATTATTATATTAAAAATATAGATATAGACTTCACATTAGGAGAAATTATTATGATTATAAATCAAATAAAGTTAGCTAATGATATAAATGAAGAAACATCAAATCTTTTGTTAAATAAATTAGAAAAACAAATTAATATATTTGATAGAGAAAAACTAAAATCAAATATAGCAAAAATGAAAGAACAAAAAACAAAGAATTGGGAATTAGTAAATAGTTTAGAAATAGTTTCACAAGCAATAGAAGAAAAGAAAAAGATACAATTTATACATAATGGAAAGAATATTATATACTCTCCACAATATATTGTGTATAGAAAATTTAAAGTACTTACACCTTTTAATTATATAGTTATAGGAATAAATAATACACTTAACAATAATATTGGAATTTTATTAACTAGTATGAAAAATATAAAAATTTTAGATGAAGAGTGTGAGTTTTTAGATGAAGAAAAAAACAAGTAATACATTTTTAGACCAACGAAAAATTCATAGTATAAAATTCATATACAAAATAACTTCAAAATGATATACTCTAAATAAATAGTTTGGAGGTTCATTATGGGGTTATTTTTGTTAGATGTAGGAATTAAAAAGGAAAGTATATATAAAATGGAAATATTTGATAAAGAAAAGAAAGAAGTAGATATTATAAGAAAAGAATTTAACCTACCTACTTCAAAAGTATTGTTATATAAAGATGATGATATATTTTATGGTAAAGATAATGTTGAATATTTTACTACATATAAATTAGATAACTTAATAAAAGAACTAAAAAACTTTAATAATAGTATAGTAATAATTAACCTATCTAAAATTAAAAACAATAATAGATTTAAGGAAAGAACAAACAATGAATTTTTTAGAATATTAGAGGGTATTAGTATTGTACTTAATATAAAATTTATTGTTTATGAAATAAAAAAGGAGAGATGAAAATTCAAGATATAGTGGTAATTCCATTAGGAGTATTTGGTAAAGAAATAATAAAAGATATAGTTTTAAATGATAATGTAAAAATTGTATATAGTGATGAACTTAAAGATTTAAACTATAATATACCTCCACTACTCTTATGTATTATTGGAGATATAAAAGAAAAAGTAGTAAAAGAATTTTTTAACACACATAGTGGTTTTTTCGCTATAAATATTGTTGGTATATTTAAGAAAGATAGTTATAATAAGGAATATGATTTTATAGATTACTTTTATGAGATAGATAATGAAAAAGTGTTTAAGATATTTTTTGATAACTTTATAAAATTAAATAATAACCATTGAAATGAGGTTTTATTTAGAAGAACTTTCTATACTTAGTTATATAAATTTATATCTATTAGTAGAAAGTTAATTTAAGATATAAAGGAGAAAAAAGAAGCATACAAAAGTATTATTACACTATTGTATGCTTTTTAATGCAATTAATATACCTTCTAATCTTAGCTTGTTATCATCACTTAAAGAATTATATTCTCTTAAAATATACTTTTCTTTTTCGCTTAAATCACTTTTAGAAGATAAAATAGATATTGGAGTTGGGTCATTTGTCAAATCTAAAAGATAGTCTGTGGAGCAATGAAAATAATTAGCTAATTGTATTATAAACTCAATATTTGAAGTCCTAGTTCCAGACTCTAACCTAGATATAACTTCTTGATAAGTATTATTATCTTCAGCGACTTTTCTTTGTGAGTAATGATTATCTTCCCTAATTTTTTGTAAATTCTTTTTGGGTGAAATTTCTTTGTTTTTCTTTATTTTATCCACTCTATCTACTCCTTTTATTAAATTATAACAATAAAAGGGTTGTAAAAAAAGTCGAAAATTGGTATAATTAGTATGACATATTGTCATATAATATGAGGAGGTTTTTATATGGAAAATAACATATTCAAATATGCGACTAAGGAGCTTAGTCAAGATGCTTTTATTTGTTGGTTGGTAGAGTGGATTAATCACAAAGAAGAAAATTCAGAATTGTATGAAGTATCAAAAAAGTTTTTAGATAAAATTATAGAAAAGTATAATAAGAAAAACACTAAAAGAAATTTAAAGGTCAATGATTATAATAATGTAAAAATATTAAAACAAGATAAAAATATAGATGTTTTGATAAGTTTTGAAATTGAAAATAATGAAACAATATACATTATTATTGAAGATAAAAAATTAACTTCGGAACATGATAATCAAATAAACAAATATAAAAGTAAATTAATTAATAAAGGAATAAAGGAAGAAAATATAATAACTACATATTATAAGATGTTTTATGAACCAAATCAAATAGATGTAGATGTATTAATTGATAGAAAGTTTATGCTTGAAATAATGGAAAATTATTATATAAAAAATGATATATACATTGATTATTACAATTATTTAAGTTTGATAGAATATAAGTGTAAAAACATCAAAAAGTTTCCATTGAAAGAAATTAATGAAAATAAATTTTTGCTATATGAATTACAAAAAATATATTGTAGTCATAGTGTAAAAAAACAAATAGAAAAATGTGGTGTTGGTTGGTTTAGAGGTAGTTTACTTTATACGTGGTATATAAGAGAATTAGATAAAGATTACTTCTTAGATTATTTATATCTTGAAACAAAACTTAGATTAGATAGATATGAATTACAAATTAGAGGTCGCTTTGAGGATAAAGAAAATGGTAAGTTAAAATATAATGAAGATGAAAGAAATAAATTACAAGAAAAAATAGAAAAATATTTTTCAAATAATAGTAATATAAAATTTGAAAAATTTAATAAAAGAGAAGCTAATGAGTCAATGATTTTAGCTAAGGTTAAACTACATTTTAAGAAAGATGAAGAATATAAAGTTAGTGATTTATTAAATCTAATGGAAGAATTAGAAAGAGTATTAGATTTATTTATTGAAAATAAAGAATATAAAAATTAAAAAGGAATGTGATAAGTATGTATTGTGAAAAATGTGGAAATAAACTAGATGATGATAGTAAATTCTGTGATAAATGTGGAACTGTTATAGAAACTACTGATAATATAAAGAAAAGTAAAGACAATGTTTTTAAAAAATTTATATTACCTTTAATTTTAGTTACATTATTTATTATATTAATTTTTATAGGAGCAAATTTAATTTTAAATAAACATAATGAAAAATCAGAAGAATATAAACAAGAAATTAATGAAGAACTTGATAAAAAAGTTATAGCTACATATAATGGTGGAAAACTTACAGATGAAGAGTTTGAAATATATTATAAAATGTTTATAGATTATTTAAGAGATAAAAAATATAATGAAAGTGAAATACCAAAAATAGTAGTAAATAAAGCAATTATAGATAAATTAGTTTTAACTGAATCACACAAAAACAACATAAAAATCACACAAGAACAAGAAAAAGAACTAAATGAAACTTTTGAAAGTGAAGATTTTAAGAATTTGTGTGTTAATAATAACATTGATAATGAAAAATTAAAAGAACTATATAGAAATGATTACATTATAACTAATTATATTGAAGAACAAGCTAAGAATTTGAGCGATAGTGAAGTTATAACATATTTAAAAAATAAGTATGGTAATGATGTAGACTTATACCAATATACTACTCAAACAATAATGTTTTTAAATAATTCTGAATTTACAGCAGAGCAGAATGCTATATCAATGCTTAACTATATAAAACAAGGAGCAGATTTTACAGAGATGGCTAAATTATATTCAGAAGATGAAGGAACAAGAGATAATGGTGGAATATATATATGTTATGATGATGAAAACACAGATGAAAATTATTTTAATGCTATAAAACTATTAACTCCAGGAGATGTGAATAAAGAAGTAGTTACAACTGGTAATGGTTATGCAGTAGTTAAGTTAGTATCAAAAGTAGAAAATGGTAGAGCAAAAAATGAACTAGATAGGAAAAATATTATAAATGAAAGATTAGATAAATTATCTAGTGAATCTAATATAGTTATAAATGATGAGGCACTAAATCAAGTAGTACAAGAATTAGATAATAAATAATATGAGGTGATTTTATGTATTGTAAAAATTGTGGAAAAGAAATTAGTGAAGATAACGTAGTGTGCAAATATTGTGGAAAAGATTTAAAAAGTAAAAATGTTAATGAAGAAACTATAAGTAAAAAGAAAAAATCAAATACTTTGGAAATGGTATTATCTTTAATAACTATATTTGTAGGGATTTTTATAGCAGTATGTGTACAATCTTTTTACATATTCATATTTGCATTTATGGTGGTAATAATGGGGTTTGCAAGTATGACAATAGGAGATGCTAAAGGTATAAATGCAGGTTTTTATTGGGGTTGGCTATTTGGAATAATAGGGTTAATTGTAGTGTGTGGTCTACCAAATAGATTAGAAAATAAAAATATTGTTGTTAATATAAGTAAGTATGATGAATTAGAAAAATTACAATCATTAAAAGTAAAGGGAATATTAACTCAACAAGAATATGAATTAGAAAAGCAAAAAATATTAGAGAACTAAAAAATATAATAAGTGAGAGTAATACTATGTGTACTACTCTCATTTTTTGACTAATTTGTCTAAAAGTGATATTCATATTTGTATTTTAAGACACTTTTATTATTAAGATATAAAATTATATTAACTTATAAGCAAAAGTCATCATACATATTGTTGATTTCATCTTGTGATATACCTATATATCGAAGTGTGATACTAGGGCTACTATGATTAAATATTGTTTGCAACATAGCAACATCAGCATATTTTTTATAGTTGTGGAAACCGAATGTCTTTCTCATAGTGTGAGTTCCTATACTATCAGTGATACCAACCATTTTTGCTGCATCATTAAGAAATCTATATACTTGTGTGCGCGTAAGAGATTGATTAGCTCCTTTCCTACTTTTAAAAATATACTCATATTGTTGCATTTGTTTAGTGTAATCTTCTAGTTCTTTTTTTAATTCGACATTAAATCTAAATGTCTTCTTTTTATTTGTTTTCTTTTCTATAATTGTAATGTCATCTCGCATAGTACCATTTTCATATCTAATATCACTTACTTTAAGCTTTATAATATCTGATACCCTTATACCAATATTTATACCTACTTTGAAAATAAGATAATTTCTTTTGCCTTTTCCTTGTTCTAATAATACTTTTTTCATTTCTTCGATTTTGTTCAAATCTCTAATTGGTTCTACTAAATTCATACTACATACATCTCCTTAAATTTTTATACATTATAATACATTGAATGTAATTCGTACATATTTTTTATTACATTTACTAAAAGTTATTTTTATAAAATGCTTTCTAAGTATTGAAATATAAACAAATAACACATTTTCTTTGAATAAATCAGAATTTCTAATTTGATACATTGGCGCTTATTTTTTTATAAAAAAATTATTGAATAGCTATAATATGTGATATGGTACAAAAAATAGGAATAGCTTATATAAACTATTCCTTTTCCCATAAATTTTTTAAATAATCAACACTATAATTATATTTTTGTTTTTTTGCTTTTATCTCCACACACATTTTTTTAAATTTCTTAATATCATTAGAATCTTTATTTGTTTTATTTATACTATTATATACAGATTTAAAATAGTATTTTACAGGTTCGTATTTATCTTTATTATTTTTCATACCTTTTTGCATACTTTCCAAAGTTCTATTATATAAGTTTTGTAGTTCATCTTGCTTAGTCTTTTGATAATTGACTTTTTTTCCACAAATGGTACTACAAGTTTTTTTCTTTTTGTCATTAGAAATAAAATAATTATCACAAAATTCACATCTTTTTACTTGTGTTTTGTTTAAAATCATTTGTTCAATTTCAAAAATGCCTAGTTCTTTTATAGTTTTAAAATATTTATTATAACTAATAGATACATTAGAGCTTTTTATTCTGTTTAGTAATTGCCTATCTGAAAGTCCAATAAAATTATCTTTTTCTTTAAAAACAAAAGTATTATCAGAAACATTAATTTTATTATTTATAAATATCATATCCAGTAATTCTTGCTCAGTCATATATGTTAATATAATATGTAAGTTACTTAAATCATTTTTACATTGGAAGTAAGCTAGCCTTTTGTTTAATGATAAATCATTTAGATTTGTGTTATTGACATCAAGTATATAATAAACTGCTTTCTTCAATGTTTTTTGACAAGCTATTAAATATTCTATCAGATATTTACCATAGCTAGAAATTACGTTTTTAATCGCCTCGTTCATATTAGGACTAGTATTAGTAATTGTTTTGTTAAACTCATCTATATCATGTTCTCTAACTTTCCTTAAATTTTCTTCTAGTTCATTAATATGCAAATCAACATATTTGCAACTACTCTTTATTGTTCTTATAAACTTAACATATTTGCATAAGTAACTATATGCATCTAAACAGTTAGGATAACCAGTAATATCACTATTTGCATAATCAATATTATAAAATTTTATTTTATTTTTTGAAACAAATTTTGCAGTAACTTCTTCGACTTTTGTAATATAGTCTGTTAAATCTGCATTTAAAAAATCAATAAGTGCTGTACCATATTTCACTTTGCTTATAATTAAATCATTTGTATAGGTTTTGTTATCTATTATATTTATATACATCTTTTTTCCTCCTAAATTGCGTAGTAAAAAAATTCACTTTTTTCAATATTTTTTACTACTCCTACACTTTAACAAATTCCAAGAAAATGCGTTGACATCAAGGTTTTTATCGTTTATAATTGTTTTATCACGTGATAATGCGTAGTAAAAATATAAAAATATTATACTACGAAATAATAAAAGTTACAATAGCATTTAAGCTACTTGTAAAATTGTACATTGAAAAGCGCATATTGTAACAAAATGAAAGGAGTGATAGGCATGTATAAGCCTATAATTGAAAAGTTTCAGCAGATAAAAGGTGAAGCAGTACAAAAAAATCAAGATGTATTATTATTAGTAAAAACCGATGAGGGGTACGCAAGAATTACTGAAAATATTGCAGTATTCTTAGAGAAAAAAGACATGGGTCCTAACGAACTTCCAAGAATAAAATTGAAGTTCGCTAATGGGCAAATAGTCATAGTCTATGGATATAGTGATGACACTATAACTCCAGGTACTATTGTTAGTTCCTTAGGCTACTTCACAAAGAATTGTGATGTACTCCAATATTCTAATAGGTGTGGTATGACAAGAGTCTATAACACGGCTAAAGAAATTGGAAGAGTTAAAGTAGAGTATCCATACAGACTAGGTTTTTGGGAACTTACAACTCCACAAGAATCAACCCTATATCAACCCTCAACTGAGTTTAAACAACTTGAAGATAATATCTACTATTTTATAGGAGATGTTTCAACACTTCAAGAAGTACCAAAACTTGAAGAGGGAGAAATTGATGTTACTAACTGTGGCGACTACTTTTATGCTTAATAGTAACAAGGTCATATTAAAGGAAAATATATTAAAGCTATGTTTTCCTTTAGTATATAAATGTAAGGAGGAATTTAAAATGGAAAATGATAATATGTTGTTAGAACATAAGCAAAATGAGATACTTGAAGATATAAGAAAACTTGTGAAAAAATATAAGTCAGAACTTAAACATATAGATTTTAATATAAACAGTATTGAAAATTTGTATGATACTTTTAATAATAAACTGTTTAATCTAGTATATGAGAAAATATATAATGGAGAGAATTTTGACTATGTTAGAGATAATTATAAATATCGTATTTATAATCAAGAAAGTATTTTAAAGTCAATGCCAAATGATATTAAGACTAATGTATCTAAATCTATTATAGATGAAATATTAAGATTTTATAATAGAATAATAGATTCGTATTACTGTGTTAATACTACTAAATACTTAAATGAAATAAATTATGCTATTTTTAATACAGAAGAGGAATATTATAATAAAGATTATAAATTTTATAGTCCATTTTTCAGAGATTTTGCTATTGAAACTTTAATTTGTAGATTAGGAAGTTTAGGCAATATATCTGATTATGAACCTATTTATAAACTAAACTCAAACGATAAAACGTTTATATGTAAAATTTTAAATGATAGGCAGATTATGGCAAGCCTAATAATAGAGGACAACGTACATCTTTACTGTATTTTTTTAGATAGTATTGTATGTATAGGATGTATGAAATGTAAATCTATGACTGAAGATGAGTTTCTTAATGGATTACCAAACCTTGTAGATGAATTTCAAAAACATAGTTGTTTTGACCATATTGAAATATTAGATGCTATAAGAAGTTATTATTATTATATTTTTGATAGTAAGGCAGATATAAATATAAATAGTCAAACTCTACTATCATTATTAGATTCAATTAATATAACTAATTACTTATTAAGATATGCTTTTAGTGTATATGATGAGTAAAATAGCTTAAAAAATGTGTACAAACTGATGTTTGTTTTATATAATAAAAAATAGAAAGAATTTTATAGATTAGGCCCCTAAAAAATTCTTTCAACTCAAAAAAATTATGGAAATGCATTTGTTTTTACATTTCTATTATATTATATGATAAGAATTGCGAAAAATCAAGTGTATTTCCTTTTTAATAAAAGGAGGTAGAAAAGTGAGTATTGATGAACTAAAAATTGTTCTAAGTAACAAAGAAGTTGTAGAACACTATTTAGGACCAGGCGTAGTTAGCGGAAACAATATAAAGTACAGCAGTCCTTTCAGAGATGGAGATTCAGAACCATCTCTTAGCGTATCAGATGAGCATATAAAAGATTTTGGTGGCGATTTTTCTGGAGACTTTATAAATTTTGTTGCAAGATATAAAAATGTTTCTGAAAAACAAGCTATTGATATTATTAAAAAAGATTTTCAAATAGATGATAATGTTACATATAGTAAATCAATATCTAAAAGAAAGTCAAATCAAAATAATTCAGAATCTAAGAATGCTATTAATGTACGTTTAGCAGAAAAAACAAGCACAATAGCGTGTATGTTTGATGAAGTTGAATTTTCTGAAAAGCCAAAAGGTTATGAAGTCGGAGGTATAAAAAATAGGATTAATGAAAATCAGTTTAAGGGCTACACATTAGAAGAAATAAAACAAAATATTGTTTTAGGAAAAACAACTATACCAGCAGGCATTAAAGGTAATGCTAAAGAAAATTTTAAAGGACAACAACTATATATGATAGATATAGATAATGCTATTGAAGAAAATGGAAAGAAAGTAAATTTTACTATTGATGATGAAAGACATATCACAATAGAGAAGATTATTGAGCATTGCAAACAAATAAATCTATTACCTACATTTGCATATTATAGTTTCAGTCATAGCGAAAAACAACATAAGATGAGGTTAGTATATATATTAAATGAAGTGATAACAGATTATGAAATAGCGAAAGGCTTTATTAATTATTTATTAGACAAGCTAAGTATATTCTATCCTGATTCTAAACCAACAAATTTGGCAAGTATGTTTTTTGGTGGTAAATCAATAGCTTATGAAAGTGATATTTTTTATAAGTTAGATATAGTAAAAGTAAAAGAAAAAGAAGTTAAAAGGAAAGCTAATTCTAATATTCCTAATGATTATCAAAAGGACATTGAATTATTAGAAAATAGCAATTATGTTTTTGCAGAATATGGCATATATGAAAAGAAAGAGAAAATATCTAATTTTGTACCAATTATAACAAAAGAGATTATATATGATAATGGAAATGGAGAGAAGTCAGCAGTATATAAAATTAAAGCAGTTTTGAGTAATGGGGATATATTAAATGAAGTGGAAGTAAAAATTGAAGATTTTACATCTATGAAGTGGCTGATAAATGAAACTTGGAAGATGCTACCAATAGTAAATGCAGGAGTAAGTAATAAGGATAAACTTCGTGAAGTTACACAAATAGTATCTAAAAATATGCAGAAAGAAGTTGTATATACACATACTGGTTTTATAAAACAAAATGATAAGTATGTATATTTGTACAACAATGGTAATATTGGTGGAGATGATACTATAAAAGTTAATCTTGATGATAGTTTAGTTAGATATGAATTTACAAATCAAGAATATGATTTGAAAGAGTGTCTACAACTAGTATATAGCATTTTAGATATAGCAGATAAAAAGATAACTTTACCATTAGTTGCTTTTACATATCTAGCTCCTTTGGTATCACTTTTAGATGAATTAGGAATTGTACCAGATTTTTTAATGGCAGTTGTAGGAGTAAGTGGTAGTAGAAAGAGTTCATTATCAGCTTTATTAAATTGTCATTATGGTAGATTTGATAAAGACAGTTTTGTATGTAGTTGTAAAGATACTATAAATAGTATTGAGCTTAGAAGTAATTTATTAGCAGATACTTTGGTGGTATTAGATGATTACTATCCTAGTACGGAAACAAATGAAGCTAAAAAGATGAAAAACACTCTTGAAAAAGTTATAGCTATATACGGAGATCGTTCAGCTAGAGGTAGATTAAATGTAGATGTTACTTTAAGGAAAGCATATAAAGCTAAGGGCTTGTGTTTAGTAACTGGCGAGTCTTTTCCAGATGTTTCAGAAAGCAGATTAGCAAGATGTTTTATTATTGACTTAAAAAAGGATAGTATAGATTTAGATAAACTAACTATACTTCAAAGAAATAAAGATAAATTATCTTATGCAATGAAACAATATATTAAAGTTCTAATAGCAAACATTGAGAAGATTAAAAATAATGCTAAAGATAAATTTGAAAAATATAGAAATAATATTACAAATAATTTATTGCATGGAAGAACGGCCGAAATAATATGTTTCTTACAAATATCTTTTGAATTATTTATTAACTTTCTAATATCTTATGAAATAATAAGAGAACAAGACAAAGAGAAACTGCTTAAAGAAAGTTGGGATATTTTAAATTTTGTAGCAAATGAACAAACTTTAAAAATACAAGATAATAAACCTATAAGTATGTTTTTTAATGCTATAAGTCAACTTGAAAATACCGGAAAAATATATATAGTTAGAAACTGGCAAGAGTCTTATTTAACAGATAATAAAAATAAAACTCTTATAGGTTTTGTAGATGAAACAAAAGATGAGTACAATAACTATTATTATTTTTTCCCAGAAACTGTACTAAATGAAGTATCTAAGTTTTATTCACAACAAGGTATAAAATTTCCTATAAATAAAACCGGACTTCAAAAACATTTAGCAGATGAGGGATATTTGAAAACTGGTAGTGATAGAGCAACTATTAGAAAGAAAATGCCAGGTCCTACTTCAAGAGATAAAACAGAAATAGTATGGGCAGTAAAAAAAGATAAAGTTCCATATTTAGAATTACAACCTTATGGAACTAATCCACCTAATTGTGATTAATGTACATTTTATTTGTACATTGATACAAATGTATGTAATACAACAAATGTTTATATATCAACCATTTGAAGATATATGTACAAAATGTACAAAAATAAATTAGATATATATACAATATATAAATAATAAAAAAAAAAAGAAAGGAATGTTTTTATGAAAAATAATATTAGTATAAAAGAAGCAGCTGAAAAAATGGGAAAATCAAAAGAATTTGTTAGAATTGGACTACAAAGAAATCTCTTACCTTTTGGTATGGCACAGAAAATGAGTTCAAGATACACATATTATATATCTCCTATAAAGTTTTATGAATATATTGGTAAACTTGAAAGGAGTCAACAATAATGAGATTACCTAATGGTTATGGATCTGTAATTCATAATAAAAATAAGAATAGAAGAAATCCTTATCAAGTTAGAATTACAAAAGGTTGGACTGATGATGGTAAGCAAATATATTCAACATTAGGCTTCTATAAAGATAAAAAAACAGCTTTGGAAGCCTTAGCTGAATATAATTCTAATCCATATGATATTGAAACAAATAAAATAACATTTGAAGATGTATATAAAAAATGGTCAAAGGAACATTTTCCAAAAGTAAGTGATAGCTCTATTGAAAGATATGGAAATGCTTATAGAAAATATTGTAAATCTTTATATAATATGAGATTTAAAGATATTAGATTAACACATTTACAAGGTGTTATTGATAACTGTGGAATGGCACACCCTACTAGAGCTTCAATAAAAACTTTATTTAATGTATTATTTAAGTTTGCTATGAAAAATGATATTATTGATAAAGACTACTCAAAATATGTAGATGTAGGACAAAGAGAGGGAAAAATAAATAGAACTCCTTTTAGCAAAGAAGAAATAAAAAAGCTTTTTGAAAATGTTGATAAATTAGATTTTATAGATACTATATTAATTATGATTTATACTGGTCTAAGAGTCGGAGAATTGCTAGATTTAAAAATAAAAAATATACACTTAAAAGAGAGATATATGATTGGTGGGTTTAAAACTAAAGCTGGTACTGATAGAATTATACCAATAAATAGAAAAATAGAGCCATTTATAAAAAAATATTATGAAAAAAATAAAGATAAAGAATTTCTTATTACAAACTTTAAAGGTAATCAAATGAATTATTCAAATTATAGAAGAGAAAAATTTGATAATATTATGGAAAAACTAAGAATGAAACATAATCCACATGACTGCCGCCATACTTTTGCTGGGCTTATGGATAGTGCAGGTGGTGCTGGTGCTGGTGCTAGTGCTAATAAGCTGTGTATCAAAAGAATAATGGGGCACGCTTCACAAGATATTACTGATGATATATATACACATAAAACTTTGGAAGAATTAATAGAAGCAATTGATTTAATTTAAAAAGTAAATTAACATAAAGTGTGCATATTGCGTGCATATTGTGTGCATATTGTTGAGCAAATTTTATATGTTTTCTAGCCTTTTTATAAAGTTTTAATAAATATAATAAAACCCACTATTTTCAACGAATAGCGGGTTTTTTCTAACTTTTTTAACTTTACCGAAAAGTCCTTGTAATTATCTTTTAGAGAATTGAGGGGCTTTTCTTGCTTTTTTAAGACCGTATTTTCTTCTTTCTTTTACTCTAGAATCTCTAGTTAAAAGACCATTTCTTTTTAATACTGCTCTAACTTCAGGATCTGTAGTAGCTAAAGCTTTAGCTATACCATGAGAAACTGCACCTGCTTGACCAGCAAATCCACCACCATGAACTGTAGCTTCAACATCATATTTTTCCATCATGTTAGCAACTGTAAAAGGTTTTAAAACTATAGCTTTTAAAGTATCTAAAGTATAAATATCATTAATATCTTTTTTATTTATTGTTATTTTACCAGTTCCAGGAATAATGTTTACTCTTGCAATTGAAGATTTTCTTTTTCCTGTTGCATAAATATATTCTTTTTTTGCCATTTTTTAATTCCTCCTAAAAATTCCACATTTCAGGTTTTTGAGCTTCATGAGTATGCTCAGCACCTTTAAATACTCTTAATTTTGTTAACATTTGTCTACCTAAAGTATTGTGTGGTAGCATTCCTTTAACTGCTAGCATAACAGCTTTTTCTGAATTATTAGCCATTAAATCTTTATAAGATACTTCTTTTAGACCTGTCATATATTCTGAATGACGTCTATATTTTTTGTCTTGTAATTTGTTACCAGTTAAAACTATTTTATCTGAGTTTATAACTATAACATTGTCTCCACAATCAATGTGTGTAGAATAAGTAGGTTTGTGTTTACCTCTTAAAAGTCTAGCTGCTTCTGTAGCTACTCTACCAAGTGGCTTATTTGCTGCATCTAGAATATACCATTTTTTTTCGATTTCATTAGCTTTAACGCTATGTGTAGTATTATTCATCTTAATTTATCCTCCTAAAATATACTCTTAGAAAGTCAAATTTTCCGGGGTTATAGTTTGACTAACTATACGATACTCAAATATTATACATTTTTTTTACAAAAATGTCAACTAAATAAATAAAAACTTATGAAAAAAGTGCATATATAAAATTTATATCTAATATTAAAATACTTGCAAAAATAATTGTTTTATAGTAAGATATGTTTAGTAGAAAAAATTATAGTGAGGAATAGATAATGATAAAATATGAGGTTTATGAAGGCGTATTCGATATGGATTTTGCAGATACTTCTGCTACCCTTATTGATGCCAAAGAAAAAGGAAGACTAAGAAATATAATTAATAACTTAAATATGTATGCAGATAACGCAAAGATAATCACTGAGTTATATACAAACGTGCTTTTAGATGAGAATGTATCATATTTTTTACCTAAGATTACTCAGCAAGATGTTTTTATGAGACATTTTCCAGAACTTTTTGTGTACAATGAATATGGAGAAAATTTATTTAATTGTCAGCAAAATAGTAGATATCATAGATACAGTGTATTTCATCATATTGTAGCAAGTATAGAATGTGCAAATGTATCAGAAATTTCTATAGCAGATTGGCAAAAGAAAATAATAAAATGGACTATGTTTTTACATGATATAGGAAAGCCATATGTAAAGAAAATATCAGAAGATGGAACAGATAGTTTTGTTGGGCATGATGAAAAATCAATAGAACTTGCAGAGACAATACTAAATAGATTTGATTTTAGTAAAGAGGAAAAAAATATAATATTAACTTTAATTAAGTATCATGATAAGTATTTATCAGTTGAAGAAGTTACTAATGAAAATTTAACATTTCTTGCTAAAGAGCTTAATAACGATAGAGAACTTTTCTATTTGTTAATTAATGTTAAGGATGCAGACTCGAAAGCAAAGAACACCGAAGCATATAACAATTTTAAAATAATTAAAGAAAAATATTATGAATTTGCAAATACTTATTTTGAACAGAGTACAAGAAAGAAGATTGAAATAAAAGAATCTACTATTGAGGGTTCAAAGGTAGAAGACAAAAAAGAGTTAGAGCAAGAGACTAAGCTTACAAGTAAAGATATAAAAGAACTTATTGATGAAATAATAACAAAAAAATCAATAAGAGTAAGATATCAACCAATTGTTGATTTAAAGACACAATCTGTATTTGGATATGAAGCTTTATCACAAATTAGTTCTGCTAAAAAAATAAAAATAGAAAAACTTCTTGAGGTTGCAAAAGATTATAATGACTATGACAAATTACAACAAATTTTATTTACTAATGCAATTGAGCAATTTGAAAGTGTGGTAAATAGAGATTCTAATATTATAATGGTAAATATAGATTATGATAGCTATGTAAACTATGTAAATAAACCTAGAATATATGATATGATGGCAAGAAATAAAGTTGTAATTGAATTTAAAAATTATGATAATAAAGATTTAACAGATATACAAGAAACTATTCAATCTATACATTTAAAAGGTGGTCAAGTAGCATTTGATAATTTTAAGTTGGATAATTTATCTATAGAAGATATTTGTTATTTAGATATAGATTATATAATACCAGATATGTCTTTTATAAAAGATATATATAAAGATTTTGAAAAACAGAAATTTATTAATAGTTTAATAACATATACGATTTCTAAAGATATAAATTTAATAGCTGTTGGAGTAGAAAATAAAAGAATATTGGATACTTTAAAATTAGTTGGAGTTAGACTTGTTCAAGGATATTACTTTGGAAAACCTTTACCTGAGATTAATATGATGAATGATGATATATTTGATTTATTAAATAAAGAAGAAGATCAATCTATTATGTAATAAAAAAAGAGCAAGAATATCTTGCTCTTTTAAAGATAGTAAAAAAGTTTAATAAAATTTTAAAATTATGTGTTGACAAACTAAAAAATTAATAGTATAATGATAAACGAACAAACGTTCTTGATAAGAATAAGGGGGAGAAATTTATGATATCTGAAGAAAGAAAAAAAGCATTAGATATAGCAATGGCACAAATAGAAAAAAATTTTGGTAAAGGTGCTGTAATGAAATTAGGTGAAGTTGGAGATGTAAGTATTGATACAATTCCATCAGGAGCTTTAAGTTTAGATATAGCATTAGGAATAGGTGGTTTTCCTAGAGGAAGAATTATTGAGATTTTTGGACCTGAATCATCAGGAAAAACAACTGTTGCTTTACATGCTATAGCAGAAGCACAAAAATTAGGTGGTATAGCAGCATTCATTGATGCTGAGCATGCTTTAGATCCTGTTTATGCTAGAAATTTAGGTGTAGACGTAGATAATCTTATTGTTGCTCAACCAGATACAGGAGAACAAGCTTTGGAGATTGCAGAACAACTTGTTAGAAGTGGAGCGGTTGATATCATAACTATCGACTCTGTTGCAGCATTAGTTCCTAAAGCTGAGATTGACGGTGAAATGGGAGACTCTCACGTTGGTTTACAAGCAAGGCTAATGTCACAAGCTTTAAGAAAATTAACTGGAGTATTAAACAAATCAAACACAGTTGCAATATTCATAAATCAGTTACGTGAAAAAGTTGGTGTTATGTTTGGAAATCCAGAAACAACACCAGGTGGTAGAGCTTTAAAATTTTATGCTTCAGTAAGACTTGATGTTAGAAAACAAGAAGCTATAAAAATAAATGGTGAAGTAATGGGAACAAGAACTAAAGTAAAAGTTGTAAAAAATAAAGTTGCACCTCCATTTAGAGAAGCAGTATTTGATATTGTATATGGAAAAGGTATTTCAAATGAGGGATGTGTACTTGATCTTGCTACAGATATGAATATAGTAGATAAAAGTGGTGCTTGGTTTGCATATAATGGTCAAAAGATTGGTCAAGGTAGAGAAAATGCTAAGCAATTTCTTGCACAAAATCCTGATATAATGAAAGAAATTGAAGGAAAGGTTAGAGAAAACTTTAATTTAGCTTTTGAAAATAGTATGACAGGAGCATCTGATTCAGATGAAGAACAAGAAGAAGAATTTTTAGATGAAGAGTAATTAAAAAGATGCATGAAAATGCATCTTTTTTTATATTATAGATAGGAAAAATCAATTTTTTTGTTAAAAATTACGACGAAAAACGGCAAAAAAAAGAATAAAATATTTGCAAATGTATGTTCTTAAATTATAAAATTCTCCTAAGGAGGTGGCAAATGGAGTTTGAAGAAGCAAAAGAAAGGGCAGTGAGATATTTAGTACTTGCCTTAAGAACTCAAAGAGAAGTAGAAAATAAGCTAAGAAAGTTAAAAGTAAATGATGAAATTATATTTCAAGTGGTAGAATATCTTAAGGATATAGGATATATAGATGATTTAAAATATGTAGATGCTTATCTTAGGCAATGTATATCAATTCCAAAATATTCTGTATATGAAATAAAGATGAAACTTTTACAAAAAGGGATAGATAAAGAGTTATTGCAAAAAAAGTTATCTAAGTTTAATTCAAAAAATTATGAAAAGAAATTAGTAGAAAAACTTTTAAATGGAAAGTTAAAAAATATGGAACCTATTAAGCAAAAGGCATACTTGTATAGAAGGGGGTTTAATATAAGTGATAATTTTGAAATGTAAAGATAAAAAAGAATACTCAAAATTTATAGTTAGTGCTTGTGATGAAATTTCAAATCTTACAGAAGAGCAATATGAAAATGAAAGAAAATTTTTTACATCATTTGATGAAGAACTGGAAATTTTAATTAAAAATTTAAGTAAAAAAGTGAAATTGAAAATGATGTAAATGAGTAGTTTTACAGAAGAAGAGAAAATTAAAAAAAAATATTATGAATTTTTTAGAGTAAGTATTTTAGGTGTAAAATATGAAGAGAATAAAATAACTACTGTAAAAACAAGAAAATGATATTCCTAATTAAGTATATTCATTATTTATAAAAGTAATAATATGAAGATGAGACTTAGTCTTATCTTTTTTCTTAGTATTTACTTGAAAAAAGAACTCTTAAAGTATATAATCTAATTATATTTAGGAGGATACGTATGAAAATAAATACACCAACACCACATAATGAAGCAAAATATGGAGAAATCGCAAAGACTGTTTTAATGCCAGGAGATCCTTTAAGAGCAAAGTATATAGCAGAAAATTTTTTAGATGATGCAAAGTTATATAATAATGTAAGAGGAATGCTAGGATATACAGGAAAATATAAGGGTGTAACTGTTTCTGTTCAAGGAAGCGGGATGGGTGTTCCATCCATGGCAATATACTCTAAAGAACTCTTTGAAGGTTATGATGTAGATAATATAATTAGAATTGGCAGTGCAGGTTCTTTAGATAATGATAATGCTTGTGATATTTGTAAAAGTGTAAATTTAGGAGATATTATAATAGCGCAAGATGTTGTAACTGATTCAAATTATATTAAAGCAAACAAATATAATGTTATTCCTATAGCATCAGATAGAATTTTAAATGTTGCTAAGGAGGAATGTAGAAATTTAAGCAATATTAAGTTTGGTACAATATACACTTCTGATACATTTTATATGGAACATAAGCTACTTGAAGAAATGTCAAAAAAACCTGTTTTAGGTGTAGAAATGGAAACTTTAGCTTTGTATACTAATGCAAAAGTAGCAAATAAAAATGCTATAGCAATGTTTACAGTAACAGATAAACTTTTAAGAGGAATATCTGTACCATCTAGTGATAGACAAACAGGATTAAATCAAATGATAGAATTAGCATTAGAAATTGCAATAAAATTAGAAAAGGGAAAAGATTAATATGAATGGCATTGAAAAGATAGAAGATATTAAATTTAATATAAAAAACTTTGAAGGACCACTTGATTTATTGCTATATTTAATATCTAAAAATAAAAAAGATATTTTTGAAATATCTTTAAGCGAGCTTACAGATGAATATGTTTCATATTTGAATATAATGGATGAAAATAATATTGAAGTGGCATCAGAATTTATTGTTATGGCATCTACACTTTTAGATATAAAAGCAAGAAAGCTTTTACCACAGTTAGAAGATGATGAGGAAGAAGAACAAATATCTGAAGAAGAACTTTTAAGAAAAATATCTCTGTATAAATTATATAAAGAGGCATCAGAAAAAATTAATGAGTTGTATAAAGTAAACTTTGGATCTTTTACAAAAGCTTTTGAAAAGATAAAATTTAAAAGAAAAGTAGAATATACAGGGGATAAATTTACAAAGCAGGATATTTTTAATACATATTCAAATATTTTATTTAGGAATCAAAATAAGATAAATAAAAATGCAAAAGAAATTGAAAAAATAGCTGTATATGAAAAATATACAGTTCAAGACAAAGTAAAGCAAATTGTTGGTTACTTAAATGATAATGGAAGCATGGTGTTTAATAATGTATTTAATAATACTTGTGATAATGTAGAAATTGTAACTGCATTTTTAGGAGTATTAGAACTTGGAAGAATGAAACAAGTAGATATAAATCAGAAGTACTTGTTTTCAGATATAAATGTTACAAGAAAAAATGAAGCAAAAATAGATATAGATGTATCAACTTTAAATTATTAGTACGGTTATACCGTACTTTTTTTGTTATATTTTTTTACTTCGTGAATATATATTAAATAGGAGGGATAAATATGTTAAGATGCGTAGGAAAAAATATAATAGTAGAATTAAGTGATAAAAATGAATATGAAAAAAATGGAATAATAATTAAAACTACTTCATCAAATCTTATAGGAAAAGTTATATGTGTAGGAAAAGATGTAATAGAGATTAAGCAGGAGGATAAAGTTATATATAATGAGTCGTATGCTAGAAAAATTATATATGATAGTATGGAGTATTTTGTTTTAAATGAAAAGGATGTATTAGCAATAATTTAAGGGGGATTAATTTATTATGAAGAAAATATTATATGGCAATGATGCTAAAGAAGCAATTTTAAGGGGTGTAGAAAAGCTATCTAATGCAGTAAATATAACTTTAGGACCAAAAGGAAAAAACGTTGCATTAAAGAATGAATTTTCATCTCCTGTAATAATTAATGATGGCGTTTCTATTGCAAAAGAAATTCAGTTAGATGATGAAATAGAAAATTTAGGAGCAGAACTTTTAAAAGAAGTTGCATTAAAGACTAATGATATTGCAGGAGACGGAACAACAACTGCAACTGTTCTTGCTCATAGTATGGTAAAAGAAGGTATGAAAAATATAACAGCAGGAGCCAACCCTGTTCAAATTAGAAATGGTATGAATAAGACTCTTAAAGAGGCTGTTAAGGTAATAAAAGAAATATCACAAACTATTGAATCAAATGACCAAATAAAAGAGATAGCTGTTATATCTTCAGGAGACTATGAAATTGGAAATTTAATAAGTAAAGCAATAGATATGATTGGAAAAGAAGGTGTGATTACTGTTGATGAGTCAAAGACTACAAATACAAACTTAAATATTGTGGAGGGATTAAAAATAAATAGTGGATATATATCTTCATATATGGTTGGAGATAATATGAAAATGGAAGAGGTATTAGAAAATCCATATATTTTAATATCTAATAAGAAAATAACAAGTGTACAAGAAGTTTTACCTCTTATAGAAAAAGTATCTCAAACTAATAGAGCGCTAGTATTAATTGTAGATGATATTGAAGGCGAAGCACTAGCAACTTTAATTGTAAATAAAATTAGAGGCACTTTTAATTCAATAGCAGTAAAGGCTCCAAGTTTTGGTGAGGAAAGAAGACAAATACTTGAAGATATAGCAACTGTGACAGGAGGAAATTTAATTGATGACGAAATTTTGTCTGATTTAAAAGAAGTAAGTTTAGCAGATTTAGGAAGTGCAAAGAGTGTAAAAATATCTAAGGATAATACAATAATTCTTAGAGGAAATGGAAAAGAAGAAAAAATTACTCAAAAAATAGAAGATACTAAAAATAATATTCTTGCTCAAAGTAGTGAAGAAGAAATTAAAAAACTTAGAAGAAGACTTGCTAGACTTTTAGGAGGAATTGCTGTAATAGAAGTGGGAGCAGCAACACAAACGGAGCTTAATGAAAAAAAGCTTAGAATTGAAGATGCTTTATCTGCTACAAGAGCTGCTATAGAAGAAGGTATTGTAGAAGGAGGTGGAAGGGCATATATAACAGTGGAGAATAAAATAAAAGGATTTGTAAATAGACTTATAGAAGGAGAGCAAGTTGGAGGTAATATAGTCCTTAAGGCTTTAGAAAAACCTTTATATCATATTGCAGAAAATGCTGGTCAAAATGGAGATATTATAGTAGAGAAAGTAAAAGAGAGTAAGGATGAAATTGGCTATAATGCTAATGAAAATGTTTTAGTAAATATGAAAGAAGAGGGAATAATTGATCCTACTAAAGTTACAAGAACTGCCTTAGAAAATGCTGTTTCTATTTCTTCTATGATACTTACAACAGATGCTGCTATATGTAATGTAGATAAAGAAATTTAAAAAAAGAAATTCTTCATTTTCATGAAGAATTTCTTTAGCTTAAAACAGTTGGTCCAGTTACATATGAAAATCCGCCCATTAATGATAGTATAATACAAACTATTAGAATTATTAAAGATATAATATATGCCACTTTACTAATAGCTTGTGAATTATCCTTTTTTAAAGCCTTTTTTGAAAGTATAAATGCAGGGACAACTAATATATATGAAAAGACAACTTGCATAAATATTAATAAAGGTATAGTTATAATTGAAAGCACTGTTGATAATATTGAAAATGTTTTAGCATTTTCTTTTTTTATTTTTATAAAATTTGCTATATTCATTGTCACTATAATTGCTCCAATACCTATTACGCCTGGAATTAATCTATAGTTTTGATTTTTTACTATTATAATAACATAGATAATACATAATAAAATTAAAATAGCTGTTATAATTTTTACTATGATACTATTATTTTCTTTCTTTTTTTGACTATTTCGCATTTTTCACACCTCTTATATGTGTATTATATTATATAAAGTTGTCAAAGTCAATTAAAATATATAATTACTAATAGGTTATTTTGCTTGCAAATAAGGATGATTTAATATATAATATTATGTATATAAAGTAGGAGATTTTTATGGAAGAATATATAGATAATATAGATATCCAGACAGTTTCGGCACAGACTTTGGCTTTTATTGGAGATGCTGTATATAATGTATATATAAGGACATATTTAACAAGTAAATCAACAGCAAAAGCAGGATTGCTACATAATCAATCAATAAAATATGTGAGTGCAAAAGGTCAGTCTGAAACAATAGATAAGATTATGGACATGCTTACAGAAGAAGAGGTATCTGTATATAAAAGAGGAAGAAACACAAATATTTCAACAGTTTCAAAACATGTTGACGTTGTTGAATATAAAAAGGCAACAGGTTTTGAATGTTTAATAGGCTATTTGTATGTTACTAGACAAAAAGAAAGGTTAGATGAAATAGTAAAAGAGAGTATAAAGTGCTTTAATTAGGAGGAAAAGTTATGAAAGAAGATGAAAAGGATTTTTTAGAAGAGAGTTTTAGAAAAGAAGTTTTAAAGTCAATGGATAAGAATCTTTCTGAAAAAGAGAAAAAAGAACTTATGGAAGAAGCAAATGTTTCTTTGAAATTTTTAGATAAGATAAATGAAATAGAATTACCTAAAGATAACTATGTTATATTTACTGATGGAAAAGAACAATTGATATATGAAAACGGTGAGTTTTTTGTTGTTTCTTCTACTAGTACTTTAAAACAAAGAAAGAAAAAAACAAAAAAAGAAGCTACTGATATGTATTTAGATTATTTTATTAAGTATCAGCTTAATCCTATATTAGATAGTAGAAAAGAAAAGCAAAAAGCTATTGAAGAAAAAGCTAAGACTAAAGCAAACAAGACAAAGCAGATTCAAAAAATTGCAGAAGATAAAAAAATTAAAAATGATAAAATTATAGAAAAAGAAGATTTAACAAGATAAAGAATACTACCTTTAGTTAAAACTAAAGGTAGTATATTTTTAGCAAATACTATTTTTTACTTGTTCAATGTCTGCTTGACCTGCAGGAGCTGCTGGAACATAATATCCTTTTTCTTTTGCAATTAAATATATTTGCCACTGATAATTTTCTAGTGAATTTCTTGAAGTTATTAAAGTATCTCTAAAATTTTTATCATTTGATTGTTGAATACTATAGTTAATCATGTTTATAGTACTGTTTAACGTAGATAGTACGTCATTTACACCAATTTTCTCTGTCATTTTATTCACCTCACAACATATTAGATAATTCAGATTTTAAATTTGTACATTCACTACAGATATCATCAAATACCGTAGTTACATTAGAATCTGAAGTTAGAGTCTTGTAGTAATTAATTTTTGAGCAAAACTCAGTTGCATGACCACATATGTGTCTAATATTTTGAATTTCAATTTGATTTAAACTATTCATAATAACCTCCTTTTAAATCACTAAGAATATTATCTGCAAATATTTTTGATTTATACAAATTATTTTATAGTTGGTTTGGCAAATAATGATGCTAAAAATCCAAATACAACTGCTGCTGCAATTCCGCCGGCAGTTGCTGATACTCCACCAGTAAAAATTCCAATAAATCCTTGTTCAGATATTGCTTTTACAGTACCTTTATATAGCGAGTAGCCAAAACCAGAAATAGGGACACTTGCACCACATTTCCCAAAATTATATATAGGCTCATAAAGACCTAAAAAGCCAAGTATTACACCAAGTGTAACAAACAGAGTTAGTATTCTTGCAGGTGTAATCTTTGTTTTATCTATTAAAATTTGACCAATTGTACATATTATACCGCCTGTTAAAAAAACTTTACCATATTCTAAAAATATATCCATAGTTTACACCTCATTTTCTATTGCTATAGCATGAGCAATTCCAGGAATTGATTCGCCTTGGGATGATGATAGTGGACTCATTAATGCACCTGTTGCTACAAGTAGAATTTTATTTATATTTTTTGCTTTTAATTCGTTAAAAAAATAAGAAGAAAATACACTTGCTACGCATCCACAACCACTTCCTCCACAGTTTACATCTTGTTTTTTCTCATCATATATTAATATACCACAGTCTTTATGTTTTTTAGAGATATCGATTCCCTCTTTTTTAAATAATTGTATTAACATATCTGTACCATGAATACCTAAATCTCCAGTAATTATAGCATCATAATAGTTAATATCTCTTCCTGTATCATTTAAATGGTTAGAAACAGTGCTAAATACAGCTGGAGCCATTGCAGCTCCCATATTTGACATATCTGTTACGCCTAAATCAATTATTTTACCTGGAGTTACATGAGTTATATGTATTCCATTATCTGCAATTTCTCTTCTTGTTATAAGTGCTGCTCCACTAGCTGTAACTGTTGCTTGTGCAGTTGGACTTTTTTGATTACCGTGTTCTAAAGGCATTCTAAATTGTCTTTCAGCACTACAAAAATGAGAAGAGGCAGCAGCAACTACTTGTTTTACACAATTAGATTCAAGAAGTAATGAAGAAAGAAGCATTCCTTCACAAAAAGTAGAACAAGCTCCATAAAGTCCTAAGAATGGAGTATCAAATGAACGTATTGCAAATCCAGAAGAAATACATTGGTTTAATAAATCACCTGAAAAAATAACATCAACATCATGTTCTGTTATTCCAGATTTTACCAATAAGTTATTTATACAACTTTCAAGCATTTTACTTTCAGACTTTTCAAATGTTTTTTCATCAAAAAAAACATCTTTTATATGCAAATCAAAATAGTTTGCAAGTGGACCTTGCATTTCTTTTGGTCCAACTATACTTGAGGTTGAATATATGCAAGGCTTGCATTCAATTTTAAAAGTTTGTTTTCCAATTTTCATTTTTAACCTCCTAAATTATATAATTAAAAATATAGTATATAAATCCTAAAATAACAGATGTTGTTATTCCGTACACTAGTACAGGACCTGCAATTTTAAACATATTTGCGCCAATCCCTAAAATATATCCTTCGCTTTTAAATTCAATAGCAGGAGATACAACAGAGTTTGAAAAACCAGTGATAGGAATTGTAGATCCAGCTCCAGCGATTTTTCCAAGTCTTGAATATAAGTTTATTGCAGTTAAAAAAGCACCAATAAATATTAAAGATATACTTGTAATTGTGCCTGCTTTTTCTTTGTCTATATTTAAATTTAGCATTTGATCAAATATAAATTGACCTAGCATACAAATTAAACCTCCTATTATGAAGGCAAAAAATATATTTTTTAAAATAGGGCTTTTTTCTGCTTTTTTTGATATTAAATCATTATATTCACTATTTGAAATATTTAAATTTGTATTCATAATATAATCACCATTAATACTATTTGCAAAAAAAATCTAAATATAATTTTTATTTATATTTTTTAAAAAATATTGAAATAGAAACAATAATTTGATATAATGTCTACATATATTGGAGCTATGGGGGTAGTAATATGGAAAACGAGAAAAAGTTTGGAACTGAGATGTTCGGTTATGATAAGAAGGAAGTTGAAGAGTATGTAAAAGCTATGAAAGCTGATTACGAAAGTAAATTACAAGCCGAACGCTCAGATGCTAATAGAATTGCTAATGAGCTTTCTTTGGTTAAAAGAAAACTAGAAAAATATGAAACAGACTATATCGCAAAACAAGAAAAAGTTGCTAGTGCTCTAATAACTGCGGAAGATCAAGCAAAAAAAATTATTGAAAATTCAAGAAGTGAAGCTATACAAGAAAAAGATAGAATTGAACACTTAATTGAAATGGAAAAAGAAAAACTCTTAGATATGAAAAGAGAAGTAATAGATTTAAAAGAGAAAACTGTAGGATTATTAGATAAATACAGTCAAGAAATCAATAATTTATTAGATTAGTAATTATATTTAAGTGACCGTAATAAAATAGAACATAGGAGATATGTTTTATGAAAATTGCGGTTACTTTTTTTAGAAAAAATAAAAAAATACAAAAGATAAGAAAAAATTATGTTCATGTAGACACTACAAACAGTATAAATATAAAAAAATATGAAATATTAATAGTATTATTTGTTATAATATTTATTATATTTAATAGTAACAACCTAATATATTTAGGAAGTAATATAGTAGAAGTAAAAAATATAGATATATCTAATGAAAAGATTATTTCTTTAAATTCTTTGGCAAATTCAGATAATTATATATTTAAAGAGAAAGAAGAAATAGAAAAAGTACAAAAAGATGTTGGAACACAAGAAGAAATTGCAATGGATCAAATAGCAGAAGAATATAATGATATATCAACTTTTAATGATATAACAGCAGATGATATAAAAATTGTAGCAGAAAATGAAATGTATCAGAAGCTTAATATTTGTGGAGTAGATATAACAAACTACTCTACTAATAGAAATATTGACTTTGAAGCTATAATAAATAGTGAAGATAAGTTTTTTTCAAAATCGATTGATGAGGTATTGTTATATACAACTCATACGTCAGAATCATATGCTAATAGTCAAAACTATGTGTTTGATTATACAAGTCCAAGAAGAACTACAGACGGACAATATAATATGTTAGCTGTATCATCAAAGCTTGCATCAAATTTAAATAATAAGGGTATTAATACTGTTTGTAGTTTAACACCTCATGATTATGGTGAGTATAATAGTGCATATACAAATTCAAGGCAAACCTTTGAATCTTTAATTGCTCAAAACCCTAATGTGGCAATTGCTATAGATGTACATAGAGATGCGATAGAGGATTTAGATTTTGCGCCAAATGTAGAATTAAGGGGATATAAGGTTGCATCTTTAATGCTTGTAATGGGAATAGGATATGATGGAGAGTATAATCCATATTATATGGAAAATTTAAAACTTGCTCTTCAAATTCAAATTCTTGCAAATAAAATATATCCTGGTCTTTTTAGACCAATGATAATACGTAATTCTGTATATAATCAAGATATAAGAGCAAATTCATTTTTAGTTGAAGTTGGAGCATCAGGAAATACTTTAGATGAAGCAATTTTAGCTACAAGGTGTTTATCAAATTTATTAAATATACTATATAAGGATTGATTTGGATATTTTATTTGTGATATAATCTAAAATCAGTATGAAAGGTTAGGAGTGTAAATGGCAAAGTTAGTTATAGTTGAATCTCCTTCTAAAGCAAAAACAATAAAAAAATATTTAGGTGGAGATTATGATGTTATTGCATCACAAGGACATATTATAGATTTACCTTCAAGTAAACTTGCGGTTGATATAGATAATGATTTTAAACCAGAGTATAAAACTATGAAGGGAAAGGCTAGTATAATAAAAAATATAAAGAAGCTTGCAAAAGATAAAGATGTAGTTTATCTTGCAACCGACCCCGATAGAGAAGGAGAAGCAATTGCATGGCATTTAAAAAATGTATTAGGTATTAAAGATAATGAAAAATGTAGAATAGAATTTAATGAAATTACAAAAAATGCAGTAAAAAAAGCAGTTCAAAAGCCTAGAGTTGTAAATCAGGCTTTAGTAAACGCCCAGCAGGCAAGACGTATACTTGATAGACTTGTTGGATATAAGTTATCACCTTTATTATGGAAAAAAGTAAAAAAAGGGACTAGTGCAGGAAGAGTACAGTCTGTTGCATTAAAAATAATAGTAGACAAGGAAAGAGAAATAAGAGCGTTTGTACCTGAAGATTATTATTTAATGTATGCAAAATTAGAAAAAGATGAGGACATACTAATCGCAAAATTTTACGGTGATACAAAAGGAAAAATTGAATTAAAAGATGAAAAGCAAGTTAATAAAATAATTAAAGCAATAGATAATAAGCAATACGAAGTAATAGATATAAAAAAGAGTGAGAGAAAAAGAAATCCACCTGCTCCATTTACGACGTCTTCATTACAACAGGAAGCATCACGAAAACTTGGGTTTAGTGTAAAAAAGACTATGATGGTTGCACAAAAACTATATGAATCTGGATATATAACATATATGAGAACTGATTCAACAAGACTTTCTGAAGATGCAATGAAAATGGCAAAGGAATATATTACAAATAAATTTGGAAAAGAGTATTACTTAAATAGAGAATTTAAGGTAAAAGAAAGTGCACAAGATGCACATGAAGCTATAAGACCTTCAAACGTAGAAGCTATTGTTGATTTGGGAAAAGACGAAGAAAAATTATATAACTTAATAGTGAATAGGTTTTTAGCATCTCAAATGTCTGTTGCTCTATATGATACAACTAGAATAAGACTTAAGGTTGAAAATTATATTTTTTATATAAACGGAAGAACTATAAAATTTGATGGATATATGAAGTTATATATTGAAGGAAAAGATGATAAAGTAAAATCTAAAAATGATTCGGAAGATGACGACGATGATGATAGAGCTTTGCCAGAATTTTACATAGGAGAAAAATTAATTCCTAAAGAATTAAAAGCAGATAAAAAGACAACAGAGCCCCCAGCAAGGTATACAGAAGCTACTCTTGTTAAAGTTATGGAAGAAAAGGGTATAGGAAGACCAAGTACATATGCCCCTATTATTTCAACATTAGAAGAAAGAGTGTATATTGAAAAAGATGGTAGATATCTAAAGCCTACAGAGCTTGGGGAAATAATAAATAAATTACTAGAAGAAAACTTTAAAGATATTGTAGATGTTAAGTTTACTGCTGATATGGAAAATAAGCTTGATGATGTAGCTGATTCTAAACAAGACTATGTACAAATGTTAAGAGAGTTTTATGAGCCATTTAATAAAAACTTACTTGAAGTACAAGATAAAATAGAAAAAATAAAAATTCCAGAACAAGAAACTGATGTAGTTTGTGAAAAATGTGGAAGAAAAATGGTTATAAAACAAGGCAGGTTTGGAAAATTTCTTGCGTGTCCTGGATATCCAGAATGTAAAAATATAAAACCATATAATGAATCAATAGATATTCCATGTCCTGAGTGTGGAGGAAAAGTTTTAATTAAACATACTAAAACAAGAAGACCATTTTATGTATGTGAAAATAATACAAATACTGAGGACAGTAAATGTCATTATATATCTTGGAGTAAGCCTACATCTAAGAAGAAAGAAGAGTAACTTTGAAAGCTACTCTTCTTTTGCTATTTATCTTGTAAAACATTAGTTTGAATGGTATAATAGCTTTGAATGGAGAATGATATGGAAAGAAAAGTTAATATAATAGGGGCAGGACTTGCAGGATGTGAATGTGCATATATTCTTGCAAAAAATGGAATAAAAGTTAGATTATATGAAATGAAGCCAAATTTTAAAAGTGAGGCACATAAGTCGGATGAATTTGCAGAACTTGTATGTAGTAATTCTTTAAAATCAGAACTTATTACAAATGCTTGTGGATTGTTAAAAAAAGAAATGGAGATGCTTGGAAGTCTTTTTATAGAAGCAGCATACAATGCAAAAGTTCCAGCAGGGCAAGCATTAGCTGTAAATAGAGATATTTTTTCTAAATATATAACAAAAAAAATTAAAGAGAATGAAAATATTGAAGTTGTATATGAAAAAGTAAAAAGTTTAAATGATATAGACGGAATTAAAGTGATTGCAACTGGACCTCTTACAGATAGTGTATTAATGAATAGTTTAAAAGATAAGATAGGACAAGAAGATTTATATTTTTATGATGCTGCAGCACCTATTATATCAAGCGACTCGATTGATATGAATATTGCTTATTGGGGAGATCGATATGAGCAAGAAAGAAAAAGAAATGAGTCTATTGATGAGTGGAAAGAAAGAATAAGTAAAATATCAAAATCAGACTATCTTAATTTACCTATGAATAAAGAAGAATATGAGAGATTTTGTAATGAGTTAGTAAATGCAGAAGTTGTAACACTTCATGATTTTGAGAAAAAAGATATATTTGAAGGGTGTATGCCAATAGAGGTTATGGCCAAAAGAGGTATAGATACACTTAGATTTGGTCCTTTAAAGCCTGTTGGTTTTACAGACTTAAGAACAGGAAGTAGACCATATGCAAATGTTCAGCTAAGAATGGAAAATGTAGAAGGTAAATCTTTTAATATTGTAGGATTTCAGACAAATTTAAAGTTTGGAGAGCAAAAAAGAGTTTTTTCTTTAATTCCTGGTCTTAAAAATGCTATTTTTGAAAGATATGGCGTTATGCATAAAAATACATATATAAATGGAGGAAAACTTTTAGACAATAATTTTTGCTTAAAGAAAGATAATAATATATATTTTGCTGGTCAGATTTCTGGAGTAGAAGGATATGTGGAATCTGCAGCTTCTGGTATGATGGTAGCATATAGCATTATTGAAAGATTTAATGGAAGTGAATTAGTATTTCCAGAAGATACAATGCTTGGTAGTCTAGCTAAATATGTTTCTACAGAAAATGTAAATTATCAGCCAATGAATGCCAACTTTGGAATAATTAAACCTTTAGATAGAAAAATTAAAGACAAAAAGCAAAAGTATACTGCGATTGCAAATATTTCTTTAGATAGTATAGAGAGATTCAAAAATAGTAAATCTTGGAGGTAGGCATGAGTAACATATATTTGTTTTATGGTGAAGAAAAGTATGATATAAATCAAAGAGTAGAAAAAATAAAAAAAGAGTTTTCAAATTTAGAAGTTGGAGTAAATTTGTTTTATATAAATTCAGAGAATATAGATGAGCTTGAAAGTATTACTCAGGGGGTATCATTTTTTGGAAGTGAAAAATTAATAATTATTAGAAATACTAATTTAAAATTTAATGTTAATATTTTAAAAGATATAGATAAGGATATTAAAGTTATAATAATTGAAGATAGTATAGATAAAAGATTATCTGAATATAAGACATTATCTAAAATTGCAGAATGTACTGAGTATAATCATTTAGATGAAAGACAAATGACTCAATTTATAATTCAAATTTTAAAAAAATATAATGTCAATATTTCATATGATGATGCACAATATATGCAAAGTGTATGTGGAAATGATAAATATAATACTATTAATGAGCTTCAAAAATTAGTGATATATGTACAAAGTGGTTTTACAGTAACAAAAGATATTATAGATAAAGTATGTTCTAAAACACTTAACGCAAAAATTTTTGATGTATTAGATGATATCGTAAATAAAAGAAAAGATATAGCAATAGAAGAGTTAAATTCTCTTCTTAGACAAAAAGAACCAATTGTTAAAATTTATATAATGCTATATAAGCAATTTAAACAACTTTATATGATAAAGCTTTTGAAAAACTCAGGAGATAAGAATATAGCACAAACTTTAGGGATAGCACCGTTTATTGTAAAAAAATTATCTTATTCTTGTGATAAATATTCTGAAAAAGAATTAAAAAATATAATATATGCTTTTGATAATTATGATCAAAAAACTAAAAATGGAGATATGGATTTTGAGATTGGTTTAAAAGAAATAATATGTATGTTATAGAATAAAAGCACCTTTATTTATACATAATTGTATATAGAGGTGTTTTTTTATGAATAAGATAAAATACAATACAGATATGGCAGATGAGAGAGTAGATGAGTACAAAGTAATAAACAATATGAGTAGCATTGATGGCATAGAAATAACAGAAGAGAAATTTGATGAATTTAAAATCACACAAGTTAATGTTTTAAATCAAAATGGAGCAGATGCAATAGATAAAAAAATAGGTAAGTATATTACTTTTGAGATGGAAAATGTAAAATATTTAGAAAATAAAGATAAAATAGTTTTAAAGTTAAATGAGTATTTAAAAGAATTAATTACTTCAAAAGATTCAGTAATGATAGTAGGACTTGGAAATTTATACGTTACACCGGATGCTTTAGGATCAAAAGTTGTAAATAGTATAGATGTTACAAGACATATTTTAAAACTTGCAAAAGAAATGGTAAGTGAAAATACTCGTGAAGTTAGTGCTATTTGTCCAGGTGTAATGGGAAATACGGGAATACAAACAAGTGAAATAATATCTTCAGTTTCACAAATTGTTAAACCTAAGTATATTATTGTTATTGATAGCTTGATGTCAAAATCAATAAAAAGAGTCGGAGCATCTATACAACTTAGTAATACGGGAATAACACCAGGGTCTGGAATTACTGGTTTTAATAACGCTATAGATAAAGACTCAACTGGAGCAACTGTTATATCTTTAGGAGTACCCATGGTGGTAGATATGGCAACAATAACAAATGATGCTTTAAATAAAATAGAGAATAAAGAAGATGAAAGAGGAGAACGATATTATAAAATAGCAAATATTTTAGATACAGAAAATTATATAGTTACACCTAAAGATATAGATGAATTAATTCAAATTATGTCTGATATAATTTCACAGAGTATAAACAGAGCTATGTAATTTATATATTGATTTTTATTAATAATTAGTATAAAATATCATTATGATTTTAGGAGGAAAAACATATGACGAAAAATAGAATTGGTATGATATTAACTATACTAATGTTTTCAATACTAACATTTAATGTTACGCTTGCAGCAGAAATTTTTGATAACAAAAGTACAAATGAAGTATATAAGGTTAGTGAAGATGATTCATCTTTCGACTTACCATTTATTAGAGTTATAGACAATAGAATTGAAGTAGATAAATCAATTTCACAAGTTGGACTTTTTATGAGTACAAATTCAATTGAGGTTACTGAACCTTTAGAAGGAATACAAGTATTTTATGGTAATGATACAGTAAGACTTAACGCTAGTACTCAATATCCTGTTGTATTTACTACAGGAAATGTTGTAATAAATGGAGAGATTGAAAATACAACATTTATATATTGTAATGGAACAATTACATTAGGAGAAGATGCAAATATTAAAGGAAATTTAATATGCTATTCACCAAAACTTGAAATTAATGGTCAAATTGATGGAAATATTTTAGGAAGTGTTACTACTTTAGATATAAATAATACTATTAAAGGTAAAGTTAGAATGAAGGTACAACAAATAAATTGTTCAGAAAATGCAGTTGTTGAAAATGAAATGCAATTTACAACAACAAATGCAGAGCTTTCAGTTCCAGAAAGTGTTGGAACTGCTAAAATAGATGTACTTTCTGGAAATGATGTAAAAGTAGGACAATATTTCTTAGAAATATTAATAGCTACTATAGGAAATATAGTTATCTTCTTATTGTTATTAATATTATTAAAAGGAGAAAAATTAGAAAAGCTTACAAAAGGAATAACAAATGGAAAAAAAGTATTAAAAAATGGTGTATCTGCATATATAGTATTAATTATTAGTATATGCTTTGGAATTGTGCTATTGGCATTACTTACAAAATTAGGTATAGCATTAATAGTTTTTGCAGCAGCTGTTATGATAATATTTACACTATTAAAAAATGTAATATTTGGAATATTTATTGTTGAACTTGTTAAAACTAGATATGCAAAACAAGAAATTAAACCTAATGGTGTTTTAACAGCAATTGTTGTATTTTTAATTTTAGAGTTGCTAGAAATTATACCATATGTAGGAGAAATAATTAAATTTATAGTATTTATATTCTCACTTGGAATTGTATATTCCTTAATTAAAAAAGATAATGAAAAAGTAGAGGTCGTTAAAGAAGATAAACAAGAGGTAATTGATGTAAAATAGTCATAAAATGAAGAGTTAAACATAGACTATACCAAAGGAAGAAGGTATAGCTATGTTTAATTTTTTTGGCGTAAGGAGATCTAGGCAGATTAATAGAAATCTTGTATATAATTTAGTAAGTTATGAAAAAGTAAGGGATATGATTTTAGATAATAATAATATTTTAATAGATGTAAGAAGTAAAAACGAATATGATATATTGCATATTGTAAATGCAGTAAATATTCCAGTTTCAAAACTTAGACTTTGTGAAAATGAGTATAAAGATAAAAATTGTATAATAGTATATTGTTCTAGTGGAATAAGGACTAAAGAGGCAATTACTGTATTAAATAGTATGGGTTATAATAACATATACATATGGGAGTATGGTTCTTTGTCTAATTTTCCATATAAGGATATGTTAAAAATATAAATTATGTTAAAAAATTTATCTCCTTTTAATTTAAAATAGTGTTTATTTTTAAATCCAAAAAATATAAGTAACTTAAATGAAATATTTTTGTTCTTGATTTTAAATTAAGATTTTTATATAATTAAGTTACTTTTTGGAGGTTTATAGTTTATTATGAAAAAGAATAAGATATTAATGCTTTATCCAAGCATTATGGAAATAGAACAAAAGAGTGATATGAATTCTTTTTGGAGAAGTGAATGGAAAAGAGTTAAGGAAGATATTAGCGATTTTAAAGCTTTATTAGAATATATTTTTCAAGCCAATTAAAACATTATTGTAAACTGTTACAATTTCAAACAATGATTATAAGACACCTTTTTTGATATAAAACCATTATTGTAACTTAATTGAAATGTAAATAAAATATTCTTGTTATTGCATTTTGATTTAGCATTTAATATAATGAAATTACATATAATAGTTAAGTTATATTATGTACAAAAGAGGTGTTTTTAATGTTAGAGTTTTGGAAAAATGAATGGAAACTATTTCTTGAAGATATTGATTCATTAAAAAATACGTTTGCAAAAATTTTTGGAAGAAAGAAAGATTACTTGATGTTAAAATCTGGAACACAAGAAGATGGAGAAGTTCTACCACAAGAAGAACCTGCTCAAACATCATCAATATCTTTAGAAAACGTTTCATCCGAAGTAAGTTTAGATTCAGCAAATGGATTAAATGCTGGGGGAGTTTTTGCACAAGATAATGGTGTGTTTTCTGAGTTGTCTCAAGTTGCAGATAATACTCAAGTTGAACAGCCTACTTATCAACTAGATGGAATTGACCATAAAGTTACAGCATATTTTGGTGAAAATATTGATGAATTAAGAGTTAATATGAGTGGAGATAAAACACAACATGAAGTATTAAGAGAGTATGCACAATATTTTAAACCATATTCTGAAGCGCAAGATATGTGTAATAGTGCTTTTAGAAAATACTATGACAGACATGCTTTAAAAATTGCAACAGAAGAACTTCCAATAGAGCAAGCTAGAATAATTCAAAATAATGTTGATTTATTTATCAAAGGTCAAGAAGTATTTGGAGAAAATGGACAATTCATTGATTCAAGAGTAGATACTATATTTGAGAGAATAGGAATAGACCAAGTAAATAAAGTTGTAGATATTTTACATGATAATACTGATGATGGAGTAAATGTTCAAGGTGAAAGATTATTTGCAGAGGTTATTACTTATATGGTAGACAATGGAATTAAAGTTGAAAAAGGAGCAAATGTATTAGAGCCTATAAAAAATGTTCTTGAAGAAAAACTAGATGATGTTCATAACAATTTGAAAAATCATGAAGATTGGAATGAAGAATATCAGTCACTACTATCTCAAGAGAGAAAATATTTATACGCTCTAAATAGAATTGAACAATATGAAACAGAACAAAGAATATCTGAATTTGAAGAAAAATTAAATGAAATAGAATCAGTTTAATTTGTGTAATAAAATAAAAATATGAGAAGCTTTCAAGTTTATAAATTGAAAGCTTCTTTTATCATTATAAACTATATAAAATTATCATTACATAATATATTGAAAAAAATATTTTATTATGTTATAATGTTTAGGTAATTAACGACACAAGACATTTTTATAAGTTAGGAGAGGATTTTTTATGAAATGTATTTTACTTTGTGCTGGTTATGCTACAAGATTATTCCCATTAACTGAGAATTTTCCAAAGGCATTATTAGAGGTTGGTGGAAGACCGTTACTAGATTATATTGTTGATGAAGTTAATTCTTTAGAAGAAGTTGATCAAATTTATTTAGTAACAAATGATAGATATACACCTCATTTTCAAAAATGGGCAAATGAAAAAAATAATATAAAACCAATAAAGGTATTTAACGATAAAACAACAAATAATGATAATAGACTAGGTGCAATAGGTGATATTCAATATACAATTGAACAAGCAAATATTGATGATGATTTATTAATAATTGCAGGTGATAACTTATTTACATTTAAGCTAAGAGACTTTGTTGACTTTCAAAAAGAAAAAGGGACATCAGCAGTTTGTGTAAAAGAAGAAGAATATGAGACTTTAAAAAGACTTGGTGTTGTTGAAACTGACGATAATCAAAAAATTATTGGGTTTGAAGAAAAGCCAGCAGAACCAAAAGGAAGATATGCAGCTTATGCAGAATATTTATATCCTAGAGAAGTTATTCCTGTGTTTAAAAAATATATAGATGAAGGAAATAATATTGATGCTCCAGGAAATTTTGTTGCATATTTATATAAGCATATGCCTGTATATGCTTTTCCATTTGATGGACAATGCTATGATGTTGGAACACATGAGTCTTTAGCATATGTAAATAAATTATATTCAAAAGAAGATAAATAGTAAATTTAATAGTAAAGGTAAATAAGTATGAGTAAAATTTCACGTAGTATAGTAGTAGCAATATTTGTAGCTTTAATCTTATTTTTAGGTGTATCAGATTTTATATATATAAATAATGTAGAGAAAACAGTAAATAGTATTAATGGATGGGTTAAGTTTGGATATATTATATTAGTAATTGTCCTTGTTTCGTTATATACATATGTTAGAGAAAAAATATCTAGACTTAAACTTCAAAAAACGATTTCACTTATATATAGATATATATATATTACATTAGTAATGCTTGCTACTACATTTTTTAAAATATATAAAGTAATGGAAATATATCCTAAAAGATCGTTAGTACTCTATTTTGTACTTACATATCTAATAGGAATTTGTATACAAAGAATAATATTTAATGTTTCAAAGAGTGATGTGTTATCTGTACTTGGAATGTTTATTTCATTTACTCTACCAGTAGTAATAGATGACAAGACAATAGATCTTAACTCTAAAGTTATTGTTTTTATAATGTTAATGTCTATTTATGTATTGCAAATACTACTTGATGAGCTAAAGCAATTAAATATAAAAAATAAGAAATATATTATACAAGCTGTTATACTAGGAGTACTTATAGGAGTTAGTACAATAGTAGGAATTAATTATTTGATATGGGTTGTAATTGGTGTGATTTCTTTATTTATAACTTCAAATTTAGATTCTACTAGTTTGAATTTATCTAATAGGCAAAATAAGACAATAAAAAGAAAGAAGAATAATTATTTTATTTATAAAATAGAAAGAATAAAAATAAGTAAGTTATTAATATCTTTGTGTATAATAGTTGTTATTTCTACTGTTATATATTTTAGCGGTAGAGAAGTAGTAAGATATTTTGCAATGAATGGAAATAGTGTTTGTCAAAATATAGTAAATGATCTTACAGTTGGTATACATACAGATACTGATACTAGTTTTGAAAATTTAAAATTACAAGCTTATGCATTTTCTAGTATGTCAACTAAATTTTATATAGTATGTTATTTTTATATTATTGCTATGGAAATTTTAGCATTAGTATTAAAAAGAAAGTATGATACAAAGTCTACTGTTATAAAGTTAAGTTTTATATTGCTGTTTGGTATTATAGCAATTTTTAAATTAAATATTGTTTATTATCAACCAATTTTAACTTTATTATTAGTTATAATTTGTATTGTAAATACAACTAATATTTATTACAATAGAGAAGAAAGAATAAAAATGATTGAAGCATAAGAAAGAAGGTGTAAGAGGGTGCCATATTATTCAGGCGATTTAATTGAAGAAGTTATATCTCAAAATGATATAGTTGAAGTTGTATCTGAATATGTCACTTTAAAAAAGAGTGGTAGAAATTATATGGGACTATGTCCTTTTCACAGAGAAAAGTCACCTTCTTTTTGTGTCTCAATGGATAAACAAATTTTCAAATGTTTTGGATGCTCAGAGGGTGGAAATGTTATTACTTTTATTATGAAAATAGAAAATATTGACTTTTGGGAAGCCGTTGAAATGCTTGCCGAAAGAGCAAATATTGATACAGCAAGATATGAAGTAAATAATTATTATAATAAAATAGAATCGGCAAAAAAAGATTTGAAAGACACAATGTATAGATTAAACAGAGATGTTGGTCTATTTTATCATAATAATTTGATTGAGCTTTTAAAAGAAGATAAGAATGATGTAAAGGATTATATTATATCTAGAAAGCTTGATATAAAAACGATAAATAAGTTTGGTATAGGATATTCTACAGGAAAGGAACCATTATATGATTATTTAATAAAACAAGGATATTCTGATGAAGAAATTATGGCTTCAGATATAATCTTAAATAGTAAAAATGGTAGAAAATATGATAGATTTTTTGATAGAATAATGTTTCCTATTTTTGATATTAGAGATAGAATTATAGCTTTTGGAGGTAGAGCTTTTGGAGAAAAAGTTAATAATAAAACAGTTCCAAAGTATTATAATTCACAAGAAAATGACATTTACCATAAGGGTAAAACATTATATTTAATGAACTTTGCAAAAAGGAATAAACTAGAAAATATAATAATAGTTGAAGGATATATGGATGCTATTGCTCTTCAAAAGTTTGGTTTTAATAATGCAGTTGCTTCTCTTGGAACAGCACTTACAGAAAATCAAGCACGCCTTATAAAAAAGTATACTGATAATGTTATTATTGGCTATGATCAAGATGGTGCAGGACAAGCTGCAACTTTAAGAGGCTTAGATATACTTGCCAGTCATGGTCTTAATGTTAAAGTATTAAAACTTGATAGAGATGATGTAAAAGATCCAGATGAATATTTAAATAAATATGGACCAGAAAGACTAAAAAATTGTATTAATAACGCAATTGCTTTAGTTGAGTTTAAAATTTCAATTTTAGAAAAGGATTTGAATTTAGATAATTTTGACTCAAAAGTAAGATTTCTTACAGGAGTTTCTAATATATTAGCAAAAATAGAAAATAATATTGAAAGAGACTTATATATAGATAAAATTTCAAAAAAATATGGAATGAGTCCCGGTCCAATATTAAAAGAGGTTGAAAAGGGTTTAAAATCTAAAAAGCAAAATGATGATATACAAATAGATATGAATTCTCTTAATAAAAAAATGCAACTTGTAACAAGTGTAAGGAAGAGGCAAGAACAATATATTGTAGCATTAGTACTTTCCAAAAATAAAAAAGTACAAGAAGCTATATTAAGTAACATTTCATCTTATGATATAGATGATGAAAGTGTTAGAAAAATTTATGATTTCATCTTATCTTTAAAAGATAAGTATGATATAAATAAAATTGATATCTTATCCAAGATACAAGATGAAGATATGATAAAGGAAATCACCGATATAATGTATATCGACATTTCAGGATATGAGGAAAAATTACTTCAAGATGTATTAAAGAATAAGAAAAAAGAAAAACTATTTACAAGGAGAGATGATATTATAAAGCGATTAAATGAAAACATCTCAGATGACGAAAGTCAAATATTAAATGTTGAGTTAAATCAAATAATAATTGAACTTTCAAAATTAAAGTAAAAAGGAGTTTGAAGTTAATGGAAAAAGAAGACAAAAAAGCAACAGATTCTAATGAATTAACACAAAAAGAAAAAGTAAAAGCTTTTATTGATGAGGCAATAAAAGCAAATAAAGTTCAGATGAAAGATGTTATTGAATTTATTAGTAAGGAAAACATTGATTCTGAATATGTTACTAAAATTTATGATGAGCTAGATAAAGCTAAAGTAAAGTTAGTTTTAGATGATGAAGACGAAGAAAAAGATTTATTAATTGATGGAAAGATTAAAGAGGAGCTTGAAGAGGATCCTAATAAAAAGGATGAAGACAATGTAGCTGTTGCAGACTTAGATATTGAACCTGATCTTGAAGATATTGACGAAACAGAAAAAGATTTACTTTTCCAAGATATGCAAGATATGTCTTTTGTAGACAATTTAAATGTTGATGATCCTGTAAAAATGTTTTTAAAAGAGATAGGAAAAATAAGATTATTAACTTATGAAGAAGAAAATATTTTGGCAGAGAGAATGCTTAAAGGTGATAAAGAAGCTAAAAAACAATTGATTGAATCAAACTTAAGACTTGTTGTAAGTATTGCTAAGAAGTATATAGGAAGAGGAATGAACTTTTTAGATTTAATTCAAGAAGGAAATCTTGGTTTGATAAAGGCAGTAGATAAATTTGATCAAACAAAAGGATATAAATTTTCAACTTATGCTACATGGTGGATAAGACAAGCCATTACTAGAGCAATTGCAGATCAAGCGAGAACAATTAGAATACCTGTTCACATGGTTGAAACAATAAACAAATTAATTAAGACATCTAGACATTTATTACAGACTTTAGGAAGAGAACCTACACCAGAAGAAATTGCTGCTGAACTTGAAATGCCGGTAGAAAAAGTTAGAGATATTTTAAAAGTATCACAAGAACCAATTTCTTTAGAGACACCAGTAGGTGAGGAAGATGAAAGTAATCTTGGAAACTTTATACCAGATGATGAGGCGCCATCTCCATCAGAGCAAGCAGCAGATACTCTACTTAGAGAGCATATTGAGGAGGTAATGCAAACTCTAACTCCACGTGAAGCCAAAGTATTAAAATTAAGGTTTGGTCTTGAAGATGGAAGAATGAGAACTTTAGAAGAAGTAGGAAGAGAGTTTGATGTTACTCGTGAAAGAATTAGACAAATAGAAGCAAAAGCTTTAAGAAAGTTAAGACATCCAAGTAGAAGTAAAAAGTTAAAAGATTTTATGAGTAGTGATATTTAAAATATCAAAGAGGAGGGTATATGTCTACATTAATTATAGTTGTAATATTAATATATGTAATATTTTTTGCATTTAGCTTTTTATCTTATGCATTTAATTCATATGGATTATATGAGATAGCTAAAAGAGAAAATGAAGATAAACAAGTTCTTGCATGGATTCCCTATTTAAATAAATTTACTTTAGGAAAATTAGCTTTTAAATCAAATATTCATGGTATATTACTTGTTACATTTAATATAATAGGATTAATTTGTTTGTTAGCTTTGCTATTTATAAGTAAAAATGAGAAAGCAATTATAGCGTTTTCACTAATAAGTATTTTAATGTTTATAATAACATCTATATATTCATATTTTGCAAGATATAAGCTATATAAAAGATATGGTAAAAGTACAATTCTTCTTACTGTTTTAGATGTTATTTCTTGTGGAATTTTAGGACCATTTTTTGTTTTTGCAATAAGAAATAATAATGAGAACTAAAAAAAAGCACTTGACAAAGTGCTTTTTTAAATATATAATAGTCAAAGAAAGTCAAAGTTAAATAGGAGGAGAAAATTAATATGAATTTATCAGATATGATTGAGGAATATATTATAAATGCAATATCTGATTCAGATCAAGTTGAATTAAAAAGAAGTGAGATTGCACATGAGTTTAATTGTGTTCCATCACAGATTAATTATGTTATATCTACTAGATTTATACCAGAATTAGGATTTTATGTAGAGAGTAAGCGAGGAGGAAATGGATATATAAAGATAAGTAAAATAAATTTATCAAAGTCGAAATTTGTAAAAGATATTATATACAAAATTGGTGGAAAAATGTCGCAAAGTGTTATGGATATTTACTTAAGAGAACTGCTTAGATATAATATAATAGATGATAAAAATGCAAGTATAATATCTGCTGCACTATCTGAAAAGAGTTTAAATCAAGTTCCAAAACTTTCAAGAGATAATGTAAGGGCAGATATGTTTAAAAATATACTTGTTAATTTAATATAATTTAAGGAGGAAGAAAAAATGATATGTTCAAATTGTGGAAAAAATAATGCAACAATTACATATAAGCAAAACATAAATGGCGAGGTTACTAATTTAAACTTATGCGAAAACTGTGCGCATAAGCTTGGAATACTTAATTCTTTTGATGATATTTTTTCACCTATGATTTTAGATTTGGATTATATATTACCAGAAGAAGTAAAATGTAAAAAATGTGGATATACTTTTTCTAAGTATAAATCAACAGGTCTTTTTGGCTGTGATGAATGTTATAATACTTTTAAAAAGGAAATAGATAGCATTTTGCCTAAGATTCAGGGAAAAAATAGACATGTTACAAATAAATCTTTAAATAAACTTAATGATAACAAGAATTTAAGTGAAATAGATAAACTTAAAAATAAGTTACAACAGTTAATAAAAGAAGAAAACTTTGAAGAGGCTGCAGTAGTTAGAGATAAAATAAAAGCTCTAGAAAAAAAGGAGGAAAATAAATAGTATGGAAAATTATGATGATGTTGTACTAACAACAAGAATAAGGCTAGCAAGAAATGTAAAGGGATATAATTTTACAAATAATATGATAGATAAGCAAAAACAAGAGCTTTTAGATTATATAAAAGATAGATTAGGTAATAGTTACAATGTATTAGAATTAAATAATATGGACGATGTTACTAAGAAATCGTTGGTAGAGACTCATATAATTTCTAAGGAACTATTGTTAAATAATAATACTGCAATTATTGTAGATGAGAAAAATAAAATTACTACAATGCTTAATGAAGAAGATCATTTTAGAATACAAGCTTTAGAAAATGCTTTTAATATAGATAAGGCGTACGAGAATATAAAAAAAGTGGACGAAGATTTTTCTTCTAAAATAGAGTATGCATATAATGACGATTATGGATATATTACTGCGTGTCCTACTTGCCTCGGCACTGGTATGAGAGTATCAGTAATGCTACATTTACCAGCGCTTGAAAAAATAGGGGCACTTGAAAAAATATTTAATGAAATATCTGGACTAGGAATTGCTATTAGAGGAATTTATGGCGAAAATACAAGTGGTGAAGGGTCAATATTTCAAATATCTAATCAAAAAACTCTTGGTATAGAAGAAGAACAAATTATAGAGCAAGTAAAACAAGTAACAAAATATATTGTAAAGCAAGAACGAAAAGCAAGAGAGATAATAAAGACGAAATTAGAGGTTAAAGATGAAATAATGAGGTCTTTGGGTGTTGCTAAGTATTCAATACTTATGACGAAAAAAGAAGCTATGCAGATTTTATCTAATATACGTTTGGGTATTAATATGGATATAATAAGTGATATATCGTTAGATAAAATAAATAATATAATTGAAGGTATTGGAATAAATACATTAAGAAAGAATTTAAAAGATAATTTTCCTAGAGAAGAAGAGAATATAAAAAGAGCAGAATATATAAAAAATAATATATAGAAGGGGGAGAGAATATATGTATGAGTTTACGGAAAGTGCAAGAAAAGTTATAGAGCTTGCAAAAGAGTTTTCTTTAAATCATAATTATTCATATATAGGGACAGAACAAATTTTGTATGGTTTGATTGCAGAAAATGATGGACTAGCTGCAAATATATTAAAAAAACAAGATTTAACAGCAGAATATATTGAAGAGGAAATAGTTAAGATTGATGGTGTAATGAATACAATTATAGAAGAAGATCAAATAGATTTTACACCAAGAGCAAAGAGAATTATTGCAAATAGTCAAAAAGAAGCAATTAGAATGGGGCAAAATTATGTTGGTTCAGAGCATATTTTACTTGCTTTAATGAGAGAAATTGATAGTGTTGCTGTAAGAATACTAATTGACTCAGATGTAGATCCTCAAAGAATCTTTACAGAACTTTTAAGAATTCTTGGAGAAGAATCACCAATTTCTAAATCGTACAATGATCCTGCAAATATAGAAGCTAAATCTTCATCAAATACACCTACACTTAATCAGTATGGTAAAGATTTAACAGAACTTGCAAGACAAAATAAATTAGATCCTGTAATAGGGAGAGAGTCAGAAATTGAAAGAGTAATAGAAATACTAAGTCGTAGAACAAAGAATAATCCTGTTTTAATAGGAGAACCTGGTGTCGGTAAAACAGCTGTAGTTGAAGGATTAGCTCAGATGATATATGAAAATAATGTTCCAGAAATATTAAAAGGAAGAAGAGTTGTTTCTTTAGATATGGCCTCAATGATTGCGGGAGCTAAATATAGAGGAGAATTTGAAGAAAGATTAAAAAAAGCACTTCAAGAAGTAAAAAATTCTAAAAATGTTATATTGTTTATTGATGAAATTCACACTATAGTTGGAGCAGGCTCAGCAGAAGGAGCAATGGATGCAGCTAATATTTTAAAGCCATTATTATCTAGAGGAGAAATTCAAGTAATAGGAGCAACAACATTAAACGAATATAGAAAATATATTGAAAAAGACAGTGCTTTAGAAAGGAGATTTCAAAGTGTTATTGTAGAGGAGCCAAGTATAGAGAATACAATTGAAATACTTAAAGGACTAAAAGATAAATATGAAGCTCATCATAAAGTAAAAATTACAGATGAAGCAATTAAAGAGGCCACTATTTTATCTGAAAGATATATTACAGATAGATTTTTGCCAGATAAAGCAATTGATCTTATAGATGAAGCTTGTTCTAAAGCAAAGATAAAAAGTTTGACAAAGCCGGAGAGTTTTAAAAATCTTGAAAAAGAACTAGAGAAAAAATCAAAAGAAAAAGAAGAAGCTATTATATCTCAGAATTTTGAAAAGGCAGCTAAAATAAGAGATGAAGAAAAAGAACTAAAAGACAAGATTGAAAAGCAAGATGAAAAATGGAAAAGTAAAGAAAGTAGTAAAGATATTTCAATAGGAAAAGAAGATATATGTTTAGTTGTATCAAATTGGACAAAAATACCTGTTACAAAACTTACTGAAACTGAGACAGAAAAGTTAAGAAACTTAGATAAAGAACTTAAAAAAAGAGTAATAGGCCAAGATGAAGCTATTGATGTTCTATCAAAAGCTATAAAAAGAGCAAGAGTTGGACTTAAGGATGAAAATAGACCAATAGGTTCATTTATGTTTTTGGGACCAACAGGAGTTGGTAAAACAGAACTAACAAAAGCACTTGCAGCTAATATGTTTGGTAGTGAGAATTCTATGATAAGACTTGATATGTCAGAGTATATGGAACCACATAGTGTGTCAAAATTAATAGGCTCACCCCCAGGATATGTTGGCTATGATGATGGGGGACAGCTTACAGAGCAAGTAAGAAGAAAGCCATATTCTATTGTACTATTTGATGAGATAGAAAAAGCACATCCAGATGTATTTAATATGCTACTTCAAATATTAGATGATGGTAGACTTACAGATTCTAATGGTAGAACAGTTAGTTTTAAAAATACGGTTATAATAATGACTTCAAATACTGGTGCTAGAAATATACTTGAAACTAAAACTATTGGATTTGCAAATAAAGAGAATCCAAAAGAGACATATGAAAGAAATAAAGAAGAAGTAATGAATGAACTTAAAAAAACTTTTAGACCAGAATTTTTAAATAGACTCGATGAAATAATTGTATTTAAAAAATTAGATAAGGAATCTGTTAAGAAGATATCAAAAATTATGATTGATAATTCTATTTCAAAATTAAAGGAAAGAAATATAGATATAGACATAGACGAATCAGTGATTGAATATATTTCTAATGTAGGATTTGATGATAATTATGGTGCTAGACCACTAAGAAGAGCTGTACAATCTAAAATAGAGGATAAATTTGCAGAAGAATTGCTTGATGGAAAGATTAAAGATGGTGATCATGTAAAAGTAAGTGTTGAAGATAATAAAGTCATAATAAGTTCTAAATAGTTGAATTTAATTTATTTTTGTGCTATATTTAAGCTATAGTATAAGGAGGAATTTATATGGAATTTATGAAAAAAGTAGAGGAGATTTCTAAAAAAGTAGGAGATACAGCATCTAATACATATAATACTGTTGCTGATAAATCAGGTAAATTAATTGAGGAAACAAAATTAAAAATTTCAATTTCAGATAAAGAGACTGATATTGATGAAATTTATGAAGAAATCGGTAAAGCAATTTATACAACATATAAATCTGGAGAAGATGTTGGAAAAGATTTTACTAAACAATGTAAAAAAATAGATAAATTAAATGATGAAATCAATGAGATGAATAAAAAAATTTTATTTAATAAAAATTTAAGGACATGTGAAAACTGTGGAGAAACAATTCCACTTGAGAGCAAATTTTGTACCAATTGTGGAGAAAAACAAAAACCAGTAAAAATAAAAGAAGAAAAGAAAGTTATAAAAAAAGATGAAGTGGAAGTTGAGAAAGTTTGTCCAGAATGTGGAGAAGTTTGCGAACCAACTGTTAAATTTTGTAATAAATGTGGTCATAAATTTTAGTGATAAAAAAATAGCTAGTTATGAGAATAACTAGCTTTTTTTGTTGTTAAGTTTTATTAGTGTTATATAAGATAGTAAAATGTGGTTTAGGTGGTTGATTATGAAAAAGAAAATAATAATATTGTTGCTTATTTTTTTATCGTTTAATATGGGGACCATATTTTTCTATTGTAAATATAATTCTAATGAAGAACTGATGTTGACTAAAAAAGAGATATTTGATATTATTGATAATATAGAAGATATAGTTATAACTTCTATTTCAACAGATGGACAGAACTATTTGTCAGAGGAAAATAAATTAGATGCAACAATTTTATATATATTAGGTAACAAATCTAAATATCAAGAATATATTAGTAATGATTATAGTCAAGATTTGAGTTCAGAAATTATAAGTTTCGGTAAAATTGATTATAAAGTATTTTATAGTATAACTAAAGAGCTATTTGGGACTATTGATTATCCAATATATGAATATAAGTATTTTGATAATGGTATGATTAATTTGAAAATTGAACCTTTTAATTATACATATTTTGATAAGAAAAATGTTCTAAGTCAAATTAAAGATGAAAATAGCTATAGTATATTGATAGAATACATTACTGTATTTGATAATATTGAAAACAGTATATATGTAAAATATAAATTAGATTTTGACTATAAGATACAGAGTGTTATAATTTTATCCTCTACAGAAATTTAAAGAGGTGTTTTTATGAAAGAAATTAATTATAAATTTGTAAGGAATAAAAAAACTTTAAGATTAGTTTTGTTTTCCATACTAGTTTTGTTTATAATAGGGATTTTGTCTTATGCTATTTCTATGATTATAAGAAATAATATTATAAGTAAACAAGCAAGTGAAAATATAAATTTAGAAGAAAAAACTACAACAGTATTTTGTAATGGAAAAAATTTTACTTTAAGAGATGATATATTTAATAAGATAAAGGACGAAGAATTAGATTTAATTATATATAATTCAGATTTTATAGCAAGAATTGATACGCAAAAAGTTACTAAAAATATAAATATTAAAATTAGTTTTGATAAAGGTAGTTTTGAAAATAGCTATGATGTTAGACTAAATTCTTTAGATCTTGAAGAACTTAATATTAATGTATCTAATATCTCAAAAGATTATGTTAGCGAATTTTCAAATGAAGAATTTATTAGCAATAAAATTAAAGTTTTAGACAATGGGTATGCTAAATTAAAATTAAATGAAAGCTATAATTATACGATTGCGTATATAGTTCCAGATGATTTTGAAATAAAAGATATGATATTAAATAAAGAGGAAGAGAAAAATATTGATTTACAAATAAGTGAAGAAAACTATACTTATGGAAGTGTTATAATAGGATGTAGTGATGAAGAAGCTATACAAGTAGACTATATGAAAGTAAAAGCTAAAAAGCTAGGTGATTATTTTATATATGCTAAAACAGATAATGCATATAAAGAGGCAAAGCTCACTATTATACAGTCTGTGGAAAAAATAGAAGTAAGTCAAAATAGTGTTGAGATGCTTGTAGGATCACAAGTGAAAATTGATAGTACGATTTATCCAGAAGATGCTCAAGATAAAGAGCTTAATTGGAAATCTAGTGATCAAAATATTGCTAGAGTTGATTCTCAAGGAAATATTACAGCAGTAAACGAGGGAACATGTCAAATAGAAGTCAGCTCTAAGGCTGTACCTTCAATATTTCAAGTTATTTCTGTAGAAGTAAGAAAATCTAATATGGAACAAGTTAATGGTATAACATATATAAATGGAATAATGCTTGTTAATAAGAATTATTCAATACCATCAGATTACGCTCCTGGATTAATACCAGAAGCTTATAGTGCCTTTTTAAATCTCCAAGAAGCTGCAAGTAATAGTGGATTTGATATACAGTTAATTTCTGGATATAGATCATATGAAACACAAAGAGGATTATATAATAATTATGTAGCAACTTATGGACAAGCAGAGGCTGATACTTTTTCTGCAAGACCAGGAACTTCAGAGCATCAGACAGGACTTGCAATGGATGTGGGTTGGATAGATGACAGTTATGGAGATACACCTTCTGGAAAATGGCTTGCTCAAAATTGTTATAAGTATGGTTTTATAATTAGATACCCAAAAGGAAAGGAAAGTATAACTGGTTATAAATATGAACCATGGCATATAAGATATCTTGGTGTGGATATAGCAAAAGATGTATATGAAAGTGGATTATGTCTAGAAGAATATTTGGGCGTAAATTAAACAAGAAAGTGCACAAAAAGTGCACTTTCTTGTATTTGTAATTTTTTTTTAAAAAAGTTTGAAAAAAGTGTTGACAAATGGTATAAAAAGTAGTATCATAATAGACGTCGCAAGGAGATATCAAATCACTTAAAATTTGAATTTAAAAAAACTTAAAAAATTCAAAAAAATATGTTGACAAAAGTTATTTCTTTGTGTTATAATAAAGTCGTTCTCAATCAAGAGAACAAGAGCACATTGAAAAATAAACAATGCAAGATACAAACCAAAGTAAG
>CALWOC010000003.1 GCA_944383015.1 uncultured Clostridia bacterium
TTATTACAAAAAAATGATATAAACCTTGAAAAATCAAGGTTGTTAGTAAATAAATATTAAATTTAGTTTACACAACCATATAAAAATAGGAGGAAAAATATATGAAAAAAAAATTAAAAGTATTAGCAGCAGCTTTTTTATCTATAGCTATTGCAACACCTAATATTTATGCCGCATCAAATATTAGTTATGATTTTAAACTAGCACAAGCAAAATATAAGGTATTACTTGATGGTCAATCATACCAAGTACCTGATGAGGTTACATTTGCAAATGGAACCATTTCGGTAAGTTTAGAAACATATAAGGAAAATTTGCAAAATTCAGCGTCACAAGTTAGTACACTTGACTATGAAAATGGATTATTAACATTTAAAGGAGGAGTTACGTTATCTAAAATTGCTAATGAGTATGTACCAATAGTATCATCAAGTGGAACTTTAAATAGTAGTATAAACTATGATAATGTAAAAGGATATTTTGAAAAATATCAATTATTGAATAAATTAAAATCAAAAAAAGTTGAGTATCAAAACTCACTTCAACAAACAACAGATGAAGACGAGATAAAAAAGTTTAATGCATTTATTTCTAATTATGAAGAAGATATAGAAAGAATTGAGGATTTAAAGGTTACAGAATTAAATCAAACAATTTTTTCTTCTATACCATATTTAGCAGTAAATTATACATTTACTGAAGGATATAATTATGAAGATGATAGTGTAAGGTTAAATATCGCACCAACATATTATTTATATTCTGTTATTTTTAGAGATTTAAGATTAAGTACATTGCAATATAGTATTAATTCAAGTAACTATGTATCTGTACCAAAGTTTGATAAAGACACATATACATATACTATAAAATTACCAAGTTCTGTAGCAGATAATGCAACTATAAAAACAAAATCTAAAGGATATATGGACAATGTATTACAAAGTAATAATTATACAGATTATGACTTAGATTTAGAGGTAATAGATGATACTATTGAACTAAAAAATGGTATTGGAACTGCAAAAGTAAGGGTTGTATATGATATGTATGGTTCGCTTGGTGAATACGCAGATACAACATTTAACAGCAATCCAGAAAGAGAATATACTATATATTTTACTAAATATGATTTTCTAAAAGGAGATTTAGATAGAAATGGAGCAGTAAATGCAAACGATGCAGCAGTTGCACTAGATTTATATAAATATGGTAATGCTACAGATGAAGATATGCAAATTGGAGATATGAATAATGATGGCGTAATAAATGCAAATGACGCTGCTCTTATACTTGATGTATACAAATATGGATATTAATTATAAATAGTAGGAGGAATAATATGAAAGGATTTATTAAAAAAGTTTTTTTAATAGGTGCTATATCATTTCTTGCTTTAAGTAATCATATCTATGCAAATACAGAAATAAAAGCAAATATAACTACTTATGAATTTGATACTGAAGAAGAAATAATAGAAACTGAAAGAATGATAAATGCTGGTACAATGCAATATTCTAAGCCATCATCAGTATATGATTTTATAGATGAGGATGGTATGTATAATGCAGTATATACTAGTGAAAAAAGTGTGTTTTGGACAACTTTTGATGAAAATATGAATGTAGTTAAAACAAGAAAAATACCAATGTATTTTGATAAGTCAAATACAACTGAATTCATGCAAGACTTAGTATATAATTTTGGAAATGCATTATATTATAATGAAAATTTATATATAGTTTATGGTAGACAAGGATTTACAGCTTCATCTGAAGGTTTTTGGGATGTAACGATGGCAATAATAAAATATGATAAAGAAGGAAATGAAGTTGCAAAAACAGATCTTGTTGGAACACAACTTAATCCGACTAATCACTGGGATTTAGGCGGTGGAGATTGGACATATGGTACATATTTGCCATTTTATCCTAACTCAAATTGTAGTTTAACAGTAAGTGACGGTATAATTGCTTGCTTTTTTGGAAGACAGATGTACATATCTCACTCTTCAAGTATGATGTTTTTTGTTGATGCAGATTCACTAGAATTTGTAAGCAATAGATATTATGTATCAGATGAAAATGTTGAAAAATATAAGGAACCAGGTGGATATTATACTTCACATTCAATGGGACAAAGAATTGTTGGAACAAGTGACGGCGGATACATTTCTGTAGAACTTGGGGATGCAGGAACACAAGGAGCAACAAGAGGACTAATGGTATCTAAAATATATCCACAAGATAGTATATTAAAGTTAAGTAAAAATAAAATGCTACATTTTAGTGAAGGTGGAATGGGTTCTAATGGATATAATTATACTTATTCTTCTCTTGGTAATATTATAGAATTAAGTGATGGTTATATGTACATTGGTAGCATGGAGCCTACTCTAAGTCTAGAATATGGAAATAGTATAAACGAATCGTGGAATATATTTGCTCAAAAATACAAGAAAAACTTTTGGGAAGAAGAAAGTATACAAGACATGCAAATGTTTGATACATATGTAAGAGAAGCTGAAGGAACACCACCAGAAGATGCTGATTTAGGTGTTAACGCTCCACTTGGAAGACTATATCTTACTGGTGATGAAAAAGATTATGGTATTAAATGGCTTTCAGACTTTAATAATGAATATATGACATTGTTAGTAAGAGCTGTAGAAATAGAAGATGAAAATATTGTTATATTATATGAAAAACTTCCAATTGAAGAAAGTACCAATGGATACTCTTTATCTAGTAAAGATGGAGATGTATATTATATGATTATAGATAAAGACGCAAATATTATATGTAACCCTGTAAAAGTTGAAGGTGTAGAATTAAATGAAGAAGAAATATATTCATATAAAGATGGAAAAATTTATTGGACTACAGCAGCTGGATATGAAAATAAAATAACTGTAAATGTGTTGGATATAACAGATTCTTTAGTTAATTATCCAGATACTGATCCTGAGCATCCTTCAGATTACCTAAAAGGAGATCTAGATAAAAACGGAGCAGTAAATGCAAATGATGCAGCAGTTGCACTAGATTTATATAAATATGGTAATGCTACAGATGAAGATATGCAAATTGGAGATATGAATAATGATGGCGTAATAAATGCAAATGACGCTGCTCTTATACTTGATATGTATAAGTATGGATATTAAGTATATATTGGGAGGTAAAACAAATGAAAAAGATAAATAGATTATTAATAATGATTATTATCTTCACTACTTTGGTTATTATGTTTAATATAAATATATATGCCGATAGTAAGGGTACAAATGAAGTATTAATTGAAATGCTAAATAAAGCATCTCTTAATGATATAAATTATTTACAAAATATAAATATTACAGAAAATGAATATAAAGAAATTGAAAAATTTACAATTGATTTAGTAAAAGAATGTAAAGATGACGAAGAAAAAATGAAAACCATATTTAGTTGGGTTCATAATAATGTTAAATATGGTAATGCTAATAATGATCCTTATGAAGTTTTTATAAATAAAGTTGGAGTGTGTCAAGGCTATGCTAATTTATATACTGTTATGATGGACATTTTAGATATACCTACTGTTTTAATACAAGGTAATACTTATTTTGGAGCTCATGCATGGTGCTTAACTAAAATTGGTGAGAATTGGCTTTTAATGGATCCTACAAATGCTATAATAAGATATGATATTAAAGAATATGATGAAATATATACTAATTCATATTTTACACCAATATATATTCATACTATACTTTTAGAAGACAGTTATTATAAATATACGTATAATAATGGAGTTGCTATAGTAGAAAGCAAAACTGATAATAAAAAATTACAAATGCCAGATGAAATAAAAGGCTTGAATATTACTACATTTTGTACATCTGCTTTGAGTACTAATACTGAAGAATTAAAATTAAATAAATATGTAGACAAAATAATATATAATGAGCAATATAGAAATAATTTAAAAGCAATATCAATAGATCCTAATAATACAAAATTTGCAAGCTATAAAAACATACTATATACTAAAGATTATAACAATATTACTTTTATTCCTAATAATATTGAGGTAATAGAATTAAAACCTATTAAGAATTTAGAAAAAAGCACTTTGTCTAATTTAGAATATGTAAATAAAGTAGTAATACCTTATGGAACTGAATTTATAGGTGATTATTGCTTTGAAATGTTACCAAATTTAAAAGAAGTATATATACCTAATAGTGTTACTAAAATAAGTTCTAACGCTTTTTACAATATTGGAAGTGAATTTATTATATATACTAGTAATAATTCAGCTGCACACAAATTTGCTCTAGAACATAATATAAAATTTATTTTATTAGATATTGAATTAAATAAAGGAGATCTAGATAAAAACGGAGCAGTAAATGCAAATGATGCAGCAGTAGCACTAGATTTATATAAATATGGTAATGCTACAGATGAAGATATGCAAATTGGTGATATGAATAATGACGGCGTAATAAATGCAAACGATGCTGCTCTTATACTTGATGTATATAAGTATGGTAAATAATATGTATTTAAAGAGGCATTTTGCCTCTTTATTTTTATTTTCTATTTTATCTTGAAAAATTATACAATTAATGATATATATTAAATATAAGCAAAATTTGGAGGTAATAGAAAATGAAAACTAATAATATTAAGTATTTTATATGCTTTGTTATAATTGGAATAATAGCAATAATGCAAAGTAAAGTAAATGCTGTAAAAATAGATACTAAGTCACATGTAAATATTGGAGAGGAAGTTTTGGTTACTGTAGATTTTGAAACATATATTGCCGCATATGATGGATTTGAACTTAGTTATAATGAAAGAATAATGAAATATAATTCACCATACGAATTAATTGAGGGGTTATGGTGGGATACGTCTGTAGAGTCAACTGGAATAAATAAAAAAGTATACTCTTTTACAGCGCTTGGAAATGGAGATAATACAATTAGAGTAAAAATCAAAGGCCTTGTTAGTGCAAATTATGAAATGGATGATTTAGGAGATATAAATATCTCTAAAACAATGATAATTGGTAGTGGATCAAAGCTTGGAGACTTAGATGGAAATGGTACAGTAAACGCAAATGATGCAGCTTTAGTTTTAGATTTATATAAATATAGTAATATTACAGAAGATGATTTAAAAGTTGCAGATATTGATCAAAATGGATTAATAAATGCAAATGATGCTGCTCTTATACTTGATATGTATAAGTATGGAACAAATTAAAGATACCACAAAATAACAAAATAATATATATATAAAGAGGCAATTTTGCCTCTTTATTTTTGAGTTTTTTCTATTTATTTAAATGATAATTAAAACTATTATTGACATAATAATGATAAAATGGTATAATTTCTTGTATCTTAAATATATTTTATAAAATTTTTAATAAAAGGAGGGTTTTTATGGCTATAACTATTGTTATAATTTTTTTGATTAGTTTATTAGTATTTATAGCTATTTATATATATAACAGAAATACTAATAATGTTTTAATATTCTCACATAAAAATGATATCGACCGGTATGGGTGGAATAATTCTTTTAAAGCTTATATATAAGAGAGTAAAATATGAATTATGTGAAGGTTTTGATGTAAATAATAAATTTGAATTTTATTATAATAATAAATTATTTGATATATATAGTAAAGTATATATTACAGATTTACATTTAAACAAGAAGAACTTAGATATTATAAATAACGATAATAAACTAAAACATAAGCTTATTTTATTTGATCATAATGAGTCAGTAACTGAATTTAATTCTTATGACTTTGTTAATATTATAATAAAAGATAAAAAAGGCTATTGTTGTTCTACATCACTTTTGTATGAATATTTACTTAACAATAACAAAATAAAAAGAACAAATGCTCTTGACATATTTTGCGAAGCTACTAGAATATTTGACACTGGTATATGGAATGTAGATAAAGATGATATCGCAAGAGATTTATCTCTTTTATTTGATGCAATAGGACCAGATGATTATATAGAAAAAATGTATAATAAATTAAAGGTTGAAAGAGATTTTTCTTTTTATAATAATGAACTAAAATTAATAGATTTAAAAAGAAAAGCAACTGACAATGAAGTAGTATCTTATATAAAGAAAATAAGGCTAAAAAAAATTTACGGACATAAAGCAGGAATTATATATATTTCTTATGAGTTTAGAAATGAAATCGCACAATATTTAAGAAAAAATAAACTATACGATATTGATTTTATAGTATTAGTAGCAGTTGACAATTATTCAATTTCTATAAGAAATATAAATCCAAATGTAAATGTTAGACTTATAGCAGAAAAAATAGGAGGCAAAGGACACTTTGGAGCAGCTGGATGTAATATTGATGAGAATAATTTAGATGAAATAACGAAAATTTTATCTTAAAATGTAGAAGAGATACAGCTCTTCTATTTTTATTGTAAACTATACATTTTATAAATGCCTATATAGATATATGCATCTTCATATTTGAATTTTAAGACGTTTTTATTTTAAAGTAATGTAATTTCATTACCATAAATTGGATAATTATTCATAAATATATATTTAAGAACTTTTTAGCTTGAATTGTTATTAAATCTACGTTATAATATTAATGGACAATAGTATGAGGGAGGATTTTTAAATGAAAATCATTAAGTCTGATGGTAACCGATTAGTTGCCTACGTAAAAAAACGGGATGTAGAAATACTTTTTACTATGAAAGAGTTTATTTCTCCTAATTTTTTTGAAGAGAAATCTATTGTAAATGGTGACGTTAATTCAAAAGGATATTATAAAATAAGAGATCCTGAAAATATTAGATACTTAAAACAGTTACCATATATAGCAGATTATAATGTCCTTTCTAATATGGATATTTTCTCTTTAAATTCTCTTGAAGGTAATATGAGTTTTAATCTTCAAAAGCTTATTTTATTATTTGATAGTGATGAAGAATTTTCATCTAGTACATTTGCATTTTTAAATTCTATTTCTTGTATAGATAAGGGAGTGGTTACTTATCTTCAAAAATCAACTTTACCCAAAGATCAGGAAAGAGCTGAATTTGCTTTAAAGCAACAGGTAAGATGTTACAACTATTCTATAAGAGAGATGATTTATAAAAAGAATTTAATTGAAGCTGAAAAAAGGGAAGAGGAAAAAGAAGAGAAAAAACTTACACTAAGAAAAGTATTTCGAAAAATTAAAGGCAAGCTTAAAAATTAGCTTACCTTTTTCATTTATAGGTATAAAGAAATAAAAAATATAATTAAAGAGGCTAAATACAAACTATAAATTATTTAATGGATTTTTTTCTAAAGCTTCTTTTACTTGCTCATTGTCAACATGAGTATATATTTCTGTAGTTGATACACTTTCGTGTCCTAATATTTGCTGTAAAGAACGAATATCTACACCACCATATTTATGCATAAGTGTTGCAGCTGTATGTCTTAATTTATGTGGTGAATATTTTTTAGGATCAAGACCTGCAAGTGTAATATATTTTTTTACCATCATTTCTACAGTTCTTTTTCCTATTCTTGTACCTCTTTCAGATATGAACAAAGCATCATGATCTTTTACATCTTTTGGTCTAACTGCTACATATTCTTTTAATGCTTTTTGACAAGCATCATTAAGGTATACAGAGCGTTCTTTATCGCCTTTTCCAATAACTTTTAATGTATTATCCTTTATATCTTTAAAATTTATTGCTACAAGCTCAGATAAACGTAAACCACAGTTTAAAAACAGAGTAATGATACAAGTATCTCTTTTTTCATTTTTTCCTTCGATAGAGTGGAGGAGAGCTACACTTTCATCTAAAGATAAATATTTTGGAAGCCTTTTTCCAAGTTTTGGTGTTTCTAACTCAACTGCTGGATTTTTTTCTAATGCTTTTTGCTTAAAAGTCATAAAATTAAAAAATGACTTTATTGCAGCAATTTTTCTTGCACGCGTTGCTGGTTTATCTGAACGTATGTTCGATAAATAATTTAAGTATTCATATAAATCTGTTAATTCGATTTTTCTAACAAATTCTATATCTAAATTTGATATATCTGTTTTTTCAATTAATTCATTATCTATTGAATTTAATTTTATTTTATCCATTTTGTATAGTTTAAGAAATCTAAAAGTATCACGTAAATCATAATGATATTCACGAATTGTACTTTGAGATCTATTTTTTATATTTTGCATATATAATAAGAATTCTCTTAAGAAATTTGGTATATCATCATACATATAAAAACCTCCCAAAAAAGCGACGCTCATATTTCGATTTTAAGACGTTTTTTAAACTTGGGTAATAAACTTATATGGCAGTAAAAACAATAAAGCGGTTTAAAATCAAAATTAAAGCAAATATTTTGCGCAATCATAAGTAAGTATAATAAAAAAATATATATAGTATATAACAACAGTAGTATAAGCAAGTTAAAATAATAAGTATAATAAAAATCAGGTATAACATAAAAGTGCCTTAAAATTAAAATATGAAGCTTAAAATATATAATATTTATTTTAAATAACTTATACAAATACAATAATACTTACTATAGTAAATATATCACATAGCATAACTTAAGTCAATAAATCCTCCTCCTATTTTCACAAAATTATTATTTTGCGCAATCATATAAAACTTAAAAGACTCCCTTCTTGATAATCTATATCTCTCTTCTCTACACATAACTATAATGTTTTAAATAAAAAAATATTTTATTCTATTTTTTCGTTTTTTAAGTAAACATTTTTATACTTCTTATTGTCTTTGATATATATAATTTATAAAAAAATATTAATATGTACCTTTCCTACTATTTAATATAAATATCACTTGACATTTATATTATGTAATGTTATAATATACGAGTAATTTAACATTACTAGAGAGCATATTAATATAAAGCTTATTTTGTATATTATAACTAATAATATATTTTAAAATACTAGATAATGGTATATTGTTTTCAACTTAAATCTTTGAGTTTATACAAATACTAGTTAGTATAAACAATCTAATATATATTGTATGTTTTGCCGACTTATTATATATAGTAGAATCTGAAAGAAGATTTTTGTAATATACTATTATCTATATATATATATCTTTCTGGTAATGATAATTACCAAGACACATCCTATATCTCATTAAAAGATTATAGGCTTATATTAAATAGAGTAGATTAACTTCTACTCTATTTTTTTGCCTCTTTAATGTAATCACATATATATTTAAGTATATTAAACATATTATTTAGATTTTAAATCATTATATGACTTCTTTAAAAGTTCTTTTGCTATATCGTATGTAAGTATATTAAGAGCATCATCGTATTTAAACCAACCAATGCTTGCTATTTCACATTCCTGCTTTTTTAAATCATTTGTCTTACTTCTTGCTAAGAAAAAAACTACAGTTTTATCTACATTCTCTTTTGGAGAATAATTAATAGTATACCTATTTTCTTTATATATATCAATATCTATATTTGTTTCTTCCTTTACTTCTCTAATAGCTGTTTGATATTCATTCTCTCCTATTTCCATATGACCTTTAGGAAAATCCCAATGTCCTGCCGTATGCTTTACAACTAATACTTCATTATTATTATTATATATAATTGCTCCACATGATTTTTCTTTTTTCATTTTTTATTCCTCCAATCTATTATATAGCTTACATAAACAAATGTTCTTGTACTGCATTTTTATTAATAACTTCTTTATTATATCAAAAGATAGAAAGAAAATAAAGAGGCAAAAGCCTCTTTAATATCCATACTTATATATATCAAGTATAAGAGCAGCGTCATTTGCATTTATTACTCCGTCTTCATTCATATCACCGATTTCTATATCTTTTTCTGTTACATTACCATATTTGTATAAATCTAGTGCAACTGCTGCATCATTTGCATTTACTGCTCCATTTTTATCTAAATCTCCTTTTAAGAATTCATAATCTTCTGAATAATTAATTAACTCAACATCTACTGTAGATATATCTGGAAAAACATGGAAATATTGTGGTGAAGAATTTACAATACCATCTTCTACATTAACTATCTGTGCATGCCAATCTAATCTTACATTTAATTTATTTTCAACTTCAAAGGTATATTGCATAAAACCGTTACTATCTGTTTTTCCTTCATAAATTAAACTATTATTTTGATCATATATACCTACTAAAGCATTAGGAACAGGATTATTATTTTCATCTTTAACATTTATATTTATATAAAAATTATCTGGAAAATAAATTAATCTATTAATAATAATTACATTTGTATTATCTTTTGTTACATTAAATAAACTATAAGTAAGTTCAGGATTACTTTTTTGTTGTATAAAATACTCTCCTATAGGTAAATTGTAAAAAGTAATTAGTTCATCAGGATAAGTATAAAATGTTTCTACAATCTCACCATTTTCATTTAATAAATTATATGTTTCATTTAAGGCAAGTGATATTAAAAGTCTAAGAGTTTCTCCCTCTTCTTGTGTTTCAGTTGGTGAATTTACTTTACTAAAGCTTATATTTAATATATTATTTACGGATTCATATGACATATTATAACTTGTTCCTTGACTAAATATTAAACTATCTGAATAAGTAATATCTTTAGTAATTTCGTTATTATCATTATCTGTTATTTTTGCAACAAGTCTATATGTTTTTCCTTCTTGTACCTTTAAATTATATAAATTAATATAATATAAATCACTTTGAGTCATAGTATATTCAGATTCTGGAATTACTTCAGCTATAGATATAATATTGTTTTCTTCATCTATTAATGAAACTTGAGGTAATTCATTTAAGTATTCTATATTTTTATCATCAATTTTTTTATTTATTTTAACTGAGCCTACAAGAGATAAATCATCATTATTTACATTGCTTAATTCATCTAAATTTAAAGCCATAACACTATTTATTTGTAAATCTACAAGAGTAGCAGTATATTCCTTATATTGCTCATCATCTTTTCCTGCTTCACCAGGATTAAATTCAACCGCACAAATACTCCCAATATTTAGTAACATAATAGAGAGTAATGCTAAACAAAATACTTTTTTAAATTTTTCTTTAGTTCTCATATTTTAAATAAAACCTCCTATACAATATAATTAAATGTTACCATTAAATAACAAAATATACAATATAATAATAAAAAACAGACCTATTTTATTCAGGTCTGTTGTAAACAAAATAGATGCCTCTACATTGCTATAGAGGCGATCATAAGAGGTTGATATATGAAAACTAAGGTTTTTCCCTAGCTCGGCATGCTTATTTATTCTCCCCAAACTCCTGCTAAAGTTTGTTTAGCATAAGCTTGAGATTCTGCTAATTTATTATATTCTAATGCTTTTTTACTTATATTTGAATCTAGTATGATTTTACCTTCTTTAAGTAATTTAGCATTATATAGAGTAGTTTTATTTGAGTAAATATATACCATTGCATATCCATTTGATACTTTAGTTTCATCAAAAGATATATCAATATATTTACCAGCTAAATCTTGATCTATTGAATATATGGTGTCAGGCATTTCTTTTGAAAAGTCTGTACCAATCATTTTAGCATTTATTCTTTTATCTCCAGAAATTAAAACTAAAACTCCCTCATCATCAATTGTAGCAACTTTAACAGTTACTTTTTGTCCTGCCTTTAAAGCTTTTAGATCTTCTGGTAGAATTGTTTCATCTTCTGTTACGTTTACTTCAGTATTAGTTTGTTCATTATTATTTTCTACTGATCCACTAACAACTGTTGAGTTTTGAGTATTGTTGTTAATTTTGAAGTATAAGAATAAACCAGAAGCAATTATAATTAAGCATACAATACCAACTATTACTTGTGTAGTATATTGTCTTAAATAAAAGCCTAATTTATTACTATAATACATTCAAACAACAACCTCCTTTACATAACATAGATTACTCTACACTTTTATTATAGCACTTCTGTTATGTAAAGTCAATACTTTATTTCAATTTTATTACAAATTTATGTATTTTTACATATCTGCATTGTGCCAAACATTTTGAACATCGTCATTTTCTTCCATTCTATCTAAGAAGTTTTGCATTTTTTCCTCTTCTTCTTCTGTAAGTTCTTTTTTCATGTTTGCAATTTGTCTAACATCAGATTCAACAATTTTTGCACCAGTTTTTTCAACTGCTTCTAAAACTTCTGAGAATGTATCAGGTGAAGTAAATATTTCTATATATTCTTCATCTGGAACAAAATCATCTGCTCCTGCATCTAAAACTGTCATCATTAAATCATCTTCATCAATGCTTTCATCTTTTTCAATTAAAATATATCCTTTTTTTTCAAACATATATCCAACTGAACCATTAACTCCTAATGATCCACCTGATTTAGAGAATATATGTCTTACATCAGCTGCAGTTCTGTTTTTATTGTCTGTTGTTGCTTCAACAATTACTGCAACTCCACAAGGTCCAAATCCTTCATATGTAATTTCTTCATAATTATCTGCATTGGCATCTCCTGCTGCTTTTTGAATACATCTATTTATATTATCATTAGGCATATTATTTGCCTTACATTTTGCAATTACATCCCTTAGTTTACGATTGACATTCGGGTCTGGGCTCCCTCCCATCTTAACTGCTACAGTAAGTTCTTTTCCAAGTTTAGAAAATATACCTGCTCTTTTAGTATCTGTGGCTTCTTTTTTTCTTTTAATATTAGCCCATTTGCTATGTCCGCTCATAACTTTATCCCTCCATCTTTCATAAAATTTTTATTAATTAATAATAGTAACGTTTTAGGTTACTATAATGCTTTTAAATTATATCACTAACTTTATGTTTTGTCTAGTTTTTAATACTATAAAACCAAAACATAAGAAAAATTGCTAAAAAATTATAAAAAAAGAGAAATGTTATTTATACATTTCTCTTTATATTATATATAGCTATAATGAAGGATAAATTTTTTTATATACTTCATAATTACTAATAACTTTTTTTAAATAATTTGTAGTTTCTTTAAAAGGGAGATTAATATCTGTTGTATCGAGTGTACTGCTTATAATACCAGCTTCAATCCACTTATTTACATTACCAATTCCAGCATTATATGCACATATTGCAAGATAATAATTTCCATTATACCTTGATATTAAAGAGGCAAGATAATTACATCCTATTTCTATATTTACATCTACATCATATATAGTCGTATCATTTATTTCATCTGTTGACTGAGTAGATTCATTTACTTCTTTTGCAGTAGCTTCAGTAATTTGCATTAGTCCTTTTGCCTCTTTATTTGAAGTTGCATATTTATCAAAACCGCTCTCTGCATTAATTACTGCTAGTGCTAAGTATGGGTCTAAGTTATTACTAATGCTATGTGCAACTATTTGTTCCTTATATTTCAAAGGATAAACGGATGTTCTAAGTATTAATATTGATACTACAATTACTGATATAAACAATATTAGTATAAGACTTTTAAATAAACTCTTTTTCATTAATCCCCCTCTTTTCAGCATTGTTATTTTGCATCAAACCAACTATCACCAACATTTAAGTCTATATCTAAAGGTATATCTAATTTTATTACATTCTCCATTGCTTCTTTCATAATACTTTTTACTATATCAATTTCATCATCAAATGTCTCAACAATTAGCTCGTCATGAACTTGCATTACAAGTCTAGATTTTAGATTATTCTCTTTTAATGCTTTATATAAGTTATTCATAGCAATCTTTATTATATCTGCCGCACTTCCTTGAATAGGAGTATTCATTGCTATACGTTCACCAAATTGAATTATATTTTTATTTTTATTTTTTAGCTCTGGAATATATCTTCTTCTTCCAAAAATAGTTGATACATATCCTTTTTCTTTTGCTTCTTCAACTATATTTTTCATAAATTCACGAATTCCATGATACTTATTAAGATATGTATTTATATACTCTTTTGCCTCTTTCCAAGAAACGCCAATATTTTTTGCAAGGCCAAATTCACTTATCCCATATACAATACCAAAGTTTACAGCTTTTGCTTTTGAACGCATTTGCTTTGTCACCTCATCAAGAGGTACGTCAAATACTTGAGAAGCAGTTACTTTATGAACATCAATTCCATTATTAAAAGCATATTGCATTGTATCATCTTTAGATATATGAGATAATACTCTAAGTTCAATTTGACTATAGTCTGCATCAACAATTTTTTTACCTTTAGGAGCAGTAAAGAAAGTTCTAATTCTACTTCCAAGTTCAAGTCTAATTGGTATGTTTTGGAGATTTGGCTCTATGCTACTTAATCTTCCAGTAGATGTAACTGTCTGCGTAAAAGTAGTATGTATTCTTGAATCTTCTTTTATAGTTGTTTTAAGTCCATCAACATAAGTTGATTTTAGCTTCATTGTCTGTCTATATTCAATTAGAAGCGGAATTATATCATGATACTCTTCTAAAGATTCTAAAACTTCTTTATTTGTAGAGTATCCTGTTTTAGTTTTTTTCTTTCCTGGTAAATTCAGCTTTTCAAATAAAATAACACCTAATTGTTGAGGTGAATTTATATTAAATTCCTCGCCTGCTAATTTATATATGTCATTTTCAAGTTCTAAGATTCTTTTTGAAATTTGTTTACCAAATTCCTCTAACTTATCTTTATCTACATACATTCCAACAGTTTCCATATTTGCAAGTGTCTCAGATAATGGAATCTCTATCTTATACATTAAATCATACATTCCATCTTTTTTTAACTTTTCATCCATTATTTCTTTTGAATTAAATATACACTTTGTACAAATAGCAATTTCTTTTGATAAACTTACATCTATTTTTTGAGTATTACTTTCTTCTTCAAATAAAGAAAGTTGTACTTGCTGATTATTATTTTCTTTAATATTTAGTATAATACCAAATAATTCGCTTAAAATTGTAGCAAATTTATGATTTCTTGTAGAGTCTAATAAATAACATGCTATAAGTAGATCATAGCTAAAACCTGAAATTTGATCACATATATTTGTAAATAAAAATCTCATATCTTGTTTTATATTAAATCCTAATTTATTACATTTTGAAGTTGCAAAATTCTTAAAGAAATCATATATAGTATTTTTATCTATAATATTGTTTAAAATATCAAAAGTATCAAGATTTATAATATAACATTTATCTAGTACATGACTATAGATACTAAAAAAAGATTTATCATTAATATCTAAATTACTAATAAATGCTTGATTTTCATAATTTATATTTAATATATATGATATAGAATCATCATTTAATACATTATATATTTCTTCTTTATATTGTAAAAAATTATTTTTAGACACAATTACTATGTTATTTGGGTCAATTTTTATATTTATTTCTTTTTGTATTTCATTTTCTACTTCTACTTTTACATCATCAAAATTATATTTTGACATAAATTTATTAAATGATAATCTTTTAAAAAGGCTATATAATTGCTCTTTATTTACTTCTTTTACTCTATTTTCTTCATAATCTAAAGTAAGTGGTACGTCTTTTTTTATTGTGGCAAGAGTATAGCTAAGTTTTGCCATTTCTTCGTCATTTTTTAATTTTTCTATTATTTTAGCACTTGCATCTAAATTATCTATATTTTTGTATATATTATCTAAAGTTGTATATTTCCATATAAGATTATATGCTGTTTTTTCACCAATTCCTTTTACTCCTGGAATATTATCTGATGAATCTCCCATAAGAGATTTTATATCAATTATCTGATAAGGTTCAATATTTTTTTCTTGTTTTAAAAGCTCAGGTGTATATACAGTATAATCTGTTTTACCCATTTTAGTAGAAGGAAATATTATGCTAGTTTTATGTGATATTAATTGATAAGAATCTCTATCTCCAGTTAATATATATGTAAATATTTCTTTTTCTTGATTTTTTTCATTTAAAGAGGCAATTGTACCTAAAATATCGTCTGCTTCATATCCTTCTTTTTCATATATTTTTATATTCATTGCACGAAGTACATCTTTTATTATAGGAACTTGCTCTTTAAGCTCATCTGGCATTCCTTTTCTTGTTCCTTTATAATCGTCATACATTTTATGTCTAAAAGTAGGAGCCTTAAGATCAAAAGCAACAGCAATATAATCTGGATTAAATTTTTCTATTATCATATAATATATATTTAAAAATCCAAATATTGCATTTGTATGTATACCATCTGCACTTGTCATTCTCGCTCCAGCAAGTCCATAAAAAGCTCTGTTTAAAATACTATTTCCATCAATTACTAAAAATTTTTCCATTTTTTCTCCTTCACTTAGTTATATAAATTTTTCCCATACTAAATTTGCAACTTCAAGGCCTCGTTGAGTTAATTTTATATATTCTTTTTTTTCTTCTAAAAGCCCCATCTTTTTTAATTCGTTTATTTCCTCTTTAAAAATATCATATACATCTTTTTGATATTTTCTTTTAAATTTGTTTTTATTTAAACCTTCTATTTTTCTTAGACTTAGCATTATATATTCTTTCATTAAAGACAACAAGTCTAACTCTTCATATTCGTCATAAAGTGTCTTATTATTACTAATTCTTTTTATATATTCTTTTATATCTTTTATATTTGTATATCTTTTTCCACCAAAAAAACTTGCTGCACTACTACCAAATCCTAAGTATTGTTCTTGATTCCAGTATTTTAAATTATGCTTTGATTCATATCCTTTTATTGCATAATTTGATATTTCATATCTATTAAATTCATTTAAAGACAATGTATCTTTTAAATACTTATACATTTCATATTCTGTGTCTTCATCTACAATAGATACATATCCTTCATTTAATAAGAAAGCAAGTTTAGTATTTTCATGTATTTCTAAATTATATATAGATATATGTTTTATATTATTATCTTTTAAAGATATAGCATAATCTACTGTATCTTTAAACTCTTCTAGAGTTAAATTTGGTAGTGGATATATTAGATCTAACGATATATTATCAAAAGATAAATCATTTGCAATTTTTAATGCATTTTCAAAATCTTCTATTTTATGTGCTCTTCCAATTGTTTTTAATATATTATTGTGTGTAGATTGTAAACCTATACTTAATCTATTTACACCAGCATTCTTATATATTTTCATTTTTTCCTTTGTAACACTATTTGGATTTAGCTCTATTGTTACTTCATCTAAATATTCCTTTGATGTAAATAGCATTAAAGTATCAAGTATTTGTTTAATATATTTTGCATCTATATATGATGGTGTTCCTCCACCAATATATATACTAGTTATTGTATATTGACTTAATATCTCTGAATTTTTTAATATTTCATTACAAACTGCGTTTATATAAGGTTCAATTAATTGTTCCATATCTGAATATGATGCAAAATCACAATAATAACATTTGCTTAAACAAAATGGTATATGTACATATATTCCTATTTCATTGTTCATGTTTTTCTCCTCTAAGTCATTTTTTATTCTATCATAAAGATTTTTTCATTTCAAGAAAAGCACAACAAAAAAAGAAGTAATATATATTACTTCTTGAAAGATAATTATTTACTGCAACTCTTTTGCAATATCTATTAATTTATCTAATCTATGTTTTAGTCCAGATTTAGATATCTTATTTTTCCCCTCAGTTCTTGATGCAATTTGCTCAAGTGTATCTGTTGGGTATTCTTCTCTTAAAGAGGCAGTATATTTTAGTTTCTCACTAAGATTTGAGAATTTTCCTTTACTGCGAATTGTTTTTATTGCATTTAATTGTTCTAGTGAAGAATTGATTGATTTAGTCATATTAGCAATTTCACAATTAGAAGCCCTATTTTTAGAGTTGTTTACATCTTTAATTACTCTAATTTCTTCAAAATTTAGCATACATTTATTAGCTTCAAGTAGACTTAACATATATGATATTTGTTCAGATTCTTTAAAGTATACAACATATACTCCCGCTTTTGGCCTCTTTACAAGTTTTGGTGTAAAATCTAGAAGTGCTAGCATATCCATAAAATACTCAGCACATGCTTTATTTTTAAAAGTAGCTTCAAATCTATAATCTTTATTTGGATCAGTTATACATCCACTTGCAAGAAATATACCTTTAATAACAGTTTTTATTTCTTCTTCTGACAAATTTGATATTTCAAAATAATCTTGAAAATCTTTCATTAAATCATTTTTATACTGAGCTTCTGTCAAATATTCACCAAATCTTTCTGCTTTAATTATATATGGATCTCTTTTTTTATTATAATATTCCATTATTTCATCTCTTACTTCTCCAGAAAACGACATATTACCACCCTATCATTTCCGCCATAGTCTTTTACAGACTCTAGCAATTTATATTCATTATTCTTACTTATTATTTCTTTTAGATCATTTAATTGATCATATCCTATTTCAAATATTAGTATTCCATTAGGTTTTAATACTCTTTTTGCTTGTTCAACTATTCTTATATAAAAATCTAAACCAGTTTCTCCTCCATCTAAAGCAAGTTTTGGCTCTTTTTTTACTTGTTCATCAAGAGAAGGTAAAACATTTGTTTTTATATATGGTGGATTTGATACTATCATATCAACTCTTTTATCTTCTATATTTTCTTGTTTTTCAATTTCTATTATTTTATTTTGTAATAAGTCAGAATTAAGAGTAATTACCTTATTATTTACACCATTTAATCTAATATTTCTATTTGCTATTTTTAACGCTTGCAAAGAAATATCTATTAAAGTCATCTTATCTATATTACTGTTTTTAGCAATAGATATTCCTAAAGCTCCACTTCCAGTACAAAGATCTATTACATCTTTTAAACTTTCTTTTTGTATATATTCAATTGCTTTTTCTACTAATATCTCACTATCAGACCTTGGTATTAATACATTTTCATCTACATAGTACTTTTCATTATAAAAATACTGATTATGTGTAATGTATTGTAATGGATACTTTTCAAAATAGTATCTATTTAAAAGCAAATCTGCTTTTATTTCATTATTTAAAGTTAATAAATAACTATCTTTATTTAGTATTAAATTATTTCTATTCATTCCTGTAATATATTCAAGTATAGAATAAATATCTTGTATATCGCATTTTATATCTTTTAAATTTTCATTTATATATTTTTTTATATATTCACTTAAAACTATACCATTTTTTTCTCTTGTTGCTCCAAGAACACCATAAAGTGCTAATTTTAACATCTTATCCGTTGGTTCTTTTGTAGTAAAAAACTGTATAATTGTTGCAGGATAATTTATAATATCAAAAGGCTTTTTTAATTTTGAAAATAAGTTTACAATTTCATATGCTATTCCTATATTTATTAATGCAAGTAAAATCATTATAATTGCTTTTATAACTAAATTATCTACTGGAATAAATACAGATAGCATTGTTAAAATAATAAAATATACAATTAAGTTTCCACCGCATCTTTTATGAAATCTAGATTGATTTTTTACATTTTCAAGTGTCATATCTTTTATATCTAGATTTTCAAAACCATTTACAACTTTATGCTCTGCACCGTGATACATAAATAACACATTAAAATCAGAAATAGATTTTAATGTAACTACATATAGTAAAAATTCAACAAAAATCACTATTAATTGAACTATATTTCTTATATCTTGTCTAAAAAAAGCTGATATTAAAATTGGTACAGATATACAAAATATAATTAGTACAATATAAAGGAATAATGTATTAATACTTGCATTTTTACCATCTTGTTCCCCACTTGATTTTATAAAATCAGGGGCAGCATTTCCTATCTGACTTCCTATTCCTAAAATACCTCTTAAAATAGGTATTTTAGTTATTAATCTGTTATCTTTTGTAAGAGTATTTATTTGACATCTTACTCTATCACTATATTGCCTTGTAATAACCTGTCTATAGTCAGAAGTAAATAATATTCCATCAAATAAAGCTGCTCCTCCAACTTTTATCTTTCTTTTATTTTTACTCATCTCTTCACCTTTTTTAATTATACCATAAAAGAAAAAAAAGAGCACCTAAAGGTACTCATTTATTTAAAAATGCTTATTGCTTAATTCCGTATTTTTCCATAAATTTAGCAGCTCTACCTTGGTTAGATATTGCTTGTTTTTGTCCTGTATAGAAAGGATGACATGCACTACATGTATCAACTCTCATTTCTGGTTTTACTGAACCAGTTTCAATAACATTACCACAAACACATCTAATAGTTGCTTTTCCATAATTTGGTTGTATTTCTTTTTTCATCTTTCTTCACCTTCCCTATCATTAGTATTTTCGATCGTTACTATGCTATTTTAACATAGTTGAAACAAAAATACAAGTATTTTTAAGTAAAATCATTAAAATTAGTTATTTTTAACAATATTATGTCTAATAGTATATTAATACATATAATATATTAGGAGGTGATACATATAATAAATCCAAAAACATTTTTAAACTCATTTTTATGTGCAAGTAATGTAAAGCTTCCAATAAATAATTCACATTATATAACAGGAAAAGAAATTTCTGTATTTTCAAATTTATCTTGTGTAGAAAGTACTCTATCTTCTTTTACAAATAATGTAAATTGTTATCTTAAATCTTTTAAGTCGAAATATAAAAGATAAATTATTGTTTTTTTTAATATTGTATGATATACTTGGTGTTGACTTAAATAATTATTATTAGTAAATTTAGATTGGAGGAAAAGTATATGGAAAAATTTGTAGTTCATGGGCCATGTCGCTTAGAAGGAGAAGTAACTATTAGCGGAGCAAAAAATGCAGCAGTTGCAATATTACCTGCAACACTTTTAGTTAAAGGTAAATGTCATTTAGAAAATGTTCCAGATATAAGCGATATACGTGCCTATTGTAAAATATTAGAATCTCTTGGTTCTAAAATAGAATACATATCAAAAAACGAAATGATAATAGATAATTCAGAGGTATCCTCTGCTATTGCATCATATGATTTAACTAGTAAATTTAGAGCTTCTTATTACTTATTAGGTTCTTTAATTGGCAGATTTGATAAAGTTCAAATTGGTTTACCTGGTGGCTGTAAGTTAGGCGCAAGACCTATAGACCAACATATAAAAGCACTTAAAAAATTAGGTGCTAAGGTAATTGTTAGAAATGGAAATGTCTATGCTTCAAAGAGTGAACCTTTAAAAGGTGCTAATATTTTCTTTGATGTAGTTTCTGTTGGCTCTACTATGAATGCAATACTTGCTGCTACTTTATCTGAAGGTACAACAGTTATTGAAAATGTTGCTAAAGAGCCTCACATTGTTGATTTAGCAAACTTTTTAAATTCTATGGGTGCAAAAATTAAAGGTGCTGGTACTGATACAATAAAAATTACTGGTGTAAAAGAGCTTAATCAAAAATCAAGCTATTCTATAATTCCTGATCAAATTGAAACTGGTACTTTCATGGTTGCAGCAGCTGCTACAAAAGGTGACGTGGTAATAAATAATTGCATTCCAAAACATATGGAACCAATTACAGCAAAACTTATTGAAGCTGGAGCTACAGTTGAAGAATCTGAGTCTTCTATAAGAGTAAAAATGGATAAAAGACCTACTTCAATTAGCATAAAAACAATGCCTTATCCAGGCTTTCCAACAGATATGCAACCACAGACATCTCTTTTACTTACTCTAGGAGATTCTACAGGTACAATTGTTGAAACTATTTGGGAATCTAGATTTCAATATACAGATGAGCTAAATAAAATGGGTGCTGACATAACCGCTCATGGTTCTACAGCAATCTTTAAAGGAGTTGAAAAACTATATGGTGCTCCTGTTAAAGCACATGATTTAAGGGCTGGTGCTGCCATGATAATTGCAGGTCTTGTTGCTGAGGGCGAAACTGAAATATCTGATGTGCATCACATATTAAGAGGATATGAAAATATTATAGATAAGTTCTCAAGATTAGGTGCTAAAATAGAATATATTAAAACAGAGGATGAGGAATAATGTTTAAAATTCATCCACTATATAGTTCTAGTTCAGGCAATATGTTTCATATTGCCTCTTCTAATACAAATATACTAATTGATGTTGGCGTAAGTTATAAAGCAATTAATGAAGGGCTTAAATCAATTAACCTTACTATTAAAGATATTGATGCTATATTAATTACACATGAGCATTCTGATCATATTAAAGGTCTACCTTTACTTTGCAGGAAAAATAATATACCTATTTATGCTTGCGTTAACACAGCAAGCTATATAAAGGAAGAACTTAATGATAAAAATATTGAATCTAATATAATAGCAATTGATTATAATACTACTATTAAAATAAAAGATATTGAGTTTTCTGCTTTTGAAACATCTCATGATGCAATAATGCCTTGTGGATACACTCTAAAAAACGATAACTCAATTATAACATTTGCAACAGACTTAGGATATATATCTGAAACTGTATATGACAATTTATCAAAAAGTTGTTATGCAATTATTGAATCTAATTATGATAATACTATGTTAGATTTTGGAAAATATCCATATAAGTTAAAGAGGCGAATTAAAAGTATCACAGGGCATCTTTCAAACGATGATTGTGGACAAACAGTTGCTCAACTTGCAAGTGAAGGTCATAATAGATTTTTACTTGCTCATATAAGTGAAAACAATAATAATCTAGATATTGCAAAACAGACAGTTGAATCTATTTTATCTCAAAATGGTATAAATCCAAATTCGATTGAAATAAATTTTGCAACTAAAAATTTATCTAATGAGGAGTATACAATATGTTAAATATAAAAATCATATGTATTGGAAAAGTTAGAGAGAAATCTTTAAAAGAATTAATTAATGAATATGAAAAAAGAATTTCTAAGTATGCTAAAATTGAAATAATAGAGATAGATGATGAAAAAATACCACAAAATGCATCTGTTGCAATAGAAGAACAAATAAAAACGATTGAATCAAAAAAAATACTAGATAGGCTTACTAAATATTCAAGTTCAAATATTATTTTACTTGATCTTAAAGGTAAACAATATACTTCTGAAGAATTTGCAAATAAAATTGAAAATATACAAACTTATTCTTCCTCAACAATAATATTTGTAATTGGTGGAAGCCTTGGTATGAGTAAAGATTTGTTAGAATATTCAACTGATAAAATATGTTTTTCAAAAATGACTTTTCCTCACCAGCTTATTAGAGTATTTTTACTTGAACAAATATTTAGAGCCTTTAAAATAATAAATAATGAAACATATCATAAATAAAAAATAGACCAGCATATTGGTCTATTCATTTATTCTTTTAATACTTACTGCTTTTTTAGTAATATTATCATATTCAATTTCTATAGCATTAAAAATGGCTTCATTATCTGAACATTCGTAATGCGCATAATCTCCGGTTAAAAATCTCTTTATAGCTACTTCCTTTTTTAGACCTAAAACACTATCTTTAGGTCCTGTCATTCCAACATCAGTTATATAAGCCATTCCTGTATCAAATATTTTCTCATCTGATGTTTGAACGTGTGTGTGTGTTCCAAATACACAGCTTACCTTATCTTTTAAAAATTGTCCCATTGCAATTTTTTCTGCTGTTGCTTCAGCATGAAAATCTACAAAAATGTAATCTACATTATTTTTATGTAATTCTTCAATTTGTTCTAAAACAACTTTAAATGGATTTTCTAAATTTTTAGTAATCATATCTCCCATTGCAAAACTACCCAATAAATTGATTACTCCTACTTTTATTCCGTTTTTTTCTACTATAATATTTTTATTTCCTACTAAATTTGTTAAATTTGCAGGTATTGCAAGTCGCTTTAATTTGGCATATTCTGATGCCATTTCTTTTCTATAATACATATGATTCCCCATTGTAATTATATCAACACCAAAACTCAATATTTGCTCATATTCTTTAGTTCTAATTCCTCTTCCACTTGCTGAATTTTCTCCGTTAACTATACAAAAATCAATATTTTTTCTAGTTTCTAATTCTTTTTTTAGCCTTTCAACTCCTGTTTTACCTACTATATCTCCAACTATTAAAAATTTCAATTTTAATTCCTCCCAGTGAGATTATATACCAAAACTAATATAAAATCAAATTAAATAATAATTTAGACAGAACTTTTACTATTTTAAAGAATATTATATATAAAGTGATAATACTTGGGTAATAATTCTTCAAATAACATTTTAATTATTGGAACAATTATATCAATATGGATATATAATAATTTTTCTCAAGATACTATTAATTGCCTTGCAAATTTACTTCAAATTGTAGGACAAAATTTATCCAGTATGCAAGCTCTAAATATTGTAGAAAATATTCAAACAAATGATAAAAATGAAAAAATAGTCGATTAACGACTATTTCAAACTTATACATTCTCCATGAGATACAAGTACATCATAAAATCTTGAATCTGTACTAGATACACCATCTATTTGAAATTCTACTTCTTGATACTTATCTCTTGAATCATTTTCTTTTTTTCTTAAAAAACTTTCTATATCTACAGTTTTACCAACATCTCTAAATGAAAATTCAACTTGTAAAGGCTTTTCTGTTAAAAGTCTAAAAAAAGCTTCTTTCATATAAGGTTCTCTTAAACCAGAAGATAGTAATTTTTTAAAAATATATTCATGAGAATATTCTCTTCCATCTGACAAAGTTATGTATGGTTTTCTATCTTTTTGACGTATCTCATCATCAAATCTTTCGTCATCCATAATTATGGCACCTCCTAACTATATAAATAATTATTATATAAAAATATAAAATCAAATTCACGTAAAGATTATAACATGGAGTTTAATATATGTCAATTTATATTCCGCAAATAATTTGCAAAAAAAAAGAAAGTTAAAATTTAACTTCTTTGCAGTTTTTAAAAAGTGTTATATTTACTAAATCTTTAAATTTATCATTTTGCTTGAACATAACTGGAATTATTATCTCAATTAATGATATAGTATTTTTAGGCAATCTAATAAAACTTTTATATGTATAATTTAATAATACATTATTATTTGATCTAAGAGTTTTAGTAAGGCAATATTTATATTTATTATTTAAACCTAATACTTTAATCTCGTCAGTTTTATTAATCTCTATATCGTTTATATTAGATTTTTTAATTATTTTTCTTATACTAGTAAAAAAGCTTATTCCATTTGTATTATCATCTATAACAAATTGTTTTGAATTATTTAAAATAAGCATTGTAATATAAATCTCTATTTTACTTCTTTCATATAATACAAGTTCTAATTTTCCTGGTAGATATTTATCACAGTATACTTTAATATACATATGCTCAAATCTAAATAATAAAGTTGTCTTATTCTCTTCAATTTTATATTTTAATTCTTCTTTACTTAGTAGTTTTTTTAACAAACTCTTTAGCTCAAAGCCCTCCTTTGTTTTTATCAAAAAACTTATTAATAGTTTTTGATTTACTTGGTTGACATTAGTCTTTATCATACTATCTCTCCTCCTTTAATAATATGAACTCCAAAACTTATATAAAAAGTCTAGAATATTATAACACTTTTGCTTTTTTATGTCAACATTCTTTTTCCGTTAGGAAAAAAAGTATTTTTTTATTTTTTAATTTATTGTAGTTCACAAATAATGTAGTATACCAGTATTAAAGAATTTGTATTTCACATATATTATAACTGACATGCTTTATAAAATAAAAAAACACGGTAATTTTAAACCGTGTTTTTGCTACTTCTGGTGACATGTTTGAGAAAACTCCTTACTTTCTAAGTTGTCTCTTCTTTTTTGGCGATTTAATGCTATCATAACTTAAATTCCGTATCTCTACTTCATTTTCTAATACCTGACATCTAACACAAAGGCTTTGACCTGGTGACATTAAGTACAAATCATAAGTAGGACATGAAAATAGTGGTTCAACCTTAACCCTAGGATTAGAAGCTGCATCAACTGTAGTTTCAATAAATAGCTTATCTGCCTTATTAACATATACCATCTTGTACTCTTGTGAATGCTCATGTAAATATTTCTTTTTGAAGTTACGTCTAATTATCTCTTTTGCAAGCTTAAGATTTTCAATATCTTTATTTTTTATTGCATCTTTTAGACTAATTATACAACTCCTCTGAGAAATATTACAGTAGTTTTCTCCTACATCTACAAAGTAATAACTAAGATTTAGCATTTTCTAACTCTCCCTTCTTAAATTATTAATTTGGATAACTACTTACTACATGTCTTTATTATAACATTGTTTATATTGTTGTTAGTAATAATACTGTGTATAAATTGTGAAATTTTAGTGATTACTATTTTTAAACTATTAAAATAGCTTTATTTTAAGATTTTTATTTGTTATTCACAAATTATATTATATATAATCATTTTAAGTTAAATTACTTTAGAAAAAACACAAAAAAAATACCCACTTTTGGTGGGTATTTTTTATTTTGCAAGTTCTATTGCTCTAGTTTCTCTTACAACATTTACTTTTATTTGTCCTGGATATATCATCTCTTTTTCTATTTGATTTGCTATATCACGTGCCATAACAACTATAGCATCATCATCTACTTGCTCTGGTTTTACAATAATTCTTACTTCTCTACCTGCTTGAATAGCATATGATTTATCTACTCCATTATATGAATTACATATTTCTTCAAGTTTTTGTAGTCTCTTAATATATGTGCTTACTGTTTCTCTTCTTGCTCCAGGTCTAGATGCAGAAATAGTATCTGCAATCTGTACTAGTATTGCTTCTAAAGACTTAGGTTCAACATCACCATGATGTGCTTCAACAGCCCATATAATTTCATCTTTTTCTTTATATTTTCTTAGTAATTCAACACCAAGTGTTACATGAGTTCCTTCTACATCTTGATCAAATGATTTTCCAATATCATGTAAAAGTCCTGCTCTTTTTGCTATTGTAACATTAAGACCTAACTCTTCTGCAAGTAAGCCACAAAGATTTGAAACCTCTATTGAGTGATTTAATACATTTTGTCCATAACTTGTTCTATATTTTAGTTTTCCAAGTAATTTCACTAAATCTGGATGTAAATTCATTACACCAGTCTCATATAAAGCTCTCTCTCCTTCTTCTTTAATTGTGTTTTCAACTTCAATTTTAGCTTTATCTATCATCTCTTCAATTTTTCCTGGATGAATTCTTCCGTCTGCAATAAGTCTTTCTATAGCAATTCTTGCCACTTCTCTTCTTATTGGATCAAAGCTAGATAGAACGATTACATCTGGTGTATCGTCGATTATTAAATCTATGCCTGTCAAAGTCTCAATAGTCTTAATGTTTCTTCCTTCTCTACCAATAATTCTTCCTTTTAAATCATCATTTGGTAAAGACACAGTTGTAACTGTTGCCTCAGATGTGTGATCTGTTGCATATCTTTGAATAGTACTTACTAGAAGTTCTTTTGATTTTTTCTCAACTTCTTCTTTAGCCCTTTCTTCTTCTTGACGTATATACTCTGCCATTTCTTTTGTCATATCAACTCTAAGCTCTTTCATCATTTCAGATTTGGCTTCTTCTACACTCATCTTAGCAATTTTTCCTAAAGCTTCAATTTCTCTTTCTTTAGCGTTTTCTAATTCTTTTTCCTTTTTGTTTAATTCTTCATTTCTTTTAGTAATATTGTTTTCTTTTTCTTCAATTAATGCTGCTCTTTTATCTACTAAATCTTGTCTTTGATTAATTCTATTTTCAAGATCTTGCATTTCTTTTTTTCTAAGCTTTGCTTCAGTCTCAAATTCATCTTTTTTTCTCATCATTTCATCTTTTGCCTGAAGTACAGCTTCTTTTTTTATTCTTTCAGCATCTAATTTACTATCATTTACTATTTTTTCTGCTTGTTCTTCTGCTGAGCCTATCGCAGCTTCTGCAATACTTTTTCTATAGTGTGCTCCTACAAAAAAGAAAATTGCCGAACCTAAGATAAAACAAACAGCGCCAACTAATCCATATAGCATCTGACTATCCTCCTATCTTATAAAATTTTCAATGTACAATTTATTTTAAAGTGTCTGTATATATAATAAAATATATTCATTAATTATATGTACTTATGTTCACCTCAGATATCTTCATACTTACTCATACAAACCTAAAAAATAAGTAAATAAAATATATCCAATATGATTATACATTAAATTTTTAAATATAGCAAGTATTTATTTTAATAAAATAGTCAAAGAAGATAGAAAAAAGTCGACAAACTTTTGTCGACTCCTTATTTTTTCAAATTCTTTATCTTATTTATATACTCTTCTACTCCTAATCTGCTAAAATCTACAATATAATTTACTATATAAAGGTTTTCCATTCTCCCAAAATCTTCATCTTTTTCTACTGTAAAAGCAAGTACAGGCTTTTTAGTTAACTCATGTGCAAATTTAACAAGTTTTAACTGAATTTTATCTACAAATTTGTTAATTCTTTTTCTTCCTTTATATATGGTACAATTAAGCTTTTCTAAAAGCAAAGCTCTTTTATTTTTTATTCTACTATTAGTAGTCTTAGAAATAAAAAATCTAGTTCTTTTTTGCCATTTAGTATCAGAATGATTTTCCATATTTATTACATCTGTTCTTGATATAAAACAAATTATAGAAATAATCCTTTCATATATATTTGCAACACTCTTAGGTGCTCTAAAAGAATCTAATATTGTTTTTGCCCTACATATAAGCTGACCAGTAAGGACTCCTTTTATATGATTTTTAATTGAAAGCATAAAAAAAGGATTAAAAGATTGAAGCATTATCTCACCTTCATTTGAGTACTTATTTAAAAGAGTAGCAAGTTTTTCTCTATACTCAGAATAAAAAATATGTGCCTCTTTAGCATCAACTATAACTCCTACTTTACCACTATTATACTTTAATACATCTTCTAGTTTAGAAGGAGCTTTTTCCCCAAGCTTAGCTTTTAATTTCTCATAAGTATACTTATTTACTTTGATTTTTTCATTATTATATGCAATAACATTATCATGTGCAAGAACTGGTATATTATCTTTTGTATTACGTATATCACATTCAAAAGAAATACCATTATCTATTGCTATCTTACATGATTTAAACGAATTTGGCTCAATTCTCTTCTTATTCTTTTTAGAATATCCATATATACCTTTATGAGCTATATATTCTTTATCTAAGATTGAGAAATCTCTGTTTAGTCTTTTAATAAACATATTATCTCCCTCCTAACATAATAAATTATTATAATGTCCGATCTTTGTCTTAAAATAAAAAACAAACTTAAAATTTTACACGCAAGTAAAATTATACCACTATGCATGAAAAATGTCAAAAAAAGGTACCCTAGTAAAAACTAAGGTACAATTGAATACACTTCTTTAAATTGATCAATCATACATAAACGTTGAATTTTTTCTTCTAGTCTATCTAGATCGTCTTTAGATATAAAGTGTATCTGACTTGGGTACTTTTTGTTCTCAGAAAGTAATCTATTAGTTTCTTTAACTAACTCATCCTTACTAATTTTAATTAGCTCTCTAAGATCTATATAGCTAACCCTTTTTTTTCCTTTAAGAGTTTTCTTAACTATCTTTAGGTAGAAGTCCTCGTCCAAATACCTATCACTTCCTATTTTGAGCAAATAAGCATTTTCATCATCTACCTTATAGATTAAATACGGTCTTCCATTTAATTTGTAGTCTATTGTCTGACTATCTGGAAAACGCATAAACCTTAAATAAACAAAACCTCCTCTTTTAATATCTTCTTTTTCCATATTAATCTCCTCCTTATAAAATTATTTTTAAGGTTTATCTCTTTAAATTCTATAATATTATATCATTATTTTTATTTTATGTCAACAAAAAGCAAAAAAATAAAAGACTATCATTTAAGATAGTCTAATATTCTTATTCTACAACTCTATTTAAAATCTTATCTTGTATTCTTTTAGCATATAATCTTGGAATATAAAACATAAGCATTCCACAAATAAATAAAGCAATAACAAGATATACCCAGTTAAAACCAAACATAATAAAATATCCAGAAAGAACTATTATAATTATGGCTGATATAAATCCAGTAAATCCATTAAATCTATTTGCTATCCTCCAAACCTCATCATTTGATATTGTCTCTTTTGTAACAAGACCAACTATTGAGCCTTTTTTATTTATTGGAAAAGTACTATACACTCCAACAAGAGCAAAGCCAACTATAGCCATTATAACATATATTACCGGAATGTCTATATTGATAAGTGTTGTATTAGTATACTGCACTCCAATATAAACTAATAGCCAGTTTATTCCAATAAGTAATCCATCAATAAAAGCAAATAGTCCATCTTCAATTAATTTTCCAGTGGTAACCGTTTTATCCATTGTTTTTATTCTATAAATTACTTGAAAAATACTAATTAATAAAACAATTGTAGGTAGCAATAAAAGAATTGACTTTGATGTCATCTTAGCTATACCTTCTTCGAAGAAATTAATAGGTATCATACTTTTTAAATTTGCCATAACTACTATTGTAAGTATAAAGTTTAAAACACCTATACCTAGAATAGTTAAATTTTTCTTTTTTCTGTTCATCATAATATCCCCCTCTATTTTTTTAACCCTCTAATATATTCTATTACTTCATTAAATGCTACTAAGTTAAGAGTATATATTATATTTTGTCCAACTTTTTTTGACAATACTAAATTTGCTTCTTTTAATATTGCTAAGTGATGACTTAAAGATGGTTTAGTAATATCAAAAAAATTATGAATTTGACCAGCTGTAAGTTCACCTTTTTTTAATATAACAAGTATCTCTCTTCTTGTTGGATCTGATAATGCTTCCCATATACTTCTCATAATACTACTTCCTTTCATATTATTTAGTAGGTTATTTATTCTCTATAAAAAGTATATACTATTTAAAAACTTTTGTAAAGAAAAAACAAAATACACTCTATTTTTTTCAAAATTAGAGTGTATTTTATACTTAGCTTATCCCCATATTTGAATTATTTATATTTTTAGTGTCTTGCTTTTTTTCTAGCCCATTTGAATCTACTATTTTAGAAAAAGTCTCACTATCCATTCCATTTAAATATTCTGCTGCATTTAATACTGTATTATCAAAATAATCTGCAACATCAATTTCTTTATTAGATTTATTTTCTGATGCAACAACAAACTCAACAATACTATCATCAAAAAATTGCTTTGCAATCTCATATTCCTTATATTCTACATTTAATTTATATTCATTATCATTAATTTTTTTTATATCTGACACAATTTGTACTAAATATCTTTTTGAAGAGTTTGAATAAGCTAAATTTCTAGCCTTATTTACAGCCTCTTTATATAAAGAAGCTAAAGCATCTTTGACCTCTTGATTACAATCATAGTTTAAAGCTAAATTACATGTATCAATAAATAAATTATCCTCTTCAAGTCCATATACATCAGTTTCTACAAATTTTTTAGTAGTAAATGCAAATGGTGTTGCATTATATGTTTTATTAAATAACTTCTTGTTATCAAAAAATCTCTTATAAATTGCTATGCAGTCTTTATTTTCATATAAACTTATTTTCTCTACTTTACCATTTTCGTTTACAACATATAAAAACTTTGGTGAAACACTAAATACTAAATCTTCTGAATATATTGCGCTTGTATTTGAAGTTATTATCTCCTCTATATTAGTATTACTTGTAAATACATCATCTAATGAAAATTCTTCAAATTCTTTTAAATTTATATTTACACTTTTATAGCTATATGTTACATTACCATTTATGTCACTTTTTTCTTCACAATATAATGTTGAAAGAACATTATTAAAAATATATACGTCTGTATAATTATATATATGATCATATAAAATATTTGGATCTTGTATATTATCTGAATTATACATACTCTCTGCTTCAGTTTTTAACTTTTCATTTATTTTTTCTTCAAGTTCAGTATCTTTTAAACCAGATACTTTTACATATGTAACATCAATCTTATTTCCTTCTAATTCTTCAGAATAATTATAAAAAAAACCTAATTGTTCAATTACTTCTACATCCATTAAATAATTTAGCCCCTCATAAGTCTCTTCTTCTGTAATTAGTAATTGAGCTTCTTCTTGTGGTATCTCATCTTTATATTCTTCTTCTTTTTTAGATATAAAAACAGTATATACAACAACACAAATAATAATTGCTAAAATACATATTAAACCAATTACTATTTTTTTGTTTAACATTTTTTTTACTTTTACATCAGCACTACTATCATCTTGTAATACCACTTCATCTCCTGCAACAACGCTTTTTTTAGCTTTTTCATCTGAATAATTTATATCTACTTCTTTAGTTTCAGAGTTATCTAAATTTGAATTGCTCATAATCTCCTCCCTCTAATACATTAATACTATATTATCATTTAATAATAAAATATTCAATCTTTTTAATAAATATTAAGCAATCTATTGCTTTTTTATGTAAATAATGATATAATAAAGACTCGAAGCACAAATATATGTGACTTCCAAAAATTTGGAGGTCACTAGGCCTCCAATTAATTAAAAAAAGGAGGAATTAAAAATGATCAAAATGGGAACTCATGTTTCTAAAAAGGAGGTTTGTCTTGATAATGTCTTATACTCTGGACAAACAAAAAAAGGAGAAAATGTTATAGTGCATTCTGCAAAAGGGAAAGTGTCTTACAAAGCATCAAGAGAAAATATGCATATATTTGATACCAAAAGATACACTAACATTTTCAAGCTACTAGATTCTTTAGAAGATAATCTAGCTTCCCCACTAAACTTTTTAGTATCTGTCGACTTTATGACTATGGAAGCAATTATGGAGTTTTTAGAATATAACGATATAAATCTACTAAAGAAAACTGTTGATACTAGGTTATTTGAGCTTATAAACGATTTATCTGTTCAAAGAAAATCATTAAGTTCAAAACATATTGTTGATGAATACTTAAATGTATATAACTTAAATCAGTTAAAGGAGTTTTACGACACATATAATGAAAAAGTGGTAGAATATTTTAATAAAAACTATTCTTCACTGCCATTATATAAAGCACTATATAACAAAGAAAGAGAAAATAGTTTAACTTCAAATATTACAAGATGTATTAAAGATAATACTTCTAGTACTTTAAAGAAAAATCTTGCCTGTGACCTACTTGTAGAATTAGGTAATAAATCATACTACTACATGAGTGACAAAACTATTGAAGAACTTAGCTATAAAGCATATTATATAAATAAGTTCTTTGAGAATATTAAAGACGAAGACATTAGTTTAATAACATATTTAGATATTGATAATATTTATTTGCTATTAAACAATTAAATAAATTTAAAAGGAGAAACCATTGTTTCTCCTTTTTATGTTATCTAATATACAGTTTTATTGCTTTTAAAAGCGGTTTATGGTATAATAATTAATGTATCTTATATGATACAATTTTCTAAATAATTTTAAGAAAAGGAGATATGATTATGGAAAAAAATTTAAAAAAAGGTTTTTATTTTGGATGGGGAAATGACAATTTTGGGCAAGAAAGAGAATTAAACCAAAAACTAAATGCAGATTTAAGAGAAAATGAAGGATGTGGAATTGCATTTATTGCAAATAAACATTTTATTCCTCAAAATGTTAAGTCTAGTATTAAATTCTTAGTTACAAATCATTCACAATATGATGTAACTATAAGAATTGAGAAAAAATTCTTTGATGGAGTGAAAACTTCATATGAAAAAATTGAAAAAAATTCTAAAAAACTATGTAATGCTTTTCTAAGTGATAGTGAAAAAAATTCAGAAGGATTAAAAGAGATTGTTATTGCTGTATTAAGATGCGATAATAGCATATATCCTTATACTATTTCTTTAAAAGCAGAAATTGACTAAAATTATGGGTGGTTTTAATTAACCACCTATTTTTTTATACATATAAAAAATCACCTCATAATTTTCATTATGAGGCTTAGAGAAGAAATAGCTAAATTGGCTTTTCCTTTAAATTAGAATTTATCTAATTTTATGGTCACAAGGTTTTGGTAGTCCTTGTGTTTTTAGTTGCCTGCGAAACAACTATTTTTTTTAAAACAATTCATTTACGTTTCATCATTCTAAAAAAAATTATTTTTTTTATTCCCAATCTAACTACAATTTTATTATAGCACACTTTTTATGTAAAGTCAACAAGCTTTACTTAATTTATAGATTAATAGAGTTTCCTCCATCTTTAATTATCTTAGCCGAAACATCATAAAGCTCTTTTTCTCTATCATCTAAGCTATATAGTTTGTTTTTTACTACACCAGTATTTCCAACTACACTTAATGAACTTATATATACTTGTTTTTCTTCATCATATGTAGATAAAGGAAGCTCTTCTAACTCATTATTTACTATACATTTAGTTATCTTAGATAATGCTGTTGCAACTCCATAACACGTATATCCTTGAAGCTTTGCAACTTCAAATCCATCTTTTTTTACTTTTTCCTCTATATCTAGCATTTCTTTTTGAGTAAGATAATCTTTTATATCATATGTATTATTAACTTTTACAGATGACCAAGCTATAAACTGTGAATCACCATGTTCTCCAAATACATAGCCTGATATACTTTTTAAAGGAAAACCTAATTTACTTGCTATATTGTATCTTAATCTTGAAGAATCTAAAAGTGTACCTGTTCCTATTACTTGTGAATAATTATTATTATACATTCTAGCAATTTTTAAAGTCATAATATCTAGTGGATTACTAGCAACTAATATAATTCCTCCAAATTTGAATTTATTTAAATTATTCATTATTTCCTCTATAATTTTACTACACCCTTCAATATCTTCCATTCTAGATGTCTTTTTAGCGCCCTGAGGCATACCTGCTGTTATACAAACAATATCTGCATCTGATAAATCATCATAGCCACCATAATATATATTATTTATATAACTTCTAGATATAGCAAGACCATGTGACAAATCTAAAGCTTTACCAACTGTTCTATCTTTATTTATATCTACCATTACTATCTCATTAATATCTAACACTTGGTTTACTAATGAATAGATATATGCTACTCCAACATTTCCGCAACCAATTACTCCAATTTTATAACTCATATACAATACCTCTTTATTATAGTATTAATTTTATATTAAAAAAATAACATTTTCAATAATTAAGGTCTGTTTTTTTAAACAGACCTTAAATTTGAAATTGCATTAAAGAAGTATATAAAACAGATAACAAGTGCTATAACCAAAACTAAAGCAAAAATGGCAAGTACTACATTAAATATCCTTCTAGTTCTTTCATTTTTTATGTCTAAGTACTTACTTACAATAAATCCACCAACAATAAGTGCTAAAATACATTCTACAACAACCACTAATACATCCATTTTCTTTTCCTCCTTTAAAATTATTTTTACGAGCTCTCATAAACAATGTACTAGTATTTTATCACAAAGTAAATAATAATAAAAGAAAAAATTAAAAAAGACTAGAAATCTAGTCTTTCAAATATTTTTTTAATTCCTCCAATTTATCTTTAATATCATTAACACCTAAATCATACATTTCTTTTAAAACCTTTTCATCTTTTTCTATTCTTTTTATTTTAATATATTTAGATGGTCTTAATAAAAATACATCACCTGTATTAGATAAAAATTCAACATCTCTTACTGAATTATTATATATCTTGTATCTTTTTGACATTGTATCAACTAAATTTGGATAATCTTTATATACAACTTTTGCAAGTGTCATATTTGATTTTCTTTTTCTATATTCTTTCGGTCTTGTAAGGACAACTATTATTTTATCAAAACCCATTGCTTGCATTTTATCTATTGGTATAGCATCTGCTATTCCTCCATCTAAATATCTTTCTCCATTAACTTCTACTGGTCTGGATACAAAAGGCATTGAACCAGATGCTCTAAGATATTCTATATTATCTCCTTTTAAGTCATCTATTTTTTTATACTCAGCCTTTCCTGTATTCATATTTGTTACTACTGCATAAAATTCTTCTTTTGTTCTTTTAAAGCTCTGATAATTAAAATCATCTAAAATATTAGGTATATCATTAAAACAAAACTCTTGATTTACAATATTTCCTGTAGTTATTAGTGGATATATTCCCATATATCTTTTATCTTTAATATATCTTAAATTAAATCTAAGTCCTCTTCCCTTTTGCCTTGACTTATAATTAACACCAAATAGAGCTCCTGCTGAAACTCCCATAATACAATCAACTTTTATTTTTTCTTCTAAAAGAACATCAAGGATTCCACATGTATACATTCCACGCATTGCTCCACCTTCAAGTAATAATCCTACTTTCATTTTATCCTCCTACTTCATTATTCCTCTTTTTATTATTTCAAGCTCTTGCTTATACTCTTTTAGTCCTTCTTCTTTTGAAATTTTGCCATTTAAAATTTCCATTTTTTTTGAAAAAGTTAAAATTGCAATAACCCTAACAGCAGCATAAATTTCTTCTTTTGTACTTATATTTAAAAGCTCAATATTTACATATTCTGTAATATTTTCTATATCAATCATTTTTAGTGGCTGTATTTTTGTCTCATGCAAATATTGAAAAATATTTATATAATATGATGAATTTTGCTTTTGTCTATTAAGAATCTCAATTAAATACTTATATGTACATTGAAATATATCCTTATTTGACTGTTGCAATATTTTTAAAAAATCTTCACTCTCTTTTTCAAATTCTTTATCTAGCATATAGTTGATAAGATCTTCTCTGCTTTCAAAATATTGATAAAAACTTCCTCTTGCAATTTTCGCATCAGTTACAATATTTTTTACAGACATATCAATTAATGGAACTCTTGCAAATTCCTTTTTAACTGCTTCTTCTATTCTAATTTTCTTCTCTTCACTCAAATTATAATATGTATTTGTTGGCATAACGTCACCTCTTTTATATAATTTTATATGACACGATGTCATTTTGTCAATGAAAAATATGTGAAATATTAATTTTCATACTTCTTTAATATAATTAATACATATATATTAAGGAGGGATTTAATGTTAAAAATTAATAATAACTATTTAAAACTTGAAAATAACTATTTATTTGCTAAAATTTCAGAAGAAAAAAATAAATACATACAAAAAAGTGATGTATCATTAATAGATTTAAGTATAGGTGATGTTACCTTACCACTTGTAAATAAGGCTAGTGAAGGAATTATAAAGGCTAATAACCTCTTGTCTAATATTAATACTTTTGTTGGTTATCCACCCTCATCTGGACATGAATTTTTAAAAGAACAAATTATTAAAAATGATTATTTAAATGTTAAAGCAAAGATTTCTAAAGAAGAAATTTTTATATCTGATAGCTCTAAATCTGATATTTCAAATATTTTAGACATTTTTTCAGACAAATTAAATGTAGCAATACAAAATCCAGTATACCCTGTGTATTTAGACTCAAATATAATGCGTGGAAATAACATTTTATATTATAGCTCAATAGATAGTTTAATATATGAAATTGAAAATAATGATGACTTTATAATAGATATTTTATATATATGCTCTCCTAGTAATCCAACTGGTGAAGTAGTTACAAAAAAACAATTAGAAAAAATAATTTCACTTGCCCTAAAATATCAATTTATAATATTCTTTGATGCCGCATATGAAGCATTTATTCAAGAAAATAATATACCACACAGTATATATGAGATAAAAAATGCCAAAAGAGTTGCAATTGAATTTAAAAGCTATTCAAAAACAGCAGGTTTTACCCCTATAAGGCTATCTTATACTATAGTTCCAAAAGAAATAAAAATAAATAAGGATATTACTGTTAATTCACTTTTTAAAAGATTAAAAGATACAAAATATAATGGTCCTTCTTTTTTAAGTGAATATGCAATATACAATGTATATACATCAAGCGCTATAAATGAATTAAAAGAAAATATTAATTACTATACTGAAAATACCAAAATACTATTTGACTTTTTTAAATCTAAACACCTTATATTAGATGAGAACTTATGTGTTAATTCTCCATATGTTTGGATAAAAACACCAAACAATATGTCTAGTTGGGATTATTTTTATTACTTACTAGATAATTTTATGATACTTGGCACTCCTGGAATTGGTTTTGGAAAAAACGGTGAAAATCATTTTAGATTTACTGGATTTGGAAAAAGAGAAGATATACTAAATGCAATAGATAGACTAAAATAAGTATCAAGTAAAAACTTGATACTTATTTATTATAAATTATTAAAGTTTTCTAAAATTTTATCTGCAAGTTCATTATCCATAATTAGTACTACTAAATCACCCTTACTTGCAACTTTTACATTTTGTCTATCTACTTCTACACAAATCCATTTTGCTGGATTTATGTTAGTTTCAATTTTTTCTTTTACTGAATTTGCATCTTCTTGAGAATTTAGTCTAACTAAAACAACTGAGTGTGCTATAGAACTCATTAAAGGTTCTGATGCTAATGCCTCTTTAAATTCTATATCTGTTGTACCTAAATAATACTCTGTATTATCTGCAGTAACAACGGTATTTGCAAGATATGGTTTTTGATCATCAGGTATTCCTTCATATAACTTTGTCATTATAGTTTCAAGTGAACCTTCTACATTTTCTTCTACACCTTTTTTTCCAATTAAATTTATTCCTATAACCACTACAGCTATTAAAATAACGATCACTAAAATAATCACAAATATTTTATTTTTCATATTACACCTCCACAAATAGTATTTTACCATATTATATATATTAAGTAAATATATGTTATAATTTTGTTTATCTTGTTGAAAATAAACTTATAATGTCATATAATTTTAATTATAATATATATAGAGGTATTTTATATGAGAAATGGTGTAAAAGATTATTACAATCAAGACAAATTAATATATTTAATTATAGGTATTATATGTATAATATTGTTTGGTTTTTTTATATTATTTATACTAAGATCTAAAAAATTAGATATAGAAATTGATGTTTCAACTTATAAAAATTTTAATAATATTAATTTTTTAGCTCAAGATAATATTCAAGCTGAGTTTTATGAAGAGCAAGTAGAAACAACATCCCCTCCTTCATTTAATGGGAACTGTTCTGACAAATTTTTAAATGCAAGAGCTATGGTAATTGGTGATTCAACAGCAGAAGGACTTACTGCATATGGAATACTTGATTCTTCTAGTGTAATATGGACCAGAGGAAGAACAATACAATATATGAAAGAAGACATTGGACCTGTTTTAAACTATAAACCTGATGTTCTTTTTCTATCTTACGGTGCAAATGATCTTTTAAGCTGGAATGGAAATGTAGATGGATATATAAATGCATATTCAAATGTATTAGATTATTTATCCTCTACTCTACCTAATACAAGAATTTGTATAAACTCAGTTTTACCTGTAAGCAATGAAGCAAAAGAAAAAAATTCTGCTTATAATTACCAAGAGGAATTTAATACTAGACTAAAAGAACTATGTGGTTCTAGAGGAATTACATTCATAGATAATTCATTTATATTAAATAACAGTCCAGATGGAAAAGTTTACGAAAGTGACGGAGTACATCCAAGACCTTTTTATTATAGACAATGGGCAAACAATATGATTACTGCTTCAGGAATATAAACAGAGAGGAAAATAATTTCCTCTCTATTTTAATGATCCACTTTCATTAATTACAAGTGTACTATATAAAAATAATATATCTTGATTTTTAAATTCTATATAATTTGATATTAGACTTGTAGCTATATATCTTATATCTACTAATGTTATTTTACTATATGCCTCAGTAAACAATGGTGATATGCTACTTCCAAAAGAATCTCTAAATATAATTAGCTCTTTATCTGTAGTTGCATTTTTATTTCTTATCTGTATTATTGGTGTTGCACCAGATAAAAACAAATCATATTTATCCATTGATGAATCTGCCTTTTCAATATCATATATTTTAGCTTCTCTATTTGTTTCATAATTATAGGTAACAGCACTATCTATAGTATTATTTGTTAAATAATATATCTTATCTGGAATAAGTTCTTTTCCTAGTTGCCCATAATATGTTCCATAAAAATCATCATATTCTTTTTTTTCGTATTCTAAAGATAATCTATCTAAAAATCCCATTTGAGTTGCAATTTTTTCTACAACTTTTACTATATTTTCTTGCTTCCAATGAGTATCTGTCATATAGTAATCTGTTTCACTTAAAGTATCAAATAAATCTATATATTTAATGTTTGAATTAATATTACTACTCATAATATCTTCTAATTTATCATAATCTAGTTTTAAGTATAAAGAGTTATCATCTATATAATAATTTTTGTCTGGCACAATAGAATAATATACATTAAAACTATCATTAAGATAAGTATTATATATATTATTTATCTTATTAGCAACATTTACTACTGAATTTTCATTTAGTGGATACAACATTTTATATATATTATTATTAATTTCAAATAACTCATTATTATCTTTTTGATTTAATATATTAAGTTTTACAAATGTTTTTATACTCCTAAATTCATCTCTTAATATAAATTGATCCATAGCATATTCCTCAATAGAATTACCAAGTGGCTCTTTAAAAATACTATCTAACGTAATTTTAGGAAATTTCGCAAGTTTTCGTCTTTCAGAAATAGATATATCATTATCTTTTATTAATAAGTTAGCTAAAAATACACCTATTATAGTTACTATAAATAATATAGTTATAGTAATGTCTTTTTGTTTTTCACTCATAAAATATTCCTCCTAAAATCTAAAATACAAGAATGGATTAAAAGATCCATCAACTAAATAGCTAGTGCATATTATTAGTAATATAGATAATACTATTGGCTCCAGTATATTTATAACTTTTGGCACTTTTTCTTTTAATTTTAAGAAAATATTTTTTAAAATTGGTGTTGATGCTATAATCGCTATTATTAGCACTAAAGCATAACTTATTAAATAATATATACTCTCTTTGTTTACTAGACTACTTGTACCTATACCAAATAGCCCTCCTAAATTTTCTAAAATTTCATTTACTCCTACATCACTAAATAAAATAAATCCAACAAGTGTAATAAACATCACATATGTCCTAGATAAAAAAGATGGTAGTTTATCTAAAATTTTCAAAAGACCAAGTTTTTCTATCATAAGAAGAATTCCATACAAAAGTCCCCATAATATAAAATTCCATGCTGCGCCATGCCAAAGTCCTGTTAATATCCAAACTATTAAAATATTTCTAAGCCATTTAATTTTTCCAACCCTATTTCCGCCCAATGGAATATATACATAATCTCTAAACCAAGTTCCAAGGGTCATATGCCACCTTCTCCAAAACTCAGTAATACTTTTTGAAATATATGGATAGTTAAAGTTCTCTGGAAAATTAAATCCAAACATTTTTCCAAGACCAATCGCCATATCCGAATATCCTGAAAAATCAAAATAAATTTGTAATGTTGTTGCTATTGCATAAATCCAATAAAATAAAACTGTTTTTTCTGTGCAACTATTAAAATTTCCAATCAAATCGCTTAAAACGTCTGCAATTAATACTTTTTTTGCAAGACCAATTATAAATCTCATAACGCCATTTGAAAAACCAGAAAAAGTATGATTTCTATTTTCTAATTCATTTTCAATAGTTGAGTATCTAACTATAGGTCCAGCCATAAGTTGAGGAAATAAAGAAACATATGTTGCTAAATTTAAAAAGTTTTTTTGCACTTTTACCTTGTCGTTATATACATCAACTATATAACTTATCATTTTAAATGTATAAAATGATATTCCTATAGGTAAAGTTAAATTTAATAAATCAAATGTTCCGTTGAAAATTGTATTTATATTTTCAATTATAAAATCTGTGTATTTAAAATATATCAAAAACAATAAACTAATTACTATAGCTGATACTAAAAATTTCTTTTTATGTTTTTTGTACTTGTCCATAAATATACCATGTAAATAAGTAGATAATATAGAAATTATCATAACTATTCCATATTTAGGCTCACCTATAAAATAAAAAACTAAAGATGAAATAAATAAAATTAAATTTTTAAATTTCTTTGGAACAATATAATATAGTATCAATACTACAGGTAGAAAATAAAATAAAAATGTTAAACTTGAAAATACCATAACTCCTCCTAAAATAGTTTTTTCTTCTTAAAAAATATAATACAAAATAAAAGTACAACTAAGCTAAAAACTATTACTCCTATATATCCATACTTCCATGTAAGTTCTGGCATATTTTTAAAATTCATACCATACCAACCTGTAATAAGCGTAAGTGGTAAAAATATTGTAGTAACTACAGTAAATACTTTCATAATATTATTTAAGCTATAATCTAATGATGTTGTATATAAATCTTGAACATGAATTAGTGCTTCAAGTAAATAATCAATATCACTTATAAATCTCTCAAGTCGTATAGCAAATATTTCAATATGTCTACATTCAGATCCATTAGATATAGCATCGTAATTTTCTTCAATTAAATCAATAAATCTATTTAAAGACTTATAATATTTTAGAAAATATGAAAGCTGTCTTTTTATCTTAAATATTTGACTATTCATATCTGCTTGATTTATATTGCTAATAATCTTATCTTCTAGATTTAATACTTTATCTTCATACTTTGAAATTATCTCATCAGTTCCATCTACCATATGATTAAAAAGAATAGATATAAATCTTTCTAGTGTTAAATTTTCCATATTAATATTTAGTGAATTTTTTAATACATTTTCCATAAATCTAGATGAATCTTGTAAAACTATAATTATAAATAAATTATTTTTAATAATAAAAATAACTTTACTTATACTTCTTTTACTAAATGATAGATTAAATATCTCTAAGCTGGTAAAACAAAAGTCTTCATATATTTCAAATCTATCTAAAAATTTCATTTTACTATTTTTACACAAAATATAACACTCATCTTTTATATTTAAATTTCTATATTCTTTTCCAAATTCATCTAATGTAAATATAGCAATATTTTGTTTAGACATATCTATTTTATCTGTATTAATAAATCTATTGTTATCAATAACATAATACATATATTTATCCCCTTTCAAAAGAAAAAAGAGATGATTAAAAATCATCCCCATTATTATTCTTATTTTTTTGTAGCTTTTTTTGTCTTATTATTAGAAGATGCTGGTGTCTTCTTTTTTGCTACTTTCTTGTCTTGTTGATGATCTTCATCTTCTTTTATATCTTCTTCTATATTTTCCAATTCTTCATTACTTGCTTCATTTTTTTCTAGTTCTAATAATTGATCATAAATTTTTGCTATAGCATCTTCTCTTGTCATAGCATAATCGTTTTGTATCATAATTTTAGCTTCTTGAATTGCTCCTGCTTCTATTAATTTAGTTGTTATATCTCTATGAGCCTTTATAATTTTCGAATTAGGACCAATCTCCACTTCATTATCCTGTGCAATTTTTACAATATCCTCAGCAGATAAGTCCTTTAATGATGGATCTTGATTTTCAAGCTCAGTAAATACACTTAAAACATTTGGATTCTCAAAATAGCTATAACTAAGTCTATATAAAGCATATGCAGACTTTGTATCCTTTAAACTATTAAATACATAGGCATACTTATTATAACAATCTGCTATATCTCTTGCTGTATAAGATATCATTTGTAATTTTTTAATAGCGTCAAGACACTTTACAAATTCTTTTCTTGTAAAATATAAATCAATTTTTTTAGATCTTGCATCTCTATTTAAAAAATTCCAATAAATAGCCCTATCAAGTGCATCCATAGCAGCTTTACGTCTTTTTTTCTTTAATAATATATCTGAATACAATATATATACTACGTCATTTGCATATGGTGTATTTCTAACTTCTTTTTCACTTGCAAAAATATTTTCAAAAATCATCTTTTCAAAATCTGATGAAAAACTACAATATATAACATTTTCATCGTCTGTTTTTGATATATTCTCAATTTTAGGAATAATTTCTTCAATACTTTTTAAAGATTCATCTACATTTTCACTATCAAGATTATTTGTAAGCTCATCAATAAGGGTATCTATCTCCTCTTCTTCTTTACTTCTTACTTCTTGGTTTTCATTATTTTCTTGTATTTTTATATCATCACTTTCTTCATTTTTTTCATCTTCTATTTCTTTTACTTCTTCACTATTATTAAATTCCTTAAGTACTGTATTTATTGCTTCGATTGTTGCTAAAGATTCTTCTACCACTTTATTTTGAGCAGCAAGCATTGCACCTAAATATGCAATATCTTCTTCCTTATTTCCACTTAAATTTTTTTTAATAAACTCTACTCTTTCTTCCATTTACCAACACTCTTTCACAATATTTTATATACTTAAATTTTAGCATATCAAAGAAAAAAAAGAAATATTTTAATATAAATATAAATTTTTTTAGTTTTTTTGTAACATTTATGTAAAATTTATATTTTTATCTTACTTGAAAGTAATAACGAAGCAAATTTTACTAAATCTATATCTTTATCTCTTACTGTGGTATTTTTGTCTCTAGAAAAGATTACAACTGAACCAGATACTGCTGAGTCTACAATAATTGGTACAATAATTTTGGCATATATTCCTTCCTCCATGTCAAGTATATCAAAAGTTGGGCTTATTTTTTCAGTAAAAATTTTTCTATCTTGTAATATATTTAAAAATTTCTTAGAAAGTTTTCTATCAACTAGATATTCATATTCTTTTTTTCCACATACAAGTACAGAAAAATTATCTGTAATTAAAACATTATTATTTTCAACTAACTCATCTAATATATTAGCTAGTATAACACACTCTTTTTCATATTCTGTAATGGCTGAATACTTTTTTAGTATTACTGAACTTTCGTCATTTAAAATAATTTCTACTTCATCATTTTCTCTAAGCTTAAGTTTCCTTCGTATTTCCTTAGGAAGAACAATTCTTCCAAGATTATCTATTCTTTTTACTATACTAGTATAATTCATTTAATCACCTCAAAATACATTGCTGTATTTATTGTTTGAAAAATGAGTAATAATATACCTATTTTTTTGATTTATTATCATTTAAGTATAATAATTTTTCAAGCTTTTCTTTAAGTCCTGTCTTTCTATTTTTAGAATCTAGATTATCTACCATATAATTTACTACGTTTCTATTACCAATAATTATTAGCATTTTTTTTGCTCTTGTCATTGCTGTATATAATAAATTTCTAGTAAGAAGTTTTTTATATCCAGTAAAAATAGGTAAAATAACATAGTCAAATTCTGAGCCCTGTGATTTATGTATTGTAATAGCATAGGAATGCTCTAATTGATCTAATTCTTCAAAATCATATTCCACTAGTCTATCATCATCAAATTTAACATATAACTTTTCGTTTTCATTGTCTATACTATCAATATATCCAATATCTCCATTATATATTCCTTCAAAAAATTTTCCTTCAATTGAATATTTCTTATCATAATTATTTACTATTTGCATAACTTTATCTTTTTCTCTAAATACTTTTGATTGATATATAACTTCTGACTTATTTTCAGATCTTGGATTTAAAATTTCTTGTATCTTTTCATTAAGTTCTATAGTTCCAAGTTCTGTCTTCTTTACAGGACTTAGTATCTGTAAATCTTTTAATATATCTAAATTAGAATAAGATTCAAGCCTATATGTAATTAAAGAAGAAATTTCAGATAATGTTTGCTCAATAGTCTTTGTACCAATAAAAAATAAATCGGTATCCTTTGACTTAAACTCTAGATATAATCCTTCATTTACTCTGTGAGCATTTATTACTATATCACTTTTTGCACTTTGCCTATAAATCTGTTTAAGTTCTACAGTTGGTACTATATCTGATAATATTATATCTTTTAAAACACTGCCCGGTCCAACTGATGGCAATTGATTTACATCACCTACTATAATAAGTTGTGTAGTAGGTTTTATTCCTTTTACTAAATTATTCATCATCATAATATCTATCATTGATGCTTCATCTACTATAACTACTTCATCTTCTACTTGTTTTACTTGATATTCATAAAAAAGATCTATATCGTTATCATCAATTTTAGATATTTCTAAAAGTCTATGTAAAGTCTTTGCTTCTTTACCTGTAGTCTGAGTAATTCTTTTGGCGGCTCTGCCAGTAGGAGCACAAAGCACATAATTTTTCTTTTGCTCTTCTAATATATCTATTATACACTTAATTATTGTGGTTTTACCTGTTCCAGGTCCACCTGTTACAATAGATATCATATTATTTAAACATGTTGATATAGCATTTCTTTGCTCCTGAGATAGCTCGATATCATTATTTTTGCTTACTTTATTAATTAATGAAGTTAAGTCATTTACCTTAATATTCTGTCTTGTATGTTCTATTATACTTTTTGCCACATCTTCTTCTGCTAAATACATACTCTGTCTAAATACAAAATCTTGCATATCAACCTTATCTATATATAATTTATTAGACAATACAAGTCTTGTAATACTTTGAGATATCTCAGCATCATCGACTTCCAAAAGCTCTACACAATATTTTATTAAATTTTCTTTTTCAACACAAGTATGTCCAAATTCAGTTATTTTATCTATTGCATATATCACACCACTATCTAATCTATCTGGATTATCTAAAGATATACCAAGATTTTTCCCAATAGAATCAACTATTTTAAAATTTAATGCTCTAACAAATCCTAAAAGACTGTATGGATTTTCTTTTATTATATCAATTGTATCCTTGCCAACTGCTTGATAAATTCTATTTGCAATAACAGTAGATATCTGAAACTTACTTAAAAATTCAATAGTATTCCATTTTTCCCACTCTGAATTAAAAAATTCGTTTAGTCTTTCTATCTTTTCTGTGTTAAGTCCTTTGATATCATAAAGTCTATCCATTGAAAATCTAATTACATTTACAGTTTCTTCTTTAAATGTATCAACAATATTTTTAGCTGTTTTCTTTCCAACTCCTGAAATATTATCTGCAATATACGTAATTAGTGCAGATTCTGTCTTTGGTAATACCTTTTTATATGATGAAAACTTAAATTGCTCTCCGTATACTTTATGTGATACTAATTCTCCCTCAAATTCTAAATCATCCTCTACTTCTATCTCATCTGTCTCACCTACACAAGTTATATAACCACCCTTTTGTTTTACTAGTAAAACAGTCCAATTATTTATTTCATTTTTAAATATAATCGTTGCAACTTTTCCTTCTATTTTCATATCTAATATAACCTTTCGAACTTTTTTTATTATATTATATCATCTAATAAAATTCAAGTATAATATTAGTCATATTATGTTTACTAAGTTTGACTTTTTTCATTATATTTGATATAATCTCTTAATGGAGGTAAGATATGACAAAATTTTTTGAACAACTAAGTGATGCTGACAAAGAAAAATATTTAAAAGATATAAAGAAAAGTATAGATATAGAAAAATTCGCTAAAATAAAAGATTTTTTTACAAATAACGAGTTATATATTACAAATATAAAAACTAATCCAATAAAATCTAAAGACAATAAAGTTTTAACTATATTAGATAACAGTACAAATAGATGGTTTATTTTATGCATTGATGGAAAAATCTCTATGCTATCTAAAAAAAATATCATAATACATACAGATAAATTCGAATATAAAAAAAGAGATTCTTCTTTTAATAAAAAATATAAAATAAAAAAAGCAGACTATTTAGTAGAATATATAGAAAATATAGGTGCTAACTTATCACTTAATATTACTAATTATGACGATAATATAGGAAAGCAAAAATGGGAAAATGAAAATGAAGAAATTGGAAAAATGTTTTTACACTCTCAAGTAAACGATACGTTAAATGGCTATACATATAATTCAGATAGTTTTTCTCTATGTTCTATAGGAAAAAATTATAATAAAGGAAATGATATATTAATTTAAAATTGCTTTAACTAATATAGATTAAAGCGATTTTTATTTACATAAATTATATTTTATGATATAATATCAATAACTATTTTTATATGGAGGTAATTAATATGAACCGTGATGAAAGAATTACAAAATTTTTGTCCCTTTTTGGTCTTGAGAAGTATGAACGGAAATATGTTTTCACAGCAAATTAAAATCTATGAACTTTTAGATTTAATTGAAAAAGATAATTCTTATGTAATGCCAAATAAAAATACTATTTATAAAAAAAGTAGTATTAAAGATTTTCTAACCTATTCTAACTCAACTTATTCTGCAGCTAAAATACTATTTGATAAAAAAGATTACTCTTTTAATATTAACTATTATCCAAGAGAAACTGCAAAATTTGCAAATACTTTTATTACATTTGACACGTCTAAATATAATTTTTCAATGCCTCAAGATTTTTCTATTGATATACTATCAAATACAATACTACAAAAATATTTTCCAATAGAATGGATTATACGTAATATTTTAATAAACGAAAACAATTTAGTTATAGTTTATAATAAAAGTAGCAATAGCTATAGCTTAGAAAAGTATGTTGACTCGGGTAAATGTCAAACATGCCTATCTAAAAATATATCCGCTATAGAAACTGCTTTTAAAACTAACAGCTTAAATCAAATCTATTTTATTTATTTAAATAATTACTTATGCAAATTAAAACAGCTACTTTAGTAGCTGTTTCATTTTAATTCATACATTTTTATTTCAGCATTTTTATGTCCCTTATCATATATATCTCCACGCTTTGGAAAGCCATTAAAATATGTATATATTAACCTACATACCCCATTATGCGTAACTAAAAGAATGTTTTTATCATTATATTTTTCTCTTATTTCATCTAAAAACTCATATACTCTTTTTTGGCATTCCTCTATAGTCTCGCTATCTTCTATTTTATCTTTTCCTAATGTCCAAAAATTTCTGTAATTAAACTCTCTTACATCTATTCCTTCTATTCTTCTTGCATCTCTTTCTACTAGTCTATTATCAAATATTATATCTTTATTTTTACTATTTACAATTTCTGCTGTTTGCTTAGTTCTTAACATAGGTGAACAAATTACTAAATCATAATTTAGGTTTCTAACTAGTTTTTCTGCCTCTTTACATTGCTCAAATCCAGTATCATTTAAAGAAACATCAGTTCTAGACAAAAGCTTTTTCTCTACATTCCAATCTGTTTGACCATGTCTTATTACATATATATACATGTTAAACCTCCATATTATATGTAATATATTTTAACATATATAAAAATTATAATCAAACTTTATTGTTTATTTTAATAATTTTAAAAATAATTAATATACTTTATTAAGGTGATTTAATGTACTATATAATAACAAGAAAAAAATTAATTTTATCTATTTCGATATTTTTTATTGTATGCGTATGTAGTATTTCATGCTTTGTTTTAGCATCAAACAATACTTCATGGGGACTATCATTTTCAACACCTAATGAAACGCCTCGAGGAAATGCAACAAGCGAAGAACTTTTAAAGTACAACGCATATTTTACAGATTCATCAGATACAAAAAAAGTATATCTGACCTTTGATGTTGGATATGAAGCTGGATATACCAATACTATATTAGACACTCTAAAAAAACAAAATGTTCCAGCAGCATTTTTTATAGTTGGAAATTTTTTTGATTCGGATCCAGATACAGTAAAAAGAATGTGTGATGAAGGACATATTGTAGCAAATCATACTCTAACACATCCAGATATGTCAAAAATGTCAACATTTGAAGATTTTAAAGCTCAAATAGAGCCAAATGAAGAAAAGTATAAAGCAATAACAGGTAAAGAAATGAAAAAATACTACAGACCTCCACAAGGTATTTATAATACTCAAAATTTAGCTGATGCACAAAAACTAGGATATACTACAGTTTTTTGGTCTGTAGCATATGTAGATTGGGAACAAAATAATCAACCAAGTCATGAAAAAGCAATGTCAACTCTATTAAAAAGAGTTCATAATGGAGCTATAATATTACTTCACTCTACTTCAAAAACAAATTCTGAAATACTTGATGAATTTATAACTACCTTAAAAGAAGAAGGCTATACTTTTGCCTCTTTAGATGAACTAGGAGAAACTAATTGATACAATTTATAAAAAACTTTGCTTTACTTAGCATTTCTACAGGAATAATTAATATTATAGAAGTAATTACAAATGCGTATATATCTCAAAAAATTGGAACAACAGTTCTAGGATCATATTCATTAATAATGAATATGTTTAATTTTTTAGTTACTATATCGCTTTTTGGAGTTCCACTTGCAATAACAAAAATTGTATCTGAAAAAGACGAACTAAATGATGATAAATCAATAGTAAAAGCTTCACGTATTGGATATAAGATATGTGGAATAATATCCGTTATAGTTTGTATAATAACTATACTATTTAAAGATGAGATATGTTCAATTTTTTTAAGAAATCTACAAGATGATAGAATTGTTATTTTACTCGCATTATCTCTTCCTTTTATGGCAATTAGTTCAGCGCTTTGTGGATATTTTAATGCATTAAGAAAAGTAAATGAGCCTGTAATAAATGAGTTTTTAACTCATGTCGTTAGATCTAGCATAATAGTTGCTCTTGTATATTTAAATAGTCCAACTTTTCTATCTTTTGGAATTAGTATTTTAATATCAGAATTATTATCATTTTTATATACTTATATAATGTATAAGAAAGATATTAAAAATCATATAAATACACAAAGATACAATAAAAACAGCTCAGATGTTACAAAAGAAATTTTAAGAATATCTGCACCAATATCATTTACTTCTTTTGTACGTTCTGGACTATCTACTTTAAAACACACTCTAATACCACTTAGACTTCAAAAATTTGGTTTTTCATATGACTATGCTTTATCTAGGTATGGACTAATTCACGGAATTGCATTACCTTTTATCTTAATGCCAAGTATATTTATAAATTGTTTTTCTTCTTTGATACTTCCAGAATACTCCAGATTTTATGCTTCAAAAAATAAGGAAAAAATTCAAAGAATAACAAGGAAAATATTTAAGCTTACATTTCTTGCATCATTATATATATCTTTTATAATATATATATCTTCAGATCTTCTTTGCTTTATAATATATAAAAATGTAGAAGTATCGTACTATGTTAAAGTACTTACACCACTAATATGTATTATGTATATAGATTTTATAGTAGATAATATTTTAAGAGGCCTTGATTTACAATTAGATGTAATGAGAATAAATATTATTGATGTTGTAACATCAATAATACTTATCTATTTTGGTGTTCCCTATCTTGGTACTTTTGGATACATTCTTGTAATATACGTAAGTGAATATCTAAATGGTCTATTTAGTGTTAATTTGCTTCTTAAAAAAATCAAACTAGATTTTGATTTTATAGACTGGTTATTTGCTCCTGCTATATGTTTATTTATTGCTTTTTATATAACAAAATTATTAGTTCCAACAGCTCAAAATATAATTTCACTCTCTCTTAGTATATTAATATTAACAACAATTTCTTTAAGTTTATATTTGCTTCAACAAAAAACTATGAAAAAAAATAAGGCGTAAGCCTTATTTTCCGTATTTATATATATCAAGTATAAGTGCAGCATCATTTGCATTTATTACTCCATCTCTATTAATATCACCAATATCTATATTTTCATCACTAACATTTCCATATTTATATAAATCTAATGCAACTGCAGCATCATTTGCATTAACTCTTCCATCTTTATCCAAATCACCGGTAAGCTCTACACCATCAACAATTGCACCACTCCATGCAGTACCTATATATCCTGCTCTATCTTTTGGTATGATCACATCTCCATCAAAAAATAGAAATGTATTTTCTGAAGCTCTTGGTGCATTTCTAGTTGTAAACTTAATTGCTTCTATATTACAAAATGCAAATACTCTTTCTCCTAAGCTTTTTAATGTGTTTGGCATAACAATATTTGTATTTTGAAAGCTTACACATCTATAAAAAGCGGAATTTCCAATAGATTCAACAGCACCTAAATCAATTTTTTCAAGTGAGTCACAATTATAAAAAGCTCTATCACCTATTGTCTTTACACTGTCTGGAAGATTTACTCTTGTAAGATGTGTACAATTTCTAAAAGCTTCTTGCCCAATTGATATAATAGTGTCAGGTAAAGATAATTTACCAGTTATTTGATTTTTATCTTTAAATGCCTCATCTCCAATTCTTGTAACTGTATATCCATTTATTTCATCTGGAATTATGTTAGTATAAACGTCACTTTCATATCCTACAATTGTACATGTATTTTTACCGTCATTATTAATAACAAACTTAAAGCCATCAGTAAATGAATCATATACAATTGGTTCATCTGCTTTAATATTATGGCTAAACAATACTATACACATTAAAACAATACAAAAAATACTTATTTTTTTTCTCATATAACTCCCTCTTTACATTCCATATTTATATATATCAAGTATAAGCGCTGCATCATTTGCATTTACCACAGAATCAAAGTTTACATCTGCAACTATTTTCTGGACATCTGTAGCATTTCCATATTTATATATATCAAGTACTAAAGCTGCATCATTTGCATTTACAACTCCATCATAGTTTATATCTCCTAGCATATAATTTTCATCACTAACAACAATATTTAGTTTTGATACCAATTCATTATATGTTGCTGTAATAACTGCTTTACCTTTTGACTTTGCAACAATTTTTCCATTTTGTACTGTAGCTACATTCTCATCAGAAGAAGTAAATACAATATCACTTTCATTTTGATCATATGAATCAAATGTATAATCTAAATTTATACTTTCACCAACTTTAATTATATAACCACGACTATTAAATTCTAGCTTATCTACTGAAAAAATATTAACCTCAATAGTATCACTAACATCTTTATAACTTGCTTTAATTGTTACTTTTCCTGTTCCAACTATCTCAAGCTCATTATTTACTACTTTTATAATATCTTGATTATTACTTTCATAAATAATATCTTTATCTGTTGCACCATCATTAAAATAATAATCTAAATCAAACTCTATTTTTGAATTATTTCTATATGGAACATCTAAAGCATCACATGTAAAGTACAAACTATTAGGCTTTAATACATAAATTTCTATTGTATCTGAAGCATCTTCATACGTTGCTGTAATTATTGTTTTTCCCTCTTTAATTGCTGTTATTTGACCATTTTCAACAGTTGCTACCTCATTATCTGAAGAAGACCATACTATCTCCTCTACATCTGCACCATGTAATAAATGATAACTAAAATTAATATCTATTTTTTCACCAATAATAATATTTAAAATATCATTATCAAATTTTATCTTATTTGTCTCCTTTAACACATTAATAGTAATACTTGCAACAATATTGTTATAACTTGCAGTAATAACAGCTTGTCCTTCTTTTTTAGCTTTTATATTTCCATTTTGATCTACTTCAACTATATCTGAATCACTTGTATTCCAAACAATTGTAGCACCATCTTCTAAATTATAACTATACTCTAATGCTTTAGTATATCCAGCTTCAATTTCTAGGGTATCTTGTGCAAATTCTATTTTATTTTTACTACTTAATTTAGCATAAATAATTGTATCATCCATAATAGTGTCTGAAAAATTATACTCATTTTCATAATTTTCATCATAGTACCAACCTTCAAAATTATAGTTATTAAACTCTGGATTATCAAATTCATCAACTGCTAAACCAAATTTTTGTAATGTAACCTCTTTATATTTGGTTCCATTTGCAATAAATGTAACCTTAGGTTTTTCAACGTAAGTTAACATTGTTTTGCCTTCAATTAAACCTTCAAAATCAGTTCTTCCTTTTAAATAATAATAAGGCACATCCGGCTTTAAAAATGTATATTCTGATATAGATGGAACAGGACCTCTAAATATGATTCCCTTTACATTGTCTGCTCTATAAAATGCACTTGCTCCAATTTCGTGAACACCAGCACCTATTACTATATATCCATCTAAAGACACAGAATTAAAAAATGTTGCATCTCCTATTTTATTTACAGAATCAGGTATAATCAAATCACCTTTTAGGCTTGTAAGATAATCAAAAGCCCAATTATTAATTATTCTTAAACTATTGCCTAATGAAACGCTCTCAACACCTGTACAATTAAAAAACGCTCTTTCCCCAATTTCTCTTATATTATTTGGAATCACTATCTCTTTTAAACTTGAACAATTTCCAAAACAATCATCAGGTATAATCTCAATGTCACAATTTAAATCTATTTCTTCTATGCTATAGCAATTAAAAAATGCCACCTTATCAATAGATGATAAACTAGATGGGAAATCTATAGTTCCAGATAAACTATGACAATCAAAAAATGCACCTTCTCCAATTTCTTCTAATCCTTCTGGAAATTCAATAGGTCCTGGTAAGTCTTTACAATTATAAAAAGCATAATCTCTAATAGACTTTACAGAACTTGCAATATTTACACGACTTTTTCTTGTATCGACACACTTTATAACCTCCGTTTTATCTTTATTATAAAGTATCCCATCTAAAAATACAAAATAATCATTATTTTTATCTATATTAATTTTCTCTAAAGAAGATGTATTATATAGTGCAAGTATACCAACATCAAATACATTTTCTGGAACATTAATAATTGTTACTTTTGATGCATTAAGAAATGAATTATCACAAATATATAAAGTTTCATCTCTTAAAGTTACTTCTCCTCTTTTTCCCTCAGGACATGAAACAAAATACACAAAATCTTTACTATAAACCATTCCATCATCTGAAGCATAAGTATCATTATTTTTATCTATTTCAACTTCTTCTAAATTTCTACAGTTAAAAAATGTATCTGGATATATAACTTTAACACAAGAAGGCACATAAATCTTTTTTAGATTAGTACCATTTGCAAAACATTCACTATAAAGACCATATACCTGATAACCATCAATAGTAGAAGGAAGTACAAGTTCTGTTGTCTTTCCTCTATAGTCTACAATATATGCTCTTCCATTTGCCAGCATATACGAATAGTCTCCATAATCTATAGTTGATGATGATGAAGCATTTGGATCTATCTCATCTATTTCTTCTGTATAATTAACAGCACCAAAGGCTGATTTATTGCATATTAAAAAACAACAAACTAATAATATCACTAATATTATTTTTCTATTCCTCATAAAAATTACCCCTTACAAAAATTATTGTATACTAAACAATAACAAATTTCAACTTATATATAGATAAAATAAAACAGAGCCACTATATTTTATGACCCTGTAATATTTTTTTAATCTTTATTCATCTATTTTTAACACACTAATAAAAGCATCTTGCGGAAGTTCAACAGTACCTACCCTTCTCATTCTCTTTTTACCTTCTTTTTGTTTTTCTAATAATTTTCTTTTTCTTGTAATATCTCCACCATAGCATTTTGCAAGTACATCTTTTCTCATTGCTTTAACTGTCTCACGTGCTACAACTTTTCCTCCAATTGCTGCTTGTACTGGAACTTCAAATAGTTGTCTTGGAATAATGTCTTTAAGTTTTTCAGCAATTTTTCTTCCTCTTGACTCTGCGTTTGGTCTATATACAATAAATGATAAAGCATCAACAATTTGTCCATTTAATAATATGTCCAGTTTTACAAGATTTGATTTTTTATAATCTGTAACCTCATAGTCAAATGAAGCATATCCTCTTGTGCGTGATTTTAGACTATTAAAAAAGTCATATATTATCTCATTTAAAGGCAGCTTATACTCAAGCATAACACGTAAATTATCAATATACTTCATATTTATAAATTCACCTCTTCTTTGCTGACATAGCTCCATTACGTTTCCAACATATTCTTTAGGTGTAATTATTTCTGTATGTGCTATAGGCTCTTCAATATAACTAATCTCTTGTGGTGAAGGTAATTCTGACGGATTATATAGTTCAATCATCTCACCATTTGTTTTATATACCTTATATATAACAGATGGAGCTGTTGTTATTATTTCTAAGTTATATTCTCTTTCAAGTCTTTCTACAATTATCTCCATATGTAAAAGTCCTAAAAATCCACATCTAAATCCATGCCCTAATGCAGATGAAGACTCTAACTCATAATGCAAAGAAGCATCATTTAACTTTAATTTATTTATCGCTTCTTTTAACTCTTCATAGTCTGAACCATCTGCTGGAAATATACCAGAATATACCATGGATTTTACTTCTTTATATCCTTTTAAAGGCTCTATTGCTTTATTTTGAATTGTTGTAATTGTATCACCTACGCGTATGTCAGATAAATTCTTAATACTTGCAGCAATAAATCCAACCTCTCCTGCTGTAAGTTCATCTGCTTTTACATAGCCACCTGGTTTAAAATAACCAATATTTACTACTTCATACTCCTTGTTATTTGACATAGTAACAATTTTATCTCCCCTTTTTACTACACCATCTACAACACGAACAAAAGCAATTGCTCCTTCATAATTATCATATACAGAATCAAAAATTAGACATTTTGTCGGCTTATTATCATCACCTTTTGGAGGTGGAATTTTGGTTATTATTTGTTCTAAAACTTCTTCAACATTAAGTCCCGTTTTTGCAGAAATACAAGGTATTCCTTCTGTATCAAGTCCAATAATATCTTCAATTTCTTTTTTTACCTCATCAATTCTTGCATTAGGTAAATCTATCTTATTTATTACTGGTAATATTTCAAGATCATTATCTAAAGCAAGATATACATTAGCTAACGTCTGTGCTTCTACTCCTTGCGCAGCATCTACAACAAGTATCGCACCTTCACATGCAGCAAGACTTCTTGATACTTCATAATTAAAATCTACATGTCCAGGAGTATCAATTAAATTTAAAATATATTCTTTATTATCTTTTGCTGTATACTTCATTCTTACAGCTTGTGATTTTATTGTTATACCTCTTTCCCTTTCTATATCCATATTATCTAATAATTGCTCTTGCATTTTTCTTTGCTCGACAGAACCAGTAAGCTGTAATAATCTATCTGCAAGAGTAGATTTACCATGATCTATATGTGCTATTATACTAAAATTTCTTATGTTATCTTTTTTTACCATATTTCATCCTTCCGTATTAATAAATTATACCAAAAATATTATATATATTCAATATATTAATATAAAAATTAATTGTACATATTTAATGTCTGTGATATAATATTAATGTTATTTAGGAGGGAAAAATGTATACCATAGGTGACTATGTAGAAATACCAGATAATAATATTGTTGGTAAAATAACTAATATATCCAAACAAAATATTATTATATTATATAAAGATAAATATATAAAAGTTAGTAAATCTAAAGTAAAAGAAACTAATAAACATGAAAAAGAAAATAGTTTTAGTATAAAAGTAAAAATTTCATCTCCTCCACTTGATGAAATAATGATACGACATCAAACAGTAGATGAAGCTTTAGAAAATTTAGAAAAATTTATAGATAATGCTATTTGCAATAACGTAAAAATTGTAAAAATTATTCATGGGAAAAATGGTGGTATTCTAAGACGTGAAGTACATAAGTTTCTGGATAATTCTCCATATGTTAAAGAACATAGACTTGGAGGATATTATGAAGGTAGTTACGGAGTTACAATAGCTTTTTTAAAGTGATAGCAGTATGCTATCACTTTTATTTTATCAAAAAAAGAATCCCATAAAAATGAGACTCTTGCACACAAAAAAAGTATTAATTCTTTTTGCTTTTTATTGCCGTACATTCTAATTACAATTCTTCACACGAGCGTAGCTTAAAGCTATCTGTGTTACAAATCAAAGCGTCTTAAAAAAACGTTTGATACGAATTATCTCCAAAAAAATGGATAGAATGCAGAAATTGTATACCAATATCTATATTACACTAAAAAAATAGCATAATCAAACCACTTTTTAATCAGTATACTAGCAAATATGAATGTCATCCAAGTCCTGTGTACAAAAATTCATACATAAGTATAGGATTCTAGTCCGTTCACTTTACTTTAATTAATAACGATTCATCACATCTCTAGTCTCAGAATCTAATCAAAGTTTAAAACATTCACAGTCACTGAAGCTGTAGCTGTGCTTGTGCCATCAGCGCCTATGATAACAGGTGATATAACAGTTGCTACACCATCTTGGGTGTTAACGCTTAAATAACCGTTTGCAATGCTATAATCTAACCCATCTAGCCCCTCTACAGTCTTAACGTCACCTGTTACTTTAAATTGAACGGTATCTCCAGCTATTGCTTCATTTCCATCAAGAGCAGTTATTGTAACTGGAGTTTTCACAGGCTCAACAGGAGTTGTCTCCTCTGAAGTATTGTCGTCACTTGGCTTAGTTGTCTCGTCCTCCTTGTTGTTATCTTCTTCCGGTTTTTGTGTTGGAGTATTTGCTTCTTCTTTATTACCATCATCTGGCTTTTCAGAAGGTTTTACATCCTCGTCGTCATCTTTGCCTTCTTCTGGCTTTTGAGTAGTTTCTGTTTTATCTGAATCTTCCTCCTCTTTACCATCAGTTGGCTTTGTTTGCTCAAACATATCATCAAGTTCAGTGTCATCAGACTCTTCTGCATCTTCTTTAAGTTGATCTTCATCAGGTAATGGTGCTGGTGGAGTTTTATCTTCACCTTCGTTGATTGAGTCTTGAGCATTGTCTTTATCAATGTCAACTTGTGGAGCGTCATTTGGCTCTTCTTCTTGTGGTCTATTATCTACAACACCTGTAATTCCATCTTCAAGATCAACCTTGTCTTTACCATTATTCACCTCGTTTTGTATTTCTTCATTTTGTTCATTTCTATTATCGTCTGAGCTTTGAATATGGTTTTTATCACCAGCAGTTGATGTTGCATTACCAACATTCACATTTGAACCGTTAGAGTTTCCTCCTACGTTTGAGTAATTAGGAGTTAATTTTTCTGATGGATCAAAGTTTGATCCCCCGCGATAGCCTCCGCTACCAGAATTTGAATTTGAGCTTTCTTGCTGCTCAGCAGAATCTGTCTCGTCTTGTGTTTGTTCATCATCAGTTTGTTCATCAACAATAACTGTTGGTTGCTCAACTGGTGCTGGTTCTTCGTCCTTAAATCTTAAGAACATAAATGATAGTAATATTGCTAGTATTATCATTATAACTATAGGAACTTTCGCCCTCTTGTTCACTTCTTTGTGAAACAATCTCGTTACAAGATAAGGAACTGCAATTAAAGCTGCAATTAATACTATCCAGTTATGTGTAATTGCCCAAAGGGCTATTACAATAATTGATGTCACAGCACAAGATCCGTAAACAGACTTAGTAGAGAAAATTTGATTATTCTTCTCCATGGCAATCATCCTTTCTAAAAATTTTTAATAAACGTATCAGAAAACGGACATTCACTTTGCTTTAATTTACGTAAACTTACCTCCTCATAATTATTAGAATTACTGCATTTGCAAATTTGCTTTTGCCTCATTTTTTAAGATACATAATAATTATAGCACACCGCACCAAGTAATGCAATATTTTTTTTATATTTTTGTAAATATTATGTAATGTTATGCTTAAAAATAAACTATAAAGCTATATTTTGCTTTATAGTTTACTTAATTTTTTTTATAATTAAACCAATTTGTTTTTCTGTGATTTTAGGTTTTACATTTTTTATATATATAATAAACTTTTTAATTTTTTCTATAAATTGCTTATCTAAAATTCTTTCTGACATCTCAATAGTAAAATACCAGCTACTCTCATCTTCATAAATTAATAGCTTAATATTTTTTTGCTTTTCATCAATTAATAATTTTATTACTCTACAAATAACAAAAATGACATCATTTAAAGGTCCGCAAATATAAGATCCTACTTTTATTTTTTCTTCAACAACAAGCTTTACTTGATTTATTTTTAAATATTCATCTAATATTTCATTAATAATCTGTTTTATTTGACTACAATGCATTATAGATTCATTTGAAAGAGTTGTAGCATTAGATATTAGCTCTAAAAGCATATTTGAATTTTCAAGTGCATTAACATTTTTTCCATATAAACTATCTAATATTTCCCTTTTTTGCCTGTCTTCTTTTAAATCTTCACTAAGTAATTTTATAACATCTTGACTTGCGCCTAATACTAACAGGTTTGATTGAATTTTATGAGATATACTTTCTACTAAATTTCCTACAATTTCTAGTTTATATTTTTGAAAATCAATTTTTTGCTCATTATCTATAATCTTTAAAGTATATACTATCTCTGTCATTAATGCTTCAAAATTTGTATTATGATTATTAAATATAATTAATTTTGTATAGTTACTATAACTTTTTATATTCTCTAACTCATTAAAGCTATCAAATAAATATACAAGTATTTTTATTCTTCCTTTAGTTAAATCTATTAATAACTTATCTATATTCTCATATTCCTCTACTTTAAAATCATTTTTTTCTACCTCATCTACTACTTTTTTTAATATATTTTTATGCTTAGAATAAATAGTTATCTTTATATTTTTCTTTACATCTTCATATATTATCATATAAACTCTCCTATATTTTGATTATATATGAAAAGAAAAAAATAATAAAGTATAATTTTAAAAAATTATACTTTATTATATTAATTTATTTACCATACTTATATACATCAAGTATAAGAGCAGCGTCATTTGCATTTATTACGCCATCTTCATTCATATCTCCAATTTGCATATCTTCATCTTTAGCATTACCATATTTATATAAATCTAGTGCAACTGCTGCATCGTTTGCATTTACTGCCCCATTTCTATCTAAATCACCAAGAATAATTCCAAAATGCACATTTACATTACAAACAGCTTGTACTTTAGAATCAGATTTTAATGTACAAATGATATTACATTTACCATTTCCAACAGGTATAACTTTTCCGTAACTGTCTACAGTTGCAACTTCTGTATTATCTGATGTAAAAATGAATTCTTCTCCTTCTAATATTGCCGTCTGTGGCTCATAGCTTTTAATCTCTAATGTTTTTGGTGTATCATTAATAAATTCTAAATCATTATAATTTAGAGCAATGCTAGTTATTCTTATTTTGCTATAACTAACATTAAGCTTTGTATCATTATTAAAAATAGAATCCTCATTTATAATATTACCTAAATTATCTATTATTCCATTATATGCATATCCCTCTTTTGTATATTCAGGAATATAATCTATATTACCACCTTTATCTGCTCCAATAGTGTCAATAACTTGTCCATTATCTATGATTTCTATTTTAACTCTATCTTTCATATACATTACATCCATATCAACATGACCTTGGTCATTATTTGCTCCATCTACAGAGCCTTCAAATGTATATTGCCAAATAAAAGGTGTAGTATTAGTATCTGCTATAGTTATTTTTTCACTAAAATCCGGATCATCTTTTGGTGAAGCATACCAATAATTATATGCTAAAGCATTTAATTTTTCTAAATCTAAATAATTCATGTAAAAATTTCTATTTGAATATATAATAGGAGTATATCCAGCATTATATATCTCTGTACAAAATGCAATTGCTATTTCTGTAACTTTTTTCATTCCTAACTCTTCAAGTGCTGTCCCCTCTATATCATATGCAATTGGCAAAGTCATATTTTCTTTATAATCTTTTCCATATTCATTTATTGCTGTTAAAACATATTTTGCTTCAAGTTTTGCTTCTTCTGGAGTTTTTGCTAAGCAAAAGTGATATATTCCAAAAGAAAGATTACTCTCACTTGCACCTTTTATATTATTTAAAAATTGCTTATCAAATTGAAAGTCATATTCTTCATCTTTATCTACAGCTTCATCATACCACCCAACAGTAGACCTAATCATTGCAAAATCTATTCCTTGCTCTTTTACCTTATCCCACTCAACATTACCATTAAATGATGAGACATCAATACCTACATAATATCCAGATGAAAATGTACAAGTATCACTTAATGCTCCATCTGTTACAGTAACTTTAAATTCTCCAAGTCTTTTAGTAAATATAACTCCATCTTCTGATATATCTGCTATATTGTCATTTGATATTTCATACTTTAAATTATCTTTGTTATCTGTTTTCAATATATTAGTAATATCAAACTTTTCATATATTTTTAGTGATTTTCTACTAGTAGAAAAAGAAGTTGTAGCATTTACGCTCTCTTTTACTCCAAAACATATACTTATTGCAAACATAAATATAAATAATTTTATTAATTTCTTTTTCATAATTTCACTCCTAAAATTGTAATAAAAGACTAAATTAGTTATAAAATATATAACTAAATTTAGTCTTTTAATTTCTAAGCTAATATACCTGTAAACATACAAGCAAGTACTATTAGTCCTAATATAATTCTATATATTCCAAATACTTGGAAATCATTTTTCTTAATATAGTTCATTAAAAACTTAATTGCAATAATTGAAACTATAAACGCTGTTATAAGTCCAACAATTAATGCTACCCATTCAAATGTTGCCATTGCAACTCCAAGTTTTATAAACTTTAACATTTTATATAGACTTGCTCCAATCATAACTGGAATTGCTAAGAAAAATGTAAATTCTGCAGCAACACTTCTAGAAACTCCAATTAATATACCTCCAAGAATTGTTGCACCAGATCTTGAAGTTCCTGGTATTAAAGCAAGAATTTGAAAAGCTCCAATTATAACTGCATCTTTAATACTAAGAGATTTTAAATCTTTTACTCTTGCTTCTTTTCCTTTATTTCTTCTTTCTACAATAATAAATAAAATACCATAGATTATTAACATTAAAGAAACTGTTATAGCATTATATAAATATGTATCTAGTAGCTCATCAAAAAGTAGGCCTATAATTCCTGCAGGAACACAAGCTATTAGAACTTTTCCCCATAGAATCCATGTATCTTTATTAGAAGTAATCTTATTTTTTCCATCTATTTTCTTAAATTCAAATGGAAATAGCTTTTTAAAATATAAAAATACTACTGCCATAATTGCGCCAAGCTGTATCACAACTAAAAAGAATTCTTTAAATTCTTCTGACATAGCTAGTTTTATAAATTCATCAACTAAAATCATGTGTCCGGTACTACTGATTGGTAGCCATTCAGTAATACCTTCAACAATTCCTAAAAAAATAACTTTAAGTATCTCAATAAAATCTATCATTTTAATCTCCTTTAATTGTCAAGTAACTGTGTTGTTACAATTTTATTGTTTGATGTTCTTAAATATACAACATCATCTTTTATAGCTTCAAAAGTAACATATTTAGACAATTTTGCCACTCTTTTATATGGATTATCTCCTGTTATATTCAAAATATATGTTGGATATATTAAATATACATCACCATATTCATTATATGTTGCAACTATATCTGTATCACTTAAATATATTGTATCAATAATTTGTGAGTTTTCTACAACATACACTTTATCATTTTTAGTTGTATCTAACAAATATAGTTTTTCATCATCATCTGAACTTTCTAAATTTGCATTTATTCCAATAAGGTCAACATCAGCATAACCAACTAAATAATTAATTGTTGCACCTGATGTATAAACACCACCATCAGTATCTCCATAATATAATCTATCAATATGCTGTAGCATTTTTATTGTACTTAATACAGTTCCACTTTTTACCCTAGACATAGAATTAAATAAATCTATTTTATATACAGTGTTATTTGTTGTCATACCTGTTTTAGTCTCTATATTTATATAAATAACACTAAGAAGTGGTGACATTGTAATATCTTTTACTCTAGAGAAGTTTGTAACATCTATATCGTTATATTCTGTTACTTTCTCTGTATTTATCTCAAATGTCTTCATTGTTAATGTTGTATATGCACCAGTTGTATCTTCAACAAAATACATTAAAGAATTTTTATCATATTGCATATAAAAATAACAAATTGGATTATCTTCAGTTACAACTGCATGCTCAGATCCGTCTTCTATTAAATTTATATGAATACTACCATCTTCTAAATATGCATAATACTTATTATTATATGAAAATTGTAATTGTGTAGCATTTTCTGGTATAGTTAGAAGTTCTTCACTTTTTAACTCAGTTTCAGTGCTTGTTCTATAAGTTTCTGCTGTTACATAACTTGATTGAGAAACTTTATATAAATACCCATCAACAAACTTTAAAGTTCCAAAAGTAAATATAGTTCCAACTAGTATGCAAACAAATAATTTTACTAAAAATTTCTTCATCATTCTACTCCTTTAAACTATGTATAACTACTTAACAATAAATGCTGTAGGAACATAACGTTCGCCTGCAAAGTCGCTAGGACTATTAACAAGTTCTTCATCAAATACCATTGTTGTGGATGCCCCTCCATCTAAGTTAAACGCATTATATGCTCCATAATTTAATAATATATCTTGTGCATTTTTTAGAGTTGCTCCTAAAGTATCTGTTTGTCTTCCATCAATAACTAAAAACAATACAGTTCCATCTTGTCTTTGACCAATACATGTACGTGGATTAACTCCCCAACCTGTACCACTACTTATTCTTGGTTGACCATTTACAATTAAAACAGGTCCAAATGAAATTGCACATCTTAAATTTAATTGATCAATTTCAGATTTTGTAATATTATCTGAAACATATAATTTATTATCTTGTGTAAAACCACACATACTTACGCTCTGACCATAATCAAATTCGTTATCAAAATATTCTCCGTTTACCATCAAAAGTCCTGTAGGCATAGCGCCTGTTCCATATGTATCATTTGCAAGACCTCCTGCATTAATTCCACCAACAGCATCATATGCTTCAACAATCTGAGATGTTGTTGAACCTACAGTTGGAACATTTGGTCCTACTACTAAGTCTACACGTGATGGATCATCTATAATCATTAAATATGCTTTAAAAGTATCAGTGCTAACATTTACTACCTCTATACCCTCTGTACCTTTTTGGTTTTTAGATTCAGATGTTTCTACATCTTCTAGACTCTGTTCTTCTGTTTGATTTATTCTTCTATTTGCTGCAAGAATTTCTTCTATCTTTTCATCGGATAAAAACCAAGTAGCAAAGTATTGATGAGTCATTGTTGTCATGGATGTTGTAACAATCATATCTCTTGTTGTAGTAAACATCTCTGTATAATAAATTAAATAAATACCTAGACCTAAAATATATACTAATTCAAAAACTAAAACTCCTAATACTTTACCAAGTTTTTTTAAGAATTTCTTCATCTCTTTCCCTCTCTTTTCAATATCAAATATCTAAATATTTTGACTTATACATTTTATATTCTACCAAATAATATATTTTTTTGCAACTTATATATAGTTTTTTCACTAAAAGTTCACATAAATTGATAAATAAGGAAAAAGTAGCAGTATTATTTACATAATTTTTATAATACTGCTACTAATCTTTATTGTGCTACACCATTTCTATATATAATTATTCCTCCTGAGCCTGAACCTGAATGTCTTCCATTACATACTTCACTTGGTTTCATATATGCCCAGTCTGCTGAAAATACTCCTTGTGAAGGTTGATAATCTCTAGTTATACAAGACCTTCTTGTTGTACTCTTACATGCAGATGATGCAACTTTTCCTGTAACATTGCAAATATTAACAAACTCATGTACAGTACATGTATCTGTAGGAATTGAATCAACTGCTACATAATCACTAAGTACTCTTGAGCCTCTTGGATCTGCTTTACAAGCATCTGTTGCAACTTTTCCTGAATCTCTACAAAGTTCTGCCTTGGTAACTGATGAAGGCTGTTCCATTAAAGTTGCAGCTGGCTTATCTGCACAAATAGCATTCATTACTGTATTAAATAACTTAGTTGCGTCATATGGATATCCTCTACCAATAGTTCTTGATTGATCATATCCAGTCCAACATGCTATTGTGTAATATGGTGTAAATCCACAAAACCATCTATCCTTATCGTCATCTGTATTACCAGTTTTACCAGCTGTTTGTATTGCTCCACCATTAGTTCTAACTGCACCATATGCAGTTCCACCTGGATCTTCTGTAACACTAATTAAACAACTTTGTAGCATAAATGCAGTTGAATCTGACATTGCTTGTTTTGGTTCTGTTGTTGTATTGTCTAGTACTATTTCACCATTTCTGTCAACAACTGTTGTATATAGTTTTGGTTCAATATAATATCCCTCATTTGCTATTGTAGCATAAGCACTAGCAACTTCTAGTGTAGTAAATCCTTGATATACTCCACCAAGTGCCAAAGATGCAGCAGTTTTATCTGTTTCTGTTAATGAATGAAGTCCACAGTTATATGCAAAGTTCCAACAGTAATCTTCATCATTAACTAATAGATTTGCTCTAACAGCAGGAATATTTTTTGAATCAAGTATTGCTTCTCTTACTGTTACATATCCATTATATGAACCATACCAGTTTACTGGTGTCCAATTTCCCATTGTCATTTGAGTATCATCAAGTCCAGAACCAGGAGATAATAAGCCTCTTTCAAAAGCTGGTCCATATGCACCAAAAGGCTTCATACAAGAACCTGGTTGTCTATATGTTTGTGTTGCTCTATTTAAAGTTAAAGCTCCTTCTTTTTCACCAGCTCCACCAATTAATCCCCTAACTTCTCCTGTCTCATGATCAATTACAACCATAGAGCCTTGAATATCATCATAAAAAATACTTGTATCAGTAAAAGCATTATCTATTGCAGATTGAACACTTGGATCTTGAGTTGCATTTATTTTATATCCATCAGTATAAATCATCTTTAATGCTATACCTCTAGATACATTCTTCTGCTCCATTAAGTCCTCAATTACAGCTTCAACAACAGCATCTACAAAGTATGATTGTGTTCCGCCATAATCTACCTCTTTTACTTTAAATTCTAGTTCATAATCTTGTGCTTCATCATGCTCTTCTTGACTAATCATTCCAAGCTCTAACATTTTATCTAAAACTAAATCTTTTCTATCTAATAGCTTTTGTTTTGCTTCTTCACTTCTATAGGCGTTTGTAACCTCTGGTGACTGTATCATAGCAGCGATTGCAGCTGACTCTGCAAGATTTAATTCGCTTACAGATTTTCCAAAGAAGTGATTTGAAGCAACTTCAATGCCATAAGCTCCATCACCATAGTATATAGTATTTACATACGATTCAAAAATCTGGCTCTTATCTAATTTAGTTTCAAGAGATATTGCTCTATACCATTCTCTTATTTTTCTTTGCCAAGCTACTTCATCATCATCTGTAATATTTTTTACTAATTGCTGTGTTAATGTACTACCACCATATGAAGATTCTCCACCATTTGCAAGATATGTTACTATTGCTCCTAATGTTCTTTTTATATCAATACCATGATGAGAGAAAAATCTTTCATCTTCTATTGCAACAACAGCATTAACAGTATCTTCTGGTATATCTTCATATGATACCATAATTCTATTTTGACTATCATATAGTGAAGCTAGTTCATTACCATTCATATCATATACAAAAGATGTTTGTGGTAATAATTCTAATTCCTCTAAGCTTATACTGTCTGTATCATCTATTATTCCTGAAATTACCCCAAGAACAATACCAGCACCCACTATACATAAAGCAAGTCCTATTAAAAGTAAAGCTCTAAAAATTTTCCATCCTAATTTCTTATTCTTTTTCTTACCATTAGACTCCTTATTATTAGAGTTGTTATTCCCACCTTTTTTTCTTACTTTTTTTATGTCACTACTTGAAGAATTTGCTTTTAAATCTCCCCTAAGTCTAACATTTAAAGGTTTATTATTTTTTTCCATTTTATCCTCCCGAATATTTTAAAATATATCTATTCCTCTAATATTCAAATTTTTTTTAATTGCCTCTTTTACCTTTTCTAAATCTACTTTATCTGCTCTAGTAATTTTAGTAAGAAGTCTTGATTTATCTAGCGTTCTTATTTGCTCTATTAAAGCCATTGACTTCTTTTCTAAGCCTTTAGTATTATCTAGCGATATATGAGTTGGTAACTCTTTTTTTGACAAACTAGAAGTAATAGGTATAACTATAGTTGTGGGACTATATCTATTTCCTTTATTGTTTTGTACTACAAGAACTGGTCTTATACCATCTTGCTCACTTCCAATAGTAGGAGTTAGAATAGCGTAAAATATATCTCCCATCTTTATATTCAAAAATATTTTACCTCCTTTATTATACACTATTATGTATATTTAGTAAATAGTTTAAATGTTATTTTTTGACGTTAAAAGACTCAAAAGCTATTGAATATAGCTCTTTTTCATCAAAATTATACATTTTTATTTCAAAAATTTTACAATTTTCTTTTAATACACATATTTCAATCTTTTTTACCTTTTCTATATATTCTTCTTCAGTTGTAATTTCATAAATATATCTATCATTTTGTTCAACTCTTGTTATCTTTCCTTTTATTTGATCAGATGAAATTTTTTTAATACAATTAATTATACTAGAAAAAGCTATAGGATTTTTAAAACTAATTTCTTGAGATATATACTCATACTGCATATCATTTTTTTGTAACTTAGTACTATCTGAAGTTATACTAATATTTAAATCATTATTAACTGTAATATTATATATATTATTTTCAAAATCTACGTCTTCACAAATCATGTATGTATTTGTTGTTTTATTACTATTTACAACTATACTATATTTTGCCTCATAAGATTTAACATCTAATATACTTTCAACGTTTTTACTCTCAAATTCTTGTGCCTTATTACTATTATTTACACAAATATAATAGAAAGAATAAGAAATTATTGTAATAGCTATAATTACACAAATTATAATTAAAATCTTAACTTTAGTATCAAAAGTTATACTAAAGATCTTTAAATTATTTTTCATAATTTCACCACTACAATTATATGATAAATATATAAAAAAATAACTAACATCATAAATGCTAGTTATTAATTAATATTTATGTCTCTTTATTTACGCTATCTATTGAAGTTTGAACATCTCTTAATTTATTAACAATAGTCTGTAAATATTCTGTATCAACATCACTTTTTAGATTTCTCTTAACATTGTTCGTCATAGTATCAATTTCTTCTTTAAGTGAAGTCATAAGTTCAAGTATATTATACCTTGTAGCTTTATATGAATTTCTACCATCAGAAATTAAAGTCCCATTAGTATCATACTGCTCTTCATAACCAGGTATAGTACAATTTATCTTAAATCCTTGTTCAATATATTCTTCTAATACTTCCTGTGCTTCTTTTTCTCCATGTACAATAAATATTTGCTCTGGCTTTTTATTCATTGCACCAATCCAGTTTAAAATTCCATCTCTATCTGCATGACCAGAAAAAGCATCCAAAACCTTAATTTCAGCGTTAACGGCTATTTCCTCTCCAAATATCTTAACCAGCTTATCTCCATTTAAGATTTTTCTTCCTAATGTTCCTTCTGCTTGATAACCTACAAAAAGAATAGTACATTCTGGTCTATATAAATTATGCTTTAAATGATGTTTTATTCTTCCTACTTCACACATACCACTTGCAGATATTATAACCTTAGGTGTCATGTCAGTATTTAGTGCCTGTGATTCTTCACTTGTCTCTACAAAATGTAAATTATCAAAAGTTATTGGGTTATCACCTTTTAAAAGAAACGAAAGTGCTTCTTCATCATAATATTTATACTGCTCCTCAAATATATGAGTTGCATTAACTGCAAGTGGACTATCCACATATATAGGAATTTTTGATAGTTCTTCCCCAATTTTTTTATCTATTAAGCTCTTATTTATTTCGTATAAAATCTCTTGTGTTCTTCCAACTGCAAAAGATGGTATAATAACATTTCCACCTCTTCTTATTGTATCAAGTAGAATTTGAATAAATTTAGATGTTTGATCTGATATACTACTATGAAGTCTGTCACCATATGTTGATTCTGTAATAAGTACATCAGCACTATCAATATTTACAGGGTCATTAATAATTGGCAAATTTAAGTTTCCTAAATCTCCTGTAAATACTACTTTCTTTTCAGCACCATCCTCTATTAAATATAATTCAACAATCGCAGATCCAAGCATATGACCTGCATCCTTTAATTCAAAAGAAATGTTATCATTAATTTTTATTCTTGTATTGTATTCTATTCCTTTAAATAACTCTATACTATCTACACCATCTTGTTGTGTATATATAGGTTCATTTGGCAGTTTTCCTGCACGCATTCTTTTCCTATTTACCCATTCAATTTCTTTTTCTTGAATATGACCACTATCAGCAAGCATTATTTTACATAGTTCTCTTGTAGCATTTGTGCAATAAATTGGATTTTTATATCCATCTTTATATAGCTTAGGAATTCTACCACTATGATCAATATGTGCATGTGTTAAAATCACAAACTCAACATCTTGTATATTAAAAGGAAAATCTTCATAATTTAACATTTGCTCAGTAAGACTTCCTTGAAATAAACCACAATCAACTAAAAATTTATGTCCCGCAACCTCAACCATATGACAAGAGCCAGTAACGGTCTCTGCTGCACCATAAAAAGTAATATTCATTATACATCAACCTCTCATTTAACTATAATATTACATTTTAAAACTTTTTTCAAGCACTTTAAATAAATGATGGATTTTTAGTAACAGATAATATAGTTCCATTTTTCTTTTTAGTATTATATATTTTTATTTTATCATATACTTTACTATATATCTTTGTATTAAGCTTTGCTTTTATCATTACATTTACTCTAAATCTATTATTTAGTTTTTGAATATATGGAGATTTTGGAGAAAAAACCCTATATTCATTTTGATTATCATAATTTAAAATGTTATATAGCTTTTCTGCATCAATCTTTACATCTTGTAAATTCGATCCACTTACTTCAAATAATAATATATCTATAAATGGTGGATACCCAAAAGTTTTTCTATATTCTATCTCTTTTTCAAAAAAATCTATATAACTATTATTTTCAACTGCTTTAATTATATAATTTTCTGTATCACTTGTTTGAATTAAAACTCTTCCACTTTTTGTACTTCTTCCTGCTCTTCCAGATACTTGAAAAATATTTGAAAAAGCTCTCTCAGATGCAGAAAAATCATTCATTGCAAGAAGCGCATCAGTTCCAATTATTCCAACAAGAGTTACATTTGGCATATCATGACCTTTACTTATCATTTGGGTTCCAATCAGAACATCTACATTATTATTTTTAAATTCATCAAGAATTTTTTGCTGAGAATCTCTTGCAACAGTAGTATCTGCATCCATTCTAAGAACTGAAATTGTAGGAAACAATTCTTTTAACTCTTCTTCTAATTTTTCTGTTCCTAAATTATAACTTGAAATCTCACTTGCACCACATTTTGGACATATATCAAATTTTCTTTCAACATGAGAACAATAATGACATAAAAGCAAGTTATTACTCTTATGATAAGTCATTGCGACATCACAATTTGGACAATTAAACACATACCCACATTGCTTACATGTCAAATACGAATTATACCCTCTTTTATTTAAAAAAAGTATTGTTTGCTCTTTATTTTTTATATTTTCTTCAATTGCAGCTTTCAATTTTAATGATATATTTGAAGTATTTCCCATTATCCTATCATCTCTTAAGTCTACTATTTCAATCTCTGGCAATTTTGCATTAGCCGCTCTTTTTTTCATTTCAAAAAGCTCTACATTACCGTTTATAGCTTTATTATATGTACTTATTTCTGGAGTTGCACTTCCCAAAACTAAAACTGCATTTGCCTCTTTACAAATATAAGCTGCAATATCTTTTGTAGAATATTTTGGCTTTGTTTGAGAATAATAGCTTGAATCATGCTCTTCATCTATTATAACTAGACCAATATTATCTATCGGCGCAAAAATTGCAGATCTTGCACCAATCACTATATTTACTTTTCCCGTTTTTATTCTCTTGTATTCATCTTTTCTTTTTGCTATAGTCATTTTACTATGTAATATTGCAATACTATTACCAAACCTTGATACAAATCTTTCAACTGTCTGGTAAGTTAGTGAAATTTCTGGTACCAATACAATTGCTTTTCTACCTTGATCTAAAACTCTTTCTATTAATTGTAAATATACTTCTGTTTTACCGCTACCTGTAACACCATGTATTAAACACTGCTTGTACTCTTCATCATATATATATTTACTAATGCCATCTATTACATACTTTTGTTCTTCAGTAGGTTTTAAAGCTTTTGTTCTTTTAACATCTAAATCCTTTAAAAAATCATTTTCTTTTTCTACTTCAACTATATCTATGTATCCATTCTTCTTAGCAGTATTAATAACACTTCTTGATATAGAAAGCCCCTCTATAATATCACTCATTAAAACATTATCTGTATACATTAAAAATGATAATAACTGTATTTGCTTTGCACTTTTTACTACATTACTTTCAATATCTTGCATTATTTCATCTGAAGATTTTATTAAGACAACTTTTTTATCCTTTTTAGTATCTAAACTCTTACTACTATTTTTAGATTTTGTTCCTGGTGGCAACATAAGCTTTAAAGCATCATAAACATTACAAAAATAAACATAAGCAATGTATTTAGCAAGTTTTAATCTTTTTTCATCTATATAAGATACATCATCTAATATATCACTAATTTCTTTTAATTTATATTTTTGAGGTTCATAATCTTCCTCAAGTTTTACAATAATTCCTTCTTCTAAATTCTTTCCCCTACCAAAACTTACCGAAACTCTCTTACCTATTTGAACTTGAGGTACAAGAAAGTCAGGAACTTTATAATCATAAACTTTATTTAATGTATTTACTGATGTATTTATCAATATCTTTGCTATCATATCACACCTCATTAAATATTATATATTACTAAATTTTAAGTGTCAAGAAGAATGAACAAACGTTTAAAAAATGATATTTAAGTAAAAACTTAAATATCATTTTTCTTTATCTTTTAACCATTTTCTATATTCTTTTAATATAATGTTTGTAACTTCTTCTGGTGTTTTATAAGTTGTATCAATTACCAAATCATAGTTTGACATATCATCACGTCTAACATTATATGTTTTAAGATATCTCATATTCTCTTGTTCATATCTATATTTAATATCTTTCATTGCTTTTTCAATAGACTCATATTTTTCTGTATCTTTTCTTAAAGAATCATTATATGCTCGTGTTGCAGCTTCTTTAAGATCCACTTTTAAATATACTTTAAATGAGTGTGGAACAGCATAAAATCCAAGCCTAGCATCTATTATTAAGTTATCATTTTCCTTAGCATAAATAGAAGCACTTTTTTCCACTTGCCTATCTATTTCTTCATGAGCATTTAAATACTCTTGAAACTCTACAATTGACATATTCATCTCTTTTGCAAGTTTTCTAACGTATTCTCCATTTTTATAAACTTCATATCCCAACTCTTGTTTTAAAAGAGATGTAACAGTACCCTTACCACTTGCTATATCTCCTGCCATAGTTATAATATGTATATTCATAAAATTTACTCCTTATTTGCTTCTTGTGCTTCCCTAATTTCCTTTTCTAATTCTACCTCTGGTGTTACTGCATATTTTCCATTAATTTTTATATAAATTTTTCCATCTGCAATTTCCTTTGAAGCTCTATCAACAGCATCAAATACGTACTCAGAATAATCTTCTTTTCCTTCTTTTATTCTATCTTTATTTTGATTAAATTTTTCAAGTCTTTCTTGTTCAATTTTTCTTGCTCTTTTGGCAATAGCTAAAACAGATTGATATCTATTTCCTACCTTTGGAGCTATCTCTTTTACGTTTGGTTTTGATAACATTTTACTTCCCCCTTTAAAACTATAACATATATTATATACTATTATTTCTAATTTGTAAATATATAATTATACATAATTTACTTGTTAAACTCACATATTGTAGTAATTCCACATGGTAAAAATTCATCTGTACCTTTTTGTTTTAAACCAATTTCGTCAAATGAAACATTTAATTTTCTATCTTTAATTGCATGGTTTAAAACATTAGAAATAACAGTACCAGAAAGCCCACCTGTATATGTATTTATTAACATAAACATTGCATTCTTAGATAGAACTTTTCCACAAAGCTCAATTAATTCATAAATATTTTTCTCAATGCTCCATACCTCACCATTTTTTCCTCTACCATATGAAGGTGGATCCATTATTATACAATCATATTTATTACCACGTCTAATCTCTCTTTTTACAAACTTTATTACATCATCTACTAAAAATCTTACGGGTTTGTCTCTTAGTCCACTTGAAGCTAAATTCTCTTTTGCCCAATTTGTCATTCCTTGTGAAGAATCAACATGACATACACTGGCTCCTGCATATGCACAAGCAACTGTTGCTCCACCAGTATATGCAAATAAATTTAACACCTTAACTTCTCTTCCTTTTCTTACTTCTTTAGATATATTTTCAATTATATAATCCCAGTTTACAGATTGCTCAGGGAAAAGTCCAGTATGTTTAAATCCCATTGGTTTTAAATTAAAAGTAAGTTCTTTATATTTTATACTCCAACTATCATCCATTTTCTTTAACTTTTCCCAATGACCACCACCAGTAGAACTACGTATATATCTTGCATGTGCATCTTCCCAAAGTTTAGGATATTTCTTATCTGGCCAAACTATTTGTGGATCAGGTCTTATTAATATATATTTTCCCCATCTTTCAAGTTTTTCACCATTTGCCATATCAAGTAACTCATATTCTCTTAATTCTTTACTATAACGCATATTATTTTCTCCTTTTTCATAAGATTTATTATGATTAAAATTAATACTAAACTTTTAAAATTGTTTACATTAATTATTTGTTTATTTTGTATATTTACTTTTCAAAAAAGCAACTATATATCTATAAGAAATACGATTGGTCTCTTTCTTGACTCAGTAATGCCTTCTTTATTTCCTTTTATATTATTTACAAATATATTAATTTTAAGTGGTATATCAAAATACATAACTAATTATTTTAAAAAGTATGGAAATTTAATATATGTTAGTATAATAGGATTTTTTTGTGGATATCCAATGGGTGCTAAAGCAACCTATACTTTATTTTCAGAAGGCAAAATAACAAAAAAACAAGCTTCTTTTTTAATGTCATTTGCAAATAATTGTAATCCAATATTTATACTCTCAACAATTGGTATATGTATTTTAGATAATATCTATATTGGACTAATACTTTTAATAAGTCATTACATTGCTGCAATAATAATATGTATATTTAATTTTACACATAATGATATTATACACGAAAAAATTGAAAATTCAAATATATTTAAGAAAAAGGAAGACAAAAATTTACATAAGAGTACATTTGAAATATTAGATTTATCAATAAAATCTACTTTCGTAACTCTTGGAAACATACTTACCTTTATAATATTATTTAACCTATGCTTTTCAATAATAGAAATAATACTAACTAAATTGAATATTTCAAAAAATATTATATACTCATTATCTGGACTTTTTGAAATAACAAATGGAACAAGATTAATTTACTTAAATACAAACTTCAGTTTTCCATTTACTATAGCTTTAATTTCATTTATGCTATCTTTTAGTGGATTTTCTATTATTTTTCAAGTTTATTCTTGCATTTATAAAGCAAAAATTAAATTATTATACATTGTAAAAAATAAATTTATACAAGGAATAATTTCTGGAATTATAACATATTTCTTAATAAACTTTAGTAATATTAAAAACATAGAACATACAAATATGATAAAATTTAATGCCACCTCATACTTTATTATTAGTGTATCCCTTCTTTTTATGTTTGTATTTGCATTAAAAAAAGTAACTCGAAAATAAAATTTTCAAGTTACTATATATAAATTAAAGAAGGGGGGTAAACTTTAAGTCTACACTAATATTATATACAATTATATTTTTTTTATTCATAAAAATATTAAGGAGGTGAGAAAATGGATAAAAATCAACCTTTTTTTGACCCATATAATTTTAATACAATGCAACCAAATACAGTAGGTCAGTCAAACATTGATCCTACTATGGATCAAATGCCAAATCCAATGATGTATTATGAACAACAATATATGTATTATAGATATCTTACACAAGTTTTAGAATATAAAATTAAATTAAAAGAATATGAAAACTTAAATAAACAAAATTAAAAAAGCATAATGAAGTGAACATTTGAGTGTTCACTTCATAATTTTTTTTATATTACAAGTCCACCATTTGGGCTTATTACTTGACCTGTTATATATCTTGCCTCATATGAAGCTAAAAATTTAACAGAGGCTGCTACATCTTCAACAGCTCCTATCTTTCCAAGTGGTATTTCATCTTTTAATACTTTCATATCTTCATCTGAAAGTGTACTTAACATATCTGTAGATATTGCACCTGGTGCAACAACATTTACTGTAATATTTGATGGTGCAAGTTCTTTTGCTAAAGCTTTACTCATTCCAATAATTGCTGCTTTTGAAGTAGAATATGCAACTTCTAAAGAAGCCCCTACCATTCCCCAAATTGATGATATGTTTATAATTGTTCCGTCTTTTCTTGGTAGCATAGATTTTTTCAAAACAGATTGTGTCATATTAAATGTTCCCAATATATTTACATTTAACATCCTCTCAAGTTCTTGCTGAGAAATATCCACAAATAATTTATACTCACTTATTCCTGCATTATTTACAAGCACATCTATATTTCCAAAAGTTCCTATAACATAGTCTACCATTTTATCTACTTCGTCTCTTTTAGTTATATCCGCTTTATATATTATTACACTACATCCAGCTTTTGCAAGCTCATCACAAAGTTCTTTTGCCTCTTTTTCAGAAGTATTATAATTTACACAAACATTATATCCACTATATGCAAAATCTTTTGCTATAGCTCTTCCAATACCTTTTGCAGCTCCAGTTATAATTATTGTTTTACTCATTCTCATACCTCTTTTCTTTTATATTATTTATTGTATCATAAAATAATATAAAAAGTACATACTTTTTTAGTATGTACTTTCAAATTGCTATTTATATTGTTTTATCTTGTTCACTTTTTTCCTTTGTATCTTTGGTATTTTTATCATTTTCTAGTCTTTTTACCTCTGCTTCAACTCTTTCGTTTTGATCTTTAACTAATTTTTCTGCATTTTGTACAAATAAGAAATTATTTACACTTTCTTTTGCATTTCCAACAACTTCTTTAGCTTTATCTTTTGCTTGTCCAGCTTTTTCTACAGCACTATCTTTTACATTACTAGCAACTTCTTTTGCATCTTCTGCCTTAGAGCCAATAGCTTTAATAGGTTGTACATATGTATCCTTACTTAATATTGCATCTTTAAAACTAATTATTCTTGATCTAATAGTTTTTATCTTATTAGTAGATTTTCTAAAATCTGCTACATTTTTTATTGATTCATATTTTGAATCAAGTTCATTTAATTCATTTTCAAGACTTTGCTTTTGTTCATCAGATAATTCTCTATCTGATAATTTATCTTCAATTTCTCTTCTCTTATTATTATAAAATTTATTTGCATCGTTAAATTCTTTTTTTATATTTTCTGGATTTTCAATACCGATATCTTTTAATGCCATTTCCATCATAGGTCCTTTAGCAAGTTTTAAAAGTCTATCTCTTGTATCATTAAATAATTTTGCTTTTTTAGGACTTAAATTCTTTCCTGTAACAGCTAAAGCCTTTAAAATAACACTTTTGCATTCTGGATTATTTAACATTTCAAGTCTTGCTTTATCTGTAAAATTATTTGCGAAATTAGTTAAAACTTTATTTGATTCATTAAAATCTAAACTATTATCTGAATTATATCCTAGCATAGAAAGATAATCTGGTTCTAAATTTAATTCTTCATCTAATCCATCATCTCCAACGACTGCATCATTTGATATACTAGATTTACCATTTGCTCCCATTTGTTGTGCAAGTTTTGCTGCAACTTCTGGCGGAATAGTGCCTGCTTTTTGTTGAGCATTATTTGCTTGTTGTTCTTGTTTTTCTTCTTGTTCTTGCTCATCTTTATTATTATCTTCTATTGCTTCTCCATCTTGATTAATTTCTTCAACTTTATCTGATACATTATTTAGGAAATCTTTTTCTTTATCATACTCTCCCAATGAGTTCTTTATATCATTATCTGAATAAACAACATCAGCACCACTAATAGCGTACGGTGCAACTCTGTTACCTAAAACTTTAATTGCCTCTTTCTTTGTTGCTTGTGTTGCTTTATAAGATGTCTCACAATCAGAAATCAATCCATCAATTGTTTCTTTTCCACCTTTTCCAAGTATTCCATTTAAATAACCAACGTCTTCATTTAACTTACTTAATTCACTAGTTAGCTCTTCTAACTTTTTTTTCTCATCATCTGTAATATCAACTTTAGATTGTAAATCTTCAATTTCAGAATTTATACTATTAATTTTCTCTTTTGTTTCATCAAGCAAATTCTCAGCATCTTTTTTTAATTGTTGAAGCTCACCTGATGATTCCTTATTATTTTTTTCTCCAACTAATCTATTTATTTTTTTATCTCTTTCGGTTAATCTTTGAATTACATTTGTTTTAGCTTTAGCATAACAATCACTTTTTAAAATCTGTTCATTATTCAATTTAAAATTATTATATTCTGATTTTAAATCATTAGGTAATTCATTTGCTGAACTTATTGTGGATAAATCTACATCATCCTTTTGAAAGTTTTCCTTAAAAACACTGAACTTATATTGTTCCATATTCGATGACAAATCTGATAAAACTTTTCCTAAAGTGTCTTCAACAGTATTTGCATTAAAATTGCCTACTTCTGTTACTTCATCACCTTTTTCTTTAAACCTATTTCTAATCTCATCAATTTCTGGCATAATTTACCTCCCTATTAATATTTATTTACATATTGTTTTAAAGACTCAATAAAGTCTAAATGTGCATCTCTTTCTACTTCCTCTTTTAGTTCTGTAACTTCTTGCTGTAAAGAATCAAATCTTTGTTTTATTTCCTCCACTGTCATATAAACAACCCCCTATAACATCTTATAATTAAATTATAGCTTATAAAAAAAATAAAGTCAATATACTTGACTTTATTTACTATATTTTACATAATATTTTTAATATTTATGTAATTTTATTTCTTAAATGGTCTTCCTAACTTTCTTATACCTTCCAAAAACTTCCAACCTTTGGAATTAATTATTTGAGCTATAAAATCATCTAATTCTTTAATTCTTGCTTCTCTTTGAGCAATAACTTCATTCTTTTCATCTAAAATTCTACTTAACTCATCAACTCTTGCTTTTAAAGTTCCTACTACTCCTAAGCCTTTACTTTTTAGTTTAGAATTTAGATTATTTCCATCAAAAAAGTAATCACAAATATTGTCACATCCACCATCTTTTAAATTTGAAAACCAAAGCTCTCTTTTCTTTTTAAACTCTTCTTTATATTTAAAGTTTTCACTTAAACTATCACTAATTCCATCTTTTAGTTGGCTTATATCTTTTACTTGATAGCCAGGCATCCAAAAATCTATATTTCCAAAAGTAAAGCCTCTATTTTTTCTATATTCTTCAATATCATTTGTTAAATATACTACTGGTTTATTTAAAAATACAAATTCTATTCCTAAAGATGAGTAATCCGTAATCATAAGATCTGCTGCATCTAAAATATCATTTACTGTTAAGTTATTATCACTTAATGCTTTTTCCTCTATAACCCTAACATTTTTTGAAACAGCATATTTTAAATCTAGTTCCTCACTTGGATGTTTTTTTATACATAATAGGTAATTGTTTTCTTCAAGAAACTTAAATAATTCTTCTTCATTATAATCTTGTATATTAAATATATTATTAGTATTTACTTGCGCTTCTTGACCCCTATTGCAGCCTTTTCTAAAAGTTGGCATATAATATATTATTTTATTAAAATCAGATACATATTCATTTAAAACAATTCTTAAATTTTCTTTTGCTTTAGGATTTATAATATAATTAAGTTTTGGGTATCCCAAAGATAAAGTCCTTGAATATTCTATATTAAATCTAGTAGCAAAAATAACTCTCCAAAAATCTGATGGTAAAATTATATAGTCAACTCTTTCTTTAGCACTTTCATACCATTCTTTATCAAAATCAAGCATATTATCTGACATATATCCAACTTGTTTTGGACTTATCCCATGCCACAACTCAACATAAATTGATTTTTCATTTTTTTCATTTAATAAATTACAATGAGTTGTAAAAAATACATCTACATCTTTCATTTTTTCATAGTAATCCGCATTTCCTATCTTATATACTTCAACATTTTCTGCTTTAAGTTTATTTAGCATATCATCAGAATTTACTGCCCAAATTAAATTCATATTATCCTTATATCTATCTTTCATATATTCATATAAAGCTTTTGCATTACTAGAAAAATCTGGGAAACTACAAAACGTTATGTTTAATTTTTTCATATCATACACCTATATCCTATTTTAATCATAATTAAATTATAATATCTTTTAAACCATAAAGCAACAAAAAAGTCCAAAATACTTTTAATATTTTGGACTTTTTTATTAAATATAAATTAACTATTTTTTCTTTCAAAATTCCAAGCATCTCTACACATATCTTCTAGTGTCTTAGTAGCAACAAATCCTAATTCTTCTTTTGCTTTGGCAGGATCTGAATAACATGCTGCAATATCACCAGCTCTTCTTGGTGCAATTTTATATGGAATATGTACATTATTTGCTTTTTCAAAAGCATTTACCATATCTAAAACACTATATCCTACACCTGTTCCTAAATTATATATATGCATACCTTTTCCATCTTTTTTTAATTTATCTAATGCTTTTATATGACCAACTGCTAAATCAACAACATGTATGTAATCTCTTACACCAGTTCCATCTTTAGTATCATAATCATTTCCAAATACAGAAAGCTCTTTAAGTTTACCTGCTGCAACCTTTTGTATAAAAGGCATTAAATTTGCTGGTATTCCTTTTGGATCTTCACCAATTAGACCACTTTCATGTGCTCCAACAGGATTAAAATATCTAAGAATAGCTATATTCCATTCATTATCTGATTTATATAAGTCTTGAAGTATTTGTTCAACCATAAGCTTAGATGTTCCATATGGATTTGTTGTTCCTCCAACTTTACAATCTTCTGTTATAGGAATAATTTCAGGATCTCCATATACTGTTGCAGATGATGAAAATACTAATGTTTTTACATTATGTTTTTTCATTTCATCAAGTAAAACTAAAACTGTAGAAACATTATTCATGTAATATTCTACTGGTTTTTGAACAGATTCTCCTACTGCTTTATATGCGGCAAAATCAATTACTGCATCTATTTTATTTTCTGTAAAAATTTTTTCTAATATATTTCTATCAATCATATTTCCTTCATATAATTTTAAATCTTTACCTGTTATTTTCTTTACATTCTCTAATGCCTCAGGAGTACTATTTGAAAAGTTATCTAAAACTACTATTTCTTCTCCCTTATTTAAAAGCTCGACACATGTATGTGTACCAATATATCCGGCTCCCCCTGTTACTAATATTTTTGACATAATAATCTAACCATCCTTTCGTAAAAACTATATTTATATAATATTATATCATTGTGATAATTATATAATAACATTGTAAAAAAATCAATCACTTGTTAATATTCAACTGATACATTAGACTGACTTAAATAACTTGCAAACATAGATAAACTCATAGTTCTATTTGCATAAATTCTTGTTATGTGATAATAGTCTTCAAGATTATCTGTATTACATATTCCACCAAGCATTTCAAGTCCAAAATCATAATAGTCTTTTATTATATCCAAAGTATCATCATTATACCTACCACTTGGATAACAATATACTGTAACTTCTTGTCCAGTAATAGACTCTAATCTTTCTTTAGATTCCACAGCTTCTGCTACTTGCTCTTCGTATGTCATTTGATCTAAATAACCGTGTGTCTTTGTATGAGACTCGATTTTTACAAGACCACTGTCTGCAATTTCTTTTAATTGTTCTTCTGTTAAATAATTCTCCCCATTAATATAATCTGTTATAATAAATATAGTTGCTTTTTGATTATATTTCTTAAGCAAAGGAAAAGCATTATCATAAAAATATACAAAACAATCGTCAAAAGTAAGCGCAACTGGTTTTTTATACTTATATAAATCGTCCATCTCGTCTATAAATATAGTCTCATATCCATTTTCTGTAATATATTGTAATTGTTCCTCTAAAGTTTCAGGTTTTAAAAAGTTTTCTGTATCTGGATAATCTCCATAATCATCAAGTATAAAATGATACATAAATATTGGAACAGTAGCACTTGTGCTCTTAGGCACTACTGTAGTATCTGCTAAAGCTTCTAAATTTTTAGTTGTATCAATTGTAGAAGTAATATTAAATTCACCTAAACTTAATTTAATATTATTTCCTAATAACTTTTTAATACCTAAAATAACAAGTATAACAATTACTATACATATTACTATAATAAGTATTGTTGAAATCATCTTTTTCTTATTTTTCATATACCCCTCCACTTATTTTTCTAATATATTAATCCATTCTTTTGCAACATTTTCACTATAATACTTCTTTACTTCTTCTAATGAATTTTTAGAAATCATTTTCCATTTTTCCTCATCATTTAATAATTTAATAATATTATCTGCCATTTCATCTATATTTCTTTCTTTAACTAAAATTCCATTATATCCATCTTTTATTATTTCTTTAGGACCCACATCAATATTAAAGCTTAAACATGGAAGTCCACATTCCATTGCTTCACAAAGCACTAAAGAAAAGCTCTCACATATAGATGTAAGTACAAAGACTGAAGCTGATGCCAGTTCATCTTTTACTCCATCTGAAGATATTCTACCAGTTATTGTTACATATTCTTTTAAATTAAGCCTTTCTATTTTGCTCTCAAGTAACTCTCTTTGTGACCCTTCTCCAACAATCTTTAATCTTAATTTACTGTTTTTTTCATGTACTTTTGAAAATATATCTAGTAGTGTTGAGAAATCTTTAACTGGTTCTAGTCTTCCAACACTAATAATTGTATTATTATTAAAATTTGCAATTTTAGTGTCTACTTTTTCAATCATATTAGATATATTATGAACTCTAGCATTGCTATTAGAATCCTTTAACCATTCTTCATAATTTGTCTTAGCTTTTTTAGTCATTACAACAATATCATCAATATTCTTGAAATATTTTTTTACTTTATTTATATATTTTTTTGTAGCTATATATGAATGTTCTTGTGATATATTTAAAGTGTCTCTTCTTTTTATCTGTTTAGAAAACTCTATTCTAGACGAAACTATAATGTCTGTATCTAAATTTTTTATATACCTTTTTAATTTAATAGTTTTATATATCCCACATTTTATCATTATATATGCCTCTTTAAAAAACTTTAGAATTTTAAAGCTTCTTAAAGCATCAAAAAACTCTTTATGATGAGGACCAAAGTTTGATAAAAACTCTACTTTAACTTTACTATCTATATTATAGAAAGATTTTCCATCTAATAAATCATATACAGATAAAATCTTAATATAATATTTGCCAGTCCTTGCAAGTTCATTTATTAAGGTTATTGTCTGTTTTTCTAATCCTCCGTAGTTTAAATGAAGTAGTAAAAATGTAATCTTTTTCACTCTATTTCCTCCAAATTTCAAATAAATTATATAATAAAGACCAAATAGTTGTCAATATTTGGTCTTTAACACATAAAATTATCATCTATTTTTTTCACTATCTACTAATTCTAAAGCAGCCACAATAACTTTATCCATATCATAATATTTATATTGACCAAGTCTGCCACCAAAAATTACATTTTCTTCATTATTAGCTAGTGTTTCATATTGCTTGTATAAATCAGAATTTTTTTCATCATTTACTGGATAATATGCTTCATCTCCAAGCTTCCAAGCTGATGGATATTCTTTTGTTATAACAGTTCCTTTACAATCATTAAATTCAAAATGTTTATGTTCTATTATTCTTGTGTATTTTTCATTATGAGTATTAAAATTCATTACTGCAACACCTTGGTAATTGTCAATATCGTTAAATATTTCATTTTCAAATTTTAATGTTCTCCATTCAAGATTTCCTAATTTGTAATTATAATATTCATCAATCATTCCTGTATATAAAATTCTTTTTGCCATAGAATTATATTTTTCCTTATTTTTCAAATAATCTGTATTTAATTCAACATCAGAACCTTCTAATAACTTTTCAATTAATACATTATATCCACCTATTGGAATTCCTTGATATCTATCATTAAAATAATTATTATTAAAAGTAAATCTAACTGGCAATCTTTTTATTATAAATGGAGGTAATTCTTTACAATCTCTTCCCCATTGTTTCTCAGTATATTCTTTAACAAGTTTTTTATATATATCTACACCTACTAAAGAAATAGCTTGTTCTTCTAAATTTTCTGGTTGTTTACCATTTAAAACTTTCTTTTGTTCCTCGATTTTATTTCTTGCTTGTTCCGGTGTTTTTACATCTGGCCAAAGCTTAGTAAAAGTATTCATATTAAATGGCATATTGTACAGTTCTCCATTATAATTTGCAATAGGACTATTTATATAGTTATTGAAATCAACAAATTGATTAACATAATTCCAAACCTTTTCATTACTAGTATGGAATATGTGAGCACCATATTTATGAACATTAATTCCATTTATATTCTCACAATAAATATTTCCTCCTATATGATTTCTTCTATCAATCACTAAGCATTTTTTACCAGATTTTGTCATTTCATGTGCAAAAGTAGCACCAAATAAACCTGCTCCGACAATTAAATAATCATACATCATTTTTTACCCCCATTACCATTTTATATCAATTTTAAAAGTTCTTAAAATAAATTTATAAACAGCTAAAAAAGCTCTATATAAATGCATTACATATATTTTTTTTACTACAGCCAATTTAAAGTTAGCAAACTTATGTGATATTGTATAAGATAAATTTAGATATTTAGATTTTCTCCATAAAGGAAAGTTAGAGTCTAGATATTTCCTATTATCCTTTAGAACTTGCTTAAAATTTTTCTTATCATCAGACATTCTAAACATTAATGATACTCCAAAATGTAGAAAAGCCATTGTATCAATTACTTCAATTAATTTTTTACCTTTTTTATCTTTTGAATATATCTTCTTTATCTCTAGCATTGCATTTTCTGTTGATTCAATTTGTTCCTTTTTAATTTGTCCCATTATTGAATCTTGCCTTACCATATAATAATATAAAGGATCATTTATAAATTCTATTGTATTAGTGTTAAGATATACAAGTAATAAAAACATCATATCATCAAGTATTCTTGGTGGCTTTTCTAAATTTTTCATATTCTTTAAAATTTCAGCTTTATATAATTTATTCCACAAAGCAGTATTAATTGATAATATTTCTTCTGGATTCTTTTTCATATCAATATGCTTTCCTTCAAAACCTGTCATCTCTGTAGAATATACATGTTCTGTATCTGTGTCTACTCTATAAAAACCAGAAACAGAAATATCAGCATTATTTTTTTTAGCTGCATTATACAATTTTTCAGCATAATCTAATGTAATATAATCATCAGAATCTGTAAATCCAATATATTCCCCTGTTGCTGCTTTTATACCATCAAATCTACCTTTCCAAACTCCTTCATTCTTTTTATCAATAATTACTATATTTTTATCTGAATATTTTTCTTTATATTCTTTTAAAATAGACAAACAATTATCAGGAGAACCATCATTAATACAAATGATTTCAACACCATCTAATGTTTGATTTACTAAACTATCCATACTCCTTCTTAAATATTTTTCTACCTTATATACTGGAACAATAATACTAACTTTTGGTTTATTCATTTTACACACCTCTCCCTTTCTCTAATTTACCAATATTGTTCTTTTTTACATTTGATATATAAACATATGTAAAAAATATTGCCATAAATATAAATAATAATCCCATTATTGCTATACAAGATGCTGCTGCTCCTGTCATTTGATATAAATCAACAAGTTTCGTTGGAACAAATAAAGCAAAAATAGCTGTTAATATATATGTTACTGTTGTTAATTTTTGTCTTCTCATAGTACCAAGTGCATTAAAGAACACATTAGCACTAGCATATAAAAATCCTGAGAAAATTAGTAATAATAAATGAGTTTTATATTCACTAAGTTCTACACCATATAATAAATTTAAGAATGGTATTCCTAGTAAATATGCTCCAATTTCAGCACATAATGTAGCAACTGCTAAAACACCTATAATTATTAAAACAATTTTTAGAAATTTTTTATATTCTTTTCCATTCCAATAATCCCCAAATGGTTTTAAAAATGGTTTTATAATAAATATACTTATCATATTAATGACAAAAGTAGGCATATATATAATGTTAAAATATGTCTGCATTGTATAATCTCCACTTGCATCTATTGCATACTTTACCGCATTTATTACATACATACTTATTAATGTAGATACTGCAAGTGGAGCACAATCTTTAATTATCTTTATAACTTCTTTTTTATTTACATGTAAATTTGTTTTAGTAAACTTATTAATAAGTCTTAAATCATATAAAATAAATATAATTAAATTTGCAAGAACTAATCCTATTAGAGATATTATTATATTTCGAGTTATTAAATCTAGAATAAAAAATACAATAAGTCCTGCAATATTTCTATATACTATAGTTTTTCCACCAAGCTCTAATCTTCCATTTAATTGAAATTCTGCTTGATAAGTCTCACTTATATTCTCAATTACTCTAAATATTATTAAAAGTAAACAAATATATAATTTTTCATGAGTATAACCAGTAGCAAAAACAAATATTAATCCAATAATTACCATTAAAGCAACAGCAAAAAATCTAGTGACCAAATATTCAGAAAAAGTATTTTTCCTTTTTGTATCTGTCGTTTGATATATTCTAAGCCCAAAATTACCTATTGCATCTAAAATACATGCAGTTGCATAGCTTATTGAAAACATACCAGCAATTTCTATTCCATTTAGTCTCGTACAAAAAGCTAATATAATTGCATTTAAAATTGATGATATAAAACTACCTAATGTATTCCATATAAACTCTCTCTTTTTTATCATATTTTACTATTATTTCCTCTCCCATTATAATTTACCTATCAATATCACAAACCTTAACATGATTTCATCTGTTAATTTTTGTCTAAACATTTTTGGATAAAAAACTCTTTTTATCATTTTAGAGAAATTATATTTTCTACTAGTAAATAAATTTAGCAGCTTTTTATCTTCTTTTGATAATTTATCACTAAATAGATTTTCAAATTCGATTAGCTCTTCTTTTACATTTTGAAAATAATTATTTAATAAAAACTTTTTAATTCTCCAAATTTGCATTTGTATGAAATTCTTTCCTCCAGGACTTACATTATTTCCTGTCCTTCTATATTTTATTGTAGGAGTCTTATCATAAATTATTTCACCAAAGCCACTACAAATCATATAAGCTGTCCAATCATGACCACAACTTTTTTGAATATTAGACTTAACCATTATATCTCTTGTTTTTTTATTAATAACAGTAGTAATTCCTAAATTAATACAATCAACAATTGCATTTCTAAAAGATGGTCCCTTTTTATGTGAATTAGAATGTGCAATAAAATTCATATCGTTATCATAAAAATCATAATCTGAGAAATATAACAAAGGCTCGTCCTCATTTTTTTTACTTAATCTTTCTACTGCTCTTGCTATTTTAAAGTCAAACCACTCATCATCCTGATCACAAAATGCATAAAAATCTGCATCATCACAAAACGATAAACACTCAAAAAAGCTTTTTATAAATCCAACATTTTCTCTAGGATAAAAATGTATTTTTCCTTTATTTTCATACTCTTTTAATATACTTACCGTACTATCTTTTGAGCCATCATCTCTTACATATATATCTATATTTTTATATGTTTGATTAAGTATACTATCAATTTGTGTCTTTATATATGACTCGCCATTATATGTAGATAGTATAACAGCTACTTTTTTATTTTCCATATATTTACTCCATTACCATTTAATATCTATTTTTAATTTATCTATAACAAAACGATATATAAAAATATAAAGTCCTGCCATATGATGTCTATATAAAAATGCTATCACACTTAGTGCTATTCTTTTTAAGCCTCGTTTTACTGAATATCCAAACTTTAAAAAAGGTGATTTTCTCCAAGTAGAAAAATTTTCATCTAAATACTTAATAGTATTTTTTAGCATTACTTTCATATTAATAGATTTGTCATAAGAAGCTCTATACATAACAGACATTCCCAAATGTAAAAACGCCATAAAATCTATTATATATTTCATATCTTCATATTTATTCTCTTTAACATAAAGCTTTTTTAGCTCTAATAGATACTTTTTAAAATTATCTACATCCTCACTATTTACACTATGAATTTGTGAATCATATCTTAAATAATAATGATATAATACATCAGGTACAAAAGCAATTTTTTCAATTTTAGAATATGAACTTGCAAGAAAAATCATATCATTAAAATTTCTAAAGTTTTGAAATCTTAAATCTTTAATCTTTTCTAATTTAAAAATCTTATTCCATGGAGCTGGATTTATAAAAACACAAAAATCATCCATTGGAGTAATTGTCTTTACTGTATTTCCGTATCCAGTCATATCTTTACTAACTATTTTATTAGTTTTTAAATCAATTCTTTCAAATCCACATACAGCAAGATCTGCATTATTTTCTTTTGCAGCATTATATAATTTTTCTGCCCAATTAGGCTCTACATAGTCATCTGTGTCAACAAATGTTATATACTCACCACTAGCCTTTTCAAGTCCATAATTTCTTGTAGTAAATTCTCCACCATTTTTCTTATGATAAGCTTTAACTTTATTTGGGTACTTACTTGCATATTCATCTATAATCTTAGGTGCGGAATCTGTAGAGCCATCATCTACACAAATTATTTCAATATTTTCTAATGTTTGATTTACAAGTGAATCTAAACATCTTGGAAGATATTTTTCTAAATTATATACAAGTGCAACAATTGACAAATCATATTTGTACTCCATTATTACTACTCCTTGCTATTCTTATTTTTCTCTCTTTCATCTGCGTTTTCTTTTAATGCAATATAATGATTCAAATTTTTTATCTTTTCATTTAAAGTTGATAATCTTATATTATCTATAAATACTTGTATTAATAAAAATACTAATATAATAAAGAAAACAAAGTTTACAGAAGCCATAAATCCTAACTTAGTAGCAAGCCACTCAACTGCTTTATCAAAAATACTCATTAGTATTAAAATAAAACTTCCCATCATCCAAGTAATTGAATTTTCCACTTTAAGTTTTGCTTGTTTTATTTTTTTTACACATAGGAAAAAAGATACTAAAGATCCTATAAGTAAAATAACTCTTAATGTTACTGACATAACTTTTTACCTCCTATTTTTCCTTTCTTGTAAATGTTCTAATAAATATTATAGATAACATCATATTCATCATATATTTTATTGATTTAAAAGCATTTAAATAGCTTTCACCAAATTCTCTATCTCTCATTTCAACTTGTACTTCTTTAACATTCAAGCCTTTTTTTATCATATATACGATAGTATCAGGCTCAGGTGTTAAACTTGCATTTGAATTAAACATATCAATTGCTCTTTTATTATATGCTCTCATTCCAGAAGTAGGATCAGTTATCTTTTTAAAAGCAACAAGTCTTATTGCAAAGCTAATAACTCTACTTCCTAACATTCTTGCTGTAAAAGGCTTTTTCTTTTCAACAAATCTTGAACCAATTGCAACATCTACATTATTTTTTTCAATTTCTTTTACTAATTTTTTTAGATATTTAGCATCATGCTGTCCGTCACCATCAAATTGAATTGCAATATCATATCCATTTTCCTTTGCATATTTCATTCCAACTTGAATACCACTTGTAAGTCCAAAATTTATTGGAAGTGATATCATGTTAAAATTGTTCTTTTGACATACTTCTTTAGTATTATCCTTTGAACAATCGTTAACTACTACATAATCATATGATGTATTTTTTGTTATATCTTTTACTGTCTTTTCGATATTTAATGCTTCATTGTATGCTGGTACAATAACTAATACTTTAATTTTAATCGCCTCCTAAATATAATCTAACGTGATTATATTATATTTTAACAATTTATTCAATTTTTTTTACTAAACTTTTAAGAAAAAGCACACACTATAGTTGCAAATGATATACAAAATCCTATAGTCACAATTGTTGAATAAACTAATCTTTTATCTTTTATATCTAAATTAAACTTTTTATTTGAAACTCCAATATATATAGGTACTAGTACAGGTAAAAAATATCTAGCTTGTATTCCATTTATTAATCTCTCACCAGTTTTTGTCCACTGTGAAAAAGCTATAGCATACACTATTCCTATAACTAGAATTGTTATCCCCAAAAGTACACATCTACTTATTTTAGAAATTTTTTCATCATTTTCATCACTCATAATTATAAATACAAAATACATTAAATACATAAATGTCTTAAATAATGATTGATGCCAAACTGTCGAATATGCAAATCCATCAAAAAATCCTCTAAATATGTCTTGATCTAAACGAGCAAATACAGTTCTAATAAATACATTTATAGAGTCAATTGGATTTGTAAAGAAATATTTTATTCCATAAACATTTGTTGCAGTTTCAACAGTTGCAGCAGATAAACTAAAGAAAAATGAAAGAATTAATGTACCTAATATAAATGCAATCTTTATTGCCCACGCTTGGTATTTATTTTTAAATTTATCATTTGAAACTAGGAAGAAAAGTAGTAATATTGGAAAATATCCAAATTTTCCAAGTGACAATATAAAACATAATCCTCCTAAAATTGTAAACTCTTTATTTATTATTTTATCTTTTTTATATATAAGCTGTATTATAAATGATATTAGTAATATAGCTACTGCATTTGTCAAATAATCCATATTTATTGCTGCAGACTGTTGTATAAATATTGGAAATAAAGTTACAACTAAAAATGCTTTTTTAAAATGTGGTACATTCTTAATAGCATAGTAGCAACAAATAATTACTATCATTAAATTAACAAATCTGCATAAAAGTAATAATACAAGTGGTGCTATATTAACTAGTCTTCCAGCAAGTATAATTAATGTTGATGGTATATATGGAACAAAACTTAGATACTTTACGTTACTATAATTAGAAGACTTTTCATCAATAATATTATAATCTACAGGCTTAAACATATCTGATAGGTAATTTCTACTATATATTTTTATATCAGAAAAATTAACATTATTAGCGTATTTACTTGCAAATTCATTTATTGCTTTTGGAAAATAAAAACGCCCATTATCTTCTGTTGTAACAAATAAAGAATCTTTATATGCTCTACTAAAGTGTGATGATTCATCTGGCACATTAAATGGTGGCATCAAAAAAATCATCATTATACCGCAACTTATAGCAAACATTAAGTAAATTTTTTCAAACTTTTTATCTGGTAATTTTTTTACTAAAAACCATACAGCTAAAATAATTCCTATAACTAGAAGAATAATAAATTTCTTTAACAACGTATATAACAAATAAAAATTAAAGAAGAATATTACAAATAAGCATAAACCAACAAGTAAAATATCGTAAAACTTTATCTTATCTTCTACTATTTTTTTATAAAAAATTGTTATATATTTAATTATAAAATATAGAATTGGTAATGCTATTAAAAATACTAAAATAGTATATACATTCAAACTATTTTTTATTATTGAAAAAGTACTTATAAATTTTTCATATATATTGTTTTCTATCTTTAACTCTTCGTTATTACAAAATAACTTTGCGCCATCAGGATTTTCAAACTCGATATATACATTATCTATAATAGATGCTTTAAAATTTAATACTGCACTAGATTCTTTAGCATACATTATATTATTTTCATTGACTAAAAAAATCTTACCTTTGAGTTTGTTAAAATTAAAATTATTACTGTTTATACTTACATTTTTAAGTCTTGTTTTATCTGAAAATTCAATTGAATAGTTATTATCATTTCGCGAATAATAATATACACTTACGCTAATTGCTGATGTAATAGCTAAGATAACTATTATAGAAAAGAAACATATTTTCTTCCAGTTATTTCTTATAAACTTCATTTTTCATCCTCTTCTCTTAATCTTAATAAAATCCTAAAGATATTGTCAAAAAGCATAATAAATATATTGCTATCATAGAAAAACTGTAAATAATATTTTTATTCTTTACATCTAATTTAATAGCATTGTTAGTTATTGCAAGATAAATTAATATAACCGGTGGTATAAAATACCTTGGTTGTAAACCATCTATTGTTGGTGCACCAAAATAAGTCCATCCAAAAAACATTGCTGAATATATTATACAAATCATAAGAAATGATAATATTAGCATTAATGTTCTTTCTTTCCAATTAAATTGTTTTTCTCCATTTCCTGATGTTGCAATCAAAATTACATATAATGCAACAAGTATATATAGTACAAGTGATGAGTGCCACTGAGTAGACACACCAAAGCCATCAAATAGTCCTCTAAATATATCTAAAGGCATTCTCTCAAATGCTGTAGCAAAATACACCTTCATAGCAGAAAAAGGATGTGATAATGCAAATTCAAAGCTATAATATGGATTATCTTCAGAAATTCCTAAGCTACTATTTTGTAAATATGATAAAAGTGATGGAACTATTATAAATAGTGTTTTAAATATAATAGCATATTTCTTATCTTTAAATTTCTCATTAGGAATTAATAGTACCATTAAAAGAATTGGAAAATATCCAAATTTACAATATGCAAGTATTATAGCAATTAATGACATTAAAGCAATATCCTTGATTCCAATTTCTTTTTCTGTTTGTCTATAGTAAAATACTGATACAACAATTAATAAACTAGACAAGTTTGTTAACCAGTCCATGTTAATTGCACTTGCTTGATGTAAAAATATTGGAAATAATGCAATTACAAATAATACTTTTTTAAAACACGGTATTTTCTTTAAAGCCACATAACACAAAGTAATTGTAATAAGTAAATTTGTAAATTTTCCTATTACTACTAATAATAATGGAGATAAATTAATTAACCTTCCTATAGCTATTGTTATAATTGAAGGAATGTATGGTACTACACTTAAAAATTTAGTATTTGTATAACTTTTAACATTTTCACTTCTTATATCATATTCGCCATTTTGTAAAAAGTCAGATAAATAATTCTTACCGTTATATTTTGTAGAGCCATCATGAGAACCTTGCACATATTTATAAAAGAAATCTTCTATTGATTTAGGTAAATGAGAATATCCTCCATCATTATTATTTATATAAGAAGTCTCAAAGCTTTTAATAAAATGGGCTCCCTCATCTGGCACATTAAATGGTGGTATTAAAAATAGCATTGCAATACCAAAAAAAGTAGCAAGCACTATATAAGCATTTTCTATATTTTCTTTAATTGTATCTTTTATATAATATAATGATAATGCAGCAACCACAATAATTGGTACTACTATTACTTCTCGTATTAAACTAAGAGATATATAAAATACACTCAAATATATTAAAAATACAGAACATACAAAAATGACTACATCTATTATTCTTATTGTATTTTCTCTAACTTTATCTAAAAATCTAAATACTAAAATCACTAATCCTAATAAAACTACAAAAGATACTATAAAAATTAATATAGAATAGTAATTTAAACTATCAGCTATAATAGATACTATACTATAATCACTTATAAAAGCTGTATTTTCTATACTTTGTAATTCTCCATTTTTATATATTTCTACATTGTCTAAATTACCGTCAAAATTAATATGTACGTTATCAACTATTGATGTAATTATTTGTATTTCACCACCAGAATTTGTATACAAATAATCAACTTCTTTGTCTTCTTTTTCTCTTTGACCTATTTGTACACTTTCGTTTACATATCTATCAAGTGGTATCTTTGTATTGTTTATTACTACATTATCAATTTTTTGATCAGGTTTAAGCTCAATATCATATGTAACATATTTTCTTGCATAAATTCCTACACTAATATTTAAAGTAGCAATTAAAGCAAGTATTAAAGCAACAATTCCAATTAAATATTTCTTCTTCATATATGTCTCCATTCATTCTCTATTTAAAATTCTATCTAAAACTATTTGTATAGCTAAAAGTAACACAATTACAAAATTGCAACAAATTAAAGTCATAATAGAAATTGAATCTATTGCAAACAAACCAAAAGCATTAGTAATAGCTAAAACTCCTATCATTAAATATTCTGGTTTTTTAGCTACAATTGATACTATAATTGATAATACAACTGATAAACACAAGTATAAATTTGGATTAAGTATAAAGCTATTTGAAATATTGTTTAAGTTTTCACCAAATAAATCCTTTCCAGCATTAAACTCTGTAATATCTTCTTCTACTTTAAAGCAACTTAAATCATTAACTATATTTGATGAATCAATTGTAGTATAAAATCCAAAGTTTTGAGCATTAACATTATTAGGTACCCCAATACCTAAAACTGCAAGTACAATAACCAAAACCACTCCTGCAACATATGAAATACCATAAGATTTAATTCTTTTGGGTTTTACCTTATTTTTTACTAGTTTATACATAATAAAAGCAAAACTTAAAATCGATGTAATAATTCCAAAAGACGGACATATTAGTATTAAAAATGCCTGTATTAAAGCGTAAGGTATTAATTCTAATATTCTATATAAATAGTTTTTCTTTATTCCCAAATAAATAAAATACATATTTACAAGTGATAATAACATATATAAAGTTATATTATTAGGAATAACAGTTATAAGTTCTAATAAAGGAAAAAATGATACTAAAATAGTCAAAATCATTTGAACTGCATATAATATTTTTTCTCTTTTATAAAGATTTAAGGTCTGATCAAGATTAAGATTAACTTTTCTATATTCTCCACTAGTACTATCAGTATTAGTCATTTTATCTGAATAATAGTTCAAATCAATATTTCTTATCTTAGCACAAATAAAAGTCCATACTCCAGACATAACTAAAATCTGAATAATAGAAGTTGACAAATTTTGCTTTATTTCTGAAAATAAATTATTTCCATCTATAGGTGTAAATGAAAACATTGCAAGAAGCATAGCAATAAACATTACAGCAAAAATCGTAAGATCTCTATAATTACTAAAGAATTTAATTTTATTTTTTAAACTAATGAAGAAATCTATTACATATACTACCCATATCATATTTTTTCTTTTCATCTTTGTCTTAAATTTTTCCATAGGGCTAATCCAAGTAGCATCAAAATGATGTATCATAACAGAATTATCTGTAAATTTATTATGCTGATAATCATAGCTTAAAGGATAAAAATACTCCATAGGATATATATATATTTTTTCATCTTCAAGCTTTTGTACTTCATCAAGTTCTTTATTAAATCCATATTTTTCAAAATATTTTGTTAATACTCTTGGAACACTCTCATCATATAGATCACCTGTTTCGTTAAACTTTTTCTTACTCTCATATATATTAACAATATCCTTTATATATGGATTATGTGCCTCTTTTGCCCAAACCACTGCTGCATTAATCATTTTAGAGTCTTCAACACCTAAAAATAAATCTTTTTCCAAAAATTTTGAAATATCACTTGTAATTTCCATATCTGTATCAAGATAGATTCCACCATACTCTTCTAATACTTTAAATCTTGTATAGTCCGCAACAAAAGCCCACTTTTTTTGCTCATAAGCTTCTTTTACAAAAGGACATTGATTTATGTCAAATGTGTTTTCATTCCATTCCATGATTTCAAAGTCTGGTAAATATTTTTTCCATGTTTGTATACACTTTTTTGTAAGATCAGATAAAGGATTTCCGCCAAACCAAATGTAATGTATTATTTTATTACTTTTTTTCTCCACAAAACCTTCCTCCTATTAATCATTTAGAAAATCTTCTTTTAATTTTTTCACTTTTTCTGAATAGTCTTTTTTCCATTCCTTATATAAATTCATTATTTCATCTCTTTTTTCTATGCAAGTATTTATTTTATCATATATTTCATCAATATTATCTTCTTCTTTTACTACAATTAAATCATTTAATTTTTCACTATTTAAAAAGAAGTCTGTATTGTTACCAATTATACAAGGAACTCCAAGTTCAAAACTCTCAAGTGGTATCATAGGTGAACATTCAGTAAAAGTAACATATAAATTAACATCATTATTTGCCATACGTCTTAAAAGATGTTTTCTTTTTAAAGACATTGGAGCATCATCTGTAACTGTTTTTATACTCATTAATTTACAAAAACTAGTTGCAAGCTTTGTTTCAGGAATTATATCTATATATGCATCCTTTACCATTGCGCAAGCACTTAACTGATTATATGTATTTTTCTCCCATCTATCACCAGAAGAATAAAGACCTATCTTTAATCTTTTATCCTCTTTATTTTTCTTATAATCATCTTTATCTTTAATATTTACATCATTCATTAAAAGTTTTGCGTTGTAACCTTTTGCTAAATAAAAATCTGCCATTGCACTCTTAAAAAAGCCAATTGAATGCACAATACCTCTTTTTTGTAATTGTAATAAATCTTCTAAAAAGTTTTGTTCGTTATAATTTACAAAAAGTGCATGACTTCCATGCCACATAAATTTTATTTTAATTTTGCTATTAAGTTCATAAATTCTTTCTGCTAAGTCTTTATATCCATATGCCATTGTAGAAAAAATAACCTGCTTAAAATTATGTTTTACAATTGCATTTGCTATATTACTTATTTGCTTATCATTAAAAATTTCATATAATTTTATTGAGTTATCTTTTCCAAAAAGTTCTATTGTAGCATTCATAATTCCTATACATTCAGGATTATAAATAGCAACAAATGATGTATCTTTAATATCTTCAATATCTTCTATAACATCTTCTGTATAATCTTTTTGATAAAAGAATATTGATTTAATTTTTTTTACATGTCTATTCATATTCCCTCCTACATATTTAAGAAATCTATAACGCTTTGTGTACTTTCTTTATCATTTTGCTCTTTCCACTCTTTATATAGTTGCATAATTTCATCTTTGTGATCTAGTGCTATTTTTATTTTTTCTTTTATAGCATTTAAATCATCTTCTCTTTCAACTACAAGATAGTCATGAAGCTTTGTTCCTTGAAAATAATGGTGATTATGTCCCATTATGCATAATGTACCTGCTTCTAAAGCCTCAATTGGAAGCATTGGTGCACATTCTGAGAAAGTAACATATAAAACAACATCTCTTTGTGCCATCCTTACAAGTAAGTCTTCCCTTTTTAAATGAGTATTAGAACCAACAATTTCAAGCTCATTATAATATGCAAGTTTTTTTAACTCATATTTTAAAGGTACAACTTCAAGTTCAGCATTTTCAAAAGAAGATGCTGCCATAACTTGGTTAAAAGTATTTTTTCTCCAATCAGTGCTTGCAGAATATAATCCAAATTTTAATTTGCCATCATTTTTTCTTTCTGCTTTAGCAATTTTCTCCTTCACGTCATCTGTAAGTCTTACTGTATTTTTTATAAATGCAGATTTATATCCTTGAGAATTATAGAAATTAACAAGACTTGCTTTACAAGTTCCCATAACATCTATTACACCAGCCTTATGAAGATTAATAACCATAAGATTAGTTCCCCAATTTATCTCTTCTATAACTTGAGAATGACTTCCATGCCAAAAACTCTTTAATTTTATTTTAGGATTTTTCTCTCTTATTTTGGTAGCAATCTTGTCCCATCCATAATTAAAGGCACTAAATATTACTTGATTTACATCTAGTTCTATTATTTTATTTACTATATTATCTATATTACTATTTAAAAATACTTCTTGCATAGGCAAAAGATTTTCAAATAGCTCTTTTGTAGCACTTGTTACTCCAAGCCAATTAGGATTATGAATTATTAAATAATCTATTTCTTGTCCATTTTTTTTTGCTTCAAGATACATATCTAGTGTCTTTATAGTATCTTCTATTCCACTATCTTTTTTTACTGAAAATTTTCTTTTGAAGTTTTGCATAAAAATGTATTTTTTGTGTCCAATACTATATCTAAATTTTCTCATAGTAGTAAATAGATATTCACAAGCAACAGGTCCTATTTTCCTTAAAGTTTTTACCTTGTTTTTTTGTCTAAATCCTAGTTTTTTAGTATTATCAAAATATAATGTTTTAATATTACTTGTATATGCTTTACCTATTTTCTCATAATCTATTGGATAAAAATAATCATATGGATAAATAAATGAATTTTCATCAAATTTTAACACATAATTGTAGTTATTATGTAAATCTTTATTTGTAATCTCTGAAAAAACATCTGTTATATTATCATATTTTTCTTGCTTTATTATATCTAAGACTTCTTTGACAATCTTATTATTTTTTTCTTTTGCCCAAACTATATTTGTTGCTATATCCTTATCATCATAAAAACCAATAAAAAAATCGTTATTAAAAAATGAATTTATAGTCTTAATAAACTCAAAATTGCCATCAAGAACCATACCACCATTATCATATAAATATTTGAATATAATATAATCTCTAAATAGTTTATTGCTTTCTTTTACTTCATTTTTTACATTAGATATAAGTGTATCAAAATTAACATCTACTAGATTTGCAGATTTAAAATATTCTAAATATTTCTTTTTAAATTTATCTGTACAATTAAAGTAACTAATCTTAATATTATCAACCATAATTCTATTACCTTTCTTAGCCTTGTTCTTCGATATATTTTTCCAATACTTCTTCTGTTGGTCCGTCCATTACTATCTCGCCTTTTTTTATCCATAAAGCTCTATCACAAAAACTCTTAATTTGATTAGTATTATGTGATACAAACACCATTGTTTTTCCCTCTGCTTTAAGTTCTTTCATCTTATTTAAACATTTTGCTTGGAAATGTGCATCACCAACAGCAAGAATTTCATCTATTAATAGTATCTCTGCCTGTACATTTACAGCAATTGAAAATGCAAGTCTCATATACATTCCAGAAGAATATGTTCTAACAGGAGATTCTATAAAATCACCAAGTTCAGAAAACTCTATTATCTTATCTATAATAGGATCAACGTCTTTCTTTCCAAGACCATACATTGAAGCATTAAAATATATATTTTCTCTACCTGTAAAATCAGTATTAAAACCTGCTCCAAGTTCTATCATACTTGAAACTTTTCCATTAATTTCAATTGTTCCTTTTTGAGGATAAATTATTTTATTTAAAAGTTTAAGTAAAGTTGATTTTCCACAACCATTAACTCCAACTAAAGCAACTGATTGACCTCTTTTTATATCCACTGATATATCTTTTAGAACAACATGCTTTCTCTTTTTATTTCTACCTAAATGTCCTATTTTCTCTTTTAAAAAATATGACTTATCTTCATATACAATAAACTCTTTTGTAACATTCTTTACAGAGATTGCTACATCATCTTTATTTTTTGTCTTCTTAGCCATTATTAAACCTCCTCTGCAAAACGTTTTTGTAGCTTATTAAATATCATATATCCTATAATACATATAACTATTGAAACTGCAAAAGTAATTCCTAAAGAACTAAAATCAGGCAATGTTTTATTATATAAAATATCTTGATATCCTTGTAAAATGACAGTCATTGGATTCATTTTATATATTGAAAGCCATTTTTCTGGAACCATTTGTATACTGTATAATATTGGAGATGCATACATCCAAATCATCATTATTGGATTCATCATATATTGTACATCTCTTACATATACATTTGCTGCAGATAACATTAATATTAAACCAAATGCAAAAGTAACTTGTACTAATATAATTAATGGTAAAAAAAGTGCATTAAATGAAAGTCCTACTCCTGAGACCATTATTGCAATAATAGTAATTACAAGACTAAAACAATACTGTATAGTATTACTAATTATTACAGAAAGAGGCAAAACTTCTCTTGGAAAATAAACCTTCTTTATTATACTTGCATTATTTGAAACGCAAGTTGTACCTCCACCTATCATGCTATTGAAAGCATTCCAAGGCATTAAACTAACAAACAAATATATAGGATAATATTCTATATTTGATTTAAAAACAAACTGAAAAACAATAGAATAAATAAGTAGCATAAATAATGGATTTAGTAATGTCCATAAAAATCCAAATATTGAGCCCTTATATCTTCCTTGTAAATCTTGTTTTACTAAAGTAAATAACATATGTCTATACTTATAAACTTCTTTAACTTTATTTATAAAACTCATTATTTTCTTCCTTTCTTTTATTATTTTTTACATTTTATATAATTTTATCTGCGCTAAAATATTCGTGTAAATTATATCATATTATTGTATATATTTAAAGGTATTTTTGTGAAAAAGCTGTGTTAGTAAAGTTACTTTTAAATATTATCTATTAAGTAGTTTTTCTCTTAAAACAGTAGAAGATGTTCCTTTAGTATATGGGAAGTATACGATATCCACATTGTATTTTTTTAGTTCAATTTCCATCTTATTATAAAAATCAGAACCCTTCCAATCATCTCCCATAAAAATTGCATTAATGTTGTGTTCAGTACATACTTTTATCTTATCTCTATCTGTCATTTCTATAACCTCATCGACACACTTTAATGCTTTTATTATTCTCATTCTTTCATCACATGGAATAATAGTCTTTTTATTTTTATACTCTTCAACTAACTTATCTGAATTTACTCCAACAATTAAATAATCACAATTTTCTTTGGCTCTTTCTAAAATATTTAAATGCCCAACATGAAACATATCAAATACCCCCTGAACAAAACCAATTTTATATTTTTTCATAAACTATTCCTCCTGTTTTTAATACTGACCAGTTACACCCTAATAGTACAATATTAAACAAAAAAATTCAACTAAATATGAAAAAAATATGAGTGCTTTTAAAAGCAACTCATATTAATTTTTAAATTAAAGCCATAAATTCCTTTTGTATAGCCTCTTTATCTTCAGGAGTTACCCCTTCAAATCTAGCTGTTATATTAGGACCTGTATTAGATGCTCTAACAAGAGCCCAACCATTATCAAATTCAGCTCTTACACCATCTATATCATTTACAGTATATCCTTTTTCTTTACAATATTCTTTTACTTTTTCTATTACTTTAAACTTTTCATCATCTGTTGATTTAATAATTATTTCAGGACTAGCATAATATTTTGTTACACCATCTAAAAGCTCTGATACAGTTTTGTTAGTTTTAGATAGTATCTCAACAAGTCTTAATCCAGCATAAAGTCCATCATCAATATTATCCCACTTATCTCTAAAAAATACGTGTCCTGATAGTTCTGAACCAAATGCAAAATCTCCTTCTCTCATTTTTGCTTTCATGTATGAATTCCCAGTTCTATAACAAACAGGAATACCTCCAAGTTTTATTATCTCATCAGCAAGAGATTTTGTACATTTTACATCAAATAGTGCATGTTTATTTTTTACTTTACTCATTATATCTCTCCATATAATGATTGCATAAAAATCAATAAATACCATGTTTCCTTTTTCATCAATTATACCAACTCTATCTCCATCTCCATCAATTCCAACACCTAAGTCTGCGTGAGTTTCTAAAACTTTCTTTTTAAGATCAGCATTATTTGACTCAACACTTGGATCTGGATGATGATTTGGAAAGTCTGGATTAGATTCAATGTACAATGGTATAAGCTCTACATTTTCAAACATTTCATATACTTCTTTTGCTATTATAGAAGCAGTACCATTTGCTGTATCAACTACAACTTTAATTTTTTTGTCTCCAAGTTTAATAGACTCCTTTATAGCATCAAGATATTCTTTTTTAATATCATATTTTTCTATTTTTCCTTCTCCAGATTTAAAGTTTCCATTTTCTGTATAAACTCTAAAATCCTGTATCATTTGACCACAAGCATTTCCAAAATCATCAAAAGCAATTTTAAAGCCATTATATTCTTTTGGATTGTGTGAGGCAGTAATCATAACACCTGGATCAATTTTAAGCTTCTTTTGTGCATAATAATACATTGGTGTAGTACAAAGACCTAGATATACAACATTAGTACCTGTAGCTGTTATTCCTTCAAGTAATGCCTTTGAAAGTGGCTCTGATGATACTCTATTATCGTGTCCTACTACACATTTTTCATATCCTTTCTCCCTAATATATGAACCAAAAGATAATCCAATAGTATATGCTATATCTTCATTTAAATCTTGACCATATATAGCTCTAATATCATATCCTCTAAATATATTTGGGTTTATATTTTTGTAAATATTATATTTGCTCATTTTATCACCCCACAACATTATATCATAGTAATTACAATTTTAAAAGTATAATAATTAAGACAGACAAAAATATTTTGTCTGTCTTAATATAGCTATAATAACTCATTTTTAAAAAATTTAAAAGATTTAACTATCTCAATTATTTTCTCTTCTGCACTTTTAGCATTTATATGTTCTAAAGAATATTCTAATACTATTGGTCCACTATATTTTATACTTTCAAGATCATTAAGCACTTCTTTTAATTTATCCAAATTTTGTGAATTTTTAGTTATAATATGATGATCTTCATTTTTTTCTACACTATGTATATGTACATTGTTTAATTTACTTATTTGAAGACTACTAAGCTTAGTACATATTTTATTGTCATACAGGTCATGACCTATATCATAAGTAAAGTATAAATTTTCATTATCTTTTAATATGTTGTCTATTTTTGATATATTTATCCTTTTTACGCCATTCCTATAATTTAGGTTTTCAAGTGATATATATAAATTTAATTTATATTTTTTTACATAGTTTAAAATATTATTTATATATAGATTAGTTTCATTTATCATATCATCAAGAATCTCATCTTGGGAAAATTTACTATGAAACACTATATTAATCTTATATCTAAGTTCTTTTGAAAGCTCATTTATAAAATTTAAATACTTAACCGTATCATTTTCACTTATTTCTTCAAGCGGAAAATGACATCTAAAAAGAAATCTATTTTTTTTACATAATAATGCACACTTTTTAAGTAATGGCATATTTCTACTATTAATCTCAATTCCATCTATACATTTATCTCCATATAGATTTATTATATCAAAAACGGTTTCAATAGGTACATTACCTATTGCTTTTTCATATAGTGAAAAAATCAATTTATTATTCATAAATTCACCTCGCACTCTATTTAATATAAGTATAACACATAAAATAATTCTCATGTTTAATATAATCATTTTTTAATATTTTTTAAATAAAAAAGAAACTAACTATAAAAGCTAGTTTCTAAAACTCTATTTTATTTTCAACTATATTTTGTGTCTTCTCTTTTTGAGCATCATTAGTATATATATCAAAATATTCATTTGTAATCTCTTTTACCATAGGTGCAAGATAATATCCCTCCGAACCATGTTCAACAATAGCCACTACTGCAATCTTAGGATTATCATATGGTGCAAATCCAACAAATATTGCATTGTTTGCTCCATCAGATACTTGAGCAGTTCCTGTTTTTCCAGCAACCTCAACTTTACTATCTGCAAATATATCTGCAGCGGTACCACCAGTTTCTGTTGTTACAGCATACATTCCTTCTTTTATTGCATTAATATATTCACTACTTATATTAAGTTCTTTTGATTTAAAATCTACTCCTGTAAATTGTTTAGCATATTCAGCAACATCAGAAAGCGATACAAAAGATATATCATTTCCAACACTTTTTATTAATGATACTTTATTAAGTGTGCCACCATTTGCTATTGTAGAAATGTAGTTTGCAAGTTGAATTGGCGTAAACAGATTTGTTGATTGACCAATTGATGCAGATAATGTATCTCCAAGTGACCATCCCTCTGCATTGTCTCCTGCAATATTTCCACTATATTCTCCAGAAATCTCAATTCCTGTTTTTTGACCAAGGCCAAAATTTTTAGCCCACTCTACAATTGTAGATATACCTATTCTTCTTCCTACTTCATAAAAATAGCAATTACAAGATCCTTTTATAGCTCCTGTTAAATTTATTGTGCCGTGTGTTGTATTATGTGCAGTATATATCCAGCATTTTGGATTATATGAGTAAGGATATATACCTGGGTCTGTATATTCTTCATCAATAGTAATTCCACCAGATTCAAGTCCTGCAATACCCATAAGCATTTTATATGTAGAGCCAGGAGAATATGTACCAGATATTGCTCTATTAAACATAGGATTTTGTTCATCAGATATTAAATCTTGCCACTGCTTTGTTGTAATTCCATCTGCAAAATTATTTATATTATATGTAGGGTAACTTGCCATAGCAAGTACCTCTCCTGTCTCAACATCTAGTACTACACAGCTTCCTGCTTTTGCCTCTGGTATTGGCTCACTACTTAAAGTACCATTTTGAAGTCCTTCAAGAGTAGATTTTAAAGCATTTTCAACAACTTGTTGTATTCTATAATCTATTGTCAAAGTTACATTATTACCAGATGTTGCTTCTTGAGTAATTAGTTCAGATGTAACATTTCCTAGTGAATCTGTAACAACCTTTTTTATTCCATCTGTGCCCTTTAAATATGGTTCCATTGACTCTTCTATTCCAGATTTACCAATAACACTATTAATTGTATATCCTTTATCTTTTAAAGAATTATACTCTGTATTATTTATACTACTTACGTATCCTAAAATATGACACGCAAAATCATCTGAAATATAATATCTTTTTGGAACTGCTACAATATTGATACCATATAATTTGCTTTTTAACTCCTCGATTTGTGCAACAGAATTTTTAGAAATATTTTTAGCAATAACAGCACTATTAAATAATGAATATCCATTATAATTTGCTTCATACTTTACCTTAATTACTTTAATTTTATCTTCAAAACTATAATCTTCAACAGCATATAGCTCACTATAATAATTAATAACATCATTTAGTGCTGCATCACTAGGTAAATCAATACTTTCTAAAAAAGCTATTCTTTGTTCATCATCTTCTAAATATTCATCTGAAAAATTATCCTCTGCTTCATTAATTGGAAAAGTTGAATATACCTTATCTCCATTTGATTCTAAGAGATCAACTAATGTTTTTATAGCCTCATTTGTTAAATCTGTACCCACTTTAGTCCTATATATTTCAACATTATATGTAAGTTCATTTGTAGCAAGTAATACGCCATTTCTATCATAAATTTCTCCACGTGAAGCAGAAATTGTTTCAGTTCTTACTATTTTATTTTCTGCCTGCTCTCTATAAGTCGCACCATTTATTATTTGTATATTAAATAATTGAATAATAAATAAAATTGCAATAAATACTAAAAAAATAGAAAGCACAAGTTCTCTATTTTCTAGTATGTCTGTAATTTTTTTAAATTTTGACTTTAGAAATTCCAAAACTTGCACCTCCTATAATTACCAATATATTTTATTTTTCTTTTTTTCAATATGCTCAATTATTTTACCAAATACAAAGCAAATTACAAAAACTAGTATAACATTTAATAATATACTTAATATTACTTGTTTTAACAAGAAGAAAAAACTTATATAGCTAGATATTATTATCATACTTTGAAAATATTGTATAGTCTCAAACAAAGCTACACTTAAAGCTGTAAGAATAATTATTGATAGATAATTTTCCTTCATATAATCTTCACTTATAAATCCTAAAAGCATTCCTATTGCTGTATATGATATAGTAAACATACCAGAGCTTCCAAACATTAAATCTACAATAAATCCTAACAAAAAAGAATATATTGTACACGAGTAAATATTAGTATATAAACTTACAACTATTATAGAAATAAGTAGCATATTCGGTTTAATACCAAATAAACTCATATTATTAAATACAAAAAGCTGAATAGACAGTGAAATAATAAATAATAAAATTGTAACAATTATTTTTAATACTCTTTGCATATTACTCCTCTAATTAATAATTACAGCAACCTCAGAAATCTTACTAATATTTACACAAGGTTCAACTAATGCATATCTATTTACATCATTTTTATTATTTACAATTTCAACTATTCTTCCAACTGGAATTGAACTTGGATATTTTAAGCCAATTCCAGACGTATAAAGCATATCTGATACAGCAATTTCAGTATCTAAAGGTATATATGTAAGTTTTAATCTATTTTGCTCTTTAAGCTCTAAATCTCCATTTACAACAGCAGGCTCGTTAATTGTACTAATATTTACACTTACTGAAGACGATGCATCTAAAAGTGTAGTAACAACTGCAGTATTTTCCGTAACGTTAGATATATACCCAACAAGTCCATCTTCATGAACGACTGTCTGATCAATAGCAATTCCATCATTAGTTCCAACATTTATTGTAAAAGTCTGCGTCCAATTATCATGTTCTCTATATATAATATTTGCCATAACAGTCTCATAATGCTGATATTCTCTTTTTATATTTAACATTTCCTTTAATGTTGTGTTTTCATCTAATATTTTTTGAGATTCTAAGACTTGTATTTTTAGCTCTTCGTTTTCTTTTTTTAACTCTTCATTTTGAGCTTGTAGCTCTTCAATATCTGAATTTGAATTAAATATATTATCTATTCCGCTATAAATAAAATTAATAGGTTTAGAAATAAATGAAGCTACTTTAGATACAACTTCATTATTACTATTTCTAAAGAAAAAAGCAACAAACATTATAGCAAATATTAAAAATATCACAATAAATACTATCTTTTTCTTTCTTTTTTGACTATTATTTGAAAAATCTATACCATAATCCATTTAATCTATCCTTTTTATAATGTTATTTTAATAATATTATTATCATTTTAGTTAAATAATAAACTATTTACTACAAAATGTTATATATATTACACTATTCTTCCTTTTGTAGATTTTTTTAGAACTTCTATATTTTCAAGTGCACTTGCAACTCCTCTTGCCACACATTCTGTAGGAGATTCAGCAATAAAAACTGGTATGCCTGTCTGCTCATTTATATATCTATCAATATTTTTAAGTAGTGCTCCTCCACCACATAAAACTATGCCTTTGCTCATTACATCTGATGATAACTCAGGAGGTGTTTTTTCTAATGTAGTCTTTATAGCTTTTAATATTATTTCTAATGAATCTTTCATTGCCTCGTTTATATCAACAGTTGTAACTGTAACTGTTTCAGGAAGTCCATTAGACAAATTTCTACCTTTTACACTAATTCTTTCTTCTGTCATTGCAGAACTTGCACTTCCAATTTGTTTTTTTATTTCTTCTGCTTCAGTTTCACCAATTAATACATTAAATCTTGTTCTAATATACTCTACGATATCTTTATCTAATTTATCTCCAGCGACTTTTACTGAGTTTTCTGTAACAATACCACCAAGGGACATTACAGCCATCTCAGAAGTTCCTCCACCTATATCTACTATCATACTTCCTTCTGGTCTTTCGATTTGAAGTCCAGCACCAATTGCAGCTGCCATAACTTCTTCCATAAGATAAACTGCTTTTGCACCAGCTTTATATCCTACTCCCTCTACAGCTCTTTCTTCTACATCAGTAATTGAAGAAGGTATTGTAATTACAACTTTTGGCTTATAAAATAGACTCTTTGGAACAACCCTATATACTAAATTTTGTATTAACATTCTAGTAGCTTCAAAATCTGCTATTATACCATCTTTTAATGGTCTAACAGCAACAATACTATCAGGTGTTCTTCCTAACATTTCTTTTGCCTGATTTCCAACAGCAAGTATTTCTCCTGTTATTTTATTTATTGCTACTACTGTAGGCTCAGATAATACCAAACCTCTTCCTCTTAAACTTATTCTTGTATAAGATGTACCTAAATCTATACCTATTTCCCTTGACATTGATTTCATATTATTTCTCCTTCTTATGCTATATTTTTAACCAACTTGTAATCCATTTAGATAATAGTGCAAATATCACTAATCCAATAACTCCACCTATATTTATTCTACACCAAAATCCTAAAGTTAATTCAATTACTCCTAAATCTAGAAGTAATGGATCTTCAAGTCCAATATTTCCTCCAATTGATAGCCAATTTAAAGATGTTCCTGCCATTTGCTCTCCAACTATAACACCAACTATCATACCTAAAGCACATAATATTATAATTATTGCCTTTCTCATATATCTATCCCCTCCAAATTTAACCTATATCAGATTATATATCTTTTTTATATTTTTTTCAAGATAATATATTATTTTATTGCCATAACAGCATCGTCATCTATTTTTTGCAATTTCACATTTATTTGATTTCCAATAATATCATCTGAAGATTTTACTTTTACCATAACGTAATTTGGTGTATATCCATATAGATATTCTCCATTCTTTGATTCAATCAAAATACTCTCATTTTTTCCTAGCATGTTTTTTATATATTCTTCTTTTAAACTTTTGGCTAAACTAATTAACTCTTCACTTCTTTTTTGTGATACATTTCCATCTACTTGATTATCCATTGTAGCGGCCAATGTCCATTTTCTCTTAGAATATTTAAAAGCGTGAACCTCATAAAAAGAAATTCTTTTAACTCCATCTATTGTATTTTTAAATTCAGCATCTGTCTCACCAGGGAATCCAACTATAATATCACAAGTAAATGCAGGGTTATTAAAATATTTTCTTATTTCATCTACTATATGAAAAACATCTTCTCTAGTATATTTTCTATTCATTCTTTTTAAAACATTATTATCTAAACTTTGTACAGATAAATGAAAATGAGGACAAAGCTTGTCTATCTTAGACAGTCTATATATATTTTCATCAGTTAAAATTCTTGGTTCAATAGAACCTAATCTAATTCTTTTTAGTCCTTCAATATTAGATACTTTTTCAATCACATCAATTAAGTTTAGCTCTTTATCTTCAAAATCTTTTCCATATGAAGCAATTTCAATTCCTACTAAAACTATTTCTCCAACTCCACTTTTTACAAGCTTATTTATCTCTGATATAATATCATCAAGTTTTCTACTTCTTACCCTTCCTCTTACATATGGAATAATACAATAAGAGCAAAAATTATTACAGCCATCTTCTATTTTAACGCTCTCTCTTATCTGTCTTCCTTTATCTAAACTTTTAGTCTGAGTATATTTTTTTATTTTATTTATGTTTGATACCTTATATACCAAATCTTTCTTATTTAATGAAATATAGTCCTCAACAATTTTTACTATATCATTTTTTTCTTTATTTCCAATAATTATATCTACATTTTGAAGCTTTTTAGTTTTATCTATTTCTTGAGCATAGCATCCAGCAAGTACAACTATAGTACCCATTTTTTTAGCTCTACTTAAATACTGTCTTGTTTTTCTAGTAGATAAATTTGTAACACTACATGAATTTATTACATAAATATCTGCTTTTTCTTTAAAATCACAAATTTCATATCCACAATCTAAAAAACTCTTCATCATTAAATCTGTCTCATATTGATTTACTTTACATCCTAGTGTAAAAAAAGCAACTTTCATTATATTCTCCTTTTCTATAAATTACATTTTTTATGAATATTTATATATACACAATACTATATTACTGTTTCTAGTTTTTCTTATTTCATTTCCAATCTTTATTTTTCCACATCTTTTAAAAGACACTATGTCGTTTTCATTTACCATTGTATTTGGATAAAATATATTCTTATCATTTATATATAAATCTCCATTTAATATTTTATCTTTAGTTTCACTTCTACTTAAATTATATACCTCACTAAGTATAGCATCTATCCTATAAGATGGTACTATATATTCCTTTTTAACTAAATTTAAAGCAAGTCCATCTACCTCTTTTGAAAAAATATTTACTTGCGCTGTAATTACACTATATTTTCCTACAGAAGTTAAATTTAATAAAAAATAATCTTTAATACAGTTTAAGCAAAAAAAATACGCCACATCATCTTTTAAGATTATATCTCCAATATATTCTCTTTTAACTCCTAAAGAATATATTGCTCCCATATAATCTTTATGTAGTAATTTTCCTTTTGACTTAGAGATTATTTTTATACAGCATATATTATTTTCAAAAAATTCATTTATATTTTCTTGTAAATAGTCTGGTATAAAAGCTATATTTACCTTTTCACAATCTTTATTACCATAAAAAGTATAATACCTAATATTAAAATGATTTAAAATACTTTTAACCGTATTAAATTCATTTATATTTAAAAAACTTGAACAATATGGATTTTCTGTTTTATCAAATCTAATTGCCTTATCTAATATATTAGATACTAACATTTTTACCTCTTTATCTTTTATATTATCCAGCACTCTTTGCTTCTCTATTCTTGTTATCATTTTCTCTACCTAATTTCTTTATACATTATACCAAAAAATGCACTAAAAAACAAGAAAAAAAGACATGTGAAAAAATCTTCACATGTTCTTTAGATTTAATAAAAATTAGTATCAGTAAAAAACTGTATCCCTTTTTCTCCAAAGCAAATAATCTCACGATTATATACATATAATTTAGATAGCTTTACTTTATCATAAAAACAGGCTATATAAAAATTCTCTGAGTCGGCACAAGCAGATGAAATATTACCATCAATAAAAAATATTCCTCCATTAGGCATACCATCTTTTTGAAATATAACTCCATGCTTTGTTTTAAAAACAACATTATTTGAAAACTTATCATAAAACTCATATAAGACTTCATCACTTAAGTTATACTTTTCCTCTTTAGCAAAAGAAATAAGCTTAGCTGATGGAGCAACAGTAGCACTATTTGTACTATTATAAGATCGAACCTTTTTAAGTCTTATCTTATTTGAATAAAAAACAAACTTTGCTACAATTACTTTTGTTTTAAGATATATATTTAATATATCTCCTTTTAAATAAAAATTTTCAATTTTCTCATATTCGTTTATTCTGCACAAGTAAAATATCTTTTCTGTTTTTAAATCAAACAAAAATAGTCTTTTCTCATCAGCTACAGAATCAACTGTAGAAAAAATAATATAATCCTTCTTCCTTAAAGATACTATTCCAATTTTTTCAATTGGTTTTGATTGATCATAAAAAATTGTCATACATTTTGTCCTCCTTAGTTGTTTTTGAAGTATTACAATTTACATATTGTATAATATTAAAATACAAAATACAGTATATAAATTATTATATACTTCATTAATTTTCATGACAGAAGAATTATATCATTTTTTACATATTATGTCAAGTTTGATTCTCTGTTAAAAAATCTATTAGAATCTTTTTAACTTCTTCTATATCCTCTTCTCTATTAATTTTATCTTTTATATAACTACTATTTTTTATCCCCTTTAAGTACCAAGCAATATGTTTTCTCATTTTTAAAACAGCTTGCTTTCTATTCTCCTCATTTTTTAGAGCATATTCTATATGTTTTAGTATTATCTTTAGACGCTCATTATTTGATGGAATATATTCCTTTCCTTCTAAAATACTCTTAAAAATCCACGGATTTCCTTGAGCTCCCCTTGCAATCATTATTCCATCACAATTTGTATATTCAAACATTCTTTTAGCACTCTCTATATCTACTATATCACCATTTCCAATAACTGGAATACTTACTGCCTCTTTAACTGCTTTAATAATATCTAGGTCAGCTTTTCCACTATAGTATTGTTCACGAGTTCTACCATGAATAGTAATCATTGCAACTCCATATTTTTCACATAATTTAGCAACCTCAACAGCTGTTGTTATATTATCATTAAAGCCCTTTCTTGTTTTTACTGTTATTGGCTTTTTAGAAACACTTGTTGCTTCTTTAAGTATTTCTTCAACTTTATCCAAATCAAGTAAAAGCCCCGCTCCATCACCATTTTTTACAAGTTTTGGCGCAGGACAGCCCATATTTATATCAATTATATCAATACTATCATCCTCATTTAATTTTTCAATAGTATTTTTTATAGCATATTTATCACTACCAAATATTTGAACTATAGATGGTCTTTCTCCCTCTATTATATTAAGTATTTTACTAGTTTTTTTACTATTAAATTCCATAGCTTTAGAACTTGCCATCTCAGTAAAAGTAAGTCCTGGACCAAACTCTCTACAAATCTTTCTAAAAGGTATATCTGTTACTCCTGCCATAGGAGCTAAAAACACATTATTTTTTACTACTATATTTCCTATTTTTAATTCTTTTATGTAATTTTCTAACATATTATCTCCTTTATCTGTAATATAATACTATATTTTAATATAAAAATCAATAAGTAAGTGATTACAAATAATTAATACAAAAAATTCATAGTATGTAATAGTGAAAGGAGGTGTATTATGAAAAGTGCATACATAACTACAAATGCTAAAGCTATTATAAAAGGCTCATCAAAATATCCAAATTTACACGGAATAATATATTTTAAACAAATGAAAAATGGTGTTTTAGTAACACTAGAAGTATTTAATCTACCATTTGAAAAATGCAAAAATGAAATTTATGGATTTCACATTCATGAAGGCACAAAATGCAGTGGCAATAATGAAGATGAGTTTGCAGATGTTGGTTCTCATTTTAGTACAAATGACTGCCAACATCCTTATCACTCAGGAGATATGCCACCAATATTTGGAAATAACGGATATGCCTATATGTCTTTTTTTACAAATAGATTTAAACTATCAGAAATAATTAATAAAGCTGTAATAATTCATAAAAATACTGATGATTTAACTACACAACCAAGTGGAAATTCAAAAGAAAAAATTGCATGTGGAATAATATCAAATGAGAAGTTCTAGTATAGAGCTTCTTTTTATCTCTATTTTATAAAATTAAATTCCAATTCCTGCTAAATCTTTTAAAAAATACCTTACATTTTAAGTTTTATATAAAAAATTTTTACTTGAAAAAATATTAGTTATAATATATCATGTAAATGGAGGGGAATTATATGAAAATTAAAAATATATTATTAGTCTTACTTACTATTACAACTATTGCATCTACTTCATTAGCAGTTTATTTTGGAATAAATCAGAAAAAAGAGGAAGAAAGTCAAACACAAGATATTAAAACACAAGAAGAAAATAATGAAGCAGTACAAAATCAAGAAGAACAAGAAGAATACAGTAGAATATTTAAATTTGATGATGAAATCAATGTAGTTAATAAAACAGATATAATTTATACACAAACAAATCAAGCTAGATTACCTGAAATAACTGCTTATTTAACTAATAATAACGTTCAGCTTCATTTTTCATCTGATGCTATGGGCTTTCCAGGAATTGAACAATATCGCGGTACATCTAATATAGAAATTAAATTTACAGATAAAAAGGTACAAAATATTTATTTTATGGGAGCAGGACAATCAGTAACTAGTTTTTGCTTATTTTTCTTAATGGACGACGGAACACTAGAATATATGCCATTAGCATATGCTATAAAAAACAATGACTTTAGAAGCTATGGAAAAATAGAAGGAATTGAAAATATTACATATTTAGTATCAGCTGTTACAGAAAACGGAACTAATACAACTTTAGCAGTTCAAAAAGATGGAACTGCATATGATTTAGAAGATCAAATAAATGACATATATTTCAATCAATATCCTATATATGATTATCAATAATCAAATAATTTTTTATAAATGTTATTATACTAAAAAGAAGTTCAAATTAGAACTTCTTTTTATCTACTCCCTTTAAAATTTCTTCTACTTCTCTTTTTTCGTCAAAATCATTTCCGAGTTCTGTTGCACCTTTAAAAAAAATACAAGTAAATACTAAAAATGCAATATAAACACCAATTCTTATAATTATTTTAATAATCATAATTATCTCCTCCTTTTTAATAATTTCAAAGTAAAATATATATTAAGTATATCTACTATATCACAATGAGTATTACTTCTCAATATAAATACAAAAATAGTGATTAATTTTTATTAATCACTATTTTTTAATAAATTATTTAAAACATTACATTGGTATTTTTCCTTGCAGATATATTAAGTATTATCCCCATAGCAATACCTGACGTAAGCAAATTACTTCCACCATAACTTACAAATGGTAAAGGAACACCTGTTATTGGTAAAAGTCCAATTGTCATTCCAATATTTTCTATAAAATGAAATGCAAACATTCCTGCTATTCCAACGGCTACAAATGATGTATATAAATCTCTCGCTTCTGATGCTACTTTTAAAACTCTTAACAGTAAAGTCAAATATAAAATAACAACTAGTGCTGAGACTATAAATCCCATTTCTTCAGATATCACTGAAAAAATAAAGTCTGAAGATTGAACCGGCAAATAATCATACTGTGTCTGTGAGCCTTTTAAGTATCCTGCCCCCAAAAGCATTCCAGCTCCTACAGCAATTTTTGATTGTATTGCATTATATCCATCTCCTAATGGATCTAATTCTGGATTTAAAAATACATCTATCCTTGATTTGGCATGATCAGGTAAAAAATTATATACAACTGGTAATAATACCAAAGCAAGAAGTAGAGCAATTAATATATACCTATATTTTATGCCAAGTTTAAATATCATAAATATAGTTATCATTACATAAACAAGAGCTGTACCAAAATCTGGTTGTAAAATAATTAAAAACAAAGGTACTATAAATAGTACTCCTAATATAACTAATAATATTATATTTTTCTTTTTATCTGGTTGTGGTGTTTGATTATTCTCAGTATACATAGTCATAACCTTTGCAGCACATAAAATATAACCTATTTTCATAAGTTCAGATGGCTGATAAGAAATACCGGCTATATTAAACCAACTACTAGCTCCATATGCAGTAGGCATTGCTAAAACTATTATAAGTAAAACTAAATTTATAGCATATAAGGCATATCCCATAAATTCAAACATTGAAGTATCTATTGCCCATAAAAATATAGCTATTACACAGACAACAGCAAACCAAATAATTTGTCTTTGATATTCAGTATTACTGCCATCTGCGTCCCCATAGCCTGCACTATATATTCCTAGTACACCTATTATAAATAAAGCTATTACAGTTATAACTAGTATATAATCTGTATTTTTTAATAAATTTTTAAACAATTTTACTCCTTATAAAATGCTTTATATGCAAGATATGTCATATAAACATCATACTTAGAAGTAACTTCATAAGGCGAATGCATTGCAAGAACTGGTGTTCCACAGTCTACAACCTCACATCCTTTATCTGCAAGGATATATGCGATTGTTCCACCGCCACCTTTTCCAATCTTTCCTAAAGTTCCTACTTGATACATAACATTATTTCTATCAAATAAAGACATAACTTTAGACATATAACTTGCATTTGCATCACTAGCGTTATATTTTCCACCAGAACCAGTATATTTTTCTATAGATATTCCACATCCAAGCATACTTCCATTTTGTATATCTGAAACCTCTTCATATTCTGGAGAAATACCTGCTGTAACATCAGCAGATAAAACTTTAGAATTATAGTACACTTCTAGTTTATCTACTCCCATGCTATTTGTTTTTTCAATTAATTTATTAACAAACATATCAAAAGCACGTGAACTCATTGAAGTTGTTCCAATACTTCCTATTTCTTCTTTATCTACAATCATTGCAACTGATGTCTTTTTAATACTATCACCAAGTTCATCTGCTGCATCAATCAATCCTCTAATAGTTGCATATGCACATACTCTATCATCTTGACCATATCCACCTATTAAACCTCTATCAAGACCAATAAACTTTGTTTTAAAAGCAGGAACAAATGAAATTTCACTTCTTGCAAAATCTATTTCTTCTATACCATACTTTGCATTTAATATTTTTAAGATATTTTGTTTAACTTTTTCTGTTACTTTTTCATCTGCCTCTTTATCTTTTAAAGATCCTACTAAAACACTCATTTTCTCTGGATCTATAAAATCATTAGCATTAGCTTTCATTTGATCTTTTGCAAGATGTGGCAGTAAATCGGCTATAGTAAATACAGGATCATCATCATTTTCTCCAATAGAAATCTTGATTTTTTCTCCATCTTTATTATATATCACTCCATACATTGCAAGAGGTATTGACATCCATTGGTATTTTTTAATGCCACCATAATACTGTGTCTTAAATAATGCTGTGCCACTTTTTTCTATTAAAGGCATTGGCTTTATATCTAGTCTAGGACTATCTATATGTGCTCCAACAATATTTAAACCATTTACAATACTCTCATTTCCTATTACACATATATATAATGATTTATCCTTATTTATAAAATACACCCTATCTCCTGGTTCTAACACTTGTTTTTCGTCAAGAGAAATAAATCCGTTATTCTCTAATATTGCTACTGCTTCTTCAACAGCTAAATATTCAGTTCTTGCCTTATCTAAAAAGCTCATATAACTTTTTGCATATCCATTTGCATTATCTAATTCTTCTTGCGATAATGTGGAATAAATATCTTTCTTTTCATATTTTAAACTCATACCTTCTACCTCTTTTCTATATCAAATATAATTCTTTTTGTATATTACAAAGTGGAATTGCTCCATTTTTTGTAATCAAAATCATCTCTTCAATAGAGCCTCCATTTTCAATATTTATTCTAGGCTCTAATGTATAAACTCCATTCTCAACAAGTTTTAAATTAGCTCTTTTACTTTGCTTTGGAGATATTAAAGCACCTGAAGCATGCACTTCTTTTCCAACAGGATGACCAGTTGCATGAGGATAGTCTGGATAACCAGCTTTAAGTATTTTTCCTCTTACAATCTCGTCTATTTTATATGCTTTTATTCCTTGTTTCATATTTTTAATGCCACATTCAATAGATGAAACCAAAGTTTTAAATACCCTTTCTACATCATCTGGTGCATGTTTTTCATTTTTCTTTAACAAATATCCCATTCTTTGCATATCTGTATAAAGAATAGCTCCATCTTTATATACTGCCTTTATTCCAAAATCAAAATAAATTGTATCACCTGGAACTATTTTATTATCTGTTGAAAGAGCGTGACCGCCTTTTTTCAGATTTTTCCCTACTAAGACTATTGGACATATATCCCAAGCCAAATCATAATCTATTATATTATATTTTTCCTTAATATTATCCATATACTTTCTCATAATTTTTTTAGTATTTTGGGCAATTTCAATTTCAGTTTGATATTCCTTTATCTCATTAAAAGATTCTTTTAAAATTTCATCAGTAATACTTGCAAGTACTTTTAGTTTTTTTATATCATCATTACTATTTTTTGATATTATATCATAAATATTCATTTGTGCAGATTTAAAAGAAATTTTTTTATTATTTTCTTTATATAATTTTCTAAATAATTTAGTAATTCTTACATATGTACTATATGTTATAATATCTGTATTATTATCCGACATAGTTGTATATGACAAAAGTATATTTTTAGGATAATTAAGCTCATCTAAAACATATTTTATTTTTTCTATTAAAACCAAATTTGTATCATAAATAAATATTTTACAATTTTGATTTTTCAAAACTTTTATATTTCCTTCATCTAACTTATGAACAAAAACATATGCAATATCTTTTGATACTATAATATATGTTGATGAAAATAATTTATCTGTAACATAGTCTTTAAAAATTCTATCAGAATTTTCTTTATTTTCCATAACCCAAATAGTATCTTTATCTTTTATTGTAGCTATAAAATCATTTAGCATTTTGATACAATATCCACTGTCTGTCTTGCTATTTCTAGCTCTTCATTTGTAGGTATTACATATATTCCTATTTTAGATGAATCTTTAGAAATTCTTGCCTCTTTACCAGAAGACATATTATTTAATTCCTTATCTAATTCTATTCCTAAGCATTCCATGTCTGATACAACATCTTCTCTTTCAATTGCATTATTTTCCCCATTACCGCCAGTAAATACAATAGCATCTACTCTATTAAGCTCTGCTATATATGATCCAATATATTTTTTATTTCTATGTGTTTGAATTTTTCTTGCAAGTTTTGCTTGCTCATTTCCACTAAGCTCTGCTTGAATTAATTGTCTTTGATCTCCAATACCACAAAGACCAAGTCTTCCTGATTTTTTATTTAAAATATTTTCAACTTCTTCAATTGACAAGTTTTCATCTTTCATAAGACGTGTTACAATTGATGGATCTAAATCTCCACATCTAGTTTCCATTACTAACCCCTCAAGTGGAGTAAATCCCATTGATGTATCATAAGATTCTCCATTTTTTATTGCACAAATTGATGCTCCTCCACCAAGATGACAAACAATAGCATTTATATCTTCTTTCTTTTTTCCAAGTATTTCTTCTAATCTTCTTAAAATATATTGATATGAAGTTCCATGAAAACCATATCTTCTAATTTTATTATTTGTATAGTACTTGTAATCTATTGCATATAAATAATTATATATAGGCATTGTTTGATGAAAAGCTGTATCAAAAACTGCAACATTTTTCTTTTGAGGTGCAATCTCCATCATAGCTTTTATACCCATTAGACATCCTGGATTATGAAGTGGTGCAAGATCAGATAACTCTTCAATTGTATTTATTACACTATCATCTATAAGAACAGAAGAGCTAAATTTCTCACCTCCATGAACTACTCTATGACCAATAGCATATATCTCATCTATTGAATTAATAACACCATATTCCTTATTCATAAGTGTATCAAGTAATACTTCCATTCCTTCTTTATGTGTTGGCATTGGTACATCTTCATTTTTCTTAATATTATCTCTAACATTATTATATATAATATTAGACTCCTTATACCCTACCATATCGCATCTACCTTTTGCTATTACCTCATTATTTTTTTCTACATCAATAAGCTGAAATTTAATTGTTGAGCTTCCACAGTTAATTACTAAAATATTCATTTAAAATCCTCCTTTAAAAAATATATATTAATTTGCTTGCATACAAGTTACAATAATTGTACCAACAATATCATCTACAGAGCTTCCTCTTGATAAATCATTTACTGGTTTTTTTAAACCTTGGGTTACTGGTCCTATTGCTAGAGTATCTCCAAATCTTTGAGCCATCTTATATCCTATATTTCCTGCTTCTAAATTTGGAAATATTAATACATTTGCATGTCCTGCAACTTTACTACCTGACGCTTTAAGTTTTGCGACCTCAGGAATAATTGCTGCATCAAGTTGAAACTCACCGTCAACATCAAAGTCTAACTTTCTATTTTTTAATTCATTTAATACATTATTTAATTTATCTATTGCTTCTCCTTTTGCACTTCCTTTTGTAGAATAAGAAAGTAGTGCAACTTTAGGCTCATAATCTGTAAGCATCTTATAACTTTGAGCTGATTCTAATACAATATCTACTAGCTGTTCCTCTGTTGGAAATTCTATTAAACCACAATCGGAAAATATTAACACACCATCTTCTCCTAATTCTTTCTTTTTAGTTTCCATTAAGAAAAATGATGATACGTTTTTTATTCCTTCTGCTGCTTTAATAATTTGAAGCGCTGGCCTTAAAGTATTTGCAGTTGAATGAATTGCCCCACTTACAAGTCCATCTGCATCATCTGATTTTACCATCATAGTTGCAAAATATACTTTATCCTCATTTATTTTTTTTGCCTCTTCTAATGTCATACCTTTATTTTTTCTTAGTTCATATAATAGCGTGTCATATGCTTCTTTTTTAGGAGATGTCATATTATCCACAATCTCAATTTTATCATAAGGCATATTTATATTTTCAGCCTTACATTTTTTTTCTATTTCTTCCTTTTTTCCAATTAAAATAATATCTGCATAATCATTTAACGCTACAATTGATGCAGCTTTTAGTACTCTAACATCTTCACTTTCAGGAAGTACTATTTTCTTCTTATCTTTTTTTACTTTTTCTGCCATTTTAGCAACTATTCCACTAATCTTCACTTCTTTATTCCCCCTATATTAATTTATTATTTTACCAATATTATTTATATCATTAAAAATACTCATATAGTTTATATCATTAAATCCATATATGTATTTTTGATAAACAAGATTAATATTTCTAGCATATATTCCAATACATGCAACCTCATCGGATAGCACATACTCTAAATTTTGAACATTTTGTGGTAACTCTTCTACACTACTTTGTTCAACTTGTTTAAATGCTTGATTTGTAGCATCATTTATATCTAAATAATTTTGTAAAAATCTAATATCTGGTGTTTCATTTAAATATATTGTTGAAAGTACAATATCATAATCTAAACTTTCTACTCTTTGCTCAATTTCATCAGCTGTTAGCGCAATTATCTCAATATTAATGCCTGCATTATACGCCATAGTTTTTATATTATTTGCTATATTCATTTTATTCTCATCTTGAGAATTTACAAGAAGTCTTAAAGTAGCTGTTAAATAATTTCCATCTTCCGTTTTTTCGTAAATTCCAGAAGCTTTTTGACTCCATCCATTAGAGTTCATAATATTTTTTGCCCCAACAATATCATATTTATATTTAATACTTGAATATATAAAAGGTAGATCTATTATTTCAATAAAATTATTATCACTTGTCTTTACTATCTCATCTCTATTTAAAGAATACATTAAAGCTGTTCTTAGCTCTTTTTTAGAAAATACAGTTGAATTTTTATTTCCCAAAATAAATAGTGTCTCTCCGTCCTTATACTTTTTTACACTATAATCTTTTTGTCCTATTAATTGCATATCATTATTTGAAGTTGCAAAGAAAACATCAATCTCATCATTTGAAAACGCTTCAACACTGTCATTTATTCCATTATAATTTTTTAACATTATTGAATTTAAGCTTTTATTTGAACTAACCTGAGTTTTTGTAAATAAAATAGAATTATCTTGCACAGAATATTCAAATTCATTTTTTACCTTTTCTTCATCATCCGTTACCGGAAAATCTAAACAATATACAAAATACGGATTTTCCTCTTTAAGAGTTATTTTTACCTCATCTTTATTTTCGGTACTATCTAAAGACAAAATATTATTTAGTCTTGAATAGTACATATTACTCTCACCATAAGATAATATTTTATCTAAGGAATATTTTAAATCATCTATATCTAATTTATATTTATCATTTAAAGTTACTATATATTCTAAATTAGATACTTTTACAATATTTTTTGCTAATTGATATTTAATATCATAATTATTCTCAAATTTAACAAGGCTATATGATGTCTTTTTTAATAAATCATTAACAATTAAGTTTGATGATTTATATACATCTGTACTATCAAGTGAAGTTAGTCCTATCTTTAAATCATAATTAGTTTCTAAATTCACCTCAGAATTTAAACTTTTATCATCACTGTTATTAAATACACTTGCTGTTATCTTCTCATCTACTCTTGTAATTTTAATTGATATAAAAACAAGAAATACCATTATTAAAACACAACATGAAATAACAAAAGATTTTGGTATATATATCTTTTGTTTAGGTTCTTTTAAAACTGTTTTTTGTGGTCTTGAATAAAGTAATAGCTCTTGTTCTCTTTTTCTCTCTCTATGTTTTTTTATTCTTAAATTTGATATAAATGAATTATTATCGTTATTAATTGTAGAATATTTGTTTGTATTCTTGTAGTTATTTTTCTTAACTCTCAATTCTTTCTCGCTTTTTCTTCTCTTTTTTTCTAATTGAGACTTAGTTATAGTTTTATATCTACGCGAATCAATAATTTTAGCACACAAAATATCACACCTACTTTTCTTAACTCTTAATAATATCTTGCCCAATTATATCATAAAAAGACTCAA
>CALWOC010000004.1 GCA_944383015.1 uncultured Clostridia bacterium
TACTTCATAGCTAATTGTTTCACTTGTTGCCTCTACTAATTTTTCACCTTTTTTATTTAAATGTAAATCTACTTTTAAAGGTGGATCATACATTGGTACTTCTATTACTAGTGATCCTGTTGCAACCCCACCTTCTGGATATACTGCATCTTCATCAAGTCCTGTTGCTAGCTTATCTACTATAACTTTATGTCCACTTACTTCAGCATCTCCTAAATCTTCCTCATTAGTTGGAACTCTTAAATCATCTTCTAAATAATATCCTTCTGGAGCTTTAACCTCATACACAACGTACTCTCCTGGTTGTAACTCTTGTGGAGTATAGAAATATCCTTCTGCATTTGTTTTAAATTTGTCTATGTATTCTCCTGATGGACTCTTCATTAATCTTACCCATTTTGAATTTGCTACATCCCAAATTTTAAACTCTGCACCTTCTAGCAAAATATTTTGTCCTGTTTCTTTATCCTTTTTTACTATTCTAAGCCATGCTGGTGTTGGCTCATCTGATTCTATTCTCTTTTCATCATCTGTTTGATTAGTGATTTCTATTATCTCATGTTGAATATAGAAATATGAATGTTCTCCTGATGTTCCAGCCTTTACTTCTGATATTGTATAAACTCCATATGGTATAGTATATGGTTCATATTCTTTATACTCTTCAGCTATAAACTCAGCATATCCATTCTCATTTACAGTAGCTTCATAATACGTATCTGGATCGCTATTAAGTGTTAATCTTAATATTGCACCTGCTGCTGGTGCTTCTCCTGTGTAGTCTGGATTATTTTCAAATTTCATAACCCTAGCTCTACCTCTTATTACTTCTTCTTTTGATACATCCATGTGATATGTTCTTTTTACTGTTTGTTCACTTGGTACTTGTTCAAAGTAATATTCATTTGGATCTACTAAATATCCTTCTGCATATGAATAATCATATGTTTTTCCATCTTTTCCTTTTTCGCTAAATTTTATTTTCTCTTTTACCATATATTTTCCAACAAGTAAATCTTCTGACTCTGCTACCCAATATTCTTCTTCATCTTGATGATCTACTGTTATATCATATACATAGTCTGTATAATCATTTGTTTCTTCGTTAAATTTATATATCTCATATATTGCTCCTTCTAAAGTAGCATCTCCTTGTGTCATATATGGTTTATCTGCATCTGTTCTATTTGCATCAACTTTTCTTATTTTAATTTGCATTACTTTTGGTTCTTGAACAAGATTCCCCTCTTGATCTAACCAATCTTTTACTACATCATCTAATGTATTTTTAGGATCAACAAACTCTACGTCTGTCATTTGATATTTTCTTCCTAAAGTTTTTTCATCATATTGAACATATAATTCAAAATCGCTACATTTTAATGTCTTTTCTGGAACTACTGTTTCTTCTATAATATATTCACCATATGGTAACTCTTCTATTATACAGTATCCATTTTCATCTGTAGGTGCTGTACATTTATATGTTTTTACATCATCAGTTCCAATAGATGATTTTAAAGTTGCTGTAAATTCTGCACCTTCAAGTGGAGATTTTTCACTACTTGAAGTCTCTCCTATCCATTTATGTATTTCAATTGAATTATATATTGGTTCTTCTGGAATTTCACAATAAGCTGTTGCAGCTGTTTGTGCATTTGGTCCAGCATATGTAATTGTAACTGGCACATGAGTATTATTTATATTAAATCCTTCAGATGCCTTTGTTTCTACATAGTAATAACTACCTATTGGCAAATTATCTACTGCTGGTGTTTCACCATTTTCATCTGATGTAATTCCAGATTTTATTAATTCATTTGCATGATATATTCTTGTTGGTCCCTCATAAATATCTCCTGCTGCATATAAGCTAAACTCTGCTCCTGCAAGTGTTGCATCTCCTTGTGTATCTCCTCTATTTCTCTCATCATATTTTGTTAATTTTACACTACCTCTTTGGTATTGGTCATTAATAAATGCTTGTGATGTTTGATTTGATCTAACAACAACAACTTGTTCCTCAAGATTTAAAACCATATTATTTGGAGCTTGAAGTTCTCTAATTCTATATTCGCCTTTTTTCAAATCAGATATTAATGTTGTTTTTCCTTCTTCAGTCCAAACTTCATTATAATATCCATCTGGTCCCCAAATTCCAAGTTTTGCACCAGCTCTCCAGTTTCCATGGTTATCTTTTTTACCTACTTCAAGATCACCTTTTCCACCTTCATATCTAACTTTATATATACCAGTTCCCGCTTGATCATGTAAAGAACATGTTAAAAAGCCAACAAGCATATAATCATCAGTTATTTTATATATTCTAATTTTTATTTTCCATGCCATATCTCTTTTGTCCCAGTTATCATCTGTATCTGGTAAACGTTCAGTATAAGCATCAAAGCTTTCACTTCCATGTGAGCATTTTAACCATGCAGTCGTACCACCTGGAATTGTAAATTTATTATCTACATTAATATCTTGTTTAAACCTAATTAAATGCTGTATCCATGTTGTTCCATGAACTAAATCATCTAAATTAATACTTCCACCATTTAATATAGATTGAACTAAACTATCCCAACCACTTGATGGTGCATATAAAGGATAAATATCTGTATCCTGTTGCCAAGCTAAATATACATCCACCATATTTGTTTCCAAAGTTCCTTGAGGATATCCTTCTATCCAGAAAGTATCTCCCTCATTAGGCATTTCTTCAACAATCCATGTACCAGTAGATTCATTTATTGGTATATCTACATATGAATCCATTGTACTAATCATAGACTGTGCTCTAATTTGTTCATTTTCTTCAATATTATCTTTAGATATATTTATTTCTATCTTCTCTATAGTACTAGGAAGTTTTTCAATAACTATTATTCCTTCTTTTTCATAATATGTCCATTCTCTAACTTCCTCGCCGTTTATTATTACTTTAAAGTAATCTTGTGTTATATTTGAAATAGCAACTTCATCAAGAGCTAACCTAATTCCAAATTCAGTTGTAATTGAGTCACTAAGAGTAACTTTTCCATCTGATGCGAAATTTCCATTTAAATCTTCGTCTTTAGTTAATGATACATTAAATGTTGCAGATGGTGAATCATTTTCTACAATTTGTAACAATTCTAATTGAATATTTAAAGTACCTGCACCATTTTTATTTTCTTCACTATATTTTTTTGGAATATATGCTAATCCTGTTTCATTATCAAAAATAGCATCATTTATTACCTCTCCACCTATATTAGTATATGCAAAGCAAAAATCTGATACATAAGATGAAGGATCTTCATGCATTGTATCTGCATAAGCAACGTAATAATCACTATTTTCATCTATATCATATAAAGCTATTGGCATATCATTCATCCATATTAATGCTTCTTCTTGCTGATTATATAATTCATCTATTGTTTTTTCGCCTTTAAATCCAGATGATTCAGCAATTAAATGCTTTACATAAAGTAAGTCCTTTTCTTCAAATTTTTCAAAATTTGCATATTGACTATTTACATTTGCTTTTATATATTCTTCTGTTGTCATAATATCTTGACTTACAATATCTGCTACTTCTATATCTAAACCATCAGCATCTACAATTGTTGTTTTATTTGGAGAATATTCAACAGCTGTAGTTTTACTAAAATGTCCAGCAGCTATAACGAATATAAAAGCTACTATAAATATCCATACTCGTTTCCTAGACTTCATATATATTTCCCCCTCTTTATAATTTTGTATTCTCATACATAACTTTATTATATAATTTTGACAAAAAATATTAAAGTAAAATTGTTTGTTTATTCACATTTTTAACTTATTTCTTTCACATATTATTTTTATTTTACATTTACATTACATTTTGTAACATTTTTTTACTTTCCTTGATAAAACATAAAAAAAGTAAGTATTTCTACTTACTTTTTTACTACTATACTTATTGCAAGTCCATCTCCTATTTTTATTAAATTTGAGTCTAATCTCTCATCCTCTTTCATTATTTCTAAATATTCTCTAAGTCTATTTGTAGCTGTCCTATGCTTATGATCATTATAATCCGAAAGAGTTCTTCCTCTATAAAGCATGTTATCTGCAATTATTACTCCACCAATTTTTGTTAGTCTTATAGCTTCTTGTAAATATACTAAATACTGCCCCTTTGCTGCATCTATAAATACAATATCATATTGTTCCTCATCTGGAATTGATTTCATATATTCACCAGCATCTGCTAAAATTACTTCTATTTTATCATTTAATTCCATTAAAGATATATTCTCCATTGCTTTATTATACATAGCCTCTTTAATCTCGATTGTTTTTATTTTACAATCTTTTCCTTCAAGATATTTAGAAAAATTAATAGCTGAATATCCTACTGCTGTTCCAACTTCTAAAATTCTATTTGGCTTTTTTATCTTCAATAATACTTCAATTAGTTTTAATGGCTCATCTTCTATAATTGGAACATGATTATCAAGTGCTTCTTTTTTTATATTTTCTAGAATTTCTTTCTTATTCAAATTAACATCTCCATACTACATTCTTATTTTATCTAATAAGTCCTCTTTAGGTGCGTTATTATATAAAATATCATATAAAACTTCTAAAGATTTTATTTTAAATTTTTTCTTTTCCATTAAATCCGTTATAGTACTTAAAGTATAAATTCCTTCAACAGTTTTTACTGACATAGTCTCAAAAGCTTCTTGCATTGAATATCCTCTTCCAACATATGTACCAAAAGTAAAATTTCTACTTTTAGAACTCATACAAGTAAGTAACATATCTCCAAGCCCTGCAAAAGTAAATATTGTTTCTCTTTTACCACCAAGCGCTACAATTGTATCTCCTAAATCTCTAACAAGACATGCAAGGCAACTAGCTTTATATGAATCTTTCATATCCATACCATTTAACATTCCCATAAATATTGCAAATACGTTCTTAATAGATGCTGCAACTTGAACTCCAATTATATCATCACATACACTAACTACAAGTCCATTTTCAAACTGTTCTTTAACAATTTGTGCTGCCTTAATATTATTACTTGCAACATTAAATCCTGTTTTTGAATCATTTGCTATTTCAATTGCAAAAGAAGGTCCAGAAATCATGCATATGCTTTCATTCTTTGTTGCCTCATATAATATCTCGCTCATAAACATATTAGTCTTAGGTTCTATTCCTTTTGAAACAACACATAGAATTTGCTCTTTAGTTGCATACACTGCTACTTCTTCTGATACAGCTCTTACAGCGGAAGCAGGGACTGCAAGTATTACTATACTTGCATCTTCCATACAAGCCCCCAAATTCATTGTAATTTTTATATCATTTGGTATTTTTACACCTGGTAAAACTCCAGCATTTTCTCTTTTTTCCATTACAACTTTTGCTTCCTCTTTAAATTTTGCCCACATCATAACCTGATTATCTTTATTTTTATTAAAAACTCTAGCAAGAGCTATAGCATAAGCTCCTACCCCAAGTATTGCTATTTTCATATTTTTTCTCCTATTTTTTATCTTTAATATCTATCTTTATATGTACATCTTTTAACTGTTCTTCTGTAACATAGTTTGGTGCCTGCATTAAAAGATCTCTTGCTTTACTATTTTTAGGAAAAGCAATTACTTCTCTTATGTTTGTTTCTCCTAAAAGTAACATTATCATTCTATCAATACCAGGAGCTGCACCAGCATGAGGTGGAGCACCATACTTAAATGCATTATATAATGCACCAAATTTATTTTTTACAGTCTCTTCACTATATCCAGCAATTTCAAATGCTTTAGTCATAATTTCTGTATCATGGTTTCTTACTGCACCTGAAGCAAGCTCATATCCATTTCCAACCATATCAAATTGATATGCAAGAACATCTAAAGGATTTTTTGTATTTAAAGCCTCAAGTCCACCTTGTGGCATTGAGAATGGATTATGTCCAAAGTCAATTTTACCATCATCAGTCTCTTCATAAAATGGAAAATCTACAATAAAGCAGAATTTATATACGTTTTCATCAATAAGACCTAATCTTTTCCCAAGTTCATTTCTAACATTTCCTGCATCTTTGCATGCTTTTAAATACTCATCTGCAATAAAGAAAATACCATAATTTTCTTTTGCACCTGTTTTTTCAAACATATCTTTTAAAATATCTTCAGATAAATATTTTGCTATAGGACCAACAACAGTTGAATCTTCATTTATTTTTATCCAAGCAAGTCCTTTCATTCCAAGTTCTGACTTTGCAAAATCTACCATTTCATCAAAGAATCTTCTTGTTACAGTACTACTATCTATAGCTATCGCTTTTACAGTCTTATTTTTAAAAGCATTAAAATTTGAATTTTCAAAACATTCTGTAACATCTGTTAATACAAGTGGATTTCTTAAATCTGGTTTATCTGTTCCATATTTTTCCATTGCTACTTTAAATGGTATTTCCTCAAAAGAATCCTCAGCAATTTTACCATGTCCATATGTACTAAATACATGAGTTGTAACTTCTTTTAATACATTTAAAACATCTTTTTGAGTTGCAAAAGACATTTCAAAGTCTAATTGATAAAACTCACCTGGTGATCTATCAGCTCTTGGATCTTCATCTCTAAAACATGGTGCTATTTGATAATACTTATCAAAACCTGAAATCATAAGTAATTGTTTAAATTGCTGTGGAGCTTGTGGTAATGCATAAAATTCACCTGGATGTAATCTAGAAGGTATCAAATAGTCTCTTGCCCCTTCAGGTGATGATGAAGTAAGTATAGGAGTCTGAACTTCTACAAACCCCATACTGTCCATCTTGTCTCTTAAGCATTTTAACACTTTACTTCTAAATACTATTTTTTCATGAATAGATTCATTTCTTAAATCTAAAAATCTATATTGAAGTCTTAAATCTTCTTTTACATCATGACTTTTTTCTACTTCAAAAGGCATTGGTAAAAGTACGTTATTTTGAACTATTATATTTTTTAAATCTACTTCTATTTTTCCAGTTTCTAACTTATCATTTATATTTTCTTCTGGTCTTTTAACAACTGTTCCTTCAACAGTAATTGAAGCTTCTACATTTATATCTTTTATTTGCTCTAACAATCTAGGATCTTCTGTTGTAAGTTGAGTTATTCCATAATGATCTCTTAAATCAATAAAAACACATCCTCCAAGATCTCTTATTGTCTTTACAAATCCTGATAGTTTTACTTCTTTTCCCTCATCTGATTCTCTAAGTTCATCACATCTATGTGTTCTATATTCGTTCATTTTTTTCATCTCTCCTTAATTAATATAAACAATTTCCTGGTGTTCTAGGAAATGGAATAACATCACGTATATTGGCCATACCTGTCATATACATAACAAGTCTTTCAAATCCAAGTCCAAATCCAGAATGTATTACAGTACCATATCTTCTTGTATCTAAATACCAAGAATAATCTTCTTCTTTTAAGCCTAGTTCATTCATTCTATTTAATAATTTATCTAAGTCTTCTTCTCTTTGTGAACCACCTATTATCTCACCAATTCCTGGTACTAACATATCCACTGCTCTTACTGTTTTATTATCTTCATTTAATTTCATATAAAAGGCTTTTATTTCCTTTGGATAATCTGTTACAAACACTGGCTTTTTAAATATTTTCTCTGTCAAATATCTTTCATGTTCTGTTTGTAAATCTGTTCCCCATTCAACCTTATACTCAAATTCATTATTATGTTTTTTTAACAATTCAACTGCATCAGTATAAGTAATCTTTTCAAAATTTGAATTATATATATTATTTAATCTTTCTATTAATTCTTTATCAAAAAATTTATTGCAAAATTCAATTTCTTCTTTACATTCAGCAAGTACTTTTTTTATTATATACTTTATCATTGCCTCAGCAAGTTCCATATCTCCTTCTAAATCACAAAAAGCCATCTCAGGCTCTATCATCCAAAATTCTGCTGCATGTCTTGCTGTATGTGAGTCTTCTGCTCTAAAAGTTGGTCCAAAAGTATACACATTAGAAAAAGCCATAGCCATACACTCTGCAGATAATTGTCCTGAAACAGTAAGACTTGTTTTTCTTCCAAAAAAATCTTCTTCTGGATTAGTATTTTTAGTATCTTCTAAAGTTGTTACCCTAAACATCTCGCCTGCCCCTTCACAATCTGAAGAAGTAATAATTGGTGTATTTACATATACAAATTCATTTTCATGAAAAAATTCATGAATTGCTTGTGCAATAGTGCTTCTTATCTTAAATACTGCAAGAAACGTATTTGTTCTTGGTCTTAAGTGGGCAACTTCTCTTAAAAATTCCATTGAATGTCTTTTGTTTTGAAGTGGATAATCTGGCGAAGATTTTCCAGATATTTTGACACTCTTTGCCACAATTTCATAAGGCTGTTTAGCTCCTTCTGTTACTTTTAAAATTCCTTTAACTATAATACTTGATCCTATATTTAAAGAAATAATATCATTATAATTTTCTAAATTTTCTTCCAGCACTACTTGTGTTGATTTAAAATAACTTCCATCATTTAATTCAATAAAAGCTATTTTTTTAGAATCTCTTAAATTTCTAATCCAACCTGCAACTAGTACCTCTTTTCCGTCCAAATTTTTATAATTCTTATTTATATTAGATAATTTTTCTCTTTTTTCTAATTCATTCATCGTATCTACCACCTTCAATAAAAGCTATAAACTCTAATATTTAACGCTACAATTATAACATAAAATAAATATATATGCAATTGCAATAAAGAACAAAATTTATTTTGTTACTCTCTTATATTTTTTAATACTTATATTTAGTTTTAATTTACTTATTAAAATTTTAAAACAATATAAAAAGGAGGCCTAACGCCTCCTTTTTTCTACTTTCTAAGATTTAATTTAGAAATAATATCTCTGTATCTTTCAATATCTCTAGATTCAAGATATTTTAAAAGTCTTTTTCTTTTTCCAACCATGATTAAAAGACCACGTCTTGAATGCTCATCATGTTTGTGAACTCTTAAATGTTCTGTTAACTCATTTATTCTTTCTGTTAAAAGAGCAACTTGAACTTCAGCAGAACCAGTATCATTTTCAGTTCTTGCATAAGTCTTTAAGATTTCATTTTTTCTTTCTTTAGTCATTGACTTTTCCTCCTTTTCTACTTACTTGCCTATAGCTAAGACGTACTGAGGTTTTTTGTATCATCTGAGCAATAGGTGTTATATAATAAATTACAAGTGTAATCTATTTTCTATATTTGATTTAAATAAATCCATGGGTTTACTGGAACACCATTTACTCTTACTTCAAAGTGTAGGTGGTTACCTGTAGCCCAACCTGTCATACCAATACCAGCAATAGTTTGACCTGCTGATACTTGTTGACCAGCACTTACATATAAAGCACTACAGTGAGCATAAATTGTAACTATACCATTACCATGACTAATTTTTACACAGTTACCATAACCAGTTGTATCCCAACCAGAAAATGTTACTGTACCTCCCATATATGCATATATAGGAGTACCTGAAGCACCACCAATATCAACACCATTATGTCCATAATATCCTAAATAGTCACAGTTTATTCTATTATAGACTGTTGGCCATACTTTAGTACCATCCGCTACCGGAGCTACAGCCCCATTATATACAGATGCTGTATATTGAGTAGTATTAGTAGTTGTTTGTGGCTCTTCTTCTGGAAGATCAACAGGTTTATTTCTATCTACTATACCAGCTAAAATATCGTCTGCTCTTTCTGTTGAAGTTACATCTTCAAGCTCTGAAACTTTTTCTACTTCAATTGTAGCATTAATATCACTTACTTCTGATTTTAACTGATTAATATAATTTTCAGCTTGATCTTCTGCTGTAAATGTCATCTGTTGTTCACCATCTACAACTAATTCATAGATGGTATATTCTGTTTTTATTTCTGCTCTTAAATTTGTATACACGTTTTGTTCTTCTAGTAAAGAGTCCCTAATATAACTTTGTTCAAAAGTTGGTTCACTTTCTAGGTAAACTTTTACGTTTTCGTCAATATTTTGTTTTTCAGCAACTAAATCATTATATACCTCATCAAATTGTTGCTCATCAGAAAAGTATCCAATGAACTCTCCATTAATATAAGTTTTAACTGCTGGTTTATAAGTATTAAGTACAGTTAAATATACCGCAGTAAATATCATTACAAGCGATATAGCTGTAAATAATATAAATTTTAGTGTACTGAGCACACCTTTCTTTCCCATAATTAAATTTTGCACCTTCCTTTTTATAGGTTACATGTTCTATTATAACATTTTTCCCTGTATTTGTCAAATTTGCATTATTTTTTTACTGTTCCAGAAGCAGACTTATTTTAGCACAGTATTTTTTGTTTGTCAAGTTTTTAATACTTTTGTAATATTAGTAACAATTATTTAACCTATATAATACAATCTATTCCTTTATGTTACTTTATAGTATAATATTTTAGATAAAATATTGTACTCTTATCATATTTGTTGTATAATATAAGTATATTAGTTAATAATTTCATCGTGAAAAGGAGGGATTTTTTATGTTACCGATGTGGGCAATTTGGCTAATAGCTAGTGGAGTTTTCTTTTTAGGCGAAATTTTTACTATATCATTTTTATTATTCTGGCCTGGTGTTGGAGCTTTTCTTGCTTTTTTAGTAAGTCTTATAGCTCCAGAAAATCTACTTATACAAATTCTTGTATTTGTAATTTCTACAGTACTAATGATAATATTTACTAAACCACTTATAAATAAACTATTTAAGAACAAAGATAATACAAGTATGAATAATAGTGCAGTACTTGGAAAAAAAGGAATTGTTATTAAAAAAATGGATAAAGATAATCCTGTAGGTCAAGTTAAAGTTAATGGCGAACTTTGGTCTGCTATAAAATCTGACAAAGATAAAGCTATTAATGTTGGAGAAAGTGTTATAATTGAAAAAATTGATGGAGTTAAACTTTTAGTAAGGAAACCATAAAGGAGGTAAAAATATGGTTATTTTTATTATTATTCTTATTCTTGTTTTCTGTTTAGTAGTAGCTGCTGCTTCTATTAAAGTTGTAAAACAATCTGAAGTAAAAATTATCGAACGTTTTGGTAAATATAGCTTTACAGCAGAAGCTGGTCTTAACATTTTACTACCTTTCGTCGATAAAGTAAGAGCTGTAGTTAGTTTAAAACAACAAACTATGGACGTTACACCACAAAGTGTTATCACAAAAGATAACGTTACTATTACAATTGATACTGTTGTGTTCTATCAAATAATGGACCCAGTAAAAGCTGTATATGAAATTGAAAGCCTACAAAAAGGTATTGCATACATTGCTATTACAACAATTCGTGATATTGTAGGTAAAATGGATCTTGATGCTACATTCTCATCTAGAGATGCTATCAACTCTCAACTTAGAGATGTACTTGATGAAGCTACAGATAAATGGGGATGTAAAGTAGATCGTGTTGAAATAAAAGACATTAAGCCACCTGCTGATATTAGAGATGCAATGGAAAAACAAATGAACGCAGAAAGAAATAAAAGAGCTATTATCCTTGAAGCTGAAGGTAAACGTCAAGCAGATATAACACTTGCTGAAGGTAACAAACAAGCTACAATATTAGATGCTGAAGCTGAAAGAGAATCTAGTATTAGAAAAGCACAAGGTGTTAGAGAATCTAAAATTCTTGAAGCTGAAGGTAACGCAGAAGCTATAAAGAAAGTTGCAGAAGCAAAAGCTGAAGAAATAAAAATGGTATATGGTGCTATAATGGCATCTAAACCAGATGATAAACTAGTTGCTATAAAATCACTTGAAGCTTTAGAAAAAGTATCAAACGGAACTGCAAATAAAGTATTTATTCCATTTGACGCTACAAAAGCTATGGGTGCACTAGGTGCTATGACTGATATTGCAGATAAAAAATCTAAATAACAAAAAATTAAAAGGGGTATTTTCATACCCCTTCTTTATTTTATTCTTACATTTTCTTTTCCAAAAGCAAGTTCTAATTTTTCTAATACTATACTACTATCTTGTAAAAAATTTAGTTTATTTAAAAGTTTCATTTTATTTGTTCCATCATAAAAGATATATACTTTAGTATCTCCATGATATTCCTTACTTAAATCTTTTATATAGCCTATTACTCTATCTTCTAATTCAAATTTATCTTTTGGTATTCTTACATATATTTTTCTTTCTTTTTTTACTATATTTTCCTGTTTTTTTACATTTAGATCTTTGTCTATTGGTACTAAATTTGAAACTAATATCTTAGTTTTTTCATCTTCTTTTATACTAACTTTTCCTGTTACCTTTATTACACTATCATCTTCTAATATACTATTAAATTTTTCAAAAACATTTGGAAATAATACTAGTTCAACTGTTCCATATAAATCTTCAAGTTCTGCAAACATCATATTTTTTCTAGTTTTAGTAATAAGTATTTTTCCTCTTTTAAATATACCACATAAAATTACTGTTTTATCATCGTAATTAATATTTGATTGCTCATCTTCTTCTGTCTCACTATTATTTAATTCTGTTGTAGTAACTGTAGAATTTTTGGCTATATAATCTTTATAATCATCCAGCGGATGCCCTGAAATATATAATCCAAGCATCTCTCTTTCCATATCAAGTAATTCTCTCTTAGTTGGAATTCTTCCACTTTTTTCAAGCTTTATAGTATCTCCATTTTGCTCAAATTCTCCAAAAAAGTCTAGTTGATTTATATAATTACTTTTTCTCACATGATTTACACCATCAATAACACTTTCAAAATTATCTAGTAAATCATATCTATTATATTCTTTTTCTATTTCATCAAAACATCCTGCTTTTATTAAGCTCTCAACACATTTTTTATTAACCGTATCTGATGAAACTCTTTGACAAAAATCTATAAAACTAGTATATCTTCCATTAATTTTTCTTTCCTTAACAATTTCATCAATTGCATTCTCTCCTACATTTTTTATAGAATTTAGTGCAAATCTAATTTTACCATTTATAACTGCAAATTTAGCATAACTCTCATTTATATCTGGTCTTAAAACTTCAATACCAAGTTCCCTGCTTTCATTTATATATATTGGTATTTTGTTTTGATTTCCTATAAAAGAATTCATAAAAGCAGCCATAAATTCATTTGGATAATGACATTTTAAATAAGCAGTCTGATAAGCAACTACTGCATAAGCTGCAGCATGTGATTTGTTAAAAGCATATTTTGCAAACTCTGCCATTTCATCAAAAATCTTATTTGCACTATCTTTATCTATTCCGTTTTTATATGCTCCTTCAATAAATACTTCTCTTTCTTTATTCATCACATCTATTTTCTTTTTTCCCATTGCTCTTCTTACAATGTCGGCTCTTCCCAAACTATATCCTGCAAGTTTTCTAAATATCTGCATAACCTGTTCTTGATATACCATACACCCATATGTTGGCTTTAATATTTCTTTTAATGATTCATGAGTATATTCAATATGATCTTTATTATTCTTATTTCTAATATATCTAGGAATTTGATCCATTGGTCCTGGCCTATAAAGTGATATCATTACTATTATATCTTCTATAGAATCTGGTTCCATCTTCATCATCATTTTTCTAAACCCAGGACTTTCCATTTGAAATACTCCTAACGTCTTTCCTTGTGTTAACATTCTATATGTATCTGGATCATCAAATGCGCCAAAATCAACATCAATATTTCTAATTTTCTTTACAAGCTTTTTAGTATCATCTATCACTGTAAGCGTTCTGAGTCCTAAAAAATCCATTTTTAAAAGACCAAGTTCCTCCAAAGTTGTCATTGTATATTGCGTTGATATCTGTCCTTCATTTTCATAAAGTGGAACATAATTTACAACTGGCTCTTTGGTTATTACAACACCACATGCATGAGTTGATGCCTGTCGTGCAAGTCCTTCGATTTTTTTAGATATATCTATGACTCTTTTCGTCTCTATATCTTCATCATATAATTTTCTTAATTCTTGACTTCCCTCTAAAGCTTGATCTATTGTAATCTTAAGACTATGAGGAACTAGCTTTGCAATCATATCTGCTTTTTGGTATGGTATATCTAATACCCTTGCAACGTCTCTTATTGCCGCACGAGCTGCCATAGTACCAAAAGTTATTATTTGTGCTACATGATCTTTTCCATACTTATTTGACACATAATCTATAACTTCTTGCCTTCTCTCGTAACAAAAATCTACGTCAAAGTCTGGCATACTAACTCTTTCTGGATTTAAGAATCTTTCAAATATTAAATCAAATTTCAAAGGATCAATATCTGTTATTCCTATTAAATATGCTGCAATAGACCCAGCTCCACTTCCTCTTCCAGGACCTACTGGTATCTTTTGAGACTTAGCATAATTAATAAAATCTACTACTATTAAAAAATAATCTATATAGCCCATCTTGTCTATAACACTTATTTCATAGTCTAATCTTTCTTTTACTTTTTCAAACTCTTCTTCTTTATACTTATTTGGTATCTGTTCATAACATTTTTTTGTAAAATACTCTAGATGTGAAACATTTTCTTCAATTTTAAATTCTGGTAAAATTGTATGTCCAAATTCAAGTTCAACATTACACATATCTGCAATCTTAAGTGTATTTTCTATTGCTTCTGGCACATTTTTAAAAGCTTCTTTCATCTCTTCTGGTGATTTAAAATAAAACTCATTTACTTTAAATCTAAGTCTATCTTCATCATCAATTGTTTTTCTTGTTTGAATACATAAAAGAACTTCATGAAAATCATAATCTTCTTTATTTAAATAATGACAATCATTAGTAGCAACAAGTCCTATGCCATACTCTTTTGAAAATTCTATTAAATTTTGATTAACTAGTATCTGTTCTCTTAATTTATTATCTTGTAATTCTAAAAAATATCTATCTTTTCCAAAAATGCTCAAATATTTTTCAAGCATTTCTTTAGCTCCAACTATATCTCCGTTTATTATTTTTCTAGAAAGTCCACCTGCAATACATGCAGATAAACAAATTATACCTTCATTATATTTTTCTAATACTTCCAAATCAATTCTTGGTTTATAATAAAATCCTTCTGTATATCCAATTGAACAAAGTTTTACTATATTTTTATATCCTACATTGTTCATAGCAAGTAAAATCAAATGATTTGGTTCTGTATCAATTCTTCCGTCCTTATCTAATCTACTTCTTGGTGCTACGTAAAATTCACAACCTATAATTGGTTTAATTCCATTTTTTTTACATTCTTTATACATTTCAATAGCACCAAACATATTTCCATGATCTGTTATTGCTACAGCTGGCATGTTATATTCTTTTGCCTTTTTTACTACTTCATTAATTCTAATTGCACCATCAAGCAAACTATACTCAGTATGCAAATGTAAATGTACAAAGCTCATTTTATCACCTGCGCTTATTATATCAAAATTTTTACATAAAGTATAGTAATTTAAAACAGAAAAAGCAAGAAACTTAATTCTTGCTTAAATTGAATATATGTATATATTTGTCCAGTGCTTTTCTTAAAGCTACTTCTCTTGTATATCCTGAAATTATTTCATAATAATATACATAATCTCTAAAAATATATTCTTCAACTAATTCTATATTTATATTTACTATATCATATTCATAAATTACTATATTTCTTAATTCTTTTTTTAACTCGTATCCACTAGGGTAACTATTATATTTACTATAATTTTCTTTTGTTAAAAAGGTTGCAATCATTGCTCCAAAAGAAATAAAGATAAAATAAATCATAATACCCCTCCTTAAAACATTAGTTATTTAGTATAAAAATATATAACGTAAATACATTATATCATATTATGTAAATAATATCAAATAGAAGCGCATATTAAATGCGCTTCTTATTTAGTTAGTTTCTATTTTACTTACAATAATAGTTGCATCATCATCAAGTACACCGCCATTATTTAAATATAATACTTCTTTTATTTCTTGAGCTATTACCTTAGATGATTTTGTTATATCACAAGTTGATAAATAATTTTTTAAATAATTACTATTTGGATCTAAATCATCAGGAATTACTCCATCAGATACCTGTATGATAAAATCCCCCTGCTTTAACTTTTTACAAATTGGTATATAATCTGTATTATCTACAAGCCCTATAGGAATAGTTGTAGAAGTAATAGTTACAACTTTACCATTTTCAATTAGATAAGTCGGAGCTGCACCAAGCTTTATAAAGAAGCACTCTCCATCCTTTTCATTTATAATAGCAGCATCAAGTGTTGAATAAAGCTCATCATCACCTTTTAATTTCACTATACTGTTTACTATCTCAATAGCTTTTTCTTCATTAAATCCTCCACTTAATAGCCTCTCTAGTATATTAATTACTGCTGATGAACTCTTAGCTGCATCTTCTCCAGAACCAACTCCATCACTTATTACAGTTAATTTTCTTAAATCTTGTAGTTCCATTTGAAGATAAGTATCTCCAGAAATCGTCTGATCTACTCTATTTTCAGCAATAATCTCCGTCTTAATATTATATTTTGGCGTAGATACTAATTTTATTTTAGACTTTTCTGTTTTGGATATATTAAGAATTAACTTTATAGTCATATTTTGTTCTAGTATATTAGTAGCAAGTTGAGCTATCTGTCTTTTTTGTCTATCAATATTAGTCAATATATCAGTAACAAAAGTATATTCTATTGAATCTATATCTCTTACGAAGTCATCTTCATATACATTATATCCATAAAACTTAAGCTCATCTCTTAATTTCTTTTGAGCCTCTTCTTTAACAAGACTACCTTCTTTAATATTATCTGCAATTGTATTAAGTAATTTTGATACTTCTTTATACTGCTTAGATACTTTTTCATTATTTTCAAGTTCTCTTTGCTTCAAAATTCTCGTAATTTTCATATTATTATATATTTCATATAAATTATCTATTATAATCTTTGAATGCTTACAATCAAATTTAAGCATTTCAGGCTCTATTGCCTCACCATTTTCTAATTTTTCTGCTAAAAACTCGGCAGTTGCATCTAAATTTTCTTTATCTATACATTCATTTATGTTACTACATGCAAAGCATGTATTATTTACATAGCTTAAAATGTATTTTTTTATTACTTCTGTTGTTTCTTGCTCTGTCTCCTTAGACTTAGGAACAGTTATATCTGCAAGACTGTTAAATATATCTGATACTGCACCAATTTTTTCTTTTGCCTCTCTTGTAGGATTTAAAAGATTATTTTTTACTGCCTCTATTCCTTTTCCTAAATCAAATAAATTATCTAATTTTCTTTCTACAAACTTAGGCATTACAAAAAGTACAACTGAAGCAATAAGCACTTCACAAGCAACTATTGTTAACTGTGTTGTTCCTGTTGCATAGTATGAAATATATATGTTTCCAGCAACAAAAGCTATAATTACAGGAAGTTTTCCAAACCTTCTTAGTAATCCTGCAACAAATCCACTAAAAGCAAGTGCAACTACAAAAGACATAGATACTTCACATAACCAAGTATATGAAAGCCCTATCATAAGACCTGTTGTAGCACCTAATATTGCACCATTTCCCCAACCATAAATAAGTATAAGTACAAAAGCTAAAATTTCAACTAATTTAAAACCTAAAATACTTATTGGACTTGCAGCTGAAAGTAGCATAGCAATTGTTAGCATCATCATTATACTCTCTTCTTTAGTATATACAAATCCATTTTTTAAATTAATTATTACATTCATACCAGTAACTGCTACAAGATATATAATTGCTGATGCAACTATATAAGACAAAACTTTAAAAAGCTCAGTGAATAATTCTCCTGTAATAAACGAAAATACAATTTGAAGGATTGCCATTGAAACAAAAAACTTAATAAAAATTGTATACTTTCTATTAATTCCCTCAATATTTACTATTGCAGTTATTAAATTATATAGTAGAAAAAATACCAATAATAATATTAAGCTTGTCGTATTACCACCAATAGCTAGTCCAATAATCGAAGCAACTAATACAAGAATTAAAGGTACTTCGAATGCGCTTGCAACTGCAAGCATCACATAGTTAAATGGTCTAAAGTCTCCTATAAAAGTTTTAGTAGATAAAAGCAATGCAAATAGTATAAATATTATATTTTTAAAACTTACAATCTTTTTTACCGTACTAAACACTGAACCGATTTTTTCATCAATATCATTATCTAGATACTTATTATATATCATTTTTTACACCTCTTTATGTTTCTTTTATACTATATATTCTACTATATTAATTTCAAAAAATTTGTCAAAACAAATAGCATATTAAAAATATATTATTATCCTAATATGGAAAAATAGTCAAACATAAAATTTGGCTATTTTTCATTTAAAAACTATTTAACTTTTTTAGGTCTTCCTACACGTCTTTTCTCTTTTGGCTTTTCTTCCTTTCTAGGTCTACCTACTCTTCTTTTTGGTTTTTCTTCTTCAATTGCCTCTTCTTTGTCTTCTTCTATTTCTTCTTTTATATCTTCCTCTTCTAAAGATTCATTCTTTCCAAGAATTTCATCAAGATTTAATTTATCTAAATCAATATCTTCTTCATCTTGAGCTTCTTCCTCTTCAGGATTAAGTATTTTTTCTATCTTTTCTTTTACATTCTCATTTTCACTTATTTCTTTAGCTTTTTCGAACAAAAATTTATCTATTTGTTCTTCATCTTCACTAGCTAATAATTTTGAATATTCTAAGTATTCATCTTCGGTAGAAATAGTTCTATGAACATCATTTACTTTAGTCTTTATCATCATATCATAAATTTCTTTAAACATTTTTATATAATCATTTTCATTTACTATTTCTTTTTCAAAGCTTTCATCATATATCTTTAATACTTTTGAGAAAATCTTATCTATTATTTTAAAATATCTATATGAATTCTTACATATATTTATAATAAGATTATATTCATACATATGCTTGTCTATATCCGATTCAATTCCTTTGATCATAGACTCTATAACATACTCGATTAATTCTCTTTCATCTGCTGGTAATTTAGATATATCATAATTATCATTTATATAACCAACATATTCATCAATACTTTTAAATAATTCCTTATATAAATCCTCTGTATATTGCTCTGTTTGAATTGCAGTATCAATATCTTCTGCATTTTTTATTACTTGATTATATCTTTGCGCTTTTCCTTCATCTTTTATATTTTGTTTAACTTCATCTATTGCTGAAGAAATAGATAGCAAATTAAACTTTATTTCTTCTTTAGACTTAAATTTTGATCTAGTAACTCTGTCATATTCCATCTCTAAAAAAGTCTTTTGAAGTTCAAGTCTTGTTGTCTTATCTGCTGAATTAATATTATCTATTATATCATCAGGATAAGACATCTTTAACTCATACATACTTCTTTGCATAATATCATATTGATATTTTACAAAAACAATTTCTCTTAAAATATTTTCTTGATATATTTTTTTGTCATCACCTTCAGTTTTCCTTATAACTGATAAATGCTCATCAATTGCCTTATTCATTTTATTCATATTAAGCATAATTACTACGCTTTGTATTACTCTATCAAAAAAGTTAATCTTCTTCTTCGAACTAACAACTATATCTGCCATATAACAACTCTCCCTTATTTAGTTTTCAATATATTTTAACAAGATAATCTAAATTTCTTGATATAAAAAATTCAACATTTAAATCAATTAAACCTTGATAACCTACTTATATTATATCTTTTTTTCAAATAATTTCAAGACCTTAAAAGGAAAACTTGTAATTTTAGTAACATTTTCTTAACTATATGAACATAAGTCTGTAATAATGTAATATTTATTTCCATTTATTGGCAAATTAGGCAATTTTTAGACTTTTATATTCTTTCTACATGTACTTGAATAATGACAAAATTGGCAATAATTTTCCTTTTTATTAGGTGCAATTTTTACTTTACCACTAGAAAGCTCATCACCTATTTGTTCTAATACAAGTTTTGTTTCTCTACATAAATTTTCAAATTCTTCTTCTTCTAAAACTTTACTTGAATTTCTAGTAATACTTGTCTTTGTAACATCTATTAAGCTATCTTTTGAATTATTTTCAAAATTTCTGTCCATTTTATTTAATATTTCTAAATCTTTTAAAAATATACCATTCATTTTTAGCTTTTTTAATAACTCTTTTTTTATTTTTTCATTATCTTGCTCATACTGAGTAAGCGAAACAAGTTTATCTGACAAATTAAAGTACACCATTGCAGCAGGTATAATTTTTTTATCTTTTTTGTTTTCCATAAATGCCATCATATAGCTTATTAGCTGTAATGATATTCCTTCTTTAATTTTATCTAATTTTAATTCTTTTCCACTTGATTTATAATCTACAACTCTTATATATATATTATCTTTAAATTCTAAAAAATCTACTCTATCGATTTTCCCTATAATTTTCATTTTTTTACCATTTTCAAGCTCAATTTCCATTGGTAAAAAAGCGCTATTTTCTTTAAACTCAATTTCATATCCATATGGTTTAAATTCACTTTGATTATAACTTAATGCTACAGTTTTAACAACTTTTTTCATTGTATTAGTAAGTTTTCTTTTTAAAACCATATATCTTACACTCTGCTTTTGTTTTGTTAAATTTTTATCTATAAAATCATATATAATATTTTCCAATATATTCTCATACTCTTGCTTTATACTTTCTAAATCATCTTCTAATATTTCTTGCCACATTATATTTTTCTCTAGCAACTCTTTTGAAAATTCTTCAAGAACTCCATGCATAAAGCTACCAATTTCTAAAACATTAACTCTTGCCTCTTTATTTGGCTTAACTTTTAAAATATACTGCATAAAATATGAAAATGGACATTTTTTATATAATTCTAATCTGCTTACACTAGTTTTAAATTCATCACTATATACAATATCCGTAATCTCTTTACTAAGTCTGCTATCGTCTTTTTTAAAATCTAAAATTTTAGAATATTCACTATCTTTTTTAAAATACTCATAAACATTATATATCGTTTCTAGATTATCATTTTCATCTAAACTATTTAGCTTTTTTATTAACCACACAAAAAGCTCATCTTTAGAAGTCATATCATATATATCTACTTCTTCATCTTTTTTAGCAACTTTTCCTTTTATACAAATGTTTGCAATCTGCTCAATTAAAGTAATTAAACTAGATTTTCTTGTTGCTTTGCCATCAAGAGTTGATGCTGGAATTGTTACATAAATCTTTTCACTTACATTATTTAAAGCTTCATATATATTATAGTATCCCATATTTAATTTAGTAACAGTAGTTTCTCTTAAATCAATTTCCCTTTCTTTTAGCATTTCTAAATCAGTATCGTTAAATATAATATCTTCTTTTACACTTTCTGGAAATTTTCCTTCAACCACTCCAATAAAAAAAGCAATTTTTTTAGAATTAATTTTAGATACATTTATATCTACAAGCTCTAATCTATCTTTAGTAGGTGGAAGAGTACTAACTTTTATATCTTTTACAACTAAATTAAAAATATTACTAAAATCTTCAATTGATATTTCTTCATCCTTATACACTTTTACTATAGAATCAAAAATATTTGTCAAAGCTTGCCATACTTGTTCTTCAAAGTTTACTTTATCTAGACTTATAATATCATCATTTAGTGGTCTTATAATAGAATAAAAATTATTAAATATATTATTTTCATTTAAGTGATTATATATCTGTTCTATTATAAATTTACTAGTTCCTCTTTTAATGTTTACAACAAAAGAATACATATCTACTATCTTATTTTTAATACTATTTAGTTTTTCTAAATCATAGAAATTTTTATCATTATTTAACGTAAATGGAGTATCTATAAAATATTTATTTACATTAAATTCTTTCATATAATTTTCTATAAGGCAAATATCTTTTACATCTATATCTGTAAGTCCTTGTTTTAAGATATCAAAAATAAGCTCTAAATTTAATCCTTTTATACTTAAATTTAATATCCCTTGAATATATTTTACAAGTATAGATTCTGACAGTTTTTTATTTCTAGCAATATATATATCTAAATTATTTTCATAAAAAACTTTAGCTATTACATTTTGATACTCATCTGGATTTGTAGTATATATAGCAAAATCTGAATATCTATATCCCTCTTTTATTTTTTTAGAAATTATCTTTGCTACTTCATTAATTTCACTTAAAATATTTGTATACATTACAAATTCTATATTATTTATATTTATTTTTTGTATTTTTTCACTAGAATTTTTAAATAAATTACTTGCAATATATTTTATATCTTGTTTTGCATTAAATAAATTTTCGTATTTTACAATATTTTCAACTGACACATTATTTTTATTTGCTAATGCACAAAGCCTTTTATACGTCTTGTTTGGAATTTCAAATATACTTGATGATATATATACATCCTCTATTCTTGCAATATCTGTATTAATTGTAATTATTACATCAATTCCAAGCTTTAGTAATTTATCTATAAGTTTATACTCACTGTTAGAAAAGTTATTATATGAATCAAAATATACTTTTACTTTAGAACTATCTTTAAACCATTCTGATTTATATATATTAGATATAAAAATATCCACTTCTTCAACAGAATCTATATATCTTGACTTTATCTTTTCTAAATATTTTTCATAAATAGACAATACTTCTTTAAATTTTAAGTTTGTCCTTTTATCTTTTATTTCTAAATTGCTTATCTTTTCTGGATTAATATCACTCTTTCTAAATAAGTCCATATATATATCTAGCACATCTAAAAATCCTGGATAATTTTTCACTTTACTATATATATTAAAAAGATCTGGATTTTCTTTTATTACTTGTGTTAATATAATTTTTCTATCAAGTTTTGTTATATAGTCTTCTTCAATATGTAAATTTTGAAGTTTAAGTTCCTGTTCAATAAACTCTGTAATTGTAGTAATATTTACTCCAATAACACCGTTTTTACCTAATATTTTTATATATTCTTCCTCTGCTTTTGCCCTTGACTGAGAAGGAACAAAAAGAATAACATTTATATCATTTTTTAAGTCTTCTTCAATCAGATTATATATATGAGATGTTTTTCCAGTCTTAGACTTTCCCAATATAAAATTAATCATACTACTCCTCTATTTTTTCCTCATTAGAATTCTCATAATCTTTTATTAACATCTGCTCATCTTTTATTTTAATGTTTTCATATTCTGGAAGTTCCTCTATTTTCTCTATTCCACATGAGCGTAAGAATTCATTCGTTACACTATATGCTGCTGGTCTTCCAGGTAAATTAAGTCTTGCCACTTCCTCTACCAGTCCACATTCAAGTAGTCTACTAACTGCAAAATCACTATTTACTCCTCTAATTGCTTCAATTTCTGTTTTTGTTATTTTAGGATTATATGCAATGATTGCTAATGTTTCTTGAGCTGAAATAGATAAATTTTGTCTTTTAGTATTTTCAACAAATTTGCTTACTTGTTCATAATACTTATTATTTGTAACAAGCTGAATCATACCATTTACTGCTATTAAATTAACACCATTTCTATCATTATATTTTTCTTTTAAACTATCTACAGCTTTTTTTACATCTTCTTCTAAAATCTCTAAGGTATCTGCAAGCTCCTTTGTAGATATTTCCCTTCCTAGAGCAAATAATATTGCTTCTACTACATTATTTAAATCTTCCATACTTTCCTCTCCTATCATTTCATGTTATTCTAGATTATATCAAATATATGTAATTTTTTAAAGTATTTTTAAATAACAATCTATAGTTTTATATGGTTAAATTAGCTTTTTTCCTTGTTTTTAAAATACCTTTATGTTATAATTTTTTATATTGTTTAGATAAAAAATAATATAAATAGGAGATGATTAAAAATATGCTATGTTCTGTATGCAAAAAAAATCTGGCAGTAGTCTTTATAAATAAACTAGATAAAGACGGTAAGCCTACAGGAGAAACTACAGGATTATGTATTGAGTGTGCAAAAAAACAAGGCATTGATCCACTTGCTAATATCATGAAAGAAATGTCTAACATGAGTGAAGAAGATTTAGAAACTATGTCTTCTCAATTTGATAGCATGATGGGATCTCTTGATGGTATAGATGAACTTCAAGGATTAGATGATGATGAAGATAACAACAAAACTGGTGCTTTAGGAAATATTTTTGGAAATATTTTACCTTTTTCTAAAAATAACAAGAAAGATGACGAAAATAAAAATGATAAAAAGAAAAAGTCTAAAAAAACAAAGTATCTTGATACATTTGGTGAAAACTTAACTGAAAAAGCAAGACTTGGAAAACTAGATAAAGTAATTGGTAGAGATGTAGAACTTCAAAGAATGATTCAAATTCTTAATAGACGTTCAAAAAACAATCCTGCATTAATAGGAGAACCAGGCGTTGGTAAAACAGCAGTAATCAATGCTCTTGCTATGAAAATAGTTTCTGGAGAAGTTCCTGGTAAACTTGTAAATAAAGAAGTATATTTAATAGATATGACTTCTCTTGTAGCAGGAACTCAATTTAGAGGACAATTTGAATCAAGAGTAAAAGGCTTAATAGATGAATGTAAATCTCTTGGAAATGTTATCCTTGCAATAGACGAAGTTCACAACATTGTTGGAGGACTTGAGCATGATAATTCAATGAATGCTGCCAACATGCTAAAACCTGCACTTGCTAATGGTTCTGTTCAACTTATTGGTGCTACTACTTTAAAAGAATATAGACAATATATTGAAAAAGATAGTGCTTTAGAAAGAAGATTTCAACCAGTAATGATTGATGAACCTAGTGAAGAAGATTGTTTTAAGATTTTAAAAGGAATAAAAGGATATTACGAAAACTTTCATAAAGTTAAAATACCAGATGAAACTTTACATTATGCAGTAAATCTATCTAGTAAGTATATTCATGATAGATTTTTACCAGATAAGGCAATTGACCTTTTAGATGAAGCTTGTGCTAGAGTAAATCTTGAAGATTTAAATCTTGCAAAAATTGAAAAAGTTCAAAAAGAGCTAGATGAAGCTATTGCTCAAGAACAAGAAATTCAAGAAGAACTTGCAAAAGCTGCAGATGTTAAAGAAAATCCAGGTAATACAGATAACTCAGTATATGAAAGAGCTGCAAAAAACAAAGAAATAAAATGTAAATTAAAATCTACACTTGATGAACTCATTGCAAAATCTAAACCACAAGAAGTTACATATGATAATATTGCACAAGTTGTAGAACTTTGGACAAAAATTCCTGTTATGAGAATAAAAACTTCCGATACTGAGAAACTTCTTTCTTTAAAAGAAAACTTATCTAAAAAAATAATTGGTCAAGATTATGCTATAAATAAACTATCTAATGCAATATTAAGAAAAAGAGCAAATATTACATCAACTAAAAGACCACCTTCATTTATATTTGTTGGTCCTACCGGTGTTGGTAAAACAGCTCTTGTAAAAGCATTAGCTTACGAGCTATTTGATAATGAAGATGCTGTAATTAAGCTTGACATGTCTGAGTATATGGAATCTAACTCTACTTCAAAACTAATTGGATCTCCTCCTGGATATGTTGGATATGACGAGGCTGGTCAATTGACAGAAAAAATACGTAGAAATCCATATAGTATTGTATTATTTGATGAAATTGAAAAAGCTCATCCTAGTGTATATAATATATTACTTCAAATTTTAGATGAAGGAATTTTAACTGATTCTCAAGGAAGAAGTGTTTCATTTAAGCATACTATAATTGTTCTAACATCTAATTTAGGAACTAACTTTAAATCTGATGGATATGGTTTTGCTAATAATCACATAGAAAATGAAATGCTAGAAAACAAAACAGCAGAAGCTTTAAAAGAATTCTTTAGTCCTGAATTTTTAAATAGAATTGATGATATAGTAACATTTAACAAACTAGATGATAATACTATACTTAAAATTTCAGAACTTATGATAAAAGAACTTCAAGCTGATACTAAAACTAAAAATATATTATTTGAATATACACCTGCAGTTGTAAAATTTATAGCAGACAAAGGTCACAGTGATAAATTTGGTGCAAGACCTCTAAGAAGGGCTATTCAAACATATATTGAAGATATACTTGCTGTTGGATTTATAAAAAATGAAATAAAAGAAAATAAAGTATATAAACTTGACATAGATAAAGAAAACGATAAGATAATAATTAAATAGTAAAAAGGGAAACATTGCTTTGTTTCCCTTTTTTACTTATTTACTTCTGTACTATACCAGTAATAATTTCCTGAATCATCTAACTTAAATGTATGTTTATAATTTACTCCGTCTGATTCTAAATACTTATTTAGAAACTCATCTTTTGACATGTTTTCAAGTAATGAATTTCCATTTGAATAAGTTTCAAGTACATCATCTTTTACTATATTACTCTGACTTGAATCTGAATATACTGTCCATAAGTTTCCTTCTGAGCTAGTCTTTGTTTGATTCATAGCTATAAAATCTTCATAAATATATACCTCTGTTCCCTCTTCATTTGATTCACATTTAGTTATATTAGTTTTATATGTGAAGCTACTTCCGCCTCCACCCATATATGAGTGTCCATAAAAACAATTATCTTCTGGAACATATTCATATACATAACCCATTCCATTATCTGCATCAATAAGAGGAATTTCTTTGTCTTCTCCATATATGCTTTTATATTTTTTAGATGCATTCTTTATCTCAATTTTCTCTGCATAATAGCGAGCTATCTCTTGCTCTGTATAACTCATTTTATTATCAAGCTTTGATGATATTTGGCTTAAATTTATTTTTGTACGCTTTGAATTATTTAATGTATATAATAATTTATTATTATCAGATAAAGAATCAAATGTTGTTTTATCTGTGTTATATACAAGTGGTAAAAAAGTATTAAATGTAGTTAATTTTCCATATAAAAGTGTAATAAAATCTCCGTCTACATTCAAATTAAGTTTTCTTACCTCTTTTACTACTTCTTTTACTTCTGTATTTTCATCATTTGCTAAATTTTCTTCTTGAACTTCTTGATTTTTTTCATTAACTATTCTATCTCCAAAAAATATCAAAAACATTAGTGCGGTAAGTACTGCTCCTATTAATATAAGTATAACTGATAAGAAAACACTAGGCTTTCTTCTTTCTAGTACTACTTTTGTTTCTATATTTTTATTTACATCTATTTTTTCTTTTTTATTATCTACCTTCTCTAGGTCATTATTTTTCATACAACCCCTCCTATTTTTAGCTTAACATAACCTAGAATAATTTTCAATACTAGCTTTCTAAATCTTCAATAAATCTATTTAGTTCTTCTTTTGAATTAATGTATGTACCTTTTTGTACCATTTCTTTTAGTTCTTTTCTTAAATTATTAATATTTACATCTTTTACTGTCATAAATAATGTACTTTTATTTTCACCTTGAATTGAATATACATTAATTTTATCATCTTCAAGAATTACTTTAAAATGGTTTGGACAGTTTTCATTTATACTTCTTGAATATACAATTTTATCTTCAGTTTCTGTTTTTATAGTATAAACTAAACCTTTTTCTTCTTGATAATTTTTCTCTTCCTCTTTTACTTTATCCATAGTAGTTCCATACTCTACTTTACTTGTTACAACACTCTCATTGCATACAGTATAATTATCTTCATAAACTACTGTTATATCATAAGTCTTAGTAGATGCAGTTATTAACAGTTCATTATTGGTAACCAAATCATAATTATTTGCAAACTCAACTGCACTAGTATTATCTATATTTAAGCTATCTAAAGATACTGTTTTAATATAACCTACTCCAATTCCAACAAATAATAATACTACTAAAGATAAACAATATAATATTTTTTCTTTTACATCAATCATAATATCACCTATATAAATATGTTTTACATATTTATATATAATATACATTTTAAAACTTAATTGCTCCTACTTTTTCTGTAACATAAACTTTAAATTTATATTTATTTAATAATTCTATAACACTACTATCTGGATGTCCATATACCTCTTTTTCAGCAGATATAATAGCACTAGTATTATTAGATATTTTAGATAAAAAACCTTCGTCACTTGAAGTCTTTGATCCATGATGCGATACTTGCAAAATATCTATATTAGATATTTTGCTTGCATCTACATTGCTTAAAAAATCTTGCTCTGTATTTTTAGTTGAATCACCCATAAACAAAATATTTTTATTATTAAATTTCACTAAAAAAATTGTAGAATTTGCATTCTCAACATCCTTATCTAGTATTTTATTTTTATTACTAACTATTTCAATTTCTACGTCCCCTACTTTTATTTTATCTAAAAATGTAAGTTCCAATTTAGAGATCCTATTCTCTCTAATTATATTTTTAACATCATAATATAGTTCTGTTTTTATTACTGGTCTAACATAACCTATTCTACATATATCTATATTATTTTCAAGTAAAGTTTCAATACCATTTATATGATCACTATGCATATGAGTAAGTAAAATTAAATCTATTTTTCTTATATTTTTTGCTTGTAAATAGTTACTCATAATATATCCTGCGTTTCCTTCTCTTGTAGAACCAATATCTACAATGATATTTTTATTATTACTATGTATTAATGCCATATTTCCTTGACCAACATTGAAAAAAATAATATACTTCTCAAAATACATAACATAAATGTACCAAATTATAATATAACTTATACTCACAGTTTTTAAAATCTTTAATATATATTTTAAAATATTACGATTATTCCATGAAATTAATATTACTTTTTTCCCATAAAGATATATTAATAACACCACATAATATGATATAAATACTAAAATAGATAATTTTGGAAAATTAATACTAAAATAATTAATTCTATCTAAAATTTGAACTTGAAACATGAAAAAATATAATATATATTTACAAATTAAAATTAGAATATCTGAAACTACAGGAATAAAAAACATTATAAATAAATTAAAACTACATATCATTAACATATTTAATGAAAATGATGTAAATAAATTAGAAACTATACTAATTAATGGGAACTCTCCAAAATAGTACAACTGAAATGGAAGTAATAAAATTTGTGAACTAATTGTCATTGAAATATTTTTAATAGCAAATTCAAATCTTTTTTTATTTTTTATTAATATATATAACTTAGATTCTACTTGAGCATTAAAAATATTCATACTTAAAACTGATAAAAATGAAAATATAATCGATATATTAAAAATATAGTATGGATTAATAATTAAAATTATACCCAAAGTAATACTCCACCTTGTAAAAAAATTACTATCTTTTAACAACAATTTTAGTATATACATAATAATTGCTCTTAAAAGAGAAATATTAAATGATGAGATAATATAAAAATAAATAAGTAAAACACATTTAATAGTATTATTTTTCTTACAACTAGTCATATTTTCAAAAGCAAGTAATAAATACACAATTTGTCCACCAGATACACATAAAATATGTCCTAATCCTATATTAGTAAATTTCTCTTCTATATCATTATCTAAAAGTGTATCTTCTCCAAATATAATGCTCTTATATAAATTTGAATATTGGCTATCAATTTTTTCATCTATTTTTTCATACATTTTACTTCTTAAATTATTTATAAAACTCATTTTTAAGTTAGTATTTTCTTTTTTATTAATAACCTTTATGCAATAAATTCTTGATACAAAACAGTTAGAATTAAGATACATTTTATAATTAAATTCATAAGGGTTATTATATTTTTTATTTTCATAATTACTACAAAGTATTTTTAATCTATCACCATAATCATATAAACTATTATCTTTAATATATAGTAAGAACTTATCATTATTGTATTTTACTACATAAGTTATTGCCTCTTCTGTAACTTTTTCTACACTTATTATATCAACTGTAATAACTTTATTTTCCCAATTATCGTACTTAAAATTATATAAATATATAGTGTTTGCTATTCTAAATACTAAAACAAAAAATATAAAAACAAATATCTTTTTTACTCTCATAAGATTTAATTATAATAAATATCAATAATTTATCAATATTTTGTGTAGTTAACTATATAGCTAAATTTGTCATATACTCTAAAAGGAGGTTTTTATGATTAAAATTAGCTTATGCATGATAGTAAAAAATGAAGAACAAGTATTAGATAGATGCTTAAATTCAGTAAAAGATATTGCAGATGAAATTATAATAGTAGATACTGGTTCTACAGACAAAACTAAAGATATTGCTAAAAAATATACAAATAAAGTGTATGATTTTAAATGGATAAATGATTTTTCAAAAGCTAGAAATTATTCCTTTTCAAAAGCTAGCATGGACTATACTTTATGGCTAGATGCCGATGATGTGATTTTAGAAAATGATAAGAAGAAATTTTTAAATTTAAAAAATACTCTAGATTCTAATATAGATATTGTAATGATGAAATATAACGTTGGATTTGATGAAAATGGTAATGTTAACTTTGCATATTATAGAGAAAGACTTCTAAAAACATCAAAAAATTTTACTTGGAAAAGTCCTATACATGAAGTAATTGAACCCAGTGGAAATATAATCTACAGTGATATTTGTATTACACACAAAAAGGAAAAAGAAAGTTATAGTAGAAGAAATTTAGAAATATTTGAAGATATGTTATCTAAAAATATTCCTCTAGATTGTAGGCAAAAATACTACTATGCAAGAGAACTAATGTATAATCAAGAATATCAAAAAGCTATAGATAATTTTCAAAAATTTCTAAATGAAAAAGATGCCTGGATAGAAAATAAAATAAGTGCATGCTTAGATTTAGCAAATTGCTATTTTCAATTAGACAGAGAAGATATGTACTTATCATCACTGTTTAAATCATTCGAATTTGATACTCCAAGAGCTGAAATTTGTACTACAATAGGAATATTTTTCTTAAGTAAATCTAAATATAACCAAGCTATTTATTGGTTTAAGCAATCAATAAATATAACACCTAATTTAAAAAGTGGTGGATTTATACAGCTAGATTATTATAACTTTATTCCATATATAAATCTTTGTGTTTGCTATGATAAACTAGGAGACTTAAAAAAAGCAAATGAATATAATGAACTTGCTGGTAAGTTTAAACCAAATAGCAAAGAATTTTTAAATAATAAAAAATATTTTGAAAAAAGATTAACAAACCTTGTCCAATAATCATATAGTATTGTAGAGCTAAAAAGCTCTAGAAGGAGACTTATTTTATGAATAATTTTGATTGCGACAACAGAGAAAAATATAATTGTGATTCTAGTGTCATTTTTTGTAAAAAATGTGTAACTGGACCTACTGGACCTCAAGGAATTCAAGGACTACAAGGAGTTCCTGGACCTCAAGGAGCTACAGGACCTCAAGGCGTCCCAGGTATACAAGGACCTACCGGACCACAAGGACCCCAAGGTGTTCAAGGTATAATGGGAGCAACAGGAATGCAAGGACCTCAAGGTTTACAAGGTGATAGAGGTAATACAGGTGCTACTGGACCTACTGGTCCTACTGGAGCAACTGGGGCAACAGGTGCCACTGGAGCTACTGGTCCTGCTGGTACAGGAGCTACTGGTCCTACAGGTGCTACTGGTATTAGTATAACAGGACCTACAGGTGCAACCGGAGCAACTGGGGCAACAGGTGCTACTGGAGCTACTGGTGTTACAGGAATAACAGGACCTACAGGTGCTGATGCTATTTCAAATGCAATAATACCTTTTTCTTCAGGAGAACCTATAACATTAACAACTAATAATGAAAATATAGATGGTGTTCCAAGTTTTATAGGCTTTGGTGGATCTTTTGCAGGAACTATGGCACTACAACCAAGCATAAATATGGCATTAATAAACAATCACTCTTTTTCTATGCCCCGTGATGGAAAAATTGATAGTTTAACTGCATATTTTTCAACTACTATACCAACCGATTTAACTAACACAAACGTTACAATTAGTGCAAGGCTTTATAGTTCATCAACCCCAGATAACATTTTCCACGAAATACCAAATACTACTGTTACTTTAACTCCAAATTTAAGTGGTAGTGTTCCAATTGGAACAATTGTTAAAGCAACTATTAATAATTTAAATATCCCAATAACAACTGAAACAAGAATTCTTCTTGTTTTTGCTGCAAAATCTGTTGGTGATAGATTCCAAAACAGTATTATAGGATATGCAAGTGGTGGTCTTGGAATAACTTCTTAATGATTACAAGGTGTTTAGGTCTTATACCTAAACATCTTTTTTAATTTTAATCACATTTTTTACTAAAAAACATACATTATTATAGAGCTATATGCTCAATAAAAGGAGGATTTTATATGATTTCAAATTCAAATTGTTCATCTTGTTGCAATAATTGTAACGGATGTAAGCCAACCGTTACACCTTGTTGTATTCCTGGACCAACTGGGCCTACAGGACCACAAGGACCTCAAGGATTTCAAGGTGTACAAGGACGTCAGGGTGCTACTGGTGTAACAGGGCCACAAGGACCTCAAGGTGTACAAGGACCAGCAGGACCTCAAGGACCTGCCGGACCACAGGGACCTCAAGGTATAACTGGAGCTACTGGTGCAACAGGTGCTACAGGACCTGCAGGTACTGGTGCAACAGGTGCTACTGGTGCTACTGGTGCTACCGGTCCTACAGGTACAGCTACTACTGTTGCTGTTGGTACTACAACTACTGGTACTCCTGGTACACAAGCAACTGTTACAAATGCTGGTACTCTTGAAAACGTACTATTAAACTTTACTATTCCACAAGGAGCAACAGGTGCTACTGGTCCTACTGGACCAACTGGACCTACAGGTGCAACTGGAGCCACTGGTCCTACTGGAGCTACTGGTCCTACAGGTACATCTACTACCGTGACTGTTGGTACTACAACTACTGGTACTCCTGGTACACAAGCAACTGTTACAAACGTTGGTACTCCAACTAACGCTATACTAAACTTTACTATTCCACAAGGTACAACTGGAATTCAAGGAACAGCTGGAGCTACTGGTGCAACAGGTGCTACTGGACCTACTGGACCTACAGGTGCATCTACTACTGTAACTGTTGGTAATACAACTACTGGTAATGCTGGTACACAAGCTAGTGTTACAAATGCTGGTACTCCAGATAATGTAGTACTAAACTTTACTATTCCACAAGGAGCAACTGGTGCTCAAGGAACAGCTGGAGCTCAAGGAGCAACTGGACCTACTGGTCCTACTGGAACAACTACTGTAGAAGAAGCATTAAATGCAACAAATGATCCTGCACAAGAGCCTGGTGCTAGTGCTGCATTAACTTTTGACACTAACCAAGGAACTATTGGAACTGGTATTACACATACCCCAAGTACAGGAGATTTTACACTAACTGAACCTGGTACTTATCTTGTAACTTATAGTACAACAGCTGCCGGATCTGGTACTGCATCATATCCTGAAACTGCTACTACTTCTTTAACATTAGATGGTACTACAGTTGGTGGATCTACAGCTACAGGAACAATATCTGCTGCAGCTACTTCACTACCTCTTTCTGGAAGTGCAATAATAACAGCTACTGCAAATCAAGTATTAAGACTTATTAACTCTAATGCTAATATATCTTATACAAATTCAAGTATTACAATTACTAAAATAGCATAAAATACTATTAATTAAATAACTACCAAAAAATTTTTTTTGGTAGTTATTTTTTTATTTATTTAATTGCCTCTACTCCTTACTATTCCTTGACTTTTAAAAATTTTAAGTATATACTTAAAGAAGTATTAATATATTAAATTATATTAAAAATAAAGGAGGCTTTTTTATGATTGAAATTAGATGGCATGGACGTGGTGGTCAAGGTGCCAAAACAGCATCTTTGTTACTTGCAGATGCAGCATTTAATACTGGTAAATATATTCAAGGATTTCCAGAATATGGACCAGAAAGAATGGGTGCACCAATAACTGCATATAACAGAATCAGTGATACACCAATTAGAGTTCACTCTAATATATATGAACCAGATTATGTTGTAGTAGTAGATGACACACTTATTGAGACAGTTGATGTAACTAATGGTCTAAAAGAGAATGGTGCTATTTTAATAAACACAAACAAAAGACCTGAACAATTAATTCAATATTTAAACGGATATAAAGGAAAAATCTATACAATAGATGCAACTAAAATAAGTATGGAATGCATAAAAGCTAATTTTCCTAATACAGCTATGCTTTCTGCCATAGTAAAAATAACAGGAATAATGACTAAAGAAGAATTATTAAATGATATGAAGGAATCTTTCAAGCATAAGTTTGCTAGAAAACCTGAAGTTATTGAACCAAATATGAAAGCTGTTGAAAGAGCTTATGATGAAGTTTCAGGAGGTAATGAATAATGGGTGAAATTGGATTTGGCGGAAATATTTTAAAAGACGGAAACTCAGTTGAATTTAAAACTGGTTCTTGGAAAAATAAATATCCTGTACACTTAAAAGATAAATGCAAAAACTGTATGTTTTGTGTTGGATATTGTCCGGAAGACTGTATAAAACATAAAGATGGGATATTAGAAGGAATTGATTTAGACTATTGCAAAGGATGTGGCGTTTGTTCTAAAGTATGTCCATTTAAGGCAATAGAAATGAAATCTAAAGAATAAGGAGGAAATTATGGCTATTAGAGAAAGATTAAGTGGTAATGAAGCTGTTGCTACAGCTATGAAACAAATAAACCCAGATACTGTTGCTGCATATCCTATTACACCATCTACAGAAGTACCACAGTACTTTTCAAACTTTGTTGCAAATGGTGATGTAACAACAGAATTTATTGCAGTAGAAAGTGAACATAGTGCAATGAGTGCATGTATCGGAGCATCTGCTGCTGGTGGTAGAGTTATGAGTGCAACATCATCTCAAGGGCTTGCATATATGTTTGAAATGCTTTATGTTGCAGCTGGAATGAGACTACCAATAACATTAATTTGTGGTAATAGAGCTTTATCTGCTCCATTAAATATTCACAATGATCATTCTGATTCAATGGGAGTTAGAGATGCAGGGTTTATACAACTATATTGTGAGAATAACCAGGAAGCATATGATAACGTTATTATGGCTGTTAAGATTGCCGAAAAAGCAAATTTACCTGTTATGGTATGCTATGATGGATTTATTACATCACACTCTGTAGAAAATATAATGCTAATTGAAACAGAAGATGTAAAAAAATTTGTTGGAGAAAGAAAACCTACACAATATTTATTAGATGATGAAAGAAATATTTCTATGGGGCCTATGGACCTACAAAAATACTATTTTGAACATAGAAAACAACTTGCTGACGCTATGAGAGGCGCAAAAGATATTATTAAAGAAGTATCAGAAGAATTCTATAAATTAACAGGTAGAAAATATGATTTATATGAAAAATACGGAATAGAGGACGCAGAACTTGGTATTGTTGTTTTAAACTCTAGTGCTGGTACTGCCAAGGATGCAGTAGACGAATTAAGAAAATCTGGAATAAAAGCAGGACTTATTAAACCTAGAGTATTTAGACCTCTACCATATAATGAACTTCCAGATGAACTAAAAAATCTAAAAGCTCTAGCTATAATGGATAAATGTGATAGTGTTAATGGTTATGCAGCTCCACTATTTACAGAACTTACTTCTGCTATGTATTCAAAAGGACTAAACGTACCAACTATAAACTTTATTTATGGTCTTGGTGGTGTTGACGTTAAAGTAGATGATATAATCTCTGTATATAAAAAATTAAATGAAATTGCTAAAAATGGTAATGTTGAAAAAACAACATACTATTTAGGTTATGATAATTAGGAGGTATTACAAATGGCATATAATTTAAAAGATGTAGTTGCAAAAGAATCTAGATTTACTTCTGGACATAGAATGTGTGCTGGATGTGGTGCTCCTCCAGCAGTAAGAAATATATTAAGAGCTCTAAAACCAGAAGATAATGCAGTTATTTCTTGTGCAACAGGTTGTTTAGAAGTTTCAAGTTGCATTTATCCATATACTTCTTGGAAAAATGTATCATTTATACATACAGCATTTGAATGTGCATCTGCTACTCTTTCTGGTGCAGAAAAAACATATAATGCTTTAAAAAAAGCAGGTAAAGTAAAAAAGACAACAAAATTTATTGCAATTGGTGGTGATGGTGGTACTTTAGATATTGGACTTCAATCACTATCAGGTGCTATGGAAAGAGGACATGATATTACTTATGTATGCTATGATAATGGAGCATATATGAATACTGGTACACAGAGATCATCTTCTACTCCACACTTTGCAGATACAACAACTTCTCCTGCTGGAAAAGTTCTACCAGGTAAGACACAAAAAAGAAAAGACTTAACTGAAATTATGGTTAAACATAATCTTCCATATGTTGCACAAACTGCACTATTTGGAAATTTAAGTGATATATATACAAAAGCTCAAAAAGCTATTTATACTGAAGGTCCTACATTCATTGCTGCTTTTTCTCCTTGTCCAAGAGGATGGGGATATCCATCAGAGGATCTAGCAGAAATTGAAAAACTAGCAGTTATGACATGTTTCTGGCCTCTTTACGAAGTCGAAAATGGTGTATATAAAATAAACTTTAAACCTGCAAAAAAACTTCCAGTTACAGAGTTTATTAAAACTCAAAAAAGATTTAAACACATGTTTAAGCCCGGAAATGAATGGATGATTGATGAACTTCAAAAAGAAATAGATGATAAATGGAACTATTTACTTATGATGGAAGAAATAACAAACAAAAAAGAAAGCTAAAAAAGTCCCTATTTAGGGACTTTTTTATGTATATCTATCGTACTTGCATAATCTATTTTATCTCCATAAATTTCTTTTAATTTATCCATTACCTTTGTTGCCTTCTCTTTATTTTCATTATTTTTCTTGCTCTTAACATTTTCTTCTAACATATTAAATAAATCTAACTGTTCATTATCACTTTTTTGTTTTAAGCTAGATAATCCTACACAAATATATCTAATTGCAACACCATTTTTATAGTTTTCTCTTACTAACTCTATAACACTTTTACAAATTTCATCAAAAGAGTTAGTAAAATTAATTTTCTTTTGCCTTGATGACGAAACAAACATAGCATCTTTAAAAACTATAGAAACAACACTTGCCTTCATATTATTTTTTCTAAGAGTAAAAGCTACATCACTAGTTAATTTAACAAATTCTTTTTCTAATACTATAATATCTGATATATCTGATTCAAAAGTTATTCCTTTACTTATACTTTTCCTCTCTTCTTTTTCATAATAATATTTTACAGGATCATCATCTATGCCATTTGCATGATTATGTATTTGTTCTCCAAATTTTCCTAAATGTTTTACAATCCTATATTTATTGCTAAGAGCTAAATCTCCTATTGTCTTTATTCCTAATTTATTCAATTTAGATTTTGTATTCTTTCCAACATATAATAACATATTAACTGGTAAATCATATATTTTTTCTTTATAATTTTCATAATCTAAAACAGTTATAGCATCTGGTTTTTTTAAATCACTGCCAAGTTTTGCAAATGTTTTATTAAAAGAAACTCCAACAGATATTGTAAGATTATACTTTGATTTTACCTCTTCTTTTATTTTATATGCTATTTCATAAGGAGTACCAAAAATTGATATACTCTCTGTTACATCTAAAAAAGATTCATCAATACTAAATTTTTCTACTCTATCAGTATACTTTTGATATATTTTATTTACTAGCTTTGAATATTTAACATATTCTTCATAATGTGGCTTTACTAATACTAATTTAGGACATTTCCTTAGAGCTGAATACACTGTTTCTGGCGTATAAATTCCATATTTTCTTGCAATTTGATTTTTAGCAAGAATAATTCCATGCCTTTTATTTGGGTCTCCAGATACTGCCATTGGAACATTTCTAAGTTCTGGTTTTGTTAGCATTTCAACTGATGCAAAAAAATTATTCAAATCACAATGTAAGATAGCTCTCATGTTCTCTCACCACCAACATAATTATATCTAAGTAAAATTTGACTGTCAAGAAAAAAATAATAGATTAAAAATCTATTATTTTAAATTTCATTTAATATCTTATATTTAATATTTTCCTCTGTTGTATAGACCTCTTTATTATATAGGTCTAGTTTTACTATTCTTTGAGAATTGTGAATTTCTTTAGAATTATCTTTTAAATACAAAAAGAAAAATTCTGTAACTCCACCTTCTTTTAATAATGTAGGAAAATTATCTATAATTTTTGTTTTATCTTTTGTACTTATGAATTTAGTAATAGTTACTGGAACTATTTTTACTTCTTTTTTCATAAATATCACTCCTTTAGATAATAATCTCTTAGTAAAAAAATTTTAAGCATAAATATTATAGCATCTTTTTTATGTAAAGTCAAATATATAAGAGTAGTAATTTACTACTCTTATATTGTAACATCATATAATCTATTTATATTCTTTGATAGATTACTAAAAAAACTTTTTATTTCTCGTTTATTTAAAAAATATGTATATACAAACAACTCATCTCTTATTGTTTTATCAAATTTTATTGATAGTCCTATATCTGAGTTTTCTTTACTTGCACTTAAATTTAAGTCATACTTTTCTATAAGCTCTTGACCACGATCATATAGCTTTGTAAATACAACATTTCTTACATGAAAACTCTCTTCTTGCTTGTAGACAATATTATAAAATAAGTCTAAAATTTCTTTAACTTGCGATAATATCTTTTCATCTTCTGCATATAAAGTTTTATCTGCATACAAGCAAAGCTCTTTTTCTTTTATTACAAATTTGTATAATACACCGACCAATGTTTTTCTCTAAAATTGTCATTATATTTTCCTTATATTTATTTGTAATACGATATAGTTTAAAGTTTAAAATTTGTATAAATGACTTATTGCATTCAGATATTAAATTTTTAGTAAGAGTACTCTCAGAAAAACTAATCTTTATCTTAAGTCCATTTAAAACTAACTCTTTATTGCTCATATATATTACCTCCTTTAAAAAATTATTTTTTCAAGTTCATTTCTCTTTTGCAAAGAAATTATACCACTACCTCACTGTTATGTCAACAAAAAAGATTACTTTTAGAATTTAACTATACATATACTTAGTTAATCTTCTATAGTAATCTTTTATGTTCTTATTTTAATTTCATAGAAACAACTTTTGAAATTCCATATTCTTGCATTGTTATTCCATAAACAGAAGATGCAACTTCCATAGTTCCTTTTCTATGTGTTATAACAATAAATTGATTCTTCTTAGAATATTCTTTTATATATTCTGCAAATCTATGAACATTTACATCATCAAGAGCCGCTTCTATCTCATCTAAAATACAAAATGGAGGTGATTTTATTTGCAATATTGCAAATAAAAGTGCAGTAGCAGTAAGCGCTCTTTCTCCACCAGAAAGTAATGACATACTTTGTAACTTCTTACCTGGTGGTTGAACTTCAATTTCTATGCCACTATTTAAAACATCATTTTCATCTGATAATTTAAGATCAGCTTTACCTCCACCAAAAAGCTCTTTAAATGTATTATTAAAGTTTTCTGTAATAATTTTAAAATTATTTGTAAATTGCTGTTTCATTATACTAATCATATTAGATATAAGATTTTCAAGCTTCTTTTTAGTTTCCTCTAAATCCTGTTTTTGATTTGAAATGAAATCATATCTTTGCTTTGTCTTTTTATATTCCTCAATAGAACTAATATTTACTTCACCTAATTCTTTTATTTCTTTTCTAAGTTTATTTGCATCTTTTTCAACTTGCTTTATATTTATTTCTTCATTTTCATTAATCAAAGCTTTAGAACTTGAAATTGTAAGCTCATAATCGTTCCACATTTTGTCTTTTAAATTATTTAACTCAATCTCATATTTTATTCTTTTTGCTTCAACTTTACTTTTTTCTTCTTTAATACTATTTAAAGTGTTTAAAGTATTAATAATACTACTATCTATTTGTTCCATATCTTGCTCATATATTGTTTTTTCTTCTTTTAGATTATTACTATTAATTTGATATTCTTCTTTAATTTTTGAGCTGTTTTCAATAGTTTCTTTAATAGTACTAATTTCTTCTTTATATTTATCATTTTGCATATTAATTGATCCTATTTCAATCTTTTTCTTTTCAATTGATTGTTCAAAATTTAAAATATCATTTTCTATCTTTTCTTTCATCTCGTCAATTGATGATACTGTTTCGTCAAAAGAAGAAAGTGATACTTTTAAATTAACAACATCTTCATTTAATATGTCTATTTCTTTTTGCTTTTCTCTATTAAATCTAGTATATTCATCTATTTCTTCTTGTTCCTTTGAATTTTGTACATCAATTTTAAAGATCTCTTGATTATTATTTTCTATCTTTTTCTTCATATCTTGAATAGATTTTGATATTTTATCTAGATTATCCTTAAAATTTTGTTTTTGTGTATCAATTTTTTCTATTTCTTTATTTATATATTCTTTTCTTTGATTAAGTGTTGCAATATCTACAACAAGACTTTCTTTTTGTGGTAAAATTGTATCTAGTTCATTATTTATCTGTTCTTTTTGTTTTTCTATTTCTGTAATTTGATCTTTTATTTTATTAAATTCACTTTGCTTTTTAGTAATTAGCTCACTTAATTCAGCAATTTTTTCTTTTCTTCCAATAACACCACCAGATTTTAAGCTAGTTTTTCCACCAGTTATACTACCAGTTTGAGATAGTAGCTCACCAGATACAGTAACTATTCTTAGAGAATTTTTTAATTTCTTTGAAAGTAAAATTGCATTATCTATATTATCTACAATAACTGTATTAGCAAGTGCTAGTTTAATTGCTTTTTCATATTTTTTATCATAAGTTACAAGATCAGATGCTATTCCTATAACGCCATCATTTTTTAATACTTTTGAATTAACTTCTAATGCACTGCTTAAGTTACTTAATGGTAAAAAAGTTACTCTTCCTAAAGAATTATTATTTAAATATGTTATTAAATTTTTAGCTATAATCTCATCTTCTACTACTATATTTTGTATAAATCCACCTAGTGCTACCTCTATTGCATACTCATATTTCTCATCTGTAGAAATTAAACCAGCTATAGTTCCATGTACTTTTGAATTTGTCTTAGCATAATCTAATATACTTTTAACTGACTTACTATATCCTTCATTCTCATTTTCAAGATTTAATAAATAATTATGCTTAGCTTTAGTAGTCATAAGCTGTTGATTTATATTGTTTTTGTTTTCTATTAAAATATCAATATCATTTTGATTATTTTGCATTTTCTCGTCTAATAACGTTATTTTTTGATTAATGTCATTTAGTTCCTTATTCTTTAAAGAAATATTTTGTACTACGTCATTTAATTCAAAATTTAATTTATCCTTTTGAGAAACACTTTTATCATTTTGTCTTTTCTTTTCTTCTAGCTGCTTTTCTTCTGCTTCAATAGTTGCACTTATACTACTGTTCTCATTTTTTAAATCAAACTTTTTATCATTATTTTCATCTATAATTTTCTTTAAATTCTCTATTTGCATTCCTTTTTCATCAAGTGTTGATACTATAGAATTTAACTCTTCTTCTTTTTGAGCTAGTTCTTCCTCAAATTTCTTTTTGTTTTGAAACACATTTTCTCTTTTTTGAACTCTTTTTTCAATTTCAGCCTTAAGCAAAGAAATTTTTTCTTGATCTTCTATAATTTCTTTTGCTAATCTTTCAGAATTTGCATTTGAAGAATTAATATTTGCATCTAATAATGATATCTTAGAGTTAAGTCTTTCCTTTTCATTTTCAACTTGAAAATATTTTTCTCTAAGCTCATCAATTCTATTAGATAGCACTTGAATTTTTTCTTTAAGCTCATTCTTTTTATTTTCACTTTCTTTAGATAAATTTTCTTGTGTATCTATATCTTTTTGAAGTGTTTCTAACATATCATCTATTTTTTTCATATCTGATGAATTATTTTCTATACTAGATACAAATATCTTAACATCTAATAATTTTAGTTCATCCCTTAAATTTAGATATTTTTTAGCAGTATTTGCCTTTTGCTCTAATGGTTCAATTGTATTTTCAATTTCAGATAGGATATCACTTACTCTTTGCAATGTTGTTTCCGTATTAGTAAGTTTTCTTGTTGCTTCTTCTTTCCTTGTTCTATATTTTACAATTCCAGCAGCTTCTTCAAATATATGTCTTCTTTCTTCTGACTTATTAGACAAAATTTCATCTATTTTTCCTTGAGAAATAATACTATATCCATCTTTTCCTAGTCCTGTATCCATAAATATTGCTTGTATATCTTTTAATCTACACTCTGTACCATTAATTAAATAGTTACTTTCTCCACTTCTATACATTCTTCTTGTAACTATAACTTCATTATAATCTACAGGTAAAGTTCCATCTGAATTATCTAAATACATTGACACCTCAGCAAATCCAACTTTCTTTCTTGCTTGTGTTCCAGAAAATATTACATCTTCCATCTTAGAACCACGCAAGTTTTTTGCGCTTTGTTCTCCTATAACCCACCTAATAGCATCAGATATATTACTCTTTCCACTACCATTAGGTCCAACTATAGTTGTAATTCCATCTAAAAATAGTATTTCTGTTTTATCTGCAAATGATTTAAATCCTTGTATTTCTAGTTTTTTTAGTTGCATATATATCCCCTTCTAATCCTCTAAATTATATTATATTTAGCTAATTTTTGCAACTTTTTATAATTTTTTAGTACATTTTATTGATTATGTAAACTCTACGTGGTATAATATAAGTGTATGGTAATTCAAAAAGTCAAAGGCAATTGCTAAAGACATATTATGCAACAATTGCCTTAGCACAAAAGAATTCCAAATAAATTAATAGGAGGTTTCATTATGGAACAAAGTAAAAATTTTAAAGAACAAAAAAGTTTATTTGGAGGTAAAAAAGTTAGAAACTATCTAATGCGGAATTTATGAAAATTCTGATACTATCAATAGTTTAATTACTTTTGAAGATTTCATTAGAAAAGTACTAACGTTACACACCGAAGATGAAGTATTCAACCTTAGAATTTACGACTTTGAAGATGCAGCAATAGAGAAAGCATATAAATTCCAAGATTTTGAATGCGAAAGTGAGGACGTTAAAATTAAAAAACCTTGCTATGAATTACTATAGCAAGTTTGAGACTCTTTTTAGAGTCTCTTTTTTGTTTTTTATTGACTTTACATAAATATGATGATATAATACGCCTAAGCAGATATTTTTTTATCCAATTTGATTAAAAAGGAGGTTTTTAATGAAAAACAAAATAAACGATAGGAGTATACTATCATTTAGTAAAAATAATAAGGAAGATTCCTATTTAGAATTAGGAAACAAAGAGGAGCAGAAAAAAATATTATTAACATTAAAAGAGATTGGATTTCAAGATGTAAAAATTGAATCAACTGATAGTCTTACTAATCTTAGTCTAGTAGATCTATTAGATGATGAAGATGAACAAATTATTCTATCCAAAGAACTATTTAATGCATTTATAATAGCTTCAAGAGGAAAAAAGAATTACAACGATAAAAAAATATATGATTTATTTAAAAATGTAGTTTTCTTGTACAATGATACAATACAATCTACAGATAAATTTGGTGCTTTAACATATTTACAAAGAATTGCTAATTTATTAGATTATTTAGAAATATCTAATATAATGGAATTATCCATTGAGCAATTAAATAAAATTCTTGAAATAGAAGATGTAAACTTGATACAAAAAACCTATGAAGACATAAAGAAAAAACGTTATAAGCTTACATCTAGAGAATTTAATACTTTTATGCGAATGTTAAAGAATTCAAAAAGTAATAAAATTGATGTACAAGAAGCAAAAAATGTATATAAATATATATCTAATATTTATAACGAAAATCCGATATTACAAGATAACATTAACTACATTGAATACTTAGAAAAATTTTCTAAAATAAACACAAAAACTATAATATCTATGAGAATGTATCAAATATTAGAAGTATTTGAAATACAAAATATAATATATGAAAATGTAAATGAAGAGAAGAAACTTATCAACGATTTAACAACGAACACAACATGCTTTGATAGTATGAATTAATAAAATAACAGTTAAATCATTGGAAAAAAAAATCTGCGATAAAAACAGAGTGCATATTACACTCTGTTTTTTTTACATTACACCATATTTTTTAGTTGAAGTTCTAAAAGTCTGATTACATAATTTACTCCATACTTTATACTCTTTTAATTTTTTACTTATTATTTCCATGTGATATTCTGTCTCTGATAATTTAATTATTCTAACAATGTCATCTTCATCATACATTATATTACTTAAAACACTACTTACAAAAGTTAGATATGATTGTCTTGGTTTATATGTTATCATAGCTTCGTTATCATTATATTTCTCATTTGTTTTGGCATCTACAACTTCTAAGTTTATATGTTTTACTTTATATGCTGTTCCATTTATCTCTTCGGTTTGAGCGTCATCAAGTCCAAAAAACTCTGGTATCATTGTTCTTATATGATTTGGTATTTTAACAGCATCATCCTCTTTTGCATTTTTAGAAGAAACTTCAAATATTAAATTTGATATATTATTTAAATTAACTTTTTTTACTTTTACAATATTTTCTTCATCGTCTATTGTCTTTTTAGTCTTTTTCTTTTTTGGCTTTTCTGGTTCAACATTTAATTTTACATCAGCTTTTGAAAAAAGCATATCATTTATATCTAAAGTTTCATCAAGTTTTATATTATCATCTTTCATAGACTCATCATACAATTCATTATTTTTATCTATTTCATCAGTATCCTGTGGCAATTCCTCCTCATATGACTCTATATCTTTTGGTAAAGTTATTTCTTCCTCTTCATAATCAATATCTATGTCCTCTTTAGGCTTTCTTTCTACAGTTTCTTCTGGTATATCAATATCTATAGAAATATCTGATAAATCTATTTTTGGTATTTCAACATCATTTTTATATACATCTTCTGAATTTGAATTATCTTCTTTTTCTACTTCCTCTTTTTTATCTTTCTTTCCTAGTAATTCTGATATACTCATAACACTATGATTATATTGTCTAGTAGAAAAAATTTCTTTATCTTGTACTAATTTTTCTATAGTTTCTATATCTAGTTTATTAAAACCATCTTCATCTAAAATTTTTTGAAGTTCCTTAATTTGTGCTTTATATTCTTTTTTATCATTACTATCTTTTAAATCATAAACTATTTTTGTATATAACGATAAATCACTTTGAATTCCACTTTCAGATATATTTGAACCACTAACAAAAACTTCTGCTCTATCACTATACTCAAAGACACAAATATTTGAGACAAATTCATTTAAGTTATTATTTGAATAAAAATATACATCACTTGTATAATTTAATAGTCCTTCAAGCATCCCTCTTGTAGTTGTTTTTTTATCTATGCCAATTACAAAAAATAATTTAGTTTTAATATCTATTAAATCTTCTTCAATTATTTTATATCCACTTTCTTTAAAATTACCAACAAAAAAATATGCTTTTTTAGCATTTTTACTTAAACATGTAGAAATAGCACTGGCTAAAGTATTCTCATTTTCTTTTTGCATTATTATATTTACTTGCATAATAACTTACCTCTCCTTATATTAATTATTAATATGATATAATAAAATACAAAAAAAGTAAAGACTTTATTATCTAAAGTCTTTATATTTTGATGACTTTCCAAGACCAGGTAAAGTCATTATACTTCCTGCATAAGCTACTATAAATCCAGCTCCGCCATTTATTTTTATATCCCTTATTGTTATTTTAAAGTCTTCCGGTCTTCCAAGTATTTTAGCATCATCTGTCAAAGAAGATGGTGTTTTTGCTATACATATTGGTAAATCTCCAAAACCATATTCTTTTGCTTTTGCTATATTTACCCTTGCTTTATCTAAATATTCTACTTCTTTAGCACCATATATATCTTTACATATTTTCTCTATTTTTTCTTCTATTTTTAAAGATAAGCTATATAATGGTTTATAATTTGCTTCTTTAGTTTCAAGCATTTTTACTACTTTATTTGCAAAATCAACACTTCCATTAGACCCTTTTGAATATGCATCAGATACCTCTACCTCTACACTATAATTTGAAGCAAATTTTCTTATATAATCTATTTCTTCTTCATCATCTGTATCATATTTATTTATACACACCATTACAGGAACATCATACTTTTTCATGTTTTCAATATGTTTTCCAAGGTTTACTATACCTTTTTTTAAATAATTCATATCTTTTTTAGTAATTTCTTCCATCGGCATATATCCATTATATTTTAAAGCTTTAACTGTTGCTACAATAACACTTAAATCTGGTCTAATTCCTGCTTTTTGACACTTAATATCCATAAATTTTTCTGCTCCCAAATCAGAACCAAAGCCAGCTTCAACAATACAATAGTCTGCAAGTTTTAATCCAAGCTTAGTTGCTACCACAGAATTACAACCATGTGCAATATTTGCAAAAGGTCCAAGATGTACAATACAAGGTGTCTCTTCAACTGTTTGAACTAAATTAGGCTTTAAAACATCTTTAAGTAAAGCCATCATTGCACCTACAACTTCTAATTGTTTTGCAAATACTGGTTTTCCATTAAGATCATATGCAACAAGTATATTTCCAAGCATTTCTCTTAGATTTTGTCTATCATTTGCAAGACAACATATTGCCATTATCTCACAAGCTGCTGTTATCTCAAAACCAGTATCATATGATACTTTTTTACCATTTATAGTTATATCTCTTAATGATCTATCATTCATATCTATAGCTCTTTTTATAACTATGTTATTTTGATCTATATTTAACTCATTACCATTAAATATATGATTATCTACTACTGAGCATAATAAATTATTAGCAGACGTTATTGCATGAAAATCTCCTGTAAAATGAAGATTAATATCTTCATGCGGTTCAACAGTAGCTTTTCCTCCACCTATTGCTCCACCTTTTATTCCAAATACAGGTCCCAAAGATGGCTCTCTTAATACAACTATACTATTTTTTCCTATTTTATTTAATCCCATTGTAAGGCCAATAGACTGAGTTGTTTTCCCCTCTCCAAAAGGTGTTGGATTAATAGAAGTCATGAGTATAAGCTTTCCATTCTTTTTATTTTTAACTGAATTAAAAAAATCTTCTGATATTTTTGCTTTATATTTGCCAAAGCACTCAATATATTCTTCTGAAATATTAAGTTCTTTAGCTATCTCTAGTATATTCTTCATAATATACCTCCTAACTTATATATGTATTTTATCATAGAAAAGTCAAGTTTTCAATGTATACCATTAGCTTAACAAAATAATATATATAAACTTATATTAAAAAAATTAAATATTCTTGATAAATAAATATTAATATGATAAAATAAAAACTACATTGGGCTATCGCCAAGTGGTAAGGCATCGGACTCTGACCCCGACATGCGCTGGTTCGAATCCAGCTAGCCCAGCCAATCATATAAAAATACCAAGTATAAACAAATATACTTGGTATTTTTAATTCTGTTTCTTTCTATTTTCATAATCAGTTATTGTTGTCTTTTTCATTATCATATAAACAATTAAAGATACAGCAAATCCCATTAGCCATCCACCAATAATATCTCCTGCATAATGAACTCCTAAATATATTCTTGTAAAGCCAATTACCAATATTAATGCTGTTAAAACAGTGTATATTGTATATCTAATCTTTTTATTTTTTATTAATTTATATGCATAAATAATTAAAATAGAATATAATGCCATATTTACCATTGCATGTCCTGATGGAAAACTATAATAATTTTCTGAAACAAGTCTTAATATATTTGGTCTTTCTCTTGCAAATATACCTTTTAAAATTGTATTTAATACTAAGGAACTAACAACTGCAATGCTTACAGGAATTGCTACTCTATTTCTTAGTTTTGGAATAGCATATATTACAGCACAAACACACATTATCCCTATAGGTCCTCCTATATTTGTTATAAATACAAGTATTGCTGTTAAAAAATCTGACATATGTTCTGTAGCCTCTGCATATACCCATGACTCAAATCCATATAATTGATCTGCCTTAATGAAAAAAGCAAGTATAAAAAATAATATAATTGCACAAATTGCTAAAAGTATATTTTTTCTACTCATACTATCCTCCGCTATTTATATATTATATATTTTTAGATAAATAATTTCAACTTTTAATAATAATATAAAAGGAGATTTCTCCCCTTTTATAATCCCTTATGTATTCTATCAATTATCATTCTAAATACTAACCATATAGTAAGTATAACTGCAATTATAATATATATATTTCTTAAGAAAACATTATTTACCATACTTGCACCAAGTAGTAATGCTGCATCAAGAATTCCAACTACAAGTTGATGTAACATAACTTCTAATTTGTCTATTTGCTTTCCAGAATTACTCATTTCTATATCAAATTTTGTTTCACCTTTATTTATATCTGATATTAGATTTAATAGTTCATTTGGAATTTTAGGTAATGTATTAGAAGCATTAATTATATTTCTACTTGTTTTTATTAAAGCTTCTTTAGATAAGATTTCAGATAAACTTTCTTCTTTTATTTTATTTGTAAGAACTATAAAAAGACTTATATCTGGTGATATTAATCCTAATGTTCCCTCAATTACACCTATACCTCTAATTAGCATAGTAATATTTCTATTAAGTTTTATTTTATTTTGCTTTAACATTGTAAACATGCTATTTATAAATTCTAGAATATCTATATCCTTTAAATTCATATCTGCACTCTTATCTATAATTTTTTGAATATCTGCTCTAAGTTTTGTATGATCGATATCTCCATATGATGTTGACATGTTAAGAAGTACTCTTTCAACCTCATAAACATCATCTTTTACTATAGCTTTCATACACTCCCTTAGTAAGTTTCTATTTCTTGTACTTAATCTTCCCATCATTCCAAGATCTAAAAATACAATTTTTCCTTCTCTTATTACAATGTTATCTGGATGCGGATCTGCATGATAAAAACCATCATCAACTGCTTGCTTTATATAATTATTAGCAAGTTTTAATCCTATTTCTTTTAAGTCATATCCATTTTCTTTTAATCTATCTATCTCATCTAACTTTATTCCATCAATATATTCCATTACCAATGTACGTTTTGTAACTAAATTTTTATATACAAAAGGTGCATCTACATAATTTACTTCTTTATTGTTTTCTCTAAATTCTTCTAAATGACTTGCTTCTATTTCAAAGTTCATTTCTTCTTTTGCTAAATTAAACATTTCATCTATTACTTCATCCAAATCCATAACTTTTATTATACTATTTAAATGTAGGATATTTATTGCTTTCTTTAGAAGTTTAACATCTAATGACATTGTCTCATATATATTATTTCTTTGAACTTTAATTACTACATCTTCACCATTTTTTAGTTTTGCTTTATGTACTTGAGCAATTGATGCAGAGCCTAAACATTCCTGATCTATAGACAAAAACACATCATAAATATTGCCATATTCTTCTTCAAGTATTTCTTTTACATCTATAAAACTCATTGGATTAACATCCGATCTAAGCTTAGCTAAAACATCACAATACTCTTTTGGTAGGATATCGTATCTGTTAGAGATAATTTGCCCCATTTTTATAAACGTAGGACCCAATTTTGAAATCACATCATAGACTTTATCTGGAGTAATACCAGATAAAATATTACTATCTTTTAGTATAGATATAATCTCTTTTAATCTCTCTTTTTCTTTCATAATCAATATCAACCTTTATTATTAAAAATTATTCTTCTTTCTTATCTTCTTTAGTTTTTAAAAGTTTTTCTATTTCTTTCTTATCTTCATCACTCATATTCTTTATTATCTCAGCAATATCTTCTTTACTTGTTGGTGCAACCTCAACTGTAACATTTTCTTTTATCTTATCTTTTATCTCCCTTTTTAATTCTTCGTTTTTTATGCTTCCTTCTTTATATAGAGCTTCTCCTTTTTCAAGTAATTCTTTTTTTAGCTCATTTGCTTTTTCTCCTGTTAAAGATATAGCTCCAAGCCCCATTAACAATACATTTTTTAATTCATCTTTCATTTATATCATCCGCCTTTCATTATAATTATATCATTAAAAAAAATAAAAATAAACATAAATTATACATAAATTTTAATTATGAATATATAAAAGAAGATAAACTATAAAAGTTTATCTTCAAAATTTCATATTAACTTGGATTATAATTTGGTTTATTAGTATCTTTTACTACTCTAATATCATCACCTAAATAATTACCATCTGCATCAAAGTAATAATACTTACTTTGCCCATACCCAACATCTTCTCCATTTTCTATACGTAATCTTGTTCTTACTGTAACTGGATCTGCTGCAGCAGTAGGAGTAATTGCAGCTTTAGCCAACAGTTCTCTTAAATTTTTAAAATCATTTAAATCTATTTCTACACAGTCTGTATATATTTGTCCCATATAATATGGAATTGTATAGCCTTCTACTCTATAATCATATCTATTAACATTACTAGTATAATCATTTATAGACATAGTCCCTTGAACTATATATCCTTTTGAAAGATTAGAATTTGCTCTTTTTGTTTCTTCCAACAGTATATTTTGTTTAAAAACATTTAAAGATTCATATATTTTTTTAGTTGCATCACTTTCTGACTTTGTAGTATAACTTGATATACAAATATCTACAAATAGATTATCTGATTTCATTCCATAATCTAAAGCTTTGTCTTTTAGACATCCTGAATAATGACTCATAGGCATAGAAAATGGGATAAAGCCTTCACTATTTATATCATTTGTAAACAGATTTTGACCTTTAAATCTTTTATATATTGCAACACAATAACTATTTTCATATAAAGGAATTGTAAGGTTATAATTATTATCATTAATAGTAACATTATATACATTTAATACTGTAGGTGAAACAGTAAATTCTATGTTTCCCTTATTGTTCTCATACCACTTTGACACATCAAATACTGAATCTTCATACTCTGATGTATCTCTATTATTCATATTATACAATTCTGCTCTTTTTGCAAAATATTCTTCATCTGTTAATCCTTCCCAAGATAAATCTATATCCCAAGCAAGATTTTTATTATATGCTGTTGTTAAAATATTAACTAATGGTGCTGATTTTGTAAATACATCTTCTAAAGAAAATTTTTCACCTGTATTTAAGTCATAATTTAAACCTTTAGTCTTTGTATACGTATTATCTCTTGCTATAACTGCTACAGAAAAAATGTTATTATAATTACCAGCTGGACTTGCTATACAATTGCTTTTTCCATCAGAAGTTGTAATTGCTGAATTAAATACTGTATTTTTTATATCTTCATTAATCTTATTTTCTACATTCTTATCTTTAAGTCCAGATATTCTTATATATGAGTATACACTTGTTGCTTTATTATAAGTATTTTGGTATACAGATCTATCTGTTGTTTCAACTCCATCTATTACATATACTGTTTCGTAACTTAAATCGTTATAATCTAAAGTATCGTTTTCTCCTACTACAAATTTTAAATCTTGATCTTCTTTTTTACTTTCATCTTCAAAAACTTCTGATACTTTTTCTTCATCATTATATTTCTCATTTAAATTTCTTATTTTTAATACAATCAGACATACCGTTATTACAATACAAGCAAGTATTATAATTATTACTGCAATACTTTGTTTTGTTAATTTTATTTTTCTTTTCTTTTTTATGTCCTTTTTGCTTTTTGATTCTATATTAATTTCTTTTTTAGGCTCTTCATCTTTTATATCTTGTTTATTTTTTTCATTCTTGTCTATTATTTCTTCTTCTTTTATTACATTAAGTTCAACAGTATTAGACTGCTCTATACTCTTTTTTTCCTCTTTTTTATCTTTGCTTCCTGCTCTTTTTCTTTCTTCTTCCATGTAATCACCTACTTAACTGGAACATAGCCTATATCTAAAGCTACTTTTTGTCCTCTATTAGATAACATTTCATTTGCTAGTTTCCTTGCAGCACTATCTTCTCCATCTGCTTTATTTATTACAATATAATACGAAGTAGTATATGGATAAGAACCATCTTTAATAGTCTCCACATTTGGTTTTACTCCATCAATTTCTAATAACTTTATATTACTTGCCACTTCACTATCTATTGTCTGAAACATAGTTGTAGCATAATAATAATATGAGTATCCTATTGCGCTTTTTCCATTATTATATGATGATACATAATTAATAATTTGAGCCATAGTTTGCATTAAATTTTCTTTCTTTGGCTCCATCAATTCCTTATCTTTCATTACAAGTGATAACATTCCTGTTTGACTTCCTGAATTTACTGGTCTTTGATATGGAACGATTTCTTCATCTGCTCCTCCAACATCTTTCCAATTTGTTATCTCTCCTGAATATATTGATTGAATTTGATCTTGTGTTAAATTATCAACTGAATTTGAACTATTAACATAAAATACAAAACCTTCTCTTACAACAGGAATTACTTCAAGCTCTACCCCTTTTTCTGCAGCTAATGCCAACTCATCTTCAGATGGCTCTGTAACTATAATTAAATCTACTTCATCATTTATTAGCTTTAAATATGCCTGATGTGTCTTTGAATAGTTTAATGTTGACTCGTCTACAGTCTGACCTGTAAAATTTTCAATAAATGCTGTTGCAAGTGGTTGAGTTGCAGAAGAAGCATCTACTTTTGGATAATCTTCTAGTGTATAAATTGGCTCTGATGAAATTTTATTTTCTTCAATTTCTTTTTGCTTTTGAGCTTCTAACTTTTTCTCATATGAATTTGTAACTATAAAGAAAGTGCCTACACATATTAATATTACAGTTAATATAACTATTATAACTGTTATTATTGATTTTCTTTTTGACTTTTCCATATATAATCCTCCCATTTTTTATATAATTATGTTATCATAATATATAAAAAATAATCAATAGAAAATATGTTAAACTAAAAAAAAGATTGGTGCTAAATAAACACCAATTTTTAATTAAACTTATAATACCAACTATCATTATTATATCACATAAAATAAATATACTACTTTTTTTACCTTTTATATTAATTACTTTACCAAATAAAATTAGATTTTAATGCTTCTCCATTATCTATTAATAAATCTTGCCCTGTCATACTTTTATTAGTAACTGAAAGGAAATATACAAATTCAGCTATTTCTTCATCAGTTGCCCACTTATTTAGTAAAGTTTCATTTAAAACAGCATTCCAAAGTTTAGGATTTTCAATAATATGAGTATTTAAAGGTGTTATAACTCCTCCAGCAGATATACTATTTGCTGTTGCTTGATATTTTGCTATTCTTAAAGCTACATTTTTCATATAAGAAACCATACCACCTTTACTTGCAACATACTCTGGAAACTCAGAACCTGTTGACGCGCTTGCCGATGCAATAAAAATAACAGATTTTATATTAGACTGTATACCATACTTTTCTGTAATATTAATAGTTCCTTTTAAATTAATATCTATATCTTTTCCTGTATTTTGAACTCCTGCATTATTTACCAATATATCTACGTCTGAAATATCTGGCAATTTCTTAGAACATATATCTTCTTTTATATGTGTATATAAAGTATCAGTAATAGTAGAATCTTTTACGTCTATACCTATTACTTCATGTCCATTTAATATGAATTTATTTGCTATAGCTTTTCCTATTCCACTTGATGTTCCTGTAACTAAAATTCTCATTTTCTCTCACTTTCCCTTTCTAAAAAATCTAAATATTGTTTACCTACTCCATCTTTTTCCCAATTTCTACATACCTTATATCCTATAGATGAAAATAATATCTCAGATAATAATTCTACTAAAGCTCCTGTTATTGAACAAATAATAACTTGTATCATATTCCAACCAAAAAAAGTCACTGACACAATCATTGAAAAAACAAAATTATCTATAAATTGAGCAAATGCAGTTGATATATATGATCTCATAGCATATGCAAAGAAATTGTTCTTTTTTAGAAGACTCCCTATTGCTTGGTTAATAACAGCATTAACAATAGAAGCTATTGCCATTGCAATTGTAGAGCCCAAAAGTACATACCAAGTTCCTCCAAAAGTATCATTTAACGCCAAATTTACAATATCATCATTATATGTATAAAAAGCTGCCCAATTACTTCCTACATTAGAAATAATATAAAATATTCCGCATGAAACTAAATTTATTATTAATGCAAGAAGTGATAATTTTATTGCCGCTTTAGCTCCAAATCTTTTAGTAAGCATGTCCATGCATAAAAAACTAACCCATGAAAGAAGAAATCCACAATCAAGAGCAAGATATTTTGTATTTAATAATTCTTTACCTGCAAATATATTCATATATATAACAGATAATACAAAAAATATCATTGTTAATGTAGGTATATTTTTTAAAAGTATTTTATAGTCATATATTTCATCTTTAATTAAATTTTTTAGTTTAATCACAATTTACTCCTTTTCCATATAATATTTAGAATATTAACATAAATATATATTTTTTACAAGAAAAAAGTGATGTTTTAACATCAGTTCATAAAATTTATGCATGCTTTTTTAAGCATCATATTTGGCAGATTTTTCATTAATACCTTCTCCTTGTGAGATATCTTTTCCATTCATTCTCAAATTTAGAATTATTATATCAGAACTGTTACTTTCTTGCTTATAAGTAATTTTTGATTTTCTTTCTATAAGACTTATAAATATTTTGTGATATTCTATCTTATTTTTTATTCTCATTAATTAATAATTTTTCCCTAAAAGCAAAAAAATCCATCGAAGACAAAATTTTTTCTTCAGATAAAATATCTAAAATAATTTCTCTTACTTTATCTAAACCATATACTAAATATATTGCGGCTAAAAAAGATTCATAAATATCAGCAATTACACGCCTAGATATTGTCTGATTACTTTCAGATATATCATACCAATTAATATACTTGTCTAATCCGAAGAAATTTAGAAAATTCAAAATTAATATCGTTAGATACAATATACTAAAAGACCCTACTCATACCACCCTCTGAATATTTTTTTCTGGTATATATTAATTGTCCAAGTACTAAACATATAACTTCATCCCCAAGGAATTCTAATCTTTAATAATCCTCAGGAATATTAGAATTTGTACCGTCTTAAAAAACTTGAATGAGTTAAAGACTCCTGTATTAGTAAATTATCCTTGTCTATTCCATACTTTTGAAATACATCTAATGAGTATGCCATATTAAATCAACTCCTTTAAAAAAACTATAATTATATTATATGATCTTTTTAATTTTATGCAGACTTTTCCAAAAAATTTGTAATTTACTTGTGATAATGTCACTATATATTATTATAGAATAAAAAATAATCACTAGGAACATTGATATCTCAATATTTCTAGTGATTTAAAATTTGGCTGGGCTGGCTGGATTCGAACCAGCGCATGCTAGAGTCAAAGTCTAGTGCCTTACCGCTTGGCGACAGCCCAATATATATAAAAGTACTGGGGTGAATAGTGGGACTTGAACCCACGACATCCAGTGCCACAAACTGGCGCTCTACCAACTGAACTATATCCACCATTCAGGTACTTTTCCATTATAATATCTTTTTCTTTATTTGTCAATATTTTATGCAAAATTTTGTTAAAAATACCTAGTATTCCACAACTATTTTATAAATTGGACCAAAAGGAGAGAATTTTTTTTCATATTCTGTCTGTATATTAAAAATATCTGTCTTGTGTAAATCTAAATATACTTCTATAAACTTAAGACCAAAGTTTTGCATACTTACAAGACTGTATTCAAAAAGTTCTCTATTATCTGTTTTAAATTCAATTTGACCATGTTCTTTAAGTACTTTTTTATACTGTTCTAAAAATTTCTCATTAGTTAATCTTCTTTTGGCATGCTTTTTTTTAGGCCATGGATCGCTAAAATTTAAATATATCTTCTCTATTTGTCCTTCATTAAATATACTAGATAGCTCTATTGCGTCAAAAGACATAAAATATAAATTATCTATTCTTATATTATTTTCTTCTTCATATCTTTGTAATTTTTTTACAGCAAGAGCTAAAACTGGTGGTGATACTTCAACTCCAATATATATATTATCCTTATCTAGTTGTGATAAGCTTGTAATAAAATCACCCTTGCCCATTCCTATTTCTAAGAATATTTTTTTCTCTTTATTTTTATCTAATATACTTTGTATTGCCTCTTTATCCTTTATATATCTATCAAATGCATTCATCTGCTCGATAGCTTTAGGATTAAATCGTGTTCTCATTGCTCCTCCTTATATCATTGATATTAAAATTCCAACAATTTGAACAACAAAACAAACTACAAAAATTAAAGCAAAATTTAAATATGGTATTTTTACATTACTATCTTGAATCTTTTTAGCTTTCTCTTCTTTCTTCTTATTTATTTCTTCAATTTTTTCTTTATTTTGTCTTATTTCATAGACTTGCATCTTTAAATCATCAATTCCAAAATCTGAATGATGATAATATTTTGTTTTCTTAGTAGATAATCTGCAATAATACAATCCAACAGCAATACATAAAGAAACTGCAATTATTTGTATTAATCCTCCAATAAATGCAGTTGGCATAAAACATGTTCTTAATGCATAACTAATAGCTAAAGAATTAACTAAAGCAAAAGTCTGAGCTACACCTATAATTGATAGATAGAAATATGGTGTAATTCCTGCAATTATAATTACCAAATCTAATAATAATGTCTGTTTTATGTTTTCAACAAAGCTAATTACTTCTGTTCCTTCTGAAACTGTATATGCTCCAGATCTTACTGATGAAAATGTTGTAAAGAAGAAAATTGCATATAGTATAATCATTATAACTAAGATAATAATATGCAACTTTTTTATTTTTTGATTATAAAAATCTAGTAGTTGAAGTTTAACATCCTCTTTAGATTTTATATTAACTTTAAATTTTGTTTGTTTTTTAGTTTTTTTGTTGGAATCATTTACCTTATTTTCCAATTCTATCACCTCTTTATATAACTTCAAAATCAATTTGTTTTGTCAAGACATCAGATTTTATTAGTTTTACTTTTATATTGTCCCCTATTCTATATATTTTAGATGTATTTTTTCCAATAAGTATTCTTTTTGCTTCATCATACATATAATAATCATCTGATATATCATTAAATGCTACAAATCCTTCAACTGTATTTTCTAGTCTAATAAACATACCAAAAGATGTTATAGAACTTATTGTTGCTTCAAATACTTCTCCTATAAATTGTTTCATATAAATAGTAGAATACAAACTATCAAAATCTCTTTCAATCTTTGTTGCATTTTTTTCCATTTCAGAAGAACTTTTAGAATATATTTCTGCTTGCTTTTCATATTTAGATATCTCATTTTCTTTAAACATTAAATTATTATCAATAGATTTTGAAATAATTCTATGAATAAATAAATCTGGATATCTTCTAATAGGCGAAGTAAAATGACAATAATATTTAGCATTTAAACCAAAATGTCCTAAACATTCACTACTATATTTTGCAAGTTTTAATGATCTTAGCATATAATTAGAAATAATATCTTTATCCTTTTCATTATCGATACTATCTAAAATATCTGACAAAGCTTTTGGATGAACATCTTTTATCCCTTTTATTCTCAAATTATAATTAGATAAAATTAAATTCAAATCCCTTAATTTTTCTTCATCTGGTTTTTCATGTATACGATAAATAAAAGGAAGTTCTAAGAAAAAGTACTTTTCTGCAATAGTCATATTTGTTATAAGCATAAACTCTTCTATTATTTGATTTGCAAAAGTTATTGGATATGGTGCTACACTTATAACATCACCATTATTATCTAGTTCAATATGAGTCTCTGGAATATTAAAATTAATACATCCTTCTTTTTTTCTCTTCTCATTTAATATTTTAGCTAATTCTTCCATTAAAAGCAAGTCTTCTTTATATATTCCATACTCTTTTTCTAGGTTTTCATCTATTTGACCCGAAATGACTTTATATACTTTATCATATGACATTTTTTTATCTACTTTAATTACAGCTTTAAACACATCTGAGCTTAAAACCTCACCACTAGGCGATATAAGCATATCAACAGCAAGTGCTAAGCGTTCCTGCCCTTCATTTAAACTACAAATTCCATTAGATAATTCCTTAGGTAGCATTGGTATAACTTTACCAGGTATATAAATACTTGTTCCTCTTGCTATTGCCTCTTTATTTAATTCAGTCTTTTCTTTAACATAATGACTTACATCTGCAATATACACAGAAAGCAAATAATTATTATTTTTTCTTTTTACACTTACAGCATCATCTAAATCTTTAGCATCAGATGAATCAATAGTAAAAATTCTTTCATTTGTTCTATCCTTTCTACCATTTTTTTCTTCTTTTAATACAACACTAGGTATATTTTTTAACTCTTCTTGAATAAGTGGACCAAAATTTTCCATTTTGTCTAGTCCATATGAGACATATAAAGATTTAGCATCTATGTGGGAATCTTTTGAATCTCCAATTATTCTTTCTATTTTTCCTTCTGCTTTAGTATTTTCTGTTGGATATTTTGTAATTAAAACTTCTACTACTTGCCCATCCTTATAACTTTGTGAATTTTTTTTAGAAATATATATATCTTCAATTGAATCATCTATAGGGAGTACAAATCCAAAATTCTTAGACTTAGAAAATCTTCCTATTACAGAGGTAGTATTTCTTTTTAATATTTTTACTACCTTACCTTCTCTTGTTCTTCCTGTAGTGTTAATTACTTCTACTAAAATATCATCATCATTCATTGCTCCATTTAAGTTTCTTCTAGATATATATAAGTCTTCTCCGTCTTCTACTATTCCAAAACCAAAAGAATAACTTTTTGATTGATATTTACATTTAATTAAATTTGATTTACTATATGGTACATATCTTTTACTATCATCTAAATATACAATACCACTATCTTCTAGTTCTTGTAATATTTTGTCTAATTGTTTTATATCACTTTTAGGTATAGAAAATAGTGCTATTATTTGCTTTTTTGTTGCAAGTTTATATTCATTACTTAAAAAGAAGGAAGTTAATACTTCCTTCCTTGTAGTATATTTATCTTTTTGTTTTTTATTAACTATCTTTTTTTCGTTCATTTTCTTCTTCCTTATTTAATTATTGAAAGAGTTGTAGCCACACATAAAATAGCAAAAATTATAGCTAAAGCAACGGTATATTTAGATAATATTCCATCTAAAGTCTTTGATTTATTTGCTCCATAAAATGTATTATTTCCTGTAATAGCTGATTGTTGATCTTTACTTGATTGTAACATTACAACTACTGTAAGAATTAATCCTACTATTATTGTTGCTATTGCTAATGTCCAGTCTATCCATCCCATCATATTGTATTCCTCCTATTATCCATTGTCATCTTTACTCGATTATTATAACATAAAAAAATCCAAATTACAAGCGTATATTTATGTTTTCTTTTATGCTATTTAAGATATTATATATTTCATCACTATTAATTGTCAAATTAATATATGAATAGTTATCACATATACTATTTCCAAGAATAGAATATGCTTTTATAGCATAATCATTTTTACCATGTTCTTCTGCTAATTTTTTTAGCATATTATACATTTGGCTTAAATATATTTCATATCCTTTTTTTATATCATCTGAATAATTTGAAAATACTAGCTCTTCAATATAATAATTTGTATAATATATTCTGTCTTCTAATGCGTATTTATTGCTTTTTTCATATAAAGTCTCTTTCTTTACGTTATCATATATTTTATTTACTATTTCGTACTTTAAAGTAGTATAATCATATCCATATAGCTCTTCTTTAATTTCTAAAAGCTCTAAATATGAAACATATGCAACATTGCAGTTTCTAATATAATCTATATCAAAAGGATCAAATTTAAGTGATAATTCACATTTTTGTATAATTTTCTCTTGCTCTTGAAGTGTCACATTTAAGTTATTTACTTCTACTGGATCTATAAAAATTGCAATAACTTGTAAAGTAGATATTATAAATACAATTAAATATAATATTCCATTTGTCACTTTAAATTTTAAATTAATCTCCTTACTATTTGCATCACATAAAGCAATTAAAATTGCTAAAACATATATCATAAATGTATATGTTAAAAATACATCAAAACATGAAAATATAACTGTTATTAAAAACATTATTTTTTTATAGTTACTACTAGATTTTATTAATAAATACACAACTAGAACTATAGTTGAAATTAATCCTAAAATTCCTGATTCAAGAAAAACTTGCATAAATAAACTATGTGTTTCAAGAGATATATACTCCACACTTTGCACAGTCTCATATAATGTTCTAAAAGCATTTCCTCCAAGCCCAAAAATAAAATTTAACGGACTAGAAGTTATAAGCCTTATTGCATCTTCATAATATATCATTCTAAGTTTAGTACTATTAAAGTTTAAAAAGTAATCCTTTATACTAGAAATCATTCCAATATTTAATATATAATCAAAAAATATAGCAAAAAAAGCTATAGCTACTACTAAAAATACTGTGCAAAATAGTATTTTATTTCTTTTAGTTTTTATATTAAATAGCAACAATAAATATAATGTATAAAATAAAAAAATAGGTATAGCCATAACAGCATTAGTCTCTTTAAAAAGAGCCACAATAAGAAATCCTAAAATCAAATTACAAATAAAAATAATCAGTTTAACTACTTTTTTTGTAGATATAATATTATATAACATGAAACCAACATATAATAGTAATATCATTTTTGATTCTGTTAAAAGAATTATTGTAGTAAAAAATAAAAATAAAGTATTTAAAATTGCTTTCTTTAGTTTTCCACTTTTATTTTTATCTAACTTAAAAACTATACAAATTATAGATAAAAGGCATAAAAGACCAAGAATGTTTGCATATTGCAATACACTAGATACTCTATATGTTGTATCCTCTACATATCCACCGCCTAAAAAATTTAAAGGAGCTTCAAATACTCTATATGAAATTTCATCTAACGCCAATATACCAAAAATCAAAGTTATATAAACTATAGCTTTTATATATTTTTCTTTACTTTTCGAGTTTAATACAACTAAATATACTAAAAACAAACTATATATTTTTAACGCCATATTTAATGCTCCTGATAAAGAAGCAGTATTATTAAATACAATAGGCAAAAAATATGATGTAGTAAGAGATATTAAAGAAATTCCCACTATATAATTTAATTTTATTTTTTCAGTAAATATTAAATGTAATAAAGCTACAAGCTGTATTATATAAACTAAAACTAAACTATCTTCTTTATAGTACCCACCTTTTCTTAAACCAACAAAAAAAATAATAAATATTAAAAAATATTCAAGTATACTTTTTACCTTTTCCCTATTTAGCTGCATTTTTTCTCTCCCTTACTTATATTGAGATTATATATTATTTTTGCGCAATTAGCAAGAAAAAAAGAAGCTACAATAAGTAACTTCAATTTATTCAGCTAGATTATCTAGACCATATTCTATTAATTGATTTATAACATTATTAAAAGAAATACCTTTCTTTTCAGCAATAGCCGTTATTTTATCATATGTGTCTCCACTCATTCTAATTGTTCTAGTAATACTATCCTTAGTTTTATTATTTATTACAATCTTTAATTTTCCCATTACTATCACCTGTAATTATTATATTCAGTTTTTGTAATAAAATTAGTGTACTTTTATGTGTACATATTACTTTTTTAGTGATATACTAAATATATGGAGGCATATATATGAAAAAAAGAGATAGAATTGTTTTTCTAACAATATTCATAATTTTAATGTTTTTAATTATATTTAACATACTAATGTTAATACGAAATATTAGTATATTTAGTTCTCTAAAAGAGTGTTATAATCAAATACAAATTGAAAAAGCTGAATAGTATTAGCTATTCAGCTTAATTTATTCTTCTTGACTCTCAGTTATAATATTTTTAATATTATCATCTGTTATTCCCGCTCCTATATTAGGATATAAAGAGGAATATACAAAGTCTGCTAAAAATAATAAAACTAATATTACGCATAAAGCTTCTCTTACTTTTTTTGGTATTTTAGAAATAATTCCATGCATATATGGTGCAGCTATATATAAACATAAGCAGCCACCTATACCAAAAAATACTAGTCCTTCACAACAAACTCTGCCATTTATATTTAAAAAATATCCTGTATAATCCCACCATCTCATTCCATGAGTATATTCTAAATACCATGATGTAAAATATTCTATACTACCGCATAAAAGTATTACTATAAAAAATGTTAAAATTGGATTATCTGTTATCTTTTTATATTTTTTAGGTAAGAAAAGTAAAAATAGTATCACTATACAACCAGTACCATAAATTGGAAGCCATGGTCCAAGCATTGTACCTCTATTTACGAATTCTCCAAATTTAAAAATGTAGATTCCAACTTCCCATAACCATCCTAAAAACGAAAAAGCAAAAAACATTAAAATTAATGATGTAACACTATATTTTTGGTAATAGTTAAATATTTCATCTGCTTTTTTCATTTCTTTTCTTTTTACACCAGGATAGCATTCAAAATTTTTAGTATTTTCTAATAATGCTCTATCATTTAGTAGCTCATATTTTGGTTTCTTATCTTTTATATATTGTTTTTTTACATCTGTATAAAACTCTACAATACTTGCTGTATAATATGGATTTGAATATAATACTCCAAATATACCAAAAGATATTATATTTAATATTTCATAAAATAAAAAAGAAAAATCAAGTTTAAATAACTGAAACTTATATCCATTCATCATTTTTCTTGATAGTGTTATTGCATCTTTAGGTTTTATGTTAGGATTTTCTGCCATAATCATAGGAACTAATCTATATGAAAAGGTTTTAATTATTCCACCTATTATAGTAAAATTCCACAAAAATTGATATATATCTGTAATAAGTATTGTTTTTACAACATTTATATAATTTTTTAAATTTATTATATCTATTAATCTTTTAAATGGAGTCTTGTAATAAATTCTAGATTCCATGAACATCCTTGATTCACATACTCTTAGTGGTTTTTGAACAAAAACTCCATACAAAAATTGTATTAAAATAATTATTATACTAAGAGCTACTGTCTGCTTTGCGTTAACAAATAAATCCATTAAAAATTTAAGTATTTTAAATATAAATCTCTCAGCATGTGTTATTCCATCAAATATTGTTCTAAATATTCCGCCTGTTACACTTTCTTTAAACTTTATCTTTTCTATATCATCTGTATGAAAGATTTCATTTAATACATCACTTGTAATATCTGAATTAGTATCTGTCAAATAGTCTAGTCTTATATCTGGATTATAGCTACTATTAAATTCTATAACAAAATCCATTCTTATTATATTTTTTATTCCAGTCATTGATGTATTATAATTTCCTGCAAGAAACATCATAATAAAACAAATAAAAACCAATGTAAAATAATTTTTCTTTACTGTATTTCGTGCTTGTTTTCTAATTTCTCTGTTTTTTCTCATAATAAAATCTCCTAGAACAATACTACCATATGTATATAAAAAATACAATACACAACAAAATTTGACATATATACTACTTGAATTTATTGTATTATTATGTTAAACTATTAATGTATGATATTTTCATACATTTTCTTTTTATTATAATGATTTCCACCGGCTAGGCATTATAATAGAAATAGAGCGTCTTATTTAAAGAACCTGTAAATTTAATTACAGGTTCTTTAAATTTTTCTTTTAAAACAAAAAAAGGTTAACCTAAGTTAACCTTTCTTTTTTATGGTGCCCCAGAAGAGATTCGAACTCCTGACCCACGGCTTAGAAGGCCGTTGCTCTATCCAACTGAGCTACTGGAGCATCTGTACTATTATTTAGTACTCTAATATAATAACACAGTCTTTATAAAAAATCAAGTACTTTTTGTATTTTTTTATAGATTATTTGTATCTATTACAAAAAGAGGTACTTCCATTTCTTCCTTCGTAAGTCCAGCATGTCTAGCTTCCATCATAAATCCATCATTTTCCCATTCTAAAGCTTTATCTCCTATTGCAAAAGCCATATAGTCTCCTACAACTTCATCTATTCTTGGATTTTTCTCTCCTTCACCAAATAGTTTTTTCTCTAAGATTTGCTCTTTTGTTAACAATAAGAAATCTTTTTTAAACAACTTATTAAATTCTTTTTCAAATATATTTTTATATTCTTCTTTAACGTAAAAATTTACAGCTCTACTTTCAATACTTGGTCTTCTTATTAACATATCTTGTATTTTAGGATAATCTTCTAAATATATAGACTTAGTATTAACAAGACCGTGATCAGCCATTACAATTATTAAGGAATCCTCTAAAACTTCTGCAAGTTCACAAACAAAACTGTTAATATATCTTATATTTTCTTTTACGTATTCATGATCAGTTCCAAGTGCATGCATTAAAGAATCCGGTTCTTCAAGATAAGTATAAATAAAATCCTCTACATCATTTTTAGCAATCAAGTGAACTTTTCTTAGCATTTCTTCACAGCTATAAACAAATTCATTTGTATCAGAATATTTAGAAATATCATGAGTTGTTACAACACCATTTGTAACTTCCTTTATAATATCAAATACATTTTTATATCCCATATATTTTTGAGCAACACTATATTCTTCTACTTTTTCATTACTATCTTGATATGTATTTTTAAAAACAGTTATATTAGAATCATACTCTTTAAAATACATATCCCATCCAAGCCAAGCATGTTCAATTGGAGCTTTACCACTTTCTATTGTTGGAATAGCACAACCAGTAGTAGAAGGACATACTGATGATATATTTCCAACATAATGCCTCATTAAAAAGTCAGTATTTTTTAAGAATTTTTTTACAGAAGATACTCCCATTCCGTCAAAAACCATTAATACTATATTATTATACTTATTTTTTAACTTTTCATCTAAAATTTCTAAACTCTTATGTCCATTATCATAACCATAATACTTTAAAATTGAAGATATTACAGATAATATACTTTTATTATAGTCTGGATATTTTATCATTTTACTCTCCTATAAACTAGTCTCTTTTTTCATCAACTCAATGTTTTGCTCTAAATACTCATCATATGTACATCTTCTATCAATTATTCCATCATCAGTAATTTCAATTATTCTATTTGCCACTGTTTGTACGAATTGATGATCATGAGATACAAACATAAGCTCGGCATTTGTTCTAATTAATCCTTCATTTAAAGCAGTAATACTTTCTAAATCTAGATGATTTGTTGGTTCATCTAAAAATAGTAAATTTGGTGCTTCTAGCATTGCTCTTGCGAGCATGCATCTAGCTCTTTCTCCTCCAGATAAAACACCAATTTTCTTTAAAGCTTCATCACCTGAAAATAACATTCTTCCTAAGAAGCTTCTTACAACAGTCTCATCAGTAATTCCATAATCATCAGCTATCCACTCAACAATACTCTTATCTGAATTAAAATATTCTTCATTGTCTTGTGGTACATATGAAGGTGTTATTGTCTGACCAAATGTAATTTTACCTGTATCTGGTTTTATCTTTCCCATTATAACATTAAATAAAGCTGTTTTAGCAAGACCATTTCCACCTACAAGAGCAATTTTATCTCCTTTTAATATCTTAAAAGATACATTATTTAAAAGCTTCTCTCCATCTACAGTTAATGATACATCTTCAACAGATAAAATCTCTTTTCCAGACTCTCTTTCAGGTTTAAAATCTATAAAAGGATATCTTCTTGTTGATGGTTTTATTTCATCTAATTCTATTTTTTCTAAAGTTTTCTTTCTTGAAGTTGCCTGTTTTGATTTTGATGCATTCGCACTAAATCTTCTAATAAATTCTTCAAGTTCTTTTATTTTTTCCTCTTTTTTCTTATTTGCATCTTTCATTTGTTTTAAAGCAAGCTGACTTGATTCATACCAAAAATCATAATTACCAACAAATAAATTAATTTTTCCATAATCTATATCTAAAATATGTGTACATACTTTATTTAAAAAGTATCTATCATGAGATACAACAATCACGGTATTTTCAAAGTTAATTAAAAATTCCTCTAACCAACTTATTGCTGCCATATCAAGATTATTTGTAGGCTCATCTAATATCAAAACATCTGGATTTCCAAATAAAGCTTGTGCCAATAATACTTTAACTTTTTGTGGTCCTGTAAGTTCCTTCATTAAACATTCGTGATATTCTGTATCAATTCCAAGTCCTGTTAATAGTTGTGCAGCATCAGTATCTGCCATCCAACCATTAAGTTCTGCAAACTCTGCTTCAAGCTCTCCAGCTTTTATTCCATCTTCATCATTAAAATCTGGCTTTGCATATAATGCATCTTTCTCTTGCATTATCTCATATAATCTTTCATTTCCACGTATAACAGTGTCAATTACCTTTACATCATCATACATATAATGGTCTTGTTTTAATACACCAAGTCTTTCATTTTTCGTCATATATACTTCACCCTCACTTGGCTCTAATTCTCCTGTTAATACTTTTAAAAATGTTGATTTACCTGCACCATTTGCACCAATAATCCCATAACAATTTCCAGGAGTAAACTTAACATTTACATCCTCATATAAAACTCTTTTTCCAAATCTAACTGTAACACCGTTTGTTCCTAACATTTTTCTCTCCTTTAAACACTAGTAAATATTTTACTATAAAACAAATAAAAAATCAACATAAACAAAATATAAAAAGACTTGAAATACAAACACTTCAAGTCCTTTTTATATTATTTATAATCCAATTGATAAATTCTATTTATAGTCTCATCTATATTATTTTTAGACATTGCTTCTATATTTTCTTTAGTATAACCATTTAAAGCATTTGGTCTACGGGCAATTAATTCTTTATATGAATCTTCAAATTGCTTTTTATTTTTCTTTCCAAAAGCATCAGTTTCTCCAATAAAACGTCTCTTCTTATCTTTAGTTACTACTACTATTTGCATAGAAGATTTAACTCCATTAATTCTACGCTCATTTGGATATATCCAAACTATATCACTATATTTTATTACATCTAAAGCTGTAGAATAATCTATAACATATGTATCCAAAAATATTGTTTTTGTTTTTTCATATTCCATCTTTGAGGGAAAAGCAAGCTCTGTAGAAATTTGAGCTAAATCATATTCATCTGCTATTTTCTTTATATTATTTTTAGTTTTTACTATTATACATATATATATTATTATAAATATAACTCCACAAATTAAAGAAATTATACCTAAATCTTCAAACACCTGTCCAATATCATTTGGAGTTTTTTTGGCATTAATTAAATATGATGAAAACACTTGATCAAAATTTGATAAATTTAACTCATCTGTTTCATATATTTCATTATATGTTTCTATAGCAAGATTTTTTAACTCATCTGAAAATTCTTCACTCATACCATTTATTGTAATGATTTCATCTTCTATATTATTACAAATATTCATATATTGACTATCTTCCATATTTATAATATATAGCTTTGTTTCTCCTAAAGCCATATAATACTTATCTTTTACAATATCATCTTCACTATAAGTTGCAAAATAATCTGTTATAGCATATACATCTTCTTTAGCATAAATATTACTACTAGTTACATCTTTTAAAGCTGTAGCAGTTGGTAAATCCCTAGAATTTATTATTATACCTATAGCAAATAAAAAAATGCCTATTAAAAGCGCCCCTATTGCTAATTTATTAAATACCTTATTTTTATAAAATATTCTCATTAATTCTTTTTTATTTTCATTTTCCATATATAAATCACCTACTCTAATATTATATGTATTTACAATATTTGTCAATAGAATTTAAAATATTGATTTTATTGTCATTTTATAGTAATATTTTGTTGGTGATAAAAAATGAAAAAAATTGACACAAAAGAATTACAAGATATATCTAGAAAAAAAGCAAAAATTGCTTTTGAAGATTATAAAAAATTTGCTATGAAAGGAAATGTGTTAGACTTAGCTATAGGTATGGTTATGGGATCTGCTTTTACTGCAATAGTAAATTCTATTGTACAATCTCTTATTTCTCCACTTATTGGTGCGTTAACTAGTAATGTTGACTTATCTGATTTAAGTTTTACTATTAAAGGTGTATCTTTTGGATACGGAGCTGTCCTAAATTCTATTATTAGCTTTATAATAATTTCTTTAGTACTATTTATTATTGTAAAAGCTCTTACTAAAGCAAACAAAAAACAAGAAGTAAAAGTTGAAATCACAACTAAAACATGTCCTTATTGTCTTAGTACAATTCCAATAAAAGCTACAAGATGTGCTTATTGTACAAGTATATTAGAAGAAGAAAAAGAATAAAAAAATCACGATTAAATCGTGATTTTTTTGTATAAAATGAATTATTTTTTATTAACTAATTCTTTTAATGCTTTTCCAGCTTTAAATACTGGAGCTTTTGAAGCTGGTATTTTAATTTCAGCTTTAGTTTGTGGGTTTCTACCTTTTCTAGCAGCTCTTTCTCTTACTTCAAAAGTACCAAAACCAACTAATTGAACTTTTTCTCCGTTTTTAAGTGTTTCTTCAACACTAGTAACGAATGCGTCTAAAGCAGTTTCAGCAGCTTTTTTAGTTAGTTTGCTTTCTTCTGCTATTTTAGCGATTAATTCAGCTTTATTCATTTTAATCCCCTCCTATTGTTTAATTATATTTAGAATATACTACAAAAGACTAGTATTGTCAACAGTTTTCTTCTTTTTTCTGACAAAAAAACTTCGTTTTTTAGCTATATTTTAAGCATTTTACATATTTTGTTACCATAAGGTAATTGTTGAATTTCATCTTTATTAAGTATTTTAAGTATAATAACAAAAATTGCATATACAATTACACCAATACAGATAGAAATAAGTGTTGAAATTGTATTACCTAAACTAAGTGTTATAAATAATTTATATGAAGCAAATACTGATAATCCCATTAAAGCGCTTGCTATAAAAGGTTTTAATATAACTTCCTTTAATGGCATTCTTACTTTTAGTGCTTTAAATAATACAATTGCAGATATTATACAAGCAGTAGCGCTAAATACAATACTTGTAATAGCTGGTACAACCTCTCCATAGATTGGGATAAAAATCACATTTAAAATATATTTAACAACTGTACCTGCAAGCATTGCAAATCCAGGGACAGCAAGTTTTCCAATACCTTGTAATGCTCCTGTTATTGTTTGACAAACTACCGAGAAAAACAATAACCAACATTCAATTTGCAATAAATATGCTCCTTCTGGTGCATTAGGAAATATCATCTGAAATATAGGAGTTGCTAGAACAAACAATCCAAATGTACATGGAAGTGCTATAAGTGAAGATATCTTTAAAGAATACTTTATCTTACTTAAAGCTTCATCTTTTCTATGTCTTGCAATTGCAGAAGAAATAAATGGTACCAATGCAACTGAAAATGCAACATTTATAGATAAAGGAACGGCAAGTAAAATATCTACTTTTCCTGAAAGTATTCCATACTTGGCATTTGCAGTTACAATATCATATCCATATTTTTGAAGTCCATTTACAACGGTAACAACATCTATTAATCCAGAAAGAGCAGATACTACACTTCCAAATGAAATTGGTACTGCATAAGAAATTAGTTTTTTAGCAATTTTTTTTCTAGATTCTGTTGCAAATTGTTGAGCTTTATTAATCTCTCTCCAAATTTCATCTCTATTTTTTCTATAATATCTAACTAAATATAAAAATGCTGTAGATGTTGCAACAGTAGTTGCAAGTGTTGAACCAGCAGCCATTATTTCTGGACTATTTCCAACAAGCATTAATACAAATATAACAGAAAATACACAATTTATTACTTGCTCTATTATTTGTGCTTTACTATATTCACTTACATTTTCCATACCTATAAAATATCCTCTTAAAACGGCAGACATAGATACAAATATAATTGCTGGAGAAAGCGCCATCAATGTATATTTTACTCCTGGATTATTAAGTATTGTATTGGATATAAACTCTGCACCAAAAAATAGTGATAATGCAAATACAGTTGCTATACTTACAAAAACTAAAAATGCAGTTTTAAATATTTTGTGAGCTCCTCTTCTATCTCCAAGTGTTATCTTTTCTGATACAAGTTTTGATATAGTATTTGGTATACCCATTGTTGCTATTGCAAGTATAAAAGTATATACTTGATATCCTGAGCCATAATAACTATTTCCTACATCTGAAAACTGCGGTATATTGGTTTGAATTATTCTATATATAAAGCCTAATATCTTTATTAATATTTGGGAGCCCATTATTACAAAAACTCCCTTCATAAAGGATTGTTTTTTTATTGCCAAAGTTTTTTCCTCCTTATTTTATCTTAAATAGCATCCGCCACCGATAAATTCTCTTAATATTGATGTACTAGGTATTAAATTTGTATCTATACCAATAAAGTTTCTTAACGTATTTAGAAGTCTACGTGCTTCAGAATAATATTTGCTATCATCTCCTATTTTTAATAATAGCTTTTCTGCAATTGGTTTTAAAACAGCCCACTCATATATTAAGCTTGTATTAAAAATATAATCTGCTCTATCTACATATGGAAAAATATTTTGCTCATCTCCAATGCGAATTTTTTCCCATAAATCCATTGTCCTTTCAACACTAACTCCACGAACAGAATTATCTCTTACAAATCTTCTCATCATTCTTAAATCATTAGATGATAGCATTGTATATGAATCAAACCTAATGCTTACCATAGGAGCAACATATAATTTAAATATTTTATCCTTTGGAATAAAATCAGAAGCTTTGGGATTTAAAGCATGAATTCCCTCTATTATTAATATATCGTTTTCTCCAAGTTTAATTGGACTTCTTGTAAATTCTTTCTTTTGTAGTTTAAAATTAAATGTTGGTAATACTACCTTTTGTCCTCTTAGTAGTTTAAGCATCTGCTTTTTAAACAACTCTATCTCTATATTTTCAAAACACTCATAGTCTTCTTTTCCATCTTTTCCAATTGGTATATTTCCAGCATCTTTAAAATAATTATCCATACTTATAACTATTGCGTTTTTCTTTTTTACCATAAGAGTATCTGCAAGTCTTTGAGCAGATGTTGTCTTTCCTGAAGAAGAAGGCCCAGCAAGCATAACAATCTTTATACTCCCAGATCTAGTGATTCTTCTTGTAATTTCAAAAAATTCATTAGTATGGTATAGTTCTGCTCGTCTAATAACTCTATCGATTTCATCATCTACAATTTTTTTATTAAGATCATTAACACTCTCTACAGACGTAACTTTACAAACTTCTGAAAATTTATTTGAAAGTTCAAACATTCTGTTTGTTTCAATATCATATTTTACTTCATTTATATCATCTTTTTCTGGAAGTAGCAATATAACTCCATTTTTATATTTTCTTAAGTCAAATCCCTTAATACATCCTGTATACATTACTACTGATCCATATAAATATGTATAAAAATCTTCTGCATAATATACAGTATAGTTTTCATTTAAACCTAGATCTACAATATTTTTTATTTGCTCTCTATTGTCTAAATAATTTGCAATCCTTCTACTGCTTCCTTTTTCTTTCATAATTCTTATATTTTCAGAAACGATTTTCTTCATTTCTTCTTTTATATCTTTTACCATTGCAGTTGTAACTTCTTCATCAGGTCTTACAAATGCAAAATAATCTCTTCCTGTTTTATTCGAAAATTTAAAGTGTAATTTAATATTAAGTCTATGTAAAGCCATAAGAAATATGAATTTTAAACTTCTACTATAAATTCTTTCACCATCTCTAGTACTGTATGTTATAAAATCACATTTACTATCTTCTATAAGATGATACATAATAGATCTTTCTTTATTGTTAATTTTTACTGCTAATATTTCTTCTTCTGTATCAATATTTGCTTTTTCTATTGCATCTACTACCCTTGTTTCTGGTTCTACCATTATTTCTTTACCATTTTCAAAGATTACTTTTATTAATTTTTTTCTCATAAAACGTATTCCTCCATAAAAAAGTTAAATTTCATTTTAACATATTTTACTGAAGATTTCAATATTTTAAAGCTTTTATATCAATATTTATACTATCATTTATGTCTATATTATATAACTAAATACTTAGTTTTTCCAGCATATATTGCTTTTTTTTTCAAATTGTACTATAATCTTGTCTATGAAAGAAATTAAAATAAGTAACCTAAATAAAGAAGAAAAAATATTATATATTATAAAAGAAAATTTTCCAAATCTTTCTTCTTCAATATTACATAAAGCTTTAAGAAATAAAGATATAAAAGTAAATGGAAAAAGAATAAATAATTCCAATTATTCTATAAAAAATAATGATTTAATTCAAATATATATTGAAGACTCATTACTTTTTGGATTTCCACAAGATTTGCATGTTCAATATGAAGATGAAAATATTCTTATTGCATATAAACCACAAGGAATCCTTTCAAATAACGAGACAAAAGAACAAACAGAGCCAACATTTGAAGACTTTGTAAAAAGCAAAAAAGGTGAAAATATAAAAATATGTCATAGACTAGACAGAAATACTTCAGGATTAATTATATTCTCTAAAAATGATTTTGCTTACAATCTTCTTTTTAACGCTTTCAAGGAAGGATATATACAAAAAGAATATATAGCTTATGTTTATGGAGAATTTAACAATAATAAGTGTCATTATGAGAATTTTTTATTAAAAGATGAAAAGAGTGGCACTTCTAAAATATATGATAAAAATGTTAAAAATTCTCAAAAAATAATAACAGATATATATGTAAAAAACGTATATAAAACAAAGAATTATTCCATACTAAAAGTAATAATTCATACTGGTAAAACTCATCAAATCAGAGCTTTACTTTCTCATTTGTCTCATCCAATTATTGGAGATTCAAAATATGGAAAAAATGAAATAAATAAAAAATTCAAGAAATATAAACAGATGCTATTTGCAATTAAATATACATTTAATTTTCCAAAAAGCTCAAAGTTAAGTTACTTAAATGATATATCAGTTTGTCTTAATAAAGACTTATATGAGAATAAAATATAGAAGGTGAATTTATGAAAAAGGCATCTCAAGAATATCAGTTAGTTATTCCTCAAAAACAAAAGCCATCAATCTCTGAGATGATAGTTGTATTTACTATTGCTTCTATTATAGGATTTTTAATTGAAACTGGTTATGTGTTTTTAAGTGTAGGAAAAATTGTAAAAAGAGGTATGCTATTTGGACCGTATTGTCCTATTTATGGTTTTGGAGCATTAATACTATATTTATGTTTTTATAATGTAAAAGCAAAAAGATCAAATATTCCTTTAATATTTGTAAGTGCCTCTTTAATACTTGGAACATTTGAACTTATTTGTGGTTTAATCTTTAAGCATATTTTTAATATTGAAATGTGGAACTATTCAGATAAACCATTAAATATATTAAATTACACTACTTTGCCAATACTTATTGGATGGGGAATACTTGGAACAATATACGTATTTTTTCTGCATCCAATAATATTAAAACTCGTAAGACATATTACTCCTGTCTTATTAAAAAAAGTAGCCATAACTATATGTGCAATATTTATATTAGACTTTATCATATCTACTAGAAGAATTTGGATTAATCCTAATGTATTAAATAATTTAGTAAATCCAGAAAATGCTTCTATTAATATAAATTTAGATAAAGAGGATTTTAAATCCTCTTTATTTCTTTTTCTAATTCACTTAAGTTATTAAACTCTAATCTTTTTATCACTCTCTTTTCTAGTTTAGCACTATTACATGTTAAATAATCTCTTATTATTTGCCATTTACTTTCATAACAATTCGCAATATAATATTTGAGTTTTTTAATAACATTTTCTTGATATAAATCAAGCTTTAAAGTAAATGGTAATCTTTCTATATTCTCATATAAAAACTGTGCAACTATATATGCAAGTGATTCATTTAATGCAGGATATTCTGTTGAATTAATTGAAACTATTTTATTTTTTGAAACTGTAATTTCTCTAGTATTTATCCCATTACAAAAATGTACTAAAAACTTATTTTTATCCTTTCTATAAATTTTCTTTTTACTATTATATCTTGCCATTCCTTTTACTAAATTATAATATATTTGCATTGTATACTCTTTTTTATCTAATTTAGTTACATTAATGTTCGGAAAAACTTCAATTAGATTATTATTATAAATAATAGGATCATAAAAATAGATCTTAATACTCCCATCAACACACTCGGTATTTTTACCTTTTGTAAAAAAATATGTATCCAATGTATTAACTATACTCTTTGCATTCTTATTGTAAAAATAAATATTTATACTCTTAGCATTTTCGTATATTCTTTCAATTTCATTTGAAGTAAATTCTTCACCGATTTTTAATAAAAGTTATAATATTATCTATTTTTAACCTTATCTCTTTTTGAGTATATTCAAGTGGTGCATCTAACATTTTTGTTTTATGAAATAAAATATTCCACATCCTTTTAAAAAAGCCTAGCTTTTTTTGACTTTCGTAACCATTAATCATAGTTACACACCTCCTATAAATTATTATTTTTTATATATTTTTATTTAACAAGTATATTATACCACACATTCTTTTTTATGTAAAGTAATGATTTGTTATTATTTTTCTTGAATACAATAAGACAAAAAATAATATACTTAAATGAGGTGATTTTATGATTAGTGTTGCAATAGTTGGTGCAACTGGCATTGTAGGAGAAATGTTTTTAAAAGTACTAGAAGAAAAAAATTTAAATATAGATAAATATACTTTATTTGCATCCAAAAGGTCTGCTGGGAAAAAAATAACATTTATGCAACAAGAATATACGGTAAAAGAACTAACTGAAGATAGTTTTAAAGATGAAAAATTTAATTATGCTCTTTTTTCTGCAGGTGCTTCAACTTCTGAAAAATATGCAAAAATTGCAGCTCAAAATGGCTGTATTGTAATAGATAATAGCTCATATTTTAGAATGGATAAAACAGTGCCTTTAATTGTACCACAAGTAAATATTGAAGACGCATATGACCATTTTAATATAATTTCTAATCCAAATTGCTCAACAATTCAAGCCGTTTTACCACTTAAAGTATTAGATGATAAATATAAAATTAAAAGGGTAATTTACTCTACATATCAAGCAGTTTCTGGAGCTGGTAAAAAAGGAATTGATGACTTATTATATAATAAAGCTGAAAAATTTCCTTATCCAATTGTTAACAATTGTATTCCACATATAGATAATTTCTTAGAAAACGGATACACCAAAGAAGAAATAAAAATGATAGAAGAAACTAGAAAAATTTTAAAAAAGCCGAAGCTTCCTATTACTGCTACTTGTGTAAGAGTTCCAGTATTAAACTGTCACTGTGAAAGTATAAATGTAGAGCTTGAATATAATTTTAAAATAGATGATATTAAAAAAGATCTAAATAACTCAGAAGGTATTATTGTTATGGATGATCCACAAAGACAAATTTATCCAATTAATACGTTTGTAAGTGGAACTGATGAAGTCTATATAGGTAGATTAAGAAGAGATTACACAGTAGAAAATGGAATTAACTTCTGGTGTGTAGCAGATAATATAAGAAAAGGAGCTGCTTCAAATGCTGTAGAAATTTTAGAAAAATTACTTCAAAAAGAGTTGGAATAAAAGCTCCAACTCTTCTTTTTAATTTATTATTTTTATATTATAACCTCTCCTGTATCTCCATTTAATAGTACATTTTCACCTGTTCGTATTATTGAAGTAACATCTCTTATTCCAACAACACATGGAATTCTATTTTCTCTTGCATTAATTGCAAAATGACATAGGACACCACCAAATTCTGTAACAATTCCTGAAACATGTGATAAATTTATATTTTTAAATAGTTCTTGATCAACATATTTTGTAACTATAACATCTGATTTCCTAAAATTCTTTAGATCCTCTTTTGAATTTACCACACAAGCTCTTGCACTAACTTTTCCAAAGCTTGCACCTATACCTTTTAAATTTTTTCTATAATCCATTTGAATTTGCTGCTTTAGACAAGGAAAAATATCACTTTGTGGAATATAGTTTCTAAATGAATTATAATAAATTTTATTTTTATTTACTATATTTTTTATCTCATCTATATCTCTTTGATTAACAATATCATGATAATCTAAAAAGAAAATATCATCTTCACTTTCAATTATATATTTATCTTTATATATTTTACCAAGTTGTAATAAAACTTTTCTAAGCTGAGATCTGCATACTAAAACTAAATCTTTTAATGCATACTCTTTCTTTTGTAGTTCTCTTACAAATTCTATATGTTTAATAGCATTTTTATATTGTGATGCTTTTAGATTCTTTTGAAGTTTTTCTAGTACTTCTTCATATTCTTTATTTTGTTCCTTTAAATCTTTTAAAGGATCATACATATCATCTAAATCTAAAATATCTCTATAAGTCTTTATAACTTTAAGAATTTCTTCATCATAAGTTTTAAACATTATATCTGATTCATCAAATGAATGATATCCAAATAAATCAATAAAATCTGTTAAAAAAGTTTTGATGCTTTCATTATTTCTATCTTTCCTATAAAAATAAAAGATTTCTGCATCTAAATTTTCTTCAAAAAATTTCATCTTAGATTTGTCTTTTTTTATCTGTCTTGATGTATCCCACATATGTAAATATGGTGCACTTGAATATTTATCCTCTATGCCAGAAAGTAAATTATCTATCTCATTTTTAATAAGTATGTTATTAAATCTATGATGCAAATTAATCTTAAATACTGCATTTACAAATTGTTGCCATACATATTTATTTTTTATTTCCATATATATTTTTAAAGCATCATTTACTTTTGAGTAAACCTCATCTGAAGAATGCATAATCTCTAGTCTAACAAGTACATCTTTTCTATATTCTTCAACATCAATAATTTCCTTTTTCAACTTATCTAAAATATCTTTCTTAGGAAATAGTTTTATTTTCTTATCTTTTTCATCTAAGTTCTGTTTACCATTATCTAAGTAATCTATTCTAACTTTTAAAGCATCATCAAGATACCTTTCAACATATCCAGGAACATTTTCTAATATGTTTTTTAAAAGTGTTAAATTCCAATAAAATCTTGAAAATCTTGAAAAAACAACTGGTTTTAAAATTTGATTATCACTAAAGTTTAAAAAATATTTAGCAAATGATATTTCACTATTAGTATATATTTGCTCATCTAGTGAAATCATTAATGGTGAAAGAATATTAATTCCATCTAAATTAGTATTACTATATCTGTAATATACATCTTTATATTCTACTTTTGTTATAGGTCTAATTTGAAAAATATATAATTTTGAATCATATACTCCAAACTCCAAGTCAATTGGAAATCCGAGCTCTTGCTGTAAAGTTAAAGAGATATTTACAATTCTTCTTATTGAAGTTTCTCCTAGTAGATTAATCTTTGGTTCTTCTATATATTTTTGAGACTTCCAATCATACACAATTCTCTCTGGTAAAGATTTTCCACTTACTGCATCTCCTGATCCTCTTGCAAACTCAACTACTATTTCTGTATCTTTTCCATTAGTTGGATTAACTGTAAATAATATACCACTTACATTGCTTTCTATCATCTCTTGTACAATTACATTCATTTCTATCTTATTTATATCTATATTATTTCTTTTATAATATATTAAATTTTCTTCACTATATAATGATAAAAAACATTTTTTTATATTTTCCTTTAAATACTCTCTTTCATATGCAACATTTAAATATGTTACATATCTTCCAGCCAAACTATACTTTTTCCCATCCTCTATATTAGCACTACTTCTTACAGCTAACATTTTGTTACTAGGTATAACACTAAAAATCTCATCAATTATCTCATCTGATATTTTTAAATTGTTAATTGTATCAAAATTTAAATTTTGATCTTTAACCATTTTTTTAAATTCTTCAAAATCGATTACAACACCTAAAGGAATATTATATCCTCTAGTTTTTAATAAAGACAAAAACATTGCTTTACTACCACAGTTATCTATAATTTTATCTCCAAGCTTGTACATTATTATCATCTCCATTTTCCGCTTACGATTTAAAAGAATAAGTTTTCATTTTTTCTATATTCTATCACATTATTGCCTTTATAACAAGAAAAACAGCTCAAAACTTATACGCATAGCACAATAAAGCAAAAAATATAGAGACTTTAAAGTCTCTATATTGCGTATCTTTGATCTATTTTTTGTTCAGGAACATGTATACCTTTTTGTATATATCTATCTATTCTACTATCTACAAATCCCTGTGCACATTCATTAACAACACCAAAAGGTTGATTTTCTCCATAACTGCTCATTTGATATATTCTTCTATAGACTTCATCTACTGTATCTAAATCATTACTGTCAACAGCCTTATATAATTTAGATAACTCTCTATCTATTAAAGTTCTATCCACAAAACTCTTAGCATATTTATTAATTCTTCCACTTTTTGCATAACTGCCATCTTTTACATATCCTGCCATATCCATTATTTTATTAGATAAAAGCTGTAATCTATTTTTGTCATTTAATTTTTTAGCCTCTTCAACTTCCTTATTATGCTCATCATATGCTAACTTATCTAAGTACTCTCTTACATATGGATTAATCTCATCTTCTGTTAAATCACCTTCGTAACCAGCTCTTTCTCTTAGAGTTTTACTATTTAAGCAAATTTTTGCAAAATCTTCTTTTCCAACTGTCTCTTTTATAATTTTTATTAATGCATTGTATTCTTTTAATTTTTCTTCATTTAATACTACATTTCTTTTTTCCATTTATTTGCATCCTCCAAATATATTATAAAATTGAGTTTTCTCGTTAAACGGTACATTATTAATTATACCATTTTTTGAGTAATTTTACAATAGTTTTACACATTAATTTTTGATTTTTTAGCATTTTTTATCATTTTAAAGAATATTAGTAATATAGGGAGTAGCATCCCTATGAGAATTACATAAATAATACTACTATTTACTATCTCATAAAATACAATTCCTTCTTTAAAAATCAAAGAAGTAGCAATATAAATGGCAATACAAATTATAATCGAATAATACTTTTTAAATCTCTTTCCAGGTAATATATTAATCATATAATAAAATAAAAACGTAAGTAAATAAAAAGAATTAAAGTAAAAGTGTAAAGCTAAGATATTCTCTACTCTTTCTAAAAGATTAAAAAGAGAAAATTGTTTAAGAGCTATATATTCCGGAAATCTAAATATACTGATAAAATCCTCTCCTAATACCAATATAGTTGCAAAAATAATCACTAGTTGAACAACATTACTAAATACAATCATTTTAAATATTATAGATGAGGCTCTATCTTTATCTTTAATTCTATTTCTTGAAGTAACTAATAACATACAAAAAGCAACAATACTTAAAATAATATATATTAGTATTGAATGAAATAAATCAGGAACACTTGTATTAAATATAGGTTCTATATTTATAATATTAAATTTAGGATATAAACCCAATATATCAATTAAAATAAATACAATACTAATTATAGTAAATATTTGATTAGCTTTTATTATTACAGATAAGTTTTTAGAACATATATACACAATAGGTAATAAAACTAGTACTTTAAAAAAATTAATAGAAGAATCTGACAAATATTCTATATTTAAAAAATTTGATATATTAAACACAATAATACATGCTATAATAAAAAAAGTGATAAATAACATTCCATTTAATATTTTTGAAAATATTTTTCCAAATAAGTTTTTGTTTAATTCAATCAAATTTGATGTATTATTATTTTTAAATATATAATTAAAAATATAAAATAGCCCCAAAGAAATAACAGAACCTACAATCACTGCAATATATGTATCATTTTTAGATAAATTAAACATTATATATGAACCAAGGCCTAAAAACATTGCTAAAAATGATGACAAAAAAATACAACTAACTCCAAAACTATATATTTCTTTAGACTCCTTTTCTACCATGTTTTATTTATCCCTCCTTGATTAGAAATGTTTACTTGTGTATTTACATTCACATTTAACTTTTGCAAGTAATTATCTTGAGTATATAATTGATTTTTCTTTCTATAAAGCAAATTACCAAAGCCAAGTATATCACTATTATATTCATTTTTAATTTTATTATAAAATACGAGCATCTCATTATTAATTTTTTCTTCAAAATTATTTTCTATCTCTTCGAGTTTTTCACTGTTTGTTATTTTAATATCTTTACTTGTTTCAGATAGATTTGCCTTTATCTTTATCTCAATATTAATAGTATCTTCATTTTCAATACTTATTTTACTTTTGGAATCCATAACCTCTGCAACTATTAAATTATCTCCTTGACCAACGCTCAAAATTATATTACTAATCTCGTTAATAAGTATATTATATAACACACTTTCCTGTGAAGTTAAGTATCCGGCCATATTCCAGTCTCTAAAATATGCCATGTCATTTATTACTATTTTTTCGTCTTTAATAGATATAGAATTTGCACATATTTCATCTCCATCTTTTAAAATCGTCTTAATAATTTCATTTAAATTTTTTAAATTTGCTATTCCTCTATATTTTTCTGTAGCTTGCAAAAATGATACCATATCAATTTTTTCAGTATTTATTATATCTATTATTTCACTTGATTTAGCACCATTTGCAATAAATAAATAAAATGCATTGCTTCCCTCATTATCCCTTATAAAAAAGTCTAATACATTTTCTGTTTGAGTTTTAGCTACTTCTTCTGATATTACTAGTGTTTCCATATGAGCTAAATATAACTTTTTAGGAGAAATTCCAACTATATTTCTTGCAGCATCATGTACAGAATCTCCAATTGCTTCATACACTATCCCACTATTAGTATTTTCTGAATCTGATGTATCAATTACTATAGCAGATATATGATATTTTCCATCTTCAGTCAAGTCTATTCCCATTGCTTTTACTATTGCTAAATCTGTTAGCTCTTTTATACTACTAAAACCATTAAATATAATAACAAATACTAATAAAGCTATTACATATTTTCTCATAAAAATCACCTATTCTCTACTTCTAGTCAAGTTATTAGTGAGTATTTTTTGCCTTGTATGATCTTTTGGAATTGCCATTCTTGTAAACAAACTTTTCTTAACTTGAGTCATATTTAAAGGGGCTACAGGATATGTAAATGATTTTGTATAACTATTAGTGCTGACAAGACTTGTAACAAATAAAATAGTTGCCATAGCCATACCAATAAGTCCACATAAACTTGCAAAAATCATATATATTGCTCGCCATTTTCTAAGAGCATTTATAACATTTATATCTGAAAATGTTAAACCAGAAATGGTAGTTAAAGCTACTACAATAATCATTATAGGTGAGACTATTCCCGCACTTACAGCTGCATCACCTAATATTAAAGCTCCAACTATAGACATAGTATTTCCTGATATTTTATTTGATCTTAAATCACTTTCTCTTAATATTTCAAAAGCAAAGACCATTGTAATTGCTTCAATAAAAGCTGGAAAAGGTACCCCTTCTCTTTGTGCGGCAAATGAAGTTAAAAGCTCAGTAGGTATTGATTCCTGATCAAAAGTTATCAAAGATAGATAAAAAGCAGGAACCATTACAGTAAGTATTAAGCACATATATCTTATTATTTTTGTAATGGTTACGTTCTTAGATTTTTGATAAACGTCATCTATATTGTTTATAAAATCTTCGAAAAAAGCTGGTAAAATCAAAACATATGGGCTATTATCTACTAACACAGCGATTCTTCCTTGCAATAAATAGTATGAGACAATGTCTGGTCTTTCTGTATTTATAGATACAGGAAAGTCAGATTCATTTTTTTCCTCAATATATTCTTGGATATAATTAACATCAAGTATTCCATCTATAACAATTTTATTTATTTTTTCTTCTACTAAATCAACAAGCTCTGACTTAGCAATATTTGATACATACATTATTCCTACAGTGGTATTAGTTTTTGTCCCAATTTTAGTCTCTTTGTATTCTAATTTTTCAGTTTTTATCCTACGCCTTATTAGTCCAATATTTGTCATTATATTTTCGACAAATGAATCTTTTGCTCCTCTTACAGAATTTTCACTTGTAGGCTCTGAAATTCCTCTTATAAGAGATGCTTTTGTCTCTACTGCATAAATATTTTCATCTAAAACTATTAAAACAAAACCAGACAAAATATATGTAAACAAGTTATCCTTCTCTTTATCTAATTTTTTAATTTTATTTATTGCAATACTATTTTCAAGGTCAATTTTTTTTGAATTAATTCCTATTTTCTCTTCGATTTTACTTTTTAAGTTATTTTTATCTTCCAGTTCATCACTACTTATTATATCAACAAGACTTCTTATAACAAAATTAGATACTAAACTCGAATCTATAAGTGCATCACTAAAAGCAATAAACACTTTTTTGTTTTTTATATTTAATTCTCTAAAATATATATCATCTAAATTTTTTAATCTACTCTTTAAATACTCAATTAAATTCTCCATATATATTTACTCCTATTATAGTTATGATTCAAAAATAAAAAAAATATACAAAAAAGAAGTTATAAATAAAATTATAACTTCTTAATAATATCTTTTCCCATTTTGTGTAATATATAACAAATATTTTGAAATATTTATTGGGATAATTTTATTTAAAATATGTGTAAATTTATTAAAAGCACCTGGTACAATAACCTCTTTATTTTTTAAAAGTTTATTTATTGCATATTCTGCAACTTTTTGTGAATTACTTGGTGGGACAAAGAAACTAACTCCTAAATCACTATTAAAATTAGTATCTACTGCACCAGCACACAGAGTAGATACAACTACGTTTATTTTCTTCATTCTAAGTTCTGTATTTATTGCTCTACTCATACTCGTTATATATGCTTTACTTGCATAATATGAGCTCATAAGTGGTCCTGGCATAAATCCTAAAACAGATGATACATTAAGTATCTTTCCTCTATTTTTCTTTACCATATCTTTTAAATATAATTTTGTCAATACATCTGTAGCTATAACATTCAAATTAAGCATTCCTATCTCTTTACTAACATCTATATCATAAAATTCACCATATAGTCCAACTCCTGCATTGTTTATCAAAATGTCAATATCATCTTCTTTAGTAAGATCATATAACTTATACATATTTGATATTATGCTTAAATCTAAATCTATTATTTTAACTTTGGTTTTACACTCTCTTCTAAGATTTTCTAAACAATCCTTTCTTCTTGCAACAACTATTAGTTCATATCCAATTTTGCTAAGATATCTTGCTATACTATACCCAATCCCAGAAGATGCTCCTGTTACTAAAGCTTTCATATATTTTTCCTCTTTCCTCTTTTCTTATCTTTTATCATTATATTTAGATAATGTCAAGCATAATTTTAATTATTGTAAACTGTAATGTTGAAAAATAAGTCAAAATATAGTATAATAGTCTTTATTGTGAGGTGTTGTAATATGTATAGCAAAAGAAGATTTTCTTCTGCTTTTAAAGTAACCATAATTTTGTGTTGCTTAATTGGAATTTTGTCTAATCTAATTAAGACAACATCACTTGCAAGTATTTTTTCTTTTTATACAATGCAAAGTAACTTGCTTGTGTTAGTTTTTTACTTAGGATACTTTATCATTAGAAAATTTAGACCAAATTTTGATAACTCGAATGTGTATTACATATTAAAGGGAGCAGTAATAATGGCAATATTTCTTACATTTGTTGTATATAATATATCGCTTAAACAGCTTGATTTTATGATGGATGTAAGAACTTCTTCATCAAATATATTAAACCTATCGAACATATTTGTTCACTTTATAAACCCAATTCTGGTTTTTATAGATTATATTATATTTGATGAAAAAGGAAGATTTAAACCAAAGTATATTCCTGCTTGGTGTATATTTCCAGCCTTGTACCCTGTATATGTCTACACATATGCTTATTTAGGTGGTCGTTTCTTTGGAGTTGGTGGATCCAAAAAGTATGCCTATTTTTTCTTAGATATAGACAAAATAGGCATAGATGGTGTAATAGGCTATCTTTTACTTTTTACTATCAGCTTCATAATGGTAAGTTTTCTTGTTGTAAAATTTGATGGGTTACTAAAAAAGCGGAAAGAAAGAAAAAAGCACTAATCTACTGCCAGTACCTAGAAAAAGCAGCTCTTTATAAGAGCTGCTATATGTTTTTACATTGCCTTTTTAAATAATTCTATAAAAACATCTTTTGTTACTTCTCTTGGATTTCCAGGTCTACAAGCATCATTCATTGCTTTTTGTGCAAGCATTTCAAGATCTTCTTCTCTACAGCCTGTATCTTTAACAGTTTGAGTAATTCCCACTTTTCTAGATAAATCTTCAATCATTTCAACAAATTTATTTATAACTTCATCTTTATTCATAGATTTTGCATCTACACCTAAAGCTATTAAAATTTCTCTAAATCTTTCATAGCATACTTCACCATTAAATCTCATTACTGTTGGAAGTAAAATAGCATTTGCAAGTCCATGAGGTGTATCGTATACAGCACCAAGTTGATGTGCCATTGAATGAACTATACCAAGACCAACATTTGAAAATCCCATACCAGCTATATATTGTGCAAGTCCCATTTTCTCTACAGCTTCCTCATCTTTATCATTTACAGCAGCTGGTAAATATTCAAATATTAATTTAATTGCTTGCATATGAAACATATCTGACATTGTATTATGGGCTTTTGTAATATATCCTTCAACTGCATGAGTTAAAGCATCCATACCAGTAGATGCAGCAATAGACTTTGGCATTGAAGCCATAAGCTCTGTATCTATAATTGCAAGCACAGGAATATCATGTGGATCTACACATACCATCTTAACTTCTCTATCCTCATCTGTAATAACATAATTTATTGTTACCTCAGCAGCAGTACCTGCAGTTGTTGGAAGTGCAATTATTGGTAAAGATTTATTTTTAGTATTAACTGCTCCTTCAAGCGATACAATATCCTCTTTATCTGGATTTGTCATTATAATACCTATTGCCTTTGCAGTATCAATACTTGATCCACCACCAACTGCAACTATTACATCTGCTTGTGCTGTTTTACAAGCTTTAAGTCCATCCCATACATTTGCTTTTGTAGGATTTGGTTTCACATCTGAGTACACGCTATATGCAATTTTAGCTTTATCTAACACATCTGTAACTTTAGTAGTAACCCCACAATCAAATAAAGATTTATCTGTAACTACTAATACCTTTTTATATCCTCTGTTTTTTATTTCCTCAGCAAGAACTTCTCTTGCACCAGTTCCAAAATATGATGTTTCATTTAATACAAATTTAGTTGCCACTTATATTACCTCCTAATTATTCTATACATATTATTTGTATTTATTTATATAATTATTCAAGTACATCTTTAAGTACTATTGTCTTAATTCTTGATACTTCTTCAAGTGTTGTAGCAATACCTTCATTTCCAATACCACTATGTTTCCATCCACCAAAAGGCATCTCTGCACTTCTGTAGAAACTTGCACCATTTACAATTGCTCCTCCACATTCAAGCTTAGATGCAACTTGAATTCCTAATTTATAATCTTTAGTTATTACACATCCACATAAACCATAAGAAGATTGATTAGCAATTTCAATTGCTTCTTCTACTGTATCAAATCCAATTACTGGAATAACTGGTCCAAAAATTTCCATATCTTTTGCAACATCCATATCTTTTGTTACGTTATCTAAAATTGTAGGACCATAATATGCAGAATATCTTTTCCCACCACAAACTATTTTTGCACCTTGTTCTACTGTCTTATTTACATATTCTTCAACTCTTTTTGCAGCTGGAATGTTAATTAATGGTCCCATATCTGTATCAAATGATGATGGATCTCCAACTTTAAGTTTTGATATAACTTCTTTCATTCTATCAATAAATTCTTGTTTTCTAGAATTATGAATTAAAAATCTCTTACTTGCACAACATACTTGTCCTGCATTATATAGTCTTCCCCAAATAGCTTCTTTAATTGCTAAATCCATATCTCCATCTTCAAGCATAATAAATGCATCATTTCCACCTAATTCTAAAAGTACATGTGTTAAATTTTGAGCACAAGTAGCCATTGTTTGCATACCTGCAGCTGTACTTCCAGTAAGTGATACAAGATGAACACCTGGATGTCTTGCTAATGCCTGTCCACAAGTTGGTCCATCTCCAGTTAATACCTGAATGCATCCAGCTGGTACTCCAGCTTCAACCATTAATCTTACATACTCAATAAGAGTAAGTGGATTATAGTTAGATGGTTTAACAATAACTGCATTTCCCATTATTAAAGCAGATGGTACTTTTTGTCCAAACAAATCACATGGAAAATTAAATGGTATAATAGCAGCAATAACGCCTATTGGCTCTCTTACTGTAATCTGCATACATTTCTCTTGACCTGGTTCTGCTTCTCCTATTAAGCTTTCTCCATATAAATGTTTTGCCTTTTCAACATAACCACTAACAAAATTTCTACAGTTACCAATTTCTGCTATTGCCTCTTTAATTGGCTTACCTGTTTCACTAGATAATAACCATGCAAGATCATCTGCATGCTCTTCTACTAGTTCTACAAATCTATTTAATATTCTTCCTCTTTCATGCATTGGTACTTTTGCCCATTTTTTCTGTTCTATTTGGGCAACTTTTACAGCTTCATCCACATCTGCATCAGAACAATTTGGAACTTTAGCTATTATTTCTTGAGTAGCAGGGTTATCTACCTCAATATACTTACCATCTTTAGCTTCTTTCCATTCATAACCAATTAAATTTTTAGGATTACCCTGTGGAGCTCTTCATTTACCAAGTCCAGTAAATGATAACATAAGACCTCCGCATGTATTTCTATCATTATTATTTGAACCATACTCACCAAATGTAAATATAGTTATAAATGGTGTATCTCCTGCTTCATCTTTAAGTCTTTTTGCAACCTCATCTATTCTATCACCGATTCCAAGTTTTCTTCCTCCACAGTGAATTAGTAAATATGCACCCACACCATTTGGTAGTTTTTCTTTTACAGCCTTCATAGTATTTGTAGTTGACTCAATAAGTTCATCAACTGATCCTTCCATACGAACTATTGCTGTCTTTTCAGCAAGTTGATTTCCAATATTCATAGATAAATCATCATTTCCTGCCATTGGATGACGAATTGCTACTAAATCTCCTAGTCTATCTTTTACACCAAGTGGTGATAAAATAGTTTCAACTAATAGATTTCCACCCATAAGGTCATCTATTTTTTTACCAGTCCATTTAGAGTATTGCTCTAATGCTGGAATTCCATTTATTTCAACCAATTTTCTTTTATTTTCAACTTTTGTAATAATACCAACATCATCTGTTTCTCTATAAGCACCAGTATATACATTAGATAAAGGTTTATCTGTATAGAAAAATGCAACTACACATCCATCATTAAATACAACATCATCTGTATATAATGACCAAAGTCCCTCAACAGTATTATCTGCAGCTGAACCCCCAAACATTGGTACTCTACCTATAACATCTTCAATACCTTTTAAGTAATCTTCTTCTTCTTTTGGTGAAGCTGCCATATAAAAATATGAAGGTGCACATGTTTTTCCTGCTTTTTTCATTGCTTCTTCTGCAATTTTTCTTCCTGTCTCTCTTGCATCCTTATCTAACGCACTTCCTGCAACTCCTACACTCATTGCACTATCAGATAGAGCCATAACACCTACAAAACCATTTTCTGAAGTAATGAATCCATCTGGTACAATAATTCCGCCACTTGAAGTACATCCTACAATAGGAACTTCACCTAGGGCCTCTTTTGCTCCTTCTAATACTTCCTCTACATTATTGTCTACAGAAGTATAAAGTAAAGCTACTTTTGTTTGTGTTAGATTAGCTATAGCCTTTTGAGCTGCTTCTTTACCAGCATCTTTGCTTGATTTAGCTATACTCCAACCAACATTTGATTTTAACATACAATCTCCCCCTTTGTAAAAAAACTTTTACACTTAAATTGTATCAATAAAAAAAACATTAATCAATTATTTTTAATTATATTTTACACAAATTTCACAAGATAACAAACATTTAATATTATAATTTTTTATTTACTTTTTATGTAAAGTATGATATAATGTAAATGTGCTTGTATATTATATTTTTTTAAAATTTTAAAAGGAGGTCATTGATATTATGAAAAAAATATTAAAAAGGATTCTATTTTTGTTTTTATTATGTACAATTATTTTTACAGGATATCAATTTATTCAGTACAAAAATAGAGAAGTAGATGATTTAAAAAGAGAAGTACAAGCTCAAAACGAAGCTGACCTAGAGAAAGAAATGTTAAGAAAAGAAATTGAAAACGCTCAAAATTATATTAGTAATATAGATAATAATATTGCTTTAACTATATCAAGAACTAGTGGAAAAATCACTCTATCACATGATAAAACACCTGAAAATAATAGTTGGACTGAGTGGCTATTTAATTCTGATATAAAAGTATATGCTAATTATACTACATCAACAACTATAGAAATGAATAGTATTAAAACTAGCATTTCAGAAGATGCAACTGTAATAATTCTTTATGATCCACGAGATATTACAATTTCATCAGTTGACATTACAGATTTTTCTACGTCAGAAAACAAAAGTATTTTTGGTAGCTCTTATACACCAGAACAAGTTGCAGCTTTTGAACAAATTGCAAGATCTAAAATACTTGAAAAAGTAAATACAGAAACAAATCAAAAACAAGCGCAAAAAAATCTAGAATCCTATTTTTATACCCTTGCAGAAAATTTTAATGTAAAAGTTAAAATTTTGCAAAAATGATATTAGCAGTTCAACCTTGAACTGCTTTTTCTTTTACAATTTTCCCTGGAATACCAACAACAGTAGTATTAGCTTTTATATTATTTAAAACAACTGCACCTGCTCCTATTTTAACATTGTCCCCTATTAATATCGGTCCCAAAATTTTTGCTCCAGCTCCAACTAATACATTATTTCCAAGCGTTGGATGTCTTTTATTCTTATCTTTTCCAGTTCCTCCAAGTGTTGAACCATGATAAATTGTACAATTATCTCCAACTTCTGCAGTTTCACCTATTACTATTCCCATTCCATGATCTATAAAAAGTCTCTTTCCTATTTTTGCACCTGGATGTATTTCTATACCGGTAAAAAATCTTCCAATTTGGGATATAAGTCTTGCAATTAGCTTTAATTTTATTTTGTAAAAAAAATGTGCAATTCTATGATAAACTAATATATGAAATCCTGGATATAATAAAACAACTTCAAAAATATTTTTTGTTGCAGGATCTTTTTGCTTAATATTTTTAGCATCCCTATAAAGTGAAACAAATATATTTTCTTTCTTTTTCATACATATCACCTATTATATGTTATGATAATGCTAACATTATGTGATATAATTAATTTGGTGATAATATGAAAAATACAGAAAAATTACAAGAACTAAAAAAAATGATTAAAAATTCAAGTTCAATTGTGTTCTTTGGTGGAGCAGGTGTATCAACAGAAAGTGGTATAAAAGACTTTAGAAGTAAAGATGGTCTTTATAATATGAAATACAAATATTCACCAGAAAAAATTCTTAGTCATTCTTTTTTTATAACTAACACAAAAGAATTTTATATATTCTATAAAGACAAAATGAACTCTTTAAATTATAATCCAAATATTACTCACTATACTTTAGCAAAATTAGAAAAACAAGGAAAACTTAAAGCAATTGTTACTCAAAATATAGATGGTCTGCATCAAAAAGCAGGTTCTAAAATAGTATATGAGCTACATGGTAGTATACAAAAAAACTATTGTATAAATTGTCAAAAAGAATATGATGCAGAATTTGTCTTTAATTCTAAAAACATAGTCCCTAAATGTAGTTGTGGTGGAATAATAAAACCTGATGTTGTTTTATATGAAGAGCCTTTAGATAATGATATATATGATAAATCTCTGCAAGCAATATCAAATTGTGATATGCTAATAATTGGTGGGACTTCTCTTGCTGTCTATCCAGCATCTTATCTTATAAACTACTTTAAAGGTAAATATTTAGTTCTTATAAACAAAGAAAAAACTCCATTTGATAATAAAGCAACCTTAGTTATAAATGATTCATTAGGATACGTTTTTGATTATATAGATAAAAATTGTATTTAAAGCTTCATATTCAGGTCTATTTTTACTTTTTAGCATATTGCTTATAAATTTTACTATAAAAAGCATTAAAGCTTTTAAAAGTCAATTTTACAGTTTGACATTATGTTAACAAAATGATATAATTTTATATATAAAAAAAAATTAACCAAAAAATAATTTAGGAGGTGTTACTATGGCAAAGAAAAAGCTTCGAATTGAAATTCCTTTTACAACATATGATGCTATAAAAAGAGTTCGTTCACCTTTTGCAACAGTTAAAATGACTGGTGCTGGAGCACATAAAAGTAAAAAGGATTTTAATCGTAAAGCCCAAAAACTTGAAGATAGAAAGCTTTTTAAAGAATATAAGTAGTGTAATAACTACTTATTTTTTATATATAAAAAGAAGGTCTAAAAATAGACCTTCTTTAATAATATAACTTATTAGTTCATTCTTAATTTTCTAACTGTAAATACTATAGCTCCTACAGAAATTAATGCAATTACTGCATATAATGCTACTGCAATATCTCCAGTTGGAACATTTGTAAAGTCAACTACATATGTTTGTCCATCTTCAGTAATTGTTACTTCAAATACTAAATCTGATTTATCATATCCTTCAGCAGCTTCAACTTCTTCAACATAGTATACACCATATCTTAAACCAGCTACTAATAATTGACCATTATCATCTGTTCTTTCTTCAGCAACAACTTCACCAGCTTCATTAGTTATTCTAAATAGACATCCAGGAACAACTTCACCAGTTTCGTCGTCAGTTTTATTTATTAAGATGTTACCAGTAATATATTTTACTGTAACTGTTTCAACTAATTCATTATCTTCTTCTAGATATAATTCTTTAGCAGCAGGAACAACATATTGTTCAGCTAAATCTGTAACTTGTCTAATATATCTTCCAGCTCTAATATCTGTAAAGCTTGCTACTCCATCTTCATTAGTTGCAGCTTCATATACAACTTCTTTTGTATCTGGATCAACTAATTGAACCATAGCTTTTTCTAATTTAGTTCCATCTTCATCAACTACAGCTATATTAACATCAACTTTTGTACGTACATCTTGTAGTACAAGTTCTTGTTCAGTTTCTGTTGTAGATAATGTAAATCCATAGCTCTTTTCATCTAAATCATAATATCTAGGAGCTTTTGTTTCTTGAACTGCATAGCTACCAAATGGTAGTCCATCAATTACAAATTCACCATTTTCATCTGTAGTACGAACAACTTCAACATATTCGTCATCTACTTTTTCTAATAATGGATAATATTTTCCATCTTCATCTAAGTATAATACTTTATATTCAGCACCTTCAAGTCTTGTAACTTTTGTTGTTTGTTCAACATCAGCTAAAATACCATCAAGGATACCTTCCATAAATTGTTCTACTCTATCAATTAATGATACTTCAGTATCACTGTTTTCATCATCAATCATAACTTCTTCAATTTTTGTAAAGTTGAATTTAGTTACTTTTAATGCTTCATTTACTATTTCTCCAACGTTAACACTAAATCTTTCTGTAGTATTATCTGTTGGTTTAGTTTCAAATTCATATTTTTCATTAGATAGCTCATAGTTAGCATTTGTTGCAATTTCTTTTGCATAGAATTTACCCATTGGATATTCAGATTCAAATGAACCTTTTCCATCTTTATCAAAGATTACAACATCAACTAAAGTATCTTTTGGTATAACTACTGTTCCATTAACATTTGTTATATCTTCTGAAGCATATATACCAACTATAACATCAGCATATGCATCTGAATCTATTGATTCAATATTATCTAATTCATCTTGTTTATAGAAGTTTAATCCACTAAATGTTTTAGTTACTTCTAAATCATAATCTTGTCTTGTCAATGTATAATTTTCAGTAGGTAAAGTATACTCTTTAACATTTTGTTCTTGAGCTTCTACTGTTATTGGTCTATCTTCAGTATCTAATACATATCCTTCTGGCACTTCAACCATTCTTAATGTATAACTTCCTATATATAGTTTTGTTTGAATCTTACCACTCTCATCACTTGTTAACTCAAGTTTTTCTCCAGCTTTCATTCTTACTGTTCCATCACCAGTTACTATATCTTCATTAGCAATTAATTCAAATTTAGCTCCTGGAATTGGTTGTGATGTATATGCTGGACGATTAACATTAGATTGACCATAAGCATCTTCTGTATTAACTCCAGTTAAAACATTACCTTTAACACTAATATTAACTATACCTTTTTGAGCAATATTTTGAGTTGGTACAACAACTATTTCATCTCTGTCATAGTCTTCTGTTGAATTTGGTTCAACTGTAAATGTTGCTATTGGTTGAGTATTATCATTATAATATCCTTCTGGTGCAGTTATTTCATAAACTGTATAAGTATCTGCAGGTAATTTTTCTGGTAATACTGCATATCCATAAATTGCATCTTCATCTGCTGTTACAAATTGATCCATTTCTACAACATTTGGATACATGTTCTTTTGAGTAATTATTTCATTTTTTGAATTTTTTACTTGATATGTAGTTGGAGTTGCAGTAACAAGTTTTCCAGTTTCTGCGTCTCTCTTTTCAATCTTTACATATCTTTGAGCAACCTCTGTGTTAACTATTTTAGAGTAGATAAATTCTTCTTCACGATCTATAGTTATTGACATAGGATCCATAAGATCTAATTTATCTCCACCGCTAACATTTGGTCTTTTTGTTTCTGTACAAGTATATTGTCCATATGGAAGATTTTTAAATTCAACATATCCATCTTCATTAACTTCTGCAACATATTTCTCATCTGGACGACTATCTAATGTTACTGTAATTTCAGATCCAACAGATGGAACTTTAGTTGTATTTCCACTTAAATCTGGGCTATTAGAAACGATCATTCTAAATCCACCATAAATTACATCTTCTTGAGAACCTACAGTTACAACTCTTTGTCCATTTTCATCAACTGCTGATCCTGCACGTGCAGGTAATACAGCACTGTTTAATTTACATCCTTCTGAAGCAGCTAATTCTTTTACATAGTAATCTTTATACTCAAGTGGATTTGTTGTAGCAACACCATTTGCATCAGTTACTATTTCTTGTACTAATTGTGTACATCCTTCATCTGAGTATACACCATATCTTGCTCCTTCTACAGTTGCATCACCTGTATTTGGATTTGCATCACTTGGATTTAAAGTTTTTTGTACTCTTACTCTTAATGCATTAGTATAAAAACTTACATAATAAGCATCATTATTTACTGATGAGCCTGTTAAATATGTTAATGTTTTTGAACCATCAGCAAGAGTTGCAAGTCCTGCAACATATCTTCCACCATTTATTGATTTTCTTACAACTACAGTTGCTGGATTATCTATTGATCCAATTTGTTCTGTAGTAAAGAATGTTATGCTATTTCCAGATTTGCTATAGCTTATTCCTGATCCTGGCTCAATTGCTAAATTAACTAGTGCCATTGTATCAAGAGCATTAGAATCTGTTAATGTTACTTCATATCTTTGGTTTGCTTCACTCCATCCCATTTCTATAGGTTGAGCTGTAGCTTCACCTTGTGAATTGTATGTATATGAAGGTTTTAATAATGCTTGTTCTACACCATTTCTTATATAAGTATATCTGTCTCTTGCAACACCACTTAAGCTTGAAATTGCATCACTTTCTTGTGCTGTTCCTAAAACTCCAGCGTTTGCTAACCAAATATACATTTGTGTAGCTAATGAGTATTGACTATTATAATCATCTAAAGTATCTTGGTTTTCTAATTGATCTAATGTTAGAGAATTATTTAGACCAAAAGCTAGACCAAGACCAACTCTTACATTTGAAGAAGTCCCAGCATAATTGAATTCAACTTCATCGCCAACAATGTTTCCAACATCTAAGCTATACGCTTTAATGTTTGCACCAGAACTTTTTACTTTTAAAGTATAAAATTGTACTGGGTTCATTGTTGTTCCTAATACAGTAGCTTGGTATGGAGTATTAAAACTCTTTACTACTCTATCAAGAACAGGAGTAGATGGATCTTCATCTCCATCTTCAATTGCGGCAAGTTGAGATGCTATAATAGTGCTTAATTTAATTTGTCCATTATTAGGCATTGTAGCTGCTTGTACATTTGTGCATACTACAGATACTGCAACTAAAAGTACAAAAGCAAATACGTATTTAAGCTTACTTATTTTCATATAATCTCTCCCTCTCCTTTTATTTTTCTCACAAAAAATAAAACGTATTTTATTTTCTGATAATAAAATCATATCATTAAGAATTTTTATTTTCAACCACAAAATTTTAAAAAAACACAAAATACCCCTTTTTATTACTTTATATTACAAATAAGTTTCACAAATATTTCACAGCTAAAATAACAAAGAGAATACCAACATTATAGGTATTCTCTTTTAATTACTATATTATTTTCTATTTATGAAAGATTCTCTTATTTTTTCTCTATTTTTATATACTATTAGTGTTATTCCAATTGCACTTGCTATTAATACAACACTAAATAACATTACGTTTATATCTGATGTATTTACTATTAGTTCATTACTTACATTTATTTCTTCCATTTCTTCATCAATAGTTATTTTATGCGGAGTTGTATCAATTCTATAATTTTCTGGAGCACTTATCTCTGTATATGTATACTCTCCATATGGTATATCTTCAAAATAATACTCTCCATTTTCATCTGTTGTACCTTCGACTTTAAAATCTGTTTCTAAACTTTCAAGTCTAAATGTACAATTAGGTATTTTTTGACCACCTAAGAAATCTGATTTATTAATTTTTATCGTAGATGTCTTTCTTAGATTTTCCACCTCTGTTATACTAACAGTTTGATCTTCATTTAATATAAATTCATGTAAATCTTCGTTTAATTGATAAATATCTGGTGCACTTACCTCTTTATAATAGTAAATTTCTCCAGGTGTTAATAAATCGATTGGCATATAAAATTCACCTTTATCATCTGTTTTATCTTTATATATTACATTTTGATCTTTATCTAAAATTTCAAATTCACAATCTGGTATAACTTCTGAATTAAAAGCGTCTGTCTTAGTAAATAATTTAATATCAATAAGTTTATTTGTAACTTCAATTTTTAATGGTTCTTTCACATGAGACTTTGTAATTTCAAAAGAATACATTGTATCATCTAATTCATATCCTTTTGGAGCTTCTATTTCTTTATAATAATATTTTCCAAAAGGTAAACTGTCTAAACTAATTACTCCATTTTCATCAGTTACATACTCGGATTCACCTGTTTTCGAAATAAGTTCTACTGGTTCTCCATTTTTATCATAATAGAACTTAAACTTAGCATTTGCTAAAGCATGTGTTCTGTCTTGATTATTTCCATTAAATAGATCACCAATTCTTTCTATTATGTTCTTATCTTCTTCTGCATATTTATATAGCTCAAATTTTCCTAATTCTGTTAAATCATTATTCACTTTATTAGTTAAAGTAACATCTATTACTGGTGTTGTATTATCGTTTGGCTTAAACTCAAAATCATATTCTTCTTCATTTACCAAATAATTATCATTTGTTGTAATTTCTTTTATATAATATTTACCAAGTGGTAAATCATAATTTTGACTAGATAATCCATCAGCTTTAATTGTTAAAATGTCTACTAATGTATCCTTTTTTATAATTACATCTCCATTTACATTTGCTAAATCATCTCTTGTATAAATACCAAGTCTTACATCTACATATGCCTCATTTAATATATCTTCATATTTAGGTTCTTCCATACTTTTAATAACTTTTAAATTTAATTTTTGTCTAACATCAATAAAGTCCATGTTTTTTTCATATATATCTATCTCTTGCCCTTTATATTCTAGTACAAAAGAAATCTCATTTTGTTGTAATAATAATCCATCTAATGTATCTGTTTCTTTAATTGTATATTCTCCCAAATAAAGCTCTGGGGATATTCCTATACCTTCTTCATCTGTTCTAAAGGATACTGTTTCGCCAGCTTTCATTCTTGTTGTTCCATCAGGAGTAATTATATCTTCTTTAGCAGTAATTGTATATTCTACTCCTTTTAATCCTTTTTCTTCATATACTGGTCTTGTAATTTCTCCTTCCATTGTTGTTCCTGTAAGTATTTCTCCTTTTTTATATACAACAACTTTTGCTTTTTGTGCTGTATCAGGAAATTCTACAGCAACTAACTCTTCTTGCTCTGGATTTTCAGGTGTAGTAGCATTTATAGTAAATGGTATTCTAGTTTCGTTTATTGTATATCCATATGGAGCTGTAACTTCTTCAAGTTCATACTCGCCTGGAATTAGACCATCTGGTAAAACTAAAGTTCCATCTGCTGCTGTTACGAACTCCTCTATCTCAGTTTGAGTTGGATAGTCAAAACTTTGCTTAATATATCTTTTTTCTGCAACATCCCAAACTTTAAATGTAGCTCCAGCAAGAGGAATAGTATTTCCTGTTTCTGAATCTTTTTTAACTATTTTCAATTTTCTTTCATTCCTTGGATCTTGAACAATATAGTATAGTTTTTGTTCATCTTTAGATATATACACTTCTTGTGGATCCATAATATCAACAAACTCTAGACTCTTTGTCTCTGTAATTGTATACCAACCATAAGGAATATCTATAAATTCAGCATATCCTATTTCATTTACTACAGATTTATATGTAACAGAAGGATTAGAATTTAAAGTAAGTGTTAATTCAACACCAGTTGCTGGTTCTTTTGTTGTTGAGCCTTCTTCAAAATTTGTATTATTATCTTTGTATTTAACAATATATATATTTCCTCTTTCCACAAGTTCTGTAGAAGTAATTTCATGATAAGATATTTCTTCTGTCTGATCTTGCCCTAACTGTTCTACAACATGAACTTCTTCATCTGCTAAATATCCTTCTGGTCTTTTAGTCTCTTTAATATAATATTTTCCAACCAAATAATATCCGGTTTTTGCACTATAAGTTCCATCATCTTGTTTTGCAATTCTTACAGTTTCAACAGCATCAGTTAATGCTTCGTCTCTATATATTGTATATTCTGCTCCTTCAAGACGTGCATCACCTTGCGTTGTTATACCTGTCTCTCTATCCTCTTTATAAATAGTTATTTGCATTTTTTTTGCTATATCTTCTTTTGTATATCTATATGGTTCTCTTTCTGTTGAGTCTTCTTCAACAAATACATCAAAATTATCTATTTTTAAAGCATTAGCTGGCACTTCAATTTCTTCTACTTCATATGTACCATAAGGCAAATCTTCAATTACACAATATCCACTACTATCTGTAACAGTTGAGTAATATACTTTACTTCTATCACTCTTTAGTGTTGCTGAAAACTTTGCTCCAGCTAGATTTTGTTGTGGTGTAGAATCAGTAGCTTGTAATTTTTTAATTATCTCTATATTATTTTTCTTTACGTCTTCCTTACTTGTAAAAGTCTTATCTATTAATTCAACATCTTGATTATCATATTCTATAACAAAATCTACTTGTTCATCATTTAAAACATAGCCTTGCGATGCTGAGACCTCTTTATACATATATTTTCCTAAAGGCAGTTGAACATAATTTGTAGCTCCGTCTTCACCTGTTGTACATGTTCCAACTTCATCTCCCTTTGAAAATAACTTAGTCTTTTTATTTGCAGCATATATGTCTTCTCTTGCATATATTTTATATACTGCTCCTGCTAGTGTTGCATCTCCTTGTGGTGTTGTATCTGTTTCAGAATCTCTTTTTAATATTCTAACATTTCCTTTACTCTCTTTATTAGTCTTTTGAGCATTAACTGTTATTCCAGTAATTACATTTGCATTTAAATTTACTCTATCGTTAAAATATCCCTCTGATGCACTTGTTTCAGTTATAGTATATTCTCCAGCAGGTAAATCTGTAAATCTTGCTATACCATCTTCACCTGTCACTTGTGTAAGTGTTATTGTACCATTTGTGACTTGAAAAGTTGTTCCTGAAATTGGTTCTCCATATTCATCTGATTTTTTTATTTCTAGATTTCCTTTAGCAATTATTGGTCTTACAAGATAAAATTGTGATGAAGTAACTCCAGTTGATGAACTAGCCTGTGATGAAAGTAATCTTTGCGATGGTCTTCCAACTGAATAATACGCAGTAGTTGTATTATATACATTTCCAACACCATTTGCTTTCATATCAATATTTGTAATATCATATTTTATAACTTCTAGTGGTATCCTTATTTGAAAAGTACTATCCCATGTTATACCATTAGTTTGCATTGTATTTCCATTCATATCTGTAATATATGTACCATTTGGAAAACCACCAAGAGTTATATCATAATAATCATTTCCTTGCGCTTTACTTACAGATATAGGATTAGAAACATATTGCATTCCATCTATATTAAATTCTATAGAACTAGTAGAAATAGTTGGGTTTCCTACAGTCCCACTATAAGAAGATGCTGCATAATATAAATTTTTTGCAGCTTGAACACAACCTGGATCTCCTGCATATAAATTTTCAATATTAATTTGACCCAGTAATGCCCATATAACCGCCTGCCTAATTTGAAAGTCCGCTGCATCATTCCAAGTATATCCATGATCTGCTACTAAAGCATATCCAATTCTTGGATCACTATATGAATATCCGGCATATTCTGTAACATATATTTTTGTAGCCATCTCAAGACAATATGCCCTTGCACCATCTAGTGTATATGCATATAAAGCTGGATAGCCATAAACAGAGTCATGCTCTGGTATACCTACATATAATGTATCAAACTTATATGCTCCTGATGTTAGTGCTATTGCATTTTTAGGAGCTATTATAAGTAGAAAAAACCAAATTATTATAAAAAAATATTTCCTAGTTTTCATACATTTTCCTCCAATTTTTTTACTTTATTATTATTTTTTCACGAAGGTATTTTTTTATACAATTATTTTTATCCAATTTTTAGTTTGACTTTTATAGCTCTATTTACTATAATATTTTTAAAGGTGATGTAATGGAAAGTTTTTTTATTTTTTTTATGTATTTTTTTATATATAGTGTGCTAGGTTGGATAGTTGAAACTCTCTATTGCAGAACACTTGACGGAAAATGGACTAATAGAGGTTTTTTATTTGGTCCATATTGCCCAATCTATGGTTTTGGTGCTTTAATTATTATTGCATTTTTGCAAAACTTTAAATCATCATTTATTGCCGTATTCTTTTTAGGTATGATTTTCACTTCTATTCTTGAATATTTAACTAGCTTTTTACTTGAAAAACTTTTTGATGCTAAATGGTGGGATTATTCAAAAATGAAATTTAATATAAATGGAAGAATTTGTCTATTAAATTCTCTTGAATTTGCTTTTTTAGGTGTAGTTTTAACATATATTGTTCATCCTACAATATCTAATTTAATTTTAAAAATACCAATTGATTTAGTTCAATTAATATCATTTGCACTTATTACTATTATGGCAATTGATGTTGGTTTTACAATTTCTACACTATTAAATCTAAAAGAAAAATTAATAACATTAAAAGAATCTGCTGAAAAACTAATGGAAAAAAATACTCTTCAAGAAAAACTATCTGAAAATTATTTATATAATCAATTAAGTGAACTCAGAAAAAATTTGGCTACTAAAGGAAACTTTCAAATAAAAAGACTTTTAGAAGCTTTCCCAGATTTTGAGTTTAATGGATTAAAATCTCAAATAAATGAATTTAAACTTGAATTAAAAAAGATACGTGGTGAAATAAATATAAAAAAACAAGAATTTCGAGAAAAAAGTCAAAAAATACGAGAAAATATTAAAGAAAAAAACAATAAAAAGTAGTACTTTAAAAGTGCTACTTTTTATTCAACTATAAACCTTTTCAAATTCTTATTTTCTACTGTACCCAATCCTATAAATCTTCCCTTATTATATACTCTTACAATTTGATCAGATGATTGTACTTCAATTAAAACTCCATTTAAAAATTTATTAAGTTCATCATCTGTTAAAGTTATTTTTTTATTTTCTTCATAATATTTCTCTATAGTTATTATTCTATCTATCATTTCTAAATAATCTAGTTTCAAAAAATCATATAAAGGAATACTATCTTCAATTTTAAAGTTTCCTGTCTGTGTTCTCCTAAGCTCTGTCATAGTAGCTCCACATCCAATCTTCTTTCCTATATCATTTACTAAACTTCTTATATATGTTCCTTTTGAACACTCAACATCAAAAGAAACTTCCTTTAATATCAAGTCTATTTTAATATTATCTATATTAAATATCTCTATATCTCTAGGTTTAATTTCTACATCTTTATTTTCTCTTGCATACTGATATAATTTTTTACCTTCTACCTTTATTGCAGAATATTTTGGAGGTAACTGTTGTTGTTTTCCAATAAATCTCTTTATTCTTTCTTTAATATAAATTTCATCTTTAGAAACAACACTTGCAAATATTATTCTACCTGTAATATCATATGTATCTGTTTCTACACCAAGAAGCATTTTAACACTATACTTTTTTATTTCGCTTACTAATTTTTCACTTAATTTTGTTGCCTCACCAATACAAATAGGTAATACCCCCGTTGCAAGTGGATCTAGTGTACCTGTATGTCCAACTTTTTGATTTGGAAAAATCTTTCTTATTGCATCAACCACATCATGAGATGTAATACACTGTGGCTTATCTATATTTAAAATTCCATTTTTTACTTGTGGTACTATCATTATAACATCTCTCCTACTACTTTAATTAGCTTTTGTTTTTCTATATCTTCACTATCTTTCATAGTATATCCGGCAGCTCTTGGATGTCCACCTCCTCCAAAAGAAATAGCAATCTTAGAAATATCCACATTTCCACCAGAACGCATACTAACTTTATTAGTTCCATCACTTTTCCCTCTAACATAAACAGCTACTTCTGTTCCCTCAACAGATCTTAAGTAGTTTGTCATTCCTTCAGCATCTTCATCATCAATACCAAGACTTTTTATTTCTTCGTATGGAATAAATGAATATCTCATCTTACCGTTATAAAAAACTTCCATATTATCTATAGTTTTAGCAATCAATTTTAATTTAGCCTCTTTAATTGTATCATTTAATCTTTTACAAACGTTTACTGTCTCTGCTCCATAATCAATCAAATCTGCTACTATTCTATGTGTATCAGAACTTGTATTATTATAATTAAAACTTCCTGTATCTGTCATTATTCCTGCATATAACAGTGTTGCCATATCTTTATCTATTTCTATTTTTAAAGCTTTTATAAATAAATAGGCAATCTCACTTGCAGATGACTTACTATCATCTATATACCTAAAATCTCCATATGGATTAGATATTTGATGATGGTCAAGCATAATTACTTTTCTTGCATTATTATACTCCTCTTCAGAAATAGCAAGTCTTGTATTGTCACTAGAGTCTAAAGCTATTAACAAATCATATTCTTCATCTTCTATAGAATTAACACAGTCCCCAACTCCTGGTAAAAAGCTAAATACATTTGAATATGACGGCATAACAACATGTACATTTTTTCCTAGTTTCTTTAGTCCGAAATAAATTGCAAGTGTTGAACCTATAGCATCTCCGTCAGGATTAACGTGTGCTGATATATATATTTTATTTGATTTATCTATAATTTTCTTTGCCTCTTTAAACAATACAATCCCCCCAAAACATAAAACAAATTATTTATTCATATTATCCTTTTCCATAACTTCTTTAATAACTCTATCCATATGCTCACCATATTCCATTGAGTTATCTAATTCAAATGTAATATCTGGCATATTTCTCATTCTAACTCTTTTTCCAAGTTCTTTTTTTATAAAACCTGTAGCTTTTTTCAAAGCATCTACAACTTTATTTTTATTTTGTTTTCCAAATATACTTACATATACTTTAGCATATTTTTGATCTGGAGTAATTTTAACATCAGTTACAGAAATTAATCCTGTAACTGATGGCTCTTTTACTTCATTCATTATTATATCACTTAGTGCAATTTTAACATCTTGTTCTAATCTTTCATGTCTTTGCATAATAATCCTCCTATTTTACTTCTTCCATTACGAAGCATTCGAAGATATCTCCTTCTTTTATATCACTATAATTTTCTAATTTTATGCCGCACTCATAATTTTCATTTACTTCTTTTACATCATCTTTTTCTCTTTTTAAAGAATCAATTTTTATTTCTAATAGAACAATATTATCTCTTACAAGTCTAACCATAGCTCCTCTAATTATCTTTCCAGATTTTACATAACATCCTGCTACAATTCCTACACCTGTAATCTTAAATATCTTTCTAACTTCTGCGACACCATATTTAACTTCTTTAAATTTCTTAGGCATTAAACCTTTAAGAGCTGTCTCAACATCATTTATAGCATCATAGATTACACTATATAATCTCATATCTACTTTTTCTTTTTTAGCTTGTTGCTCAGCAACAGCTTCTGGTCTAACATTAAAGCCAATAATTATAGCATTTGATACTGAAGCTAATGTCACATCAGATTCTTTAACTCCACCTGTTGATGCATGTATAATTCTTACTCTTACATCATCATTAGATAGTTTTAATAATGAATCTTTAAGAGCTTCAACAGAACCTTGAACATCCGCTTTAATTATAATATTTAACTCTTTTATTTTACCTTGTTTGATTTGACCAAATAAGTCATCTAATGTAATTTTACTTCCCTGTTTTATTAAATCTTGTCTTTGTTTTGCTATTCTTTTTTCAATTAAATGTTTTGCTACTTTTTCATTTTCTACTTCGTAGAATACTTCACCTGTTTGTGGAACATGTGATAAACCAAGTATTTCAACTGGAGTAGATGGTCCAGCACTTTTTACAGCCCTACCTTTATCATCTTTCATAGCACGTATTTTTGAAACCATGTCACCAACAACAATTGTATCTCCAACATTTAATTGTCCTCTTTGAACAAGCATTGATACAACAGTTCCTCTTGTTTTATCTAGTCTTGCTTCTATAACAGTTCCTTTAGCTTGTTTATTAGGATTTGCTTTTAAATCTTTCATATCTGCTATTAAAAGTAACATTTCAAGAAGTGTATCTATTCCTTCCCCTGTTCTTGCAGAGATAGGTACACAAATAGTATCTCCACCCCACTCTTCTGGAACAAGGCCATATTCTAACAATTCTTGTTTTACTCTTTCAACATTTGCTCCTGGTTTATCTATTTTATTAATTGCTACTAATATACTTACACCTGCAGCTTTTGCGTGATCTATCGCTTCTATTGTTTGTGGTTTTATTCCATCATCTGCTGCAACTATAATAATTGCTATATCTGTTATTTGAGCACCTCTTGCTCTCATTGCTGTAAACGCTTCATGACCAGGAGTATCTAAGAAACATACTTCTCTATCTTTTACTTTAACTTTGTATGCACCAATATGTTGTGTAATACCACCAGCTTCACCTTCAACAACATTTGTTTTTCTTAATCTATCTAAAAGTGAAGTTTTACCATGGTCAACATGACCCATTACTACTACTATAGGAGGTCTTGGCACTAAATCTTCTTCCTTATCCTCACTATCATCAAATAATATATCTTCTTCTGTAACAACAACTTCTTTTTCTGCTGTAATTCCAAATTCAGCAGCAATTAAATAAGCTGTATCAAAATCTATGTCTTGATTTACTGTAGCCATTATTCCCATAGAGAATAATTTCTTTATAACTTCACTTGCTTGCTTTTTAATTGCCTCTGCAAACTCTTTAACTGTCATAGTCTCAGGAAGTTTTACTTCTGTCATTGGAATAATTTTTGTTTGTTTCATTTCAACTTTTGGAGCTTTATTTTTCTTTTTAGAGTAACTCTTTCTAGATAAGTCACTATCTCTTTCATAAAGGTCCATTAATCCTTCTTGACTAATTTCCATACCTCTTAATTTTCCAGTAGATACTCTAGAATTTTCTTCTCTTAATTTATTCTTATCTATTTTCTCTTTTCTATTTTCCATATTAGAGTTATTTTTATCATTATATCTCTTTTTATCTCTATCAATATTTACAGAATTATATTCTCTACTTTCTTTTTGCTCTAAAGGAGATTTTTCTGCTTGCTTAATAAATTTATTTACTTGATAAGAAGTATTATCTGAGTTCTGTCTTTGATCTCTTCTAAAATTATTTCTTTGTGGTCTTTCACCATTTTGATTATTATACTTAGAATTATTTTTCTTAAAATCTCTATTATCGTTTGAATTTCTATTATAATTTGGGTTATTTTGGGAATTATAATTATTCTTCTTATAGTTATTATCTCTATTATTTCTATTATAATTATTATTTCTATTATTTTGATTTTTATAACTGTTATTTTCAATTCCTTTTGTTTCTATAGTAGCATTTTTTTCCATATTATTACCACTTTCTTTTACTTCATTTTTTACTTCAACATTTACAACTTCTTTTTTAGTTTCTTCTATTTTTGGTTCAGTTGCTTCTACTTTTGGTTCTTCTTTTACTGGTTCAACCTTCTCTATTGGCTTTCCATTTCTTGTTATTACAATATTGCTCCTATTATTTTGAAATCTATTTCTTCTATCATAAGAGCTATTTCTACTTTTATTTTGAGTATTTGTTTTATTATTTGAAGTTTTTTGACCAATATTTTGATGCGATTTTTTGATTTCACCAGATGCTTTAGAAACAATTTCATTTACTTCTTTTCCTTCATCGGTTGTATTTATAACTCTCACATTTCTTCTAATAATATGAACCTGCTCTTGTTTTTTATCTTCTTTCACACTTTTTTTAGTTACATTTCCTTTTATTTTATTTACGTCACTCTCTTCAAGTGTTGATAGATGAGATTTTACTTCAATTCCCATCTTATTTAATTTTTCTAACATCTCTGTATTAGATAAATTCATCTCTTTTGCTAACTCATATACTTTTAATTTTCCCAAATTTCTTCCCCCAATTCTCTTAATACTTCTAACATACTCTCGTTTTCTACATCTATTTTTAATTTCATTCTATTTTTAATAACAATTTTTTCTAAATTTGTAATACATTGTTTGCTTTTGCAAACATATATACCTCTACTATTAATATTCTGATTTCTATCTATTATAGCATGATTGTTCTTATCTGCTACAATTCTAAATAAATCTTCTTTATTCTTTCTACTTTTACATGCTACACAGCATCTAATAGGCTTCATTAAATCACCTTTTTCTATTCAACTACTGTTTCTTTAATTTGTGTCTCTGTTTTAATATCTATTTTCCAACCTGTTAATTTAGCTGCTAGTCTTACATTTTGACCACCTGCACCAATTGCAAATACTAAAGCATCATCTGGTACAACTACTGTTGCAATTTTTTCTTCATCATTTATATCTATTGCAAGTATTGGTGCTGGAGAAATAGCGTTTATTATATAACTTGGAATATCTTCACTATATGGAATTACATCAATTTTTTCTCCATTTAACTCATCAATAATTGGCTGTATTCTCATACCTTTTTTACCTACTAAACTTCCAACTGGATCAATGTTTTCATCATTTGACCATACAGATAATTTAGTTCTGCTTCCAGCTTCTCTAGCTATATCTTTTATTTCTACTATTCCATCCATTATTTCAGGTACTTCATTTTCAAATAGTTTTCTTACAAAATTTTCGCTTTTTCTAGATAGTGTAATCTTTGGAGATGATATACCAGTTTCGTTTACAACATTTGTTACTAAAGCTTTAATTTTTTGATGTGGTTGTAATTTTTCTGTCTTAATTTGTTCTGTTGCTGGTATTAATGCTTCAACCCTACCAAGATCAACAATAATTCCATATTTTTCTGTCTTTTGAACAGTTCCAGAAATTATTTGTCCAACTTTATCTGCATATTGTGTATATACAAGATTTTTTTCTGCTTCATTAATTTTTTGAATTAAAATGTTCTTTCCTGTTGAAGCAGCTATTCTTCCAAAGTTTTTTGGTGTTACTTCTACTTTTACTAAGTCACCCACTTTTACTTTCTTAGATATCTTCTTTGCATCTTCTAAAGAAATTTTTACACCTTGTTCTTTTTCAGATACCTCTTCTACTACTTCTTTTACACAGTATACTTTTATTGCTTGTTCAGTAATATCTACATCAATATCTTGTGGTATTAAATATCCATTTTTTGTCTCTTTTTTCTCTTCAGCATTATTTCCCTTTACTAAATCATCTTCTTTAGAATTTTTTCTCTCTTCTCTTTCATCTAAACAATGTGTATTAATAAAGTCTCTTTTATATGCAACTTTTAAAGCAGATTTTAAAGAATCAATTAAATATTCTCTTGTTATTCCTTTTTCTTCATAAATTTGATCGATTGCATTAAATAATTCTTTTGAACTTATCTTTTCACTTTTCATTTTTTAAATTCCCCCATCTATTTATTAAATTTGTTTAGTTTATTTAGATTAACATTATCTGTGTTTCCTTTTAATGCTGCATTAAAGTCATAAGTAGTATATGCAGTTGCTATATCTTTTAAAGCAATTTTAATTTCTTTTTCATCTTCTGTTTTAACAATAATACTCTGTTCTTCTTCATCAACGCTACAAATAACAGCATCAAATTCTTTTAAATCATATTGTTTTTTAAACAACTTTATATGTATTTCTTTTCCAATATATTTTTTATAAAGTTTTAAATTTTTAAGCTGTCTTTCAAGTCCTGGAGAAGCTACTTCTAATACATATTCTTGATTTATGTTCTTATCTACGATATCTTCAATTGCTCTACTTACTTTTTCACAATCATCTACCCACATCTTTTCTCCAGTTTTATCAATTACCACTCTTAAAACATTATTTGAACCCTCTTTAACAAATTCTACATACTCAATTTCAAATCCTAAATCATTTACTATAGGTTCAATTAATTCTTCTACTTTGACTTCTACTTTCATTTATTACCTCGCTTCTAAACATAAGTGAGAGGATTTTAGCCACCCTCTCACTTCAGTTCACAGTGATTATATTATACTATAATTATTTTAAAAATGCAACATTTTATGTGAATTTTTGTACATAAATATAAAAATAATTACATTTTTTTTATTATGTTATTCATTTTTACTAAAAAATAGTGTGTTGCTTAAATTTCTTTCTTCAAACTCTTCTAGTCTATTTATTAATTTTTCAAGATTTTTACTCTTTATTTTATAATTACTTTTTATTCTTTTCAGATCCATAATATTAACTTTAGCTGATTCTTCAAAAAATTTTATATAATCATCTATCTTATCTAGTTTAAACCTGCTATTTCCAATACTTGAAGCAATATCTAACATAGCATTCTTAGTTCCATTTATCTTTTTTGTTCTAGTCTCTAGCATTCTTCTTAAAGAGATATTAAATCTTGCATATTCTCTTAATTGATATTTTATATAAATATATATATTATCCTTTGTCTCCTTATTTTTACAAAGCTTCTTTAACATTCTTCTATGAAGTTCAATATTAGTCATCAAATATTTTATCACTTCTATTTCTTCTGACATAAAACTCACCAATATTATTATTTACAAAAAAATAAATAAAGATACCTCAAAATAATGAGATATCTTTAAAATAATTTTTTATTTTACAATTTCTGTCTTTTGCCAATAAAAACTACCATCTTCATTTTTTACAAATGTATGCTTATACTCAGTAGCATCATCATAATATAGTGAAATAATTTTTTTACCTTTCTCATCTGTTGAATACATTTCATGATTAACTTTTAAATTTTCTATTTCATTTTCTCTTAAAACTCCTAAGTAACCTGCATATTGAAAATGAATTCCATAATATGAATATACATTAAAAATTCCTATTGGTGTTTGATAGTCAAGTTCTACAGATACTAATTTTTCTGTTACAATATATTTATCACTATATTCTTCAACCTTAGTAATTGCGGTATATGTTCCAAAGTTGCTAGCACCGCCAAAACCGCTACCGCGATAATATACTCCATCATTAGCATCGTAGGTTATTTCATAAACTCCATCTTGATATAATGCACCTGTTGGCTCATATTCAATATCTCCAAAAATTTTCTTTACAGCCTCGTCCATATATTTTTTATCTAATCTTCCAGATATATTTGGTGAATTTTCAAGTGTAATTTCTTCAACATGATTTTTTGCCTCTTTATAATATGCGATAGTTTGAATATAGTCATCGGATAAAGTTTCAGCTGTTATATATCCTTTTTTAAAATAATGAAATATTTGATGATTTAATAATTCATACATATCTTTTACTACTTGACTATCTAAAGATACATTTACTGGCTCCTCTTTTTCTTCTTCATTATTTTTTAAGCTCTCTTTATTTTCTGAAATTGTAATTTCTTTTTCCTCATCATTTTTTCCTAAATTAGTAACAACTAAAGCAACTATGAGACAAATTATTACTAGTATTAATATTATTATAGTTATTATACTACTTCTTCTCATAAATTTACCTCCTAACTAACTTTTGTAAAATAATACATGCTATATGTTATAACATTCATCATAACCATATTCTTTCCATCAGTAGCCATACTAAATTGAGTTGTATATAACTCATTATTTTTTTCATTTAATAGTACTCTATCCGTAGTACTAACGGTAAATATATACTCTCTATATTCTATTGTTTCTTCATCCTTTGATAAAGTATAATTTCCTTTAATATATAAGGTTGTCCTATCATCTGTAAATAATTCCATTGTTCCATCTTTATTAATAATAAGTCCAATTTTATTTGTACTATCGTACCACTTTCCTATAAGTTCATTGTTTATCAAATCTGTTAAAGGTAAAGTATTAACAATTGAAAAAGGTATTGCAATAATAGCTATAATTATTACACAAATAGCAAGACCTAATTGATTTTTATTTTTCTTTCTTCTTACTATTTCAACAATTCCCAAAATTAAAGTTATTACAGACAAAACTATCGCTACAATTGGAAAAAAGAAACACATAATTATAGAAAGCATTCCTATAATTAATCCAATAACGCCCATATATAAACCTCCTAATTTATATAATTAATTATAATACATATTTTTTTACATTTTCAATAACTCTAAATTTTAACTTATATGAAAAAGCACCTAAAACTTAACGTTTTAAGTGCTTTATTACTTTTTTATTTCTTTTTTACTGAAAAGCCAAATTTTCCAATTTGCTCTCCCAACTTATAATAATGGCCATGAGAATAAGCCATAAGATTGCATTTTTCCATATCAAATCTATCTGTTTTATCCATATATTTTTCGTCAACATCAATTGCTACAACTTTTGCAATAAACATATCATGTGAACCTAATTCTTTAATTTCTTCCACTTTACACTCTATTACAACAGGACTTTTCTTTATTATTGGAACATCAACTTGTGATGCTCTTTCTGTCTCTAAATTTAAAGTTTTGAATTTGTTTTCATTTTTTCCTGATTTTACTCCACAGTAATCTGTTGCATAAGCAAGGTCTTCTGTTGTTAAATTAATACAAAAAACTCCACTTTTTTTAATAATGTCATATGAAAATCTCTCTTTTCTTACAGAAATATAAGTCATTGCTGGATCACTACAAATTGTTCCTGTCCAAGCAACCGTAAAAACATTTTCTCTTTCTTTATCTTTACATGTAATTAAAACCGCAGGAACTGGATATACTAATGTACCAGGTTTCCATGTTCTTCTTGACATTTATTTTTCCTCCTTTAAATTCCAAATTTATTATTTATTTTATCTTTAAATAAGTCTAGTTTAGGTGGTAAAAATGTAAATAATACAAATATAATTACTAAAAATATATTAATATACTTAAATACATCTTCTAACTTTGCAGATACTTCAATTTTATTTTGAATTAAATACTCAACAAATTCAGAAATAATAATACTAACATAAAATATAACTATATCTATTATGAGATTTTCAGTATTTGTAATTGCCTTATATCCATAAAATAATAATGGAATTACTATAATTAATGTTATAATCTTTGCAAATAACGATATCCATAAGTTACATTTTCGCTCTTCTATTATCCACATTTTAAATATAGCTACAATATATGTGGGCATAACAGCAATTTTTATATGTTCCCAAACACTCTCGTTTACAGCACTAAACATTGCAACAAGTAAATTCTTTCCACTAAATTCATACAAAAAATGTAATATTGTACCAATTATACTTACTACAACTATATCAATAAAAAACTCTTTACTAAACAATTTTATTGCTTTACATGTCTTCATACTATATTATTATGCGAAAGTATTCATTTATATGTATTAGTGAGTGTTTAATTTTCTTTTTCTTCTACCAAGCTTTCTCATAAATGGCATGCCAATCGTATATAAATAATATACAAAAGGATTATATACCTTATTTATTTCGCCTATATACTCTTCAAGTCCATTTTCTCTACAAAAACCAATCTTAAATTTATATAGTCCATTATTTGGATCTAAATTTAAAACACCACCAAAATTATATATCTTACAATTAGTCTCAAGACCCCATCTTATCATGTCCATTTGCATTGCATAATTGGGCATCAAATTTCTTTTTACATTTGAGCTTGCTCCATATACATAAAATAATTCTCCACCAATGTTTGTTGCTATTGCAGCAGCTAAAGCTTCTCCTTCATGCTCAGCAATATATATTCTTAATTTTGTTTCATCATATGCATCAAGCATTCTTTCAAAATAATCATAATCTCTGCGCCCTATTTTATCTCTTTCTGTAGTTACTTTATATATTTCATAAAATGTTTTTAAGTCTTTAATATCCCTTGAATATCTAACTGTTACGCCTTTTCTTCCTGAAAGCCTAATATTATATCTAGTTTTTTCAGCAAAACTCTTCATAAGCTCATCTTCAGTTTTTCCTTCAATATTTAATACCATATTATGACCAGGTTGAATTAGAATATCTGGATCTGGTTTATATCCCGTTGTCTTATACTTAGCTTTTCTATACATCTTATCCAACTTTTCATCATACAAAACTTGTGGATCAAATTTTAGCATACAAGCATTATATTTTTTTGCTAACGGTTTTGCTTCTTTAATAAGTCTATTAACTAAATCTATATCATATACATCACATACTGGTCCACGTGGTGAATATATAATTGTAGATTTTAGTGGTATTTTTTGGACAAGAAGCATCATTGCTGCTACTATTTTTCCATCCTCTCTTAAATACACTGCTTCTTGCTTCCAATTATTTTTAACCTTACCCCAATTTAAATCTTGCATAAAACTTGTTCCTATGCGATTTAACACAAAATCTTCATATTCTTTAACTTCTTCTTTATTATTAAAATCTAATATTGGCATTTTATCCCCCTATATTTTCTTAATTATCTGTCCTTCTCTTGTATCCTTTACTTCATAACCTAATGAGTAAATTTTATTTCTTAATTCATCTGATTTAGAATAATCCTTATTAAGTCTTGCATTTTTTCTTTCTTCAAGTAAATCTTTTATTTCTTGTGGATATTCATCATCATTAACATTATTCTTATCTAAATCTAAAGATAATATATAATCAAATTTCATAAGTAAATCAAAATATTTTTTTGACTTAACCTGTTCTCTTGCAACATCCCATACAACAGCCATTGCAAGTGGCATATTTATATCATCATTTATTGCACTATTAAATTTTTCTATATACATATTTATTTTTTGCTCATCTGCTATACCATTACCATTTCTATGCTGCTTTGTGGCTTCTCTTAGTCTATTTAAAGCAATTTGAGATGATTTTATAGCATCCCATGTGAAATTTAACTTTGTTCTATAATTTGCTGAAAATGTAAAATACCTATATGCCAATGGTTCAATACCATTATTCTCTAAATCTGTAATTGTATATACATTTTTCAAACTTTTAGACATTTTTCCACCATTAATTTGCAAAAATTCCACATGCATCCATATTTTTGCTGGAACTTTTCCTGTAGCTCCTATAGCTTGGGCAATCTCATTTTCATGATGTATTGGAATGTGATCTACACCACCAGTATGTATATCAAAAACATCTCCTAAATATTTTCTTGACATTGCAGAACATTCGATATGCCATCCAGGATAACAAAGTCCCATAAAACTATCCCATTTCATTATATGTTCTTTAGGAGCTTTAATCCAAAGTGCAAAATCTTGTGGATTTTTCTTTTCCTTGTCTACTTCAATTCTTGCGCCTGCCTTTAAATCTTCTAAGTTGTTATTTGATAACATTCTCCCATAATTTTTTAATTTGGATGTATCAAAATATACACCTTTTGATGTCTTGTAAGCATAACCGTTTTCAATTATCTTTTCTACATATTCTTCCATATCTTTTATATGATCTGTAGCTTTAGCTAAAATTTCAGTGTCTTCTATATTTAATTTTTTAAAATCTTTTTGATATGCCTCAGTATATTTTTGGGCAATTTCATAAACACTTAAATTTTGTTCTCTTGCAGATTTTGCCATCTTGTCTTCACCTTCATCTGCATCTGAGGTTAAATGTCCTACATCAGTAATATTCATTACATGCAATAGTTTATATCCATTATACTTTAAAACTTTCCTTAAAGTATCCATAAAAATATATGTTCTCATATTTCCAATATGAGCATAATTATATACAGTAAGACCGCATGAATACATTCTTACTAAATTATTCTTTTTATCTATTGGTTCAAAAATCTCTTTTTCCTTAGTAAGAGTATTATATAGTTTTAACATACTATACCTACCTTTCTAGTCTAATACATTATATACCATTATTATTTTTTTTTCAATTGTATGTCAAATATAATTGCCATTTAATAAAATATATTTGTTATGTTTAATAATTATAATTTATTTATTGAAAATTATTTTTTTATACTATATAATTTTAAAAAAGGAGGATTTTATGGAAAGAATTAAAAGTATTTTTAGTACTTTTTTTGATGTAAATTTATTCTCATTTAAACGACTAATAATAGCTATATTAGTATTAATATGCTTTTTTATATTAAAAGGTTTACTATCTAAATTAATACTTAGAATATTTAAAATAAAAGGTAAAGATAAAATAAAATCAAATAATTTTTATAAACCACTAAAAATATTTTTTGGTACATTAGGTCTATATCTAGCACTAATAATACTTGGACCTTCTGAAACATTAAAAAATATAATAAATATAGTTTTTAGATCTATAATTATAATTTTAGTAACATATTCACTTGGTAACTTAGTTGCACCTAAATCTAGATTCGAAAAACAACTAAAGAAAAAACTTACTAAGTCAAATGACTCAATGATAAAAATGATATGCAAAACATTAAAAGTTATAATATACATTCTTGGTGGTGTAGTATTAATTAGTGAACTAGGCTTTAATATAAGCGGAATTATAGCTGGTATAGGAATTGGTGGTGTAGCAATTGCACTTGCTGCACAAGATACAGCTTCTAATATAATCGGAGCACTAATGATAATACTAGATAAACCTTTTGAAATTGGAGATTGGATTGAAGTCGGTACTACTTCTGAAGGAAGTGTTGAAGAATTTACATTTAGAAGTACTAGAATTCGTGAATCAGAAAATACAGTAGTTTCAATTCCAAATTCAACTATTGTAAATTCAGTTATTATTAACTGGAGTAGACTTCAAAAAAGAAAAATCTCTTTAGATTTGCTTTTAGATGTTACTACTTCCTTAAAGAAAATTGCTGATGTTCAAAATGAAATTCTTATTTATTTAGAAAATGAACCAAATATACTAAATGATTATATATATGTAAAATTATCTGAAATACGAGCAGATGGATTAAAATTAGAAGTTGTTTGCTATACTAATTTAACTACTTATCTAGATTATGTTGATTTTAAAGATAAAGTAAACTTTAAAATAATGAGTATATTGCAAAATAATAAAGTATCACTTACTTCAAGGCCACAAACTTTATATGTTAAAAATGATTAAAAAAAAGTCAAATTGATTTTTTCAATTTGACTTTTCTATTTATTATAATTCTATCATATTAAATACTAAAGATTCTGAATCATACTTATACAATACTTCTGTATCAATAGACATAGCATATTTAGATATAAAATTCAAACTATTATCTTTTTGCTCATAAACAGCAAATACTAAACAAGTATTATCTGCAATAATTGTTGTTCCTTGGTTAAATACTATCTTTACATTAGACATATCTGCTGAAATTCCTAGCTTATCTGTAGATATCCCTTTAAATTTATTCATTATATTATCTTTTACTTCATTTAATGTATTTTCATCTAAAGCCTCTCCTGTTTCTCCTACAAATTCATTTAAAGTCTGTGTATAATCTTGTGGAACATTATATGGATTTCCATCATATTCAACTTGTGAAGACTCATCTGTAACATTTTGTCCATCATCTATTGAAGAAGCATTTCCATCTATAGTAATCTTTTCTTCATTATTATTAACTACCTTTACAATTAAAACCACTACAGCAATTACTACTATAACCACTGCCACAAATATTAGTAGTCTTTTTTTATCTAATTTTAATTGCTTTTTCATAAATCTCACCTAGCCAAATTATATCAGAATAATATAAAAAAATCTACTCTTTTTTATATAATTCTATTTTTCCTTCTTTATAGCTTTTTAATATATCTAACCATATTGAATTTTCAATATTTCTTTTTTTCTTAGGATGTACTAAAAATCTTAAATACAACTCAATGTGCTCCTCCACTACGTCTATATATATAATTGGATCTAAATTATTAAAATAAATTCTATATTCCATAGAAGCATCATTTACTTCATTTTCCATTTTATTTGGAATGTTTCTAACAGTACTATTTTTCTTAATAATTCTATATAATTCTTTTTTAGTTTTATATACATCTGAATCTATAGGAATATTAATCTTTATTTCATCCCAAATATATTTAAATGCTTTAACATAGTTTTTTACAGGATAAGTAAATACAATTGAATTTGGTACATGTACTATTCTGCCAGTACTTTGCTCACCATTTACTCTATCTCCAATTTCTAATAAGTCAAATCCTGTTTTATTAATGTTAACTACATCTCCCTTTAAGCCATTAATTTCAATTCTATCTTCAAGTGAAAATAATTTACTAGTTTTAATATAAATTCCTGAAAAGAAATTAAAAATTATATCTTTTAAAGATAAGGTTATAGCAGTAGAAATAAATGTTATGAAAGTAATAAAATTTTTCAAATAATCTATCCATACTAGTGATAACAATATAATAGTTACAGTAGTAGCAATAGCACTTCCTTTTTTATTATACATATATTTCTCTTTAGAATTTAAATTTTTCTTAAATGAAAGTTTTAGTAAGGCATATCTTATTCCTTTAATTAAAAAAATTATTATTAACGAAATAAGAATTAAATATATATAATTACTCTTAATTGTTGTTATCGATTCAATATAATCACAAAATGTTTTCAAATACTTCATACTGCTCCCTCCTTTACATTATTATTTTGCGTTAAATAATATTATAACATTACTTAAATGTTTTTACTAGCTTTTTCACAATAATTTCACTTTATTGTTTACATAAAAATAGTATGGTAATATACCATACTATTTTTGTATTATTTTAATTGTATAAAATTCAGTATCATATTTATTTATACAATCAATTAACATTTTTAACTTATCTTCTGTAGTTTTTAAGCATATATTTGCACAATCAGATTCCATATTTATTTTATAATATTCAATGTCATTTTTATCTAAGATAGACTTTAATGTTTTAAAAAAATAAACATCATTTATACTCTTATAAATAAATGGAAAATTAGAAGTAATATAGTAGTTTTTTTTATTTACTATAATATTATACTTTCGTATTTGCCTATTTTTATATTTTACAATAAAATATGAAATTAAAAAACCTAAGACAAGTCCTAATATAATACCTATATAAATCATATAAAATCCTCCTTTTATTAAAAATACTAAGAGGTAAAATAATACTTATGTAAATCGTATTATAGCATGAATATAGGTAAAAAGCAATATAAAAAAGCATAAACTCAATTAATCAATTTTTGTATAATTTACTATATTAACTAAAAGGGTAATAATAGGTTAAAAACACAAAAAAGCTAGGTAAAAAAACCTAGCTACTTTGGCTCCTCAAGTAGGGCTCGAACCTACGACCCTTCGGTTAACAGCCGAATGCTCTACCACTGAGCTATTGAGGA
>CALWOC010000005.1 GCA_944383015.1 uncultured Clostridia bacterium
ACTATACCTTTACTTTGAATATATGGTACTACTTCTAATTCTTGATAGTATGGGTGTATTTCGTTTTGCACAAGTGCCGGGACTGTATCTACTTGTGGTAAAAACTCATCTAATTCTTCTATATACCAATTAGAAAGTCCAATAGAGTGAATTAGTCCCTGTTCTACATATTTTTCCATTGCTTTATATGCTTCTACATCTCCGTCTCCTGGATGGTGTAATAGCATCATATCTATATAACCTATATCTAATTTTTCTAAAGACATTTCTATTGCACTTTCTGGATCATTAAATTGAGTTGGATATATTTTTGTAATAACAAATATTTCTTCTCTAGATACACCAGAATCTCTAATTGCTCTTCCTATTTCTTCTTCATTGTGATACATATATGCTGTATCAATTAGTCTTACACCTGAATTTAATGCACTTATTATAGAATTATAACATTCATCTCTAGTTAAACTATATGTTCCTATACCGTTTAGTGGCATTTCATAACCACTATTTAAAGTTACTGTTCTTGTTTCAAAATTAAAAACAGGTGCTTGTGCCATATCTTGATTTTGTTCTGTATAATTTTGATTATTAACTTCTTTCATACTCTTCTCCCCTCCTTTATTATTTATTATAAAATAAATTACCATTCCTATTATTAGAATAATTATTATAATAGCAATAATTACAATTTTTTTACTCACTTATTCTTGTCCTCCTTTTTTAGTTTATATAAAAAGAAATCTAAATAGTCTATTTGTTTTTGCAATTTATGTACAGACTCTAGCTTTCCTTTTCTATAATTATCCATTATCTCATAAATATTAAAACCAAATATAACTACTTAACATTGCCAAAAAAAGACGTATGGGGAATCTTAATGAGAAAAGATAGTCCACTGGCAAATCTAGATTATATAGAGCCTAAAGATTTAATTAATAAACCGCTAATTATATCTAGAGAAGTTCCTGCCACATCAGAATTTTCTAAATGGATAAAAAAGGATATTAATAAGCTTAACATTATAGCTACATACAATCTTGTGTATAACGCATCTATTTTGGTAAATAACGGACTAGGATATGCTCTAACACTAGATAAACTTATAAATTCAGATGATTTTTCTAATTTTAGATTCAGACCATTAATGCCAAAGCTTGAAACAGAAATAAATATTATATGGAAAAAATATCAAATATTCTCTAAGCCTGCAGAACTTTTTCTAAAAGAACTTGAAAAAGAAGTAGATACAAGTAATTAAACTTGATACCTACTTCTTTTTTATTTTGCAAAAAGTACCTTTTCAGATTTATACTGTTTTATTATATATACCAAAACAACACTTATATAAATTATCGTAGAAATTATCATAAGCAAAATATTTAATATATTAATATTACCATTATTAATATCTGTAAATATTAAAGTAAAATTTAAAAATGGTACTATAGATAATATAGGTGTTGTTGTTACTCCAATCATAAAAGCAATCATCCCAGGAAATAATGATATAAATGTAAGTGGAGTTAGTGCACTTTGTGCCTCTTTAAATGTTTTAGAAGTGCTTGCTATTGCAATACATAGACCACTTATAAAAAAAGAGTATGCAATTATTACTAAAACAGCAAATATAATGCTAATTGGTGAATACATTATATCTACTCCCTCATATATTGTAAACATATTTTGAGTAAATGCTAACGATATTATTGCCAAAACTAAGCTAATAATACCAGTTACTACAGATGACATTGTTACACCTAAGAATTTTCCTATAATTATATCTTTGCTCTTTATTGGGAAAGTAAGTAAAGTCTCTAAAGTTCCTCTTTCTCTTTCTCCTGCTGTTGTATCTGTTGCAGGATATGTAGCAGATACTGTTATAGCCATAATTATAAATAAAAAAGCATAATTTTTTATATAATCTGCAAAAAAATTGTCTTGCTCTATTACATTTTCTTCTACTGTTATTATATCTAGCACTTTATTTGCATCTATGTTATTTTCAGTTAAATAAGTTTGCTGTAAATATTCCTTATATACATTAAAATATGATTCTACTAGAGCCGTTGAATAAGAGCTATTATCAGAGCCATCACTATTTATAATATATTTATTTTCATCCTTTGTAACATACAAATCAATCTCTCCATTATCATATTTTTTTACTAATTCTTCTTCACTTTCTATCACTGCATCTATATTCATTTGATCTGCAATACTTTTTTCCTCATCAGTCATTTGATATGCAAAACCTATTTTATTATACTCTTCTACATCTTTATTCATCTGAGATTCAAATAAAGCAGACATGCCTATAACCAAAAGCGGTATAAAAATAGGTATTATTAGCATCATAGCAAGAGATTTTTTGTCCCTAAATACTTCTCTTATCTCCTTTTTTAATATATTAAATAAATTATTCTTCATCTAAAGCACCTCCAATCATATAAAAGAAAGCGTCTCTTAAATTTGTAGTATTTGTATCTTCTCTTATTTGATTAGGTGTTCCAGATTTTATAACTTCACCCTTGTTAATCATTATTACTTTATCACAAATATTTTCTGCTTCTTCCATATAATGTGTAGAATATAGTATTATTTTTCCTTTTGACTTTTCTTTTTTTATAAAATCCAATATAATTTGACTAGAAATTATATCAAGACCTGTGGTAGCTTCATCTAAAATATAGTATTTGGGATCATGTATCAAACATCTTGCAATATTTACCTTTTGCGTTTGCCCTGTTGATAGATTTTCTATTTTATTGTATAAAAATTGATCCATATTTAAAACTTTAGATATCTCTTTTATTCTTTTTTCACATTCTAAGTCTGATACTCCATATATGTCACAACACATTTTTAAAAGCTCGTAACAAGACAATGTATCATATAATTTTGTGTTTCCAGATAAATATGCAATATTTCTTTTTATTTCTATTTCATTTTCTTTATAATTTAATTTATCAAAAGTAATCTTACCTTCACTTGGTTCTAAAATTCCAGCAATCATTCTTAATAATGTTGTTTTTCCAGCACCATTAGGTCCAAGTATTCCTATTATTTCACCGTCTTTTGCTTCAAAAGATATATCTTTATCCGCACAAAATTCCTCTTTTTCTTTTTTATTTTTATATCTTATAAATTTTTTTGTAACATGTTCTACTTTAATCATTTTTTCACTCCTAAAAATCATATTAATTTTCTTTAATTATATCAATAAATTCTTCTTTTAGTAAACCAGTTATACATTCATCTTTATATTCTTTTGTAACCAAACAATAATATTTTTTTCTTCTTACTCCTTCATCTTTATATCCTAATTTTTTTTGCATATTTCTTGATTTTTCATTACCATAAAAATATCCATTTTCAAGTCTTCTTAAATTTAACGCTTCAAAACAATATTTTGCTCTTAAGCAAAATGCTTCTATACCATATCCATTTTTTTGGTATTTTTCATTTAACCATATTCCACCACCAGCTGTTCCATCTTTAATATTTATATTTTGTATAGATGTTCCACCTATAACTTTATTATTATCTTTTAAAACAATAGCAAGCATTAAATCCTTTGAATTATCTTTTAAGCTTTTTGAATATGCTATAAAATCTTGCGCATCTTTTACAGTATATGGATATGGAATATTTGCTAACCATTTTGAGACATTAATATTGTTTAGTCCATTAACTAAGTCATTTATATCTTCATCTTTCCAATTTCTTAAGAAAATTCTCTTTCCATCTATAACCATATTCTACCTTTCTCCTTTTTTTATTTTATTAACCCATTTTCAAATAAATCTTTAAATATTAATCTATCTACTGGAGATATTAAATTTAAATCATTATATCCAAGCCACCTTACTTCTTGAATTTCTGAACTTGGTTGTATTTTTCCAGTAAAATTTGCAATATAACATGTCATTTTTACAATTATTCCCTCTGCTTTTCCATGAGCTTGTGCTTCAAACGTACCATAATATTTAATTGAATTAATATCTATATCTATTGTTAACTCTTCTTTACATTCTCTTACCAAAGTATCTTCATCTTTTTCGTTTTTTTCTCTTTTTCCCCCAGGTAAATAATACGTATCTTTTCCCTTAGACAATGTTGTTAAAATCTTTTTATCTTTGATATATATAAGTGCTATTTTATCTATCTCTTTCATTTTATATATTCTCCTTCAAATCAGTATAATATAAAATTTCTTTACCAAGTGATTTTGCAAACTCAATTTCTGACTTTGTACTACTTCCAATATAATTATTTACATTTACAACTAATATAGCATCTGATATCTTTATTTTTTCCTTATGCATTTTATCTATCATAATAGCTTCTTCTTGTGTGTATGCCTCTTTATTCTTTCTTGAAAGTTCATTAGGCATAAGCATACAATTTCCTTTTAAAGTAAAGTATTCTGTAATTTCAACCATTTCTTTTTTGAATTTATAGCTACCACATACAGTTATTATTTTCATAAATTACCTCCAAAATATTTTATTTTTCATTCTTATCATCTTTTTCTTTATCTTCACCCAAATATACGCTTCCAAAGCATAAAAAAGTAGAACCTAAACATAAAAATACCACACCAATATCAGTATTACTCTTAGCCAAATTTATTATTGCTACGATAAAAAAACATGCTGATGCTAAATAATATAAAGATGATGCTATTTTTCCATTTTTATTATCTTCTCTTTTCATCTTCTCCTCCACAATTTAAACTATAATAGTATATTATTAACTATTTTTATATAAAAAGCACTCTTTCTCATGAGAATAAATTATACCAATTGCTTGTAAATATGCATAAATAATAGTGCTCCCAACAAACTTCATACCTCTTTTTTGTAAGTCTTTTGATATCTTATCTGATTTTTCATTAGTGCTTTTTCCTATTTCAAATACTGTAACACCATTTGTAAAGGTATTTAAATAATTGTAAAAAGAACCAAACTCTTCTACTATCTTTTTAAAAATATTAGCATTATTTATACTTGCTTTTATCTTTAATTTATTTCTAATTATACCCTTATTATTAATTAATTCACTTATTTTCTTGTCATCATATTTGCATACTAAATTTAAGTCAAAATTATCATATGCTTTTTTAAAATTTTCTCTTTTATTTAAAACACATTCCCACGAAAGGCCTGCTTGAAAGGATTCAAGTATTAGCATTTCAAATAAATAGTCATCGTTAAAATTCTTTATTCCCCATTCTTCATCATGGTATTTAACATATAACGAATTATCCAAATTGCACCATTTACATCTCTTTTTGTTCATAATACTTTTTTCCCCCTATAAAATTTTGCCATATTTTAATATTAATAAAAATTCTATTTATTAATTGAAATATTTGATATCCAATAATCCCTCCTAAAACATTAGTAATAATATCATCTATATCCGCCAGCCTTCCAATAAAGTACTGTATAAATTCTACACTAAAAGTTATACAAAAAGAAATTATAACTATCTTATATAATTTTCTTTTTGTCCTAAAAACTGCTGGTATAAAAAATCCTAAAGGTACAAAAAGTAGTATATTAGGAATTTTCTCATTTACTAATTGTTCTATAGCATCCGCATCACTTGTCCAATTAAATGGTATTAGATTTAAAAAATATTGCTTTGGAGGCAAACTTATCCTTACATATAATATAGTTGCAAAAATAATAATAAACAAAGAACAAAATAGTCCTATATAACTTAGTTGTCTAATTGCACTTTTTCCTTTCCTCTTTAAAACAAATAAAATTGGTAAATATAAAACTAGTACAAACAAAATTATAATTATTGCAAGTCTAATATATGATTCAATTCTATTCATTTAAGTCACCTCCGTATATCTTATTTTTATATTAACATACAAAAATGACTACTAAGTGACTTTTTTAATTAGTTCTTTGGAATAAAAAAGTTTTCCATATTAACATGCTCATGTCGTAAAAGCCAAATTTTCTTTTCAATTCCACCCGCATATCCAGTTAAGTTTCCATTTGTACCTACAACTCTATGGCAAGGTATTATTATCGAAATTGGATTGTGTCCTACAGCACCACCAATAGCTTGTGCCGACATCTTTTTTATTTTTCTTTGTCTTGCAATTTCTTTAGCTATATCATTATATGTAATTGTTTCTCCATATGGTATTTTACAAAGTATTTTCCATACAGCTTGTCTAAAATCACTCCCAATAGGACTTAAATTTAGCTCATCTATATTAGGTTTTTGTCCATTAAAATATCTATCTAACCAACTTTTAGTTGCTAATAAGACTCCATCATTAGAATTTTCTTGTATTTCTTCCTTTATACTAGATAAAAAATACTTTTGACCTTCAATCCATAATCCTATTAATTTATTATCTTTACTTGCTAGTAATATATCACCTAAAGGTGAGTTATAATGTGCAGTAGAAATCATCAATCCTTAGTCTCCTTTTTAATCTAAATAATATTTTTGCTTTAATTTTTCTATCTCAATTTTTAAATTTTCTTTTAATTTTTCTCCATCTTTTATATTAAAGAACTGTTTATCCTCATCAGTCCAATTGTTTTTCGGATAATCCCAAACTGGTCTTTTTTTTCTCTCTTCTTCTTCCCATTCATATCTTGGAAATATATGTGCATGTAAAAAAACATCTGTATTTCCTAATATCTCATAATTTATTCTTCTAGGATTACAAACAGTAAGTATTGCATCTCCTATTAAAGACATATCTATAAGAAAATCTCTACGTTCATTTAAAGATAGATTATTTAATGAATTTACATTTCTATTTGGAAGTAATACGCAGTATCCTGGTAAAAATTGTGTATCTCCAATGACTGCAAATCCACTTTTTAAAGTTGCAATAACCATTGGATTTTCTCCTCTAATAGCAGAGCCTATTCTATCTTTTTTCCATTCTTCACTCATCTTATTCTCCTTTTTCATTTTCTATTGCTAAATTTGCAAGCTTTATAGCATCATCTTTAGTCTTAGCAGTACAAATAAAACATGCTATATGACAAAAAGCCGCACTATTTACTCCTGTAATTTTTTGCAATTTTTCATCTCTTAACCCAGCCCATTCCTTTGGAAAACTCTTTCTATTTTCAAAACTTCCTGCTTCTTTAGGAACAGCATAAACATTGTATCCTCCTCTATTTGAAGGAAATACAACAAATAATATATCTTTTGCCTTTTTAGATTTTGATTCTAATATAAACTCTTTCCAAGGCATAAATTCATCTAATATCATAATATTATCCTTCGAATCTTCAATTGCTTTTTCTACTATTGATTTAGCTTTAAATTTTGAAATTTCAGAACAGATTTCATTTTCAAGTACAACTTTTGCAAAATTTACTGCATCTATGAATTTCTCATCTGAATCAACATTTTCATTCCAATTAGGATTAAATTGTGCAATTATATTAGCTAAATTTACATACTTATATTCAGTACTAATTTTAGGAGTAATTCCATTATCATTTGCATCAATAAATTGTATTAAATTTTTATCTATCTGATCTTTTAAATAGTTAATGTCTTTTTTATCTATTCCTATATTAATTAAAACTTCTTTATAATACTCTCTCCAAACAAGTCCACAAGCTGCAAAAGAAACACCATTTTCTCTTTGACCATTTCCTCCGGCTTGATGATGATCTAATCTTCCAAGTCCAACATCATATACTATAGCTGTACTCATTTCTTGCTTTATTTCATTTGCTCTATATATAACAATATCATTTAATATTAATGATAAAATAGCTGTAGCAAACACTTCATCTGCATGAAAGGTACCACTATGTGTTATACAATTAGCTTTATTAATGTCTTTAGTCGTTTTAATATCACAAAAGTTAAATTTCATATACTACAACTCCTTTATTTTGCTAAAAATAGTATAACATTTAAAATTATATTTAGCAACAAAAAAGCTAGTACAATTAATGTACTAGCAATTTTTTTATTAGTTAACTTTAGCTTTTAATTCTGTACCAGCTTTAAATGCAACTGATTTACTTGCAGGTATTTTTATAGCTTCACCAGTTCTAGGGTTTTTACCCATTCTAGCAGCTCTTTGAGAAATTCTAAATGTACCAAAACCAGCTACTGCAACTTTATTTCCTTTTTCAAGTTCTTCTTTAACAACTTCAAAAACTCCATTAAATGCTCTTTCGCTATCTGCTTTAGTCATTCCTGTTTTTTCAGCTAATGCTTTTACCATCTCTGCTTTTGTCATATATTTCACCCCCTAAAATAATAAAATTCTTCATTATTTCAAAAAGATTATAGCATATATTATATTATAAAACAAGCATGTTTACTATTATGCTCATAATTTATATGCATTTTATATATTTGTATCAATATCTTTTCCATTTCATTACATATTCAAATTCTTTATTATCTTTTTCTAGCTTTTTTTCACAGATCTCAAAGCCTTCTCTTTTATAAAACTCTATTGCTTTTTTATTTTTACAATATACATTAAGACTTAAAGTATTATAATTTTTCTTACAGTAATTTATAAGTTTCTTTCCAATACCTTTAGAGCGATAATTTCTATCTACAAATATTCCTTCAATAAATTCTTGATTTATGCCTACAAATCCAACAACCTTGCTCTCTTGCTCATATACGTATACAGTAGCATTTTCAATAGCGTCTTTAACAATGTCAAAATTATTATAAAAGTAGTCTTTACTAATAAAATTATGTGCATCTAGATTAGAAGCTATCCAAATATCCATAATTTTTTTTATATCTTTACTGTCTTTTTTTCTAATCATAAATGATTATATCCTCCATTACACTAAATCCAGATATGTTATTTTCAAACTCACCAATATGTTTTCCACCCATATGGATATAAAAATCAAGTGTAGGATTACCTTTAAGACAATTTATACGCATTTTAGTATATCCCATATTTTTTAATTTTTCTCTTGCTATCTCAAATAATTCTCTACCAAAACCATTGCCCTGAAAACCTTCAAGTAAATATAACGCTTTTATCTCTCCATAATTTTCATAATCTTTCATATCACATTTTCCATATCTTACAAATCCTACTACGGTATTATCTTTTTTTACAACAATATAGTTTCCATCTTCTTTTATTCGCTCTTTAATTTTTCCTTCTGAAAATTCTACATTTCTTATTCTAGTATCTATTAGTTCATCTGGTATTAAGCCAGTATACTGTGTTTTCCAAGTATAAACATTAACTAAAGCTATTTGTAATGAATCACATTCTCTCGCTTTTTCTATCTTAAACATATACATTTCTCCTTATATTTTACAAAATTATATCATAAAAAATAAAAAAAAGCACTCATTAAGAGTACTTTAATTACTATTCAAATGATAATATAAACATTGCAACTAAGGCAACTCCAATTATTACATATTGAAGTTTAGTAAGTTTTTCTTTTAAAAATATTCTTGAAAGTAAAACAGAAACTATACTGTATGTTGCAATAAGTGGCGCTGCAATTGCTGGGGCCTCAGAAAGTGCAAATACATATGTTATTTGTCCTACAGCTTCACCAACTGATTGAAAACAAAACCATTTATTACTAAATATATTATATATCTTTTTCTCTTTTATACTAATATATATCCATGCTAATACTCCAACAACAAAGAATGTTAAAAAATAACATACTGTAACTTCATTTTCTGTCATTATGCAATCATCAAGGTATAAGGCGTCCATAAATGATCCTATTCCATCTAAAATACAATATAAAATAGGAAATGATAAGGCTATTAAACTTTTAGTATATTTCTTATCTGATTTCTTTTGTTCATCCTTATCTACAAAAGTATATCCTAATAATATTATTCCCAAAATTATTGCAACTACCGCAACTATTTGTATTGGTGTTAATACTTGATCTAAGAAAATAACACAAAGTATTGATGTAACTCCACATGAAGCATTAGATATTGGTGAAGATATTGAAAGCATTATATATCTAAGACCAATATATCCAAATATCATAGAAACTATATAGCAAAGAGATATTGGTAAATATGATATTATATTTGAAATTGAGACATCTGTATGTAGTATAAATATATATACTAGAGCAAGAGCACCCATAGCAAAACCAACAGAAGCTGTAATTTTCCAATGACTTAGCTTATCTTCTGAGTCTTTAGAACCTATTTTTCCAAAAAGCTCTGTTAATGCCCATGCAATTACTGTAAAAAGACAAAAAAATGTCCACATAAAAAATTCCTCCTTAAACACAGAAATTATAACATTAATAGCCATTTTTTGCAAATAAATATGAACTAAATTTAACCTATATTTTTTCTGCTTTTAAATTTTTAGCATTATATATACCACTTATTTTTTAAATTTATATTTACACATTTAATTTTTTATGTTAGAATAAATCTCCTAAATATTTTTTAAAGGAAGTGATGCAAATGATACCTTCTAAGTTCTTGCGATTGATTATATCGAAAAGTCACAAAATTAAATTAGAGGATTTTGCCTGGAATAAAGAATTGGAAGAAAAAATATTTAGAATTAAATTTATAGATGGACGTAAAAAAATCTCTTTAAAAACTATATTTAAAGACGGTTATAACATAGGAAACTGTTTGTTAACTTCATATTACGTATCATCTATTATAGAAAATCCTCTAATATGTACAGGAAAAGTAGCAATACTTAAAGGAACAAAAAATAGTCCAAATGGTGACCATGTTTGGATTGAAACAGAAGATTTTATAATAGATACAACTCTTATGATAAAATTTCCAAAGTATCATAATTATGCAAAATATTATAAAAAAGATGCAGATATAACTCCAAATTTTTCACCTATGGATATCAATTATCAAGATGATATCTATCAAAGAGAAAATAATTTTTATGAGTACTACAATAGCCTGTTTAAAATTGAATTTTAAAAATAAAAATACGAGAAATCTTTAAAGATGCTCGTATTTTTATTTATATTATATATTGTTTTGTTCTTGTGCTGCTTGTACAACATTTTCAAGAAGTGATAGTACAGTTGTAAGTCCAACTCCACCAGGAACTGGTGTGATTTTACTACATACTTTAAGTGCATTTTCTGTATCTACATCTCCAAGTATTTTTCCATCAACCCTATTAATTCCTACATCTATAACTATTGCTCCTGGCTTAATCATATTCTCAGTTATTATATGTGGTTTTCCAACGGCTGCAACAAGTATATCTGCTTGTTTTGTATAAATAGATATATCTTTTGTCTTTGAATGACAAACTGTAACTGTTGCACCTCTTTTTAATAGCAATTGTGATATTGGTTTTCCAACAATTCTACTTCTTCCAACTATTACAGCATGCTTTCCTTCATATTCTGTTTTTATATCATCAAGTATTGTCATTATTCCTTTAGGCGTACATGAAATAAAAGTTTCTTTCTCTCCTATAAATAATTTTCCTAAAGTAAGTGGATGAAATCCGTCAACATCTTTTTTATCAGAAATTGTATCTAAAACCTTGTCCATATCAATATGCTTAAAAAGTGGTAATTGAACTAAAATACCATTTACTGTTTTATCTGAATTTAATTTTTTTACTGTATCTACTATTTTTTCGGTAGTTACGCTTTTATCAAATATATATTCTACTTGTTCAATTCCAAGCTCATCACACATCTTTCTTTTTTTTCCAACATATATTTTTGAAGCTTCATCCTCACTTGCAAGTATTACAGCAAGTTTTGGTTGAATCCCTCTTTTTTTTAGAGATTCAACTTTTTGCTTTAACTCCTCTTTTTTTCTTTTTACAATATCTTTTACATTAATCTTTTCTCCCATTATCTTCCTCTCCTAATATATTATCTACTGTTTCCTTAATATATAGAGCTGCTGTATATGGTGAATCTTTAGATGGAATTGCTAAATACCAACTCGTGTTAATTTTCTTTTCATATAAATACTCAAAATCTACTCCACCAGGTGCAGAAGCTAAATCTATAACACAAGCTTTCTTATTTAATAAATCGATTCGTTCTTTATTTAAAATAATAGAAGGTATCGTATTAAAAATAATATCCATCCTTGGCAATACAGCATCTATATCTTTTAAATCTACTTCATTATATCCTATAGTTTTAATTAATGCAATATCACTTTTCTTTCTTGCCTCACAAAATATGTTTGCTCCAAAACCACTTAAATTTCTTGCTAAACACTTACCAATCCTACCAAATCCTAATATTAATATATTAGATTTATTAAGAGTAATATCTGTCATCTCAATTGCTTTTTTTATTGCTCCTTCACTTGTAGCTGCTGCATTTTTTATACTAAAATCTTCATAATCCATTAAATCTATTACATCAATATTATTTTCTTTTAGCTTTTCCATTACATCTTTTCTAATTGAACCAGTTATTAATTTTTTACTGCTATTTTTTAATTTTTCTATTAAAGTATCTACATACATATTAGTAGTATTTATTATGTTTCCATTTTTAGTAAATGGAATAGGACAAAAAACTATATCCGCTTCATTTAAGTTTACACTTTCATTTTTATATATCTCCCTTAGATTTAATGTTCTTTTATCTTCACCTATAATATGAACTTTCATAAATTTTCATCACCAATAAATTATATAAAAAAAGAAGATGATTTATTCATCTTCCTTAATATTTTCTATAAAATAATACGCAGCTTTTTCTATTCCTTTTGATTTTTCGATATTTTTACTAGCAACTTTCCAAGCTTTATGTATTAATTCATCTAATGTATATATTTTATTTTTTGATACATTTCCTTTATTTGCTACATATTCAATTAAACAAACAACTTGCTTTTTAAAAGATTTTGTATTTATTCCACAAAGAAAGACACATAGTTTTTTTAAAGACTTTTCAAGTGCTATATTAATAATATTATCTCCTATTTTATATGAAGATTTTGCATATTTTACAAACTCCAAAGAAAAAGCAGGAGTAAAAATATCTTTTATCCTATCTATCTTTTCATCTTCAATTTTATATATTGCATACTTGTACCCATCAAGTTTATCTATTTGTTTTATTGTATCTATGTATCCATATTTTAAAAGTTTATTTAAAGTCTTAGTTTCAAAATTTAATATAAAAGGTAGCTCTTCACTAGGAACAATAATATTTAGATTTAAGTCTTTTTTGTTTTTTAATTTGGAGTAATTTCTAATTCTATTTCTTCTTTTAAAAAGCTTTATTGCAATTATATTTTTATACCCAGCATCATAAAGCATCTCAACTGAGCAGTTATCATACGCACCACCATCAAGAAAACTCATATTATCTATTTTTTGTCTTTTAAATACTGGTAAATTTGAAGTTGCCATTAGATAATCTACAAGTTTTCCTTTTGGAATATCTTCAATAAATAATTTTTGAGGTTTCATATTACTAAGACAATATGTAACCAATCCAAATCTAATGCTACTATTTCGTATTTTTTCTTCATCTATATACATTTCAAGTAAATGTCTAATATTTGCAGTATCAATACCCTTTTCTTTAAAAGCTTTAATAAACTTCTTCCTTGCCTCATTTAATATTTCTGATGTAAAATTCATACAAAAAATATTTTCTACAAGTTCATTATTTATATCCATTAAATCTTGAAATGATAGAGTCTGCCATAACTTTTCAAGTTTATCTATATCTCCTTGTGCAATAAAAGCAGCATTAATTGCTCCAATAGAAGTTCCAATTATACAATCAATTTCTAGTCCTCTTTTTTGTAAAGCTTTTATTGCACCAACTTGATAAGCACCTTTTGCACCTCCACCTTCAAGTACCAAAGAATATTTTTTCATAGACTATTCCTCCTAAAACATTGTCGAAAAAGTAGTAAGAATTGATTCAACAATTTTTTTATAAAATGGTCTTTTTATCCAATCTTTAAGTTTTACCTCAATACATGCATTATTAGTCATATTAATAAAATCATTTTTTATATCTTTTTCTGTTCCTGTATCATATATAAGACTAATACATTCATAGTTTAAGTTCATACTTCTATAATCCATATTAGCACTACCTACAACTCCAATTTTATCATCTGATACAAAAGTCTTTGAATGAATAAAACCAGGCTTATATTCATATACTTTAATTCCAGCAGATAAAAGTACTTCATAGTATGATCTTGTAGACATCTGTACTATTTTCTTATCTGGTATATGTGGAAGAATAATTCTAACATCTACACCACTTCTAGCCGCATTTAAAAGAGATGATAACATTTCTTCTGAAATTGCAAAATATGGTGTTGTAATATATACATAATCTGTTGCTGTATCTATTATTTTCATATATACTGCTTCTATTGGATTTTTTCTATTATTTGGTCCATCAGACAATGCAACAGCAATTCCTTTTAAAGTACTATTTTTGTTTTTCACTTCAAGACTATTTTTTTTATATTTATCAAAATCTATCTTTATCTTTTTATCTATAAGGCTTAAATCTCTTAAAAACATTAAACTAAAATTCCAAGATATCTCTCCTTCAAATCTAATTCCAGCATCTTTCCAATGTCCAAATTTCTCTTTTATATTTGCATACTCATCTGCTAAATTAAATCCACCAGTATAAGATACTTTACCATCTATTGCTACAATTTTTCTATGTAAACGATTATTAAAATATGTATTAATAAATAATGTAAGCGGATTAAAAGTATATACTTCAACTCCTGCTTCAATTAAGTCTTGACGCATTTTCTTAGTAAATTTACCTATGCATCCATATGAGTCATATATTATTTTAACATCAACACCTTCTTTTGCCTTTTTTTTAAGAATTCTAAAAGTCTCTTGTGCAATTTCTCCCTTATCTATTATATAAAATTCCATAAAAATATAGTGTTTTGCTTCCATTAAATCTTTTCTTAAATCTACAAAAACTTTATCCCCAAGCTCATAATATTTACTACTAACATTAGCACATACTGGATAAGAAGTAATATTTTGAATATATCTTAGCATATTATATACATGTTTATCTTTGCTTTTTATTTCTTCATCAATCTTAAATGAATTATCTAATAAATAATTTGTACTATTTTCGATTTCCTTTATCTCAACTTGTTTTTGCCTTCTTAGCCTACTATTTCCCCAAAGTATATACACACAAATTCCAAATACTGGCATAAACATGATAAATAAAATCCACGAAAGCTTATATATTGCTGAATCATGTTTATATAGTATATATATTACGGCAATTATTCTTACTGAATTATATATAAAAAATCTAGAAGAATATACACTACCAGTCGCTCTCATTAAAGTTACAAATACTACTATTTGTAACGCAAGTGCAAAGATAGAAAATAGCGTTTTAAAAACAATTCTAAATATTAAATTTTCAGATTTTCTTACATGTCTTTTTAATGTTCTTGACTCTTTATCCATTGTTACTACTTCACCTTACTTATATATTATTTAGTATACCCATATTTTTTGTAAAATTCATCTCTAAATTCTACTAATCTTTCTTCTTTTATTGCCTCTCTTACGTCTTCCATAAGCTTTACTAAAAACCTAAGATTATGGATAGATAAAAGTCTTGCACCCAAAATCTCTTTTGTTTTAAATAAATGATGTAAATATGCTCTTGTGTAATTTTTACAACAGTAGCAATCACATTCATCATCTAATGTCTCAAAAGCTTTCTTATGACAAGCATTTAAAAGATTTACTTGTCCATGATGAGTAAGTGCAGTACCATTTCTTGCCATTCTTGTTGGAAGTACACAGTCGCACATATCTACTCCTGCAAGAGCTGCCTCAATTAGATAATCTGGTGTTCCTACACCCATTAAGTATCTTGGTTTATTTTCTGGTAGTTTAGGAGTAATATATCTTAAGATATCTAAAAAGTCTTCTTTTGGTTCTCCAACACTAATACCACCAATTGCATATCCTGGAAAATCTAATTTTACTAAATCTTCTAAGCTTTTATCCCTTAAATCTTTATAAAACCCACCTTGAACAATTCCAAATAAAGCTTGTTTATCTGTTGTAGTATGATAATCTTTACAACGTTTTGCCCAACGTGTTGTTCTTTCCATAGACTTTTTTACATAATCATAGCTTGCTCCATATGGGGCACATTCATCAAAAGCCATCATTATGTCTGAACCTAAAGCTTCTTGAATTTCCATAGACTTTTCTGGAGAAATAAATTGCTTTGAGCCATCAATATGTGATCTAAATTCTACTCCCTCTTCAGATATTTTTCTTAAAGGTCCTAGACTAAATACTTGAAATCCGCCACTATCAGTTAAAATATTTCTATCCCAATTCATAAACTTATGAAGTCCTCCAGCCTCTTTAATTAGCTCATGACCTGGTCTTAAAAACAAATGATAAGTATTAGAAAGTATAATGTGACTATGTACCATATCCTTTAGCTCATCTGTAGTCATTGCTTTTACTGTTGCTTGAGTTCCAACCGGCATAAAAACTGGAGTTTCAACATCTCCATGAGGTAGATGCAAAACACCAAGTCTTGCACCTGTCCTTGGATCAACTTTTTTTATTTCAAAATTTAATGCTTCTTTTTTTTCCATATAAAATTCCTTTCTATAACATCTTTTCTACTACTGTAAATATTGTTGCTGAAAGTACAGCTACTACAAAAAAAGTATAATCTTTAAAAACAAATAGATTTTCTGTAATATTTATTTTAATTTTTCTATAATCTAGTTCTTCTTTAAATTTTTGAATACTCTCTTTATCCTTAAGCTCCATAACTTTTTTATATAACATATAAATTAATATGCAAAATCCAATTGCATTTAAAGCTATTATTCCATAAGTAAATATTTGCATAAAAGTCATATGATCATAAAATAACACTTCTATAACCGCAATACCATTATTAATAAAATGAAGTATCATTGTAGGATAAAGTTTTCCTGTTCTTTCTCTTACTATACCAAACAGTATACCTACTAAAAATGCAAATATAAACTGAGATATATTCATATGTATTGTAGCAAATATTAACGCAGAAACAACACATGCAAAAATCGGTCCTTTACTTCTTAATACTCCAAATACTCCTTTACGTATAAATAATTCTTCAAATATTGCTGGTAAAATTGCAATTTGTATGAACAAAAGTATAGTAGCAAGTTTTCCATTATAATTAAATAATCCAAGTGCATCTGTAACATCAGCACCAATACCTATTTTATCCACTGCAAAAGAGCATATCATTTGAATAACACTTATTACAGGTATTGAGACTACAATATATTTAATAGCTTTTATTATTGATTTTTTATTTTCTTCTTTTGTTATTTCCTTCTTATTTTCCTTTGGAAGATAAGCTTTTAAGATTAAATAAGGTAAATATATAGAAACTGCAAAAACAATACACATTAATAATAAATAAATACTACCTTGTGACATAAAAGTTATTTTTTGACTAATTGGAGTCATAAATGTTGTAACAATAAGTCCACCAATAACTTGTAATATTATTAAAAGTATAACTGCAAAGCTTACTATTAACCCTTTTTTTGAGCTTTCTTTTCTATCTATCATTCTCTCTTGATATTCTCTAGTTGCAATTATTTTTTCAATTCCTTCTATTTTTTTATTTCTTTTAGCACTATAATCTAATATTGCATTTTTAAAAGGTTTTTGAACTAATATTAATGTAAGAGGAATTGATGCTACAAGTATTACTAAAGAAATTATTATTTGAAAAATATTTGCTTGACCTATTACAAACATTGCTGGTATAAAGTACATTGAAGCAATAGGTAAAACAGATATTATATATGCTATAACTGATGTAGTCTTAAGTGGAGAAATAAGAACAGTTACTACTGTATAAAGTATTAAATTTAATGTAACTAAAAATATTGTAGCATTTCCTGCTTCTTGTATATTTGTTGTTTTTGCAGACATAACTGTCTGAATTACTCCTTGTAAAAAAGTTGTAAGGCACATAAATACAAAAGTTATTGCCATATATCCTATAGTTTTAAGCGTAAATATTCCAGATATATCTATACTTTGTACGCCATCTATACTAACAGTATTTAAAGTGAATAATGAAGATATCATTATTCCAACTATTAAATATGCTAGCATAAACACAAATTGTAATATAACAATTAAGCACATACTAAGTACCTTTGAAATAATATATTCTTTCGTCGTAATAGATGTTAGAATATACTCAATACTCTTTGACATTTTTTCTTGAGATATAGTATTAGCAATTTTATTTAAACATAATAATAATATAAAAAATATTAAATAATTTGAAAAAATCTGTATAATAGATATTGTTTCATCTGTATTTATACTATCAGACAAAATAACTCTATTTACATTTACATCTTCTTTTATTTTTTCAAGTTTTCCATAACTAATCTCTTCATTTTCTAATATAAGCTCATCCTTTTTGGAATTTAAAACTTCCTCTATCTTCTGAATATAGCTTGAAGATACAGTCTCCTGAGTAGTAATTGATGCATCAATATAATCTGATTTTGATTTTTCTACTTCAAGAAGTATAATATCTTTACTTAACTCTTGTGTTTTTAAATCATCTACCGATTCTTTTTTTTCAACTGTTACTTCTTCATTTTCCTTAAATATATCTACTATGTCCTCATATACAAGCTCATCCTTATCTTCTATATAAATTGACATTTGGTTTGAAAAAGATACTTCATTTTGTTTTAAAAGAGCTTTAAAATTATTAAAGTTAAGACCTACTACCGTTACTATAAGAAGTAATAAGTTTAGTATAACAAACCATTTATTTTTTATACTTTTTTCAATTTCATTTTTTATTATTGCACCTATCTTACTATTCTTCATATGCAGTACCCACCTTATCTAAAAATATATCATTTAAAGATACATTTAATACACTAAACTTAGTAATATCACTTGTATATAATAATCTAAATACATCACCTATTCTCTCTTTATTTGCAAGATTTACTAAATATCTATTATTGTCTTTTTTTTCAATTTTTCCAAATATAGCTATTTGTTTTAGTGTACTATCTGCAATTTTTCCTGTTATATCTAAAGTTTTACTAGCATATTCTTGTTTAATTTCTTCTAAATTGCAATTTAAAACTACTTTTCCACTATCTATTATTAAAACTTCTTCACAAAGCATTTCAACTTGACTCATAATGTGTGATGAAAAAATAATTGTCTTACCTTGATTTTTAAGTTCAAGTATTATTTTTTTAAAATACTCTACACTTACAGGATCAAGTCCTGAAAAAGGCTCATCTAATATAAGTAGCTCTGGATTATGTAAAAGTGATATAATAAACTGAATTTTTTGCTTATTTCCTTTTGAAAGCTCTTTTATTTTCATATTAGCATACTCAACAATACCAAATTGCTCTAAAAGCTCAAACATATTATTTTTTATATCTTCACTTTTCATAGACTTCATTTTTCCATAATACATACATTGTTCATATACAGTATATGAATCTATTAAAGATCCAACTTCTGGTAAATAGCCAATTTTATCTGAAATAGAATAATCTATTTTCTTACCATTATATATTACTTCTCCTTCATCAGGTTCAAGTATGTTTAATATCATTCTAAAAATTGTAGACTTACCAGCACCATTTTTACCTAAAACACCTAATATATGTCCATCTTCAACTCTAAACGATACATTATCTACAGCTTTTTTTATTCCAAAATATTTACTTAAATTTTTAACCTCTAACATTTTCTTTCCTTTCTATAATATTAGCATACAGTCCCCAAAACTAAAAAATCTATATTTTTCTTCTACTGCAATTTTGTATGCTTCCATTATTTTGTCTTTTGTTGCAAGTGCTGAAACAAGCATTATAAGTGTTGACTCTGGTAAATGAAAATTAGTAAGTAATCCGTCAATCATCTTAAATTTATATCCAGGATATATAAATATACTTGTTTCTTCTGCACGTGGATAAATTATACCATCATCTGCTGTAGCACTCTCAAGTACTCTACAAGATGTAGTTCCAACAGATATTACCCTTTTTCCTTCTTTTTTTGTATTATTTATTATGTCACAAGCTTCTTTAGTTATAACATAATACTCACTATGCATTTCATGTTTTGTTACATCATCTACTTTTACCGGTCTAAATGTTCCAAGACCAACATGCAAAGTTACATAAACTAAATTTACTCCTTTTTCTTCAAGCTTTTTTAATACTTCCTTAGTAAAATGAAGTCCTGCTGTAGGAGCTGCAGCACTTCCTCTATTTTTACAATAAACTGTTTGATATCTATCCTGATCGTCAAGTTTTTCTGTAATATATGGTGGTAACGGCATTGTTCCAAGTTCATCTAATATCTCATTAAATATTCCATCATATTTGAATTTTATTATTCTTTGACCATCTTCTAATATATCTATTATTTCTAATGATAATTTATCTGAAAACTCAATTATTGTACCAATTTTACATTTTTTACCAGGCTTTACTAAAGTTTGCCATCTATCTTCTGTAAGCTCTTTTAAAAGAAGTACTTCTATTTTTTCCTCTTTACCTACTCTATGCCCATAAAGTCTTGCTGGAATTACCTTAGTATCATTTAAAACTAAAGTATCCCCAGGATTTATATAATCTACAATATCTTCAAAAATTTTATGCTCCACTTTATCTTTATTTCTATCAAGTACCATCATTCTAGATTTTTGTCTATTTTCAAGTGGAGTTTGGGCTATAAGCTCATGAGGTAAATCATAATAAAAATCACTTGTCTTCATTTTTTGCTCATTCTCCTTTTTTAACTACCATATTATATCATAAATAGACAAAAAAAGATAGGTTACGTAACCTATCTTATTAATTTTTATTTAACTATTCCATTTTCTTTATAAAACTCACCAATCTTACTATTCTTTGCTGGTCCAAACATTTGAAAAAATCCAAAACCAGTTGAAGTATTTCCTTCAATTACAGCAAAATCATCTTCTGTAACTACAATATCCCATCCTATAAACTTTATATATGGAAATTTATTTGCTATTTTTATTACTTTCTCTTTTATTTCATCCCATCTTGGAATAATGATTCCATCAATTTTTTCTCCTGTATCTGGATGTGTATAGTAAGTATCATTTGTTAAATAACTTTTACATGGTCCTACTCTCCCAGTATCAACATCTACCATAGCAAAAATTCCACCACTGCATGCATTATCTACTGGTTTAGATTTTTCTGTACCAAATCTATGTAATGCAATTGGAATTATACACTGTCCATCTTTCATTTGAGTTGTAACTACTCTAATTGTATTTACAGACTTAGGAAATATCTTATTTGCATATTCATGTTGAAACACATATTCAGTTACAACATCATCACACTGAGTTTTTAAAAATTCAATTGTGTCTTTGTCATTCATTAAATTCCCATTTACATCATACTTTCCATCTTTATATACAACAATACTTACATATTTACCGCCACCACTACTTGCAGGTCTAAATGCTAGACCTTTATATTTTCTTATATATTCTAAAATATCTTCTACTTTTATTTCTTCTTGAGTCTCATAATCTGTTACAACATTATGAACTATATTTAAAACAGTCTTTGGTATTTTTACATGAGATGAAAAAGCTTCATAAAAAAGTCTTTTATCATCTAAAACTATATTATATGCGCCATTTATTCCTCTAGATTTCCATCTTTGTGTTTCCGTTAAATAATCTTTGTAATTATTCTTATCTAAAGAGTAATTTACATAAGCATCACTTTCAAATCCATGAATATACATCTTAATTCTTTTTAAAAATGGAACTTTTTTATAGCTCTTTCCATTTACAACACAATACCACCAATCAGAAAACAAATGATGCTTGTCTGCTTTTTTTTGTAAACTATATCTTCTTTTTTCAATATAAATATCTAATAAATTTCTTCCCATATAAACTCTCCTAAATATTTTCTATTTGCCAATCTATAGGCTCTATTCCATTATTCTTTAAAAACTCATTTGCCTTAATAAAATGATTACATCCAAAGAATCCACTTCTTGCAGAAAAAGGACTAGGATGAGGAGCTTCTAAAATTAAATGTTTTGGATTTGTTATTAAATATCTTTTTGATTTTGCAAAACTTCCCCAAAGCATAAATACTACTGGTGTGTCTTTTTTATTTACTTCTTCAATTATTTTATCTGTGAATATTTCCCATCCTTTTCCTCTATGTGATGCAGGCATATCTTTTTGAACAGTTAACACAGAATTTAAAAGCAATACTCCTTGTCTTGACCATTTCATAAGATACCCATTATTTGGTATATAGCATCCAAGCTCTTGGTTTAACTCTTTATATATATTTTGAAGAGATGGTGGAGTCTTTATTCCAGGACATACAGAAAAAGCCATTCCATGTGCCTCTCCTAGTCCATGATAAGGATCTTGTCCAAGTATTACAACTTTTACATTTTCATATGGAGTATATTTTAAAGCTGCAAAAATATTTTTCTTTTCTGGAAATATTGTTTTTTCATCATATTCCTTATATACAAACTCGTGTAGATTTTTATAATAATCTTTTTTGCTCTCTTCTTCAATTATATCTTTAAAATGATTCATTTCTTCCTCCTATATTATATTAGTTTATCTAAATCAAGTCCTTTAATACTTATAAGCAAACTTCTTATTTTTGGATATGTGTCCATAATATGTATATTAGATAAATTATGTCCAGGATAAATATATACATCATTATAATTTCTAAATAGCAAAATTAAAGAGTCTACCATATCATCTATATTGGAAGAATCTAAATCACATCTTCCAAAACAATCTGAAAATAACGTATCACCAGTAAAAAGTACTTTTTCTTTTTCTAAATAATAGCAAGCACTTCCTTTGGTGTGACCTGGCGTATATATAATTTTAACTCTAATATTTCCAATATTAAATATATCATTATTTTTTAATAATATAAACCTATTTAGATCAAAAGGAGTTTGCCTTAAATGAAAAACTTCTGAGCAATCACTAACTTTTCCTTCAAGCATTAATTTTTCATCTTCACTTGCAATTACTTTTATATCATATTTTTCTAAAAGTGTATACAGTGCAATTGTATGATCTTTATGTGCATGTGTTAATACTGCATATTTTAAATTTAGTCCTAACATATTAATGCAGTTTTCTATTTTACTAACATCATCTGCAGGATCAATAACTGCTGCCTCTTTACTATCTTTATCCCATATAATATAACAATTAGTAACATGGTAGCTTCCTAATACATTAATTTTTAGCTGTTCTATCATTTTATTCTCCTTACGTCAAAAACACTATCAATTTTTCTTAATGCTTTAATAACTGACTGAAGCGTATTTATGTCCTTAATATTAGCACATAAATTTGTTATATTTTCTCTGTCTTGTGTTACCTTTGTACTTATCTCTGTAATTTCAATTTTTAATTCTTTCATTGTTTTTAATATATCTGCTAAAACTCCATCTCTATCATTTGCCTTTACAACGAGTCTAGCATTAAATTCAGCATGAGTCTGTTCTTTCCACTTTACATTAATTGTTCTTGCACTAGTATCAAGACTCTTTAAATTTGAACAATCTTTTCTATGAATCGAAATACCATTTGCAAAGGTAATATAACCTACAATTTCATCTCCTGGTATAGGTGAACAGCATTTAGCAAATTTAACTAAACAATTATCTATCCCCTCAACTTCTACTAAGTCATTACTATTATTCTTTTTCTTTTTAGATACTACTTTTAGCTTTAAATCTTCTGATGGAGCTAAACTATCTTCATAGAGTTCAACAATTTTATTTACAACTTTTACAGGAGAAATACTTCCAAAACCTATATTTTCATAGCAATCATCTATTGTTTTACAATTAAATCTTCTAAGTGCTGGTAATAAAAACTCTTCTTTTAGCAATTCTTCTTTTGGATATTTTTGTTTTTTTAATATCTTTTCAAAAAGCTCTTTTCCATTTTGAATATTAATTTCTCTACCTTCTTTTTTTAGAAAGCTTGTAATTTTATTTTTAGCACTTGATGTCTTTACATATTTTAGCCAATCTCTATTTGGTCCTTTAGAGCTTTTACTTGTTACAATCTCAACAACATCTTTGTTTTCAAGCTTTGTATTAAGTGTAACCATTCTTCCATTTATTTTGGCACCAACCATCTGCTCTGCAACCTTTTGGTGAATTGAATATGCAAAATCTATTGGTGTAGAACCTTTAGGTAAAGATTTTATCTCTCCTTTTGGAGTAAATACAAAGACTTCCTCACCAAAGATCTCAGTTTTAATCTTATCCATATTCTCTGTATTATCTGTAAGCTCTTTTTGTATTTCAAGCGTTTTTCTAAGCCACAATATTTTTTTATCTGCTTCAGATATCTTCTTATTTTTCTCTTTATATGAAAAGTGCGCTGCAATACCACGTTCTGCAACATTATGCATATCCCAAGTACGTATCTGTATTTCAAAAGGTCTTCCTTCTTCGCCAAATACAGTAGTATGTAATGATTGATACATATTAGTTTTAGGTACTGCAATATAATCTTTAAATCTACCTGGCATTGGTTTATACATATCATGAACAATTCCTAAAACACTATAACAATCTTTTATTGAATTAACAATTACACGTATAGCAATAAGATCAAATAAATCTTCTGCTTTACATGATTTTGCTTTCATCTTTTTATATATGCTATAAAAATGCTTTGGTCTACCGTAAATTGTAGCTTCTATACCTTGCTCTTTTAACTTATCTGATACTTCTTTTATTCTTGCATCAATATATGCTTCTCTTTCTTCTTTCTTTTCATCTATTTGCTCTTTAATACTATGATATTCATCTGGTAATAATACTCTAAAAGATATATCTTCAAGCTCTGATTTTACTTTGGACATACCAAGTCTATGAGCAATTGGTGCATAGATTTCTAAACATTCTTTTGCAATTTGTTCTTTAACTGCATTATCTAAAGTATTCATTCTTCTCATATATGAAAGCCTTTCAGTAATTTTTATAATTACAACTCTTATATCTTTTGCTATTGCCATAAACATATTTCTAAGTATTTCAGGATTTGTAGCTATATTAATTTTATCTGAAGGCTTATAATTTTCTTCTAATTTTTGTAATATTAAAATAAGCTGAGTTGTCTCATCACTAGCAATTTCTTTTAGCTCTTTTTCATTAAAGTCTTCGTAATCTACAACTGGATATAAAAGAGCTGCATAAAGTGACTTATCATCTAAACGTAGTGTTGCCACCTCACTTGCAACTTCTGTTACAAAATCCATAGCATCATCATCTAATATTTTCTTTCCTCTATGCTTAAGCTCTGCATATTCTACAACTTTTTTTAACTCTTCCTCATTATATTTTATATTCTCTTTTTCTAAAATTTCTTTTATTTTTTCTAAGTATTCGTTATCATTCATATAACATTTCTCCTTGTCTAATCTACTGATTTTTTAAAGTCTTGTAGAACAAATTGTATAGTTTTTGGTGTATTATATGTATTAAGTTCAATTGTTCCAACAACGTCTATCTTATCTCCTATTCTAATTTCATCTCTTCTTGCACCCATTGAAAAACCAACAGCATCAATTAGACTTCTATCATCTTTTAAAACTAGTTTTAAATGCTTTTCTTCTTTAATCGTTCTTATTGCACTAACCTTTACACCTTTATATAAAAATACAGGTACCTGATTTGACTGACCATAAGGCTTCATTTCTCTAATGTCTTTTATTATTTGAGCATTTAGATCTTTCCTTTCAATTTGCGCATCAACTTCAATAATTTGTTCAGATATAGCATCTGACTTTTTTCTACAGGCTTCATCAAAAGTCTCTATAAAACTATCAATGTTTTCTTCCAAAATACTAAGTCCTGCTGCTAGTTCATGCCCTCCAAATTGTATAACATAATCTTTACATTCAGTTAATGCATCATATATTGAAAAGCCTGATGGACATCTACCAGATCCTCTAATTATATCATTTTCCTTTGTAAGTAATATAACTGGTTTATAATATAAATTTACAAGTCTTGAAGCAACAATTCCTATTACACCATTATGCCAAGAACTATTATATAAAACTATACTGCTCTTTTTATCTAACTCGTTTTTCTTAATAATGTCTAATGCTTCATCATAAATTACTGCCTCGACATTTTTTCTTTCTTGATTTAGATTATCTAGTTCTAAAGCAATTTGCTCTGCTCTTTTTTCATCATTTTCAAGCAATAATTTTACTGCTGCTGATGCATTTCCCATTCTTCCACAAGCATTAATTCTAGGTGCCATGCCAAATGATACCATCATGCTATCAATTTCTTTTGAATTAACAAGCTTAATAAGAGCTTTTAATCCAATATTTTTAGTATGAACCATCATTTTAAGACCATATTTTGATATTATTCTATTTTCTCCAACTAGAGGCACTATATCTGATATTGTGCCTATAGAAACAATATCAAGATATTTAAGATACTCCTCTTCTGGTAAATTATATTTTTTTGCTACAGCTGAAATTGTTTTAAAAGCAACTCCAACTCCTGCTAAAAACTTAAAAGGATAAGTATCATCCTTTCTTTTTGGATTTACAATTGCAAGTGCATCAGGTAAATCTTGAGCACATTCATGATGGTCTGTAATACAAATATCAAGTCCAATCTCTTTTGCATGCTCTACTTCTTCTATTGCTGTAATACCACAATCTACAGTAATAACTAAACTTACCCCTTGTTTTTTTATTTCATCTAAAGCATTGTTATTTATTCCATAGCCTTCAAGTAGTCTATCAGGTAAATAATACATAACTTCTGCACCAAGTTTTGTCAAAAATTTATACATTATAGTTATACTTGTTATCCCATCTACATCATAATCTCCATATATACAAATTTTTTCTTTTTTCTTTATTGCCTTATCAATTCTTTCTACCAACTTATTCATATCTTTTATTTTATATGGATCAATTAAATTATCTAATTTTCCATTTAAAAAATTATCAATATCGTTAAATTCTATATTTCTAGATATTAATAGCTTTGCCATTATATCAGATACTCCGTATGTATCTTTTATTTTTTTTATCAACTCAGTATCATACTTTTTTAAATTCCATACTTTTTGCATATTTACCCCCTTTTTAATTAGACTAAATCTATTAACAACTATATTTTATCACAAAAGCATATAAATTTGAAGAAAATATGAAAAAAGACAAATACATTTTTTTGTATTTGTCTTTACCAACCAGCAATATCATCTTCTAAATTAAAAGTATAATCCAATTTTTTACCATATGCTTTCTCATATGCTTTTACTTTTAAATTATAATCTTTATCTCTCATTTCTTCCTTATTTTCTTTTAATAATTTATTACTATCTGGATAAATTGGTGGCATAATATAAAGAGTATATTTTGATTTTTTAAAACCATCATCTCCTATTTCTTCACTATTATCTATTTTAATAAAACATGGAACAATAGGAACATTATATTTAGCAGCATAATGATAAGCACCAATTTTTAATGGTCTTGGCTTTTTATAATTAAACCACATTTCCTCTTCAGGATAAATTAATATATATGATTTATTTTCAAGAAGTTCTTTTATTGTTGGCATAAAATTATTTGACATATAGTTATGATCTAAGCTTAACGGTATTGTCTTATTATTTCTAATTAGCCAACCTATAATACCAGGCATAAAAAAATTAGATTCTTGTACAATTATTCCAAAATCTTTAGCTTTATGAATCTTATTTATCATATATCTTATAACAGTATTATCTACTTTACTAAAATGATTACAAGTTATTATTGCTCCTGTTGATATACTTTCTATATTTTCAAGTCCAACTATTTTTGTATCTTTATTTACATCATTAGTAATTGCATCTGTTAGACTTCTAGCAAAGTAATACTCAACCTTATTTTTAATTTTTTTCTTATTTGTGTCATAATTTAATATTACCTTTTCTCTATCTTCTTGAGTAATAACTGGATCTCCCTCTTCAACTTTAGCATTAAACTTTTTTTCTTGTACAGCTCTTTTTATATTTTCTATTACCTTTAATCTATCTTTATTTTTTTCCATAATAACCCTTTTCCTTATTTCTACATAAAATTAAAATAATCTTTATCTATAACGTTTTTAAATGTAAAATCCGATTTAGATATTCTTCTACTTTGATTTACTAAATTAATTTCACCTTGTTTATCCTTATTAATATCTTCTACAGTATATTTTGCTTTCATTGCATTTATTTCATCACAAAACTCAGTTTGATTTGCATACTTCCAAAAATAATCTTCATAAAGAACATTATCATAATTCCATGGTTTTTGAAACATATTAAAATGTATTAAATGTAAATCTTCATCATTAAAGTTTTTATCTGGATTTGGCATTCTATCCCATCCTCTATTTATATACTTTACTTTCCCTTTACACAAAAAATTTAAATAATCTTGGTCCGGTGCAATAACATCAAAATTATATTTACTAAGTATATGTAAAAATTTTTCTTCAATCTTTTCTTTTCTAAATTTTTCTAAATTCATCAATAACACACCTGAGTTAAAGTAATTTCCAGGTTCTAAATCTAAAGATTTAACTGAATATTCTCTAAAGTATACGTTATTATTTACAACTTCATCTGGTACACCTGCAACTAAGAAATCATTTATATCCTCATTATATAGCTTTGATATATCATCTACTAAAACAATATCTGCATCTAAATATATTGCTTTTTTATACTCTTTAAATAATGATGGTATAAATAGTCTATAAAATATTGAAATAGAATAATAATCTCTTAATCTAAGTTCCAAATCCTTTATAATATCTTTTATCTTTGGTCTTACATCTTCAAATTTTATATTTACATTTTCTTTACTATACTTACTTATTTTTTGTATATTTTCTGAACTTAAACCAGAATTTAATATTATAATCTCATAATTATATTCTTTATTTGCATTTGATATTAAAGAATTAATAGCTACCGATAAAAACGGTATATAGTTATCATCTGAAGAAAAGAATATAGGTATCACTTCTTTATTCATTTTATTTATATTCTCCTTTTATTTTTTTATAATTTTCTAAGATGTCATCAAAATCATGTATATGATAGATATCATGAATTCCCTCTACATTCCATGGTTTCACATTTAAAAACTTTACAATAGGTATCCATTTTAAAATAGAACAATATTTTCTTACCATTTTTCTTTTTGATTTATTTAATATAATCATAGGCTTAATAGTCATACTAAAATGTCTGATAATCGTATTGTCTTGTCTATTTTTTTGCTCATTATATTTTCTTTCAATATATTTCTTATCTTTACATATTTTATTTAAAGCGGTTTGATCTGGAAGTAACATTTTTTTTGTAAGTACCATTTCTCTACATTTTTCAAAAGCTTTTTCTTTCTTCATTTTCTTTATATTCATAAGTAATACACCAGAATTTATATATTTTTTATCTATAAAATATTGTCCAATATAATCTATTGCTGCCGCAAAATCATAATTTTCTACATCTATATTAAATAAAACATCTATATTTTTATATATAACTAAATCACTATCTAAATATAACACTTTATCCGGTAAATCATCAATCTTATCTAAAAATAGTCTTATAAGAATATATGGTGTATAATGAGTTTTTATATTAACACTATTTAATAACTCTTCCTTAAAATACTTTGTTATATCTATTAAATGTATATCACTTTCTAAATTTACTGACTTAACAATACTCTTAAGTATATTTACTTGAATTTTATTTATAGGTTTATATGCATTATCTAAATCTTGTAAATCCATTGTTAAAATATATATATTTAACTTTTCTTTACAATGCTTTGTAATTGAAAGTAACGATATAATCATTCCATCAAAAACTTTATCATTTCCACAAAACATTAAATTAATCATTTAACTCATCCTTTATATATTTGTAATACTCTACGTCCGTATTTTTAGCTCTAAAACACATTGTATCATATACTTTATTTCTAAGCTTTTCTTGTGCTTTTTTTAAATTTAATTTTTTATCTGGATAAAAAGGACCATCAATATAGACAATAATTTTTGGTCTTCTATATTTTCTCTTTTTATATGTAGTTGTAAATACAAATACTGGTTTATTTAATTTTACAGGATACTTAAAAGAAGTTGATTTAAAATTTCTTATTTTAGAATAATATGGCCAAACATGAGCTTCTGGATATATTGAAATTACGCTCTTTTTAGTTATAAAATATTCCATTGCATCTAAGAAATTTTTCATTGCTTTTATATCTGTTGGAATTGGAAATCCGCCCATCATCTTATTAAATGTTCCTAAAATTGGAATTGCAATATTATCTGGATGTGCTACAATATAACATTTTTTAGGAAAATTACCAAGAGTCGGTAAAAAAGTATCAATTACTTTTTGAGTATGATTTCCATATATAAAATATCCTGTATCTTTAATTTTTTTTAGCACCTCTTTATTTTCAAATTTAAGCCCAAAAATTAGTTTTGAATAAATAAAAGCAATAGGAAGTGCTATTAATCTATAAATAACAAAAGAACTAATTCTCCATAATATATTTTCATGTATATATTTATAGTCTGAATTTATATCAATTGGTTTAATATTTTCTAAAGCGAAATCATCATTTAGCTCATCTTTATAATAAAAAATATTTCTTTTCATTTTTTTCACCTAATCTTTATCTATAAGTAAAGTATCATTATCAATATCAAATTTTACATCAAGTATATTTTCTACTATATTTTCTACTATTGCACCAATTAAAAGTCTGGCTTTTAGATTTGCTTCTTTCTCTGTTAATTTTAGCTCTTCTACATAGCAACTAGTAATTAATAATACTATTTTCTTCCAAAATTCACTTAATATTTTTTGTAATTTTTTATTTATTTGTGACTGAGATAATATATTAATTAACAATCTATCAATTTGTGAATCTTCTTTTAAAATACTTTCTACTCCCTCTTTTATTTTTTTAATTTTATTCTTACTATTACTTATAGTATCTTCAAATTCATCATAAAATAGTTCAAAAACTTCTTTTACCACTGAAACAATCAAGTTCTCCTTTGTCCTATAATAATATGTAAGTTGTCCTAAAGCAACATTTGCTTCTTTTGCTATCTTTCTCATTGATATTTCATCATAAGTATATTCTGCAAGCATGTTAATTGTTGCCTCTTTTATTTTTTCAGAAGTATTCTTTTTATGAAAAGACATATGTATCATATTTTATATCTCCTTTTTAATACACATGTACTAATTTTAGCACAAGCGTACTAACAAGTCAAGAGCATTAAAAATACACTCTAATACAATGTTGTATTAGAGTGTATAAATTTATATTTATAAAACAAAAAAAGATAGTGAATTTTACTTCACTATCTTCTTATTTATTATGCATTAACATTTTTTCTTTTTAAGATAAATATTATTCCAGCTATAGATAATAATGCTACTCCAGAAATTGCAATTACAGCTATATCTCCTGTATTTGTTACTTCAAAGATTATTGTCTCTGGTGAATCGTTATCTATTGTAAATACAAGACCAGTTAAGTCTTCATCTAATTCATATCCTTCTGGTGCTTTTATCTCTAAGAACTTATATGTTCCCATTGGTGCTTCTTTTATTACATATTCACCATTTTCATCTGTTTCTGCATTTTCTACAAGATATATTGGTTCTCCTGTTTTTGGATTTACTTTTTGTTCTCCAGTTTCAGGGTCTATCATTGCTATTGTAAATACGCAACCTTTTAAAGCTTCTCCAGTTTCAGCATCTAATTTTCTTACTATTACTTCTCTTGTTTTTCTTAAGTTATCTACTTCTATTTGTTCTGCTGTCCACTCCATAGTTTCTTCATCATATGATGCTACAAATGGATGAGGCTCTGTATTTAAATCATAAATATCTGGTGCTTCTATTTCATTCCAATAATATGTTTCTCCATTTTCTAATTTTGAAATTGGTAAATATCCTTTTCCATTTACATCTGTAGTTGACTCAAATATTACATTTCCATCAACATCTGTAATTTCGAATTTACAATTTGGTATTTCTTCTCCTGTAAAGGCATCTGTTTTTGTTAAGAATGCTTCTATAGGTTCTGATTCAACTACACCTTGGAAAATCATTGTATCTTTTTGCTCTGTTGTAAGTGATACCTTTATTACTTCATCAGATAAAGCATATGTAGGTGGAGCAATTAATTCCTTAATATAATATGTTCCAAGTGGAAGATCATTTAAAGTAATTAATCCTGATTCATCAGTTACAATTTTAACATCAACATACTCTCCAGTTGTATCATCTAGTTTTTGTAGTGGTTGTTTACAATCTTCATCCAAATATACACCATATGTAGCTCCTGGTACAACCTCAATTTGATTTTCTTTAAGATATTCTTTTACTTGATCTACAGTCATTCCTTTTAACTCTTCAACAATTTTTTGAGTTTCTTCATCTAGCTCAGACATGTCTATATCTGGTCCAATTAATGATAATTTGTCTACAATATCTGTTGAAAGTTTAACTAAAGTTAATGATGCAGATTCTGTAGTATTAATCATATCTTCACCTTTATATACTACAAACTCTTGTGTTGAATCATCTGTATATTTTAAGTCAAAATTTCTAACTTCTGTATTTGGTGTATATGGATAAGAAACAAATAATTCTTTTACATAGTATTTACCTTCTGGTAAATCTATAGTACTTGTTACATCAGTTTCTCCTTCAATTTCAATTAAATCTACTAAAGCATCTTTTGGCATAACAGTAGCCCCTGTATAATTATATATTTCTTGATTTGTATATACTCCAAATATTGCTTTTTTATTGACTTCTTCTTCTCCTACTTTAAACTTAGGTTCTTCAAATTTCTTTAAGAATGTTAATTCTAGTTTTTGTCTAACATTTGTTAAGTCTTTTTCATAAGTCTTAACAGGTGTAGCTTGATCTGTATTTGTTAAAGTAACATCTTCAATATTTTCATCTTTTACATATCCTTTTGGTGTTACTATTTCTTCAATACTATATGTTCCTGGATAAATATCTTTTGTTATTGCTGTTCCATCTTCTCCAGTTGTAATAGTATCTACTACATCACCTGCATTTGCATATGTTCCGTTACCATCTGGACTTTTAATATCTTCAGCGGCAACGATATTATATGTTACTCCAGGTAAACCTCTTAATGTAAATACTGGTGTGAATTTTTCTTCTGAATTTGTTTCACCACTCTCACTTACTTGGTATTTTACAGTCTCAGTCTTCACTTCTGTAAGCATTTCACCAGTTTTGTTTATTTGTAATTTAACTAATAATGGATAGTCTGGCATTTCTTCTCTATATATTAACACTAAGTCTTTATCATACTCAGCATCTCCTGCAACACCAATAGTTTCCTTAGTTAAATCTACAACTTTTCCACCTTTTCCTTCAACACCTATATCATCTTCATTTTCTGGTATAGCCCACTCAGGATTTAATGAATATCCAGCTGGTGCAGCTGTTTCATATATAATATATTTTCCTGGTTGAAGTCTTTCAGGTAAAGTTACTTCTCCATTTTCATTTGCAATATATTCAGTTATCATATGTCCAGATGGAGTTTCCATTTGCTCTACAAATTCATTATTTTGGCAGTCCCAAACTTTAAATTTAGCACCTTCTAAATTAACTTGTAGACCAGTAATTGCATCTGTCTTAACTATTTTAAGATATGGTGCTACTGGTTCATCTGAGAATATTACAGTTTCAGTTTTATTATCTTCATCAAGTACTACTGTATATTTTTGGAAGAAGAAATGTGTATGCTCTCCAGCATCACTTTCTTTTTCTTCACTTATTTCATAAGTTCCATATGGAATAGTATATTCTTCGTCTGGATGCTCTTCCTTAAACTCCCAGTCAATAAATTCTGCTGTTCCATCTTCTCCTATTTCAGCAGTATAATACTGATTTGGATCTGAAACAAGTGTAAGTTTTAGTATAGCTCCTACTGCTGGTTTTTCATCACTTGAATCTGGATTATTATCCATTTTTACAACTTTTGCTCTTTGATAAATTTTCTCTTCTTCATGAGTTACAGTACTTTCAACAGCTTCTGTACTTGTCTCTCCTTGATATGTTATTGTTATTGGTACTGTTTTTGCATTTAGTAAGAAACCTTCTGATGGATTTATTTCTTTCCAATAATAATTTCCAATAGGTAATTCAGTTATATAATCTGTATAACCATTTTCACCTGTTGTTACATTTCCACCAACTTGTTGGTTAGCAGAATAAATCTTTGTGCTTCCTTCATAAATATCTTCTGATGCATATAGTGCATATGTAGCTCCACTAAGTTTTGCATCACCTTTTGGATCTTCGCCCTCTAAACTATCTACTTTATGTACTCTAGCTTTTCCTCTTTGATAATAGTTTGTTGACTCAACAGTAACTCTATTTGCAGATCCATTTATTGTTGCATACATTGGTGTTGTGTTTAGCACCATGTTTGACCCAGCTGGCACTGCAACTTCAGTAATTGTGTAGTCACCAAATGATACACCATTAAGTTCAATAATTCCATTGCCATCTGTTACATAGTTTCCATCAACATTTGGTCCAGTAATATGGAATGTAACTCCAGCAATATTTTTACCGTGTTGATCTACTTTATGTACTAATAAATCTCCTGTTGAAGCAGCTAAACGATATACATAAGTATCTCCTCTTTTTTCACTATACATGTTTTCAAAATTAAGTACAGTTATTCCTGATCCTGCAGCACCAAAACTTTTTACTACACCATTTTCAATAATTGCTATAGCAACATGTCCACTAGCTGCATTTCCTTTTGGTGTTATAAGCAAATCTCCATTTTGTATTCCCAAATTCTGTGCTTCTTTAGGATTATCATCTGGGATTACGCCTATATATTCTGCATTACCATTGGCAACCATTTTATCTGCTTGAGTTTTCCATTTGTCTGGTCCATATGCAGCTCCAGGGCTAACCCCTGGTCTATTCCAATTTGATAGATTATATATATAATTCCAATCACCATCTCTACTTACTAAATCTATTCCGACTTCTAAGTATCTTAATATACGTGTTACAAAACCTGTACAAGTACCTACGCTATTATACGTGAAATTAAGTCCATATAAGTATCTACCTGTATTAACTATATCATCGCCTGTAACTTGATCTCCTCTATTAGTAGGAAGTTGAGACTCTGGTATAGCTGTAACAGCGTTAACATTTTTAAAGTTACTCATAACAGGAATACATAACATAACTATAAGTAATGCTATAATAGCTTTATTCCTAACTTTCATATATTTCCTCCTTTTTTTAAGATTACAACATAATATTATCACATAATAATACAAAAGTCGATTTATAATACTTATATCTCTGCTTATTTAATATCAATGTAAAATTTAAGTAATATTTTTGCATTTTAAATGTAATCATTTTATTTTAAATATTTAGAATCGTTATATTCATTTAATAAGCAAGACATAAAAAAGTTAGCAAATTTGTTGAATTTTGCTAACTTTTACTTATCTTACATGTTTGAAGGAATTTTTGCTTCTTCTTTAATTTTTTCAATAAATTCATTTTGAGACATTGAAACTAATTCTCTTGATTCTCTAGTACGTACACTTACTTTTTCCTCTTCAAGTTCTTTATCTCCAACAACTATCATATATGGTATTTTTTGAAGTTGAGCTTCTCTTATTTTATATCCCATCTTTTCTTCTCTTTCATCTACTTCAACCCTAATACCACTTCTTTCAAGTTTTTCTGCAAGTTTATCTGCATAATCATTATGTCTATCTGCAATTGTTAAGATTTTAACTTGAACTGGAGATAACCATAAAGGAAAAGCTCCTTTTGTTTCTTCAATTAAGAAACACATAAATCTATCAATTGTACCAAGAATTGCTCTATGTATTACAACTGGTCTATGTTTTTCTCCATCTTCTCCAACATATTCAAGTTCAAATCTTTGTGGTAGTAAGAAGTCCAATTGACAAGTTGAAACTGTTACATCATGACCTACTGCAGATTTTAATTGAACGTCTAGCTTTGGACCATAAAATGCTGCTTCTCCTTCTGCCTCATAGAAATCTACACCTAGTTCTACCAATATTTCTCTTAGTTGTGACTCTGCATCTTCCCACATTTTATCATCATCAAAATATTTTTCTTTATCATTTTTATCTCTTAATGATAATCTAAAGCTATAATCTTTAAATCCAAAATCTTTATATACAGCAAGTATTAGTTCTACGACTTTTCCAAATTCTTCTTTAATTTGGTCTGGTCTTACAAATAAGTGAGCATCGTTTTGACACATTTCTCTTACTCTTTCAAGTCCACATACAGAACCACTAGATTCATATCTAAAATCATGAGCAATCTCTCCAATTCTAATTGGTAAATCTCTATATGAACGTAGTTTGTTTTTATATATTAACATATGATGTGGACAGTTCATTGGACGTAAAACCATAGCTTCTTGACCCATTTCCATTACTGGAAACATATCATCTTTATAATGATCCCAATGTCCACTTGTTTTATATAGTGCTACATTTGCAAGAGATGGTGTATACACATGCTTATATCCCATAGCGACTTCTTTATCTACAATATATCTTTCAAGTAATCTTCTTATAGTAGATCCATTAGGTAGATACATTGGAAGCCCTGATCCTACAAGCTCATGAGTCATAAACAACTCTAAATCTTTACCTATTTTTCTGTGATCTCTTTGCTTTGCTTCCTCAAGCTCTTCTAAATATTTTTCAAGTCCTTCTTTTGAATCAAATGCTGTTGCATAAATTCTTTGAAGCATTTTATTCTTCTCGTCACCTTTCCAATATGCACCTGTAATATTCATTAGTTTAAATACTTTTACAGCTTTTGTATAAAGCATATGTGGTCCAGTGCATAAATCTATAAATTCACCTTGTCTAAAAAATGATATATCTTCATCATCTGGTAAATCATTAATTAATTCTACTTTATATGGTTCTCCTCTTTCTTCCATTAATTTTATAGCTTCTTGTCTTGGAAGTGTGAATCCTTCAATTCTTATGTTTTCTTTTATTATTTTCTTCATTTCTGCTTCAATCTTTTCAAGATCAGCTTCTACTATTTTAGGCTCAACATCTATATCATAATAAAAACCATTTTCTATAAAAGGACCTATTGCAAGCTTTGCTTGTGGAAATAATCTTTTTATAGCTTGTGCCATAATATGTGAAGCTGTATGTCTTAAAACATTTAGGTCCATTTCACCTTCATATACTTCATTATTTTTATTTACATATTTACTCATATTAAATCACTCCTATTTTATTGTATTTATACTATATTAATTATGTGTTTAAATACTTCTCGTGACTTTTCTTAAAATATTTAACATAGAACCATTCCTCCTTATTTTTCTCTAAGTTTTCTACAAAAAAATGTACCCCATAGACACATTTTTTTGCCTATAGGGGTACAATCTTATCTATTGCACGGTTCCACCCTAATATTTTACTTAATTTATGACTTTACGTAGTCAACGGTAGTTTCCTACTAACTCAGGGGTAGTCTTCAGTAATATCTTATTAAAATTGGCTTTCAGCCCACGACCAATTATCTCTACTAACAGTGTTAAAACTTACTCGTCCCGTCAACGTTATATTCATATTATACTATTTATTTTATGTAATGTCAATAAATAATATTAATTATTTTTCTTTAATTGTCTCACTTAATACTTTTATATATTTATTTTCTTTATACTCAAAAATATTATATGTAACATTAAATTCCGTAACTTCTCTTGTTACAAGTTCTGCTTTTCCGTCTCCATTAAAATCTGCTAAAAATTCTACAGAATATAGAGGAAAATCATAACTATTTTCAAAATCTTTTGTATAGCTATACTGAAGTATTTTAGCTTTACCTGTATTTATGTTTGCAACAACTATAGCACTATATACTCCTCCAAAAAGTCCTTTTTTAGAGCTTGTAAACGAAATCACTCTGATTGGATTATCAACATCTACATATCCAGAATAAACTTTAGTTATATTTATACTGCTATTGTATATCCTATAAAATCCTAGTGCTTTTTTTATATATGTATAGTCCACCTCTTCTACTTGAGCTTCATTAAATTGTGATACAAGAGCATAACTATCTGTTGGTATAGCAAAATATTCATCTATATTATTTGGATATGTACTATCTGCAAATACACTATCTCCATATGTATATACTTCTTCAATTATATATTCACCTGCTCTTGAAGAGCTATTATACACATAGGTCTCTAAGTCTGATTTTTGGTTACTTTTAAGGTAATATTTATTTGCACTAACCCACGTATTTTCATATATTGCACCAACGACTAAATTGTCTATAACAATAGGCAAAGAATTTGATGCAACATCATCTGAAACATTAATTGCATCATTTTCTTCAGGCGATATCTCGAATTTATCATTTAAACAAAAAGCAAATAAAAGTATAGCACCAAATATAAAAATTACTACTAATAGTATAATTAAAAATATAAACAATCTTCTAAATTTTAATTTTTCCTTTGAATATTTTTTCATTAGTACACCCACTTTCCTGAGTCAAAAGAGAATACACATCCACAAAATTTTTGCATATATAATTCGTATTCTCTAGCTTTTTTTTGACCTTCATAATATGTATGTCTATAATCTGAATAAACATATTTTATCCCATATTTTTTAGAAAGTTCCTCTGCAACAGAATTTATTATATCATGATTTTGATATGGACTTCTTGTAAGAGTTGTAGATACAATATCATAACCATTATCATAAGCATACTTAAAAGTATTTTCAAGCCTTCTATAATAACAGTATTTACATCTAATGCTCCATTTTTTACCTTCACCTACATTTTCTACAACGTTTTTAATAAATCCGTTCATATCGTACTCATCGCAGATTACATTTTTAACATTTTTCATTTCACAAAACTTAATAAATGAATCTTTTCTTCTTTCATATTCTGCTTTTGGATGAATATTAGGATTATACCAATATGCAGTTAAATCTACTTTCTCTCTTTTGCCATCTACTAGCATTCCATTTTTTTCAATATCTTCTTGTATCATAATAAAACATGGTGCACAACACACATGCATTAAAACTCTTTTCATAATAATCTCCTACTTATTTTTAAATGGATACTCTATTCCAAGATGCTCATATGCAAGAGGAGTAGCAATTCGTCCCCTTGGTCCTCTTGTAAGAAATCCTATTTGCATTAAATATGGTTCATAAACATCTTCTATTGTATCCTTATCTTCTCCAATACATGCAGCAAGTGTTTCAAGACCAACAGGGCCACCATTAAACTTTTCAATTACTGCATCAAGCATTATTCTATCTGTATTATCTAGTCCTATTTCATCTACTTCAAGTCTATCTAAGGCTCTTTTAGCAATATCATAATCTATAAATTCTTTCTTTTCTACTTGTGCGAAATCTCTTACTCTTTTTAATAGTCTGTTAGCAATTCTTGGAGTACCTCTGCATCTAGATCCAATTTCTAATGAAGCTTCCTCATCTATTTTTACTCCTAAAATTCCTGCGCTTCTAGTTATAATCTTTGCAAGCTCCTTTTCAGTATATAATTCAAGTCTATGTATTATTCCAAATCTATCGCGAAGCGGTGAAGAAAGCGAACCAGCTTTTGTAGTTGCTCCTACAAGAGTAAATTTTGGAAGATCTAACCTTATAGACTTAGCTGCAGGTCCTTTTCCAATTATTATGTCTAAGCTAAAATCTTCAAGCGCTGGATATAAAATTTCTTCTACTGACTTATTAAGCCTATGTATCTCATCTATAAATAATATATCATTTTCTTGAAGATTAGTTAAAATTGCAGCTAAATCTCCCGCTTTTTCTATTGCAGGTCCTGATGTTATTTTTATATTGCTTCCCATTTCATTTGCAATAATTGTAGCAAGAGTAGTTTTTCCAAGACCTGGAGGTCCATATAAAAGTACGTGATCTAAAGCCTCCCCTCTTGATTTGGCAGCTTCAATATATACTTTTAAATTTTCCTTTACCTTATCTTGTCCAATATATTCAGAAAAAATTTGAGGTCTAAGACTAGATTCTTCTACTTTTGCCTCAAACTCTTCATCTTCATCAATTAGTTCTGGTGATATAACTCTATCTTCAATCATTTTTTTCCACCTCTAGTATGTTTATTATACCAAACATAAGTTTTTAAGTCAAACCATATATGGATATATTGTTTTGTTTTTCATATACATATATTGAGGAGAAATCATTATGTTTTACACTATAAAAGTAAATTATAAAATAGTATTTATAACTATAATGTTAGTTACAGCAAATTTTTTAAACATATATATTAATGGTAATACTCAAACTAGAAAAGAATATTTAATTTCATTGTATAAAGAAAAAAAACTTCTCGTACTAACTTTTGATGATGGTCCAAGCAAATATACTTCAGAGCTCCTTGACTTTTTAGAAAGTACTAATACTCCTGCCACATTTTTCTTATTAGGTGAGCAAGCAGAAAAATATCCAGATATTGTCTTAAGAGAAAATTCAAGTAACAACTTAGTATGTATACATAGTTATACACACAAATTTTTCACTAAGATTTCTAAAGAAGAAGTTTTAGAACAAATAAATAAAACCTCAAATATAATACAAGATATAACTAATACTACTCCAAAATATATACGTGTACCTTATGGTATCATAGATGATAATGTAAAAGAAACTTTAAAAGAAGTAAACTTAGAAAATGTTTTATGGACTGTAGATTCACTCGATTGGAAACTTAAAGACAAAGACAAAGTAATAGAATATATTAAACAAAATACAACGGGTAATGATATTATTCTTATGCATGATATTTTACAAAGTAGCATTGATGCTGCAAAAGATATAATTACATATTATAAAGGGCTAGGCTATGAATTTGTAAGTGTTGATGAATTTTTGACAATAAAAGATATAGTAAAAAATAGTAAATAATTTGCTTTATTATTAATTTATTATATAATATTATTGGTGATAAATTAATGAAGAATAAAATTAAATATCTAATTATAACTATACTCATCATATGTATTACAATGTTTTTTGCAATATTTGCAAAAGATTTATTAAATAACAAAGCAAAACTAAATGAAAGTAATAGCTCAAATATACTAGATAATATCTTCAATACTAATGATGAAATTAATCTTCAAGAAGCTTATGTAACAAAAGTAGTAGACGGAGATACAATATGGGTAAATATTGAAGGTAAAGAAGAAAAAATTAGATTAATTGGTGTTAATTCACCTGAATATACCAAAGAAGTAGAACCATATGGTAAAGAAGCAACTGAATTTACTACTCATAAACTATTAAATAAAACTATTTATTTACAAAAAGATGTATCAGATACTGATAGCTATGATAGACTTCTTAGATATGTATGGACTGATAAAATTGATGTGATAAATGAAGAAAACATAAAAAACTACTTATTCAACTACTCTTTAGTATATGAGGGATATGCAGAAAGTAATTATTATAAGCCAGATATAACTTTGCAAAGTTATCTAGAAGATGCTCAAACTCAAGCAAAAGAAAACAAAAAAGGAATGTGGGAATAACACATTCCTTATATTAATTTTTGAGTTAATTTTCCTTTTCCATTATTATATTCAAATATAGCATAAGAGCCATTTATCATGTACATCTGTGGTGGAATATGTCCAGTATCGACATTATATACTATTGGCACATTTAGTTCTCTTAAAGCTCTTTCCACAGCATCTTTAAAAGTAAAAAACTCATTATTGTTATATTGCATAAAAGAACGACCTATTAAAAATCCTCTTACATTTTTAAAATAATTTTTTTGCTTCATATACCAAAGTCTTCTATAAAATTCACATGGTGCAAGTTCACAGTTATCTAAATACCAAATAACTCCGTCATCATCAAATTGAGAAACAAATTCTTCAATTTTATCCAAATCAGTTCCAGAAATCATATTAAACACATCTATACATCCACCAATTAGTCTTCCTTCAAATTTTACATTATTAGTATCACATTCATATATATTTTTTTCAGTTAAATTATATCCCTTTAAGTTTCCTTCTTCAAATTCTTGCTTTTGATATTTTTCAAAACTTTCTTGAACAAACTCATTTTCATCTTTAAACATAAAGTCTAAAGAATCCTGTAATGACTTAAATCTTGGTTTCATAGCATAATCGCTTATATTTTCCATATTAATAGTAGCAATATTAAAATTTGTTGTTATATATAAATTTAAAAGTGACGGATCGGAAAAACCTTGAAACCATTTTACATTATTTCTAATTATATCTTCATGGCCTTTTAAGTATGGAAGCATTTCCATTAAAAACTCTCCACCTCTTGCTGCTATTATATATTTTACATCAGGATTCTTATATAATTCTAGAAATTCCTCTGCTCTTCTTTTTCCATCTGAGCTTACAATTCCAGTACTTCTAACATTACTTGTTTCTACAACTTTAAGACCTAACTCTTTTAAATTATTTATAGCTAAATCTATCTTTTCATCATTTGCTGGCATTGACACCGCAGTTATTCCAACCGTATCTCCAACTTTTAATTTATTTGGATAAATTATTTTTCCCATATTTTTTACTCCTCCATTTCATATATAATTATTGATAATAATTTTATTGCAGCAGTCTCTGCTCTTAATATTCTATCACCTAAACTAACGCAACATACATTTTTAAAACTATTTAGCTCTTCTGCTTCTTGAATAGCAAATCCTCCTTCTGCACCAATTATTATCCCCACATTATTTATTTTCCTTTCCTTTAAATCTATAATTTCATTTCTTAAAGAATCTTTTGACGCCTCATAAGCAAAAAATACTTTTTCTTCATTTAAAGCACTTTTTAGCTTTTTAAAATCTAAGAACTCTTCAACTTGAACTGTATCCATTCTTCCACACTGTTTACAAGCTTCATCTGCAATTTTTTGTAATTTTTCTCTGCGTTTGTCTCTTGCTTTTTCATCTAATTTTACTACTACATTTTTAGAAAAGAAAGGAACAATTTTTTTTACTCCTATTTCAACAGATTTTTGTACTAAAAAATCCATTTTTTCAGATTTTAAAAAACCAATATAAAGAGTTATATTACTAGTAGGTATTCCTATTTGTGGAGCTTTTTTTATATATTCTAAGTCAATATTATCTTTTCCAATTGATACTATTTTATATATATTTTCATTTACTATTATACTATCTTCCACATTGTGCCTTAAAACTTGTATATGTTTTACTTCAGGTCCTCTTATATTAATATTATTATTTTCTAAAACATTAATATCTTCATTTTTTACTATAAATCTTCTTGCCATATTTTCCTCCATAATCTTTAAATAAGATTATATAACTATAAAAAAATAAAGTCAATGTACAAAAAAAATAACGCCTAAGCGTTATTTTAAATTATGCATTTTCTTGTAATACAGGAAGTATTTGTTTTTTTCTAGATACAACACCTGGTAAAAATGCTGTATTATCTTCAAGCTTTTTATTAAAGCCTTTTTCAAATATTTCAGTAGAATTTCCTAAAACAATTGCTTGTGAATTGCTCTCTAATATATCTGTTATAACAAACACAAATATATCAAGATTATTTTCTTCAATATCTTTTTTTATTGCAGCTTCAAAATCTGCTTTTCTCTTCATCATCTCAGTAATATCTGCTGTATTTACTTGTGCAACCTTTGCTTTTTTATCCTTTAAATCACATTTTTTGCAATCAAGTGCTATTAGCTCTTCTGCTGTATAATCGCTTAAATCTGTTCCTGCTTTAAGCATTTCAAGTCCATATGTATTATAGTCCACTTCAGCAATTTTAGATAGTTCTTTTACTGCTTTTTCATCTTCAGCTGTTTTTGTTGGAGATTTTAGCAATAATGTATCTGAAATTATAGCACTAAGCATAAGTCCTGCTAATTTCTTATCTATCTCTAATCCATATTCTTTATACATTTTAAGTAAAATTGTATTTGTACATCCAACAGGCTCTGCTCTATAATATAAAGGTTCTGCTGTATTAAAATCACAAATTCTATGATGATCTACAACCATTTTTATTTTTGCTTTATCTATTCCATCAACACTTTGTGAAAATTCGTTATGATCGACTAATATAACTTCTTGACCTTCTTCTACACTAGAAATTAATTCTGGTGCTTCAAATCCAAAATAATTTAGAGCAAATTTTGTCTCTTTATTTAATTCTCCAAGTCTTACTGCCTTTGCCTCTTTACCTAATTTCTTTTGAAAATCTGACATTACAATTGCTGAGCAGATTGTATCTGTATCAGGACTTTTATGTCCAAAAACTAACATTTTTTCCATATTATATCTTCCTTTCTTATTCATCCTTACCTTTTCTTTCACGTATTATCATATGAATTGGTGTACCTTTAAAGCTAAATTGTTTTCTTAAATGATTTTCAATATATCTAACATATGAAAAATGCATTAATTGCTTTGAATTAACAAATATTACAAAAGTAGGAGGTCTTACTGATACTTGTGTCATATAGTACACTTTAAGTCTTCTTCCTTTATCTGATGGTGGCTGTGTTATTGTAACTGCTTCTGCTAGAACATCATTTAGTAATCCCGTTGGTACTCTTTGACTATTTTGCTTATCTATTTCATTTATCATTGAAAAAAGTTTCTCTATTCTTTGACCAGTAATAGCTGAAATAAATATTATAGGTGCATAAGATAAGTATGCAAGTTTTTCATAAACTTGTCTTTTATATTTTTCCATAGTATTTGTTTCTTTTTCTATTAAGTCCCACTTATTTATTACTATAATTACACCTTTTCCTGCCTCATGAGCAATTCCTGCGATTTTTTCGTCTTGTTCTGTTACACCTTCTGTTGCATCAATCATAATTAAACAAACATTTGCCTTCTCAATTGCAGATTTAGCTTTTAAAACAGAGTACTTTTCTAAATTATCATATACTTTATTCTTTCTTCTAATACCTGCTGTATCAACAAAAATATACTTTCCATATTTATTTTCAAAATATGTGTCTATTGAATCTCTAGTAGTTCCAGCAATATCTGATACAATAACTCTTTCTTCACCTAATATCTTATTTATTAAGGAAGACTTACCAGCATTAGGTTTTCCTATTACAGCAACCCTAATTGTTTCATCATCTTCCTCTTCTGATTCTATGTTATCAAAATTATCATATATTGCATCTAGTAATTCCCCAATACCAAGCTTCTTTCCTGCAGAGATTGGATAAGGTTCACCAAGACCTAAGCTATAAAATTCATAAATTTCATCTGGTGGAGCTCCAACTCTATCACATTTATTACACACAAGAATTACAGGCTTTTTTGTTTTTCTAAGCATTTGTGCAACTTCTTCGTCTGATACTGTAACACCAGCTTTTACATCTGTAATAAATACAATTACATCTGCAATATCCATAGCAAGTTCTGCTTGTCTTCTCATCTGCTTTAAAATAATATCATCTGATTCTGGTTCAATTCCGCCTGTATCAATAACTTGAAAAGTTGTTCCACGCCACTGACAATTTGCATATATTCTATCTCTTGTAACACCAGGAATGTCTTTTATTATAGCTATCTTTTCTCCTGCTAATACATTAAACAAAGTTGACTTACCTACATTTGGTCTTCCAACAATTGCTACTACCTTTTTTGACATTTTTTGCCTCCCTTCTACTCTTAAGTAATTTTAACGTATATATTTTATCATTTTTTATGTAAAAAGTCAAAGCAATTAATACATATTAAATAAAAGGTTCTTAGTATGATTTTCTAAGAACCCTTATTTTTCTTTTTTATTATTTCATCTAAACTATTATGTTCCTTTTTTTCTCTTTTAGCATTAATTGTATTTATAATTAAGTCTAGTATAATAGTAAATATTATAAGTAATGTTGGATATAAGATACTTAATCCATAAAATTTAGATAAAAACACTAATATAATAGATAATATTGCAAAAAATAATACTGAATAGTTCATTACTTATATATAATCTCCTGTCCAAAATACTTGTTTATTATTTCTGCAAGTGCTGTTTTATCTATACTTATCTCCTCTTCTGGTTTTCCAAGAGGTGAACTATATAAATATTTTTGTGTACCATCTGCAAATTTAATATACAAATTCCATTTCATGTCTGTTACTATAGATTCTTTATCATTCATTTTTTCTATAATACCACTATTATATACTTCCTCATTAAAATCTAAGTATTTTCCTCTAGATATTTCTTTTATTTCCTGTACCTCTATTGTATTATATTCTAGAAAAATTTGCTTAGTATCAGTCTCTGTAATTGAATACACATCATATCCTTCACCTGTATCTTCTGTATAAATAAACTGTACTAGCGCATTATCTTTATGTGAATGATACTTATCTTCCTTATATACGTAAATTCCAGCACCAACGCATACACATATTACTAAAATTGCAACTACAATAAATATATAATGAATATTATCCGGATTTAAAAACCTTTCCTTATCTTTTTTTAAATTATTTTCTTTCTTTATCTTTTTAGGCATTAAATAACACCTTCCTCTTGTTCTTGTTCATCTAATTCTCTTTCAGATGTAAGCTCACCTTTTACTACGATTCTTTTTGTTGCAGCTTGCGTACATGTGATCATTGTTATTTCTCTTTTTGTTCCACCCTTTAACACATCAGTTCTAGAAGGATCAACAGTTTCTGTAGATGTTACTGTGTATATATACTCATGTGTCTTTGTTACAATTCTTACTTTATCTCCTATTTGAACTTTATGTAAATCTCTAAATATTTCTGTATAAATATTATTATGTGCTGCTACACTAAAATTTCCAATTTGTCCTGGTTCCGCACTGCCAACAAACTTTCCTATATAATTTTTTAGCGTCTCATCATCTGTTCCTTCAACAATTTGTCCTCTAATTGACTGAGACGGAATATCTAAAACTGCAATAGCATTTCCTGTTACTCTTAAAGGTGTATTTTCTCCTCCTGTAAGAGTAGCTAATATATTATTATCTTCTGACGAACCAGAAAAATTAATCTGTTCTGTTAAAGACTTAATACTTTCCTTATTTAACAAGTTTTTTACCTCTATAATTGCAAAAGATGTAACCGCAATAAACAATACAAGTATTACAAGTTCTTTTGCTCTTGCCTTAAATTTAAAACTTCTTAGCTTTTTCATTAGTACCATCCTCCTATATACAACAATAAAAACATTATTCTACTTTTTAATTATAGCACATAATTTTATTTTTAGTCAATGATATTTGTAATTATAATTTATGTAATCTCATATACTTTATCATCAATGTATTTTTTTATATAAAAAAGCGACCATAATTGACTTTTTTCTTGATTTGATATATAATGTTTGTGTTATTTTAACAATAAAATGTAACATTATTTATAATATATTTTTAAGGAGTTGTAATAATATGAAAATAGGTATTTTTACTGATACATATAATCCTGTTACATCTGGTGTAGTAACATCAATTAATATGGTAGAACAGGAACTTAAAAAAAGAGGTCATGAAGTATATGTTTTTACAACCTCAAAATCAGTTCAACCAAATGAAAATCAAACACTATATATGCTAAATAGTATTCCACTTCTTATTGCTAAACAATATAAAAATAGAATTGCAACATTCTATTCAAGAGAAATTGCAAAGCAAATAAAAGAAATTGGTCTTGATATCGTTCATACTCAAACTGAATTTAGTGTTGGAGCATTTGGAAAAATTATATCTAGAAAATATGATATACCTTTTATTCATACTTATCATACAATGTGGGAGGATTATGTTCACTATATTTCTCCAATAAAAGGAAGAAATATACGTTTAAAAAGACTAGCTCGTACATTTTCAAGGGCTTTTGTAAGAAAAGCTGAATGTGTTATAACTCCATCAAATAAAACAGCAAAATACTTAAAATACAAATGCAATGTAAAAAATAAACCTATATACATCATACCAACAGGTATTGACATAGCTCCTTTTAAAAGCAGTAATTTTTCACTTGAAGAAAAAAATAAATTAAAAGAATCTCTAGGAATAAAGCAAGATGAAAAAGTTATACTTTTTTTAGGAAGAGTAGCAAGCGAAAAAAGCATAGATGTTTTAATGGATGTTATGCCTTCTATATTTAAAGATCATCCCAATTACAAATTTTTAATTGTTGGAGACGGTCCATCTAAGAAAAGTCTAGAAGAGCAAGCTAAAAAATTAAATATCGAAAACAAAGTCATATTTACTGGTAAAGTTCCATGGAATGAAGTTCCTAAATACTATAATTTAGGAGATGTCTTTGTTAATGCATCTATTACTGAAACACAGGGTCTAACATTTATAGAAGCAATGGCTGCAGAAGTTCCTGTAGTTGCAAAATATGCTCCTAACCTTTCAGAATTTATTAAAAATAATAAAAATGGAATTCTTGTAAAGAAAAATGCAGACTTTAAAAATGCAATCGTTGATGTAATTGAAAATAAAAATTTAAAAGAAACTATAATAAAAGGTGGAAATGAAACTGCTAAAGAATACTCAATTGAAGTATTTGGAGATAAACTTGAAATGCTATACTCTGAAATAATTAAGCTACACAAAGCAAAGAAAGAATTAGCAACAAAAGAAGAAAAAAATGTACAAAAGAAAACAATATATAAACGTATAAGAGAAAAACTAAAAATTTTAGCAAAAATTAAAAAATAGGATGTGATATTTTATGTGGCTGATTACAGTTTTGCTAGTTATAGTAATATTTTTACTCTTAGTAGTAATAATGGATACAGCAATGAAACTAGCACTTATGATTACAACACTTTATAACTATGATACTAAAAAATTATTTATACCAGCAGCTTTAACTGTTGCTCTTTGGGCAATTCTTTTATTTGGATGCTATAACTCAATTAACTCATCTTTAGACAATAATGCTGTTGATATACTATTTGCAATGATTTTTGATAAAGAAATGATTTCACAGTACTCTGGTATATTACTTAGAAGTTTATTATCTACATTTTTAATAGGTACACTTTTACAATCATTTACTTATTATACTGTAAATATAAACTATCAAAAAATAACTGGTACAGTAAGATTCTCTTTTAAAAAATTATTTAGGAAATTATATAAAAAAATATTTAAAAAAGACTTATCTAATAATAAAAATGATGCTCTTTCAGAAATTCAAAGAGGTCCAAAAAAACTTACTTTTATCCGTGCAATAATAACAAGTGTTATCTCAATGCTAATAACTGTTGTTTTATGTTACTTATTGTTTATGATTGGTACGCTTTTAAGTGATAATTTTTTAAATATATTCTAAATAAAATAAAGCAGTGTAGATTTTTTCTACACTACTTTATTTTTTAACATATTATCCATATATTCATTGCAAATTTTTAGTAACTCTTCTGTATTTTTAGTTATTTCTTCACTATCAAATGTATCTTTAATTCTAGTTAAAAAATTATCTAAATATTTTTCTTTCTTAATTATTTTAAAACAACTTGGAAAATTAAAATCGTATATATATCCATAAAATACAAATATTAAATCTGCATTGTTCTTCACATCTTTATATTTTATAAATCTGTCTTTTATAAACTTCTCCATAAGACTATTTGACATCTTTAGATTCTTAAATTCTTTATACCAAAATATATCTTCCATTTTATCTTCATTAATTACTCTATAAATATCTAGCTTATCTGCATCACGAATTATTTTACAAAATAGTAGAGTATTTTCATCTGTAATAGATTCGTCTATTTTTGCTTTATTATGATTATATACAGCTTTTTTAATTATATCGTCATACTCAGATGTATCAATAAACTTAGATATTAAACCATCTTCATACAATACTTTTAAACTATACTCTGCATGATCAAGTCCTGTATCTTTATCTGAAAATGTATCATAAAGTCTTACTTGCTCAAATCTTCCAATATCGTGAAAAATACCAATAAGCTCTGCAAGTCTTATTTTCTCTTCATCAAGTCCCAATTCTTTTGCAATATATTTAGAGTTTTCTACAACTCTTAATATATGCTTTATTTTAAGTTTTATCCTTCCAGATGAACTATCATAATTTTTAACATAACTTAAAAACTCTCTTTTTGCTTTTTCTATATCTATCATCTTATCTCCTACCCAACAATATTTTCTAATTGATCTCCATATTTTTTATATAAAGTATCTTTTATTTTTTTATTCTCCTCTAGTATTAAACCTTTATCCTTTATTATTATTTCCTTTACAGCTTCTTGTGTTTGTTCTAATATTCTTGTATCTGTTAATAAATTTGCAAGTTTAAACTCTGGCATTCCAGATTGTCTAACCCCAAAGAAATCACCAGGACCTCTAAGTTCTAGATCTTTTTGTGCAATTTCAAATCCATCATTACTCTTTCTCATAATATCAAGTCTTTGTCTGGATATTACTGATTTATTATTGCTCTTTAATATACAATACGACGCTGCACTTCCTCTTCCTACCCTTCCTCTTAATTGATGAAGTGCTGCAAGCCCAAATCTATCTGCATTTTCTATAACCATAACTGTTGCATTGGGGACACTAATTCCAACTTCAATTACAGTAGTAGATATTAAAATATTTATATTATTTTCTTTAAAGTCTTGCATTATTTGATCTTTTTCCTTATTCTTCATTTTACCATGTAATATTCCAACATTAAATTCTTTAAACTCTTTTTTATATTCTTCATATAATTTTTTAACTGAATTTAAATCTAAGTCTTCATTTTCTTCTACCAATGGACAAACTACATACACTTGTCTTCCTTCGCTAATTTGTTTTCTTAAAAAATTATACATTCTTTCATTATATGAATCATTTACAACATATGTATCAACTGGCTTTCTACCAGGAGGTAACTCATCTATAATAGATAAATCTAAATCGCCATATAAAATAATTGCAAGTGATCTTGGTATTGGCGTAGCTGTCATAACAATTGTATCTACAATATTTCCTTTAGCAGATAATTTCATTCTCTGTTTAACCCCAAATCTATGCTGTTCATCTGTTACAACAAGACCTAAATTTGAAAACTCTACATTATCTTCTAATATTGAATGAGTTCCTATTATAATATCTATTTTTTTATCTTTTAAAGCTTCAATTATTTTTTCTTTTTGCTTTTTAGTAGTGCTAGATGTCATTATTTCTAATTTAATATTTAATTTTTCAAAATATTTTGAAAGCTCTGTATAATGTTGAGTTGCAAGAATTGTTGTCGGTGCCATAAGCGCTGCTTGATATCCATTTTTTACAGCTAGATACATAGCAATTGCAGCAACCATTGTCTTTCCAGAACCAACGTCTCCTTGTATTAATCTATTCATAACAACATTAGATCTCATATCATCTTTTATCTGACTAATTACCTTAACTTGTGCATTAGTAAGCTTAAAAGGAATTAAAGATAAAAATTCTGATTCATCTAAATCTTCATAATAATTAGTTTTTTTAGTTCCGATATCTTTTTCTTTGATGTTCATAAGTGCAAGTTGAAATAGAAAAAGCTCTTCAAATATTATTCTATTTCTTGCAGTCTTTACCATATCATAACTCTTTGGAAAATGTATATTTCTTAAAGCATAATTTGCTTCTGCTAAACTATATTTTCTTCTAAAATCGTCACTAAATATTTCATCTATTACTACTCCACTATCAATTAGTAAATTAATAAGCTTAAATAGATAATTTTGCGTTACACCTGCAGTAAGACTATATATAGGGTATAATCCTTGTATTTTTTCTAAGTCTTCTACGTTATAAATACTACATGATTCAAGAGTCGCTCTACTTCCAGATACAGCTCCCACTTTTCCATAAAATAAATATGTCTTTCCTTCTTTAAGTCTATCTTTTATATACACTTGATTAAACCATGTTAAAAAAGCAATAGCACCTGTTTCATCTGTAACAACAGTAGATAGTATTTTTTTCTTTTTAGCATATACCATTGTAACAGGTTTTACCAGTGTACCTAAAAATAATACATTTTGATCTTTTATAAAACTATCTATTTTTGTTAGTTTTGTTCTATCTTCATATGTTCTAGGATAATACTCAAGTAAATCTTTTATAGTATAAATTCCAAGTTTATTTAAAAGCTCCGCCATCTTTGGACCTACACCTTTTAAATACTGAACGCTGTTATCTAATCTGATATTTTCCATTATATCACCAACTAAATTATATCTTAAAACATACGTTTATTCAAGATAAAAATAAATAAAGTAGCTAATTTGCTACTTTATTCAACATCTGTTTGCCATAAGCCATGCTTATTACAATAAGCATATAATTTTGCACCTTTAATATATGGAAATCTAGCTGATGCCTCTTGCTCTGGATATAGTTCTACTTTTTTCTCTTCTCCATTTGCAACCATACTAATCCATTCTATATAATGATCTTTTTCCATAACATGATTTACTTTAGCATAAATTTCATCTTCAACTCTTTCATATGTTGGTTTATGTTTTTCTACAGCGCAATCAACACTGTTCGGTACAACATCTACCATTTCTTTTCCGCAACACATAACTGGTTCATCGTTTTCTACTTTAACAACTTTTCCACATATTGTACATTTTTTTAATTTTAATTCGTTTGACATTTTTATTACCTCCATAACTATTATACTAAAATATAGAAAAAATAACAATAAGAAACGAAGAGAAAAAATCTCTTCGTTTCTATTTTATTAAATCTATAATATCTTTAGCATAGTCACTAACAATAAAATATACATAATTTCCTTTTGATCCTATTTGTCTATTTTTTACTAGCTCATATTCTTCTGTAAGATAATCTTTCCACATATCATCATACTTGTTTCCATACTCTTTAAAAGCAGTAATAATATTATCTACATTTCCTTCAGTAGCCTCAACTATTACATACATACTAGATGAAATATTAACATAAGGTTTTACTCCAATAACTTGATTTACCCAATCTGAATTAATGTTAAATTCTTCTTGTAAATCATCTTTGGTAATCTGTTTCATCTTAGTCTTATCCATACTAGTAATTTCTTCAATATTTGATGAAAGTGCTTCAAAATCAACATTAACTGGTACAGTTTCTTTTTCTGTGTTATTTATAATTGCTATTGTAAGTATTGTTATTGCACTTATTACAAATATAGCTAAAACTATTGCCAGAATAATATTTGTCTTTTTCATCACTATCAACTCCTTAATACATGTATATTAATATTATACACTATTTATTTATTATTTCAAGTAACAATTTGTTAACGATTTGAGGATTTGCTTTTCCTTTTGTTTCTTTCATAACCTGACCTACTAAAAATCCTATAGCTCTATCTTTACCTGCTTTATAATCTGCAATAGATTGTGGATTTGCATCAACTATTTTTTGGCAAATTTCTTTTATAGCTCCCTCATCAGATATCTGAACAAGACCTTTTTTATTTACGATATCTTCTGCTTTTTCTCCTGTTTCAAACATTTCTTCAAATATCTGCTTTGCAATTTTTGAAGAAATTGTTCCTTTATCTATAAGCATAATTAATGATGCTAAGTTTTCTTCTGTTACTTTTGAATCATCAATTTCAATTTCTTTTTCATTTAATAATCTAGCAAAATCTCCCATTAACCAGTTTGAAACTGATTTTGGATTATTGCAAATACTATTTGTCTTTTCAAAGAAACTAGCAGTTTTCTTAGATGAAGTTAGTATTTCTGCATCATACTCAGGAAGTCCATACTCACTTACATATCTCTCTTTTTTAATATGAGGCATTTCTGGTAAATTATCTTTTATATTATTTATATACTCATCACTTAACACAATAGGTGCAAGATCTGGCTCTGGGAAATATCTATAATCTTGCGCATCCTCTTTTGAACGCATTGCATAACCTACACCCTTTACATCGTCAAATCTTCTTGTTTCCTGATGAACAACTCCACCATTTTCTAAAACTTCAATTTGTCTTTGAATTTCAAATTCTATTGAATTATGAATTGCTTTAAATGAATTTAAATTCTTAGTTTCTGTTCTTGTTCCAAATTCTTTTTGACCAACTGGTCTTACAGATAAGTTAACATCACATCTTAAAGATCCCTCTTGCATTTTACAATCACAAACCTCTAAATACTCAAGTATAGATTTTAGTGTTTGCATATATGCAACAGCCTCGTCTGCACTTCTAATGTCTGGTTCAGAAACTATTTCAATAAGTGGAACTGCACATCTATTCATGTCCACTAATGTGTCTCCTGTATATGCATCATGAATTAACTTTCCTGCATCTTCTTCTATATGTATTCTTGTTATTCCAATTCTTTTTTTATTTCCATTTACGTTTATATCTAGATGTCCACCTATACAAAGTGGCAAATCATACTGAGATGTCTGATATGCTTTTGGTAAATCTGGGTAAAAATAATTTTTTCTATCCTGCTTTGAAAATCTTGAAATTTCACAATTAGTAGCAAGACCAGCTTTTACAGCATATTCAACAACTCTTTCGTTTAATACTGGTAACACTCCTGGCATACCTGTACATATTGGGCAACAATGAGTATTTGGGTCAGCTCCAAATGTAGTTGAACAATTACAATACATTTTTGTTTTTGTAGAAAGTTCTGCGTGAACTTCAAGTCCAATTATAACTTCATATTCTTTCATCTTACTTTCCCTCCTCTATTGTTGGAATCTCATTATGATATGATGTATTTTGTTCAAATGTATATGCAACTTGTAGTAAATTCTTCTCATCAAAAGCTTTAGCTATAAATTGAATTCCTATTGGCATACCATTTTTATCAAAACCACCTGGCACAGATATTCCTGGAAGACCAGCAATATTTACTGGAACTGTATATATATCTTCTAAGTACATCTCTAAAGGTGATGCATTATGTGCTCCAAATTTAAATGAAGTGTTTGGAGCCGTTGGTATCATTATAACATCACATGACTCAAAAGCCTTCTTAAAGTTTTCAACAATAAGAGTTCTTACTTGTTGAGCACGTTTATAGTATGCATCATAGTATCCTGAAGATAAAACATAAGTACCAAGCATAATTCTTCTTTTTACTTCATCTCCAAATCCCTCTGTTCTAGATTTTCTATATAGCTCATCTAAATCATCAAAATCTTTAGTTCTATATCCATATCTGATACCATCATATCTTCCTAAATTTGATGATGCTTCTGCTGTAGCAATAATATAATAAGTTGCAAGCGAATATTTTGCATATTCTAAGTTTATCTCTTTAATTTTTGCTCCTAATGACTCTAACTTTTTAATTGCGTTATCATATGCAAGTTTTACATCACTATTTATTCCATCATTTATAAAATCTGTTGGTATTCCTATAACTTTTCCTTCTACACTATTTATAAGAGCTTTTGTATAATCCTCTTTTTCAATATTAGCAGAAGTTGTGTCTAATTTATCATGCCCTGCTATAACATTTAGCATTATAGTAGCATCTTCAACTGTTCTTGCAAATGGACCTATTTGATCAAGTGATGATGCAAACGCAATCAAACCAAATCTAGATATTAGTCCATATGTTGGTTTAAGTCCAACAACAGAACAATATGAAGCTGGCTGTCTTATAGATCCTCCTGTATCAGAACCTAATGAAGCGTATGCCATTTGAGCAGAAACAGCAGCAGCACTTCCGCCAGATGAACCACCTGGAACTCTAGACAAATCCCAAGGATTTTTTGTCTTTTTAATATATGAAGTCTCAGTTGATGACCCCATTGCAAATTCGTCCATATTAGTTTTTCCAATTACTATTGCACCTGCATCTTCTAATTTTTTAATTACAGTTGCATCATAAATTGGCACAAAATTTTCAAGCATTCTTGATGCACATGTTGTTTTAACACCATTTGTACAAATATTATCCTTAATTGCTATAGGAACGCCACCAAGTACTCCAATATCTTCACCATTATCTAGTCTTTGTTGTAGTTTCTCAGCTCTTTCATATGCATTTTTTTGTGTCAAAGTAATATATGCATCAACTTTTGGCTCTACATCTTCAATTCTAGAGTAAATATTATCTAGAACTTCTTTTATACTAACTTCTTTATTTTTTATTTTTTTAGCCACTTCAGTTAGTGTTAAACTGTATAAATCCATTACTTATTCCCCCTATTCTACAACTTTTGGAACACTTACACATCCTGCATCTTTACTTGGTGCATTCTTAAGTATTTCTTCTCTATCATATGAAGGTTGCACTTCATCTTTTCTAAATACATTCTTTATATCTAATATATGTGCAGTTGGTTTTATTCCATCTACATCTATATTTGAAAGCTCATTTGCAAAATTAACAATATCAGATAGCTCTGTAGTATATTTTTCAAGTTCTTCATCTGTAAGATTTAATTTTGATAAATTTGCAATATGCTTTACATCTTCTTTTGATACGCTCATTTAAAAGCCCCCTTTACATACATTGATTATTATACTTTAAATGGTAATTTCTGTCAAGGTAAAATGCCTATATACCGCCATTTTTAACAATAAATGCAAAAAAGAACAACCACTAATTTGGTTGTACTAAAATTTTTATCTACCTTTTTCATTATATGTAGTTATTTTCTTTTTTCTTCTTGGATCATATAAATTTACAACCATTGCAACTAAACTTGCAATAATTGTTGTAACCATAATTTCTAGTGGATAAATCCAACTTATCTCAGGAGGCTCTTCTAGTGTTATTGCTAAAAACACATAACATGCAATAAGAATATATTCTGCTTTATTAATAAGCTTACTACAAAAATATAATATTAAAAATATACCGATTGGTACTAAAACTATTTCCAATATGTTTGAATTTGTAATATATCCTATTGCCATAGCTACGGTTCCAATTATTCCACCTATTACCGTAGAGCCAATCCTATTTTTTACTTGTTTAAATGTCTGTGTAACATCATCTTGTATAGCAATTATCGCAACAACAGCTAAATCATATGGAGCAAAAATTCCGTTACTACATACACTAATTATCATAACTATCAATAGTGCAATAACAGTTTTTATTATTCTAAGACCTGGCAATATTGAATGTTCTACTTTAATTTTCTTCATGTAACTCCCTCAGTGAAATGTTAGCATAAAAGAAAAATTAAGTCAAGCTAATTGCAATAAAAATGAAGGCAAGTCAACGGGACTCACCTTCTAAAAAAATCAAGTTTATATATGAAAAAACTATTTATATTATTTGTTCTTTTTTTATTTTTTCGTTCGTTTTATTATTTTTGTATAGGAATTGTTTTTTGTTTTCTAATTATGAATAATGTAAATTTTAAAGCAAAAACTTACCAAACTCTCTTTGCATTTTATCACCTCTTTCATAACATTATTATACATATTAATTGTGTCGACATTATGTATGTAATGTTAAATATATATGAAGTTTAAAATTTTGGTATTTTTATGTTAGAGATTACTTTTTAAATACTATAAATCTTAACTTCTTGACTATATTATACATATACATTGTGAAAAAAATATGTATGAATAATGAAATAACAAAGAAATGATATTACTTTTTATTAAATTCCATATCCTTTTTAGAAATTCTTTCTAAGTCAAACCAAAAGTTACTTCCTTTTCCAACTTCAGATTCAACTCCAAAATCTGAAGAATGTTTTATTAGTATATTTTTAACTATAGAAAGTCCAAGTCCACTACCTTGTACTTGTCTAGTAAATGAGTCACTAGCTTTATAATATCTATCCCATATATGTTCTAAATCTTCTTTAGAGATTCCTACACCATTATCAATTACTTCAACTTTTATTCGTTTTTGTGTTGCAGTAACTTTAATTTGTATTTTTTTCTTTCCTTCTCCACTATGTTTTATAGCATTAATTACCAAATTATATAATACCTGCTCAATTTTAGTTTTATCTGCTAAAACGTAAAGATCTTTAGGAATTGAATATTCAATTATATGTTCAGGATCAATGTTTGATAATTTTATTCTATCTATTAATGAGCTTGCAAGTTCACTAAAGTTTATTTTCTCTTTATTTATAGAAATAATTCCTGACTCAATTTTAGATAAATCCATCATATCATTTACAAGTCTTGTAAGTCTATCTGTCTCATCTATAATTACTTTTAAATGCTCTTCTCTTTTTTCTTTATTATCACCAGATAAATCTCTTATCATTTCTGAATATGCTTTTATCATTGTAAGAGGAGTCTTCAAATCATGCGAAACATTAGCTATTAATTCTCTTTTTATTTCATCTGTTCTCTCTAATGAATTTGTTGCTTTGTTTAATGTATCAGCAAGTTCATCAAGCTCTTCATAGCCACATTTTTCAAATACAATATTATAATCTCCCTTACTTAATTTTTTGGCTGTATCATTCATTTGTTTTATAGGTCTTGATAGTCTTTTAGACATAAAAAGAGAAATAACTGTTGATACAATAAGTGAAATTATTGTTATATAAATAAGCTGACTTGTTATAACCGATGAAGTTGCATCAATCGGATCAATTGACATTAATATAACATAACAATATTCTGTATCTGGTATTGTCTTACCATATACATAAACCTGCGTTTTAAATTTATCTACATTTAGTGTATAACTAATTCTCTTAGTTGGACTTTCTTCTATTTTTTGTGCTATATCACTTATATCTACAGATACATTTCTTCCTGGCATCTGTGCCAAAATTCCACTTTGTGATTGCGTATAATAATTTTGTGTAACATAAGATGCATTAGTATAAAAAAGCTCTCCATCTTTATCAAAAATGTATATAGAAGCTGAATTTTTATATGCTGTTTTATCTATCTCATCTTTGTAGTCTAAAGCATTTTTAAATATATTTTCTACTTCAATTCCAACTTGAGCTGTCTCAGCTTTTTTCATTGTGCTATAATATGTTTGCAAAAACACAACCTGCATAAACCATAAAAGAACAAATATTATTACTGCAAGAAGTATAAAATATACCCATAGCATAAATGTTATAGATCTTGAGTTATTACTTTTACTCTTCAAATTTATACCCCATTCCTCTAACTGTTACAATCTTATCTCTATATTTTCCAAGATTATTCCTTAGCATTTTAACATGAGTATCTACTGTTCTATCCTCACCAAAAAAGTCATATCCCCATACTTCATTTAGTATCTTTTCTCTTGATAGTGCTATATTCTTATTTAATATAAAATATTGTAACAATTCATACTCTTTTGGAGTCAAGTCTTTCTTTACACCATCTACATACACATTTCTTCCAAGCATATCTATCTCTAAACCATCAAGAACATATTTTTCTTGTTTAGAAGTTTCTGTAGCACTTGATTTACTTCTTGTTAAAACAGCATTAATTCTTGCCATAAGTTCTTTAGGACTAAATGGTTTTACAACATAATCATCTACTCCTATTTCAAATCCAAAAAGTTTATCATATTCTTCTCCTCTTGCTGAAAGCATTATGACAGGAATATTTTTTATTTTCTTAATTTCTTTAATAGATGAAAAGCCATCAAGTTTTGGCATCATTACATCCATTATTATAATATCATAATTTCCTGCTTTACATTTTGCAATAGCTTCCATACCATCTGATGCCTCATCTATTTCATATCCTTCAAATTCTGCATATTCCTTTATTACATTTCTTATTTTTTCTTCGTCATCAACTACTAATACTCTCATATTATCCCACCTTTAATTTAACATAATCAGATATTACCATAAATATGTGATAATTATATGATACATCGGTTAAATTATACCATATAAAATTCAAAAATAATATAATAAAATATTAAAAAATACTTAAGTTTTTTTAACTTAAGTATTAAAAATATTAATATTTAAAAAATTATTATATTTAAGAACCAAAAATATTGTTAATATAATAGCTAATATAACAATTAATATTATAGTTAAAATATATCTTCTTGTACCGCGTTCTGATATTTTAATGGGACCAGAATAAAAAATTCTAAACACAAGATAAACTGCTCCAAGACTTGCTAAGAAAATATATATTACTAATAATATAGAATTTAAATTTAAATTCATTTTTCATACCCCCTCGATAATTTTATCTAAGACAAAATTTTCAGCTAAAAAGATTATATATAAAAAATTTTAAAAAAACAATAAAAAAGTGCTATAAAGCACTCTTTTGTTTATACAATTCCTTAAATTTTCCTTCTTGTTTTTCAAAATCTACTCTAATACCAGTATCTATATTATATCCAGATAATGCTAAATTACCTTCTTCGTCAAAATATATCATAACAATATAGTATGTATTTACATATCCATTTTCACTTTTTATATTATTTATATAAAGCTCTTGATTTTGTAGCTCTAAAAATCCTAGAATATAATCTTCTCTCTTAAAATCTTGAATATAACTACTATATTCAAATTCTATATTAGGATTTAAATTCTCTCCATAAGTTAATATATATTTTCCCTTCATGTCAATTGACTGGTCTAAAATATTATAACTTAATATATAGTTTTCCTCATCAGCAAACAATAAAGTGGAATTATCACTTAACAAAAATGCCTCTTTGCTCAAGTCCAAGTCATCCTTTTTTATAACTAATTTTAAAATAATTAAAACAGCTAATATTAAAATTATGAATATTATAAAAATAGTTATTATAGACTTTCTTTTCTTCTTTTGTACAATACTAGTATGATTATTTGAATTGTCTGGACCATCTTCTTTTTCTTTAATGTCCTCCATATTCTTCCTCCTAATCATAATTATGAATAAATTATATCATAACCATAATAAAATTTTAAATAGTTATTTATATAATATATAAAATTTATAAACTTTAATATATTAGACACCAAATAATAGTGCTATAAGTTATTAACAATATTAAGAGTATCTCTTGCAATCATAAGCTCTTCATTTGTAGGAACCACATATAGTTTTGCCTTAGAATCATCTGTGCTAATTAGTCTCTCTTCAGCTCTAATATTATTTCTATCTTTATCTAATTTTATTCCAAAGCATTCTAAATATTTACATATTCTAGCTCTTGCATCAATTCCTTTTTCTCCAACACCACCACTAAAGGTTATAATATCTACTCCTTGAAGTGTAACAATATATGAAGCAATAGTTTGAGCAATCTTATATGCTTGTGTATCTAAAGCAAGTATTGATCTTTTATCTCCATTTTCATATTCTCTTTCAATATCTCTATAATCTTCTGATACACCTGACACTCCCCATGCACCAGACTTTTTATTTAGCATACTTTCTATTTCATTTGCATCTAAATCTTCAATTCTCATTATATATGGTATTATTGCAGGATCTATATCACCTGATCTTGTTGCCATAGGAATACCAGCTGTAGGCGTAAGTCCCATAGTAGTATCTACTGACTTACCTTTATCTATTGCACATATTGATGCACCTTGACCGATATGACAATTAATAATTTTTAATTTTTTTATATCCTCACCTACTATCTGTGCTACTCTATTTGATACATATTTATGACTAGTACCATGAAATCCATATTTTCTAATCTTATATTTTTCATAATACTTATATGGTATCTGATATATATATGCCATAGGAGGAAGTGTCTGATGAAATGCAGTATCAAAAACTGCAACCATAGGTATATCTTTTAGTACTTTTCTTGTTGCTTTTATCCCCTCTATTCCTTCTGGATTATGTAGTGGCGCAAGTGGTATACATTTTTCGATTTCTTTTATCACCTCATCTGTTATTAATACAGATTCACTATATTTTTCTCCACCATGAACTATTCTATGTCCAACAGCTGAAATATCATCTAAAGAATTAATTATATTATACTTTTCATCTTGAATTAATTTTAAAACAGTCTTTATCGCTTCTTCATAATTTCTAGCTGCTTTTTCTTTTTCATATTTTTCTCCTCTAACATTAAATCTTAAACAAGATCTTTTGCCACCTATTCTTTCATAGTTTCCCTTTACTATTCTCTCTTCATTTTCCATATCTATCACTTGGAATTTTAAAGATGAACTTCCACAATTTAACACTAATATCTTCATTACATTCACTCCTTTTTTAAGTTGATATTTAATTATATCATTATTTTTTACGGTTGTAAATAATATAAATACAAATAGAAAAAACTAGCTAAATTTAGCTAGTTTTTAAGTAAATGTTCAATTTCTTTCCAATTATATACACGAAGTACATTACTTTCTTTTAATTCTTCATCTGAAATATTTTTGTTATGATATGAATCAAATAGAAGCTTTAACTTTACAGGTCCCTGAAGATTAGGAAGTCTATCATCTATCTGAACATCAGCAACAAATATATTCTTAGAATTTGTAAATATAATCTTTTCTGGATCTAAAAAATCAAATTCTCTCATTAAATATTCAAATTTATCTTTAAATAGTTTTGCTGACTTTCTTTCTGCGCCAAACATAACACAAGCTGAACAAATATAAATATCATAATACTTGTTAAGTCTTTTTAAAGTTTCTTTTACTCCCTCAAATAACACTGCATCTTTATAACCATCTTTTGATATATAGTAATCATAAAAAGCCTGTATTTTTTCCTCTGATCCAATAACATCATCAATAATATAATCAGTAAAATCTTCCTCTTTGTAATTTGTTCCACAAAACTCATTTAAAATTTTTAAAAATCCAGGTTTACAAATAACATAATCTAAGTCTACTAATAATTTTTTCTTCATAATACCTCTCCTTTTTTATATTATACCACAATCTAATTTTATATCCGGATTATAAATAGTATAACTTTGTTTTAAAAGCTTTGATATAATATCTTCTTTTTCATCTTCTTTAAAGTGTTCAAATTTATTCATATAAAAAAGATAACTAATATATCTATAGATTTCAATCTCAAGTTGAAACTTTGAAATAAGTCTTCTAGTATCATTTTTAGTATTTTCAAGAACAATAGAAAACAAAGATATCTTTTTTACATACTCCTCAGGCATTATACTATATATAAATTGTAAATTATTTTGGCGTTTACTGTCAACCATTTCTTGAAATGACTTATCATTAATTTTTAGTAGTAATTTCAAAAATTTTGAGCGTCTTGAAAACAAATATTTTTTTCCGGTTACATATGACGATATCAAATCTGCACTTGCAAAATCTAAATAATAACACCATTTATCTAAAATACTTTTTCTAAAGCCACCAACATTTGGAAGGTATCCATCAGAAAAATCTGTTAACATTTTATATTCAAAAAACTTATTTTTCTTAAATGTCTCTGAAAGCTTACTATAGTTTAGATATATATTTTTTTCATCAATACTTAAATATATCTCTATTAAATACGCTAATACTTTAATTAATATATCTTCTCCAAAATCTAAAATTTCTTTCCAAACAACAATTCTTTTTTTTATTGTTGATGAATATATAATGCTATCTTTTCCAAAATCTACAAACCCATAGCCAAACACTATACTATCAATTTCATTTCCTACATTTTCACAAGATAATGCAACATTTTCTATAGTTATATTTAACTTATTTTCTTGTAAATCTAATAAAAATTTTTCAATAAGATTATTAGAATAAATTTTACAATGTTTTATCATTTGTTTTATTACAGTATCTAATGGTTTCTTTAACATATCATTTACATTACTCATTAAATATATATTAAAATTCATATTAATCCTCCTTTAATATAGAATTTAAGTAATTATATGAAGTCACTCCCAGAATTACCTTTCCAATGCACTTGTAATAACTTAAAGAAAATTTTTCTTTTAATTTAGACTTTTTATATTTTCCTTTATTTATAATAACTAGTGCAGTTTTCACATCATTAAATTCCATAAAGATTTTCTTTTTATCTTTTCTAAAATTTACAAATACTCCCATTACATATGTAAATTCTATATTATCTAGTTTTGTCAATTGTAACTTAGTACAATATGAAGGATATAATGTAATATCAAATAACTTATGACCATTAATTTTTTCTATTTTATTAGTAATAATATCATCATTTTGATCAAACTCTCTTTCTATTTTTATACTTTTTAAGAATCTTATTTTTTTAAGTATTTGCTTTTCTTCATATTCTCTAATTTTATCATTAAAAGTATTATCATCTAATTTTTTATACAACTTCATGTCTAATAAATCTTTTAAAATTAAATTTATATCAAATTCAAAAGTAGTTATTTCTGAATAAATATTTTTATCTTTAACTACAACATCTTTTCTAGTAAAATGTTTTTCATATTTTTCTAAATTAATATAAAAAATAGCATGGTTTCTTTTAAATGTATTTAACAGTTCATATAGCTCATCACTTAATTTATACGACTCATATTTAAGTACTAATTTACTCAAATAATCATAAAAATCTGTTTCTTTAAAGTCTTCAATATCATGCTCTACAAATTTTCCGTAATTTATTATCACAATATATAACTATATGATTTTTTTCTTTTTTATTAAAGTTACTTAATGCGTATATTTGAATATTATACTTCTCCTTTTCTCCAACTTTATAAATTCTTAATTTAGATCCACATATTATATTCATTTCTAATCTCTCCTTTCTGCCAATTGGCAATTAATTAATATATAATTATATATTTAGTAAAAATTTTAATGCCAAACAATTATAGCACAGTTTTATGTAAAGTTCAATAAAAAGCAAAAAATAGCTTATAAAAAATTCATAAGCTATTTTTAAACACTATATTTTTTAGACAGTTGTAGTTGAGTACAAATTACTTAACTCAGAAAGTCCTGGTAAAAGAGCATCTCTTAAAGCCTCATCTATAACAACTTTCCACTCTTTATCTACTTTTGTTAAAACAATATCTACACTTGTTGTAACATTTTCTATTTCTGTTGATGTAAATTGAGATTTAAAATATTCTTGTAACTGTGTTTCCATATCTTCTGTAGTACTTGAAGTATTAATTGAAGACATAGCAAGTTCTAGTGCTTTTTTCATATAATTTTGCATTATAGTATTTAAATCTTTATTTGTTATCTCTGCTTTTACTATAGCTTGATCTTTATCTTTTGTAACTTCAACAATGTTTAAATTTAAATTAGTAAAAAATAATTTTATCATTTCTATATCTTCTGTTTCACTATCAATTCCTAATGCTTCTGTATTGTCACCATTTACATATACATTTGCACCTTGAAAATCTCCATCTTTTAAACATTCAACAAGACCTGTTACAGAATCTGCTGGATTTTTAGCTGTTAATTTTAAAATTCCAAATACTACTGCTACAGCTACAACAGCTAAAATTAAAATTGCAAGAACAATTTTTAATACCTTGTTTTTCATATAATTTACCTCCCTTTTTAGACATTATATCCTAAAAGTAGAGTTAATTCAACCTATTGCTTCAATGCTTTTTCCCTTTCTTTATAATCTGGCATAATTTTTTTTATATAACTCCAAAATTGCTTTTGATGATTCATATACTTTAAATGAGTAATTTCATGTAAACAAACATACTCTATTAATTTAATATCATAATGAATTAATTTTTGATTAATTTTTATTACTTTTTTACTAGAACAATTTCCCCAGATTGACTTAAATCTTCTAATTAAAATCTCTTCTGGATAAAATCCAGTAAGACATGCATATTTTTTTACTATTGGAATTATATACTCATATGATAGTTCTTTTAACTTTTTTTGTATTTTTAGGTTTATTTTTTCTAAATTTTTATCACTTGATTTAGGTATATACACTTCGCATTTATTCAAAGTTAAAATAACATCAAATTTTTTTGCCTCTTTATATACTATATTAATTTTCTTACCTAAAATATAAATATAATCTTTGGTTATCAAATCAAACTTTACTATATTTTCTTGCTTAATAATCTTATTTTTTATCCAACTTGATTTTTGCTCTACAAGCTCATCTATTCTTGCCTTACTAAGTCTAATGGGAGCTTTTACAAATACTTTTGAATCTTTTACACCTATATATACGTTTTTTATTCTCTTTCTTATTAGCTCATACTCTATCATAATTTAACATTCCATTTCTCTGGAAATATATACTCAATTTTTTCTTTCTTAGGTATATATTTCTTTTTTATCTTTACTCTATTAGATTTTAAATCTGGTCTTTTTACTCTTAAATATTTGTCTGTCTCACAAAATAAGTTTTGTATATCTATAAGTTGTAGTTTTCTATTTCCTATATACTTAAAGTCATAGCCTAATCTATTAAACTCAGCTTCTTGTATTGAATACATATACTTTATTATGTCTTCATAGCTATAGTCTTTATGACTTTTAAAACATTTATCTATTCCTCTTTTTGCACCAGGTCCTGCTATAGTAAAACTACTCTCATCAAAGTCTGTTACATTACTATAGTTTATATCTGTTGCAAGTTGATATGCCATAAAATCTCCAATTAACGGATATGACTTTAATATATTAAAGACATCTTCCATCGAATGAGCTTTGATAACATTATCATATATTTTATCTTTTCTAAACATTTTATCTAATAACGCTAAATGATTTTGATGCTTCAAATCATATCCAAATGCTTTATTGGCACATGATATATAAGCATCATTATATATTTTTTCTCCTTCATCTTTTCTATTTGATAAAAGCTTGTCATATTTATAAAAAGAAAAATTACTAAGAGTAATATCACCTAAATTCGCAATTAAATACTCCCACGTTTCCTCTTTATTAAAGATTTTAAATAGAATTATTCTAAACAACATATCCTCTTTCGAATAGGTCTTTCCATTATATATAACATTTTTTAGCATATACTGTGACACTCTATCTAAAACCCTATATGCATTACAAAATTTATATTCTCTTAGTATATCATCACAAGTATAAGGTGGTGGACTCTCAATTAACTTTTTATACCAAATATTTTGTCTTTCATATGCAAAATACCAAAATATATCATATATTTCTTCTCTTTTTTCCATAATTTGCTCCTTACTTCACTATATCATCATACTCTACTTTAATCACTTTTTCTAAATCATTAACATTTAACTCAACTTGATATCCTACTTTTCCAGCACTAATACATATAGTATCATAATTTTTAGAAGTTATATCTATAACAGTCTTAAAAAACTTTTTCATCCCAATTGGTGAACATCCACCATGAATATATCCTGTAAGTGGTAATAATTCTTTTTGTTTTATCATTTCTACATTTTTCTCATTAACAGATTTTGCTGCTTTTTTTAAATCTAACTCTTTTGAAACCGGGATAACAAACACATAATAAGACATACTGTGTGCCCTTGTAACAAGTGTTTTAAATACTTGTTCTAAATTTTCGCCAAGTTCATTTGCAACTTCAATTCCAGATATTGCACCACTATCACCATAATAATGTGCTTGATATTTAACTTTTTTACTATCTAAAATTCTCATCACGTTTGTTTTTTCTTGCATTCTAACACCTCTTTTTTTCTTATTTTAGCACGATAATATCTATATCTCAAGAAAAAAATAACACTTCATAAAAGAAGTGCTATTTTAAATTTTTATCTGTAGAAAAATATATCTAATTTTGTACAAAAGCTCTATCAGTTGTCTCTTCACTTACAGTACTATTTAATACTGTAAATACTTTTTTACTTGTAGGTGAAGATTTAAACAAATTATTTGCATCTTTATATCTATTATATATAGCTATATTAGTGTAATTTTTAGACATATCTATTTTTATCTCATCTTCGCTTAAATCTTCATCATATATATAAATATATTTTGGATCAAAATAAAATACATCTACATTTCCTTTTACATAGTCTTTATATATATTTTTTATATTAGCATTCTCTGTAAATAAATCTTCAAAATCTATTTCTTCAAGAGTATCAAGTCTTATATTATAACTTAATGCTTTTTCATCTTTTCTATTTCCATCAATATCCTCATAAGTTTTAATTACTACATATGACAATGTATTAAAATTAACACTTAGTTTTGTATGTATATCAATAAATAGTGTATTTTCATCAGACAAATAGTTTTTGTCATAAAGATCTACACTTAAACTCTTTAATTTTTCATTAATTTCTTCTTGTTTTTTAGTATCTTTAAGACCTGATATTTGCTTATATTCGACATAAGCTTTATCCCCTTTTATTTTTTCGTTATTATTATAAAAGTTTCCTCCTTTTACATGAACAACACTTTCAATATCTATACTATAAGCATCATATGTATCGTTTACACTAGTTATTGCTAAGCCATTTGAGCTAGGAGAATTAGTACTATTAGAATTATTTGTGTTAGGCTCATTTTGAGTAGTACTTGTATTATTTTCAACCTTTGTACCTTCCTCTTTATTTTGTTTGCTATCATTAACAAATAGCATTACTAAAACAATTACAGCAATAATAACTACTATAATTGCAACTGCAATAATAATATTATTAAATATACCTGATTCTTCCTCTTCTTCTACTTTTTGAAGGCTAACATTTTTTTGAAGTCTTTCCTCTTCTTGATATGCACCCCCTCTTCTTCTAGGCGCATTATCTTGATTTCTTAACTCTTCTACCTTTTTATCTGATAAGAAATCTACTTCATCATCTTGGTTATATATCATATAATATACCCCCTATTCTATGAATATTTTGCAATTAATCTTAGAGTCTAATAAGCTTTTAAAATTTTTAGCATCCTGTACTGTTCCAACAATTTTACCATAGTGTGTTGGTACAACAATTGTAGGCATTATTGAATTTGCAAGCTTTGCAGCCTCAGCATAATCCATAGTATAGGTTCCACCGATTGGTAAAAATGCCAGGTCACATTTTACATTTAAAGCTTCAGGTGTAATATCTGTATCTCCTGCTACATATATTCTTTCATAATCCAAATTAAAAATATATCCAACCCATTCATTTTCCTTAGGATGAAAAGCTTTATTTATGTTATATGCACTAACAGTTTCGACACATAAATCATTTATTTTATATTTTTTATTTGGATCAACTATAACAATTTTATTTTCTTTAAATCCAAGTTTTAAAACATTTACATATATATCTTCTGTTATAAGTATAATTGTATTATCGTTTTTAAGTTTTAAAATATCTTCTGGAGAAAAATGATCATAATGTGAATGCGTTATACATATATAATCTGCATCATTTTTTATTTTTTCTATTCCAAAAGGGTCTATATATATTATTTTATTATCTGCTACTATTCTTACTGCACTATGACATAGTACACTAAATTCTTCTATCATACCTTTACACCTCTTATAAGCATTATAGCACAAAGAATAAAATATTTTCCATATTGTAATATAATTTTAATGTTATTAATAAATTATTATTTATTTATGATATAATAATATAAATTTAAGGTGATATAAAAATGAATGATTATATAGAAAAAATTATAATTGATGTATCAAAAAAATTAAATATTAAGCTATCTAATAAAAATATTCACTTCTATACAGATGGTGCTTCAAACTCTATAGTATTTAGTATATTAAATAAATACTTAATTAAAACATTAGATACTACTACTTTTAATGCACAAACAGAATTTTTAGAATACTATAAAAACATCCCAAACTTTCAAAAAATACTATTTAAAAATAAGAAACTTAATTATATATGCTTTGAATTTATTGAAGGAGCACTATTTAAAAACTGTACAAATTTAGATATCAATGACATTATTAATCAAATATATAATATAGTTAATCAATATAAAGCATATGCTTATGATAAATTTGGATACTTATTTGAAGACAATAAAAGCTGGTATGATTTTTTAAAAGATGAAATACTTAACTCAAATAATTATATTTTAAATCTTAATATTGATACAAAAAAAGTATTTAAAGCACTAGAGAAACTAAAAAAATTTAATGTAAATAAAAACTTAATTCATGGAGATTTTGGTGCACATAACTTTTTAATTGATAGCTCAAAAAAATTAAAAATAATAGACCCAATGCCTGTTGTTGGAGATTATCTATACGATTTTTATTTTGCAATATTTTCAAATGTGAATTTGTTTAAAGATGAAAAAATAAATTATATATTAAACTTTTTTGAAAATGAAATTATAGAAAAGAAAAAAGCACTAATGTTAATTGTAGTATTTATTAGAATGGGAAGATGTTATAAATATGATATAGAGCACTTTAATACATACTTAAATCTTTATAATTCATATATCATATAAAAGGTACCACAAAAAATGGTACCTTTTACATTTTCTTTGCAGAAACAATTTTAAAATACTGTGATTTTTTTTCATTTAAAATAGCTTCTAGTTCATTTATTCTTGAATCATAATACTCATCAAGCATATTAAGTTCTTCTTCATCAAGATTATTTATATAATTAATATCTTTTGATATATTTTCTTCTATTTGATTTAAGTCTCCAAGAGTAATATTCTTTTTCAATTTTCTTTCAATTTTTTCTTCTTTAATTACCATAGCTCGTCTATTTACTACTTCTGGTTCATTTTCTTGTTTTCTCATAAGAAAATTTTTAAGACTCTTTATTATTTTAGTAATTAGACTATCCTCGGATACTACTGCTAAGCTTCTATTTTTTCCCATATTTTCACCTATAATAATATCCTTTCATTATTTAGTTTTTGAACCATTCCATTAATTTCATTTGTCTTTATCTCCAAACTTGCTATCTGCATTCTGATATCTTCAAGTTTTTCCGCTTTTTTTCTAACTAATTCTCTTTTATCTTTAAGTTCATCAAAAGGCATACCGTTTATATCACATTTATATCTTGCTTCAGCTTCATTTATTAGATTTACAGATAACTCATTTAAAGATTTATTTAAAGAAAAGGCGCTTTTTATTCTATCTTGTGATAATTTTTCAGTCAAAATATCCGAAGATTTTGATGTTACATACTCTAATATATCATCTTCTATATCCTCTATTGTATTTTTACTATATCCAGATTTTATAAGCAAATCTATTGTGTTAGCCTTATAACTTTCAAAATATGTAAATAGCATATTTTTTAAATTATTTTCGCTTTCTGTTTTATTATATCTATACCCATCATCTTCATAAATAAAATCTGCATTATGCACAAGACTATCTATTTTTGAAGAGATATTCTCAATTCCAACATCTATTTTATTTTTAGTTAATTCCTCAAAATGGTACTCACTAAAATAATCTATATTACGTTCCAAATTATCTAGCTCTTTTTCCATTGCTTGATAAATTATACCATTTTTTTTATCTTCAAAAATACCATGTCTTTCAAGTATGTCTCTACAATTATTTCTAATCTCGTTTACTCTTATCATATTTTTTTGTTTTTGATCTTCTATATGATTATTTAAAATTTCATATGACTTATCTGTTATCTTAGAATCAAGATTATATAAATTCATATAAACACCTCTTATACACAAGAGTGTATCACATTATTAAAAATTATTCAATAGAACAATTGTGAAATATTTAGTTAAAAATTTTTTCATATAAAATGTAATTATCCTCTCTTGTTATTAGTTCCTTAAAATATGCTCTATTTGCATTGCCTTTTTTTATTAACGCTCCTATAGAAGATGCTCTTTTAGCTTTTAATTCCTCTTTTATTTCCTCAGCAAGAGCTCTTCCAAGCCCCAAATGATTTTTGTCTACTCCAAGATACATTAATATATATTCTTTTTTTATCATCTTTTTAATTAGTATACTAATATATTTTTTTCTATTTATATAATTATGATAATTTGGAATAGAAACAAAAAAACCTACCATTTGATTATTATAATAAGCAAGCTTTATCATAGAATAATCTACTATTTTCTTCAAATCTTTATACATCTTAAAAAAGTCATCTTCACTAATACTTTTATAGCAAGGAAAATCACTATATAAATTTAAAATCATTTTGCCAATTTGAATTAGTTGCTCGTAAAAATTTTCTTCTGTTGGTTCCTTAAATTCATATCCTTTATCTTTTAAAGTCTTTAATCTATTAGTATAAACACTATTTTTTTGATTCTTACTTACTTTAGAAAAAATATTTGAGCAGTACTCTTGTAATACATTATATCCAGCCTTTTCAAACATCTTAGGATAATACTCTTTATTGTATGGCTCACCAAAATATGGTTTACTAAAATTATTTAACTTAAATCTATATCCAATCCAAAAAGAGCAATTTAATGGCCCTATAATTCCTTTATATCCATTTCTTTTTATAAATCTTTCTATATAATCTAAAAAATAATTAGATATATCATAATTTTTAATACACTCAAAAAATCCAATATAAGCTTTATCATCATTTTCATAAAATGTAACAATAGCTCTTGCAACAGCTTTTTTTCTTTTGTTTAAAACTAGAAATCTATGAATTTTAAAATATTTACTAAGTATATGCTTGTTTTCTAAAATTTGTTTTTCTTCCTCTTCATTTTGCATTATTTCTCTTTTTTTATATAATCTTTTGGGCAGCGCTAAAAACTCCTTTTTATATTCTATTTGATCTGTAAATTCTATCACTTCATAATCTTGCATTTCTTACTCCTTTATTTTAATATCTTTATTACACCAGAAGTTGCATCAAGCTCTATTTTCTGTCCATCCTTTAATATATCTGTTACATTTTTAACTCCGACTACAGATGGCTTATTTAATTCTCTAGAGATTATAGCACTATGTGATAATAAAGAACCTTTTTGAGATATTAAGCCTTTTGCTTTAACTATCAAATATACCCATCCCGGATCTGTCATCTTAGTAACTATTATCTTATCTTTCGTATCTACATCTTTTACATTTCTTTCATTTACAACTACAACCTCTCCTATGACTTTACCACTAGAAGCAGGTGTTCCAGTCAAAACATTAAAATCATTTAAAACGACTTCACTATTAATATTATTATGATGTTTATTAATAACTCTATCTTTAAAAATAATTCTAGAAAATGTTGGAAGCTTTTTATACATACCATATTCTAGCTTCCTCTTTTCTACTATTTCTAGTAAATTAATATTTTTATTTTCTATACCTTGTACTACTTCATAATAATATAAATAATAAATATCTTTGACTTTTTCTATTTTTCCCATCTTCACAAAATTCTTACCAATATTTAGTGATATATTCCTCATTACACCATATAACTTACTCCTTGAAAGTCTTGAGATTTCTCTATTTTTTATACCTATTTTAGCTTTTTGTAAATACTTATTTGCCTTTTTAGAGAGTTTTACTTTAAGCTCTCTTTTCTCATCCTTTATATATTTATCTAAACTCTCATCTGAAATATATTGTAATATTTTATCTATAAGTAATTTAGGATTTGTTCTAAATGTATCGCTTTCAAGTTTTAATTCTTCAACATTTCTATCTCCATAGTATGAAATATAATCTCTTAAAAGAATTTTAAGTTGTGAGTTTCCATTATATATATATTGAAAAACTTGTTGATCATCTTTTAAAGTATTAATTTCATCTACTAAATTATTATCTCGTATATATTTACTAATTTTTACAAGTTCTTTTACAGGTTTCATACTCTCTAAATTAGATATATTAGCTATTACTATATTAGAAACGTTTTTATAGTCTTTAGGATACTCCTTTTTTATTCTCATTTTAAGTAATGCTGTATATATAAATGCATACATGTCATTAATAAGGGTAAGGTACCATCTTGTTATAATTTTATCTTTTAAACTTAAATACAAATTTATTAGTTCTTCACTACTATTTTCAAAATCTAGTTTTTTTAAGCTACTGTTTTCTATTTCTTTAAAGAAATTATTTAACTCATACATTTCTCTATTATTAGTTTTTAACAATTTAAAGAAATTTTTTATTATTTTTAATTTTACAAAAAATCCAACCTTTAGATTTTTATCAACTATGACCTCTTTATTTTCAACTCCAATCATTTCTTGCCAAGTAGAAATCATAAAACTGCTAAATGGTAGTACATTTAATATGTTATAAAAATTATTTATTTTATAATACATTCTTCCATTTGAAACTTCTACAGTATTTCTTAATACATCATCATATTTTTCTAATACTTTACTATTATCAGTAAGTCTTTTAAAAACACCTTTAAATACGCCATAGTATGCCTCTTTAATAAAACTCTGAGTAAAAGGCAAAGTAACTCCTGGATAGCTTTCAACTATATTACTATTATCTAGGATTATTTCTTTTCCATTATCTAATGTTGTTATCTTTCTTGCCTGTAATATATATATTTGTCCATCTTTAATACAAAATTCTATATCTAATTTTTCTCCTAATATTTCTTTTATTTTTTTAGAAACATTAATTAATGTTTCTACTTCTTTTTTAGTTAATTTTATAGAATTACCATATGACTCATAGTAATATATGTTATCATTTAAATTATAATAATATGAAGTTGTATCAACTTTTTCTTCTACTATATTATCTCCTGTTCCTTTTCCGACAACAATAACAGTCTCATTTAATATTCCTTGTGGATTAGAAGTAAAAATAACACCAGATTTTTCAGGAATAATCATTTCTTGTATAATTGCATACATATTTATTTTTTTACTTTCTTTAGTATATCCTTTTAATTTTTCTATACTAACACCTTGTAAACATTTATATACATACTCTTCTACCTCTTCTTTAGAGATATTTAAAAATGTATTAAATTGTCCAGCAAAAGATAATTTTTCACTATCTTCTAAAAGACTTGAAGACCTAACAGCAAACTTAGTATCTTTACTAAATGCAACGTCAATATATTCTTTTAGATTATCTTCTACATTATTTACACAAATAAGCTTAGGAACATTTATACCATTTTTTTTAAGCAAAAACAAATTATATGCTTTATTTCCTATCTTCTTTCCTTTAAAATTTTGTTCATTTATTATATTCATCATACCTTACCTACCAACAAATATATAATAATAGTTAAAATCATTGTAGCTTCTGTAATATATGTATATCTTTCAACTTTCTTTATGTATTTAAACCTTTCAGGATTTTTAATAAATATAATGGAATCTACAATATACCATATTAAATTTAATACTAAAACTAAAATTGATATTTTATTTAAGTTATATACAAGTATAATATTTGTTATTAAATCAATGACTGTTATTAGCATAACAAATCTTACAGTCTTTTTATATCCGAACAATTTTGAATAGGTAACATATTCTGTTTCATCTTTTGGTGCTCTAATTTTTCGCGATATCTCCCATATGAGAGCAGGAAAATATAGTGTAAATGCAGTTAATATAGATATATATGTAAATGGTTCTAGACTGTACTTTATACATGTAAAAGATATTATGTAGATATTCATTATCATTTGTACTGGATTATGCGTTACAAGAGCTAACATTAGATTTGGCTGAATTTTATCCTTTTTAAAAAACCAAACTGACATTAAGCCACCGTAAATATATAAAAATAAAAAGAATAAAAAATTATTCATAAATAATAAATTTAAAATGGTTGTAATAGATATAAGTACTATAACAAAAATTTTCAAATCTTTCTTTGTTACTTTTCCTGAAGGAAGTGGTCGTTTAGGAAAAAGCTTACAATCAAGCTCATAGTCTTTAAAATCATCTGCTATTCTTAACATTAAAAGAAAACTAAATATAGTAAATGCACCTATAAACTCAGATATTCCTATATTAAACTTTGTCACACCATAATTTAAAAGTATAATAAAATAAATTTCCGAAAAGATAATCACTCCCAAAATTAATCTAGGAATAATAGGATACATTTCTTTAAAATAACAATGTAGTCTTTTAATCATATATTTTCTCTCCTATCTTCATTCCAATTTCTACTCTAGTTTCAATATCATTTTTAGAATTTTCAATAATTTCCTCATCTATTTTTATTACATTCTTTTTAAATAACTGAACTATTGTAGAACCTCCATAATCAAAAAAGCCTTTTTCTTCTAATTTTTTAAATTCTTTATTATAATTATTTACTATTTTCCCAACAAGCATTGCACCAATTTCTATTTGTATCACCTTACCAAAATTATTTGTATTCATTATAGATACTTCTCTTGTATTTTTTACAAACGAATTATACTTATATGAAATTGGTCTAATAGTATGTAATTTTCCTTTTATTTTTTTATAATTAGTCAAAGTTCCATCATCTAAATACATGTATCTATGATAATCATCAACAGATAATCTATATACAATACAGATTCCATCTTTAAATTCTCTTGCAATCTTATCATCATCAATAAGCTCTTTTATACTATACATACTATTTTTTATATTAAGCATTAAATTGCTATTTATAATAAATACCTGAACCTTCGAATCAGAAACTGATACTAATTCATTTGAATTTGAATTATTTATTATATTTCTTTTTCTTGTAAAGAAATCCGAAAAGTTTTTATATTCTGACACATCTTTATACCTTTTCATATCAATCTTATATCTATCTATAAACTTTTTTATTTTATATTTAGAAATACTACTTTTTTGATATAAAGCTTGTAATCTAGAAAACCACCTAGAAGAAAAAATTATTTTTAATAACAATCTTCCAATAATTGTATTATATAAAAATTCTAGTTTTCTTTTTCCATATTCTATCTCTTCATAGTATTCATTTTTACTTTTATCCCATATTTTCATAATTTATCCCACCATCTTAATTACTATTGTAACAATAATTGCTAAGATAAAAAATATTATATACCAAATTCCTTTTGGTTTTGAAATCTTAACATTTATTATAAATAAAATTGCGAATAATAAGTAAATAAAAAAATATACTAAAGATAAATTAAATTTAAAAATAAGTCCAACAGAATATATAATTGGTAAAACTAAAGCAATATATGCCACAGGCATTCCAATAAAGTATTTTACCTGTTGGTCACTACTTGCTAAAATATTAAACCATGCAAGTCGTATAACTCCACATATAACATAAATTACAAAAACACTATTAAAATATAAAGGCAAAGCTTTTAATAACTCTACTCCTAGTACACATGGTAGTGCCAAAAATAAAAATACATCAGCTAGGGAATCAATTTGTTTTCCAAATTCTTTTTCTTGCTCATCTCTTTTACAAAGCCTTGCTATTTTCCCGTCAAATAAATCACAAATTCCAGAAAAAATCAAACAAATCATTGCATTACTTATATTACCTAAAAAACTAAATATTATTCCACATACTGCAAGGGTAATTCCAATATAAGTAAGAATTACAGATTTATTATACTTTCCAATAAAAACCATAGCTTTTCACCTCAAATATTTTTTCTTATTTTTATAATATATAAAATCAAATTAATAACGACATGAGTAACTGCACCAAGTAAAATAAATAAAAAAAATTGTAAAGTTGACATTTTATACCAAATACTTAGTACTAATGTAACACCTACTATACTATCAATCTGATCTACAATAAAAAAAATTATTCCTTTTATTCCTCTATCTGTCTTTCCCGGTAATATATTTAATCTTCTTTTTATAAAACTATTAGGTAATTCAAAAGCAACATAGGCAAGCCCTAAAAAAAATCCAGCCATAATATTATTTATCAAATTATTATCTAATCTTGTATACACATAGTTTCTACCATTAAAAAAATCTATATTTTTACAAAAAAATCCTACAATAATCTGAGAAATAATATTAAATACTATCATTGAAAAAAATCCTATCCATGTTTTATTTTTTCCAAAAATATCTTGTCCATCAAAAAATTTTTTGCCACCATCAATTGGGTATTTATATAAATTATATATCTTTGTTTTTGTAAAAAACATATTTAAAATTCCTGCTAATATAACACTCGTTAGCGTTATATACATATTTAAAATCATAATCTACCTCACATAGTAAGTAGTTTAGGTATTAAAATAATCCCTTCAACTATAAAAAAGCAAATTCCTACAATAAGTACAGAAGCTGCACTTACATCTTTTATAAACTTAGCATTTTCATCTTTTTTTATAATAAACTTATCCACTACTCTTTCAATAGCAGTGTTTATATACTCTATAGAGAATACTATAAAACATAAAATAAAAAATATAACAAACTCTATAGAAGTTGATTTTAAAAGTATATTAAAAAAGAAAAATATAACTGCTATAAGAATATATGTTACAAGATTTTTTTCTTCTTTAAAACCAATAACAATTCCATTTAGTGCACATCTTATGCTCTCAAAAATATTTTTATTTTTCTTCATTATAATCTTTATCCTTTATACGGTTATTTTATCATAAAGAATATTTTTTATCAAGAAAAGGAGCCTACCTAAAAGTAAGCTCCTTATATGTTTTAATCTTCTTTTGGAATATATAATTTACATCTACAAATACCTTCTTTTACAAATTCATCACATGGACAAAGTGTTGTATCATCAACATTTACTCTGCATGGACAATGTCCTTGCTTTTTATATATTCCATTTATTATTTTTTCTACATATTCCTTATCTGGATTTAATATGTAACCTTTCATTATAATCCCTTCCTTTATATATAATCTTCCACTAGTGATAATACTCCATTTTCATCTAAATATCCTTGTGTTTGATTTACTATTTTTCCATCTTTAAATACAAGTAGTGTTGGTACAACTTGTATTTTGTATTTATTTGCAAGATTCATTGCCTGATCTATATCTACTTTTACTATATCAAAATCTGCTCTTGAATTAGATATTTTTTCAAGTACTGGAGTAAGCATTTGACATGGTCCACACCAAGTGGCAAAAAAATCAACCAAAACTACTCTTGAACCATTTAATACTTCCTCATCAAAGTTTTTCTCATTTACATGTTTTATCATACTATTTATCCTCCTTAAAATTATTATCTGCTAGTACAATAATATTATATACTATATTTTATAACTAGTAAATATTACATCATATTTTTATGCATCAAATAATTATATAATGATGCATGCCTTAATACATCTGTAAGTATAGACATTATAAGTGTATGCATTCTTGAAGTTGGCATTGCGCCCATAATTCTTCTATATTTTTTTACTGCTAAAACATCCTTTAAAAAAGCACTTTCTAAATCATCTTGATAACTACCTTCTTTTAATTCTACTTTATTTTCATCTAAATTTTCCAACACTTCTCCTGATATATTACTATAAATAAATCTTAATATTTCATTATGCTTTTTATTATCATCTCGAATATTGGATAAAATATCTTTAGAATTTTCATCTGGTGCTTTAGAAATCAAATTTTCAAAAAATACCTCTGTCTCTTTTTCTTCTTTTACTGCCTCTTTAATCATTTCTAAAGCCAAATTAAGAGAAATTAGTTCATCATCTACAACTGTATTTTCTCTTTTATATCTTGGATAACCATAATTATACCCATTTCTATTATATTCATTATACATTGAAAAAACTCCTTTCACAAACATTATATGCTAAAGGAGTTCATTATGTGAAAATAAATTTATATAATTAATTAGAAGGTTGAGCAAAAAAACTTGTCCCTAATCCATATATTTCGTATTTTATTTTTCCACCACTTACATGTAATTTATACCTTTGAGTATTTTCTTGATTTCCATCACTTCTTCTTAAATTTAGAGTTAAAACTAAATTTTCACTATCAAAAGTTGAATATAATACATAGCTAAAATATGATGAATTTTCATTATTAGACTCAATTTTTCTTAAAATTTCTTTATCTTCATCACTAAAATCATTTTTTGTAATAATATTTTTTAAACAACTATCATCTAAAGTAATCTCATAGTCATTAGACATTTTATTTTTTAAAAAGTCTTTATATACACTTTCTAATACTTCAACTTGCTTTTTATCACTTTTTAGCACTTCTTTTTTATTATAGTAGAAAAATACTATAGCACCAATTACTAAAACAGCTAATATAACTAATATAATATACTTTTTCATATTATTCACCTCTAATATAATAATATACTCTAGAATAATAAATTTCAATATTATTAAATCAAAAGAAAAGGCACTTGCCTTTTCTTTATAATTTGGGTTTGAAAAATCTTCTCATAAAGAGTACTTTATCTCTATTCGCCTTTTCTGTTTTCTTTTTAGAAGCTACATAATCTGATAGATTTTTTAAGTAATAATCTGACTGAAGTCTTAAAGCATCTTCAAGTACAATAAATCTTCTCTCTTCAGGCTCATTGTTACTAGAGTATGCAACAGACATAATTTCTTTTGCCATACTAGGCATCATAATATCAAGACTATTAAATTCATTTAGTTGATTTTGCTCAAGTTTCTCTTTTGAGTACAATTTCTGTAAAAATTCCAGTAACTTATTATGACTATAAGAAGCATTTTTTAATGCTGCTTCTAAATCTTTTAAAGAGCTTTTTTCAAGACGGTCTTGATTTAAAATAAAAGGAGCACTTTTAATATAGTTTACACTATTGATATCTGTTATTCTATAAAAGCCATCATCACTACATTCTCCTTTTAAAACTGCATCTTCCTCAAAAAAACTCGCTGGTACAACTTCTCTTGTCTTAAACAGAAACTCTACATCCTGATTCTCTATATAAGCAATAATTTTCCAATCCTCAACACGTATTTTTTTCAAAAGTATTCACCTCCAAAATAATTTAATTATAACTTATTTTATTCAATCTCAAACCCAATATAATTATATCATAGTTAACATAAACAATCAACCTCTTATAGAAAAAAAGCGAGACGATTAATAAAAAAATCGTACTCGCTATAATTTTTATAATTGAAATTGTGAATTATATAATTCGGCGTATGCTCCATTTTGAGCCATTAATTCCTCATGATTTCCTTGCTCAATAATATTTCCATCCTTCATAACTAGTATTAAATCAGCATTTTTTATTGTTGAAAGTCTATGAGCTATTATAAATGACGTTCTTCCTTCTGTAAGTTTATCCATAGCCTTTTGAACAAGTTCTTCAGTTCTTGTATCTACATTAGATGTCGCCTCATCAAGAATTAAAAATGGTGCATCTTCAAGCATTCCTCTTGCAATTGTTAATAACTGTCTCTGACCGGCAGAAACGCTATCATTCTCATTAAGTATTGAATTATATCCTTGTGGCAATGTTTTTATAAAGTGATGAATTCCAACTTCTTTACATACCTCTTCTACTTCTTCATCAGAAATATTTTTTCTATTATATACAATATTTTCTTTTACTGTTCCCTCAAATAGCCAAGTATCTTGTAATACCATAGTAAATAAATCATGTATATTTTCTCTTGTTAAATTTTTAGTTGATACACCATCTATTTTTATATCTCCAGAATTAATCTCATAAAATTTCATAAGTAAATTAACCATTGTTGTCTTACCTGCACCAGTAGGTCCAACAATTGCAACTTTTTGCCCAGCTTTTGCTTTTGCAGTAAAGTTTTTAATAGTTGGTTTATCATTATTTTCGTACTGAAATACTACATTTTCAAACTCAATATTTCCTTTAACTTTAGATTTATCTAATCTTTTTGTAGCTTGTTTTTGATCAGACATTTCTCTTTCATCAATAAATTCAAATACTCTTTCACTTGCAGCTGCTGTAGATTGAAGAGATGTCATTGCTTGCGCTATTTGTGATAATGGGTTTGTAAATAATCTTACATATGTAATAAATGCAACTATTACACCAAATGAAATATTTCCATTTAATGTAAGAAGTGCACCAACAATACATACTGCTACATATCCAAAATTACCAATAAACGCCATTATAGGTTGCATAAGTCCGGATAAAAATTGACTTTTTCTATTACTGTCACATACTTTTTTATTTAACTCATCAAAAGTATTTGTTGCATCTTTTACTCCATTATATGCTTTTACAACATTGAGTCCTGAGTATATCTCCTCAATATGGCCATTCAAGTTTCCAAGCTCTACTTGTCTTGCAATAAAGTACTTTTGAGATTTCTTTAAAATAAAACTCATTCCAATAAATCCTATCAAACTTGAAAGTATTGCTGTTAATGCTAGAATCCAGTTTGTATAAAACATCATAAATATAGATCCTAAAAATAATACTACATTAGTTACAAGAGATGCAAGTGATTGGTTCATTGACTGAGCTATTGTATCTACATCATTTGTTACTCTTGACAATATATCTCCTATTGCATGTTGATCAAAATAGCTTAATGGTAATTTATTTATTTTTTTAGATATCCTTGTTCTTAAACTCTTTGCAAATTTATTTGCTATATCTGTCATTGCTAAAGAACCTATAAAACTTAATATTGCACTTGAACAATACATTAAAACTAATGTTATTGCAATTTTTTCTACGCCATTAATATCCATAACCGGCTTTACAACTCTTTGTATATTATCTGGCATTTGGTCTATTTTAGAATACAAGTCTTGAACTTGAACATCTTGACCTAATGTACTAAGTATCTTTAAAAATTCATATTGATCATTTGCAGATATTACTATTCCATCAATCTCTAGCTCATTAAATAAAATACTTTGTATACTTTCTGGTATAATTAAATTACTATAATCTCTATTTTGACTTTCTAAAATAGAATTTAAAAACTCTATTTTATCTTTCGAAGTTATATCAATATTATTTATTGTTGAACTAGGTAATATTATATTTAGTATAGATTCTGGTAATTCAATTATTTTACTATATATCTCTTTATTTTCTGACATAGTAGACATGCTAGTAAAAATCTCTTGAAATTTTATTTTATCTTCTTGAGATATAGTTTGACTATTCATTATATTAGTTAATGCTTCTTGACTCACGTCTATATTAAGAATTTTAGGCATTATTTCTTGTATTTTTTCCTCTGTTATATTAGTTGTTGTAATATTAACTAATTCTTTTAAATTATCCGAATCAACTGTTAACCCTGCAGAAATTTCATCTGTAAGCTCTGATAATTTATCTGGTGCTAAAATTGTTAATACTGCGCTAAATATTGCAAGTATAAACGATAATATCATCAATATTTTAAATTTATTTAACTCTTTTAAAAGTCTTGATACTGCACCTTTAAAATCTTTAGCTTTTTCTCCAGGGACTGACATTCCTCTACCTCCACCCATTGGGCCACGTCTTTGAGGTCTATTTATATTACTAGGCATTTTCCAATTCCTCCTTTGATAATTGAGATAAAGCTATTTGTTGATATACATCACAGCTTTTTAGTAATTCTTTATGTGTTCCTATTCCTGCTACTTCTCCATCATTTAATACAATAATTTTATCTGCATTCATTATTGTACCTATTCTTTGTGCAACAATTAATGTTGTAGCATCTTTTGTATATTTTTTTAATTCCTTTCTTAAAATATAATCTGTTTTATAATCTAAAGCGGAAAAACTATCATCAAAAATATATATTTCTGGATCTCTTGCAATAGCTCTTGCAATTGATAATCTTTGTTTTTGACCACCTGATACATTAGTTCCACCTTGAGCTATATGTTCGTCATATTTATCATCCATTTTTTCAACAAATTCTGTTGCTTGTGCAACTCTTACAGCTTCTTTTACCTTATCTAAAGTAATTTTACCTTTTCCATTATCTCCATATGCAACATTTGAAGTAACAGTTCCATTAAACATAACAGCCTTTTGAGGAACATATCCTATCTTATTAAATAAAAATTCTGAATCATATTCTTTTACATTTACTCCATCAACTAATACTTCCCCTTCTGTTGCATCATAAAATCTAGGTACTAGATTAATTAAAGTAGATTTTCCACTACCTGTAGAACCAATAAATGCTACTACATCACCTTTATTTGCTTTAAATGAAATATTCTTTAACAAATATTCATCAGCATCAGGATATTTAAAGGAAACATTTTTAAATTCTACTGTTCCTACTTCTTTTGTTTTATTTTCTTTTAAAATACCACTTTTTACTGTAATGTCTGTATCTAATACTTCATTTATACGTCCCGCACTAACCTGCGCTCTTGGTAACATCATAAATATCATTGCAAGCATTAAAAATGACATTATAACTTGCATTGAATATGAGCTAAACACTATCATGTCACTAAAAATTGTAAGCTTATCTGCCATAATTGCTGCATTTATTAAATACGCACCAATAATGTATATAGATAAAGTTAATACATGCATAACCATATTCATTGTAGGCATCATAATTGAAAATGTCTTTTGGTTAAATATTTGTTGTTTTGTTAATCTATTATTAACCTCTTCAAATTTATTTTCCTGATAATCCTCAGCATTAAAAGCTCTTACTACACGTATACCAGTCAAATTTTCACGTGTTACACCATTTATTTTATCTATTAATTTTTGCACTATTTTAAATCTAGGCATTACTATTGAAATTAATACTGATATTACAGATAATAATACAACAACTGCAATACCTGTTGCCAAACTCCACTGCCATCCCTTATTTAGTATTTTAAAGACTGCCCATACAGCTGTGACTGGAGCTTTTACCATCAGCTGCAATCCCATTGATACTAGCATCTCAATCTGTGTTATATCATTTGTTGTTCTAGTTATTAAACTGCTAGTTGAAAATTTTTTTACTTCTTGTGTAGATAAGTTTGCAACTTTCTCAAAAATTTTCTTTCTTGTTCTCATAGAAAAGTTGGATGAAACCCTAGAAGCAAAATATCCAGCAAAAATAGCAAAAATTAAGCTTCCAGCTGCACAACCAAGCATATATACACCATTTTCAACTATATCACTCATTTTGCTTCCTTCAGTTTGAACAAGCCTAGTAATTTCTGACATATAATCTGGCATTTTTAATTCTAGCCACACTTGACCTACAATTAAAGCTATGCAAACTAAAGCAAGCAATATATCTTTTTTAGTTAAATTTTTTAATAATTTTAGCATAACATTTTCCTTTCTTAAAATTTAATTATCTTCTAAAGTGACACTTTTATCTTTTAAATTCTTTTTCATTTTATTTATAACGCAAAAAAAAGTGTCTAATTCTTCTTCTGAAATATCCTTTGATATTATTTTTTCTATTTCTTCAAATTTCTTCTTATTCTTTTTAAATATCTCTTTTGCCCTTTCACTAAGTATTATTTTTTTTGTTCTTGTATCATTTGAATCAGTTACTCTAGTAATTAAAGTGTTTTTCTCCATTGTTTGTAAAACACCAGAAACAGTTGCTCTTCTTAAATTTAAAATGTCCTCTAAATCTTTTTGATATATATCCTCATTACAATGTTCTATTAAATATGAAAGAATTGTAAACTGTGTTCTAGTTGGTTTTATCTTCAATTTAAAATCTTTAATATCTAGTCTTTCTTGCATAAATACTCTAAGAATCATTTTATCTAAAGTTTTGATTTGATATAATATATTTTTTTCCATTTCTCACCTCACTCAATATATTGTATGCCACCTTACAATATATTTTAATCTTGCATAACCCAATTGTCAATAACCTTACAATTTTTTCACAAATCTTTCATATTTAACATTATTATATATTATTCTACTTTGAATTTATGGTATAATATATATGAGGTGAATATATAAATGTATGAAACAAAAAGTAGTCTATACGAACAAATGGATATAACTCAAAAAAGAATTAATGGTGTATTTGAGTATATAAACTCTAATCCAGACAGTGATCCAAATGCATATGAAATGAATGATTTAATGTTTTCCGTTGCTGAAATTGGAAATAAGGGAAGAAATTTTGAAAGTGAACCTTATGCTTTTTTAAAAGATGAGAAATATTCAAAATTAAGAAATGATTTTTATGCTATGATGAAATATAGACTAGAACAATTAAGCTCCCCAGAAACTGGTCTTATAAACTCAAAAAACGATCCATTATATAAATATTTTGATGAGGCAACTACTCGTATGTCAACTTTAAATAGTTTAGGTAACAAACAAGTATCAGATATATTTTCTAAAGCATGCGGTATAGACTTATATATAAAACAAAGAGTAAGAGATTTACAAAAAGGTGAAAAAGATGAAGTTATATATGATAATAAGCAAGAATTAATTTCTTTATTAGATAGTATTGATAATCTTGAAGATAAATCTTATTATATGAAAGATTTAAAACCACTTTTAGATGAAATTCACTTAGCAATAGGCAAAACTCCAAAAGAATTTAATATAGCCAAAAAACAAGAACAAGAAAAAAGCATTAGCTAAAAAGAATGGATTAGTAAAAATCCATTCTTTTTATATCTCATTAATTATATCAATATGTTCTTGTGTACCTATATTATTTTTATTTAATTCTACTTCATCAAATAGATTATTATTATATTTTAATTTTAAAATTCTCTCCACAGACTGATTTATTCTATCTTCTGTAATCTTTCCATTTTGAACTAGACCTTCAATAATATTTACCGCTTCAATTGGATCTTCTGGCATTAAAATCATGTCTATTCCAGCATTAATAGATAAATTACAAATTTCCTCTAAAGAATAATTATCTGCTAATGCACTCATATTAACAGCATCAGTTGTAACAACTCCATCAAATCCTAATTCTTCTCTTAATATTCCTGTAACTATATTCTTAGAAAGAGTAGCTGGTGTATAGTCTCCTGTTACATTTGGAAGCGCTATATGTGCAACCATTATTACCTGAGCATTATTTTCTATTGCCGCTTTAAATGTTAAAAGTTCGTTATTATATAACTCCTCTTTTGTTTTATTTACTACAGGTAACTCTATATGAGAATCTGCATCTGTATCTCCATGACCTGGAAAATGTTTATATACTGGTATTATTCCTTCCTGTTCCATACCTTTTGCAAAAGGTAATGCCATATTTATTACTGTTTGGTAATCACTACCAAAAGCTCTATCTCCTATAACTGTATTATTAGGATTAGAAAATATATCCAAACTTGGTGCATAATCTAAATTTATTCCAAATGCTGCAATTTCAGAGGCAAGTACTCTTCCAACATTCTCAGAAAGCTTAACATCCCCTGTTTTTCCTAAAGAATACATTGGTGGTATCTCTAATACATTTGCATCAGATAAATTTTTTATTCTTTGGACTCTACCACCTTCTTGATCTATTCCTATTAACATTGGAATGCTAGCAGTAGATTTTACATTTTTAATATATTCGGTTGTCTTTTCATATGTGCTTATATTCTCACCAAAAAGTATAAATCCACCTGGTTTTACATTCTTTAATATATTATCTAGTTCATCTGTATAATCTAACGTTCTATAAGCTACAACTATCATCTGCCCAATTTTTTCTCTAAGTGACATACTTTGTATATCTTGCTGAACTTTTTCTTCAATTGTTGGCTCATGTTCCTCTTCAATTACCTCTTTATTTTGTGAAATATTCTCTTTTTGAATATTTTCTTTATACTCTCCATAAAGATGAAGAAACAATAATACAGTAACTGATATTATAAAAATAACAATTATAATAAAAAACAATTTTTTCATATATTGCTCCTATTGTCCACTTTTTCCTGCTTTTAATCTTAAATATCCAAGCTCAAACCACTCATTATATGCAAGATTTAATCTAAATACAACTTTAGGTTTTGGACCTGCCCTATTTTTATCTACTACACAAGCATAGTATCTAACATTTGGATCTTTAAATCTTTCTAAATCATAGTATTTAGTATCAACTTCTTCTTCAGAATACTCATAATCTCCTAAATTTTCATTATGAATTTGCTTTATAAGCATCAGTGTATCAAGTACCTCTTTTACAGTTCTACTTACTGCTAAATCATTAATTGTTAAATTTACTGGCAAAGTAGCTGTCTCAGTAAGCTGTAATGATGAACATATAAATATACCAAGATTTTGTGCTAAGTTAGATAATATTGTAGCTGTCTTTTTTATTTCTTCTCCATTACCAATATTTGCTGTGTCAGTCTTTAATGTATCATAAAACATATACTCAATTTTATATCTATAATAATAATTTGTAATAACCTTTTTAAGCTCATCGTTTGTATGATCTGTTATATTAATAAAATAAATAGAGTTATTTATTTCTTTATCTAGCCAATCAGTTGCAGCAGTAACTTTATTAAACTCACTTGATACCCTTGTTAGTCTATTCACAAATTCTTCATGACTTTCTCCTTCTTCTTGTATAACAAATCCATCTTCATCTACTTTTACATCATTTGGATTATCTGCTCTATACTTAAATTCAAGAAGCTCATTTTCTGTTTTTCTAATCTTTTGTCCATGTAAATTTTGAATCTCTGCATTATTTATAATGGTAGTAGCTAAGCATAACCTTACTTTTTCTTCTGACATCTCATTTGATATAATTAAAACTTTCTTTTTATGTATAAATGCAATATATGCAGCAAGAACTGTAGTAAATCTTGATTTACCAGAGTTTGAAGGCATTGCAAAAGCCATTGTCTCTCCAAGCCTTACTCCTTTAAATACTTGAGATAATATTCTAAAAGGAATTTGAAGACCATTTGTTAAAGAGTTATTTCCTTTTACAATAAAACTTGTAAGACCAGTATTTAAAACTGAGCTTTTAAACTTAGCAGTAGCCGTAATTTGTTCTATTGCAGCTTCTACTTCATCTGATGTCATCTGATCATATAACTCATATTTAGTTATTGCAGCAACTTTATCTTTTATCTCTTTGATTGGAATTCCATTATATGCTTTTCTTAAAATAAATATTTTTCTAAGTTCAGTATATATTTTTTCAAAATCATAATTTTTCTTTAATACTGCTTTTTTTAACTCATTTTTTAATGCATATACATCTCCTGATTCTGTAGCGAAATTAAAATTTTCTTTTGCAATAGCTGGGGCATATGCTTCACCTTCTGTAAATAGCACACCCTTATATATATTAATCATTCTAGGATCTGCAAAAAGACATAAACTAGATACAAAATAATACATACTAATTGCTGCTGGATTAATTAAAAGAAGTCCAATATATATACACTCTAAATCAAGTCTTCTTAACTCTTCTGGATATTTTTCTCCTGCCTCTTTATCTATAAAATCTTCTATATCATATCCTTTTTCTGAAGCTTGAGCAATATCTTTTGCTGTAGCACCTGGTGCTACATAGCTTTTTTCCTCTTTTTCACCTTTCATTTTTCTTAAAGCTTCTTTTAGTTCTTCATCATTCATTAGTTCATCAAGTTTTCCTCTTGTATCATCAGAAGAACGGTGAACTCCTGAGGAATCAAAGCTAAAATTACCATATTTCTTTTCAAAATCACTCATAAACAACCTCTCCTTATTTAAAATTTTATTTCATTTTAATAAAAATGTAAAGAAAAAAGAGAGAATTTAGTATTAATTCTCTCTTTTATTATTTCCAAATTATGCTGTAATATTATCTGGTATTTTATAATCTCTTAGCATTCCCTTATATTCTTGATTTATATTATCTAGTTTTTTAAAATCTTCTGGTTTTATAATAAGTGGTAGATCTTTTGCAAGATTTGCTCTTTGAAGTACATCTTTTACAAATTCTGCACAATAAAAGGAATTCTTAGTCTTTATTTTTATATGTAAAGCAACTGCAAAAAGTCCTATTATATTAAATTTATATGCTCTTCTTTTTCTTTTAAATTCTTTAATTGCCATTTTTATTATCTCATACTGTTCGTCTTCTACATCAATAGAATAAATACAAGTAGTTGTATTTTTAAATCTATAAAAGGTTCCATGTCTTATGCTCTCATGCACAAAGCCAGCAAAGAAAGGATTAGTAGGCTTTAATCTTCCAAAACTATACATATGTACTAGTTTTCTATCTAAAGAAATAGAAACATGAGAAAACTCTTTTTTAGTATAAAATTTTATTATTCTAGATAATACTGAACCAGAATTAGTTAAAATTATATATATTTTCTTCATCTTATACTTTCCCCTTTCTTTTAATAATATTAGTTTAATACCTTTATATTACTTTTTAAAGAATCAAAATCCTTTAGCTTAAAAGCCCAATTATCTTCATATTCATGTCCTGGCAAATTAATTCTAGAATTCTCATCAAGACCTAATATATCTTGAACAGTAACTATCATTAGTTTTGCAACACTTTTTAAACAGTATCTTATAATAGCAACATTAATTTTTTCATCATAACAATCATTTTTTCTTAAGAAAACTTCTAGATTTTTCTTTTTATAATTAGAAAGACTATTATACCATCCTACTATTGTGTTATTATCATGATTTCCTGGATATATTACCATATTTTCTATGTCATTATATTCGTCACAACATTCATCTAAATTTAAAGTATACTGTAAAATTTTCATCCTAGTAAAGTTATATTTATCTCTTAAAAGTTCTGTTTCTTTTCTTATATCTCCTAAATCTTCAACAATAAATTTACTACTGTTTGTATATTTAAATAGTTCATCAAAAAATTTTTCTCCAGGTCCTTCTTCATAAAATCCTTCTTTTGCACTCTTATCTATAGGTATTTTATAATATGAATCAAAAGCCCTAAAATGATCAATTCTTACAATATCATATCTATATAAAAATTCTTTATATCTATCAATTAAATATTTAAAGTTATCTTCTTCCATTTTTTTAAAGTTATATAATGGGTGCCCCCATTTTTGTCCTTCACTATTAAAGTAATCTGGTGAAGCCCCTGAAACATACTCCATTTTTCCATTATTTAAATCATAGTATTTTGAATAATATGAAACTTCACATGAATTATAACTTGGATATATTGGCATATCTCCAATTATTTTAACTCCATTTTTATTTGCATAACTTTTTAATTCATTCCATTGCTTATCTAGTATATATTGTATAAAAATATAATATTCTTTATCTTCTTTATATTTATCTGACATATACTGCGCATACTCATCTATTTTACTATTTAAAGAAAAATTAATAAAGTCATCATTTGGTCTAAATTTAATAAATGCCTCTTTATAATATCTTTCTTTAAAATTATCATATTTTACTTTTGAAGTATTTTCTTTTTGAATAGGAGTATCAATAAGGCCCATTTCCTTCCGTTTATCTAATGATATATAATTTTTATTTAATGCATAATAGCTAATTGGAGAATATGGATATCTACCAGATTCATTAATTGGTAGAATTTCCCAGTACTCTATTTTATTTTCTCTTAATATATCTATAAATTCAAATGCTTCATATCCAAAATCTCCTATACCATATTTACTTGGAAGAGAAAATATTGGTAGAAGTATACCTTTTTTCATTAATATCACCTATTAAAATTTTATCATAAATATACAAAATTTTAAATATGTCTATTCATATGATTTAACATATTCTTCAAATTTTTTTATATATTCTTTACCACTTCTTCTTTTTACTTCTACTTTATGACACTCTATATCATAATCTTTATCTTCTTTTCTTACAAACCTATATAGTATTCTAATTTGAGATGAATTTTCTGCTACAAATTTATATGTATAAAAACTTTTACCTAATATATCATATTTTATGCTATCATTATTAAAGATTTTTTCAAAAGGTGTACCTGTTTTCTCTATTATACTAATTTGTTTATCTAACTTATTTAACGCTCTATCTACAAGCTCTTTTTCCTTATTATCTAATTTTTTTAAATCCATTATATATTTTATCATATTTTCCCTCAAGTCTACATAATCCTATTTTTTTATTACAAAAAAGATAGAGATAAACGATATAATGATAAAACCCTTGTGTAAAGGTGGGCATCTTGTTACAACTATTAGGATCCTCAAAACATAGAGTCTTCAACACAAGTTGTATTATTCCCGATTCCCTATCATGTGATTGTAGATTTTCATATAATTTGTTTTCTCTATCTTACATATATTGTATCATTAAAAGAGCCTTTAGTAAATATATTTAATATATTTTTTCATGTAATTTTTTGGAAAAAAAAAGCATCTAAAATTAGATGCTTTCACAATGGAGGCAACTGTCGGAGTCGAACCGACCATCAGGGTGTTGCAGACCCGTGCCTTACCGCTTGGCTAAGTTGCCATTAATAAATTATATGTTTATATTTATTTTATATTCCTAAAATACATAAAAAATGGAGCGGGAAACGGGGCTCAAACCCGCGACCTCTGCCTTGGCAAGGCAGCGCTCTATCAACTGAGCTATTCCCGCATATATTTTATTTTTGGTGGTCAGAGAGGGAATCGAACCCCCGACACGGGGATTTTCAGTCCCCTGCTCTACCGACTGAGCTATCTGACCAGAAAAATATGGCGACCTGAATGGGGCTCGAACCCACGACCTCTAGCGTGACAGGCTAGCGTTCTAACCAACTGAACTACCAGGCCAAATAAGTGGTGGGCACTACAGGGCTCGAACCTGTGACCCCCTGCTTGTAAGGCAGATGCTCTCCCAACTGAGCTAAGCGCCCACTCATCTTGACATGTTCTATTATACCTAATGTATTATATTTTGTCAAGAGTTTTTTTACAAAAAATGCCTTAAAACATACATGTTTTAAAGGCACTTTTTATTTAAAACTTTATATATTTAATATTATCTAAACTAATTATGTTATCACTTTGAACTTCTTTTTCTGTCTCTAAGTCAAATGTAGTTATTTTATCTTCCGTAACTATTACTAAGTATCCTTCTTTAAATAAATTTATTTTTTCTATCTTTTTGTCAAAACTACTTAAATATTTATTTATGTCTGCATTTTTTATTAATATAACACTTGTGTTATCAAAATTAGTATAAATATATTTATCTGAACTATATGGAACAAAAAACGTGTTATTTTTTACAAATTGAGTTATATTTTCAGTATAAAAATTATATACATTTTTAAATATATTTTCATTATCTATAGATGTTGTAAAAACAAGTCTATCTCTTTCATAATAATTATAATAATCAATTTCTAAAACATTTTCTGCTATTACAGTCTCATTTAGTTCTTTATCTAATTTTATAAGATTATTATTCTTTACTATAAAAATATTATCATTCTTAATAACAAAATTTTTAGATGTAATATTATCTAGTATCTCTTCTTTTGTCGCATTATCATACTTTATAAGCTTATTATTAGCTATATAATAAATCGTATTATCATAAATATTAAATGATTCTATTGAATCATTTAATTCAACTGTATTAATAATCTTACCTATTTCTTTTAAGTCTATTATATTAATAATTCCACTTTCCTTTTCTAATAAATATACTTTAGCATCATTATATACATAATCATATTGTTTTTGTGGATCAATTGGAACTATATTTACAATTTTTTCTTTTGAAATAACTCCTACTAAATAATTATTTGATATTGCAAATGAATACATTCCATCCAAACTATCATCTATTTTGTCATATTCGTATTGCATTAAATCCTCTTCATATAAATTTGAAATATATTGTTCTTCTTCTATTTCATTATTTTCACTTATATGATTTAATAAACTTATAACAGATATAGCAATTATTCCTAACAATAAAATCACTATTATTATAGTTATAATACTACTTCTTTTTTTTGTTGATTTACTCATATCCTTACCTCTATATAAAAATAATAACATTAAGGTAAAAATTTTTCAATAATAAACTAAATCTTACTTACAATAATTTGAACAAAATACACCTCAAATATTAAAATTTGAGGTGTACTTTATTTAATACTCTATATCAATATTACCTATTGAACCTTCAATATTAATTATATTTTCATCTCCTTGACCAAATTCTTGATTACCTGAGTATTTTCTTTCATTTACTTCCAGTTCTCCAATATCTTTTTCTATTTTAATCTTATCTGTTGCTTCATCAAAGCTATCTAATCTAATATTTATAGAACCAATATCTGCTTTTACCGTAGAATCTCCCTTAATAGTTCCTCTTAAATCACATTCTCCTACACCAGTTTTAAGCTCTAAATTATTTAAATTAGAATTTTCTATATCAAGTTCTCCAACACCATTAGTAATTATTGCACTTTCTAAAACTTCTAAATATCTTATATCTATTTGACCTGTCCCTGAATTTAAATTTAACTTATTTGCTTTAAGACTTTGTATATCATTATCTCCTACACTAAAATCTAATTGAACAGTATTAAAAATTAAATCATCTGGTATATAGATAGTAATTCTTGTATCATTACCTTTAAACATAGATAAGCCTTCCTTACTTTCTACTATTTTTAAAGTGTCTCCTTCTAAAGTACAATTAAAGTTTTCTGATACATTTTTAGCTATAACCTTTAGTTCATTTCCTACAACAATATCAATATCTCCAATATCTGAATCTAAATAAAGATTTTTAACTTCATTCTTATCAAAAGTATTTTCAATAATTTGTACATTTTCTTCATTTCCTATGAATTCAAAAAGATAATTTATTCCACTTATTCCAATAATAATGCTAGATATTATAGATATAATACCAAATATTATTGCAATAGCTAAAGCAATTGCAAATCCTTTTACAATCTTTTGAAGTGTACTCATTTTATTTCAACACCTCCAAATAATGCAAAACTATCTATATATAATGTCTTCCTATTTTCATCATTTTTATTTTTAGCTTTATTATCTGTTCCACCAAAAATGCCTGTCGATTTTATCTTGACATTAACATCTTGTGGAACTATAATATCTACTCCTGCAAAAATTGCACTTGCTGTAATTACACCATCCTTTGTTATATCACATTCAGATAAATCTAATGTAACACTTCCAAATGTGGCATCTAGTTTAGCATTTTTAAATTCATCTTTACTTAATTTTACTTTATTGTCTGAAAAAGTTGCACTATAAATCTCCATACCATCTTTATCTATCTCATTTATTTTTTTTGAAACTTTTCCAGTAAATACATCTTTAAATATAATACTAATACCTATAAATATAAGTACAAGAGGAAGTATGATTTTTGCAATCAAAACAAAAGAAATTAAATCTCTTGCAAGAGCAAGTAATATAAGACCAATTACTAGAAAAATATATCCAGTTGTATCCTTTGGTTTTTCTACTATACTAAATATACTAGGTATTATAATAAATAGAGTCCACCATCCCCTAAAAAATAAATTTACGTCTATTATGCCTGTAACATTTAATATCCATACTATACCTATCATTATAAATAGTAATCCCCATAAAATATTTGATGCTTTTTTCATAATTTAACTCTCCTTTTCATATTTTTTAATATTCTATCATGATATACTAAATAATACAATGTACAAACTATATTTAGCTAAGAATTTCACCAAGTGGTCTTCCTTCATTTATTCTTCTTATTGATTCAGCAAAAAGAGGAGCTATAGACAGTACTTTTATTTTATCTATTCTTTTTTCTTTAGGAAGTGGTACTGTATTTGTCATTACTAATTCCTTTATTGATGATTTTTTTATTCTTGAAACTGCATCGGCAGATAAAATACCATGAGTACATCCAGCATAAATTTCTTTTGCTCCATACTTTTCTAATACTTTAGTTGTCTCAATAATAGAGCCAGCTGTATCTATCTCATCATCAAAAATAATTGCGCTTTTTCCTTTTACATCTCCAATTACAGTAGTAGCGATAGCTCTATCATCATTTCCGTCTCTCCTTTTATCTATCATTGCCATAGGGCAACCTAAATGCTTTGAGTACTTATATGCCTTTTTAGAGCTTCCAGCATCAGTTGCTACTACAACCATATCCTCTAGATTTTTCTCTTTAAAATAATTTTCAAGTAGTTTTTCAGCAGATAATCTATCACAGTTTATATTAAAATATGCTTGAATTGATGGATTATGTAAATCGCATGTTATAACTCTAGTTGCTCCAGCTGCTTCAAGAAGTTGTGCCATTAATTTAGCCGTTACTGGTATTCTTGGCTGATCTTTTTTATCTGATCTTGAATACATATAATATGGTAAAACGACATTTATCTTCCCAGCCGATGCCCTTTTTAAAGCATCTATTACTATTAAAAGCTCCATAACTCTTTCATTTACTGGTGGCTTTGTTGTTTGAACCACATACACATCTTGATCTCTTACAGTTTCTAAAATCTGTACAAAAGTGTTATCATTTTTAAATTTCATAACATTCATTTTTCCCTTTAAGAGATTTAAATACTCACAAATTTCATCTGTAAATTCCTCTGCTGTTGTACAAGAAAAAATTTTAATATCTTTCATTTTTAATACCCCTCCCATAAATATATAAAAGACTATAAGGCATAACATTGCTATACACTTATAGTCTCTATATCTAAATTAATTTTTCTTTTACTTAAGTTTAATGGAATATATTTCATATTTTTCTCCTTAAATACAGAATAATAATACAATATTTAAAATAATTTGTCAATAAAAAAAAGTAGTCATACCAAAAAGTACGACTACTAACTAACTCCCTAATTATTGCTAAATAAACTTTTTATTTATAATTAAAACTAATAAATAAATTAAAAACTTGTAAATCAATACAAAAAAAGACTTTAAATGTACAAGATTTATTAAATAATATCTTGATTGCTACATGTATTTAACACAAAATATATAAAAAATAGGGAATTAGAAAAAACTTAGGCTGTTAGTAAAAGAGTACTCATTTAACTTAATTCAAATATCAAGCACCTATATATTTAATTCTACTTTCTACAAGTATTATATGTATTTTTTTATGATTTATACATTTACATTAAAAATAATTTTTTCAATTTTAAATTATTTATTTATCCAAGTTTCTATTATATCTTTAGATATGTGTAAATTTCCTTTACCAACACCAATTTCAACATCTGGCTTTTTAGATCCATGATAATCACTGCCTCCACTAATATATAAATCATTTTTTCTGGCATATTCTAATAAGCACTTTGCTTCTTCCTCATCTGCTGATGGATGAAAGCATTCAACTCCATCTAGCTCTTTTTCTTTCCTAAGCTCATCAATAAATTTAATTATATCATCAAATCTATATTCAAAAGGATGTGCTAAAAAAGCCAGTCCACCAGCTCTATGAATTATATCTACAACATCTTTATACTGAGGTTTTGGGGTATTATCTGAACCTGTATAATATTCACTTTCTGGATTCATAAGTCCTTTTCTAATAAATAAGTTTAGTGAGGTAGCAAACTCTCCTAAAATCTCATAATTTTCTTTATGTCTCATAAGCTCTTTATAAATATAAATTGTAATATAATCTGTTAGTGGAATATCTTTTTCTATATTACTTTCATCATAAATAAGCCCTTTTTTATCACATATTTCTAATAACTTTTTTTTAGAGTCTTCCTGTTGCTTTTTTAATACTTCTTCTGAAAAAAACTTTTGAGACCAATTTTCTATTATATTCGTATCTTTTATATTATATCCTAATAATTCAATCTTTCTATTTTTAAATGTTGCATTCATTTCAACACCCTTTATTATCTTACCTGTAAAAATATTTTTAGTTAAAGCTTCATCTTCATATTGTTTACATGTATTATGATCTGTTAATGATATATACTCTAATTTTTTATCTTCACACATTTTTAATACTTCTTCTACTGACTTATCTCCATCAGAATATTTAGTATGCATATGTATATCTATCATTATTATCACTCCTATACTTTACTAATTATTATATCATAAATTTACAATAAACCAACTTGTATCTTATCTATTATATTATCTAAACTAGAAAAATCAACAAAATTTACTTTCTTATTATATGTTTCTATTATTGCCTTATTTTCTCCTGTTAGTTTTTCTTTTGGTAATTTTTTTACAGCACTATATAGTAATTTCATCATTGTTTTATGTGCAAAATTTAATTTTGAGTAATCTATGCCACCTCTTAAATGAAATATCCTAGCTTTTTTTAAAATTTCTCTTGAAATCAAATTCTTTATATTATTTCTTATATTATTTACATTTATTTCATCTGTTGGATCTGCTAAACCTACAGTTATAATAATAATATTTTTATTTGATATTTCATTTAATTTTTTCAGAGTTTTTGACATTCCTAATACTCCACCTGCATATAAACCACCTAGATATATAATAGTATCATAATCATTTATATCCTTTACTTCTTCATAAGAAATCGCTTTTACATTAATTCTTTTAGAAAGTTCTTTTGCATATTTTTCTGTTGTTCCATAATGAGAACCATAAATTATAATACTACTCATAAACTCCTCCATATTTTATTTTTTTCTAAATACCAAAATTGCTTTAGCAGTTCCTGTAATTGACATAGTAACTAGTTCATAACCATCTTGCAACATTTCATTAGATTTTTCTTCAACTTTTTTTGCCATATCATCTGCTTTTGGTGAATATTCTATAACAACTGTTTTATACATTTTTCCACCTCCTAATAAAAATATTTTTATATTATTAAGTATCTATTATCATTTATCTTTTAATTAAAGACCCTATTCCAAAACCCAAACATAAACCTATACTTATTCCAAAAATCATACATATAGGTATATTTTCAATAAACACACCTATAATTACTCCTAATGATGTTCCAATACACATTCCTATTGACATTCCTTCTAACATATATGTTTTTATTTCATCTTTAATATATTGTCTATTTGATTTTTTCATAATATTTTCTCACCTTCAAGTTTTAATTTTACTATATTATTATTTATATGTACCTCAATTAATCTTCAATCATCTAAAGCATTTTACACAATAATTATATTTTTGAAATATCCTTTTTTATCTATAACAACTTTAAATCCATCCCTTAGTACTTTTATAGTGCCTTTATCAAGAGGCTTTTCTATCCAACTTGTACTAACAATACCAAATTCCACTTCTTTTCCATCTTTATACCAAACTCTAATAGATGTACAAGCTCCATAATATTCTATTTGACTTTTTTTTATCTCTCCAAACAAATCAACAAACGTTTGATTTTTTAACATCTTTTCTTTATCAGAAGTAATTATAATAAGGTCAATATCAGATGTAACTTTATATGTTCCTCTAGCATAAGATCCAACAACAATAATACTTTCTATTAGTTCTTCCTTTTTTGCCCATTTCTTTATATCTTTTAAAAAAATATCTATCATAAATTAATTCTCCTTACAAAATTACTATTTAACCTAAATTAATTATAACATGTTAAAATAAAAAAGTATATAAAAAAACTAACTATCTCTAGTTAGTTTCTCATTGCTCTATCTATGGTGGTCAGAGAGGGAATCGAACCCCCGACACGGGGATTTTCAGTCCCCTGCTCTACCGACTGAGCTATCTGACCCCAAAAATAGGTAAAAAAAAAGTGGCGACCTGAATGGGGCTCGAACCCACGACCTCTAGCGTGACAGGCTAGCGTTCTAACCAACTGAACTACCAGGCCAAATAAGTGGTGGGCACTACAGGGCTCGAACCTGTGACCCCCTGCTTGTAAGGCAGATGCTCTCCCAACTGAGCTAAGCGCCCACTTACCTGTTGACAAATATTATTATAACTTAACGAATAATATTTGTCAACATTTTTTTATCAATTTCTAATACATTTTTTTGGCGTTAACAATTATCTCATCTATTCTTAATCTATATGTACCATAATTTATTAATACTTCTTCTGCTAAATTTTCTGCCATCTTTTTAAATAGGAAATCTCCTTGTATTCTATCTGCATTATTAGTAATTGCCTTAACTAATTTTCTATCGTCACTTACTTTACCAATAATTACTTTATATCCTAAATCATGACTTAAATTAATAATATCTGTAAACACACTTTCATTTATATTTTCAGTAGATAAAATGCTTGCACTAATCTTTACTTCATCTATTGGAAGCTCTGCAAAGAGCTCTAAGGCTTCTTGCTTTATATCAAAGTTATTAATTATAATAGATACACCAACTTGCTTTAATCTTTCAAACATAACTTTATATATTTCAAGTCTATTAATTTCTAAATCACCAGTCATTTCAACTTGTAGACTATCTTCAGGTAAATTATACGACGAGATAATATCACACATTGTGTCGACAAATTCTTTTTTGTAAGCATTTTTATTTGATATATTTACTGCTATTTGAACATTAGTATATCCTTTTTCTTTAAAATATATAATTTTTTCGCAAACAGTTTTTAAAACATATTCATCAAGTTTTATTGTTAATCCCATCATCTCGGCTTGTAAAATAAAATATGCTGCATCTAACGCTCCTAGTACTGGATGATTCCATATTAAAAGTGCTTCAAATCCAATTTTAGATGTATCAGCTACATTAATTCTTGGTTGTAAATCAATTCCAAACTCATTATCTTCATATGCCTTTTTTAAATCTTTTTCCATTTTTATATTATTTTCAATCTTAGCTTTAAGACTTTCATTATGAAAATAATAATCATTTCCACCATGCTCTTTTATATAATACATTGCATTATCTGCATAATTTACTAAATCTTTTCTAGTATAATTTTTGTCGTCTGTATTAAGTACTACACCCATACTATATTCAATAGATATTGTATTATTTTCAATTACAATAGGCTTATTCATATTAGCTTTCAAATCATCTAATATCATGACTACTTCTTCTTTAGAATTTACTTGACTTATTATTATTGCAAATTCATCTCCACCAAGTCTATATGCAGATGCATTTTTAGGTAATGATTCATCAAACTTTTGTGCCATTGCTTTTAGTAATTCATCACCTATATCATGTCCTAATGTATCGTTTACTTGCTTAAATCCATCCAAATCCATAAAACACACTGCAACACTTTTATTTTGCTCTATTAGTTTATCTAAATCTGAATAAAATAAATATCTATTTCCCTTTCCTGTTAGTTCATCTGTATAAGCCTGCTTTTTTACTTTCTTTTCTTTTTTTCCTATTATACACAATTTATATAGAAGGATTGCAGCTATAGCTACTATAACTGCCTTTATTACTTCTATTAATATATCTTTATACTCTTCAATATAACTTAAAAAATCCATTTGAATCACACCTTTATATTATCCTAAAACTATGTTAACAATCTTAGATTTTATAACAATAATCTTTCTTATCTCTTTTCCATTCATGTAATTTTGTAAAGCTGGATTTTCTGTAGCAATTTTTTCTATTGTTTTTTCGTCACTATCAGCAGGAACTGTTATTCTATATCTTACTGTTCCATTAACTTGAACTGGAATCTCAATTTCATCTGCAACTAACTTACTTTCATCATACTCTGGCCATTTACTTTCAAATATATATCCTTTGCATCCCAATCTTTGCCATAATTCTTCTGTAACATGTGGTGCTACAGGATTTAAAATCTGTAACAAAGGTTTAATATATTTTTTACTTATTTTTTCTTGTTTGTACAATATATTAACATAACTCATCATAGCTGCAATTGCTGTATTGTATTTCATATCTTCATAGTCTTCAGTAACTTTCTTAATTACTACATTTAACTCTCTTTCTAATTCTTTTGAATATATATCTTCATCTGTAGCTAGACTTTCCATTCTCATAACTCTGTCCAAAAATTTCTTAGCACCTTTTACACCATTTTCAGACCAAGGAGCAGACATACCATAATCTCCTATAAATAATATATATGTTCTTAAAGTATCTGCACCATACTTCTTTACAATATCATCTGGATTTACTACATTTCCTTTAGATTTAGACATTTTACTTCCATCTTCAGCAAGAATTAATCCTTGAGTTGTTCTTTTTGCATATGGCTCTGATGTAGGTACAACTCCAATATCATATAAGAATCTGTGCCAAAATCTAGAATAAATTAAATGACGAGTTACATGCTCCATTCCACCATTATAGCAATCTACTTGTTTCCAGTAATCTAATGCCTCTTTAGAAGCTAAAGCATCATTATTTTTTGGATCCATATATCTTAAGAAATACCAAGATGAACCTGCCCATTGTGGCATTGTATCAGTTTCTCTTTTTGCATCTTTACCACACTTTGGACATTTTGTATTTACCCACGAATCTACTTTTGCAAGAGGTGATTCTCCATCTTCACCAGGTACAAAATCTTTAACATCTGGTAACTCTAATGGTAAATCTTCCTCTTTAAGTGGAACAAGACCACAATGTGGACATTTAACAATTGGAACTGGCTCTCCCCAATATCTTTGTCTTGCAAAAGCCCAATCTTTCATGTGATAATTTTTCTTTCTTCTACCTATTTTTCTCTCCTCTAAGAAATTAATTATCTTCTCTTTTGCCTCTTTTACAGATAAACCATCTAAAATATCTGAATTTACCAAAATACCATCTTCAATATCTAGATATGCTTCATTTTCTAAAGATACTTCTTCACCCTTTTTATTTGCAACTACTTGAATAATATCTATACCAAATTTCTTTGCAAATTCATAGTCTCTTGTATCATGTCCGGGAACAGCCATAATTGCACCTGTACCATATCCCATCATTACATAATCTGTAACCCATAGCGGAACAACTTTTCCTGTAACAGGATTTTCAATTTGTAATCCTTCTACTTTTACTCCTGTTTTATTCTTTGCAAGTTCAACTCTTTCAAACTCAGTTTTCTTAGCTGCATTTTTCTTATATTCCATTATCTCATTATAATTTGAAATTTCATCTTTATACTTTTCAAGAATTGGATGCTCTGGTGCAATAGCCATATATGTAACACCATATACAGTATCTGGTCTTGTTGTATATACAGTCAAAATATCTTCTTTACCAGAAAGTTTAAAGTCTATTTCTGCACCGTAAGATCTTCCTATCCAGTTTTCTTGTTCAAGTCTTACTCTTGGTGGGAAATCCACTTCATCAAGACCATCTAATAATTTGTCTGCATAATCTGTAATCTTTAGCATCCATACTTCTTTTTCCATCTGAACAATCTCACTATCGCATCTATCACAAACTCCCCCTTGTGATTCTTCATTTGCAAGAATTACCCTACACTTTGGACAATAATTAACATATGTTTTATCTTTATATGCAAGACCATGTTCAAATAATTTTAAGAAAATCCATTGTGTCCATTTATAATAATTAGGATCAGTTGTATCAATTACTCTATCCCAGTCAAAAGAAAATCCAACACTCTTTAACTGATTTGTAAAAGTCTCTATGTTTTTATCTGTTACAACTCTTGGATGAATATTTTCTTTCATAGCATAATTTTCTGTTGGTAATCCAAAAGCATCAAATCCTATAGGAAATAATACATTTTTTCCTTCCATTCTCTTTTTTCTAGATAAAACTTCCATTCCCATAAATGCTCTTACATGACCAACATGTAAACCTGCTCCTGATGGATAAGGAAATTCAATTAATGCATAAAATTTTTCTTTATCTTTTTCTCCTGTTTCTGCATGAAAACAATTTTTTTCTTCCCATATTTTTTGCCATTTTTTATCTATACTTTTATCATACATGATTTCTATCTCTCCTTATTTATACTTTTCATATTGTCTTTGTAAATAATTATCTGTCATACCAGAAATATAATCTATAATCTTTTGAGAATCACTATTATTTTTTATATAATCTTCACTCATCTGATTTAAGTATTCTTTATATATATCATTTTCCTTATCTTCTAAATCTAAAGCCCTACTATATACACCATATAATGTTTCTATAGTTTTTGTATATCTTAATCTGTCTTCTTCTTTTATAGCTTGATAATATATATTTTCATAATTAAATTTCTTTAAAGTCTTAACAGCTTCATATACTTCTTTAGACATTGATATATATCCTTTATTATAACTATTTTTGATTATATCTAAAATAATACTATTCATTATTTGTGTATTTTCTGTACCTAAATACTTTTTAACATTTTCTGGTAATGTTTCTTTATTAAATATACCGAGTCGGTTTGCATCATCAATATCTTTTCCAATATATCCTATAATATCTGAAATTCTAACAACACATCCCTCTAAAGTCATAGGTACCAGTCGTTTTATTTTTTCTTCATCATTTAAACACTCATTATATTCTTTATATAATGTTTCAAACGTCTTATTTCTGTTTGGAGTATACTTTTCTTGAATAAACTCACCATTATGGCACATTATTCCATCTAATACTTGTAAAGTAAGATTTGTACTTTCACCTTTTTTCTCTGTTATTTTAAAAACCCTTACACTATTTAAGTTATGTGCAAAGCATTTTCCTGAATTATATGTTTTTGAGATCTTGTTTAAGATACTCTCTCCAAAATGTCCATATGGGGTGTGACCAACATCATGTCCTAAAGCAATTGCCTCACATAAATCTTCATTTAACTCTAAAGCTCTAGCAATTGTTCTTGCTGCTTTTGAAACATATTGAACATGTGTCATTCTTGTAGATATATGATCATTAATTGGTTCCACAAAAACCTGAGTTTTTGACATATATCTTGTATAACAAGAAGAATGTATTATCTTATCCACATCTCTTGCAAACTCAAGTCTTATATCTTCATCTTGTACATATTCTCTTACCGCATCTTTTGATTTGCAAGCATATTTACAAAGATTTCTCTCAGATTTTAACATTATCTTTTTTATCTTCTTATTGTCTATCACAAACACACCTCCAAACATTATAAAAACATATTAATTCCAGATTCAATACAAGTAATTTCAATAGGAAATTCAGGTCCTTCATCTCCGTCTACATCTGGTCTGTCACAATTTCCCTTAATTTTTTCTATTACTATTTTTTTAGCTTTTCTATAAATAATATTTTTATCTTCTAAATTACCTGTAAAAGCTTTTGATAGTAAAATTGCCACCTCATGTAAATTACAATTCTTAATTATTATTAAATCTAGTAATCCATCTTGTATACTAGAATCAGAAGTAAAATATGTCATCCCCCCAACACTACTTCCGTTAAACACCAAAAATAAGTTTATCTTTTCTGTATATTCTTCCTCATCTGCTCTAATTCTAACACTAAAAGGTCTAAATTTAAAAAGCTCTTTTGCACCTGTAATAAAATATGAGACTTTACCAAGTGTTTGCTTTAAATTTGGATCTGCTCTTTGAGAAGAATTTGTAAAAAGTCCAGCAGAACACACATTAATAAAATACTTATCATTTGCTCTTCCAACGTCAACTCCGCATACATTATTTTTTAAAATCTTATCTATAGAATCTAAATAGCTATTTGGCATGTTAATATGTTTTGCAAAATCATTTGATGTTCCTGCAGGTATTACTCCTAAAGGTGTCTTTATATTATATTTCATCATTATTGTAACCACTTTGTTTAAAGTTCCGTCTCCACCAGCTACAACAATACCATATAATTCTTCTCTATCTGAATCCTTTAAAAACTCTTCAAGATTATCTTTATCACCTGCTCTATATATTATGACTTCTAAGTCATTTTGCATAAATTTTTCAATTACTAAATCTAAAAATTGTGAAAACTTACTTTGTCCAGCATTTGAATTATATACTAATTTAACTTTCTTCATAAAATCCACCTTTCAAAAGGCATAATATACTATGTATTATATTACAAAAATCCTTGAAATTCAAGGAAAAGGCAAAAAATAAAAGAGATAACCACAAAATTGGGTTATCTCTAAAAATTCAATTTTTAGTTATAATAAATATAGTCACAAATTAAAGCAGCATCATTTGCATTAATTTTTCCATCTTTATTCATATCATATTTTTCAAAATCTTTATCTGTTATTTCTTTTCCATCAGCATATAATTCAAATACATACTCAACATCTTCTTGAGTATAATTATACTCTTCTAATGCTTCAACATTATCTTTTTGAACTGTATCGTCAATGTTTGGCGCATACGTAACAGCAAAAGCTTGAGAACTCATAACTATTCCAGCCGCTAGTGCAAGCGCCCCAAATTTTATTTTGTTTTTCATAAATACCTCCCCCTTACTGTTATTTTGATTATATATCAAACGAAAAGTTAATTCAATAAAAGACTAATATTATAACTAAATAATTTAAATTATTTCAAATAGATTTCAATTAAATTGTAATTGAGTTACTAAATGTTTTGTGATGATATATCTGTATATGTATCAATAACAAATTCTTTAACTCTTCTTCTTGTAACTAAAGACATAAACTTAGTATCATAATTATATAAATATACACCCATTTCTTTATCTATTTTATAAAAAACTGTATTATCTACATTTTGAAGTATTTCTATTGATGCAGAAATAACTCTTTCATTAGACTTATCATCCAAATTATATCTCCATAAAGAATCTTCATCATCTGGATTAATATAATAAAGATAATTTTCTCTAACAAACATATACTTTTGTCCATTTACCTCTTTTTTAGAGCTACTATCACTTACACTTTTAATATCTGCAACTTTAGAAAGTCCATCTCCTGATGTACTAACTTTATATATATAATTTGAATCAGATCTATTAACAAAATATATAGTTCCATCATTTTCTATAGCAGATGATACTTCTTCATCTCCAGATATCTTAGTCTTTCCTTGTCCATCATAATCAAATCTATAAATAGCTTTTTCATCAGTTGTATGTGTTATTCCAAATACATTTTCATCATTTACAAGTATTTGTTCAACATTACCAATGTCAAAAGTATTACTATTACCATTTTCAATATTATATGACTTTAGTATTCCATTATCTGTTGAAATATAAAATATCATATTATTATGTTTTACATAATTTTTTATATCATCTTTTATTATCTCTTCAATTTCATAGCTATCCTTTTTTATTTTACAAATAGCTCCTTCTCTAATTCCATATAAGTACTCCTCTTCTACTGTAACTTTTTCAACATTACAAGAAGGCAATATACTTGTCTCATTTTCTCCTAAAGAAGTAATTGAGCTAATAGAATAAACAGGATCATAGGTATAGCCTTCAGTTATAAAATATATATTATACACTGCTTGATCATTAACTCCATCACCAAGAGTATATTTAAAATTATTATATCTTCTATAAATGATTAGCTGAACAATAATATAAACAGCTAAAGCCATAAATATAGCCATTAATATATATGTAATCTTACTTCTCTTTTTTAAAAGCTTAGAATTCTTTCTTTTTCTCTTAAGGTATTCTTTTCTTGAGATTTGCTCCCCCAAATCAAATTGCAATCTCTGCAAAGACTTCATCTCCCCTCTTTTGCAGGGTAAAAATTATATAACATTCTACATTTTTTGTAAATAATTTTTAACTTTTTTTGTAAAAAAAGTACATACTAATTCAAATATTAGTATGCACTTTAAATTATTATCTAGGCATTTCTGTATTTGAAACTAATTTTGCATGTACAACTATTCTATTTTTTGTATCTCTAGTACATGTTGAAAGTGTAATAATAGTGTCATCAACTCCAACTGTCTGATTAAAATTAATTACACTTCTAGACATCATAGCACTTAAATAAGTACTATACGCTTCATCATTTGAAAACTGAGTTGTTAAATAATATGACTCTGGTTCATACACATATGTAGAAAATACTTTATATGTAAGTAATCTATAGTCTTTTCTATAAATATTTATTGTAACATCATTTCCAAGTGAACCATTATAAATATTTGCAAGATCTGCAAACATTAATCCACTTGTTATATTATGTCCATAAATAACAGTATTTTTATCTGTAAAATCTGGACTATTTTTATAATCTAGAAATGGCCATCCAAATTCATTCCACGTCAAATCAATTGAATGTCTTAAGTATTTATTGTTATTTTCTGCTTGAACAAGAGAATAACTAACTGATGTTCCAGGTATTCTAATCCAACCTACAATATCTGAATTATATGCTGTCAAAGCCTCAAAATCAATACCAAATTCAGCTCCTGGATCCTCATCTTCTTTTATATCTGATATACCAGCTATATCATTAATCTCAGTCATAACTTTATTACTTTCTATATTATTTTGTACCCATTTCCATAGCATACTTCCTGATATAACAAGACCAATTATACATACAATTAAAATAATTATAGATATTATTTTATCTACAAGTTTACTTTTTTTTGATTTTTCTTTTTTATTACCTTTTCTTGTTTCTACTGAATTTTCATCTATTTTATCTAGGTTCTTTTCACCCATAATATATCTCCTCTTTTCACAATTTTTATTATATAATGAACAAAAAAAATTGTCAACAAATTATCCTACTAAGTATGAACTTTAAGTCATTCTTATTTAAAATAATATCAGCTCCTTGTTTTATTAAATAATTTGAAAAATATGAATTTTTTCTATATATATTAGAAGGTACAACAAAAATATCTCTGTTACTATCTAATAAATTATTAACAAAATTTACTATTTTTTCTTCATATCTTGCTTCTATTATTATAGCAATATCTATTATATTAATTTTAAATATATCTATATATTTATTATCTAACAAAACAATATAATTATTACTATTATTTTCTATATTAAATTTAAAATTATTAAGTGTTATGACTTCTGTTTTATTTAAACAATCAAATTCAGTAATTAAATTATTCTTTTCCTCAATTACTATTTTAGCAAAATATTTAAGAAGATTTCTAGCAAATTTTGTATAATATTTATTATAATATATATAAGTATTTTTTTTATTCATATTTACCCTTTTATTTGATATATAGCAAAATATATTAATGTTTTCATCTAATACTTTTCTAGGATATTCTATATCATCAATTGTTATTATATATAACTTATTTAAAATCACTTTATTATATATTTTCTCAACTTTAATTTTTATTTTTTCGTCCGTAAAGCATTTTATCAATTCTTTGCTAGCTTTTATATCATTTAATAATTTAAGTAGTAAATTATTATCATTATATAAATAATAAATTGATTCTTTAGCTACTACTTTTAGTTTACTTATCAATGATAAATTTATATCTTTACGTTTTAAAGCAAGTATTTGTAGCCATAAAAAAAATTTTTTGTACATTTTTTCATTTCTCCTTATAATCTTAATATAAACAAGACTAGTATAATTAAAGAATATTGAGTTTCTTATATATTTAAATTTCCATTTTATTTCTTCTGATAACATTATAATTTAAGAACGTATGTTTGTAAATAATTTTTCCTTATTTTTAGTCGCAATTTTCAACAAAAAATTGATTTCTCATATAATATAAAAAAATGAAAGTAAACACTTTTTTAGTGTCTACTTTCATTTTACTACTTAAAATTTAATATTGTCTTGCTGTATATACCATATGTTTTGCTTTCTTTCCACATATTGTACACACATCTTGGAATTTATCTTCTTCAAAAGGTATGCATCTAATTGTTGTAGAATTTTCTTCTTTTATCTTATCTTCACATTCTACATTTCCACACCACATAATTTTAGCAAAGCCTTCTTTTTCTGAGAATAGCTTTTTATATTCTTCAAAATCATGTGCGACAAATGTACGCTTTTTAAAGTTATCCTCGGCCATTTTATACATATTATTTTGTATATCTTCCATAAGTTTTTCCACTTTTGCTTCTAAATTATCTAAAGAAATAGTCTCTTTTTCTAGAGTATCTCTTCTAAATATAATGCATTCATTCTTTTCTATATCCTTTGGTCCTATTTCTATTCTTACTGGTACACCTCTAAGTTCCCAATAATTAAACTTAAATCCAGGTGTTACAGAAGCTCTATCGTCTAATTCTACACTAAACCTATTTTCTAAAGTCTTCTTTAATTCCTCTGCTTTTTGAAGTACTCCTTCTTTTTGCTGAGCAATAGGAACAATCACTACTTGAATTGGAGCTATCTTAGGTGGCATTTTAAGACCCCTATCATCTCCATGAACCATTATAATTCCACCAATAACACGAGTAGTCATTCCCCATGATGTCTGATATGCATATTCAAGTTTACCTTCTTTATTTTGGAATTTTATATCAAAAGCTTTTGCAAAGTGATTTCCAAAATAATGAGATGTTCCAGATTGTAATGCTTTACCATCATGCATCATAGCTTCTATTGTATATGTTGATTCTGCTCCAGCAAACTTTTCTTTTTCAGATTTTTTTCCCATTATAACTGGTATTGCTAAATAATCTCTTAAAAAGTCTGCATAAACTTTATGCATAGTTAGTGTTTCTTCCATTGCTTCTTGTGCTGTAGCATGAATTGTATGTCCTTCTTGCCATAAAAACTCAGCTGTTCTTAAAAATGGTCTTGTTGTTTTTTCCCATCTTACAACATTTGCCCATTGATTATATTTAAAAGGCAA
>CALWOC010000006.1 GCA_944383015.1 uncultured Clostridia bacterium
ACTTTTCAATGTGCTTTTTTACATTTTCTGGATAATGTTTTCATATTCTATTTTTTCATAGATTACTTTACACTATCTTTTATATTCAATCTCATTATCTCACAAATAAAAAATTATTTCAACAATTTATATGTATTAAGACTATAATATAGAAATAGAAAAAAATAAAGAGGCTAATTTGCCTCTTTAATAAAAAACGTTATATTTGTTTTATCTTTAGCGGTTCTTCCTTTGATTATATCTATATTTATTGGATCATTTATATATTTGCTGATTGCATCTTCTATTTCATTTTTTATATTAATAATTATTTTATATAAATTATTAGATTTAATTCTGTTTCCAAATATTTCAAATTCTAAAGATGATACCGCAGTATGATTTTTCTTCCTTTTCCTTTTATTCTCACAAGCTAAAATCTTTAAGTTCAAATATACGTTTCTTAATATTTTTACTATTTCAGAGTCGTCAGGATTACTTGGAAGTTCTAATACTTCTTCGCCAATTATAGAATAAGATTTAGTTTTTGAAAAAATTTCTTCTTTTTTCTCTAGTCCTCTATTTTTTAATTTGCAATATAAAATACCAGGCTCATTATTAAAGTAGTTACCAAAAGCATACATATTAATTATTTTAGTTATAATATTATTTCTCTCTTGATTTGTTAACTTTCTTGTAGTTTTATATATTAGAATTTCTTTATTACTCACATTAAATATAATATCTGCATCCCATTTTACCTTTGAATCATCATATTGTAAAATACCAGAAGATTTATCTATTTTAACATAATTCATATAGCAAATCCTCCTTTAACGTTATTTTTACATATAATATAAGTTAAATCGTCAGAAATTTTTCTTATAGATGACTTATCTATATTCTTTGGAAAATTTTTATCTGAAATTAAAATATGTTTAAGCATTTCTTTATACTCACTTTGATAGGCTATATCAATATTTTTTATAGTGATAAATTGCTTACTATCATCTTTTGAAAACTCGAGTATTTTATTATAGTTTTCTCTTAAATTAGTAATAATTTTATTTTCATCAGATGTTTTTTCATAATCTAATATAATACTTGCAAGTAGAGAATGTTTTGCAGTAAAAGAAGCCATTTTAAAATCTTGTTCACCACAAAATAGTACTCTAAATTTATAAAAATACCTCATTTTACTATCATTATACCAATTTATTGAAGTAGTTTTTTTACCCATTGAACTATATTTTAAATAGTTTGGATTTTCAAATCTTTCAAAAAATAAAAAATTAAGTAAATAATTTATTGCTTTTAATTTCTCTTGTGAAGAGCTCCCGACTTTTAATGTTTTTAATTCTGACTACGTCCCACTTATAATCGATGATATAATCGACTAAATTTTTAATTTGTTCTTTCTTTTCCATATGAACCTCCTTAATTATTAAATTTTTTTCTTTTGGACTAAATATATTATAATGCGTATAAATTTTATCATATTTTCTTTTTTATGTCAAGTAAACAAAATGAACTAGAATATTTCTAGTTCATTCTTGTTAATATAATTTTAGAATCACGCTTGTTTACTTCTAAATCATATCTTTTAGCTTTAAGTATATTCCTTTGAATTTTTTCAATATAGTAAATAAGATCTGCTCTTTGTTCAACATTTAGTTTATACTCTATTGGAATTACAACAACTTTACTTTTGTTAGTTTTTACTGAATCATAAAAACGTTTTAAAACTCTAAATAACTTGTTTGTAGATATTTTAGCGTAATTAGATTCTAAATACTCTTTTAAAATTGAATCTTGCTTAGATACATCTAGTGTATATACGTCATTAGATTTCTGAGTGCTATCTACAAATTTAAAGTCTTCTAAACAATACGAAATTGTAAAATGAAAAATAGACTTAAAAAGTAAAGTATATTCTTTAAGAATTTCTTCAATTATTGCCAGTCTTTCGTTTTTTAATAACTCTGTATGACTATTACTTGTTATCTCAATGATTTCTTTATCAATTACAAAGTAAAGATTAAATTCCTTTCCATTTTTTAGTTTTACTTCTGCTGGGACCTCATTATCCCTTGAAAGTCTCCTTTTAATAAAGCTTCTTTTTAATGTTACATTAGCTTCCATTATAACATACCTCCTCTTTTCATTAGCATAGGATGTAAATATATTTTTGTACGTAAAAGATTATATCATATTTATGTAAACATTGCAAGAAAAACAAAATAAAAGCCTAGAATTTTATATTCTAAGCTTAAAATAATATGTTAAGTTAATTATAAATTGGAAGCATAATAGTTTGTCCTTCATATATTACTGACTCGCTCATATTGTTTATTTCTTTTATATCTGTTATTACTTTTCTAATATAAATATCTCTATTTTTACTACAGATATTAGATGCTATATTCCATAAAGTGTCATTAGCATTAACTGTATAATTATACGTTTGGTACTCTGTTTTTGCTAATTGATAAGAAATAACGGTTTTAAAAAGAAATATAAGTACTAAGATAAATAATATATTTTTTATCATTTTCTTTAAATTTTTCATATAATCACCTCTGCAAACGTTTGTTCTTTTTGCTAATTAAATTATATCAAAAGAACATTTGTTTGTCAATATAAATATTTTAAAAATTTAAAATTTCTATTAATAATTTGCGAAGCTTTTTTTATTTAATTTATATATGTAGTTCACAAATAATGTATTTAACATTATATCGATAAAAAAATAAAGATATTCTCATATCTCTATTTTTTGTCTAATATTTTTACTGCTTTTTTAGGAACTATAAATATTCTTTTATTTCCTCCCAAAATACCATTTCTTTTAAAAAGAATACAGTTTTCTCTCTTCTTTTTTAATTTTTCATCATTTTCAAACATATAAATTATTACTTTAAATACATCTTTAAAATCTGGCATAATTCCATTAAAAGCTATACATATTGGTCTATTCCCTATTTCATTCAAATTTCTTGATAACATATCATATATTTCTCTTATTCTAAGAAGCTTTTCTGGTTCATCTTTTTGCCTTGGAATCTCAAATATCAATTCTCCAAGAATTCCTTTTGACTCTCCATCAATGTTATTAAACTCATGATAAGTATAGCCATTTTCTTTTACAACAAAATCTTCTATCTTCACATTTTTATATTCATTATCTATCTCTCTTAAAGGATAAAAATAATATTTATCTAATATAGCATAATATATAATTTCTTTTTCCTCAAACGTTAATATTCGTGGTACATCATATAGTCTTATAGATTTATCTTCTATATCTATCCTATAACTAATCTTTAAATCACAATTAACATTTATATTTGTCTTACTATATAAAATCAATTCTTTTCCTATAGCAACACGTTTATCTAGATCATTAATTACCATATCTAATCTCTTCAACCACCTTTTTTATATAATCAAATTTAAAATCTACAATTTTTAAACTTATATATACATTCTCTTTAAATTCACAATTTATGACTTTTACAAATTCATCGCAAATATAATTTTCAAGCTTATTTTTTATAATATTATAATCATTATATGTACAGTTAAATGAATAATCAATATAGTTATATATTTCTTTCTTTTTACACATATCAATACATGCTCTAGCACCATTTAAATATGCCCTTGAAAGAGGTCCTGCACCAAGTAATATTCCACCAAAATATCTAACAATTATGATACAAACATTTGTTATAGCTTCTTTTTCAAGTAGCTCATATATTGCTTTAGTTCCTGTACCTTTCGGCTCTCCATCATCTGAAAATCTAATATTTGTTACATTATTACTAAGATAAGAATATATATATACTACATGTCTTGCTTGCAAATTGTCTTTTCTTATTTGATCTATCTTATCTAAAGCTTCTTGTTCATTATCTATGTAAAATAAATATGATATAAATTTAGATTGTTTTTGAACAATTAAACTATCACAAATTTGATTATATTTGCCATTTAAATCTGTTTTATTTTCTAAGTAGTAATATTTCACTATATCACCTATAAAATTCCTTTTTCATATTATATCAAACAAAATAATAAAAAAGCAAGGTCTCCCTTACTTTTTATTTTCTGCCATAACATATTTTGGCTTATCATGATTTGTAACTACATCTTTTGTAATAACACATTTTACTATATCTTTATTTGACGGTACTTCATACATAGCATCTATCATGACATTTTCCATAATTGCTCTAAGTCCTCTTGCACCAGTCTTTCTCTCAACTGCGCATTCAACAATTGCATTTAAAGCATCATCATCAATATCAAGCTCTACATTATCCATCTTAAATAATTTCTTATACTGCTTTAATAAAGCATTTTTAGGCTTTGTAACAATATCTATAAGAGCTTCTTCAGATAATTGATTTAAACTTGTTATTATAGGTAATCTACCTATCAACTCTGGAATAAGTCCAAACTTAACAATATCTTGTGGCTGTACTTGTGAAAATATCTTTCCAATGTCAAGCTCCTTTTTAGATTCAACTTTAGCTCCAAATCCCATTGTCTTTGTATCTAAACGAGCTTCTATGATTTTTTCAAGTCCGTCAAAAGCTCCTCCACATATAAATAGTATATTTGTTGTATCAATTTTTAAAAATTCTTGCTGTGGATGTTTTCTTCCACCTTGCGGAGGCACATTTGCAACAGTTCCTTCAATTATTTTTAAAAGAGCTTGTTGTACTCCCTCACCACTAACATCTCTTGTTATTGATACATTTTCACTCTTTCTAGATATTTTATCTAGTTCATCTATATATATAATTCCTTTTTCCGCTTTTTTTATATCATAGTCTGCTGCTTGAATAAGTCTTAAAAGAATATTTTCCACATCCTCGCCAACATAACCTGCTTCCGTTAATGTTGTTGCATCAGCAATTGCAAACGGAACATGCAATATTTTTGCAAGTGTTTGTGCAAGTAATGTCTTTCCACATCCAGTTGGACCAAGTAGTAAAATGTTGCTCTTTTGAACTTCAACATCATCTAATTTGTCCATATTTCTTATTCTTTTATAATGATTATATACTGCTACAGATAAAACTTTTTTTGCTTCATCTTGCCCAATTACATACTCATCTAAAACATTTTTTATTGCTTCTGGAGATGGTAACTCTTCTGTAGAAACTAAGTCTTTTGCTCCCATACTATCTTCTTGAGTTAGATTTTCTTCGTCTTTCATTATTTTATGACAAATCTCAACACACTCATCGCAAATATAAACACTATTAGGTCCCTCGATTAATTTGTCTACTTCTTGTCTTAATCTTCCACAAAATGAGCAAAATATTGGCTTTTGGTTATGATTACCATTATTTGTACCCTTATTTGCCATATTATTTATTCTCCTTACCTATATTATTTATATTATCCATGACCTCATCAATAAGTCCATATTCTTTGGCTTCTTGTGCAGTCATATAATGGTCTCTTTCTGTGTCTTTTTGAATTGTTTCAATTGATTGACCAGTTCTTTCGCTCAATACTTTATTAAGTTTCTCTCTTGTTTTTACCATGTGATCTGCATGTATTTTTATTTCAGTTGTCTGTCCTGAAAGACCGCCACCACCAATTAATGGTTGATGAATCAATATTTCAGAATTTGGTAGAGCATATCTTTTTCCTTTAGTACCAGCAGCCAAAAGTACTGATCCCATTGAAGCAGCCATACCAACACAAATAGTACATACATCTGATTTTATATACTGCATAGTATCATATATAGCCATACCATCTGTTATACTACCACCAGGTGTATTTAAATACAAATAAATATCTTTTCCTGGGTCTTCAGCATCTAAGAAAAGTAATTGTGCTATAACTACTGATGCAGATGCACTATCAACTGGTTCTGAAAGAAATATTATCCTTTCTTTTAAAAGTCTTGAGAAAATATCATAAGATCTTTCTCCTTTACTTGTTTGTTCAATTACATATGGAACTAAACTATTGTCAATCATACGTTAAACCTCCTAAAATTATTATTTTTCTACAATGCTATCTGTTATAACTTTTAATGTTTTTTCATGAATTAATTCTTGTTTCATATAATTTCTAGCATTTTCATTTTTAAGTAGAGATTCTTCATCTTTTGCACCATATTGAGCAGCAAGCTCTTTTATCTTTGTATCAATATCTTCATCTGAAACTTCTACTTTTTCTTGAGTTGCAACAGCTTCAAGACCTAAATTTAATTTTATTCTCTTTTCTGCTTGACCTCTCATTTCTTTTTTATAGTCTTCAAGTGACATTCCCATATATTGTAAATATTGATCAATATTTAGACCTTGATATGATAAATTAGCATTCATCTCTTCTACCATTTTTTCTACTTCTTCATCAATCATTCCATCAGGAATTGTAACTTCAACTTTCTCTATAAATTTTTCTATTGCTTCTTGTTCTTTTTCAGCTTTAGCTTGATTTTCTTTTCTTTGTTTTACTTTTTTATTTACATCTTTTCTGTATTCTTCTAAAGTATCAAATTCAGAAATATCTTTTGCAAATTCATCATCAAGTTCAGGTAATATCTTTTCTTTTATTTCATGTAATTTTACTTTAAATGTAGCATCTTTTCCTGCTAAATCTGTTGCATGATATTCCTCTGGGAACTTAACATTTATATCTCTTTCTTCATCAACTTTCATTCCTATCATTTGATCTTCAAAACCAGGAATAAATTGACCAGATCCGATAGTAAGTTCAAAATTTTCTGCTTTTCCACCTTCAAATGCTTTTTCATCAACAAATCCTTCAAAGTCAATAACAGAAATATCTCCATTTTTTAATTCTCTAGCTTTATCTTCAACAGTAACAATTCTTGCATTCTTTTCTCTTGTTCTTTCTATTTCTTCCTCAACTTCTTTTTTTGTTACTCTAGTGCTTACTTTTTTAACTTCTATTCCTTTATAATCTGAAACTTTAGCTTCAGGTTTTACACATACATTTACAACAAATATAAAATCTTTATCTTTTCCTATTTGTTTTATATCAAGTTCAGGTCTAGAAACTATATCAAGATTATTTTCAATTACAGCTGTTTTATATGCCTCGTCAACTGTATTTTCTATAACATATTCATATAATATAGCTTCTCCATATGTTTTTTCAACAACTGCTCTTGGAACCATTCCATTTCTAAATCCTGGTACTTTAAATTTTTTGGCATTTTGTTTAAAAGCTTTATCAAGCTCTACATTAAATTGTTCTTTATCCATTGTAAACTCTATTTCTACAACAGAATTCTCTTTTTTCTCTAATTTAACATTCATTTTAATTCCTCCATTACATAATATTTGGTATTTTAACTACTATATTATATCATAAAATATATATTTTTCAACCCCTTTTACCAATAATATCCTATTGATTTTATATGTTGCGAAGCTGTATTTATTCATGCAATTATATGTATTTCACATATAATATACATTACATCAATTTATAAAAATTAAAGAGCTGATTTTAATTAAGCTCTATTTTTTACAAAAATATATAAAAATGAAGATAAACTAAAAGTTTACCTTCATTATTTTTTATTATCCGATAGATAGTCTTCTATTACTTTGTACATCCAAGCAGCAGAACCTGTATACCAAGTCCATCCTCCCCTTCCTGGATGCTCCTCATTAGAGTATATATCCGCTGCTATTACATAAGGCTCAACCATATATATATCTGCTTTTTCTTTAGTATCAGAATGAAAAATTGGATTAATCATTTTTAATATTTCTTCTCCTGATTTATAATCATTCATCTCAAAGTATGCCTTTGCAAACCAAGTTGCAGCATGAGTATACTGACCACCGTTTTCTCTTATTCCAGGTACATATGCCCTTATATATCCAGGATTATTTTTCTCTTCATTATTAAAAGCGGGATATAGTAACTTTACTATTCCTAGTTTTCTATCTACTAAATATTTATCTGCTGTCTCTAAACACTTTTTAAGTTTATCTTGTACATCACTATAATTTTTCATTGAAATTACTGCCCATGCTTGAGATATCAAATCTATCTTACACTCCTTATTAGCATATGAGCCAAGTATTTCTCCATCTTCAAAGAAAGCCCTAACAAAATGATCAGTATCCCATGTATTTTTTAAGATGCTATCTTTTAGTTCTTCTATTTTCTTTTCATAGTCTTTAATAAGCTCATAATCAAATTTAATGTTTGCAAGATAAATAAATTTCTCTAATACATTCATCATAAAGAAAGTTAACCAAACAGACTCTCCTCTTATATTGCTAAATCCGTCATTCCAATCTCCGTCACCTATCTTTAAGATTCCTGTTTTTTCATTTACTCTACTAAGCCCATAGTTAATTGCCCTTTTTGCATGTTCATAAACAGAATCATACTTATCTATGTTCTTATATACATCATATACTTCATGTCTTCCATTCATTGGTTTATCTTCCAAATATGGTGTCATCTCATCGAGTACAGAAATATCTCCTGTTCTTGTCACATATTCAGATAACACATATGGAAGCCATAAATAATCATCGCTAAAGTATGTTCTAATACCAGCACCACTATGTTCATGCCACCAATGGAGAACATCACCTTTTTCAAATTGCTTACTTGAATGTAGTACAATTTGTTGTCTTGTTCTTTCTGGCCAACTACTAATTAAAGCTAATGTATCTTGAAGTTGATCTCTATATCCAATAGCACCACCTGATTGATAAAATCCAGATCTTGCAAAAAGTCTACACACAATCGTTTGATAAAGTAACCATCCATTTGCCATAATCTCTAAATATTCATCATCAAGTTTCATGTTTTTTACAACAAGTTTTCTCCAATATTCTCTTGTATTTTCAAACTCACGTCTTATTGCATCAACACTATCAAAATTTTTTTGAATTCTAGATATATCTTCCTGTTTTTCTGTACATCCTAAAATTATTGTAAACTCTACTTCTTCTTTACATGAAAGAGAAATATTTACTTCTACTTTATAATTTTCCTCGTCATAGTAAACATCCATATCTTTACTTTTAGCTAAAACTGTTATATATGATATACAATTTGAAAATTCCAGACTGTATGGATTTTTTAATTCAAGTCCATTGTTTATTTTTTTGCATAGCACATAATTTCTATCTACATCTTTTACAACACCAAGTACAGGATCAATAGAATATGAAATTTTTACAATACGCTTTTCTGTAGATGTATTAATAAGTTTAACCTTTTGAAGTTTAATATTTTCATAGCTTGAAATAAATATATCAAGCTCCTTTTTTACCTCATTATCTTCTTGTAATACTCTAGTATATCCAAATCCATAAATTAAATTATAGTTATTGTCATATATTCCTTCAAAAGTCTCTCCCTGTTTAAAGCTAATCCAATCGTTACACCAATTAGATATCTTAAAACTCTGAGAATTTTTATAATACGAGTATACAGTACCATAGCTTGAGACTATAGTACCGAAATGCTCATTTGCCATAACATTACACCATGGTACAGGTGTTTTAGTATTTAATATATGATATTCATCTCCATTTTGATTAAAACCACCATACATATTAAATGCTTTTAAATTTAGTGCATCTTCTTCCATGTCTTCATATACCTCCTATGTATTTTTAGTTTAACAAATTATTTTCTACATTTTTATCTACATATAAAAAATCATTTATATCTTTTATATCTTTTCTACATAAAAATGATAATAAAGTATATTCTTGTTTTGATAAACTATTAAGATTTAATACATAAATGTTTCCCTTTGTATAATCCATATACACAGCTCTATCTAGTCTCTGTCTTACATATGTATATACTGGTCCATTTTCTCTTATTTTCTCATTTATTATTACAACTATATCTAAATCTACTTTCCTATTTTTTACATAATCCATAAATTTAATTACTTCTGATATAATGCCTGCATCTTTTATACTATCAATATGAACTAAAACAATTGGTAAGTCACCAGATATTGAATATTTCCAAAGTAAAGACTGGTTAAGAGACTCATTCCAAAACTCATCATTTTCTCCAAGCTCTTTTTTATTAAATAATACTTCTTTTAATATATTATTATATATCTCTGCTTTTGTAGGTTCAAGATTCAAATACCTTGCTATTACAGAATTTAGTTCTGATGTAAGTTTAAATTGATCTTCAATTCCTTTTTCATTTAAGTTAACTACAGCATTAGAAATCTTATATTTTGTATCAGATGCACCTACAATATAATAAAACTCTTGTCTTTCATATGGATCTAGTATTATCTTTCCTCTAAAAGAAAGTACAGGCCATAAAGGATATCTAGTAAGCTCTCCATTATATGCTTCTTCATCATTGTCATATAACTTTTTCTTTTCTGTTTCAAAATCTTTATCCAAAGTTATACCAACAAGTCTTGAAAATACAAATAAATCATTTTCATCATCACTTCTTTTTCTTTTACTCGCAACAAGTGTATCTAATTCTTTATCATAATATGTTTCGATTTGTAAATTAGCAAAAGATGGATGAACTAAATTTGTCATATAATCTGTCATAGCAGGTTCAATATATGTATTTACTAAAATCTCTCTCTTTTCATTAGTTGTATTGTATACGCTAACTTTTCTAAGTTCAACATTATACTCTTGAGATATACAGATCTCAGTAGTAACTTCTATCTCAGAGGTATTTACAAAGCATTCTATTTTATTTAAAGCACTAACCCATTTACAACTATTAGTATCTTTATTAAATTTACTATGAATATTACAATCTGATGTTGATATCATTTTTCCTGTAGTAAGATCTGTCAAATATATATAGTTTCCTGTCATATCAGGATTACTATAACTTTGTCTATTAATAATTTTATCTTTATATCTTAAATATGTTGCTCCAGTATTTGTATTAATAGATGATACTCTAGATCCTCTTAAAAATGCTATATTCATCTTTGTACTTGCATCATTTAAAGTAGCATATTTCTTCTCTGCATATGTGTAACTTACATGAGTTGTATATTTATTTACATCTTTTTGCTTAAATTCATGCTCTTTATCTTTTGCTTTCTTTTGAATTTTTACATTCACTCTTTCTCTTTCTTTAAGTAAAATCTCGGCAGCTCTAACTCCAGAATCTGAATGAAATCTATTTCTTACTATTCCATTATTTATATAGTTATTTATAGCAGTAAGTGCCATTCCTTGATGATGAGCCATATATGTTCGTATAATCTCACTATCTGCATTATCATGTAAATGCTCTTTTGTATAATCTATTGACTCATAAAATCCAAATGAAGAATATAGTCCAAGCTTTTTTAATTTTAATAAATTATCATATACTTTTTTAGGAGCAAATTCTAACATTAAAATTGAAGCATAAGGTGCTACAACAAGCGAAGAATTTAATCCACGCTTTAATCCAAGCCATGGAATACCAAATGATTTATACTGATAATTCAAATCAGTATCTCTTTTTGCATAAGCAGATTCAGATATTCCAAAAGGTACCTTATATTTTTTAGCATATTTAATTTGAGAATATTCACAAAAAAACATTGATTGATCAATTAAAGTATATTCATATGATTTCATAAATAAATATGGCATAAAATATTCAAATGATGTTCCAGCCCAAGACATTAATCCTTTATATCCATCAACGTCAACCATATTTCTTGCGAGTGCAAACCAATGCTTTGATGTAACGTCTTTTTTAGCTATTGCAACTAAACTTGTTATTCTATTTTCAGACATTAGCATATCATAGTAGCTATCTACAAGCATACCAGCTTCAACATCAAATCCGATTGAAAATAAATTTCTTGACGTAGAATATAATACACTAAAATCTGTTTGATTTATTAATTTAATTGTATTTTCTAGTAGATTATCTATAGCCTCACTAAATTTTTCTACATTCGTTCCTGGCATGTAATTGTATAGCTTATTTCTCTCCTCTTCTAAGAAATCTTTTGCTACATATAAAATAGAAACAAAATTTCCGCTATCAACTGTAGAAACAAATCTAGGTCTTAATGGTTCTAAAGTTTTTATATTATACCAGTTATATAAATGGCCATGCCATTTTTCTAATTTCATTATTGTGTTATATATCTTTACAAGTCTTTCTATAGCATTTTCCTTAGTAATAAAGCCTAAATCATAAGCATCAATTATAGACATTATTCCAAATCCAATGTTAGTTGAAGATGTTCTATTTGCAATTTTATATCTTCTATTTTCTTGGAAGTTATCTGTAGGTAAATAATTATTAGTATCATTCATCATACTATCGAAAAATCCCCAAGTTCTTTTAGCAACTTCAATTAGATTTTTTTCTTGATTTTTGTCTAATCTCTTTATTCTTCCAAATAGATGATCTTTTCCAAGTAAATATGTTAATAATGGTGCTAATGCAAATCCAAGTGCAACAAATAATTTAAAATTTATTATAACAAGTTCACTTGTATATAAAGCATATGGAACTAATGCAATAAATAAAGCAATTACAATATTTGGTACCATATTTCTATAATAATATGATAACTTATTTTTCGCTTGTTTTTCAAGCATTTCTCCTGTTGTCCATTCAAGAAGCTTTTTATGTGATATAAGCATTCTATAAATTGAAAGAGAAAATGCACTAAGACAAGTATAAGCCTTATACGGTATAGTTACAAAATTATATACCATTGTAAGTAAATCAGCACCTAGTCCATGTATTAAAGGAATGTATTGAAGCTCTTTTTTATGAATTCTTCTTCCATATATTATTATGTCTATAAAAGATATAAAATAACCTATATTAACCGCTACAAAGCTTGAAAGAGTTGTATAGATAAAAGCATTAGAAGATATAAATAATGATACAATTATTGCAAAAAGTGCAATAACATCAAGCATAGGTCTTCTTATATTATCAAAAATCTTCCACTTTGACAAAATAGAAAGCTTCGATTTTGGACTAATAAGCCATCTAATTATCTGCATATCACCTCTATACCATCTATGATTTCTTTTCATATATGCTATATAATTATTTGGAAATCCGTCTTGAACATCAACATCTGATGCAAGACCAGCCTTTATAATTGATCCTTCTAATAAATCATGACTCAAAACTAGATTTTCTGGTATTTCTGGTGCAACAAGCTTTTCAAATAACGCTATATCATAAATTCCTTTTCCACAAAATATAGCTTCTTGAAAAGCATCTTGATATGTATTAGACACCGCATTGGTATATACGTCTATTCCTCCAAAGCCACCAAATAACTTAGAAAACAAGCTCTTATTTGCAGATTCAATATCAAGAGAAACAGCAGGTTGAATAAGTCCAAATCCTTCAACAACTCTATTTTTCTTTTTATTAAGTCTAGGCTTATTTAAAGGATGTGCCATTATAGCTACTAAATCTTTTGCACTATTTAGTGATAATTCTGTATCTTCATCTATAGTAATTGCATACTTACACCTTACTATATCATTATATGTTAACCACATTGCTTCATCTATCTGACCTTGAGAAAGCTTACCAAGTACTAACCAGTTAAATTGCATTAGTCCTCCTCTTTTTCTCTCCCATCCCATATATGAGCTTTCACCTTTTGAATATACACGCTTTCTATACATAAAATTAAATAAAACATGACCGTCTTCGGTTGGATATTTTTCATTTAATTTATCTAATCTTTTCTTTGCATACTCTACAATATCTTTATCCATTTTAATCTCTTTAGTATTTGCTGCACAGCAATCACCAAGAAGCATATAATACATGTTTTTAGACATATTAGCAAGATAAGTAACTTCCATTTTTTCAATCATCTTATCTAATTTATCTAAAGAAGAAATAATTGTAGGCATTACTACATAAGTCTTATTTTTCTCATCAATTGTCTTTGAAAAATTAAATCTTGGAAGTATTTTAGGCTTTACTAGTTTTCTTATAATGTAATTTACAACTTTATCTGCAAGTTCAAGATAAAAAGAAAAAGCAATAATAACAGCACTTATTTTTAAAAATAAATTCTGTGGATTAATAATATTATAAGTAAAAATTGTAAGTGAAATTGCAATTAATAAAAGAGTAGCCACAAATAAATATTGTCTTATAGGAACAAATACTTTATATAGTAGTCTTTGCGACAAGCCAGATTTTCCAAGCGCTTCTTTTAAAAGATATTTTTGATCTCCTATTAAAAAGAATCCAACATGTCTTTTATATTTTTTTGAACATTCTATTGCTTTTTTTGCCACATAAACCTCAGATAAATTATACTTTTCTGCAAGCTTAATTATATAGCTTCTATACCTAGCTTTTGTCTTATAATCACACTTTTCAAACTCCTTTGTATAATCATCCATTAGAGTCTCATCTATTTTATTTACTGCTTCAAAAATTTCTCTAAAGTTTAACCCTTGTAACACTTTAAAAGACGAAATTGCTCTTCCAATATAGTCTGTTGTCTTAGCAATTTCCATATGTTCTTTTACAATAGCCTCTTCTATAGAAAATCCAAGTTTAGAAATTTCTTCTTGTAATTTATTATAATACTTTTCTCCCTCTGCTCCCATATCTTTTAATCTATAAGATAAGTATTCAACAAAAGCTGTATTTGTATTTTTTATTTTACTTAAATCAGAAAGCTTACTATCTTTTCCAATTCCTTTAAAAAAATTAAAGTCTTTAGAAACATCTAAACCATTATTATCATTTAAAAGATTTTCAACTTCAAGCTTTTTCATTTGAGAATTAGTTATATTTAAAGCAATTCTTGCAATAAATTTAAGAAGTGCTATTTTTATCATAAGCACAAATAAATCAAGTTCTTCAGATGATAAATATGTTAGTTTTTGATGCTCTCTTAGGCAATTATATATTATATTTTTATCTACATAGCCAGTATTATTTTCTACTAATTCGTATGCTAAATAAAAAATAGCAACACATTTTTGTGAGTCATGTGTCCTAATTACTGGCAATTTTTTATTTTTTAAAACCCTCTTGTTTTCAATTATATCATTATATTGTTCTTCAATAATATACATATTATCTAGAATCCATTGTCCAGCTGAATGCATTTGTATTTTCATGTCAAAAGTTTTGACTAGAATTTTATAAGTTTTGGATATAATTTTATAATCTCTTTGTGCCTCTTTAAAAATACCATTAAGTTTTCCTTTCATTTAAATCCAACCTTTCATATATATATTTTCCAATTATCTAAATTATATAATAAATAGCTATATTTTGCAACACAATTTTTGCTAATATATTCCATATTTTTATCTTTTAAAGCAAAAAAATACATACACTAATAGTGTATGTATTTAGTATAAAATTATTATTCATTTTATGTTTACAAAGCAACTCAAATTATTAAATATTGACATAACTTACAAAATTCCCATTGCATTTTATTATCTTCTCAATATCAGATGTCGAAATAAAAATTGTTGACGTATTTTCATTTGGGTGAACACCAATTCTACTTTCATTTTTTAATTTCATATCAATAAAAACTTTTACTTCTTTTAAATCATCATTTAATATTCCAAAAGGAGATACACAGCCACGTGTTAATTTAAGATATTTATTAAGTCTTTCCTCAGATGCAAAAGATAATCTTGTAGAATTAATTATATTCTTAAGTTCTTTCATATCTATATTAGTATCCTCTTTTGCAACTATCAAATAATGATTTTTGCCTTTTTCATCGCGTAAAAATAAATTTTTTACTTCTACTCCTTTATCTTTTATATTTAACTTATCTATATCTTCCATTGTAAAAACTGCTTCATGCTCTATCAGTTCATATTTTATATTATTTTTATCTAATAGTTCTACTATCTCTTTTTTACCTATCATAAAAATACCTCCTAAAGTTATAATATAAGCGAGCATACTGAAGTTATACATTCTTCACGCTCGCTTTATCTTATTTTCCTTGTTGTCTAAATCTTTGTGTTGGATCTAATATTTTCTTTCTTAATCTAATATTAAGTGGTGTTATTTCTACAAGTTCATCATCTCTAATAAATTCAATAGATTGCTCTAACGATAATACTTTTGGTGGAACTAATTTTAATGCGTCATCACTTCCTGACGCTCTTGTATTAGTAAGATGTTTTTCTTTGCATACGTTTATAGTCAAATCATCACTTCTTGAATTTTCTCCAACTATCATACCAACATAAACTGCAGTACCTGGTCCAATAAATAAAGTTGATCTTTCCTGTGCTTGGAAAAGTCCATATCCTGTAGCTTTACCTTGTTCAAAAGCTATTACAGCACCTCTTTGACGTGTTGTCATATCACCCTTATATGGTTCATATCCACAGAAATTATGATTCATTATTCCATTACCTTTTGTATCTGTCATAAATTCTCCTCTATAACCAATAAGTCCTCTGGCTGGTATTTTAAACTCAAGTCTTGAATATCCAGCTTGTGAATGTGAAGCAGACATATTTGTCATCTCGCCTTTTCTAAGTCCAACTTTTTCCATAACAGATCCAACAAACTCTTCTGGAACATCTATAGTTAAATATTCCATAGGCTCACATTTTACACCGTCAATTTCCTTATATATAACTGTTGGTCTTGATACAAGAAGTTCAAATCCTTCCCTTCTCATATTTTCTATTAAAATAGAAAGATGTAATTCTCCTCTACCTGATACCTTGAAACTATCAGAAGAATCTGTATCTTCTACCCTTAATGAAACATTTTTTTCAAGTTCTTTGTATAATCTATCTCTTAAATGTCTTGATGTAATAAATTTTCCTTCTTGTCCTGCAAAAGGACCGTTATTAACACTAAATGTCATAGATACAGTTGGTTCATCTATATCGACAAAATCTATTTTTTCTGGATTATTTACATCAGCTATTGTTTCACCAATTTCAATACCAGTAACACCTGTTACAGCTATAATATCTCCACAATATGCTTCATCTGTTTCAACTCTATTTAGTCCTTTATATGTATATAGTTTACCTATTTTTAAATTTTGAACACTACCATCTTTTTTACAAATTGCAATAGTCTCTCCATTATGAATAGTTCCTCTTTCTATTCTTCCTATAGCAATTCTTCCTGTATATTCATCAAAGTCTATATTACTAACTAAAAGTTGTAATGGTTCATCCTTTGAACCTTTTGGTTCAGGAACTGTATCTATTATTGTATCAAAAAGTGGTTTCATGTCTACGTTTTCATCATCTAATGATAACTTTGCAAAACCATTTTTGCCAGATGCATAAACAACCTTAAAATCCAATTGTTCATCTGACGCATCCAAATCCATAAATAATTCAAGTATTTCATCTTCTACTTCTTTTGGTCTTGCTCCTGGTCTATCTATCTTATTTATAACTACAATTGGTACAAGATTTAAAGCGAGAGCTTTAGAAAGTACAAATCTAGTTTGTGGCATTGGTCCATCAAAAGCATCAACAAGTAATATAACACCATCTACCATTTTAAGTACACGTTCAACTTCTCCTCCAAAATCAGCATGTCCTGGAGTATCAACAATATTTATTTTTATTCCATTATATTCTATTGCTGTATTCTTTGAAAGAATTGTTATTCCTCTTTCTCTTTCAAGATCATTTGAATCCATAACTCTTTCTGCTACTTGCTCATTTTGTCTAAAAGTACCACTCTGTCTAAGCAAAGCATCAACAAGTGTTGTTTTTCCATGATCAACGTGAGCAATAATTGCAACATTTCTTAAATTCTTCATTATATATTCTTCCTTTCGTAAAAATAATTAAAATAACCTAAAGATAAAATCTTAGGTTACATATCCACGGCCATTAAATAAAATAGTCTTATATATTATACAATATTTTAAAATAATTGTCAATTTTTATATATTATTTTACTTATTATTTTAATAATATATATCTTCTACGCTTATATTATAATAATTTTCGACCTGTTTTATAATCTCATTTTTTAAATAGTCATCTTCATACACTTTATCAAATTTAGCCCTTACTGAAAACGGAAAAATATCCTTTATACTTTCTTTATATTCTTTTCCGTCTTTTGGAATATCATATCCTATAAGAGCTTCATCTTTAAATATAAACTTATATGGCATTGAGGAACCACCCTCCATTTGGACACGTCCTTCATCATTTACAAAGAAGTTTTCTGTTTGTATCCAACAGTATATATAAGTATTATTTTTCTCTACATCATATCCAAAACGCTTAATACTTAAAAATGTTTTATAATTATTTAAATTCTTTTTTTCATTTTCGATTATTTCTCTTTCAATTTCACTGTAAAAAGCATCCTCTTCTTCTATAGTAAGTTTAAGACTAAAAATATATACAAATGCTATAACTAAAACTAAAATAATTGTAACAAATATTCCTACATAAATTTTTTTATTCATAATCTTTTCTCCTACTCTTTAGTAAAAAGCTTTTTCATAATGTCATAAGATTCTAATAATTTATCTTTTTCTTCTTGGGGCAAATCATTCCACTTGTTTTTATATCTTTTATTTAATATGTCATTTAACTCTGTAATAACAAGTCTGCCATTTCTTGTTAAAGAAACATCTACTACACGCTCATCAAATTTTTTTCTCATTCTAAGGGTATATCCTTTTTGCTCTAGCCTTTTGCACTGTGCAGACATATTTCCTGTATCCATACTCATTTTTTCACTAAGATCTCCTATAGTCTGCGCTCCATCTTCAAATAATACCGCTAAAATTTGATATTGCAAATATGTAATCTTATGTTTATAGCAATATGGTCTTAATTCCTCTTGTATTGTATTATCTATATCTCTATTATACTTATCTACTAAATTTTTATATGTTATAAAATTCATAAAATTCCTCCTAAAAAAATAACCGTCTTTAAGTCAAGATTATATTTGTACTTCACATATTATATAACATACACTTAAATTAGTCAAGAAAAAACACTGAATTATCAGTGTTTACTTTTCAATATTTACATACCTTAATACATAAAACAAATTAAAATTATAGTAATTTGGATAATCAAACTTAAATTCATTATTATATTGATAACTAATATCCTCAAGCTTTCCATTATATTTTTTTCTTTTTAAATATTTTTGCAATATACTTCTATACACATTTTTTTCTTTATATGAAAAATCACTTATAGGATCAAGTTTTATTTCTATTTTGCATTCTTTTACTCCATTAGAAATTTTATCATATGATTTTTTTATTTGTGATATTATTTTTTCTTTTCTTTTGTATTCATTAAAATCATTAATATCATATTCAAGTAAATATTCAATTATAGTTTTTCTGTCTTCACTTTTTTGTACATCTATAAACTTATACTCTTCTATATGTTCACTTATTTTGTTTTTTGTTTTTTTTGCTTCGGTAATACAAAATGAGTAAAATATAGCTTTTAATACTGCAAGTTGCTCATAATAGTCTAAAGCTTTATCTAGATATACCCTCATTGTCTTTTTAGTAAAATCGACTAATATTTCTCCTTTCATGATATAATTATTATTTTTTAATGTTATATCAAAAGATGCAGGTTTGCTAGAGATAGCAAAATTTTTCATTTTTGAAATTTTAACTTTGATCATAGGCAATCCTCCTTTTTTTCACAAATCCAAAAATAAAATTATTTATTTTTTACAATTTTTTCTAAGTTGTTCAAGAATTATATAACTTTTATGTAAAATTGTCAACAAAAAAATAACACAAACAAAAAAAGTTTGTGTTATTTTGAAATATACATTACCTGTTTATTATCAAAATTTATTTTACAGTTATATTTTGTATATCTACGTAAATAAATAGACAAAATTTTAAAATAGTATTTTCTTTCTAATGAAGTTAAATGCTTAACTGATTGCAAGTAAAAATAATTAATTCCTCTCTTTTTATTTTGCTCTATTAACTCTAAAGATAACTTAACATTAGCCAAAATTCTATAATTCTTTTCATTAAATCTAAAAACACTTAAGTTATAATCAAACAATTGCTTTATTATAGTATTTTCTTTTTTTAAGTCATCACTATTATTAACATCTACAAAGTCAAATGTTTCAATACAAAACGGAAACTCATATCCAAATGCTACATCTAAAAGAGATTCCTTTACATCAAAAAAAATAATAATTTCACTAAAAATAATAAATCTTTCAATATTGGTTAGTTCATGTTTAAAATCTACCATTAATACTTTATTAGCAAAATCAAATTTAATTGTACCGCCTAAATGGATAATTTTTAAACTTAATATTTAAATTTATAGTTCCAAAACTATAAAAACTCTCCATAATTTCTTGATAAACTTCTTCATCCATATTAATACTCCTTTCAAACATAATATTAATTTGTTAATTTTAAAAAATATTATGTAATTTATTATATCATTCAGAACTATTATTGTCAATAAAAAAGCACTATAGATTTATTATAGTGCTTTTTTATCATCTAGTTTATAAATTTTATCTAATACATCATTTGATACTTTTTGTAATTCCTCTTTATTATCATGTATACCTTCTGGAATTTTAATAGGCTCTCCAAATTTTACTATAACTTTTGAAAATAATCTTGGATTTTTAGTAATATGTACAGGAATAATTGGTACACCAGCCTTTGATGCTATAAAAACCGGACCAACCTTTGCTCTTCCCTTATCTTTATCTTTTTTTATTCTTGTTCCTTCAATAAATACAAGTAATTTTGCATTATCATTTTTCTCAATTACATTTATTGAATGTATAAGACTACTTGCATCTTTTTGACCACGTTTAATTGGAAAAACATTATATGCTTTAAGTAATGCTCCAAGTAATTTATTTTTAAAAAGCTCTGCTTTTGCCATAATCCACATATCTTTAGACTTAAAATATACCCAAAACGGGTCAAATATAGTTGAGTGATTTGGACATACAACACATTTTCCTGCATTGTCTATATTTTCTAGACCTAAATATTTAACTCTAAACATCAAGTGAGAAAATAAAAATTTTAATAATCCCAAAAAACCTTTTTTAAGCATCCAAATCCACCTTCTCTCTTATTTTCTCTACAACAATTTTTTCTACTTCTTCTAAAGTATAATTAGTTGTATCAAGTTCAAAAGCATCATCAGCTTTCTTTAATGGTGCTACACTACTTGATTTATCATTCCTATCTCTAAAAATAACATTATTTAAAATTTCCTCATATGGAATATTAATCCCTTTTTCTTTATTTTGTTCATATCTTCTTTTAGCTCTCTCTTGTGCGGTTGCAGTAAGATAGATCTTTACCTTAGCATTAGGAAAAACATTTGTGCCAATATCTCTTCCTTCCATAACAATCTTTTTTCCCTTAGCAAGTTTTCTTTGAAGCTCTACCATCCTTTCTCTTACCACTGGTATATGAGAAACTTGTGATACTAAATCATTTACCTGTTTTTCTCTTATCTGCTTTGTAACGTCAATTCCATTAAGATAAAATTTATCTTCTCCGTCTTCATTTTCCATATCAATTTTAATATTTTCAAGAAGTCTTTCTATTTTATATATTTCATCTAAAGAAATTTCTTCCCATATCATATTAAGGGTAACACATCTATACATTGCCCCTGTATCCATATATACTATTTTATATTTTTTTGCAATATTTTTTGCAAGTGAAGATTTACCTGTACCTGCTTCTCCATCTATTGCAATTACATAATTTTTGCACATATTTTCCATGTTTTTTGCCTCTTCTCTTTATTTTTAACTAGAAATATGTTATCATATATCCAAAGATTTGTAAAGAAAATTTTATGAAAGGGTCGTGATTTAATTGACTAGTGATTTAGAACTTTTTGATAATAAAATCATAATATTATATATACTTGAAAAAAACTCTAAACCGCTTACCATAGAACAAATTGCTAAATTTTGTGAGGATTTTGAAGATATTACCTACTTTGACATTTGTTCATATGTTCAAGAATTAAAGAGTAATAAGTATATTGATGAATCTTTCTCCGAATCGGGAAGCTTAGTCTATAGTATAACAAATTCGGGTCTTTCGACCCTACAAGAATTATTAGAACTAATCCCTGGAGTTAATCTTCATAATATAAAAAAGATAATAAATAAAAATATAGTAAAAATTAAAACCGACTTTTCCATAGATAATGTTGTAATACCAGTAAAAGATGATGAATTTAAAGTTACTTGCTATATTAAAGAAGGAAATGATGAACTTGTAAGTATTACAATGTATGCTACAAATAAAGATCAAGCTAGAAATATAACTAAAAACTGGAATAATAATGCAGAAGAAATATATGAAAAGCTTTTAGATATGATGACAAAAGAAGTTTCAGATAATGAGTAAAACTTGAATTTATTTCTGTTTTATCATATAATTTAGATATTATAAAAGGAGTGAATATATATGTTAGATATAAAGTATATAAGAGAAAATAGTGATATTGTAAAAGAAGCTGCAAAAAACAAACTTATTAATGTAGATATTGACAGACTTCTTGAAGTAGATGAAAAATTACGTAAATTGAATCAAGAAGCTGATAAAATAAAGGAAGAAAGAAATACTATTTCTTCTTCAATTCCTAAATTATCAGATGATGAGAAAAAAGAAGCAATTGCACACGTAAAAGAGTTAAAAGAAAGAATTTCAAAATATGATGATGAAATTACACCACTAAAGGAAGAATTTGATACACTTATGTACGAAGTTCCTGGTGTTCCTCTTCCTGAAGTTCCAATTGGAGAAACAGATGAAGATAACGTTTTATTTAAAACTGTTGGGCAAATACCTACTTTTAATTTTGAAATAAAAGATCATGTTGATCTTGCAGAATCATTAGATATAGTAGATATTCCAAGAGGTGTTAAAGTTGCTGGATCTAGATCTTACTATTTAAAAAATGAAGGACTACTTCTTGAAATGGCTCTATCTAGATATGTAATAGATAAATTGGTAAAAAAAGGATTTACACCTATGGGAGTTCCTACTCTAGTTAAAGAAGAACCAATGTATGGAACAAGCTATTTTCCAAGTGGTCGTGATCAATCTTATGCTGTTACTGAAGATAACCTTTATCTAGTTGGTACAGCAGAAGTATCATTAGTTTCATATCATAGTGGAGAAACTTTTGAAAGTGTTAATGAACTTCCAAAATTATACTGCGGTCTATCTTCTTGTTATAGACGTGAAGCTGGAACTTATGGAAAAGATACAAGAGGACTATATAGAGTTCACCAATTTACTAAAGTAGAACAAGTTATACTTTGTAAAGCAGACTATGATGAACAATACAAATTACATGATTTCTTACTAAATAATGCAGAAGAAATTATGCAAGAACTAAAAATACCATATAGAGTTGTAAAAGTATGTACTGGCGATATGGGTGTTGGTCAAGTTAGAAAACATGATATAGAAGCTTGGATGCCTAGTCGTGGAAAATATAGTGAAACACATTCTTGCTCTTCATTTAATGATTTCCAAGCAAGAAGAAGTAATATAAAATATAAAGATGAAGACGGAACAACAAAATATTGTTTCTCATTAAACAACACAGCTATTGCTTCACCTAGAATATTAATTCCATTACTTGAACTTAACCAAAATCCAGATGGCTCTGTTAACATTCCAGAAGTCTTAATACCTTATATGGGTGGAATGACAAAGATTATGCCAAAAAAATAAATTATAACCCCCTAAGTAATTTTACTTAGGGGTTTTAAATATAAAAAATCCTTGAAATTAATTCAAGGATAATATTAATATAATTTATATTTGGATACTTCAGGATGCTTTTTTGTATATTCAACTGCTTTTTCTGTTACTTTATATACTCTTTCAAAATCATATTCCTTTAAATATTTTATTTTAAATGAAACTTTAAATCCATCTTTATCTTCAAATACTAAAAATGAATTTCCGTTATTATAGTAAAATTCGTCTTTTAAATCTGAAAGATCAAGACCATCATATGGATCATCAACTGCAACTCCATCAAAATACAATATAAAATCTTCTTCTAATGCTATGTCAAAAAGCTGCTTAATTCTTTTTTGGTTTGCCTCTTTACTCTCGCAAGCATCCAAACTCAAATCATATCTTTTATCTTTAACATCCACCCCTAGGTATTCTTTTAAAGTATTCTTACTCATAAAAAACACTCCTTTCTGACCAACATAGAAATTTATCATGTTGTAAAATAATATATTATTAAATATATACTGTAATACTTTTTGCTATGTAAAGCATTATATCATAGTTAAATATCAGTGTCAATTAAAAATATTAGTCATAATTTTACAAATACTTAAAAATATGTTATTATATTATTTAATTAAGAAAGGAATTATAATTATGCTAAAAAATGTTAAGTTTGAAACATCTGTTTATGACTATAAAAATCTCATAAAAACAGATAAAGCTCAAATTGTATTAGTAGGAAAATCTAATGTCGGTAAATCTTCATTTATTAATGCAATTTCTAACCAAAAAAAGCTTGCTAAAGTTGGTCAAACACCTGGAAAAACTAGAAGTATAAACTACTATAATGTAAATAATGAATTTTATATAGTAGATCTTCCAGGTTATGGATATTCAACTATGTCTGATGCAGAAAAAGTAAAAATAAATAAACTCATAGATACATATATTAGTAAAACACCTCAAATAAAATATATATACTTTTTAGTAGATATACGTAATAATCCATCAGAAAACGATAGACAAATGTATGAATGGCTTTTAAGTAAAAATATTCCATTTAGTATAATTGCCACAAAAGCAGATAAAATAGCTAAAACTAAAATTGAAGAATACACAAAAAATATATCTAAAAAATTATTTGCTAAAGAAGAAATTTTACCTTTTTCTAGTGATAAAAAAATAAATATAGATACTGTATGTAATGAAATTTTAAATATAGTATATTAAAAAACAGCAAGAACATTATCTTGCTGTTTTCTCATTCCACTTAGCTCCAAGTAACTTCGAAAATAATTTTCCTCGAGCATCTAAATAATATTTTACTACTCTAATTGTATAATCTGAAAATATTTTTATCTCACATTCTTTAACATTCATATATTCTAAAATACTAAAAGAATCTACTCTCTCAAATAAATTAGAAAGATACTTTGCCGCATATTTAAGACTTACAGTCTCTAAAACTTTATAATATTTTTCAATTATATCTTGTACTTTTTCATTTTTATTATTTTTGCTATCTTTTACAACTATCTTACCATTATTATACTTTTTTAATAAATAGTAAGAGTTAACGTCCCCATTACTAGGAATTAAATAAACTAAATATTGTTCAATAACATAATTATCCATATTTTTCCTCCAATTATAATTAAATTGCATATAAAATATATTTGCATTATAATTATAACATTTTTTAGGTTTATTGTAAACTTCAATTGTATTATTTGACTATATGTACACATTTTTCTTTTATTTTGCCATTGGAAAATGCACTAGTAATTTCATTTAAGTATTCTTTTTGGACTTCAACAGTGCTATTTTTATCATTTACTTGAATTAGTCCAATATTTTCAGATTTAATACCTGTCAAACATTCAATTGCTCCTACTATATCTTTTGCCTTTATACCATCATTTTTGCCTAAGCTAAGAGTAACAACATAAAGTCCTCTTTTAGATAATGGGAAATATACAATTTCATCTTCTTTAGTTTTTTTATCTATAGGGACATCTTCATATATCATATTTGTCTTAGTATATTCTTCTATTTCTTTTATTCTTTCTTTTTGTTTTCCTACATATAATGTATAAGCTACTCCTTCATTTCCCTTTCTTGCAGTTCTTCCAACTCTATGCACATAATATTCATTTTCTAGAGGAATATCATAATTTATAACTAGCTCTAAATTTTCTATATCAATTCCTCTTGCTAGAACATCTGTAACAACTATAGTATCCAGTCTACCTTGCTTTAATTTCTTTAAAACTTTTTCTCTATCTTCTTGTCTAATATCACTATTTAACATTTCTAATTTTACTTTTCGAGATAATAAAAACTTATATAATTCTTCTGTTTTCTTCTTTGTATTACAAAAAATAATACTGTTTTTAGCGTTTTCTTTTTTTAAAATTCTAAAAACACATTCATTCTTCATTTTTTCCTTTACATCAATTGCAATCTGCTTTATATTATCTACTAATAAACTATTGTTATCTTTACATTCTATATAAATTGAATCTTTTATATTTTTATTTACAATATCTTTAACTCTATTATCTATAGTGGCTGAAAAAAGTAGTTTTTGGGCGCTTTTATTTATATTATTTAATATCTTCTCTACCTCTTTATAAAACCCCATACTAAGCATTTCATCTGCTTCATCTATAACAACGGTTGAAACACTCTGAAGCTTTAATATTTTCTTAGATATTAAATCTAAAGCTCTACCTGGTGTTGCAACTACAATCTTTACACCTCTTCTTAAATTTATGGCCTGAGATTTTAAATCTTGTCCACCATATATAGCCACTGAATTTATTCCTTGCATATATTTACAAAACTTTCTAGTCTCTTGAACTATCTGTATTGCAAGTTCTCGTGTTGGAGTAATGACCAAAGCCTGTGTTAACTTTTTAGTTACATCTATATTATTTATAATTGGTAACATAAAAGCTGCAGTTTTACCAGATCCTGTACTAGACATTGCTACTACGTTCTTCTTTTCTAATATTAAATCTATTGTTTCTTTCTGTATTTTAGTTTGATTAATAAATCCTAACTCGTTAAGAGCTTTTTTAATGTTTTCATTTAACTTTGTTTCTTCATATTTCATAATTTTAATTCCTTTTTTCGTTTGATTATACCATAATATAAATAATTATTCAATAAAAAAGGAGACCAAGATTATCTCTTGGTCTTAAGGTTTATATATGAAAAAATAATTATTGTTGTCTTATTAATTACATTAATATAATATAACTAAATTATGTTAGATTTATGATTATTTTTTGTATTTTAATAGAAAATGGAAACGGAGGACTAATGTCCTCCTTTAGGTTTATATATGAAAAATTATATTTATATAATACTGCTCAATTGTGATAGTTTTATGATTATTTTTTGTTGCTTAAGTTAAATGTTCTAACAATAAAAAAAAATAATATACTTGTATAGAGGTGATCTTATGCTTAATATTTCTGGAAGCGGTGTTGCTCTTGTTACTCCATTTAATAAAGAAAATGAAATTTGCTATGAAAAACTGAATGAACTTATAGAATTTCATATAAAAAATAATACTGACTTTATTGTTATATGTGGAACTACTGGAGAGTCTTCTACTCTTTCTGATGATGAAAAAAAAGAACTTATTTCATTTACTGTAAAAAAATGTAAAGGAAAAATCCCTGTAATTGCAGGGACTGGATCAAATAACACTCAAAAAACAATTGACTTAAGCTTATATGCTAAAGATGTTGGCGTAGATGGTATTCTTGTAGTAACACCATATTATAACAAATGTAATCAAGAAGGTCTTTATAAGCACTATGAAAAAATTGCAAAAAGTATTTATCCACTTGAAATAATATTATATAATGTTCCATCAAGAACAGGTGTTGACATATCTTTAAAAACTATTGAAAAACTATCAAAAATTGAAAATATAGTAGCTATTAAAGAAGCAAATCCTTCTCTTGAAAAAGTTGCTAATATAATAAAAAACACAAAACTAAATAATTTTAATGTATTTTCAGGAAATGATAATTTAACTTACCCTATTATTTCTTTAGGAGGAGCTGGTGTTATATCTGTATGTGCTAATATAATTCCAAATCAAATGCATTTAATCTGTAAAAATAAAGACTTACATTTATTCTATAAATATTTGGACTTAATGAATGATTTATTTATAGATGTAAATCCAATTATGATAAAAGAGGCAATGAACTATCTAAATTTTAACGTTGGTAATGTAAGACTTCCTTTATATAAAACCTCTAACGAAAAACTTGAAAAAATAAAATCAACAATAGACAAGGTTATTTAACCTTGTCTTATAATACATTATCTATTCTAAGTTCTTGTCTTCTAACTGTGTGCTCTAAATTGTTTTTTATTTTTTCAATAGCAACAAAACATTCCTCTTTATTTTCATAATCTATATATTCTTTTAGCTCAACCATTGCATCATCTATATCATCTATTTCTTCATGTATAATAAACATATTCCATGTATTTTTTAAATTCTCCCATGTTTGCCAAGATTTATCTACCTGATCTTTTGCAAGTACATAATTATTATTATCTATTGCATTTTTTATGTAATCCATATCGGATGATAAATATATAGAACTCTTTTCTAGATATTTTATTTCAAAAACACCACCTACTACTAATATTATAATACATATAATCATAATAATAACCTGTTTCATACTACACCTCTTTTTCTTTTAGCTGGTAAGTAAATTTATAATTAGAATCCATTTGACCTACTAATATATCCTCTATTTTAACTTTTTTTGCCTTTACTAGTCTTTCTACTTCACCTTTACTTATTCCAATAAGCTCCATATTGCTTTCAGATAACTTACCATCCTCAATAATATTTACTGGAATTGTCTCAATATTTTTATCTTTAGTAATAACACTTAAATTGCCATTTGTCTCTATTATTGCATATTTTACATCAGATATTGAAAAAATATCTTTTTCATGAAGCTGAGACATTATATCTGAAACAGTATATTTTTGGCTATTAAATTCCTTTTCTATTATCTTTCCATCTCTTATAATAAGAACTGGTTTACCACATACTATATCCTGTACTTTATTACTTGAATGATTTAAAAGTAAAAAAATCAAATATGCAAGTAAAAGTGTAATTATAGGAACAATACCGTCAAGTAAAGAAAGTCCTCTAGAAGACATTGGTGCAGATGCTAAGTCTGAAATTACAATAATTATAGCAAGTTCAAATGGCTGAACTTTTGAAAGCTCTTTTTTTCCCATAAGTCTAATTACTAAAAATACCACACAATATAATATAAGAGCTCTAAAAAAAACAATTAACATTTTTATCACCTATATATATTTTTTCATATTTGTTAAATATTATACAAATAATATAAGTAATTAGAGGTGAACTTATGTCAAAAAGATTTAAACAAAATATGATTAGATTTATATTATCTTTAAGCATTTTTATATTTACTGTTTTTTTAACACCTAACTTTAATATATCAAATATTTATATATTATTTATATCTGCTTTTTTCGTATTAATTCTTGACTATTTAGTATCAACAGTTACAGGAATTCATGACTATCCACTAGGAAGAGGTGTTGTTGGATTTTTTAGCTGTATTGTTATTTTATATGCAACACAATTTTTTATATCTGGATATTATATATCCGTTATATCCAGTATAATTGCAGCTATTATATATTCAGCTGTAGATTATATGCTAGATAACACAAAAATGGAATAGAACTTAATTCTATTCCATTTTTAATTAAATTTATATATTAATGTAAAACAACATCAATTGTAAGAAGTTTTTCTATATCACTATCTGTTACAATACCATCATCATCATCAATTTCTACAGAATATACATACTCATCAGTTATTGGTAGATAATAATATGTTTGCACACTTGTATAACTATAACTTCCTGTTCCATAAGTGTATGAAAATACTCTTTTATAATATGTATTTCCCGCAATTTCAACTTCTTCTCTGTCTGTAACCTTAACGTCACGATATCCGTCTTCTTCTGTATAATATTCAGCTAAAGATGTAATACTATCTTCATATTCTTCTAATGTATCCCAATTAACATCAACATCAATATATGCTGTGCTTTTAGTATTATGTTGTTTAGAAAAGCTTTGATAAGAAAGACCTGCATACTCTTCTTCAAGTGAATTTGGTACATTAAATATTACTGTATCATCATCGTATGATTGTACAAAGCTTTGACCTTGTTTTAGTGTTATACCTGCTGGAACATCTCTGTCATCTGTATAATCTGAACCTCCTAAAGAACCATCTAAATTAAGTCCATATGCAGATAACACTTCATATAATTTAGAATTTTGATAGTTTTCTGCAATTTTTTCCATATCTTCTTGTGTCATTTCTTCATAAGCAACAGAATTATTAGTATCCATTACTTCTATTCCTTTATCATATTGTGCAGTAGCTAGTATTTTAAAGTCTATTGTACCTGCATCAGGAATATTTACTGAAACAAGCATATCTTTTTCAGTGTCTGTCGATTTATTAACAGTAATTATTGCACTTAGAATATCTTGTGTTTCTCCATAATTTGTTGCTTTTAAATTTAATTCATATACATTTTTTTCTGTATTTATTAATTCAAAAATTGCTTCTGTTGAAGAATCATCAATAACAACAGCAATACCTACAAATTTATTTGTAAGACCTGATGTATAATAATGTATAGCAATTGTTCCATCTACGTAAGATAATTCATCTAATGAGTCAATAAACATATCTAAACTTGCTATTATTTCATCTCTATTTGCATATAAATCTAAAAACTCATTATCTAATTTTAGACTATTTGCAGCATTTTCAAGTGCAGTTTTAAACTCTTCTACTGTAAGAGTTAATGTATTATCTTTAACTTTTTTGTCTTTTCCATTAATATTTACTGTTACATTTTCTTTAGTAAACTTCTCTTTTGCTAAGTTGTTATTAATTGCATCTGATATTTTGTTTGCAGCCTTCTTTTGAGCTGATTTATTTACTGATTCACTTTGAGCAAATATTTCATTTAATGTTTCTTTATATTCTTCAGGAACATCAAGTTTAATATTTTTATCATACAAATTACTTTCATTTACATATATTGCATTGTTATTTGCATCAAGCATTGCTTTTGCTGCAATATAAGAATCAGAATTTTGATCTAGATTTAGTCCAAATACCATTTGCTTTGTTGCTATATCATATTGTGCATTTACATTTACTTTTAAACCATTAATAGCATCTTTAAGTTCATCTATAGTTGTAGTCATTTCTACTGTACTAGTAATATTAGCACTTGAAGCAGTACTTGCATCACCAGTATATAAACTAGACAAAGCAGAATCAATAAAATCTTTATATAGCTTTTCTGGACTCTTTGTTGTAAATACCAAAGCTAAAATAACAATTAATATAATAGCTATTGCTATTATTCCTAAAACTAACATAGTTATTACACTATGTCTCTTCTTATTTTGAGAATTACTATTATTTTTATTATCTTCTTTTTTTACTTCATTAGTCTTTACTTCTGTTACTGTATTTTCTTTAACAACTTCATTTGTTTTTTCTTTTACTACTTCCTTTTCTACCTCTTTTACTTCATTTACTGACTCTTGTACTTTTTCTTGCTCTTCTTGTTGTGAAGATTCTTCAGGTTTAACATTTTCTTCTGGAGCCACTGTTTCTTGTTCTACATTCTCTTCCTTTTTTACTGGTTCACCACAAAATGGACAGAATGCATTAGTATCCTCAATTTCTTGATTACATTTAGAACACTTCATTAAATTTCCTCCTTTTTTTTCATATATTACTTGTAGTAACTAACATTATGATATAATAAATAGTCAAAAAAGTAAATAGAATAAATTTTTTTAACAAAAATTATATAATATTATTTCTAATATGTGACAATTTTCTATTTAATCCTTCTTTTTCTAATTTATGTGATTTTAAAATTTTCATGACACAATCAATATTATTACACACAATATCATATCTTTCCCCATATGTATCTTCAATATAATATCCTTTAGCCGTACAAGGAGCAAAGCATATAGAATCTTTGTTCCTATTTGCCACAAAAGATCCTAAAATACAATATCTAGACGTCATAGCACTTACATAGTCATCTACCAACTCAACATTTACATACTCATACATTTTATTTATCTGCTCATTATCTGCATCAAAATCTGGAGTTATAATATCAAAGCCTAAATTTTTAAATAAATTTGCACTATAACAATTATTTATATTTAAAGAATAATCTGCAATTAAAATAAAATCATATTTTTTCTTCAATTTTAAAACCAAATCTATATATCTGGTAGTACCAAGTATTATAACCTTTACACCTTCTTGTAATAATTTTTCCAAATTATTTTTTACATATTTATCTAAATTCCCTATAACAAAATTTGGTATATTAACACCAAGAATATATTTTGAATACTTATGTAATATATCATTTTCATTTTTTACATAATCATATATTTGAAAATCAATTCTTTCAAGTTTTCGATTGTATTTATCTAAGTAATACTTATCATAATTAATAGTACTATCATATTTATATACAGATAGTATATTAACAGGCATATCAATACTTTTTATTTTTTCTATTTTATATAAATCTAATGTATCATCTAGTCTAGTTTTTATACCTGCAATATCATTTCTTATTTTAAATTTTTCTTCCAATTTTAGTACAAAATTTCTTCTAATTTCATTTAACTCAGATACTCTTAAAAATACTCCCTTATCTATAAATCCAACCACCTTATTGAATTTAATACCTGTATCTTGAGTCTTAGAAAAAATATTGTACAAATCATCTAAAGAAAGTTCTCTATTTATTGCTTCTTCAGGAACAACATTTGTGTTATATGTATACATTTGATCATTTACTATTGTACTTAAAGTAACAGGAGATTCTTTTTTTATTGAAACATTTAAAACAAGATTTCTTTGTCGAATATTTTTTTGAATGTATTTGTTTTGAATATCAAGTTTTAACTTATATCTAGATGTTTTATATATTTTATCACCATTTAATATATATTCTTCTTTAAGATCTCCTAAATAAACTATATCTCCCTTTTTACATTCTTTATTTAAAAGTTTCATATTACTATCTTTAATACAAGTTACTATTGTAGATGCAACACCTTTTTTAGAATGAACTTCTATACCATCATGTAAATCAATACTATCTTCGAGTTTTACCTTAATATAATTACCTTTTTTAGATATTACTTCACCCAAATACATCCCAGTGTTTTTAGGTGAATTTTCAGTTATACTATCTCTATATTCTATTCCATTTAAATAGCCATAACTTTTTCCGCTTCTATTAAACATTTGAAGCATGTTTTTCTCATCTTGACTTTCAATTTCAATTTTGTTTTCCATTAAATACATATCTATATATTTTCTATATGTGCTTACAACTAAAGCTACATATTCTGGTGTTTTGTTTCTGCCTTCTATTTTTAAAGAAGTAATATTGCTACTAATAATTTTATCTAATAAATCTAAACCATATATATCTTTTTTACTTAATATATATGTTCTTGGAGAAACTTTTTGATTGTCTTTATACAATGTATATCTCATTCTACAAGGTTGTGCACAGGCCCCCCTGTTTGCACTTCTTGTACCTATAGCAAGACTTAGTAAACATTGTCCTGAAACACTAACACATAGTGCTCCGTGAATAAAAGTCTCTATTTCTACATCTGTATTATCTGTTATATATTTAATCTCTTCTAGCGTTAATTCTCTTGCAAGTACTACCCTTTTAAATCCTAGACTCTTTAAAAAATTAACTTGCTCTAAAGAATATGCACTCATCTGAGTACTAGCATGAAGATGTAAATTAGGAATAAGATTATGTATAATATTTGCAAGGCCAATATCTTGTAATATAACAGCATCAAGACCTGCTTCATATAATTTAATAAGCATTTCCATTGCCTCTTTTATTTCAGTATCTTGTAAAAGAGTATTTAAAGTCAGATATACTTTTACACCTCTTACATGAGCATAATCTATACAATCTATATATGATTTCAGAGTAAAATTTTTAGCCATAACTCTTGCATTATGTTTGCCAAGCCCCATATAAACAGCATCTGCTCCTGCATTTACAGCAGCCTTAAAGCTCTCTTCATTTCCCGCTGGTGCAAGTAATTCTATATTTTTATTCATAAAAAATCTCCTTACTTTATTTTTTATATTATAAATTATATCATTTTACGAAAATTGTGTAAAGAAAAAAAAGCGTGGTAATTATATTACCACACCTCATTCTAATTATTTTTTAAATTTTTTTGTCTTACAATCTCATACATACTAATAGCTGCAGAAACAGAAGCATTAAGTGATTCTATATGTCCTACCATAGGAATTTTTATTATAAAATCACAGTTTTGTAAAACAAGCTTTGATATTCCAGAGCCTTCATTTCCAACAACAAGACCAATTGGTCCACTTAAATCTGTATTATATATATCTGATGCTCCATCCATATCAAGACCATAAATCCATAATCCCTGCTTTTTTAAATATTTTATACTTTCGGTTATATTAGTAACCCTTGCAATTTTTACATAATTACAAGCACCTGCTGCAACTTTTTCAACTGTTTCTGTTACTTGTGCGGCATTTCTTTTTTGAATAATTACCCCATGTGCACCAAGACATTCAGCACTTCTTACTATAGCTCCTAAATTCTGTGGATCTTCGATTTTATCTAATATGATTATAAAAGGGGGTTCTTTTTTATTATTAGCTTCTTCCAGAATATCATCTATAGTATAATAATTATAATCTGTAACAGAAGCTACAATGCCTTGTGAATTTTTTAATTTTTCATTTTCTAATGTAATCATTCTATCTAATTTTACTTTATCTGCCTCAACAACCACAATTTTGTTTTCTCTTGCTTTTTGTATAACTTGGTATACCTCTTTATTTCCTTTTTGTGCGTATATCTTATTAATTGTCTTACCAGAAACTATTGCTTCAGTCACTGGATTTATGCCATATATTAAACTCATTTAAAAACTTCTCCTTTTGCTTTTTTATTTTCCATATTTATATACATCAAGTATAAGTGCTGCATCATTTGCATTTATTACGCCATCTTCATTCATATCCCCTATTTTCATGTCTTCATCTGTTGCATTACCATATTTATATAAATCTAATGCTACTGCAGCATCATTTGCATTTACTGCTCCATTTCTATCTAAATCTCCCTTTAAAAATTCACCTGGATTTATAGGTTCATCTGGATCTGTTGTTTCTCCTTTTACGACAACAGTAATAGTTTTACTAAATCCAGTTGAACTACAGCTTGTAACAGTTATAGTTGCTGTACCAGCAGATTTTGCATATATAGTACCATCCTGTCTTACTGAAGCTATACTATCATCTGAAGATGTATATCTTAACATTTTATTTGTAGCATCTGAAGGACAGACTGTAGCATCAATTGATATACTTTCTTCTGGTAATAATTCAACGTTTGTCTCACTTAACTCAATATCCGTTACTCCAGTTTCATTAATTTGAGTCATACTCATAAATACACTTCTGTATGTATAATCTATTTTTTCTCCAGTTGCTTTATTTGTTACATTATGTAATGTTATTTCAAAAACATCTCCACTCTCATATGCAATTGTATCATCTCTAAATGTTACTAAATCAGAGCCAGTAACTTGCAAAAATTTACCTGAATTATTTTTATTTTCTTTATTTATTTCATATGTTTTCCCTGAATTTAAGCATTTTATTGTTACTTCAGTATCAGAAGAAACACTATAATTTTTATAAAAACGAGCAGTCCAATTTCCGATTCCATTATAAGCTAAGTCCATAGTAAATATTCCATTACTTGGCCAAGCTACAAGTTCATTTGTATAATCTTCAAAACCAGAAAACTTATGAACACCTTGCCATCCAAGAGACAGACCAGAACCTACAGCACCTGCTCCCCATTCGGTAGCAGATGGATCAAGTAAGTTATATCTGTGACCACATTCAATAGGATCACCATATCCATCATTTAATGCAGATACTATACTTGTTTGAATATCACCTGTATATAGATTTTCTGTCATATAGCTTTGTGCTTTATTAAAGAATTCATCATCTACACCCTCTGGTTGCTCAGGAAAATGACCAGAAGTATATCCATTAATATTGTTGTATACTACTAAAGCTGCCTTATGCTGAGCCGCATCAGCTATATCCTGATTTAACTCAAGCTCGTGTAACCCTAAACCTGCTCTTGCTAAATTAATATAATCTGTTACCATAAGTAATGCCATATCTGACCATTTACCTGCAACAAGTGGTAACTCTTCATATTGTGGTTCAATATCATAATTTCTTGTAATTGCTTGTCCGTGCTGATTATATTCCTCATATTTAGCTTTTACAGCATCTAATAATGTTATCTCATTATCTGTTAAACTAACAGTCTCTTTTTGTTCCATAAATTCTGGATCAACAAATACTATTGTAGTAAAATATTTAAATGTATCCTCATCAAGTAATTTCATATCATAAAATATATATTTATAATTATCAGCTCTTGTATGATTTTCTGTACTTCTACCAAGCATTAATGGATTTGGAAGCTCAAAATTACAAAAATCTGTTCTAGATAAAACTAATGATATATATTTGCTTTTTCCAGTATCATTACCTAGATTATATAAATCTGTACCATTATCTTTTAACTCTTCATTCATATAAAATATATCTTCATCTATATATGTTTGAGGAAAATCATAGTTATGTTTCTTAGCTAAAATCTTACTAACTATTAATGAGCTCTTTTGTAGATTATATAGATAATCTGATGAACTTATAAAAATTGTTTTATATGTTTGCACATCTGAAGATGTAACATTATATTCATACACACCATTTACTTTTTCATCTTCATCATAAATGGCAGTACCAGACATATATGACACAACTGATGAATATTCATCACCTTGTGCATATCTTTTAGACATAAAGTCTCCATTAATGCAGCCAAATCCCTTTATCTTGCCACTGCTATCTGTCTCTATATGTAACATCCATGTATATTCATCATCATAATATGTATATGCATTACCCCCAAAAGGAGACGCATATTCAATTCTAGGCTGTCCAAATTCACTATTTATTTGATCAATTGTAGTATCTTTTTCTATTATATAATCTTTAAATTTTAGGAGCTCATTTGAGTTTAAGGTACTTGCAGCTTTTACCTGTTGCTTTGACATTAATGCAAAACAGACAAATAACATACATACAAGTATACATTTTATATCTTTTTGTATTTTCATTTATATTCACCCTATTTTTTATTTTCTTAGAGTTCTAAAAAGAACTCTAAGAAAATAACCTATTACCTTCCATATTTATATACATCAAGTATAAGTGCTGCATCATTTGCATTTATTGTGCCATCTTCATTCATATCACCAATTTGCATATCTTCATCTGTTGCATTCCCATATTTATATAAATCTAATGCTTTTGCTGCATCATTTGCATTTACTGCTCCATTTCTATCTAAATCACCTTTTAAATATTGTGGATCATTTATGCTCTTTACAGTCACTGTTGTTGTACTTCTATATTCTGTTGTTCCTCTATCATTTGTAGCTGTAACTATAGCTGTAACAGTTGCTTTTCCAGATTTAATAGGAGTTATTTTACCACTTGTTTTATCTACTGTCAATACACTTTCATCACTACTTTCCCATCTAACACTATAACTATCAGTAGTATTTGCAGGATTAATTTCAAGTGTTATATCTGGAACAACACTGTCTTCAAGCATTATTGTAAGTTTATCATCAGTAGAAATACTTTCAATAGGCACATGAACATTTACATCATAATAACTTGTCATTGTATAGCCTGTTTCTGTATATTTCCCATCAAGTGTTGCAGTTATTCTAGTAGTACCACAAGATTTAGTTGTTACTATACCATTCTTATCTACTGTAGCTACATCTGTATTACTTGATGAATATGTAATATAATTTTTTACATTAGCTTGAAGAGGTAAATAAACAGCTTCATATTGTATCTTTTCTCCAAGTTTAACATACTGAGTTGAAAAGGCATAGTTAAAATACATTGATGTAACAGGTATTCCTACATTATATGTAAATTCATCTTTAATGCTCTCATCAGCTTCACTATATGCAGTTATTGTAACTTGTCCCTTATCCTTGAAAGTAACTTTTCCATTCTCATCAACTGTTGCTATATCTTCATTTGACGATTTATATATTATTTTATCACTATCTATACTTGGATATTTCTCTGTTTTTAACGTATCTTCTGCAGTATATACTCCACTACCATTATCTTGTAATTTTATATTGCTATTATCACTAGATATAGAAACACTTTCAAGTTCTGAAGTAATAGTAAGATACATGTATGCAGTATAATTTCCATCTTCATTATATGCTGTTATAGTTGCCTGTCCTTCACTATCTATTCTAAACTTTCCAGATTGATCATAATCTGTTAAAACACTTGAATTATCTGTATTCCATTCTATTTTTCTATCTACAGTTGTATTATCTGGAGCAAATTCAGCATATAAGTCTAAAATGTTACTATTATCATTTTGTTCTAAGTATTTGTTATAATCAATTGTTGCATATCTTGGCTCTGATAGTGCTCCACCACTAAAAGAAACACCTGCATTTCTTGATACAATTCTTATATAATTTAATGGTATCTCAACTTCTACATTATATGTTCCATCATAAGTTCCACTAATACCATTTGCATATGCTTTAACAGTATATTCATTATTACTTGTCTCAGCATTAACAGCTGTAACTTTTACTAGTGTTTTTTCTTCATTTAAAATATCTACTGCTAAATATTGTCTAATATATGGATCACTTATGTCATACTCCACTGTTGGACTTGTTTTACTTATTACTTTCCATTCTATAGTAGTTTCCTCTGTTGCATAATCTGGTATATATAATATTCTTAAATTAATACTTTCATCTTTTAAAACTTCACTTACAGTATTACCAGGATCTATTATTTCACCAGTATCTTCTTCAGAAACTCTTCCAATTTTAATCTGATCTATCTTATAATATGGAATTACAACAATTGTAGAACCTTCTTCACTTCCATCATATTTTACTTTTATTGTTACTTCTTCATCCAAGCCACCTTCTGCTATAATTAAACCATTTTGCATAACTTTTACATTTGGATTAGAAGAACTCCAAGTTACTTTATTATCTGTAACACTTTCATCTGAAATTGCTTTAAATTTAACATCTACACCAATTGGAACTCTATATATTTTAGCTCCTGTATCAGATAATTCGTCTTCTAAATGTATATATTGACTATTTTTATACTCACTATCAATATCTATTGAAAGATTTCCTTCTGTAACAGGAATATTTGCTTCATCTGCATACTCAAATACAGATCTATATGTATAGTCTTCTGATAATCCTGTATCATCATTTTGTAAATTATGTACTGTTATTTGATATACATATCCATTTTCAGGAACTATAGAAGAATCATAAAAAACGACATTATTATTTATAGACTGAACAGAATCTGTATATCTTTTAAAATAAACAGAAGAATTAGTATCTCCTACTTCATCAGTAAACTCCCATGTCTCATCTGTATTTAAACATTTAACTGTTACTGTTGTACCTGAAGTTACTGTATACTTATCTAAAAATCTAGCAGTCCATTTAAATCTTTTATTATCATTAGCTAATGATTCTATAAATGTAATTCCTTCAGCAGGCCATGCTTGTAAGAAAACATCATTACTTTGTGAACCACTAAATTCATTAGAAAAAGTAAATGGGCTAATGCCATAACCAAATTTTGAATATCCAGGATCAAGTATTTTTGATCTATGTGAAAATACCTGAGGAGTTTCTGAACCATCATCTAAAAATAAATTAATATGCTTCATCATTGTCTTTTCAGTAGATGCAGTAGCAGAATATCCTAAGTTTTCAGCAAATCCCATCTCATGTCTTACCGCTATATTATAATATTCATCAGATAAACCATCTGGTTTTGGTGGATAGTGCTGTATAGGAAGACCTAATTCTGTATATCTATAACTTATTAATGTAGATATATGCTGTGCAACTAAAAAAGCATCCTCATCAAGACTAACTTCTGGTAATCCTGCTGCAATTCTAATCGCATTAACATATGCTGTTATACCTTCCTTTTTACTTTGTTTTAATTCACCTGCAACCATAGTTGAAGGATTAGTTGACTGAGGCTCAACATCATATAATCCACTTTCTGCATATAATTTAGATATAGCCTCTGCATATTTTTCTCTTCCTGCAATAAGCTTTTCATTTTCTTCTAAAGTAAGTTCAATATCTTCATATCTTTTAAAAGCGTCTTTACTAATACAAATAGCAGACAATAATTTTGTATCATAGTTATAATCAAATATAGCTACTGTCTTTTCTTCATACTTTGCACCTTTATTTAAAACTGCAAGAGAAGCAAATTCCATTGGATTCATTATATAAAATGATCCATTTGATAGTTCAATATTTTCTTTGTTTCCTATCGCTTTTATATAACTAGTTTTTCCCATATCCATCAAGTATTCTCTTATTGATGTTCCAAACTCTTTAAATTGTTCATTTATATAGAAAAAATCTTCATCAAATTCTAAATGTGTATTATATCCTAAAGAAGTACAAAAAGCATTATACATTAATACACTCTGTTCAGATATTCCTCTTAAATATTTAGTTGGATTACTTTCATAATTTGATTTGAATATATCAAAAATCTCATTATATTCTCCAATTGATTTATCATAATGCACAGCACCTTTTATTATTCCGTCTACATTTGAAATACATCCATGTAACACTCCATTTTCAGAATAGTTATATTTATCCCCATAACTATATGTATTAGTTTTATATGTAGGGTCAACAGAACCAAAAGAAATAATTTGTCCATTAGCCATTGTCTCTATATATAAGTAATTGCTATAATTATCATCTGTATAAAAAGCATAAGCATATCCGCCAAAAGCAGACTCGGTTACAAGTTTTGGTTCTCCTAACACATCAATTATATCTTGTATTGTTGAAGTTTTTGAAACTGTAATAGCGTAATTTCCTGAACCTACACTAATTAAATCATTACTAGTTAGGGCAAATACTTTATTAAAATATATGCTTACTCCAATAAATACAAGTAATGTTATCATAATCCTTAGTTTTTTCATATCTTTTGCCACCTTTTTATACTATAAAAAGGGATATTTATCAGTAAATATCCCTTCTTGCTAAATACATATTTTTATATTATTTTACAAATATTTTTTTAGAAGCTACAACTCCTGCAAGTGAAACAGCCATAATAGCTACAAGCATAACTACAGGCATATCTCCTGTTTCTGGAATTTCTTCTTCTGGTACTTCTTCAACTGGTTCTACACAGTTAAGAACAAACTCATAAGAAGTTGCTTCTTCAGATTCTGGATCTCCTCCAGTTACAACTACTGATGTCTCTCCAGCAGCTTTAACTGTTATTGTTAATACTCCTTCTCCAGTTTCTTTATTGTATTCAACTGTAACATCTACTAAATCTTTATCATATTCAACATTTATGAATTCAAGAATTTCATCAACTGTATCTGTTATAGTTCCTTCTGGAGTTACTGTAAATGGAACTTTTATTGTATCTCCAACTGTTAAACTCTCAAGAGCTTCAAGTTCTTTTTGTGTATCTTCAGAAATAACTATTCCATCAACATGAACTTCTTTAACTGTTACAACATATTCATCTGTTTGTCCTGCTACTGTTAATTTAATTGTAGCTGTACCTTCTTTAACACCAGTTACAACACCGTTTTCATCAACTGTTGCAATTTCTGGATTTAAAGATTCCCATTTCATAGTTGTATCATCTGTTGACTCAACTCCAGGTTCTTCAACAGTAAATTCACCTTTCATTTCAAGAGTTTCACCTCTTAATAGTTCAGCTCCATCTTCATTAGTAATTGTTGCAGAAGTTACTTTATTTTCTTTAACTACAACATTAACTAATTTATATAAATCACCTGTTTGATTTCCGTTAACAGAAATTGCTACAACAGCAGTTCCTTCTTTAACACCTGTAATTTGAACACCATTAGCTACTTCTTTTACTTCTGCAAACTCAGCACCTGAATTTAATGAAGCTACTAAAGTCTCCCATACAGCACCTTCTGGTTGAGGTGTAACAACAACTGTTTCAGATTTTCCTTTATATACAGTAACTGTATCTGTACTTAATGTTACTGATTTTAAAGGTACTGCTACAGTAACAGCAACTGTTTTAGATATATTTCCAACTTTTGCTGTAATATTAGCTGTTCCTTTAGCTACACCAGTTACAACACCGTTTTCATCAACTGATGCTATTTCTGGTTTGTCTGAAGACCATTCTATTTTATCATATACAGCATCTTCTGGATTAACTGTTAATTCATTTTTTAAATTTCTAGTTTCTTCAAAGTTTACTGTATAATTTGATTGACTAAATGTTAATGATCCTACAGAAGTAGTAACATTTACTGGTATAGTAGCAGAAAATTCTCCACATTTAACAGTAACATTAGCAGATCCATTTCCAACTGCAGTTACAACACCATTTGCAACTGTAACTACTTTACCATTACTATCTTCTGACCATTCTAAATCATCATCTTCAGTTGTATTTGATGGTATTAATTCAACATATGATGATAAATCAAATGATTTTTTAGTTGTTTTATCTAAATCAAGTTTTCCACCTAGTTCATCTTTAAATTTAATATCTTCTAGTGGAACTGGAACATATAATTGATCGCTCAATCCATCATTAATATAATATGTAGTATCTCCATCAACACGGAATTCATACTTTCCATCTACCACATTTACATCAACACCAGCAACAGCGAATCCATTATCTTCAGTTGAGTCAGACATTAAGAAAACTCTTAAATCTCCAGAAGCTGTATCTTTTACTTTAAAGTTTAAAGTAATTATATCTCCTGTAAGTGTAACAAAATCAGCTGGTTCAACTGCAGCACCAAAACGAACTTGATTTAAAGTTGAATCTGTAGCACATTTTGATACTTCTGGACTTCTCTCATTTAATTCTAAAGCTTCTCCAACTTCACCTATTTCAACATCATAAGAAACTCTTCCAAAAGAATCTTGTTCTGATTCAATTTCAAGTTGATTTGGATCAAAAGCTATTCCCATATTAATAGATCTAAATCCGTATCCATTATCTGGTAATTTATCAATTGATAAAGTAACACTAACTTTATCTCCTGGTGCTAACTCTGTTTTATCAGGTGTAAGAGTACACACAATATCAACATTTTCAGGAGTTGCACCTTCAGCATTTGTATACTTGTTAGCAGCATATAAGCTTGGTACTAATGTTAGTCCCATCATAACTACCATTAATAGTACAAAAGCTTTTAACTTTAATTTTTTCATACTAAAAAATTTCCCCCCTTATAAACCATATGATAAACATATCTGTTTACTCTTATATAATAGCATATTAATTTTTTTAATTCAAGCCTTTAATATGCAAATAACCGCGTTTTTAATGCAAAAAAAAATGTATTTTTTGGCATATTTTTAATGCAAAAGAGTATATCTTTATTTCAAGTGATTTTAATAAACATAAAAAAGTAACACATATAAATTCATGTGTTACTTTTTTGTTACAAATTATGTAATATTTACAATTATAGACCATTAAAATAACATTTAATACATCTTATTTTTATTTCTATTTAGTAATATCATAAATGCTATTTCACTAAATTCTATTTTCTTCTGTTTTTCAATTATTAAAGTCTCTTTTATAGCAATTTCTTTTATTTCTTTGATATTAATAAAATTTGGACTATATCCTATCTTATTTAATATCTTCTTTAAAGTATTTACCAGTATCTCATCAGAATTTGAATATACAATTTCAATATTTATACCTATTTGTTCTATTTTTTCAATAAGTTCTAAATTAAGTATTGTTAAATTATCCTTTATTGAGTCTTCAATATTATATGCATCTAAATTTACAAAAATTTTATCTAGTTCAATTAATATTCTATTTAAAGTATCTCCTTTTAAGAAGTTTTTATATAAATAATTTGATGTATAATCTCTATATTTTAAATTAACGTGTTCTTTTATACAGCTTTCAATTTTCTTCTCAAAGTCGTAGAAAATATTATTTATAGCACCTTTATCTTCAATATCTGTATAAATATCAAAATCAACAAATTCCCCTACATTTTCAATTGTATCAATACTAATACTATAATAATACTCTTTATCTTTTTTTACAAAAGTTTCTTTTAAAATATTCATACTTACATATTTATAATATCCCATATCAGATAAAAAACCAATAATATTATCTTTTTGTGATATATCTAAATATACGTTTCTGCTATCTTTAATATCTATTTGACTTAAATTTTTTACCATTCCCTCAAAAGATAATATTACGTCTTTATTATTTACCGTTCTTACTCTAATACACGAATCATTTTCAATCATATCAAAATTTATATCTAAAAAATACTCATCATTTTCTAAAGTACTATTTTTAAATATAAATCCCTCTGATTTTATAAACTCTTTTAATTTTTCTTTGTCATTACAAAAATACTTAGTTTTAGATTTTATTCTTGTTGCCACAAATTATACCTCCTATTTAATCTAAATCTTTTAGACTATATCCAAATTCATTAATACATTTATATAACTTTCCAAGTGGTAATCCTAATACATTATAATAATCTCCATCAAGTCTTTCTAAAAATAATGACATAATCCCCTCAAGTGAATAACCGGCTTTTTTTAGTAGATTTTCTTCATGTTTTACATACCATTCAATGTCTTCTTCAGATATTTCTTTAAAATATACATCTGTTACACAAGCAAATGTTTTTACTTTATTATTAGACATATCTATAACAGTAACCCCTGTTATTCCCTGATTTTTTGTTCCACTTAGTTCTCTTAAATTTTGCTTAACTTCATCAATTGATTTAGGTTTTTCATACTTTTTACCATCTTTATATATAATGGAATCCGCAGCAATAATAATACTATTTTTATTGCTTACTTTTTTGGATACAGATTCTGCTTTATTTCTAGATAGCTCTTTTACATATTCTATTGGATCTTCTTTACTAGACTTCTCTTCTACATCACTAGTAACTATATCATATTTTATCTTTAACTTATCCATTATTTCTCTTCTTGTTATCGAAGAAGATGCAAGTATTATTCTCATATTCTATCCACCACACTATTATTATATCAATTCAGTGGTAAAAGTCAAATATATAGTATAAATTCAAATAATTTGCATAAATTAATAAAAAAGGGTTGACATTTAGTATATATTATACTATAATAAAAGAGCATTAAATATCGCGGGATGGAGCAGTTGGCAGCTCGTCGGGCTCATAACCCGAAGGTCGCAAGTTCGAGTCTTGCTCCCGCAACCACTTATACCAGCATTTTGCTGGTTTTTATTTTGCCAAAAATACGGTTTTATGCGGGTTGTATCAGCTTCCGCTTTTTTGAAAATTTTTAAAAATTTCTCAATTTTTCTCAGTTTTTCTACCAAGTAGCTCCCAAAATTGAATTTTTCAGATTCTTGGAAGTCATCACGACTTCCACTAGTCATATCAATACTTTGAGAGATTTTTGAAACTTAAAAATTGAGTTTTTTATTTATATCTTTTATCAAATTCTTATATAAATATGGTAACAACCTTGTCAAAATTATTAAATCTTGACAAGGTTTTATTATTACCTTTCTTTTCCGTAATCAAATTCTTTAAAATTATACCTTCGGGTTATGAGAAATGTTAACAATAGATTTTACTTTATTATCTCAGGCTTAACGTGGATTGCTTATAATCAACATTATTTTTATGCAAATATCAACTTAACCATAAACTTCATCATTCATGTTTTTATAATATAATAAAAATCTACATGTATAAGTGTTAAGTAGTTTTCTCTTAATCAAAAAACGTGAATATACAAATTCACGTTCTTTAAACTATTTTTTAGCCGAGTTAATCTTATTTTGTAATGCTTTATTATTAATATAAGCTTTGTATCTTAATCTTATTCTAGAATTTTTTAAACCTAGTTCTTCACATAATATTCTATATACTAAAATATTAGGATGATAACTAGTATCTTTCCATATTACATTTTCATCTTCCCCATATTTTCGTAAAATGCAAGCTGCAACTGCTGAGCTTCTTGATTCTCCGGAATCACAACAAATATATAGTTTATTTTTAGCAAAATCTATTTTATCAATAAATTCTTTAATTTTTCTTGCTAAATTTTTATTAAATGAATTCTGACTTTGATAATTCAAATCGTCAAATTCTATTAATAATTTATTTTTGCTGGGGATTATTTCTATATCATCATATAATGATGATATAATTATAGCCTTTACATTTGATAAATTTAAAGTTCTTAGATTTCTTTTTGCCTCTTTTATCGAAGTAACTCTTAATTCCATAACACACCTCTATCTTAGTGGTAATATATATCCTAATATTTTATCATTATTATCAATATTTATTGCTCTTTGTTTATATAAAATGATATTAAATAAGTTTTAATTGTGAACTTTAAAAAATAATTTTTTATTACCATATTAGTAATTATTTCTAACCATTCTTTCCTCACATATATCTATTTTTTCTTTATTTTCTAAATTAGTTTTTAACCATTTTATAATGGAATTTTCAATATATGTTTCTTTTAAATTAGTATCTATATATTGTTTAAAATATAATCTTGGTATAGTATTTCTTAAATCATTTTCTGGTATCTTATCAATCATACTTTTACATTTCTTATCTCACTTCAATATTACCATAATATTTCTATTTCCTCAACTATTAAATTATTATTAAATGTAACTATCATGCGTCAAATAGATATTTCCTTTTAAAATCTAATTTTCTAGCTGTATGATCAAGAAAAACAAAAAGGTCGACTTTCGCTTTAAAAATCAACCTTTTTTTACTTAAATTACTTAAAACACTACCTATTCTTTTTTATAAATATACAAATAACCATCTATATTAATAAATAAACATAAAAATATACCTAGAAATTAATTCTAGGTATTCCTTTTTTCTACTCACCAAAATCTACCATATTTGGATTATCTGCCCCTTCCATAGCGGTAAATAATTCTTTTGCCTCAAATCCAAATATATTAGCATATATGCTCTCTGGAAACATACGAATTTTTCTATTATATTTACTTACTTCTTCATTATATGTTTCTCTAGCAATAGATATGCGATTTACTCTTCCTTCAAGTTGAGTCATTAAATTTGTATAATGCTGTCCAGATTTTAAATCTGGATAAGATTCTACAATAACTAATAAATTATTAATTGCTCTATTTAATTTTTCATCTGCTTGATTTATAGAATCTATATCTTTAGATTTAAGACTAGAATTTAATGCAGCTCTTGCATCTGCAATTTCCTTATAAACTGTTTCTTCATGTTTTGTATACTGTTTAACTGTCTCTACTAAATCTGGTATAAGTTCTAGTCTTGCTTGCATCTCTTTTTCAACATTAGAATATGCTAAATTAACATTTTCTTCTAAATCAATTAAATTGTTGTACTTTCCAACAAGTGAACCGTATAATACACATTATAATAAAAGCTATAACAAAAATAATAATAGGTGTTTTATATTTTTTTAAGTTAAAATTTTCATTCATATAAAAAATCCTCCTTTTTAATAATTAGAAATGGCGACTTGCACCACCTCCGCCTGAGTGACCTCCTTTTCCAAAAGATATATTAAATGAACCTCCAGATGAAAAACTAGAATCATTTCTTCTACGTCTTTCTTCTTCCTCTTCTTCTATCAGCATTCTTTCATATTCTTCCTCATCTTCTTTAGCCTCTTTAATTTTCCTTAATATTTCCTCATATAAAGCTTTGTCTACATATTTTAATTGCAAAAAAGATAATTCTTCGTACATATTTTTTGCCTCTTTAAGTCTTATAAGATCATGTCTTGTTGCACTATCTCCAATATCACTTAATATTTCTTTTATCTTTTTTTCTGTTTTTTTAGCAGATTTATAGTTATCATTATCTTCACAAGCGCTTTTATACAAATTATCAAAATCAGTAATAATTTCTTTATATGGAAAAGCATCCTTTTGTGCTTTATTCAAATTTTGGTACTCTTCATATACTTGCAAAATATCATTATAATTTGTATGATTTCCCTCTTTAAACTTACTGCAGCACTCAAGTACTAACTTGCCAACTGTTTCTGCTACTGCTATATCTTTTAACTTTAAAGCTGTCTTATATTTTTGTTTTATAGCATCAATATCTGTTTTTACAAATTGCTTAACTTTTCTTTTTAAGTTTTTATATGAATTTAGAACATCTTCAAATATATTTGCATTATCTTTAGTTGGAGAAATGTTAGCAATAGACTTTACTTCATCGTCCCAAATTGATGCGCTTTGCTTATATTCATCTTCAATTTGCTTTTTTATTTCATTTTCTATATTTGGATGAAGTTTTTTAATTCTTTCCAAATTCTCCTCATATTTTCTCACTTCTTTTTCTAAATAATTATTTTCTTCCTTTAATAAATTAATTTCAATTTCTAGCTCATATTTTTCATCTTCAAAGCAAGCTTTAGTATTAAACATTAATTTATCCCATTCTTCATTTACTCTAGAGATTTCTTCATTTAATTTTCTATTTTTTATTTCTTTAATTTTTATTATAAGTTTATATATACCAAAACCACTCGCACAAAGAATTATAAAACCAAGTATCCACCAAAACACTGGCCATAAATTTATAGTAAATTTTTCATTATTTGTTATTTGTGTTTGCCAGTCCTTAGGAACAGTTTCATATATTTTAGATATTGTTGCTGATTGAACTGCAACTAATCCTTCAGAAAATTTATCCTGTTTAAAAAGTTCCATTCCATATTCATCAAGTATTTCTCCTGAAGTTATGTCAGTAAAATATGCTTGCATGTTATATCCTGTCTCAATTCTTACATCTCTATCAGATACAGAAAGAAGTATTAAAATTCCCATTGAGTCTTTACCTATACCGATATTGATTATACATAGCATATGCATAATTTTCTATTTCATGTCCTTCTAAAGAATCAACTGTTGTAACAACAACTTGTATACCATTATAATTGTCATTTAGTTCTTTTGCTTTATTTAACATTTCTTGCTTTTGTTCTTCTGTAAATATTCCTGCAAAATCATTTACATAGAATTCATTAGTTTGTTCTTTAACACTAAAATCATATGAATTAGCGTTTGCTACTACAGGTATAAGTAGCATTATAATAAAAATACAAAGTAAAACTACACTTACTTTTAATTTAACATTTTTAAACACAATTTAAATCCTCCTTTTTTGTTTTTTATTATTAAAAACCTCCTTTCTAATTAAATTTAATTTAGAATTTAATTTTTTATACATAAATATTATATCAGTTTTTATGTAAATGTCAACCTGATAATAAGCTTTATTCTTCATATTTTTATAATAAAACAATCCCTCACATATTAAATATGTGAGGGACCAACATTTTCTAAATTTATATTTGAGAAACCATTCTTCTTATTTTTTTATTTATTAAATTAAATCCTAAACTTTCATAGAATTTAATTAACTTGTCGTTTTTAGCTACAAGTGAAACTTTTCTATAGCCTTTCTTCTTAGCCATTTTACTAATCATATCTATCATAATCTTAGCATAACCGTTTCCTCTGTATTCTTTTTTTATAGCTATATTTGATATATAAAATTCATCATCTTCGCATTCTCTTTTATATACTAAGAAGTCTTTTATTGTTGAATAAATATAGCCTAATTTATTTAAAAGTCCTTTTTGAATTTTTAAGACTTTCTTTTCACTATTAATTGTTAATCTACTTATATCTTTACCATTAATTAATAGTGCCATACCTACTAATTTGTCGTCAATCTTTGCAACGACGAAATTTTTTAATGAGAATCTATTATTTCTATTTTTCATTAAAGATTCTAATACTTGTTTCATTTCTCTTTCAGAACCATATCCCCATTCAACTTCAGGTTCAGGCTCTGTAATATAAATTAATTCTGCGATTTCTTTAATATCGCCAATTGTTGCCTTTTTAAGAGTAATCTTACCCGAGGCACTTTCCATTTTTAAACACTCTCCAATTCTTTTTGTCTTTTGTGCTTTTATTCGACTGAAAACACTTAATCAGCTTAAAAAAATTTTTTATTCGATTTTGATTTCCACTCTCCTTATATATTGTTATGATTTACATAACAATATTATTATACCATATTTTTTTATATTTTTCAAGTTTTACTTTTTGTCTATTAATATCTAAAACAATTAAAATATAAAAAATACTAGATATCATCAATAATATCTAGTATTTTAATTATGTTATTTTTTTGCCTCTTTAGCTTTATTTTCTTTCTTTGATTTTGCTTTTTCCTCATCTTTTTTTAGCTCAGCAAATCTTTTTATCTTCATAGTTGTAGTCTTTTCAAACTCATCTTTTTTAATCTCTAAGTATTTTATTGCCTTATATGAAGTTAGAGTTTTATTTACTTTCTTTATCTCTTCCCAAATTAAATTATATATTTCTTCATCAGTCATATCTTTTTTTACATTTTCTGCTATATATTCATAATTTGGTATTACTTTAACAGAAACTGTTAAATCATCTTTTTCACCCTTACCATATACCATACATTCTGAGATATATGGAATTTTACCAAGAACCAATTCAATTTCTTCTGGATAAATGTTTTTACCATTTGCTGTTACAATTACATTTTTTGAACGTCCTGTAATATATAAAAATCCATCTTTATCTAAATATCCTACATCTCCACTATTAAACCAGCCATCTTCACTAATTGCTTTTTTAGTTTCTTCTTCCATTTCATAGTAACCAAGCATTAATGTTGAACTCTTTATTAATACTTCACCTTCACCATTTTCATTTGGATCTTTTATCTTAAGCTCAGCACAAACAACAGCCTTACCGACAGAGCCAATATGAGGATCTGATTCTGGTGTAAGAGCAGCAATAGGTGCAGTTTCTGTAAGTCCATATCCTTGTAAGAACTCTATTCCTATATCTTCTATCCATTTACCAATCTTTTTATCTATAGGAGCAGCAGCAGATACAATTATACGTATATTTCCTCCTAGATTATCATAGATTTCAGCAAATACCTTCTTTTTAATATCAATTCCAACAAGTTTTAAAGCATTTGTAACATGTATCATAGAATTTACAAGTGTCTCTTTTCCACTTTTTTTAATTGTTTGATTAATTTTCTTATATAGACTTTCGATCAAAAGTGGTACAGCAATCATTGCTGTAGGCTTTGTTTCTTTTAAATTTGGAACAATATATTTAAGTCCTTCACATACAGCCACAGATGCACCACGTGCAAAAGGAAATAAAAATCCTATTGTTGATTCATATGTATGATGTAGTGGTAAAACTGAAAAAAGTCTATCATATTCTCTTACATTAACATAAGAACCTGCCGCATATATATTTTCAGTTAAATTCCTATTACAAAGCATTACACCTTTTGATGCTGATGTTGTTCCAGATGTAAATATTAAAACCTTAAACTCATCTTTATCTATTTTTGTATCTAACAATGAATTATTACCATTTTCATACAATTTGCTTCCTATTTTCTTAACTTGTTCAAATCCTACATCTTTTCCATTTAAATCACTATCTGAATACATTTCAATAAAGTACTCTACATCTTCAAGTTTATCTCTTACTTTATCTATTAACTCTTTCTTTCTTGAAGAATATATGACTGCAGATGCTTTAGATCTTTTTACTAAATTTTCAAATTCATTTTCTGGTAATTCTTTGTCCATTGGTACAGCTATACCTACTCCACAAAGCATAGCCATATATGACACATACCACTCATAAGTTGTTTCAGAAATAATAACAACTCTTTTATCTTTAAGACCTAAATATTCTATAAGTCCTGTTCCAAATCCAATTACATCATCTCTAAATTTACCATATGTAATATCTTCAAATTTTCCTTTATGATCAAATTTTTGAGTAATTAATACATTATCTTTAAACTTTACAGTAACATCTTTAAATACATCCTGCATAGTTTCATATCTAATTGGTTCTGGTATTGGATCTCCTGGTTTATATCCTTTTGTTTTCCCTTTCTTTTTTGCTTCTTCTGTTAAATCATCTATTTTGTCTATATTTTTCATTTTAAATTTTGGAAATTTAAAATCTGGAACCTTGAAATCTCTTAAACTCATCATATAAGTTTCTCCTCTCTATATCTTATTGTATTATACTATTTTAATAATTTGTTGTCAATTGTCCAATTGGTCGGTTATTGTTGGTATTTAGCGTAATTTTATAAATAATATATGTTTTTTTAATATTTTTTTGTAAACTTTACAACTATTTTTAATTAATATCTTGACAATATAAATTTTTTTTTATATAATAGTGTACTCGCAAATGATTTGCGTATTTTTTAGGAGGATGAAATGATTGATATAATTAGTGAGACGATTATTGACTCGATTAAGATACTTCCTTTTTTATTCATATCTTATTTATTAATCGAGTACATAGAGCACAAATCTTCTCAAAAATTAGAAAAAGCATTATCTACCTCTGGCAAATATAGTAAAGTAGTAGGAGCATTACTTGGTATAATACCTCAATGTGGATTTTCTGCTGTAGCAGCTAATTTGTTTTCAAGCAGAGTAATTACTATAGGAACGCTTATCGCAGTGTTTCTTGCAACTTCTGATGAATTAATTCCTATAATGATTTCATATCCTCAAAGAACAGGAGAATTAATTATAATACTAACTTTAAAACTAGTTATTGCAATTATTGCTGGTACTATTATAGATGTTATAATAAATAAAAGGAAAAAGACAAAGACTCAATTTGATAAAGATTCAATGCATGAACATATACATGATATGTGTAAACATTGTGATTGTGAGCATGGAATATTAAAATCAAGTATACGTCATACTCTTAGCATATTCTTCTTTTTACTCGTTATAACATTTATTATAAACATAATAGTAGAATATATTGGAGATGAAAACTTTAGAAAAATTATTTTATCTGGTTCAATACTTCAACCATTTGTTGCAAGTATTATAGGACTAATACCAAATTGTGCTGCATCTGTTCTACTTACTACTTTATATTTAGAAGGAAGTCTTAGCTTAGGAGCAATTATAGCTGGTCTTTCTACTGGTGCTGGAGTTGGAACAATAATACTTTTTAGAACAAACAAAAATTTAAAAGAAAATTTAAAAATACTTGGACTTGTATATTTTATTGGTGTATTTAGTGGAATTATTATTGATTGTATTGTGAGGGTGATATAGTATGAAAAAAGATATAATTTTTAATGTAATAAAAAATTCGCCAAATTCATTAACTGCCGAGGAAATTTATAATGATGTTTCACAAGATATAGACGTTAATCTTTCTACTGTCTATAGAACACTTAATAATCTTGTAGAAAAAGACTTAGTCACAAAAGTTGTTCGTCAAGATAAAATAGCTTACTATGAACTTGCAAATAGTGAGCCTAAACATTATCTAATTTGTGACAAATGCAATAATGCATATTCAACAGATATGTGTGATTTAGACAAAATAGCTAGAAAAATAAAAAGAGAAACAGGATTTAATATTACAAGTCATACTCTAGAATTTCATGGCATATGCCCTGAATGTTTAAAGAATGTCAAATAAGACATTCTTTTTTTATTTATTTTTTGATATAATTATGCTCAAAGGAGATAAAGAATATGACTAGAAATCAAAAATTAGAAAAAATCGAAAAACTATATAACGCATATAAAGAAGGAAAACTTGGAGGAGAAATTATGCCAGAAGACGAAAATCCATCATTTCCAAAAAACAGTTTAGAAAATTATATTTATTTTACTCTTCCTATGTCACTAAACTATCAAAGAAATTCATATAAACTATGGGAAAGTGCAAAAAAAACATATGAAGATCCCAAAACAAGATTTGTTTTTAATACAAAATCTGTTCTAGAATCTTCTTTTGAAGAAGTACAACAAGCATTAATTAAATATAGACTTGCTCTTCAAAAAGATAAGCAGACACAAATTTGGATAAAACTTTGTAATACCATTGAAAATTTACTAAATGGTGATATTAGAAACATATTTAAAATAAATAATTTTGATGTTAATAAAATAAGAAAATACATGCAAATAGAACATAAAAAAGACTTTCCTTACCTATCTGGAAACAAACTATGTAACTATTGGATGTATGTAATGTATCAATATACAGATGTAAAATATATTAATCGTGAAGCTTTAACTATTGCACCAGATATACATGTTCTTCGTTCAAGTGTAAAACTTGAAATTATAACAGAAAAAGAATTTAATTCTTCTAACGCTCAAATCATATGTATAGAAAATTGGAATAAAATCTTAAAGGTAACAAAATTTGCTCCAATAGATATCCACACTCCTTTATGGCTTTGGGGACGCTCAGGATTTAAAGAAATATAGTAAAAAGTACAATAAAAAAGTAGTATAATTGCTTATTTTTAGCCTTTATACTACTTTATATTTTATTATTTATTGGTAGCGGCAACGGGAGTCGAACCTGTGACCTTTCGGGTATGAACCGAACGCTCTAGCCAACTAAGCTATGCCGCCATGTGTAACTTAAAAACCATCTTTTAGTTTCAAGCTACGTAGATTATTATACACTATTAGTTAAACGTTGTCAAGAACAATTTATTTTATTTTTAATTTTTCGTCAAAGTATGGACTAACATCTAACAAGTTTTTGTAATTTAATTGTCGCTCAGCTTCATACGCTACTATTGCAACAGCATTAGATAAATTTAAAGAACGAATTATATCCCTCATTGGAATTCTTGCTGCATTATCAAAATTATCTAAAATAAAGTCTTCTGGTAATCCTCTAGTCTCTGGTCCAAACACTAAATATGCCTCATCTTCATATTCTATATCTGTATAACATTTTTTAGACTTTGTAGATAAAAGATATATTTTTTTACCTTTAGTTTTTTCTTTAAAATCTTCTAAATTTTCATATTCAATTATATCAACTTTATCCCAATAATCCAGTCCTGCTCTTTTCATATGTTTTTTTACTGCTGCATCAGATGTATCAAATCCATATGGCTTTACCATATGAAGTTTTGCTCCAATTGCTGCACAAGTTCTAGCTATATTTCCTGCATTTACTGCAATTTCTGGTTCAACTAATACAATATTTAAAGCCATTTTTATCCCTCCACAATCTTTTTTACTTTTTCTTCTAATACCTCATCATAATCAATCCAGTCTTGTACATTTATTATTCTATATCCATCTTTTGTAGATTTATCTTTTACAACTACTTTTTCTATTCCTGCATTGATAACTACTCTTTTACACATGCTACATGAATCAATGTAATCTACAAGTTCTCCTGTTTTTGCATCTCTTCCTACCATATACATTGTAGAGCCTAATGTATCTTTTCTTGCAGCAGATATAACAGCATTCTGTTCTGCATGCACAGATCTACATAGCTCATATTTTTCTCCACTTTTTATATTTAATTTTTCTCTTGCACAATATCCAAGATCAATGCAATTTGTTCTACCTCTTGGTGCTCCTGTATATCCGGTAGATATAATTTCATCATTTTTAACTATTACAGCACCATAGTTTCTTCTTAAACAAGTCCCTCTTTTTAATACAGTGTCTGCTATCTCTAAATAATAATTTATTTTATCTATTCTATCCATATTATAAATTTCTCCTTTATACCTAAAAAATTATATCATTACAAATATATATTGTCAATTTATGTTCTTGTTAAATAAGTTCTATAATGGTATAATTTAAGAGGAGGGCATTATGGAACATATAATAATGGTAAATCCAATATCTGGAAGAAAAAATGGTTTAAAACATGCTATTGTTGTACAAAAACTTTTGAAAAAAAATAATATAGAATCAAATATAGTATCGTCTACATATTCAGGAGAATTAAAAAAAATATCTTATGATATATCACATAAACAAAAGACAAGATTTTATTGTATAGGTGGAGATGGTACTTTAAATGAACTTGTATCTGGGATTGTAAATACTGATTCTGAAATAGTAGTTTTACCTTGTGGCACTGGTAACGATTTTTCAAGATACATTAATGAATACTCATCTTTAAGGAAAATAATACTTAATTCTATTAATGCAAAACCAACAAAAATAGATGTAATGAAATTAAGTAGAAATAGGTACTGTATAAATATTTTAAATGCTGGCTTTGATGCACTAGTTGCATACAATATGAATAAATTTAGATGGATTCCACTTATATCTGGAAGTGGAAAATATAATTTAGCAATAATATATACATTATTTTTTAATAGAAATTATAAACTTAGAATAAAAACAAATGAATATATAATGAAAAATAGATTCACTCTAGTTGCAGTATCTAATGCAAGATATTATGGAGGAGGCGTTGTGCCATGTCCTCACTCTATTGCAAATGATGGAAAACTTAGTATTTGTGCAGTAGGACCAACTTCTCTTTTTACTAAAATCATACTTTTACCTAAATACAAAAAATGCAAACATGAAAATTTAAAACTTGCAAATATAAATGACAATATTACTTCAGTATCAATTGTTTCAAATAGGAAATTTCCTTTAAGTATTGATGGAGAAATAACTTATACTAATAGAATTAAAGCTCAAATAATAAAAAATGCGGTAAATATTATACAAATAAAAAAATAAAGGCAGATATCATCTGTCTTTATTATATTATTGATTCATTTGATTCTTCTATATGTTTTCTTTTTTCTTCTTCTGTTTTTATTGAAAACAAATATGCACTTTTAGACGTTCTGTAATTTTTATATTCTAAAAGTTTTGGTCTAAATTTATCTTCGTTTTTATACTCAGGAATTAAATCTGCTAAACTTTCCATATACATATTATAAGTTTTAAATTTACCGTTTGTTAAGTAACCGATAAGACCAAACTGCTCTATTCCCATTCTTTTTTCTGTAAGTATATCATATAACAACTTTCCTTCTTGTGATTCATCTTTTCCCATTAACATATTATATTGCTCTTTTGAAATACTTACTATTGGTGAAAATTGAACTCTGGAATAATCATTTGTTACTCTCATTAAAGTTATTGTCATTATTTCTCCCTTTTGCGTTTTTGGGCTATAATCTAGTGCATAATTAAAAGAAAAAGCTTTTTCAAGTATAGCATCTTTATGACTAGCTTTAAATTCATCATATACTCTGTTTAAATCTTCTTTTAATATATCTATAACAGTTGATGGAGCTAACTTATCCACATTAATAAAATCTAAATGAGCTACAGCTACTGTATATCTATTACCTTTAAACTGAAATCTCTTATTTATATATGTTTTAAAAGCATATTCTTTTGCATAGCTTTTAGAATGTTCTACTAAAATTATAATCTTTTTTCTTTGTTCAATATCTTTAGAGAAATCATCATTTATATCTTTAAATGGTATTTCTATTCTCTCCTTTTTTTTATTTTCTTTATTTCTTGTATTCATATTAACTCTCCTTTTTACGATAATAATGATATCATAAATAAATAATAAAGTCAATTTTAAAAAAAGTCTTATTTAATACAATAAGCTCAAATTGTAATACAATCTGAGCTTATTTTTTTAATATCTTTTATTCTTCTTGATCATCATCGTCTTCTTCAACATTTTCTCTTCTTTTAAGAAGTGGATATAATACTACATCTCTAATATTATAACTACTTGTTAAGAATTGTAAAAATCTATCTATTCCAAGTCCCCAACCAGATATTGGTGGCATTCCGTATTCCATGGCCTTTATATATTCATGATCTATACTCATAGCTTCTTCATCACCATTTTCTTTTAAAGTATTTTGCTCAATAAATCTCTTCTCTTGCTCTTCTGAATCAACAAGCTCTGAATAACCATTAATTATTTCTTGACCATTTACTATAAGTTGGAATCTGTCTGTTATAGATGGATTTTCATCATTACTTCTTGCAAGTGGAGATAAATCAATAGGATGTCCTGTTAGAAATGTTGGTTTAATTATATATGGTCTACTTACCTTTTTATATAATAAATCAATTAGATTTCCTCTACCAAGATTTTCAATATTCTCATCTTCTAGTTGAATATTTCTCTTTCTTATTTCTGCAAGTAGTTCTTTAGCAGTTGGATAATCATTAATATCAATTCCACAATCCTTTATTAATAAGTCTCTAAATGATACCTCGTCCCACTCTGCTCCAAAATCAATATCTTTTCCACTAATATTTACAACTAAATTTCCATCAAATAGCTTACCAATTATATATGTTATCACTTCTCTCATAAGTTTCATATTATCTTTATAATTGTAATATGCACTATAACCCTCAACCATTGTAAAGTCCTGTAAATGATTAACACTTATACCTTCATTTCTAAAATCTCTAGCTATTTCAAAAACATTAGTAAATCCACCAACTACTAATTTTTTTAGAGTTAACTCTGGAGATATTCTTAAATATACATCTGCATCATATGTATTATGATGAGTAATAAAAGGTCTAGCTGTTGCTCCAGATGGCGTATTTTGTAAAACTGGTGTATCAACTTCAATAAATCCTTTATCCCATAAAAATTCTCTCATTAATTTTATGAAGTTAGATCTAAGTAAAAATCTTTTCTTTGTATCATCATTCATAATTAAATCTAGGTGTCTTTCTCTATATAACATCTCTTGATTTGAAATTCCATGAAATTTTTCTGGTAAAGGTCTTATAGCTTTTCCTAAAAATTCATATTTTAATACTTGTATAGATTTTTCTCCAGCTTGAGTTGTAAAAATTTCACCTTCTACGCCAATAAAATCTCCTATATCCACTGTTGAATGTAATAGCTTATATGTATCTTCACCTATATCGTCTCTTTTAAATACTAATTGTATTTTTCCTTCTATATCTCTTAAATCCATAAAGCTAATTTTTCCCATTTTTCTTTTAGACATAACACGTCCAGCTACTCTTACATTTTTTGTTCCATCTGGTAAATTTCTAGAATCTTTTAAAGTATGAGTTACCTCATATCTTTCAGGATGTACATTAATGCCTAGTTCTTTTAATTTTTCTTCCTTTTCTAGACGTACTTTCTTTAATTCACTAATATCTCCCATATTTGCTCACTCCTAAACTTTTATATTCTTTTGATATCAACAAGTTTATATTTTGCAATACCTGCTGGTGTTTCTACTTCAAATTCTTCACCTTTTCTTTTTCCCATTAAAGCTTTTCCAAGTGGAGATTCATTTGAAATTTTATTTTCTGCAACATTAACTTCTGTTGCACCAACAATACTATATGTAATCTCTTCATCAAATTCATAATCATGAACTGTTACTTGTGTTCCAACTCCAGCTTCATCTGTTGATATTTCATGATCTGCAACAACTTTTGCTTTTCTAATTGTTGCTTCCATTTCAGCTATTTTTGCCTCAAGTAAAGCTTGCTCATTTTTAGCTTCTTCATATTCAGAATTTTCAGATAAATCTCCAAATTCTCTAGCTATCTTTATTCTCTCAGCAACTTCCATTTTTCTAGGTCCCTTTAAATATTGCAATTCTTCAACTAACTTTTTATATCCTTCTTCCGTTAACATTATCTCTCTATCTTCCATAAATATCCCTCCTAAAATTTAACACTAATATTATACACTATATGTCAAGTATTAATTTACTTGCATGTATATATAGTTTACCTAACTTTGTCTTCTCAAATCTAGATATATCCATACCTAGTTGATTAAAGATTTTTTCATAATGTTTCTTATTTTCTTTAAAAATTAAATATGTGTTTGACTTTACATCTAAGTCGCTATTGTTATAGTCTAAGACAAATGAGCATTTATTTTGTGAATTCCTGTATTTTTTTGAAAATACAAGGAATATATTATAGTATTCATTTGGTATTTTGTCAAGGACCTCAACTACACTTCCTAATTTATTATTTATTTCATTAACATAATTTTTGACAATATTTGATGAATTTAACATATAAATGTCAACAATTTTATATTTTCTTAACATTTCATCAAGCTTTATTTTTTCAATTTTACTTAATTCATCAACAATTAATAATACCCTAACATCTTTAATATGAATATTGTTTTTTGTTAAATACTCATCTATATACTTTTTATCATTATTATATAAATTATTTTGAGTTGAAACAAAAATAGGATTAAAAAGATAAGTGTTAAATATTTTTTTTAATCTAGTATTTTCTTCTAAATATCTACTCATTGCAATATATACTTTATCTTTTTTTAAACTACATTTTAAAAACTTTATAAATATCTTTAAATTAGTACTCTTATATATTTTTTCTTCATCTATATTTATGTAAAAAATATAATTTAATTTAAAATAGCAAAAACCGAATTTATTAAATATTATATTTAATTTATTTTTACATATATATTTTTTTTCCAATTTACAATTATCTATAAAAAGAATATTCATATATAACCTCTTTTCAATGTTATATATGAATATATATAAATTAATATTACTTTTTAACAATGTTTTTTATTACATTTGTTTTAGTTCTATCAAGCTTTTTTACAAGCAAGTCCCTTAAAGAATCTGCTGTTAAATCTCTAATTAATTTTCCCCCCTCTGCAAGAGATATTGTTCCAGTCTCTTCAGATACTACAACTACCAAAGCATCAGAAATTTCTGTTATACCAACGGCAGCTCTATGTCTAGTTCCAAGGCTCTTAGGAACAGATACTTCAGATGCAAGTGGTAATATACATTTAGCAGCAAGTATTTCTGAGCCTGATATAACAACTGCACCATCATGAAGAGGTGTTCTTGGCATAAATATATTCTGAATTAGTTCAGATGATACCTTTGAATTTAAAGGTATTCCCTCTTTTAAAACTTCAGCTACTTTAGTATTTCTTTCAAATACTATTAATGCCCCTATTTGTTTCATTGACATTATTTCAACAGCTTTTGTAGTCTCCGATATAGCATGTTTTACTAAAATATTATCATCCATATCAAAAACATCTACAAGTTTACTCCTACCAAGTTTTTCAAATACATTTCTAAGTTCTGGTTGAAAAACAATAAGTAGTAAAATAATACCATAAGACATAAAATTATCTAATAAAAATGTAAGAACAACCATATTACTTAATTTTGCCACAATATATATAAATGCAAGTAACAATACACCTTTTACGATTTGCCCTGCTCTTGTCTTTTTTATTATTTTAGTAATATATACTATTAAAGTTATAACTAATATAATATCTATTGCTGTTATTACATACCTTAATGGACTACTTAAATCTAAAGTTCTAATAATAACATCTAACATTTCACCTAGGGATTTTATAATGTTTTGCATATAATCCTCACTCCTATTTTCTAACTAATTGCTGCAACTAAACCAGCAAACACAGAAAAGATCATTGTAAATGTTAGAACTCCTATAATAACATAAGTAGCTAGTTTTCTTTTTACACTTATATCATTTTTTGTACTTGACTTCATAACTTATCTCCCCCTTATAATAAAATTATATATCAAACTTACCTTCAAACCATGAATTTAAGTCATCAATCTTAACTCTTACTTGTTCCATTGTATCTCTATCTCTAATTGTAACTGATTTATCCTCTAGTGAATCAAAATCATAAGTTATACAATATGGTGTACCAATTTCGTCTTGTCTTCTATATCTCTTACCTATGCTTTGAGATTCGTCATAGTCTACCATATATTTTTTAGAAAGCATCTCTTGAACTTCTTTTGCACCATCTGCAAGTTTTTTAGAAAGTGGTAATACAGCTATTTTAATAGGTGCAAGAAATGGATGTAAGTGCAATACAATTCTTGTGTCATCATCTGAAACTTTTTCTTCATCATATGCATTGCATAAAAATGCAAGAGCAACTCTACCAACACCAAGTGAAGGCTCAATACAATAAGGTACATACTTCTCATTAGTCTCAGGATCTACATATGTCATATCTTCCCCTGAAAACTTCATATGCTGCGATAAATCAAAATTTGTTCTATCAGCAATTCCCCATAATTCTCCCCATCCAAAAGGAAATGCAAACTCAATATCTGTTGTTGCATTACTATAATGAGATAATTCCTCTTTAGAATGATTACGTAATCTTATATTATCTTCTTTCATTCCAAGATTTAAAAGCCATTCTTTACAATATTTTTTCCAATATTCATGCCATTCTAAATCAGTTCCAGGTTTACAGAAAAATTCAAGCTCCATTTGTTCAAATTCTCTTGTTCTAAATATAAAATTACCTGGAGTTATTTCATTTCTAAAAGCTTTACCAATTTGTGCAATACCCATTGGCAATTTTCTTCTAGTTGTTCTCATTACGTTTTTATAATTTACAAATATACCTTGTGCTGTTTCCGGTCTAAGATAAATTGTTGCTGTATTATCCTCTGTTACACCTTGAAATGTTTTAAACATTAAATTAAACTTTCTTATATCTGTAAAATTTGTTTTACCACATTTTGGACATGGAATATTATTGTCTTTTATAAAATTAACTAGTTGCTCATCACTCATTCCATCAGCAATCATATCATTTCCCTGTTCATGAGCCCATTCTTCAATCATCTTATCTGCTCTATGTCTTGTTTTACATTCTTTACAGTCTATTAATGGATCACTAAATCCTCCTACATGTCCTGATGCAACCCAAGTCTGTGGATTCATAAGTATTGCAGCATCAAGTCCAACGTTATATTTACTCTCTTGAATAAACTTCTTTTTCCATGCAGCTTTTATATTATTTTCTAGTTCTGAACCCAAAGGACCATAATCCCAAGTATTTGCAAGTCCTCCATATATTTCTGAACCAGGATAAATAATTCCTCTATTTTTGCATAAATTAACTATCTTTTCCATTGAATCTACCATTTTTATTGCCTCCTTAAGTTAAAATTTCTATATCTATCACGTCAGTAGTATCAGCTATGTTATCTGATTCTCCATTAAATACAATATGAAATTTTGAATCTTGAATATAGAAGTTTTCAAGCCCAGTTATTTCATAATTATAACTGTCCTCTGTTGCATAACCATTACTAATAATATAGTCTTTTACTTGATCTTTTAGTATTGTTTTATAGTCTTTTCCAAGTAAATCAATTACAACATCAGACTGAGAAAGTGTTGTTTTTGAAGATAAATCAACATTATATGTTGTAACTCTTTCAGATGTAACTTTTTGAGAATCAGTATCTATTATTTGTTGAGTTATAACCATTGATACTACTTTTCTAAGCCCAACAATATTATCAAAATAAGTATAAGTTACATTAAAAGAATAATTGCTCTCAGCTTGTGACATTTGTTCTTTTAAATTATCAAATCTTGTTACATATTCACTTTGAATTTTTGCATTAATATCTGCAATTTCCCTACCATCTACATATATTGTTGGTAAATGAATATCACTAACAAAGTTACTAACACTTTGATCAACACTACTAATATCTTTTATTTCATAATTAAGACTCATTGCTTGAGCTAATTTTTCTTCATCTGTTTGTCCAACATTTTCTAAACCATCACTATGTGTAGTAATAGCATCTGAAGATAGTCCTAGCATTTTTGGATTATCTTCGTTTTTTATAGCATAAGCAACAAAACATCCACCAATAATTAAAAAACTCATAACTATTATTGCCGGCCATTTTGTTGTTTTTCTTCTTTCTGTAAATCTAATTGTTTCCATTTTATCACCCTCGCGTACATTTTACTACAAATTCTTCTGTATTTCAACATTTTTATCCATTTTATTTTTACTTTACAATAGATGTAATATTAATGTCTATTCCAAAAAGATTTATTCCAGTCATTGTATCTATCGAGTGGATTGTTACTTTTTTTACATCTTTACTTATACTAGGAATGTTCTTTCCAAATATAATTTGTAAATCCATTTCAATTCTCATTCCATCACTATATTTTTCAGTAAAAACCTTTTGTACTTTATTTACTCCATCAACTTTTTCTACTGTATATGTAATAATCTCTTTTATTACATTATCTGAAATTCTATATCTTCCAAGATAGCTATATGTAGGTCGTATTATTGTTTTTTCTGAGCTTTCAGCTTCATACATATTACTACTTTCTCTTCTGTATATATCAAACATTCTAAGAGGATCCATAAAGTATCCTGAAAATTGTTTTTTTATCTCAAATGTCGGAACAGGTACAACATGCTTTCCCTCTTCAAATCTCGATTTTCTAGCCTCTTCAATTTTTTCTGGACTTGCAACATCTTCAATATATATTGTTTTTTGTATTGATCCTAATTTTAAATTTTCCGCTATTTTCTTTACCATATCATCTGATGTTCCAAGAATCAAAATTTTATCTATTTTCTCTTTTCTTATTGCAGATATCATTTCTTTTCTACGATCTTCATATAAGAAAATAGCTGCTTTGACTGAAGCAATCTTGCTTGCTTCAGTCTTTGCAGATTTTCCGGCTATAACTTTAGTTTCCTTTATTAATATAGCATCATCTATAATATATTTTATATCATAAGATTTTGCTACTTTTAAAGCATTATAACTTTTTCCTGTCCCTGTTTTACCAACAAATGCATATACTTGCATCTAAACACCTCTAAACTTTCATAGCATCTTTTGCAGAAAGACTAAATTTTCCATCTTCCTTATTCATTTCAATAACTTTAACTAAAATTTCATCTCCAACATTTAATACATCTTCTACTTTATTTACTCTTTCTTTAGATATTTTAGAAATATGTAATAACCCTTCTTTTCCTGGTAATATCTCAACAAGAGCTCCAAATTGTAATATCTTAGTTACTTTTCCAAGGTAAACTTCATTAAGTTCAACATCTCTTGTTAATGATTCTATTATACTTATAGCTTTATCTAACATCTCTTGATCTATGCCAGCAACATATACAGTTCCATCCTCTTCTATATCTATTTTTACACCTGTTTCATCTATAATTTTATTAATTGTTTTTCCACCTGAACCAATAACATCTCTTATTTTATCTGGGTTAATCTTTATTGTTTCAATTTTTGGCGCATACTTTGATACATGCTCTCTTGGTTTATCTATAGCTTTTAACATTACTTCATCTAAAATATAATTTCTAGCTTTATGTGTTCTTGCAAAAGCTTCCTCTATTATTTCATATGATAATCCATCAATTTTTATATCTACTTGTATTGCAGTTATTCCATTTTTTGTTCCTGCAACTTTAAAGTCCATGTCTCCAAAGAAATCTTCTATTCCTTGTATATCTGTTACCATTATATAGTCATCTGTTGAGCCATCTTTTGTAAACAGTCCTGTTGATATTCCAGCAACTGGAGCTTTAATTGGAACACCAGCGTCCATAAGAGCAAGCGTTGAGCCACATACACTTCCTTGTGATGTTGATCCATTTGAACTTAATACTTCTGATACTACTCTAATAGTGTATGGAAATTCTTCTTGAGAAGGTATAACTGGTTCTAATGCACGTTCTGCTAAAGCTCCATGTCCTATTTCTCTTCTTCCAGGACCACGAGATGGTCTTGCCTCTCCAACACTATATGGTGGCATATTGTAATGATGCATATATCTTTTTGATTCTTCTTCATCAAGTCCATCTAATTCTTGAACATCAGATGAGCTTCCAAGTGTTACCATAGATAATACTTGTGTAAGACCTCTTGTAAACAAAGCACTTCCATGAACTCTTTCAAATAGTCCTACTTCAGCAGATAAAGGTCTTATTTCATCATTTGCTCTTCCATCAACACGTTTCCCTTGAAGAATAATTAAATCTCTTACTGCTTTTTTCTCTGCTTTATATAAAGCTTCAGCAACCATTGATTTATTTTCTTCATAAGTATCCTCACCAAAATTTTCTATATATTTTTCAATTACAAAATCATTTACTCTAGATACATTTTCATCTCTTTCATTTTTATCCACTGTCTGTACAGCTTCTTGCATTTTATCATACGCAATATCTGATATAAAATTAGCTAAATCCTCCGGTATTGCAAAAGACTTATATTCTGCTTTTGGTTTTCCTATTTCTGATTTTATATTATATATAAATTCACATAGATTTTTAATCTCTTCGTGGGCTACTTTTATTGCTTCTAACATTTTATCATCAGGTACCTCGTTTGCTCCTGCCTCTATCATACAAATTTTAGTTGGAGTAGCTGAAACTGTTAAATCTAAAGTTGATTTTTCTCTTTCTTCTAAATTTGGATTTAATACAATTTTATCATCTACTATACCAACTTTTACAGTACCAACTAAAGTATCAAATGGAATATCAGATATATTAAGAGCAATAGAAGCTCCAACTGAAGCTGGTATTTCTGGTAATACATCCGGATCAACGGCAAGTACTAAAGCATCAATTGCTGTATCATTTCTATAATCCTTTGGAAATAGAGGACGTAATGGTCTATCTATAACACGAGAAACTAGTACAGCTTTTGTAGATGGTTTTCCTTCTCTTTTAATATATCCTCCTGGTATTTTTCCTACTGCATATAACCTTTCATCATAATCTACAGATAATGGTAAAAAATCAATACCCTCTCTTGGCTCCTTAGACATATTTACATTAACAAGTACAGCTGTTTGACCATACCTTACTAAACAAGAACCATTTGAAAGATTAGACATTTTTCCTGTTTCAACTACAAGCTTTTTGCCTGCAAATGAAGTTTCAAATTTTTTATACATTTATTTTTCCTCCTAATACTAATATTTTAGTAATCCATAGGTTTGTAATAATAATTTCTAAATATACTTACTATATTCACAAATTATTACTACAATTACACCTATAGACATACTTGTTTACATTATACTATAAATAACTTTATTGTTCAAGTCAATTAGGTCAAAGTAACTTAAGTTTGATGTCAAAAAAAGTAATAATAATATATATCTTTTATTATATATCTAAATTATATTAAAGTTCTCACAAATTTATAAAATTTAAAATAGCACTCTAACTCATTGTTAAAGTGCTATTTTACTTATTTATTTCTTTTATTTCTTATCACTACATATACTATTCCTACTACACATACTACTGCTATACTTGCTACTGCATATACTGCTATATCTCCTGTATCTATGTTCTCTATTTTTGGTATCTTCTTATAATAATAGATTACTTCTATTATTTCTTCTGTCATTTCTCCTTCTTTGTTTTTTGGTATTCTTTTTTCTACTAGCTCATATCCTTCTATTTCTTTCTCTTCTGTTACATATTTGTCTCCTATATATCCTCCTATATATTCTCTTTCTGCTATCTCTTCTTCTGTTTCTTCATCTTTATGTATTACTATTACTTGTGCTTCTACTTTTTTATAATAATATATTACTTCTATTGTTTCTAATCCCATTTTTCCTTCTGTATTTTCTGTTGTCTTTACTAGTACATATTTATTTTCCCTATTTTCATTTATCTCTTTTATTTTATCTATTGTTTTATATTCATCATCTATCCTTCCTACTATCTCTTCTCCTTCTACTAATTCTTCTTGACTATCTATATCTACATATTTTACTATTACATTTGTTTCTTTCTTTTGATAGTAATATGTAACTATCTGTTCTTCTCTTTTATATTCTCCATTTTTATTTTCTGGCTCACTTACTAACTCATATTTATTATCATATGCTATATTTATTTCTTCTAATTTATTTTCTGTTGTATACTCCTCTCCTACATATCCATTTCTTGTTTCTTGCTCTATTAAATCTTCTTTTGTATCTATATCTTTATGTTCTATTTTTATTACTCCTGGTGCTTTTCTATACTCATACACTACATAGATTGTATCTACTGTCATTTGTCCTGCTTTTCCTTCTACTTCGTCTGTTACTAAATCATATTGTACTTTTGAGTTTGTATTTATTTCTTCTAATCTATTTTGTGTTGTGTAATTATCATCTACTCTTCCTGTTATTTCTTCTGTTGGATATAGTACTTCTGTTACACTCTCTGGACTACTTACATCTGTTCCTTCTAGTACGTGTAATACTTTTACATTTGTTGCTTTTTTCTGATAATAATAATTTACTACTTGTTTTTCTAGTTTATATATTCCTTCTGTTTGAGCTCCTGTCGTATTTACAAATTCATATTTATTTTCATATTCTTTATTTATTTCATCTAGCTTATTTACTGTTGTATATTTATTATCTACTTTATCTTGTGTTATTTCTTGTTTTGCAAGTATCTTTTCTGTTCCAACTTCTAAATAATTTACTTCTACTTCTCCCAATTTCTTTTGATAATAATATGTAACTATTTGTTCTTCTCTTTTATATTCTCCGTTTTTATTTTCTGGCTCACTTACTAACTCATATTTATTATCATATGCTATATTTATTTCTTCTAATTTATTTTCTGTTGTATACTCCTCTCCTACATATCCATTTCTTGTTTCTTGCTCTATTAAATCTTCTTTTGTATCTATATCTTTATGTTCTATTTTTATTACTCCTGGTGCTTTTCTATACTCATACACTACATAGATTGTATCTACTGTCATTTGTCCTGCTTTTCCTTCTACTTCGTCTGTTACTAAATCATACTGTACTTTTGAGTTTGCATTTATCTCTTCTAATCTATTTTGTGTTGTATAATTATCATCTACTCTTCCTGTTATCTCTTCTGTTGGATATAGTACTTCTGTTACACTCTCTGGACTACTTACATCTGTTCCTTCTAGTACATGTAATACTTTTACTTTTGCTTGTTTTTTCTGATAATAATAATTTACTACTTGTTTTTCTAGTTTATATATTCCTTCTGTTTGAGCTCCTGTCGTATTTACAAATTCATATTTATTTTCATATTCTTTATTTATTTCATCTAGCTTATTTACTGTTGTATATTTATTATCTACTTTATCTTGTGTTATTTCTTGTTTTGCAAGTATCTTTTCTGTTCCAACTTCTAAATAATTTACTTCTACTTCTCCCAATTTCTTTTGATAATAATATGTAACTATTTGTTCTTCTCTTTTATATTCTCCGTTTTTATTTTCTGGCTCACTTACTAACTCATATTTATTATCATATGCTATATTTATTTCTTCTAATTTATTTTCTGTTGTATACTCCTCTCCTACATATCCATTTCTTGTTTCTTGCTCTATTAAATCTTCTTTTGTATCTATATCTTTATGTTCTATTTTTATTATTCCTGGTGCTTTTCTATACTCATACACTACATAGATTGTATCTACTGTCATTTGTCCTGTTTTATTTAAAACTTCATCTGTCACTAAATCATACTGTACTTTTGAGTTTGCATTTATTTCTTCTAATCTATTTTGTGTTGTATAATTATCATCTACTCTTCCTGTTATCTCTTCTGTTGGATATAGTACTTCCGTTACACTCTCTGGATTACTTACATCTGTTCCTTCTAGTACATGTAATACCTTTACATTTGTATTTTTTTTCTGATAATAATATGTTACATATATTGTATCTTCTGTCATTGCTCCTTCTGGTGTTCCTTCTACTCTTACATACTCATACTTATTATCATTGTTTGAATTTATTTCATCTAGTTTATTTTCTGTACTATACTCATCATCTATTCTACCATTTATTGTCACTTCATCACTTAAAAGTATATCTGTACCTTCTTCTTTATAATTTACTACAACTTTTGTTTCTTTCTTTACAAATCCTGCATTTACATTTGATACTGTTAATTCTGGTAAATCTATTGAATTTAATTT
>CALWOC010000007.1 GCA_944383015.1 uncultured Clostridia bacterium
TATCTCTACTTTTGATGTTCTTATATAGTAGTATACTACTTCTTGTGGCTCTACTGTTAACTCTACTTGGCTAAAGTTTGGTTTTGAACTTAATATATAATACTTAAAGTCTTTTTCTTCTAGCTCTATTACATCTTTTTCATTTCCACTATATTCTTTTTGGTCTAATAGTTCTCCTGTTATCTTGTCTACATATTTTACTGTTAATCCTGCTGATATCTTCTTATAATAGAATGTCTTTGTTATATTCTCTCTTCCCATTACTCCTGTTGTCTCTTCTGGGCTTTCTACTAGTACATATCCTTCTAAGTTTTGAGCTAGAGCTTCATATCTATCTCCTTCTTTATACGTCTTTTCTATATTCTCTATTATTTTTTCATTTGTATTTGCATCTATATGCTCTGTTATTAATTTGGATACTTTCTTATACTTATATATTACTTCTGTTGGATTTGCTTCCATTTGTCCATTTGCTTTTCCTTCTGTTTCTACATACTCATATCCTTCTATTTCTTTTTTTACTGTCTCATATTCGTCTCTTTCTAGTCCTGATATTACCTCTTCTTTTTCTATACTTTCTCCTGTTACCATGTCTATATATTTTACTGTTACTTTTGTATTTTTCTTATAATAATATGTTACTTCTATATTTTCTCTTCCTACTTCTCCACTTGTATTTCCTGTATCTCCTGTTAATGTATATCCTTCTATCTCTCTTGCACTTGTTGTATATTTTGCTTTCTCATCATACTCTACTGGCATATCTGCTATTAGTATCTCATTTGTATTCTCATCTTTATGATATACTGTTACTTTTGATTGCTTTACATACTTATATACTACTTCTATTGGTTCTGATTGCATTTTTCCTTCTGCTTGTCCTTCTACTTCTACAAATCTATACCCTGGTATTTCTTTTTGCTCTGTTGTATATCTATCTCCTTCTAGTCCTGTCTTACTTTCTGTTCCTGATATCTCTGTATTTTCATACATGTCTATATACTTTACTGTTATTCCTGTGTTTTTCTTATAATAGTATATTACTTCTATATCTTCTCTTCCTACTTCTCCTGTTATGTTTTGGCTATCTTCTACATATGTATATCCTTCTATTGTCTTTCTTACTGTTGTATATCTATCTCCCTCACTATATACTCTTTCTTCTCTTTCTACTCCTTCTATTTCTTTTCCTGTATTTTTATCTATATACTTTGTTACTACTTTTGACTGTTTTATATAATAATATGTTACTGTAGTTGGTTCTGCCCCCATTTGTCCTGTAACTTCTCCATCTACTCTCACATACTTATATCCTTCAAATTCCTTTTGTTCTGTATCGTAATTATCTCCTTGTAATCCTTTTATTACTACATCTTCTTCTACTAATGATTCGTTTGTTTTTATATCTACATATTTTACTGTTACACTTGATTTTTTTCTATATTCATATGTAACTGTTATTTGATCTACTGTCATTTTTCCTGTCGCATTACTTGGAGTTACTTCTAATACATATCCATTTATATTTACTGATGATGTTGTATAATCATCATTTTCTAATCCTGATTGTAGTGTACTTGGTGCTATTTCTTGCTTTGTGACGGTATCTATATGTCTTGTTAAGACTCCTGCTGATATTTTTTTATATCCATAAACAACTTCTACATCTTCTCTTCCCATTACACCACTAGCATTTGATGGTATTGTAACTAATTGATAATCTGATATATCTATAGGAGTGGTGTTATATTTATCATTTTCTTTTAATGTTGTTGAAACTGAAGTTGCTATCTCAAGTCCTGTATTTTCGTCTATATATTTAATATTTAAATTAGATGTATACATATAATAGTAATTTACAACAGTTCCATCATATTCCATTTTACCATTTTTATTTTTAGGTTCTTCAACAAGCACATATTTTTCAAACTCTTTAGCAGAAGTAGTATAATCCTTCCCATAATATCCATCTTCTGTATATGAATTTAACAATTGATTACTATTTTTATCTATATAATTTACTACTAAATTGGTATTTTTTGAATAATATAAATCAATAACGTTCTCACTTTCGTTCTTAGATACAGTAATACTATTTTTATCTGCATTATAATATGTATATCCTGAAATATCTACTACTTCATTAGAAGTGTTTATTTGTGTGTTAATTGCTATATTTTTTTCCACCTTTGATGTTTTAATACTTTGTCCTGTATATCTATCTATATAATTTACTGTATAATTACTTGTCACTGGAACTAATTTTGGTGATTCTACAGTAAGTACTTCATTATTAAAATCACTAGTTACAGATGCACTCCCAACATTTGTATTAGTAAAGTCTTCAAAATTTTTAATCACATCTGGTTTTAACCTTACATGTATTTTTACAGTAATTTCTTTTCCAGATGTATAACTAGAATCAGTAATTGTAACTTTTTGTCCGTTTAATTCTACAGGCAAAACATCTCCTTCGTTTGTAGTAGCTTCAACATTAAAAATATTATATTCATCAACAACTGTATCTATAACTGTACAATTTGTAATGATTTTTACGCCTGATTCTTCAAAATTTTTACTGTAGCTATATTGAGCTGCATATTTTTTATCTGCAAATGGTACTTCGATAGATGTATCTGCTCCTGTAGTTGCTTGCCATTTATCTAAACTTGCTTGACTTAATAAAGAATTTGCCTCCCCATAATTTTTAGGATTTAATACACCAATTAAAATGTTCATCAAATTTTCATCAAAAGTAGATGAACCACAATATCTAATAATCATCTTTGGACTTGTATCTTGTTGTGATGATTGAGACATCGAAAAATATCTATCATTATATTTTTCAGCCATAAAATTAAAATATTTTTCTGTTGCATAGTCTTTTCCCCAAATATCAGGTGCAGATGTATTACGAAGATACATAGAATCACAAGAAACATATATAGCTATTGGATCATTTATCATATTTTCCTCACTAATATAGCTATCTCCCTTGCCTCCAAATAAATATTTTTGAATAGCAACTGGAACACTATTTATATAATGAGGATACTCATGTCCAGCTGATTTTATTTGTTTTACGTAATCTCTTATTTCAGTTTCTGTAGAATCTGATGTAAATCTTTTTGTAGCAGTAATACCACTTTCATATGATTTATTTATACCTATAAAATCTACATAATCATAATATTTAATTAATGTTTCTATATTATCCACCAATATATTCTCTGTTAGTCCATGAGAATAACACATAGTTGCAACATATAAAGCTGTTGTTTTATCTTTTGCAACCTGTGAAGCTTTTATTGTAATTAAAGCTTCTCCATTTTCTTTATCTACCCACTCTGCACTTTTTAAAATATAACTTCCATCACTATGTGTCTCTTCTTGGTAATTTTTTTGATATTTATCCTCAACATCTTGACTATTTAATTCAGATGTTTTTTTGTAATCATCTTCAAAACTATATGCAATTACTAAATTTAAGTTTGTAAATATCATAACAAACAAAAAAATAGTTAAAGCAGTAAATGTTACTTTTTTTAACCTATTTAATTTCATATATTTCTCCTCTTTTCTTAAATATATCTATCTAAAATAATTATACATTATACAAGTTTATTTTTTAAGTATATTTAAAATTAATTACATTTTTACCAACATTTTTTACAAAACAATTACAATAATACTAAAAATAAAATACGCTACTATTACAATATAATTAACAAAAAAACAGATGCTTATAAGCATCTGTTTTTATTCCCACTCTATTGTTGCAGGAGGTTTAGAAGTAATATCATATACAATTCTATTTACATGTTCTACCTCGTTTACAATTCTTTGAGATATAATCTCTAAAATCTCATATGGGATTTTAGCAAATTTAGCTGTCATAAAGTCATCAGTTACTACTGCTCTTAGTGCAATTAAATAATCATATGTTCTTTCATCTCCCATAACACCAACAGAACGTGTATCTGTAAGAACAGCAAAATATTGACTAAGTTCTTTTTCCATATTATTTTTAGCTATCTCTTCTCTAAAAATATAATCAGCATTCTTTAAAATTTCTAATTTTTCATTAGTTATATCTCCAATTATTCTAATAGCAAGTCCTGGTCCTGGAAATGGTTGTCTATTTACTAAGTAGTCTGGTAATCCTACTTCTTTTCCGACCTTTCTTACTTCATCTTTGAATAAATCTCTTAAAGGTTCTACTATTTCTTTAAAATCTACATAATCTGGAAGTCCACCAACATTATGATGACTTTTAATTACAGAGCTTTTTCCAAGTCCACTCTCGATTACGTCTGGATAAATTGTTCCTTGAACTAAATAATCAACTGTACCAATTTTTTTAGCTTCTTCTTCAAAGACTCTAATAAATTCCTCTCCTATAATTTTTCTTTTTTGTTCCGGCGACGTTACACCCTTTAGTTTGTTTAAAAATCTATCTTTTGCATTAACCTTTACAAAATTTACATCAAACTTCTTAGTAAATATGTTTTCAACTTCTTCTACTTCATTTTTTCTAAGTAAACCATGATCTACAAATATACAAGTTAAATTCTTTCCTATAGCCTTAGATAAAAGAACGGCAGCAACAGATGAATCTACTCCACCAGATAATGCACATAAAGCTCTCTTATCTCCTATTTTTTCTTTTAAAGCTTGAATAGTCTTTTTTGCAAATAAATCCATTTTCCATTCAGCTTTACATCCGCAAATTTCTATAACAAAATTTTTAATTATTTTATATCCATTTTCTGTATGATTTACTTCTGGATGAAACTGTACTCCATAAAATTTTCTCTTTTCATCTTCCATACCAGCTATTTTACAAGTATTTGTATGTGCTATCTTATCAAACCCCAATGGAAGTTCATCTACATAATCTGTATGACTCATTAAACATATATTTTCATTATTAAGTCCGGAAAATAACTTAGATTTATTTTCAAGGTTTACTCTCATTTGGCCATATTCTCTTTTATCTGCTCTTTTTACATCCCCTTTTAAAGTATAAGCCATATACTGCATACCATAACATATCCCAAGTATTGGTATACCAAGCTCAAATACTTTTTCATCACATTTTGGTGCATTATCTGAATATATACTTGAAGGGCCACCAGTAAAAATTATTCCTCTAGGATTTTTTTCCTTTATTTTCTCTATAGAAATAGTATGTGGTACAACTTCACAAAAAACATTTTGTTCACGTACTCTCCTTGCTATAAGTTGATTATATTGTCCACCAAAATCTATTATTAAAATTTCTTCTTTTTCCATTTTTTACTCCTATTCTATATCCTTTGTTATTACATCATGTGCTCCGCCTTCACGAATACTGACTGCTGATACTATAGTAAGTCTAGCGTTCTTATGCAATTCTTCAATTGTAATTGACCCACAATTACACATTGTAGACTTTATTTTTTCAATAGTTATACTTAAATTATCTTTAAGTTTTCCTGCATAAGGAATATATGAGTCAACTCCTTCTTCGAAGGCAAGTTTAGTCTTGTTTCCGCCCATATCATATCTTTGCCAATTTCTAGCTCTATTTGAGCCTTCACCCCAATATTCTTTGTAAAAACTACCATTTTTCTTAACAACTCTTGTTGGACTTTCATCAAATCTTGCAAAATATCTACCCATCATAACAAAATCTGCTCCAAGAGCAAGTGCAAGTGTTATATGATAATCATGTACTATTCCTCCATCTGAACAAACTGGTATATATACTCCTGTTTCCTCATAGTATTTATCTCTTTCAGCTACAACATCTATTAACGCACTAGCTTGACCTCTACCAATTCCTTTTGTTTCACGCGTAATACAAATAGATCCTCCGCCTACACCAACTTTAACAAAATCCGCACCAGCTTCAGCTAAATATCTAAATCCTTGTGCATCAACTACATTACCTGCTCCAATTTTTACATTTTCTCCATATTTTTGTCTAACAAAATCAATTGTCTTCTTTTGCCATACAGAATATCCATCAGATGAATCTATACATAAAATATCTACACCTGCATTAACTAAAGCTGGTATTCTTTTTTCATAATCTCGCGTATTTATTCCTGCTCCAACTATATATCTTTTTTCTTCATCTAATAAAGAATTGGAATTATTTTTTCTATCTTCATAATCTTTTCTAAATACAAGAAATTTCAAGTTGCCATTTTTATCTAATATTGGTAAACAGCTTATTTTTTCATCCCATATTTTATCATTTGCTTCTTTAAGTGTTATTCCCTCCTGTGCATATACTAAATTTTCTTTTTTATTCATAAATTTTTCTATTTTTTCATTTAAATTATCTCTAGAAAGTCTATAATCCTTATCTGTTACAAGCCCTAAAAACTTTCCATTTGAAGTTCCATCTTCTGTTATCATTACTGTAGAATGTCCTGTTTTTTCAACTAGCTCAACTACATCTCTTAATGTTGCATCTGGTGTAACATTTGAATCACTTATTACAAATCCTGCTTTACTCTTTTTTACATTCTCTACCATTTTTGCTTGTGATTCAATAGATTGAGAGCCAAAGATAAACGCAATTCCTCCTTCCCTTGCAAGTGCAATTCCCATTTCTTCTCCAGAAACAGATTGCATGATTGCGGAAACCATAGGAATGTTAGCACATATCTTTGGCTCTTCATCTTTCTTAAATTTTACTATTGGTGTTTTTAATGATACATTTTCAGGAACACATTTTTCTGTTGTTAAATTTGGTAGCAACAAAAATTCGCTAAAAGTTCTTGAAATGTCTGTTAATATTTTACTCATTTCTATCCTCCTTTTATAAATATGTAGTTGTAATTATATATTGTTTTTAAGTTTTTGGCAAGACTTTTTTAATAAAAAACGCAAACAATTTGCTTTTTTGTCAAAAATAAGTCACTACTAAAGTGACTTATAATTTTATTTTATATTTTCTTTTATATATTTTTTTGTCATTTTATAACCTAAATTAGCCATATAATCTATTTTTGACATATCTAATAGAGATACATTACTACTTTCAATATCTATTTTATAATCTGCATTATTTATCTCATCACTATTTATTCCATGTGACATTATATCTAATGCTTTTACACTTGTTTCTACAATGTTTTGAGGTATTCTATTATTATCTACTTTTTCAAAATATATAACCATCAATTTATCTAAACAACTACTTAATTTTTTAACAATACTAACAGGACTATTTACTTTAAGTCCTCCATCAACAAGAAGATGTCTTCCCATTCTTTTTGGCTCAAAAACTCCTGGAAAAGCAGTACTTGCCCTAATTATATTGCATAGTTTACCACCTAATATGTATTCTGGATTATCTTCATAATATGTTGTATTCTCTCTATTTGGCACATCTATTCTTTTAGATAAATAATATACTACCTCTCCATCAACTATATCTACAGCAGGTATAGCAATAGGTATTAAACAATCTGTAATATCTATAATTCCCTTTTTAGATGTAAAATAATTTACTATGTATTCAATATTTTTTCCTTTAGCTAATGACTTTAAACTAATCTTACCTGTAAATATAGTTCCAAGCATTTTAAAAGGTATCATGTGGTTATAATCTGTAATACAATTACAATACTTTTTAAAAATATAATATATTTCTCTAGGTGTATATCCACAAGAATATAATGCTGCAACTATACTTCCACTACTAGTTCCAGAAATTGCTGATATTTTTATATTTTCTTCTTCTAAAGCCATTAGTGCTCCTATATGAGCAGCTCCTTTAACCCCTCCACCGCTTAATGTAAGTCCTATTTGCAAAAAAATACACCTCCTATTTCTAGTTAGTGTATTTTATGCAAATTAGTTTATTTTTGTTATTCTTTTAGTATTCTCTTTTTCGAGTGCTTTTTTTATCATCTCATTTCTTCTTTTTTGATTTTCTTTATCCTCTTTTGCTGCTTGCTCATATACTTCTTGAAGCTTAGTCATATGTCCTTTTTTGCTTTTATCTGTACCGGTAAATTCTGTATATCTATTATACTGTACATGACATATTGCTAAAGCTAAGGCATCCGCTGTATCATCAAGTTTTGGCATATTCTCCATTTTTAGATACTTTTTTAGCATTTCCATAACTTGATGTTTACTTGCTCTTCCATATCCAGCAATTGCCTGTTTTGCTTGTATAGGAGTATACTCATATATATCTATATCATGCTTAGTAAGTGTATTTAATATAACACCTCTTGCTTGAGCAACTTTAATAGCTGTAGTAGTATTAGTATTAAAATATAGATCTTCAATAGAGGCTGCATCAATATCTTGATATCTTGCAATAATTGTCTCTAAATCCTGTTCGATTTTATTAAGTCTTTTAGGAAAATAACTATTTTCGGGTGTAGTAATACATCCATATTCCACTATTTTATATTGATTATTACTAAAATTTATTATTCCATAACCTATTCTTCCAAATCCTGGGTCAATACCAAGTATTACCATAATACGTTTATGATATATACAAAAAATATATATCATACACTCCTTTCTTTTATAAGAATATATTTTCTAAACTTTTATCAACCAGCCCATGATAAAATAAACCTAATCATAGATACAGCACCAAAAATAATAAATCCCAAACAAATATTAATTATCATTTTATATATATAATACTTTTTTATAATACCTTTTTCATTCTCATTTAAATTTTTATTACTAGATAACTTTCTAATCAATATTATATTTTCAACTACTCTAGTAGGTACATATATTAATATAAAGAATTGAACTGCTGTAATTAGCCTTTTGTATATATAACTATTATCATTAATATATGGTACCATAAGTACATCATTAACTAATATATCATTTTCATTTAAACTACTAGTATATCTAGAATAATATTCATTTATTGTAATATAGGCAACTATAAGTAATAAAAATACTAAAAATATTATCAATAATATTTTAACGTATTTATTTATACGTTTTACAAAATCTAATTTTTTTGCTTTTTCAATTATATCTTTATTTTCTTTTTTTAATAAGACATGATTAACAATTGTTATAATAATTACAACAACTGATACTATAGGACAAACAAATAACAATAATATTAAATCCATATTCTCTCCCCCTTATATAAAAACACATATAACTTATTTTTAACCTATTCTCATAAATGCAAGCATTATAAATCTAGTTAATATAAAAATTACTATAAACAGTATAATTAAATATGCTACATTTCCTTTATTATGTTCTTTTACATTTTTTTCTTGCTTTTCATCTAAATTATTAAGCATTAATATGTTTGTAACAATATTTTTTATAATAATAATACCAATTGTTAAAAGTAAAGTAATTGATGCTGTAGAATATAACGGCGTATCACTGCCCATTGTAGGTAAACTTGTTACAAGATTACCATTTTCATCAACTTGTATTGCCAATACGGAATTTAATGTAAAGTTTCTTATATTATTTGTCTCTTCATATGCATCAACAATAGCTTCAATTAAAAATACAAGTGATATAAACATGACTATAAAAATAATGAAATTAAATACAATTGATACTTTTTTTACCTTATTTTTGGATTTATCCATTATCTCTTTTTTATCTTGAGACATATTATTATATTTTTTAAATATCCAAAAATTATCACAGTAAATAAAGCTATAACATAAGGAATTAAATAATATATTATTTTAACCATAATTTTCTTCCCATACTACATAAACATATGATATAATCTTACCATTTCTGCATTTGTAAGAACATCATAGCTCATTGAATCTATAGAAATACCTTTATCGCTATATATTTTTTTAGTTCCACCATTTATATATTTTCCTACATCTTGTAAAAGTTCCTTAACCAAATTAAATGCTATCTTTTGAGACGCTCTAGTTATACCAGTAAGTCTTAAATTTGCTTTTATAAAATGAGACATATATTTAGGATAAATTAGTCCATTGTACTCTGGACAATATTTTGATACAGTTCTTAATCCATAAGGAGTATATAGTTCTTTAAATACAGTATCTAGTAATTTATTTGGTATTTCATCATTTACACATGGAAAAGATAAACTTAAAGTATAAAGCATCTCTACATTTGCAAAATGTTCTTCATCTCTTAAATCTCTTTTCATAATATTTTTTTCACTAATCCAAAAATCACGCCTTATTAAATCTGAAAAATATTTTTCTTGTATTTCCATTTGCTTATCTGAATCACCTATCCAAGTCAATATGTTTAGATAAACTTTTATAGCATTTAGCATTAAAGCTGCTATTTCAATCGTTTTAAAACATGTTGCTCTATTTTCTGGCTCTATAAAATAATATAAAATTTCTTTTATAGAATCCATATATAGCTCAATTCTACCTTCTTTTTGTAATACTCTATTTACTGACTCTATGTACCATAATTTTAATACATTAAGTCTTTCTATTTGCTTTTCTGAAAGATCTATTTTAGACATTTCTTTAATAATCTTATATACCGTAAGTACGGTTCTTTTTGCCTCTTTAATCTTTTTATAATACAAAAATTGTCCCTCAATAGATCTTGTTATATTTATAATTTCTTCTATATCTTCATCAATCTGTTTTGGTGTCAACTCTTGTATTTTACTTATATACTCATCGTTATACTGTTTTTTATATGGAAGCGATGATATCATAAGTCCATCAAAGTGAGTATTTAAAATTGACTTTGACATATCCATAAGTTCTACAAAATTCTCGTCTAAATCAAAAGTAATATTTTTATTTCTATTTTCAACATTATTTAGTATTAAAATTGGATTTATATCCTCAAGACTAAAGTCTTTATATGAAACATATACATATAGTTTTGTTTCTGAAAGTCCCTTTATATCTGATGAAAACTCACCACAAATTATTAAGTCCTCATAATATACTTCTTTTTTTATATCTTCTGTAATCATCTCATGTTTTACATCTCTTAAAGCATTATTGTCGTTAGTCCAACACATTTTATCTGATTTTAACACTAAATTTTCTTGATTTAAAACACTCAAAGCAATAAATGTTCCATCTTCTGTATCCCTTTGATTAAACTTTAGCATACTTGTATTTTTCATATTAAAAAAATCTCTATATGTAATTAATGGAATTGCTTTAAATTTAATATTACTTCTTGTATTATTTTTTATTGTATATTCTATACACAAAATTCCCTCTTTTTCATCAAAAGCAAATCTCTTAGAAAAGCTTATATCTGAAAAATTATACTCAAATAAGTTTTTTTCTAAATCAATATTTGTTAAATAATCTCTTGTTAAAAGTTCTTTTGATTTTGTATCAATCTCAACAATTTTATATGTACTATTATCTACTGTAAAAGTCTCAACTATATTTTCCATTAAAACTTTTGAGTCTTTTATATACATACCATGATATGGTTTTCGTGTTTGTAGCGTACCTGTTGTACAAAAACAAACCTTTGAATTATCTGAGATTGAATATTCTAGTTGCCTTGCCTTATCATAATTATTAATTTCTCTTTTGTACTTAAACATTAACTATTACTCCTTTGAAATCTCCTCTTTTATCTTGTTAATTGTAGCTTGAGACTTCTCACTTGTTTTAATTTTCTTTTCTTTTTTATCTTTCTTTTTTGGATTCTCTCCTTTTATCTTTTCTGCTTTCTTTTGAGCTCTTTTTCTTTTTAGTTCTTGTATTTTTGTTTTTATTACTCTTTTATTTGTTAACATTTGCTCTTTTTTCATATGTTTTCTTTTCATAGAAACAATATTTAAATCACCTATAGATTTTGTTAAAGATAATGTCATTATTATTTCTGCAAGTCTATCTGCATCATGTATTAATGCATTCTTAGCAGTTAAAACAAAATCTTCTTCTATTACACATATTGCTCTATTTTGAATATTTTCCAAGTCAATTTTTACTGCAGTAGAATCTTCTTGATTAAAATCTTTAATCATTTCTGGTGTAATCTCACCATTATTTACAATTGCATAATCTAAAACATGTTTTCCTAAATATCTTTCAATTTCATTTATATATCTTGCAAGTGTATATCCTTCTGTCTGTCCTGGTTGGTTCATAATATTTGCAACATATACTTTTTTAGCTTTAGACTTTACAATAGCTTTAGATACTTCATCAAAAAGTAAATTAGAACATATTGATGTATATAATGAACCAGGTCCAAGCACAATTATATTTGCCTTTTTAATTGCATCAATAACTTCTGGTACAACTTTTAAACTACCATCTTTTAGGAATATCTGCTTTATTGCAGTTCTTGTCTCTCTTACTCTTTCACTTATATTCTCTTTACCTACAACAACTTCTCCATTTTCTAGTCCTGCACATAGTATTAAATCATCTGTTGTCACTGGGTATATATCTCCTTGAACTTGAAAAATATCTGATAGCTTGTCTATTGCTTTTGGAAAGCTTCCAGTTATATCTGTTAAAGCATTTATAACTAAATTTCCAATTGAAGTTCCTTGACCATTTTCTGTCTTATATGTTAAAAGCTTTGAAAAGTCTGACTCAAATGTAGAAAGTGCAGACACACATTTTCTTATATCTCCTGGTGTTACTCTCTCTTCTTTTGACATTGCAGATGTTAGCGTATAATCATCTGCTGAAACATTAACAACAGCTGTTATATTTGAAGTATATTCCTTAAGACCCTTTAATAAGTTTGGAAGACCTGATCCTCCACCTATTACAACTACTCTTGGTCCTTTTTTAAGTCTTGGATCTCCATATAATAACTGTCTTATACGTACATTTTTATTTCTTCTAGATATATTTTTAAGTGATACTATTAGTATATTTCTTTGAGCAAGTATAAACGAAAAAATTATACCAAATATAGATAGAGTGATAAGTAAAACATATGCAATAAGCATTGTAGGCGTAAGATCACTTATTTTACCTAAACTAACTCCACAAAGTATAAGCAAAAGTACTGACACAAGTAGTGCAAAAATATATCTTTTTACTCTTGAACCTGGCTTTAACCATTCTATTAAATCTCTCATTTTAATTTCCTCCTAAAATAACAACCTCTTCTTCTAATTTTACTCCAAATTTTTCAAATACTCTACCCTTTATATAACTAATTAAATCTAAAACATCTTTACATGTAGCATTTCCTGTATTAATAATAAATCCTGAATGTTTTGTAGATACTTGTGCTCCACCAATACTATACCCTTTAAGACCACAGTCATCTACAAGCTTTCCAACAAAGTATCCTTCTGGTCTTTTAAATACACTTCCAAAATTAGGATACTCTATAGGCTGTTTTTCTTTTCTTGAATTCATATTTGATTCCATTTTTAAACTAATCTCTTCAATATCTCCCTTTTCCAGTTTAAATATAGCATAAACAACTACATATTCTGGATGCTCAACAAACATACTATGACGATAAGAAAAATTTGCATCTTCTCCAGATATTTCAACCAGATTTGCATTTTCGTCCAAATACCCTATTTTGTCTACTACATTTACCATTTCTCCACCATATGCACCAGCATTCATTCTAATTCCACCACCTATGCTTCCTGGAATTCCACAAGCAAATTCTAGACCAGAAAGTGAATTCTGCTTTGCTATTTGTGATAATTTTGGAACAGAACATCCAGCTTCTACTTTTATATAATTTCCATTTACCTGAACTTTTGAAAATTTATTTGTAATCTTAATTATTAAAGCTTTTATGCCTTCATCTTTTACAAGTAAATTACTACCATTTCCAATAACATAATATTTTATTTTATTTTCTCTTACAAAATTTAAAATATTTTGTATTTCTTCAATACTTGTTGGCTCTACTAAACAATCACAAGGTCCTCCAACCTTTGTTGTTGTATGATTTTTCATGGGTTCATTATATTTAATATTTGACTTATCTAATATATTTTCAAGCTCACTATATATACTCATAACTACCTCCTAAATTATTGCTTCAACAAAAGATTTTGCATCAAATTTTTCTATGTCATCTATTTTCTCACCAACACCAATATATTTTACTGGTATTTTTAATTCATCTACTATACTAAATACTACTCCTCCTTTTGATGTAGAATCCAGTTTTGTAAGGAAAATACCATTTACATCTGTTTTTTCTAAAAATAACTTTGCTTGAATTGCACCATTTTGACCAGTAGTTGCATCAAGAACCATTATTGTTTCTTTATGAACATCTTCAGAAATATTCTTATCTATTATTTTCTTCATTTTTTCAAGCTCATCCATTAAATTTTTCTTATTATGAAGTCTTCCTGCAGTATCACAAATTAACACATCATAATCTCCTTGACTAAACTTTTTAGTTGCATCAAATATAACAGATGATGGATCTTGCATTTCTTTTCCAGTACATATATCTACGTTATTTCTGTTTGCCCACACTTCTAATTGCTCTATAGCGCCAGCTCTAAAAGTATCTGCAGCTGCAAGTAACACCTTTTTACCTGCTTTAGTATATAGCTTTGTAAGCTTCCCTATTGAAGTTGTTTTTCCAACACCATTTACTCCAACAACAAGAATTACTTGCTTTTCTTTTAGTTCTATACTATCTATTTTATTTATTTCATCAGATAATAGAATATCTGTCATTTCTTTTCTTAACAATGTCTTTATTGCATTTTCATCTTTTTCTACTTGTTTTTTTAAATCTTCTCTAAGTTTTGTACAAATTTTTGTACTAGTTTCATATCCAACATCAGACAAAATTAATGTTTCTTCTATCTCATCTATTATTTCTTCTATATCTTTTTTATCTGCAAAAATATTGCTCATCTTAACATTTAAAGCATCTTTTGTCTTTTTTAAATTTTCCTTTAGTTTATCTAAAAACATATTCTTCCTCCATTATATATTAATTCATATTAATTATATCATATAATGTTAATAATTCAATACACATAAAGCTTTCTAAAAATAAAAAAAACATCTTAAAAAATTAATTTAAGATGTTTCTTTATTTTATTTCTTTTTACTTTTTAATACAACACATACTATTCCTGCTATACATACTACTGACACACTTGCTACTGCATATACTGCTATATCTCCTGTATCTATATTTTCTACTTTCGGTATCTTTTTATAATAGTATATTACTTCTATTATTTCTTCTTCCATTTCTCCTTCTTTATTTAATGGAATCTTTTCTATTACTATTTCATATCCATCTATTTCTTTTTCACTTGTTGTATATCCATCTCCTACATATCCTCCTATGTAGTCTCTGTCTGCTATCTCTTCTCCTGTTTCTTCATCTTTATGTATTACTATTACTTGTGCTTCTACTTTTTTATAATAATATATTACTTCTATTGTTTCTAATCCCATTTTTCCTTCTGTATTTTCTGTTGTCTTTACTAGTACATATTTATTTTCCCTATTTTCATTTATCTCTTTTATTTTATCTATTGTTTTATATTCATCATCTACTCTACCTACTATCTCTTCTCCTTCTATTAACTCTTCTTCTGTATCTACATCTACATATTTTACAATTACATTTGCTGGTTTTTTTCTATAGTAATATGTTATTATCTGTTCTTCCCTTTTATATTCTCCTTCTTTATTTTCTGGTTCACTTACTAGCTCATATTTATTTTCATATATAGCATTTATTTCATCCAATTTATTTGTTGTTGTATATTCTTCTCCTACTATTCCATCTTCTGTTACTGTTTCCATTAATTCTTCATTCGTATCTATATCTTTATGCTCTATTTTTATTGTTGCTGGTGCTTTTCTATACTCATATACTACATATATTGTATCTATTGTCATTTGTCCAGTTTTTCCTTCTACTTCATCTGTTACTAAATCATATTGTACTTTTGAATTTTCATTTATTTCTTCTAGTCTATTTTGTGTTGTATAATTATCGTCTACTCTTCCTGTTATCTCTTCTGTTGGATATAGTACATCTGTTACATTCTCTGGACTACTTACATCTGTTCCCTCTAAGACATGTAGAACTTTTACTTTTGTTGCTTTCTTTTGATAATAATAATTTATTACTTGTTTTTCTAGTTTATATATTCCTTCTGTTGGATCTCCTGTTGTTTTTACAAACTCGTATTTATTATCATTGTTTGCATTTATTTCATCTAACTTATTTTCTGTTATATATTCTTTATCTACTTTGTCTTTTAATATTTCTTGACTTGCTAGTACCTTTTCTGTTCCTACTTCTAAATAATTTACTTCTACTTCTCCTATTTTCTTTTGGTAATAATATGTTATTGTTTGTTCTTCCCTTTTATACTTGCCATCTTTATTTTCTGGTTCACTTACTAGCTCATATTTATTTTCATATTTAGTATTTATTTCATCCAATTTATTTGTTGTTGTATATTCTTCTCCTACCATTCCATCTTCTGTTACTGTTTCCATTAATTCTTCATCTGTATCTATATCTTTATGCTCTATTTTTATTGTTGCTGGTATTGTTCTATATTCATATACTACATATATTGTATCTACTGTCATTTGTCCTGTCTTATTTAATACATTATCTGTTACTAACTCATATTCTATTTGTGAATTTTCATTTATCTCTTGTAGTCTATTTTGTGTTGTATAATTATCGTCTACTCTTCCAGTTATCTCTTCTGTTGGATATAGTACGTCTGTTACATTTTCTGGATTACTTACATCTGTTCCTTCTAAGACATGTAATACTTTTACTTTTGTTGCTTTTTTCTGATACCAATATGTTACATATATTGTATCTTCTGTCATTGTTCCTGTTGTAGTCCCTTCTACTCTTACATATTCATATTTATTTCCATTATTTTCATTTATCTCATCTAATTTATTTTCTGTAGTATATTCATCATCTATTCTTCCGTTTATTGTTACTTCATCATATAACTTGTTATTTGTACCTATTTCTTTATAATTTACTACTACTTTTGTTTCTTTCTTTACAAATCCTGCATTTACATTTGATACTGTTAGCTCTGGTAAGTCTATTGTGTTTAACTTTGTTATTTCATCTGTTTCTCTTTCTTCTACATCAAATTTACTATTTATTTCATTATTTGTTCCTACTTCTTTTTCTGTTAATTCATATTTACTACTTGGTATTGATACTCTTATATAATAATTCCCTCTTGGTAAATTTTCAAATTTGTAATACCCTTCTTCATTTGTTCTTACTGAACTTACTTTATTTCCATTTACGTCTGTTACTTGTTCTCCTTGATCATTTGTTAATGTTACTTCTACATTCTTTAGTAATTCTTCTCCCTCATCTATTACTCCATTTGAATTTTTATCTTCCCATGCTACTCCTTCTATCTTTCTTTCTACTACCTGACTTATTGCATTACTTGTTATCATTTCTTCTGTATCTTTATATACTTGTGCTGTTGCACTATTTACATATTTATCTAGTCCTTTATTATTTTCTGTCTTTATATATATATCTACTGTTACACTTGATTGCGCTCCTATTTCTCCTTTTACTACATACGCTGCTACACTTTGTTTTATTGTCTCTGCTTTGGCTTCTTTCCACCCTTCTCCTAAATTCTCATCTTTTGAAGAAATACTTCCTCTTACACTTTCATCTTCTGTATATAATATCTTTAAATTTTCATTTGATATTTCTTCTCCATCTCCATTTATCTGTGTTACTACTAATCTATCTAGTGTATAACTTCCTGTATACTCTGTTCCTCTTCCATCTCCATTATATGGTAATATATCTAACATTTGAAAATCCGGTATTGTTCCATCTGTATTATTCTTATATGAAATCGTATAATGTATCTCTCCATTTTTCTCTATTACTGGTGTCTCTACTATTTTATATAATCTATGTGATGATAAATTTATTATTTGAATTGTAGTAGAATCAGTTCTAAATATCTCTTTACCATTTCCAATTTTATCTGCAGATATTATCGCCTTATTTGTAAATTGTGTTCCATTAGCTGTTTCTTCATCTATATGTGCTAAAAATGTTATAGGTTCTATTTTTTCTTCTACAACACAATCATATATGTTCCATATCAAAGTAGTAGTGCCATCATCATTTCTAATAATTTGTGGTTCATTATAATTTGAACTTCCTGATATATATGTAAGTCCTTTAGGTAATGTGTCTGTTATTGTTACAGTTATTCCATCCATTTTTATATTATCGCTTTCAGATGATAATATAGGTTCAATTTTAAAATTAATGTCATATTCATTTTTTCCAAAATCATAGTTTAATTTTTCATTTCCAGCATCATCAATAGTAGTTACTTGAACTGTTTGATTTGCTCCTACAACATAAATTGTATTTCCATATTGATAGCTACCGTTATGAGTACCAGAAATTATACTTCCATCTTCATCATACTCTGTTTTTATATATGGCTTATTTTCTTTTGTCCACGTAGGAGTTGGATAATCATCTATACTAATATCTTTATTTTCTATTGTATAAATATCTCTATCTAATTGATTCTCTTTTGCCCACCATTTACTTGCAAGAGTCATTCCATACGTTTGATTAATTATTGCGCTATTTTTTACTTTCATTTCTACATATATAGTGCTCCACAAAGGCTTTGCATTTCCTCCCTCTTTTGATTCAAAGAAAAGTCCAACACAAATATATCCTTCTGGTATATCTGATTTATTTTTATATATATTAAATTCTTCAATATTACACATACTATTCATTTCCTCTTGAGAAGACCAATTAGTTCCATCTTTTTTAGTTAAATAATATGCATTAAATTTTAATGTCGAACTAGAAGAATACACTATATGATCAGAAGAAGGCTCAAGTCCTAAACCATCAAATTTAAAAATTTCATTAGCACTATAAATATAAGCTTCTTCATCCGCACCATTATTAATTGAAAAGGTTAAACAAGCATTAAACTTATTTCCGTTAGTTAATACAGTATCTCCTCCTCTTCCTCTATTAGTTAATCCAATTATTGGATTTCCATCAACAGCTTGAATATCTATAAAATGGTCATACTTTCCTGGAGAAAAACGAACATGATTAACTTGTAATTTATCATCTGTGGTAACTTTTTGATTAGACATGCTTTGATCTGTGAGTGATTTTGCTTTCATATTACTATCACTTACAGTTAAATAATAATTACTATTTTCTTGTATTGAATACTCATTATCTGGTACTAAAATTTGAAAATACCAAGAACTAAAACATCCTATATTATCTGTATAAATAATAGTATTTTTAGAGTATTCACCATTATATTGAGGAAAAATACCATCAAATTTATAATCTTTTAATGTTACAGTTATTTTACTTCCATTTTGTTGCATTATAACATTTCCTGAATTATATATACTATTATTTCTATCACTTTTTAATACTCCATATGGTGCTCCTCTTAAATTATATCCTTCATCTGCATTAGTCCAAGACATAGCTCTATTTTCTATAACACCTTTTCCTCCACTATTATTTACTTTATAATTCCAAAGTAAAGGCGTACAATTATTTGTAATATCTTCAAGACCTGTTCCATTTACATTTGAACGTTCAAATTTTAAATCTAAATCAAAAGTAATATCTCCCTTTGGAAACTCTATTCCTTTTAATCCCTTTTCCTTATCATTATATAATTGTACTATAAAAGAATATCCATATATTCTACCTGTTACTTCTTGTGAATCATAATCTACAGTTAGTCTTTTTGAGCAGTATGAATTTCTGCTTAATTTTACATTATAACTAGGTGCAGAACTAATATATACGTTTTCAATTTCAGAAGTCGTTACTTTTTCCTCATCACTATTTCCATTTAGCCAAACTTTAATATCTGGCTTTATAACACTTCCATTTCTAGCTCCTAATACCTTTACTATAAATACTAACGTTTGTTTTCCTGGTATTGTAATATTCTCACTACTCATCTGATAATATCCAGTTAAAACTTTACCATTAGATGATATATTAACATCTTCTATCCATCCCATTGATTCTGTGTCCCATTTTATTTCATCGGTTGAAATTTCACTAGGTAAAGTTGCCTGAAAATATATTTTTCCTCCTGTATATCCTGTAGCTTCCGAATTATTTAAAACCATTGTATTTTCAATGGTCCATGTTACTTGATCAAATGAACGTACTATATTATTATTTTCGCTTGAATCGTTTCCAGGATCATTATTTACATCAAATGGTCCTGTTCCTGTTTTTGTTTGTATTATTTGTGAAGATGAAATTTTTGCACCATTATCTGGTAATTCTTCAATAGCATTTACCTTATTAAATATAAATAAAAAGGCAAATACTAAAATAATAAACAAAAAATATTTAGTTTTTCTCATAATCATACCTCTTTTATTTTTATTTTTCTCATATATTCTTATATTATCCTATAATAAAACTTTTTTCAATAAAAAAACATCGTTAAAAAAATTTTAACGATGTTCATATTATTATCTATGATGAATGGTTAGACTTTGCTTTTTTCCTTCTAAAAGGATTTCTAAGTCCTTCCTCTAAAGTAGGTAGCACACCGATTCCAAGGATAAGTAAGATGATTGAACCAACACCACCAATACAAGCATTTCTTAAATACTCGTTATTAAGGTTGAAGTTCCAATTCTTTAATCCATGTTGTCTGGTTAAATTCTGTTGATAGTACAAAATCTCTTTTACTACCTTAGCATCTGTTTCTATTTGCTGTTTTTCCTTGCTTACAACATCTTTTGCAGTATCGTTGATATTTGTTGAAATGTATAAAACGTCCTTATCTGCAAAATACGTATAAACAACGTATGGCTGGTTTCTGTAGACATTATTTACAATAGTTCCAACTGTCTTATCAATATAGCTGTCTGTAATATCAAATGATGTAAGTTGATAGTCTAAAACAATAGCAATCTTTGTTTCCTTAGATGCTTCTTCAATTGCGTTTCTTGCATATGTTTTGTCTGGATCTGACATTGATCCACTGATATCTTGGACATAGTCCGCTCCGTTTTTTACAGGTAGACTTGGAATTATAATTGTATTAAACAAATTCCATAAAATCACACCCGCTAGTACGATTAACGCGATACCCACAATCAATCGTGAAATGAATTTGTAAGGTTTTGGTCCCATTACTTTTTCCTCCTTTTTAATTTAAAATTTTTTATGCAGAAACACTTTTTAAACGCTTTTACATAAAAGCCTCCCTTCTTATTCTTTCGTGCATGCAAATCATTAGATGATTGCATTTAAAAAATTTACCTGCGCTTAAATTATAGCATTTTTGCTTTTTTATGTCAAGTATTATTTTAATCTTTAGTAATTTTACATGATAAAAATAACAATTTGTGTTTTTAGGCATAAAATACAGTATGGTGGTGAAAATATGAGTATAATTGTACAAAAATACGGTGGAAGTTCTGTAGCTGATAAAGATAAATTAGAACTTGTATGCGAAAAAATAATAGAGGAAAAAGATAATGGAAATGATATTGTTGTAATTGTATCTGCACAAGGAAAAACAACAAATAATTTGATATCTAAAGCTAAAGAATACGCCTGTAATGAAACAAGTATTTCAAAAAAAGACTTAGACTTTTTGCTCTCAACTGGCGAAATGCAAACTGCTTCACTCCTATCAATAATGCTTAATTCTAAAGGATACAGTAGTGTATGCTTAACAGGATCACAAGCTGGAATTATAACTGACTCGAACTTTGGAAATGCTAAAATATTAGATATATTAACTGAAAACATATTGTCATATATCCAAGAAAGTAGAATTGTAATTGTAACAGGTTTTCAAGGAATAGATAAATTTGGAAATATAACAACCTTAGGACGTGGAGGCTCGGACTTAAGTGCTGTTGCAATAGCATGTGCTCTAGGTTCAAAAAAATGTGAAATATTTAGCGATATTGATGGTATTTTTTCAGCAGATCCAAAAATAATACCAAATTCAAAACTTCTAGATAATATATCATATGATGAAATGTTAGAAGCATCTTCTGCTGGTGCAAAAGTATTACATAATAGATCAGTAAATATGGCAAAAGAATACAATTTAGAAATAAATTCTAAATGCACTTTTAACGATTCTAAAGGAAGCTTAGTACAAAATGAAGTAAAAGAAGATTTTGACATACATTTTATAACTAAAAAAGATGATGTATCTAAAATTTGTATTGTTGGTCCAATGATGCTTAGTAATAAAGAAGCAATATCTAAAATATTTAAAATAGCAAGTGATGAAAACATTCAAATATATATGATATCTCTTAGTGAGCTTGCAATAAATATTATAGTTGACACTTCTAAGTCACAATTTTTTATGCAAAAACTACATGAAATACTAATAGAAAAGAGGAATAATTAAAAATTATTCCTCTACTTTTTTTGTATTTTTCTTCAATTTTAGAGATTTTATTCTCTTTTTATTATCTTCATCTGTATCAAAATTAATATCAAATTTATATTTAATAAATATTTTAACAAGTGCTAAAACTGGCATTGCAATAACCATTCCAATTATTCCAAAAAGTCTTTCAAATACAAGCATACCACATATTACTACAACTGGATGAAGCTTTACAGATTTTCCTATTATATTAGGCTGTAGTATATTTGCATCTATCATTTGTATTATAAATGAGGCTACAAATGTTATTATTGCTAATACCGGTCCTCCAACAGTAAAAGCATATAAAGATGTAATACAATATGAAATTGCAGCACCTATATATGGAATTAAATTTAACATTGTAATTAGTATTCCAAATATAACTGCATATTTAAGTTGCAACACTAAACATAGTATTGTAGTCATTATACCAACAATAATACTATCAATTAAAAGGCCTCTAATATATGAATTTAAAATCTCATCCATCTCAACAAGCATTTTATATCTATTAGAATTTTTACCATTTTTTGATGCAAGTACAATAAAGCTATTTTTTGTTCTATCCATGTCTTTTACCATAAAGAAAGATATCATAATAGCTGTTATTACACTAATTAAAAAGCTTCCTGCTTTTTGAGCTGTATCGATAGAATAATTTAAAATATTTTCAACAACTCCACTAGATAAAAAGTTTATTTCTCCAAGACTAGATGGTATCTTATACTCTAAACTAAACTTTTCAAATAAAAATACGTTTATTTTACTTGCAGCACTAGCATAAAGCGATGGTACCTCTTTAATAAATTGTGTAAGTTCTGTTACAAGAACTGGTATAATATATGCAAGTGCTAAAATAATTATTGCAAATATTATAATTAAGGAAATAGTTGCAGAAAGACCTTTACTAAGTCCCATCTTCCTTAATCTATTAGCAAGTGGCTTTGAAATCCAGCAAATTACTACTCCTATATAAAAAGGGGTAAGTGCAACTAATAGCTCGATTGCCTTATCTAAAAGTCCAAAGGATTTAAGTGCAAAACAAATTAGTATAAAAGCACCTATATACATGACTTTATTTAAGAATTTAAAGTCAAATTTATTCTCGTTCATTTTTCCTCCTATATTATTATTATTCTAATTTTATTTAAAATTCATATTCTATTATTTTTTTATTTTTTAGACTTAACTTTACATTAATTGCTCTTTGATTTGAACTTCCTCTAAAAGCTAAATTTTCATCTTTTTTTTCTTCTTCAAACCTACCATCAATTAATATATCAGTATAATTTAATAAATCCATAAATCTATTTTCATTATTTGCTTTTTTTACAATTTCCTCAAAAGTAAAACCTGAATAAGTTATAATATCTAAATTATTATTTAATTTAGATATTAATTCAACTAAAGCTTCACATTGCATAAAAGGTTCTCCACCACTTAATGTAACACCTTTAAGTAAAGGATTTGAATTTATTCTTTTTGCTAAATCATCTATATTAATATATTCTCCTAAGTTAAAATCATGTGTTTGTGGATTGTGACATCCTTTACAATCATGTGGACAACCTTGTGTAAATACTACAAATCTAATTCCTGGGCCATCTACAATTGACTCTTCTACAAGACCTGCAATTTTTAGTTTATTTTTATTATAATAATACATCATGTTTTACTCTATCTTTTTCTTCTGCTCTTTTGCCATCATTAAATCTGTCTAAAGTTCCAACAAGGTATCCAGTTATTCTTCTAATTCTTTCAAAAGGAACATCATTTAATAATGTATAATTTAAGTCTACATAATCTCCATTTACATTTAAGTTTAGCTCAGCTATTTCTTTACCAGGATTTTTTTCTCTAACATAATTTACATACTCATCTATTTCTTCTTGTGAAATTGCTTCACCTTTTGTATTAATTACCATATATTCTCCTCCTTTAACATATCTAAATTATATCAACTTTTATTTATTAAATCAATTAGTTTATTTATTTTATTACTAGTTTACCACCTTGTGCTTTAAATTATGTATTCTAAACATTTAGTTTTATTTGATTTTTAATAGCTTTTGTGATATAATACAAAATGTAAATTTAAAAGAGAGGATAGATTGATTATATCTATTATGGTGATAATTATGAAAAGTGAAAATTCAAATTATATCAAAACATTAGAATTAGTTATCCAAAAACTAAATAATCAAATTACTTGTTCTTTTTCAAGAGGTAAAAGTTGTAGTCTTTACATAGCAATTTTTGACAAAGCTACAAATTGTGAGCTTTTTTTAAATGACACACTTATTTTTAGTGGTTCGGAAACAATATGTAAAAAAATATTTAAAGATCTTTTAAAAAGACTAAAGAAAGAACATTACTGTTTAGATGGTAATTTATCTGATGTTGCTTATATAAGATATATGAAAGAATCAAAAGCACTAAATCTAGCATAGACTTAGTGCTTTTTTTTACTAATTATATTTCTTAATTCTTTTTATTCTCTCACTAATGTGATTTGCTTCTTCAAATTCTCTTCTTCCACAGCAAGGACAAAGCTCTTTAATTATACCTGTATATCCACATACTGGATCTCTATCTACTGGATGATTTATTGAACCATATCCAATTCCTGACTCTTTCATACACCTTATTATTTGTTCAAAAGCTTCAAGATTTTTTGTTGGATCTCCGTCAAGCTCTACATAGCTTATATGTCCTCCATTTGTAAGCTCATGATATGGTGCTTCAATTTTAATTTTGTTAAATGCACTTATTTTATAATATACTGGTACATGAAAAGAATTTGTATAATACTCTCTATCAGTAACTCCCTCAATTACTCCATATTTTTTCTTATCTATTTTTACAAATCTTCCTGCAAGTCCCTCAGCCGGTGTAGCAATTAAAGTAAAATTCAATTTGTCTTTCTTAGACTGTTCATTCATTCTTTCTCTCATATGACCTATAATTTTTAATCCTAATTCTCTTGCTTCTTCACTTTCACCATGATGTTTTCCTATTAAAGCTTTTAAGCACTCTGCAAGACCTATAAATCCCATAGTAAGAGTACCATGCTTTAAAACTTCTCCTACTTTATCTGTGTTCTTTAATTTATCCGAATCTAACCATACATGTTGTCCCATTAAAAATGGATAATTATATACTCTTTTATTTGATTGTATTTCAAATCTACTTTTTAATTGATCAATTACAAGATCAATTTTCTCATCTAGCATTTCAAAGAATTTTTCTACATCTCCATGAGCCTCAATTCCAAGTCTTGGTAAATTAACTGATGTAAAACTTAAATTTCCTCTTCCACAAGTAACTTCACGAGTTTTATCATATATATTTCCCATTACTCTTGTTCTGCATCCCATATATGCTACCTCTGTATCATAGTCACCTTTTCTATAATACTGTAAATTAAACGGTGCATCAATAAACGAAAAATTCGGAAATAACCTTTTAGCAGATACTTTACAACTTAACTTAAATAAATCATAATTAGGATCTTCTGGATTATAATTAATACCTTCTTTTACTCTAAATATTTGTATAGGAAATATTGGTGTTTCACCATTTCCTAGTCCATCTTCTGTTGCTTGTAACACTTTTTGCATAACAAGTCTTCCTTCAGGTGAAGTATCAAGTCCATAATTTATACTACTAAAAGGAACTTGCGCACCTGCTCTAGAATGCATTGTATTTAGATTATGTATAAAGCTTTCCATTGCTTGATAAGTTGCATTTTCTACTTCCTTGTCTGTATACTTTACTGTAAATTTTTGAATTTTATCTATTATATTATTATCTATGCCATACTTACTTAAATATTTTTTTTCAATATTTAAGTATCCATTAGAATCTTTATATGAAGCGACAATATCTTTATCATATTTAATAGATTTTACTATATATTCTCCCACTTTTTGTGGATTTTCTAAATCTGTTAAAAGCTCTAATGCTTTAATTAAATTCTTTAGATACTCTTTTTTATATGTTACTCTTACACCCTTTGCCATTGCATATTCAAAGTTTGGTATACTCTGTCCTCCATGCTGATCATTTTGATTTGATTGTATTGCTATTGCCGCAAGAGCTGCATAGCTTCCTATACTCTGTGGCTCTCTTAAAAATCCTTCACCTGTACAAAATCCATCTTTAAAAAGTTTTATTAAATCTATTTGACAACAAGTCGTTGTAAGAGTTAAAAAGTCTAAATCATGTATATGTATATCTCCATTTTTATGTGCTTCTGAATGTGTAGGTTTTAATACACATAAATGATAAAAATTTTTTGCACCTTCTGAACCATACTTTAGCATTGTTCCCATAGCTGTATCTGCATTTATATTTGCATTTTCTCTTTTAACGTTATTATTTATTGCATCATCAAAAGTAAGTCCTTTATATATTCTTATTATTTCTGAACTTCTCTCTCTTGTTCTATCTCTTTCTTCTCTAAATTTTCTATATACTCTTAATGTAGATGTATGTCCCTCTTCTTTTAATATTTGTTCCACAATTCTTTGTATTTCCTGAGATGATACCTGTTTATTTTGCTGAATTTCTTCAAGTTTTTCATATACTTTTTCTGACAACTCTTCCGATCTTGAATAGTCTTGTCCACCTATTGAATTAGCAGCTTTATATATAGATTTTGCAATTCTTTCTATGTTAAAATTTACCTTTCTTCCATCTCTTTTTAATACTTTTGTTATCATGTATATTCCACCTCTTACTACTAAATTCCTATGCAATTATATCATTTGGTATAAAATATTGCAATAAGAAAAAACTACATATAATGACTAATTACCGCATTAACTATTGCATCTATATATTCTTGTCTATTTTCTTTTAAAAGTTTAATATCTTTTTTAGAATTAATAAATCCAAGCTCTAAAAGATAGGCTTCTGTCGTCATATTACTTAGATAATATGGATTACTACCTATATTTTTATTTCTTCCATCAACATATGCTTTAGTCATTATTCCACCTGTTTCTCTAATAATAAATAAATATGGTGTATTTGTAGATAATGTATCATATGGTTCATATCCTAAATCTTTTGCATATTCTATTGCCTCTTTAACTTCTTCATCATTATATGTTCTTACATATACACCATCTAATACTTTATAATTATTATTAGGAGAATATGTTGTACCTACTGTATTTACTATATTATCTGCAATAGACTTTGCAAAATCTAGATTTTCATTATTTGAAGCATATACCTCCACTCCACCTTGTGGATTTTTTTCTATTGTACTATTTAAATGAATAGATAGAAATAATTTTGCTTTTACTTGATTTGGAAGTACAGCCCTTCCACCAAGATCATATGACTCTACATATTCGTCTTCCTCTCTTGTAAGCATTACCTTATATCCTAAAGCTTCAAGTCTTTTTTTTAGCTCTAATGAATATTTAAGTGTATATTCCGATTCATAATTATCCTCGTATACAGCACCAGGATCTCTTCCTCCATGACCAGGATCAATTACAATATCATATACATCATTTGGAAGTTGTGACTTTAAAGCGACAATTTGCATATACTCTATTTGTTTTTCATTTATTTTTAAATTATTAAAAACTATATTTATCTTTAGATTTACATTGTTTTTCGTCATGGTATAATATTCATTTTCGCCATAGTCTGTTATATTTTTAATTGTGTAATAATAGCTATTATAATTTTCTTCTTTTTTTGTAATTACTTTTAAAAATATGTAATAGTTTCCTTCTGATATTTTTTCTAAATCAATTCCCTCATTAATATTCTTAGAAAGCTCAAAATTAATTTTTTCTTCACCTAAGCTATACTCTAAACTATATTCAATATCATTGCCATCTAAATCTTTTAATACAATATATATATTATTTATATTAGTATTAATAAATTCGTTTTTTACATATCCACCAAGATTTAAATGGTTACCATAGATAGTATATTTATCTAAATATGCATACTCAGTTTGAATATTTTTAAAAATAAGATTTCTTTTTTCTTCATTTACTTTCTCTTGTGTTTTTGTCTCATTAATTCCTAGTATTTTGCTATATAACACAGTAAGACATAACATAACCAAAATAACTAATACAATTTCTATTATTCTTGTTATCTTACTTTTACCAAAGTCCATATGACACATCACCTCTTTTTGCCTTATTTATTTTCTAAAACTTTTATTGCTACCTTTATTCCATCTACTGCTGCAGTCATTATTCCTCCAGCATATCCTGCTCCTTCACCGCAAGGATAAAGTCCATATATATTTGACATTAAACTATCTTTATCTCTAATTATTTGAACTGGTGATGAAGTTCTGGTTTCGACTGCTGTAAGTATTGCATCATCACAAGAAAATCCTTTTATTTTTTTATTAAATTCTACAAGAGCTTCTTTTAAAGTATCATTTATATAACTTGGAAAAAGCTCATTTAAATTAGCAAATGTATAACCAGGTTTATACGTTGGTTTAACCTGTCCAATTTTTTCTGTTTTAATATTATCAAAATAATCTTTAACTCTTTGCACAGGTGCAAAATAATTTTTTCCCCCCATGTCAAAAGCTTTCTTTTCAAGTTTTTCTTGAAAATACATTCCTTTTAAAGGATCATCGCCACATATATCACTAACATTAACATTTACAAGTAAAGCACTATTTGCATTTTCTCCGTCTCTACTATATCTACTCATACCATTTGTAACAACTGTATTTTCTTCTGAAGAAGAAGCCATAACTTGTCCACCAGGACACATGCAAAAACTATAACATGTTCTTCCATTTTTCGAATGATAAACAAGCTTATACTCTGCAGGAGGCAATTTAAAATCTATATTTTGTCCATATTGTGATATATTAATGTCTTTTTGCAAATGCTCTATCCTTGCACCAACAGCAAAATTTTTAGGGACAATATTGACTTGTTTTTTTAAGAGTTGCTTAAAAGTATCCCTTGCACTATGTCCTATTGCAAGTATTACTGCATCAGTATCTATATTTTTTTCATCAAAAAATACACCTTTAATTTTATTTTTTTCTATTTTAAAATCTGTTACTTTAGTATCAAAAAAGAATTTTCCACCTTTTGAAATTATATATTCTCTTATATTTTTAACTATATTTACCAAATTATCTGTACCAATATGAGGCTTTGCAGTATATAATATTTCCTTAGGTGCTCCAAATCGAACAAATTCTTCTAATACTTTTCTAGAATAAATTGAAGAATTTCCAGTTGTAAGCTTTCCATCAGAAAAAGTACCTGCTCCACCTTCTCCAAACTGAATATTAGACTTTATATTAAGTTTTTTGCCATTTGAAAAATCTTCAACATCTTTTATTCTTTTTTCCACTTTTGCTCCTTGCTCAAAAATAATTGGCAAAATTCCATTATCTACTAAAGTAAGTGCTGCAAATAGACCTGCTGGCCCACTACCAACTATAACTGGTCTAACTTTACTATCTCTTTTTACTATAATACTTGGATATTCTTCTTTTTTAACAAGTATTGCTCCTTTTATTTTTTGCTCTTTTATTAGATCTACTTCAACAGAATAGTTAAAAAATATATCTGCTTTATTTCTTGCATCAATAGATCTTTTATATATATATGCTCTTTTAACATTATTCTGATTTATATGATATCTTTTTAATGCAAGATTTATTACTTCTTCCTCACTAAAATTTCCTCTTATCTTTATGTTTGTTAATCTATACATAAACTCTCCTATAAATATAAATTATATTTTCTACTTTGTGCTTTTTTAAATCCTACACTCTCATAAAAAGAATGTACATCTTGTTCACTTTCTAAACAAGTTAAATGTATTGTCTTATATCCATTATCTCTAGCATAATCTACAACATATTCAATTAAAATTTTTCCTAAATTTCTTCTTCTAAAATCTTTTTTTACTGCTAAATTAAACAGCTCAATAGTAGGCTGAAAAGAAAATGTAAATAATTCTAATTTATACATTGTAACTGTTGCAACAATTTCTTCCCTTTCTTTAAGCACTATAATTTCATAAGAATTATTATTCTCATCATATTTTAAATACTTATCTATATTTTCGCTTCCGTCAAATGCCTCATCAATTAAACTTTTATATTTTGGTAAATCTTCTCTTTTTAACTTTTCTATAATCATAAAAATTCTCCTTAAATCATGAACATATTATACTATATTTTTATAATAAAATAAAGATAAAAAACTTGATGATTCTCATCAAGTTTTTATTATTAATCTAAATTTATAATCATATCAAAAAGAGTATTTAACAAACTTTTACATGAATCTAAATATAATGTTTCATTTACTGTGTGAACATCTTTTACATCTGGTCCTAATGATATCATATCTAAATTTGGTAACTTTTCAAAAATCATTCCACACTCTACTCCTGCATGAATCGCACAAACTATAGGCTCTTTGCCATTGTGACTATTTTTATATGAGTTTATATATACCTTTTCTAAAATAGAATTTGGATTATATTTCCAACCTGGATACTGTCCACTCTCTTTTATATTAAATCCAAGACCGCTTGCAACTAAATTATTTTCTTCTTTTATTATATCTCTTTTTTCATCTACACTAGATCTAAGAGATTCTATAATTTTTATTTTTCCATCAGAAACATCTACAACACCAATATTTCCAGAAGTTTCTACTAACCCTTTAACATCTTTACTCCACTCAATTACATTTTGCTTAAGATTAAGTATAAGTTCAATAATGCTCAAACTATCTTTATTTGAAATTGAATTAAATTTTGCACTTTTTTTATTTTCATGTATTAAAACTAAAAGTCCTGCATCTTCTTCTGTTACATCTAAAGATTCTACTTTATTATCTATTAAATCCTTAAAACTATCATTAGATGAAGCAAAAATGACAGATGTAGAATTTGCTATAGCATTATCTTTTGTTCCACCTTTCCAAGAAATTATTTCAATATCTTTTATATCATCTAAAAGATTAGCAGCTAAATAGTTTGAATTCATTCTACCCTTGTCAATATCAACACCAGAATGTCCACCATAAAGTCCATTAATTTCTAATGTATATACTTTTTTATCTTTGCATTCTGATATATTTACCTCTTTAGTGTATTCAGTAGTAACTCCACCTGCACATCCAACAATTGCAGTATTCTCTTCTTCTCCATCTAAATTTATTAAATATTTAGCCTCTATATCTGAGTAATTAAAGCTTCTTGCTCCATTCATTCCAATTTCTTCTTCTGTTGTAAAAAGGCACTCAATATTTGGTAGCTTAATTTCATTTTCATCTAAAAGTAACATTAAAATTGCAACTCCAATACCATCATCCGCTCCAAGAGACGTATCTTTTGCTTTTAGTATTCTTTCATTTTGTATTATTTCTATAGGATCTTTTGAAAAGTCATGCTTAGATTCTTTTGTCTTCACACATACCATATCCGTATGAGCTTGAAATAATATAGTATTTTTATTTTCATATCCTATTGATGCTTTTCTTTTTATAATAACGTTATTATTTTTGTCTTTTTTGTACCACAAATTTCTCTTCTTTGCAAAATCACATAAATAATCTGCAATCTTTTCCTCACATTTTGAGTTTCTTGGTATTTTTGAAATTTCTTTAAAAAAATCTATTAGCTTATTATATCTATCTTTCATTTTTATCACCATCCGTATTATTTTTCTCATTTTTAATTCTTTTTATTCTTTTAATTATATATACAAATAATATAATAATTACAAAAAGTATAGCTATTATGAAAATAATATTTTTTAATATAAAAGACTTAATTTTATCTAAAGTAGATATTTCTACTTTGTCTTGCATTTGTGTTAACTCACCTGTTACAAGTAGTCTATGAGTATTTATATTTTTAGGAGTACATGTTACAAGTGTTACTAAAGTCTTATTATTTTGAATTTTTAAACTATCTGTCTCATTTGGTAGAACAACTTTTATATCTACAACTTTATAACAATTAGTATTTCCTAAATACTCTATAAAAAAATTATCTCCTATAATAATTTTATCTAAATCATCTAATATTTTAGCCCTTGTAAGTCCACTATGCCCTGCAATAACACTATGTGTATTTTCTTTAGCAGTAGGATATGAAGTATCTTTTAAAAGTGCTACTCCTTTTTGAAGATTATCTCCTTCTATTCCTTCATATATTGGTAAGTCAACATTGATTTTTGGAATACTTAGTGTACCTATTACTGTACCTGTATTTAAAAAATCAAAGCTGCTTGGTTCATTCGAGTTATCTATATCTTCAATACTTACAATTGGATCAGTATCTGACAAATCTTTGTTAAAACTATCCGACTCTTCTTGTTTTTTTTCTTTTTCTTCAATAGGCATACTACTTATATTTGATTTATAATTATATACCACACTTGTCTGATTAATATATGATATAAATCTTAAAGCAAAAGGAAAAATAAATATTAAAAATCCTATTATAAATAATATTTTAGATAAATTTTTCTTCATTTAGTTTTCCTTCTTTCTTTTAGTAATTTTTTGAATAATAGATATAATTATTAAAATAATAATTACAATAAATACAAATAACATCATACTTTTATTCTTTTTAATAAAATCAATAAAAAGCTCAAAATCTGATTTTTCATTTATTATCTCTAAATTGATATTATCTTCTACTTTCTCTTCTTTAATTTCTTTTTCTTCTTCTATTTTTTCACCAGTTACTAGTAATCTATGTGTATTTACTGTCTTAGGCGTACATGTTACAAGTGTTACTAAACATCTATTTTCCTCTATTTTTAAACTACTTGTATCATCTGGAAGTACAACTCTTTTTTCAATTACTCTATACTTAGTTATATTACCATAAAAAGAAATATAAAACTCATCATCAATCTCTAGTTCATTTAAATTATCAAAAATCTCTGCTTGAGATATTCCAGTATGACCAGCAAGTATAGAATGCGTATTTATATCTCCATTTGGAAGAGATGTATCTTCCATATGTGCTACACCTTTTGTTAAATTTGTTGATGTAATTCCTTCATAAATAGGCAGATTTATATTTATTTTTGGTATATTTATAGTACCTACCATCTCTCCTAATTCTAAAAAACTATATGAACTTGAAGCATCGTCTACATTAATTTCATTTGGATCTACTACTTTTATTTGAGATGCATTTTCATCATTAAATTCTTCTGATTTTTTAAGTTTATCTTCAAGTATTTCTTTATCCATGGTCTCTATTTCTTTGTTATAATTAGAAATAATTTCTGTTTGGTTTTTAAATGATAAAAATTTAGAATATATAGGATAAACTATACAAAAAATACCACATATATATAATATAACTTTTAATACTTTTACTCTCATATAAAAACACCTATATAGATTATATATCAAAAAAAAGAGAATAACTAGTATTTAACTAATTATTCTCTTAATAATCTAATATTTTTATTAGTCTTTAACATCTTCTTTTTTAATAGATTTTGCTATAACTAATAATCCAACACCAACTACTGCAAATAATACAGTTCCTATTCCACCTGTAAGTGGTAAAGATATTGGTTTTTTATTTTCAACTTCTATATCAAGTGTATGAGAAGTACCACCAACATTAACAGCTTTTGGTTCACTTAATAATGTATATGATTTTGTTTCACCATTTTCCTGATATGTAGGTGCTTGTGTTTCAACTAACCAGTATTCTCTTGAAGTCTCATCATCATTATACTCTAATCCATTAATTTCTGCATAACCATTTACAGTTGTAACTTCAATGTCTTGTCCATCTGTTCCTTTTACAAAAACACCATTTTGTGCATTTTGTCTAGTTGTTGCAATTTTAAATTTAGCTCCATCTAATAATTCAGCTTCACTATTTACTTTCTTTATCTTTAATCCACCAGTTAATACTTTTGATGTATCAGTTGTTGTATTAGTATCATTCTCAGTTCCGTCTGTATCAACTTTATTTGTATATTCAAGTGTTGCTGTATTTATATTTCCTGCTTCACCTATTGTTGCACTTGTCATATCAAGTTTAGCGTTGTATGTTATAACTAAAGTTGTATAATCATTCATCTTTGAAGTGTCAAAATCTAATACAAAATTTCCTGTTTTTGTATAATCTGTGTCTTCAACTAATGCTTTTTCTGTATTTTGATCTCCAACTAAAGCTTTAACTTGAAGATTTTCAACATTAGATAAACCTTCTGGTAACTCATCAGTTAAAGTAAATGTTTCTAAGTCTTCAATAACAGTTGGTACATCTACTGTTATTTTAAAAGTAACTGTATCTGTTAAATTTACACTTGTTAAATCTGCATATTCCCCTTCTTGATTTAATACTTGTTTTACAACTTCTGGCTTTTCATTGACAATTACTATTTGTCCAACTTCAGCCGCTGGTGCAGAAGTATTTGTTCTTGTATCTTTTACAACAACTGTACCGTCTGGCTGTACTTGAATTTCTGAAGGATATTTATTATCCATTATATATTCATCACCAACTAGAATCTCAACTACTCTAAATTTAGCTGGATTACCTTCATATGTAATTGGTAAATTTTCAAGTGCTATTTTACCTTCTTGATTAGTTGTAAGAGTAAGAACTTCTCCATCTACAACATAATCTGTCCAAGCTCCATCATCTAAGCTGATTTGAACTTTAAACTCTACTCCTTGCATTGGATTTACGCCATCTGTCTTTGTCACAACAGCTTCACCTGATGCAACTTTTACTTTTGGAAATACTTCTATATCATAAATCCAACCATTACCCTCTTCATTTGTCATTGGTACATCAACTAAAAATGATTCAGGTACTTCAGATATTCCTGTTGGTACATCTGTTACTTTTGCGTAATATCTTCCTAATTCTAACTCATCAAATACTACTGTTCCTTCAACATTTGTAGTAAGGGTCTCTACTGGTGAAACCTCTTTTATATACTCTTCAGCTTGCTCTTTAGTAGTTACTGCCTCTCCTGATACTTCGTCAACTTTATATAGTGAATATTCAACTCCCTCTAAAGGAGAAGTCTCATCTGTAACACCATTTTTTTGACTTAAAGCTTTAATTGTAATTGAACCTTTTTGGTTAATATCAACAATTGAACCAGTTACTGCAAGAACAGTATTTGAAACTGTTACTACAACTAGCATAATCATTAATACTAATGAAATTTTACTTTTTTTCATATATCTTTTCTCTCCCTTTTTATAATTATATACATAAATATTATATATCATTTTTTAATTTTTGTCTTCTTTTGTAACATTTTTTTAATATAAATTTGCATTTTTTATTATGTCAAAACCTTTTACTAAATCATTTAATATAATATATAGCTTGAAAGGAGTAAATAAAATGAACATTATTTCATTACTCTTATATACAGTTTCTATTAATTTGGATAATATTCCAATTGGAATATCTCTTGAATTAAATAGTAAAAAAAGTAATTTCAAAAAATTAGTAAAAATTTCTTTTTTTACAAGTATAATAACTTTAATATCTATGATTATAGGAAAATATATAAGCTTTATGTTTCCAGTTCAGATTGCTAATAGATTAGGTGCAGCTATATTAATAATAATTGGAAGCTATTTATTATTTAAAGAATATAAATTAAAAAGCAAAGAAGAATGTAAAAATCCAGCAGGATTTTATGAAATATTTATATTATCTATAAATAATTCTTTAGCTGGTTTAAGTGCTAGTATAACTGGAATTAATTATTTTTTTGCTACAATATTTAATTTTATATTTAGTAGTATATTTTTATACATTGGAGCTAAAATTGGAAAAAAAGTAAACAATACTAAAATAGAAAAGTACTCCAATTATCTGTCAGCAATTATTATAATAATTCTTGGAATTATTGAATGGAAATAAAAACTCCCTAGAATATCTAATTCATTCTAGGGAATTATTTAATTATTAAGCTTGTTTTCTATTTTTTCTTATAACAAATACTATTCCTACTGCACATATTACTGCTACAGATGCTATAGCTATTACTGCTATATCTCCTGTATTTGTTACTTCAAATATTATTGTTTCTGGTGAATTGTTGTCTATTGTAAATGTATATCCTGTTAAATCTTCATCTAACTCATATCCTTCTGGCGCTTTTATCTCTAAGAACTTATATGTTCCCATTGGTGCTTCAGGAATTATATATTCACCATTTTCATCTGTTTCTACATTCTCTACTAGATATATTGGCTCTCCTGTTTTTGCATTTACTTTTTGCTCTCCAGTTTCAGGATCTATCATTGCTATTGTAAATACACATCCTTTTAATGGTTCGCCTGTTTCTGCATCTAGTTTTCTTACTATTACTTCTCTTGTTTTTCTTGTATTATCTACTTCTAGTTTTTCTCCTGTCCATTCATAAGTCTCTTCATCATATGATGCTACAAACTCATGTGGTTCAGTGTTTAAGTTATATATTTCTGGAGCTTCTATTTCTGTATATGTATATGTCTTTCCATTTTCAAATATATCAAGTGGAAATCCCGCTATTCCATTTTCATCTGTTGTTGATTTTACTAACAAATTATCATCTTCATCTCTTATTTCAAATACACAGTTTGGTACTACTTCTCCAGTAAATATATCTGTTTTTGTTATCTCTCCATTTACTCCATCGTCTACTAATATTCTATATAAATCAACATCAGTTATATTATATGCTAAACTAATTTCAACCACATCATTAGATATTGTATGACCTATTGGAGCTTTTGTCTCTTTTACCCAATAAACATTTATTGGTAAATCTTCTAATGTAAATATTCCATATTCTCCAGATAACATTACTGCTTCTTCAAACTTACCTGTTTCTTCATTTTTTATATACAATGGTTTTGTACATGCTTCATCTGTATATATTGTATATTCTGCTCCTTCTAAAGCAAGCAGATTATGTTCATATATATAATTTTCTACTTCTTCTTTTGTCATTGTTTTAAATGTGTTTTCTAGTTCCTCTATCTCACTTTGTAAGTTTTCTGTAGTAATAACATTTCCTTTTAATGTTACATCTCCTAATGTTGATGTTGACATTTTTATTAAGTTTAATGTTGCTTTATGATAGTCGTTTTCAAATTCTGTTCCCTCTACAATCACAAACTCTTGTTCTGGATTATTATTATATTCTAATGTAAAGTTTGT
>CALWOC010000008.1 GCA_944383015.1 uncultured Clostridia bacterium
TTGTAAATACACATCCTTTTAATGGTTCACCTGTTTCTGCATCTAGTTTTCTTACTATTACTTCTCTTGTTTTTCTTCTGTTATTTACTTCTATTTTTTCTGTTACCCAATTTCCTTCATCATCAAATTCTGCTACAAATTCATGTGGCTCTGTATTTAAATCATAGATATCTGGTGCTTTTATTTCTGTATATGTGTATGTTTTTCCATCTTCAAACATATCAAGTGGTATTGTTGCCTCACCATTTTCATCTGTTACAGATTTTAATAATAACTCATCATCTTCATCTCTTATTTCAAATACACAATTTGGAACCTCTTCTCCAGTAAATATGTCAGTTTTTGTAATAAATGTACCAACTACTGGCTCGTCCATTAGAATTTTATATACTATTGAATCTTTATTCTCATTTGTTAAAGTTACATGCACTACTTCTTCAGATAATTCATATCCATGTGGTGCTACTGTCTCTTTTATGTAATATTCACCTAGCGGTATATCTTCTAAAGTTATTATTCCACTACCATCTGTTACAAATTCTGCTTCTACATATTTTCCTTCTTGTTCATTATATACATATAAAGGTTTTGTACATCCTGCATCTATATAAACAGAATATTTTGCATCTGATACTAATTTTGTATTTTTCTCTTTTAAATACTCTCTTAATTGCTCAATTGACATTGCTTTTATTTCATTTAAAAATTGTTGTGCTTCGCTTTCAAAAGATTCATTTTCAATTTCATCTCCAACCATTGTCACTTCTCCAAATGATGTTGATGATAATTTTATTAAACTAAGTGTTGCCAAAACAGGTGTATTTGAAAACTCTTCTCCTTCTATTACAACAAATTCTTGTTCTGAATTATCATTATACTCTAATGTAAAGTCTACTGTTTTTTCACTAATAGCATATGGATATGATGCATATAGCTCTTTTACATAATATGTTCCTTCTGGTAAATCTATTTGACTTGTTACATCTCCATTTTCATCTACCCATATTAAATCCATTAAAGCATTATTTGGTATTACTTCTTCTCCTTTATAATTTGTAATTATTTCTTTTGTATACACTCCAAATAAAGCTTTTGGCTCTGATGATTCTGCTTGTGCATATTTAACATCTTCAAAAACTTTTTCAAATGTTAATCCAAGTTTTTGTCTTACGTCTGATAGCTCTTTTTTAACAGTAGCATTTTTAACATACTGATCTTCATTTTCTAGTACTACATTTGGTATATTTTCATCTTTTAAGTATCCTTCTGGTGTTTTGTATTCTTCAATTCTGTATTCTCCTGGATATAAATCTTTTGCAACAGCTAAGCCATCTTCATTTGTTGTTATATCTGCTACTTTTGTTCCAACAGCTACTCTAATATCTCCATTAGGCTTATATATATTTTCTGCTGCATATATTCTATATCCTACGCCTTCAAGTCCTACTTCTTCATATACTGGTGTATATTTTTCCTCTACTGTAGTTTCACCATTATCATTTACTTTATATGATACAGTAGTACTTGTTGAATTAGTTAATTTTTCACCTTTTTTACTTAAGTATAAATCTACTTTTAGTGGTGGATCTTCCATTGTAACCTCAATTACAAGTGATCCTGTTTCAATTCCTCCTTCTGGATAAATTGCATCATCTAATAGTCCTGTCGTAACTTTATTTATAGTAAACTCTTTTCCACTTACTTTAGCGTCTCCTAAATCTTTATCATCTGCTGGTAATCTTAACTCATCTGCTAAATAATATCCTTCTGGTGCATTTGTTTCATATACAACATATTTTCCGGGTTGTAACTCTTGTGGTGTATATAAATATCCACTCTCATTTGTTACAAATTCATCTATATATTCTCCTGATGGAGTCTCCATTTGTTCAACAAATTTATCATTTTGACAATCCCAAATTTTAAATGTAGCTCCTGCTAATGGAACTGATTCTCCAGTATCTTTATCTTTTTTTACAATTCTAGGCCATGCTGGCACTGGCTCATCTGAAAATACTCTATATTCCTTTTGTGTATCCTTTCTTATTTCAACTGTTTCTGGTTGAAAATAGAAACTTGTATGCTCTTTAGGATTACTTTCTTCTATCTCTGTTATTTCATATTCTCCATAAGGAATTGTATACTCATATCCTAATTTTTGTAAGTCTTCATTTATAAACTCTGCATATCCATTCTCATCTATTGTTGCATAATATACACAATCTTTATTTGATTTTAATGTTAATGCAAGTATAGCTCCTTCTGCTGGTTGTTCATCAGTAGAATTTGGATTATTATTATATTTTATTACCTCTATACTACCTAAGTTTGATATATTTATAATTCTTTTAATTGAAACAGTTACTACATCTGTTCCTTGATTTTTATTATCATATGAAGCAACATATATTTTATCTCTAAATGTTACATCTTCTCCTGGTACTTTTGCATCAGGATTTATTCCTTCTGGGAATGTTGTTTCTTTTAAGTAATATGTTCCTGTTCTCATTGTTCCTGAAATTGCATATCCAGTATTATCTGTTGGTCCAATTATTACAGGATTTCCATCTTTATCTTTATATACCTCAGTTGCATTTTCATCTGTATAAACAGTAAAGTATGCTCCTGATACTTTTGCATCTGTTTTTCCTACTAATTCGTCTAATAGCACTTTTTCTACTTCAATTTGCATTTTCTTTGATGGATCTACTTTAGTAAAGTTATATGTTTTTCCATCTTCTGTAACAACAACTTTAAAGTTCTCTACAGGATATGACTCATCTGGCCATTCAACTTCTTTTGCAGTATATGTTCCATATGGTATGTTATCTACTCTACATATTCCATCTTCACCAGATTTATTAGTAGAATATACTTGTGATGGATCACTATCTAAAGTTAATTCAAATCTTGAACCTGCCAAATTTATTTCTGCATCATAATCTGTTTCTCCTAATCTTTTTAGTATTTCTACATTTCCTTCTTTTACTTTATCATAAACATGAATTTCAACTGCAAAATCTCCTTCGGAATCAACACCAGCTGTTGCAGGATCTACAGTATAAGTATTTGGATCTTTAACTGTACTTGGAGATTCTTGCATTTCTTTTACATAATATGTCTGATATGGAATATAGTCTGTCTTATTTGAATGTCCATCTTCTTCTATTGTAACTTTAGTAACTAAATCTGTACAATTTGAATCTCTATATACTCCATAAATTGCACCTTCTGGAGATGCATCTCCAAGATTACCTGAAGTTGAAGTTAAATCTTTATATACACTTAGTCTAATACCTGATGTATAAACGCTATAATATCCAAACTCAGATGTCCTTTTAGCATCTACAAGTCTTGTTAAAGGTTGTCCATATTTTTCATTTTCTACTTTTTCTTTTTGCCAAAAACCTGCTACGCCTATACCATTATTTATATCTTTTTGAACAGTAACCCTAACAGGATTATTTTTACTTCCAACAACACTATTTGTATATAAAGTTACTTGATTTCCATTAACATCACATTGTAAACCTGTTCCTTCTAACTTATGTTGAATAGTAATTTTATCTCCGTTAAGACCAAGTTCATTTGCATCAGTTAATGTACATTCAAACCTTTTATTTTGCTCACTCCATGCCAATTCATAAACAGGTACATTATTAGGATCTGTACTTAAATATGTTGGCATTTTCATAGCTTTTCTTACCTTTGTTATGATATCTGAAAAATAGTTATATGCTTCCCATTGTAACTCGCCTTTAATGTCAAATAAATATCTTGCTATTTCATCTGCTTGAGGATCATTTACTTTTTTAGTACTTGCAAGCCAAACAGCAACTTGTGTTGCAAAGTTTTCTGAAGCATTACTCCATACATGTTTACCATCTTGCTCATTTCTAACAACAGAACAAGCACTATTAACAGAACTTCCATGTCCTGGATCTGAATCAAAACCATATATTAAAGCTAAGCTTACAAGATTTTTTGTTTCATCGTCTAATACATTTTCATCCCAACCATATACGCTACCTGTGCTTAATAAAGTATCATTAGTATCTAATGGCATACCATATCCTACACAATAAAATAAATAAGCATCATATCCATCACCTGATTTAATTGCTCCAGTATAAAAAGTTTTTGAATCTGTTTTTGAATAAGTATAATGCTTATTAAATGGTGCTGGTAAATTTGGATTATCCTGACTACCATGACCAAATTGAGGACTTATATATGCATATACTACAGTCGTTATACTTTTACCTCTTATATCTGGATAATTATTTCCATCATAGTTATATGTCTCTATATTCTCTTTTGTAAAATCGGTAACATTAGGTAATGTTTCTGCTTTAACAACTCCTACTGTTGCAAAGGCAAAACAAAAAAGTAATGTTAAACATAATAATTTTTTTAATTTCATATATATTTATCACCTCTTAAAACTACAATAGTAGATTATCACATAAAAAAAGATTATTCAATATCATTTTTTAATTTATTTATAATAAAAAAATTTTCACTCATATTACAAAACAAGAAAAGAAGAGATTTTTTAAAGTGAATATTTTTGGTTTCACTTCATTTTTATCTCTTCTTTTAAAATAGCTTTAATTATTAAGCTTGTTTTCTGTTTCTTCTTATAACAAATACTATTCCCACTGCACATATTACTGCTACAGACGCTATTGCTATTACTGCTATATCTCCTGTATTTGTTACTTCAAAGATTATTGTCTCTGGTGAATTGTTATCTATTGTAAATGTATATCCTGTTAAATCTTCATCTAACTCATATCCTTCTGGCGCTTTTATCTCTAAGAACTTATATGTTCCCATTGGTGCTTCAGGAATTATATATTCACCATTTTCATCTGTTTCTACATTCTCTACTAGATATATTGGCTCTCCTGTTTTTGCATTTACTTTTTGCTCTCCAGTTTCAGGATCTATCATTGCTATTGTAAATACACATCCTTTTAATGGTTCACCTGTTTCTGCATCTAGTTTTCTTACTATTACTTCTCTTGTTTTTCTTATATTCTCTACTTCTACAGGTTCTACATCCCAGTTACCTTCTTCATCATATTTTGCTACAAACTCATGTGGTTCTTTATTTAAGTCATAGATATCTGGTGCTTCAACTTCTGTATATGTATATGTTTTTCCGTCTTCAAACATTGATACTGGTATATATCCTTTTCCTTCTTCATCTGTTATTGATCTTAATAATAACTCATCATTTTCATCTCTTATTTCAAATATGCAATTTGGTATTAATTCACCTGTAAAGATATCTGTTTTTATTAAAAATGGTTCTATTACTTCCTCTTCAATTAATGCTTGATATACCATTGTATCTTTGTTTGTATTATCTAATTTTACCTTTACTATCTCATCAGATAACTCGTAGCCTTGTGGTGCTTCTATTTCTTTTAAATAATATTCTCCTAGTGGAATATTATTTAGTTCTACTAGTCCTGTATCATCTGTTACTATTACTGCTTCTTCAAATACTCCTGTTTCTTCATCTTTTATTCTTAATGCATTTTGACATTCCTCATCTGTATATACACCATATTTTGCACCTGATACAAATTTTACCTCATTTTTCTCAAAATATTCTTTTATCTCTTCTTTTGTCATTCCTTTTATTTGATCTAGTATTGCTTGTACTTCTTCATCTAATGTTGTTGTATCTATTTTATCTCCATTTAATATTATATTATCCATTGTTGTTGCTGAAAGTTTTACTAGTGTTATTGACGCACTCTCATAATCATTTGTAAAATCTGGTCCTTCTACTACAACAAATTCTTGATTTGGATCATCTGTATATTTTAATACAAAATCTACAGTCTCTGTATTTATTGTATATGGATATGAAGCATAAAGTTCTTTTATATAGTATGTTCCTTCTGGTAAATCCACTTGACTTGTTACATCTCCATCTTCATCTGTCCAAATTAAATCTACTAATTTATTACTTGGAATTATATCTTCACCTTTATAGTTCTTAATAACTTCCTTAGTATATACTCCAAATAAAGCCTTTGGATTTAACTCTTCTCCATTAGAATAATCCACTTCTTCAAATATTTTATTAAAAGTAATTTCTAATTTCTGTCTTGGATTTTCAATTTCTTCTTCAACAGTAACAACTTTAGTATATTGATCATTATTTTCAAGTATTACATTTTCAATTTCCTTGTTTGTAACTAGACCCTTTGGTGTTTTATATTCAACTATTTTATATTCTCCTGGATATAAGCCTTCAACTGTAACATATCCATCTGAACCAGTTGTAACTTCCGCTATCATTTCACCATTTTTATGTCTTTCTATTCCATCTGGTGTAGAAATATCTTCTGCTGCATATACTCTAAATACAGCGCCTTCAACTCCTACTTTTTTATAATTTGGTGAAAACTTTTCTTCTGTTTTTTCTTCACTATCACTTACTGGATAAGTAACAGTACTACTTGTTGAATCTGTAAATCTTTCACCAATTTTATGAATTTTTAAATCTACCTTTAATGGTTCATCTACTATATCTGTTTCATATACTAATTCTCCTACAGCTATTCCACCTTCTGGATATTGAGTATCATCTGCAAGATCCATTGCAAATTTATCTATTTTAAATTCTTTTCCACCTTTTTTACCATAATCTGACTCATTTTCAGGTAATCTCCATTCATCTTGTAAATAATATCCTTCTGGAGCTTTAGTCTCATAAATAACATAAGTTCCTGGATATAATTCTTGAGGAGTATAGAAATATCCTTCTTCATTAGTTTTAAATGTGCTTATGTACTCTCCTGATGGTGTAACAAGCATTTCAACCCATTTAGATTCATCTACATTCCAAATTCTAAATTCAGCACCTTCAAGTCCTACAATTTTTCCAGTATCTTTGTCTTTCTTTACAACTCTAACCCAAGCTGGTACTGGTTCATCTGAAAAAATTCTTTTTTCTTCTTGTCCATCATCACTTATTACAACATTTTCTGCTTGAACAAAGAAATATGAATGTTCACCTGATGGGCTTTCTTGAATTTCTTTTATTGTGTATGAACCATAAGGAATTGTATACGGATCATATTCTTCTAAATCTTTATTTTTAAATTCTGCATATCCATGTTCATCAATTGTTGCATCATAATATACTTGTCCATCTGATGAATCCAAAGTAAGTCTTAATACAGCACCTGCTGCTGGATATTCATCAGTAGTACCTGGATCATTTTCATACTTTAAAATTTGAACTCTACCTAAATTTGGTATATTAACTATGTCTTCTAAAGATATAACGACAATATCTTCTCCTTGATTTTTATTATCATATGAAGCAACATATATTTTATCCCTAAATGTTACATCTTCTCCTGGTACTTTTGCATCAGGATTTATTCCTTCTGGGAATGTTGTTTCTTTTAAGTAATATGTTCCTGTTCTCATTGTTCCTGAAATTGCATATCCAGTATTATCTGTTGGTCCAATTATTACAGGATTTCCATCTTTATCTTTATATACCTCAGTTGCATTTTCATCTGTATAAACAGTAAAATATGCACCTGATACTTTTGCATCTGTTTTTCCAACAGTTTCATCTAATAATACCTTATTTACAGCTATTTTCATTTCCTTTGAAGGATCTATTTTAGTATAGTTATATGTTTCTCCATCTTTCGTAAAGTTTACTTTAAATGGCTCAATTGGATATGCTTCATCTGGATTTTGACATTCCTCTATCATATATTCTCCATATGGAATATCATTTATTTGACATATTCCATCTTCTCCAGAAACATTTGAATAATATACTTTAGTAGGATTTGTAATTAATGTTGCTTTAAATTGTACATTTGATAAATTAATTTCAGAATCATAATCAGTCTCAGACAATTTCTTTTCTATTTTTAAATTTGATGTTTTAACAAAATTAGATACCTTTAAATTAAAAGTATAATCACCATCTTGATCAATACTAGCATTTGAAGGGTCAACTGTATAAACTGTTTTATCTAATACTGTGCTTTCACTGGCTCTAATTTCTTTCACATAATATGTTTGATATGGAATATATCCAGTTTTAGTAGAATGTCCATCATCTTCTATTGTAACTTCAGTAACTAAATCTGTGCAATTTATATCTCTATATATACCATAAACTGCACCTCTAGGAGATGCATCTCCAGTATTATCATCTATACTTTTTAATTCTTTTTCAATTTGTATTTTTAATCCATCAACTTTAAATGTAATATTCACTATAGTTGGTGTATAATCTCCTGTCATCATTAAATCTTGATAAGTTAATTTTCTATCATCAGCATCATCTGCATTTGAAGCTAACTTCGTACTAATATAAAATGTAGTTGGTCTATTATATTTTCTACTTTCTTTTATTAATTGAATAGTTGCTTCTCCTGTTGCATTTGGTGTAACTGTCATCTTATTTCCACTTATTTGTACACTAATATTATCTGATTTTTCTTTTAATTTATATTCACTTAAAACGCCATTTTTATCTGTTATTGTGAAAGGTACACCAACATAATACTCTTCTGTTGAAGCGTCTAAATCTGGCTTAACATTGTGAGCATCTACAAGTTTTAATATTTCATCCATTTCATCATCATATTCATGGGTAACTGCTGATTGCCAATCCCAAGTTCCATAAGCTAAAAACTCATGAATCCATCCCTCATTTTCGTGTGGAATACGCCATAACAACATTTGTGTAGCATATTCATAATCTGTACTTGTATGATTATAACCTTTTTCATTATAGCCATATCCATAATATGCAATTAATTCCAATTTTTTTAATACTTCTTCAGAATATCCACCTTTTGTAGCATTCCAAATATTTAATAGTTCGTGATCTCCTGCTCCCGCAAAACTAATATTTAAACTACTCTCAATACAATAAACTCTATTTCCTTTCCAGTCAAAAAATCTTTCAAACTCATTTAATACTTTTGTCTGCTCAACTTCTACTCCATATATAATTTTAGGTCTTTCTCTATATATCCATACATCTGACACATAATCTGTATGAAATCCACCATCAGATAATGTACCATCAGGAATTTTAGTTATAGAAATATCTTCCCAAGTATCTGTAGAATTGTCTATATCTACATTTATTCCAGCCTGTACAGTATTTGTACATCCTACCATTATAGCCATAAATAATGCCATAAATGTAAGCATAAAAATTTTCTTTATTTTCATATAAAAGCTCCTCTCTAAACTCCTTATAAATAAATTATATTACTACAAAATAATTTTTTAAAGCATACATTACTCTAAACATTATAATATTTTAGTATTATTAAAAAATTATTTCACAATTGTTTCATGTCAAAAAATATAGCAATCCAGTAAATTTTACTGAATTGCTATTTTATAATTACTTTATTTTTTCAACAATTTCATCTATAGCTAAAAGTTCTTGCTCTCCTGTAATCATATTCTTTAAAGTATACTTTTCTTTAGCAACTTCTTCTTCTCCTATTATTATTACATATGGTATTTCAAGATTATTAGCATAGTTAAGCTTTGCTTTAATTTTTGCATTTTCTTTATATATTTCATTTGGTATATTATTATCTCTTAAAATATTTGAAATCTTTACAGCATTCTCAAGACCTACACCCATTGTAACAATACTTACTTTTGATATAGATTTTTTACTATCATCTAATAACCCTAACTCTTTTAAATTGTAAAATAGCCTTGTAAACCCAATTGAAATACCAACTCCAGGTAAATTTTTCTTAGTATAGTAACCTGCTAGATTTTCATATCTACCTCCAGAACATATACTACCAATAGATTCATATCCTTTTAGATTAGTTTCATATACAGTTCCTGTATAATAGTCAAGGCCTCTTGCAATAGTTAAATCAATCATAAAATTATCCTCTTTAACTTCAAATAATCTTACATATTTAACTACTTCTTTAAGCTCATATAACCCTTCTTTAAAAATTTCACTTGTAAAACCTAAATTACTTAATTTTTCTAACTTTTCATCTGTAGTTCCAGATATATTTAAAAACTCTTCTATCTTTTCTATATTCTCTTCTTTTACATCTATTTTTCTTAATTCTTCTTTTACAGCTTCAATTCCTATTTTTTCTAATTTATCTATTATTATTAAAATGTCTGTCATCTTTTCTGATATATTTAATTCGTCAAATAATCCATTAAGAACTTTTCTATTATTTATTTTAATAATAAAGTTTGAAAATCCCAAATTTTTAAATGTTGTACTAATAATGCTTGGTATCTCAGCATCATTTATGATATCTAATTTTCCATCTCCAATTATATCTATATCACATTGATAAAATTCTCTATATCTTCCTTTTTGGGCTCTTTCTCCTCTAAATACTTTTCCTACTTGATATCTTCTATAAGGAAAAGTTAAATCGTTATAGTATTCAGCCACATATTTTGCTAGAGGAACTGTTAAATCAAAACGAAGACTCAAATCTTTATCTCCTTTTTTAAAAGAATATATTTGCTTTTCTGTTTCTCCACCTGCTTTTGCAAGTAATACTTCAGAAGACTCAATAATTGGAGTCTCTTGTGGCAAAAAACCATATAGCTCATATGTCTTTTTTATTTTTTCTAGCATTTCATTAAATTTAATCTGATCTTGTGGTAAAAGCTCCATAAATCCACTTAATGTTCTTGGTTCTACTCTTTTTATATTATCCATAATAATCTTCTCCTTCTCTTTTTTGTTATGTTTTTTTTATAATAAAAAAACACGTAAGTTTTTTGGCCTTACGTGTAAATATATCACACATCAGGCACAACAAACTATGCCTGAGTTTACTTTCTTACGAACTAAAACGCAGACATAGAATAAATATGATGATGTGCTAATGTGTTTTGTTTTTTTACTGTACTCATTTTATTCTACTCCTTTCTGATTACGATATTATTATACTCTAATTATGTTACTTTGTCAATTATAAAATATAATAGTTAAAATAAAATATAATAAAACAGAAAATAAAAAAGTATAAAAAGTTATATATGAAGACATTAATAAATTAGAAATTAATTTTACTTTTTTTTCATCAAAGCTATTAATTTTAAAACTACACAAACTTATTAATACTATTGAAGATATAAATAATAAAGCCACTGGAAATATAAAGCATATGTTCCATACACGATTTACATTATAAATAGTATTAAAAAATATGATAGCAAAAAATGCTATAAAGCCTAATAATATAAAATTTCTCATTATGCCTATTGAACTATTTAATATTACTTCATATTTACTTTTATCTTTTTCCATAACTTTCTCCTTATCTTCTTATATATATACCACTTTCTAATTCTTCAATTGCCATCTCTTTATTTGGCATATCACTATTTTTTAAATTTAGTATTTCTTTTTCATAATCATATGGTAACTTTACTATTTCAAATTCAAAATTTCCTGCATTTTTTGAGTTAAAATCTCCTTCAATTATTAAATATGATGATAAAACGTACTTTTTTCCACTTTTTTCAATTATATCACACCCATTAGAAACACTTCCTGGGTTTATTGCAATTTTTGTACCATCTCTATATACAAATGGGGAATGAATATGTCCAAATATTACAATATCTGGTGTAGAAGACTTAAAATCACATCCCAAATAACTAGAATTTTCAAATAATTTGTCTATTTTATCCTTTAATTTACTATCTATATTATAGTATTCTATTGATTTATATAAGCTATCTGTACTTGCATGAATTAGACGAATTTTTAAGCCACTCATATAAAAATCATAGTAAAGTGGTAAATTCTCTAAATACTTTAAATTTTCTTTTGAAATATTATTATGATTCCAAAAATGCTCTTTTGTTGTACAATTCTTAACTATTAAATCATCACAATTTCCCTTTATTACAATATCACAATTTTTCTTTATAAGTTCTACTGTATCATTAGGTTGTGAACCTTTTGCAACTAAATCACCAAGACAAAATATTCTTTTTATTCCTCTTTTTTTTATATCTTCTATTACTCTACAAGCAGCAATATAACTACCATGAATATCAGATATTATTGCTATTTTTTCCATTTTTTCTCGCCTCTTCATTTAATCTTTTTCTATTAAAATATTTTCCTGAATATATTTCTTCATATGCTTCTTCTTTATTTGGCATATTCGAATTTAATATATTATTTGCCTCTTTAATATAGTCATATGTAAATTTTACAAATTTGTATGATATCTCAGAAATACTTTTGCTATTAAAATTCCCCTCAATAATTAAGTATGAACCATAGCAAGCTTTATTTCCATTAATATCTTCTAGTATTTCACTACTATTTGAAATAGCTCCAGGATTAATAATCATCTTATTTTTTATTCTATATAAAAAATGTTTATGAATATGTCCAAATACAACTATATCCGGTTCCTCTTCTCCAATATTATTTAGGTATTCAGTATTATCAAACATATGTGTAAATCTATCTTCAAAATTTTCATCAAAGTCCCAATATTTTGCTTTTTCATGAACACTATTAGGACTTGCATGCATTAATCGTATTTTATACCCACTCATATAAAAATCATATGAAAAAGGTAGTTTCTTTATTTTATCTATTTGCTCTTTTGAAAGTGCATCTCTATTCCAAAAATGTTCTTTAATAAGTGGATCTATGACAACTCTTCTTTCACAATTGCCTTGTAACACCACCTCACATTTTTCTAAAATAGTACTAACACATTCTTTAGGTTCACTGCATTTTACAAGCATATCACCTAAACAAAATATCTTTTTTATTCCTCTTTTTTCTATATTTTCAATTGCAGCTTTTAAAGCTGTATAATTTCCATGAATATCTGAAATAATCGCTACTTTATCCATATTTGCCTCCAAATTAATTATATCATAATATACATGTATTTAAAAGAAAAAAAGATATGATATTTTTTTCATATCATATCTTCTTACTTTCTATCTTGCAACCTTTAATAATATAGATACAACTTTTGAGTTTTCATTTGGTTTAGATAAATCATCATTACTAAATCTAAGCTGAATTGTTACATCTTCAATTTGATATATATTTGTAAGCACTGTCTCGTCATCAGATAAATATTGTCTTGATGGACTACCTAATAAATCTGATACTTCAGAATATGTTGTACCAAGTTCTATTCCTTTATATATTTTTATATTTCCGCCTCTATTTATATCAGTAGAAATGGCAGTTACATATCCTTCTCCAATATCATCAATACTTGCTTTAGCATTATATACATATGCACTATATTTTGGTTGTTGCATCTCATATAATGATACAATTGTAAAATAATTTGGATTTAATTTTTGTGTTGCATATTTAGAATCAACAGTTAATCCTTCCATTTGTGTCTGTCTAATTGGTAATTTATATTCTTTATCATTAATATAAACTGTATTTAATTCTGTTTTTTCCACTTCATCTATTTTAGTTATAAACTCAAAACTATTAAATACTTTATCTGCTTCAGATTTCTTGTAATTATCTGGATCTGCTTTATATGTTAAAGAAAACACATAATTATCTTTTATTGTTAATATTCTAGTTGCTTGTAATCCATTTTCTGTATAAGTAAATTTAACAGCTAATTGGTCTGCAAGTAAAGAATATGTAGTTTCTATATCAGATACTTTTTCTGGAACTATTGTTTTTTCTACAATTTCTCCATCTACCTCTTCTTCAACTACAACTGTTTCAGCTTTTATTAGCTCTTGAGTTAAAGCTTCTTTTTGTTTTTCTATATGATCTATATCTGTTTGAGAAACATCAATTTTTCCAACTCTTAAAACAACTGCAGTTTTAGTATCCTCATTTTCCATTGTTGAAACATATGTACCATTTTCTGTTTCTGTATCAACAGGAAGCTGTAAATCTTCTAAATAACCAAATCTAATTCCAAGTTCATCATTTCTATATTCCTTAAGACCAGATTCAAGCGGTGTCATATCTTCACCTTCTAAATCTTCATCTGCAACGAATCCTTCACCTTCAACATAGTCATCATATAACTCAACTTCACCTGTTGGAGTTTTACTTTTTTGAACAAGCCATATTGTTAGAAAAGTACCTACTGCAATTAATATAATCACTACTAAAATTATAATTATTAATGCTATTTTTGAAATTCCTTTTTTATTTTCCATATAACGCCTCCATAACCTCTATATTTTATAGTATACCATAAAGAAAAAAAATGCAAAATATTTTTTGTAATTTATATATTTTTTTCATCTAAATATTTCACTAACTTTTCAACAGCTTTTTTTCTTGCACTATATTTTTCCTTCTCTATAGATGTCATTTGTCCTAACGTTTTATTTTCTTCTGAAATATAAAATATTGGATCAAAGCCAAAACCATTTTTACCAATTTGCTCTTTTGCAACTAAACCATATACTTCTCCAATAAAAGTCTTCAAATTTCCATTTCTATCAATAAGTGCAATAACTGTTTGCCACACAACTTTTCTATTATTATTATCTCCAACTTTTTTAATATAAAACTCATTTCTTTCAAAATCACTTATCTGTTTATTTAATTCTTCAAAAGCTGCTCTTTTAGTTTTTACACCTGGATACCCACCTAAACATTCTATACAAATTCCAGAGTCTTCAGCTATGATATATGTATCTTTTGAGACCAAATCTTTGATTGAGTTTGCTTTTATTATAGCATTTTCTTCAAATGTTTTTCCGTTCTCATCTACATCTAAATCATCAATTCCAGCTTCCTTTTGAGACATTACAATAAATTCATCATTTAACATAGACTTTAACTCTTTTATCTTTCCCAAATTATTTGTTGCCATAACTATTTTTTTCACAGAACCATCTCCTAATTTAATATGATATCATAAAAGGTAAGATTAATACAACCTTACCTTCTTCTATTTTAATTATTATACTCTTCAAATCTTGTTTTTTGACCAGTAACATTATCTTTCCTATTACTTATATCTGAAGAATCTACAAACATATCATATGGTCTAACCCAAATTTTATTTTGATTTAAATGCTCATATACGACCATCTCTTCCATTGTCTCGGTATTTGTTCCTATTGCAATTACTTTAACAATATGCCCTTTAAAATGCCTATACTTTTTACCAACTTCTACCTTCATTTTATTCCTCCTCTAAAAATCTTGCCATTTGCACACCAGAACATGAGGCCATCATAAGCCCACGTGTCATTCCTCCGCCATCACCAATAGAATAAAGACCTTTTATACTAGTTTCAAACCTATCGTTTATCTTTACTTTATTACTATAAAATTTTATTTCCGGACCATATAGTAAATTATCCGGCGAAGCAAATCCTTCTACAACTTTATCTACTGATTGAATAAAATCTAATATATTTGTCATAGTCCTATATCCAATTGCAAAAGTTAAATCACCAGGTTCAGCATTTTTTAAAGTTGGAACAACAGAATTATTCTCTAACTCTTCTTTCCATGTTCTTTTTCCTCTGTAAATATCTCCAAGTCTTTGTACTACTATTTTTCCTGCCCCAATCTCATTTAAATTTCTTGCTATATTTCTACCATATTCAATTGGTTTATTAAATGGATAATTAAAATTATGTGAAACAAGTATTGCAAGATTTGTATTAGTACTTTTTTTCTCTTTATATGAGTGACCATTTACCAATGTAATATCATGATCATATACCTCTGTAGATACAAATCCACTTGGATTTTGACAGAATGTTCTTACTTTATCTTTATATCTTCCAACTCTACCAATAAATTTTCCCTCATACATATACTTATTTATTTTTTCCATAACTTTATCTGGAAGTTCATATCTAATACCTATATCTACTGTTCCGCTCTCAGTTTTAATATCATGTCTATCACACATATCCACAAGCCAATTTGCACCTTTTCTACCAACTGCAAGAACCACTTTATCTGCATATATTTTTTCTTCTTTGTCAATAGATTTTATATAATCATCTGAATTTTGTACCTTTACTCCTTTTATTTTATCATTTTCTACAATTAAATCCTTAACAACAGTATTAAACATAATTTCAATACCATTTTCAATTAAATATTTTTCTATTTTATAATATAGCTCATGACTTTTTTCAGTTCCTAAATGCCTAATTGGTATATCAATTAGAGTTATATTTTCTTTTTTAGCTTTATCACATATTTTTTTTACTTCTTCTTTATACTCCGTACCTTCTAAATGCTTATCTGCTCCAAATTTTAAATAGATATTATCTGTGTAATCTATTAGCCTTTTGGTATTATCTACTCCAATGTACTCATGTAATATTCCGCCCACATGAAGATGATCATCATTTTTATTATACAAAGACAGTTTTCCATCTGAAAAAGCTCCCGCTCCTGAAAAACCACATGTTATATTACACATTGGTTTACAATGTACACACTTACCTGTAGTTTCTATAGGACATTTTCTATCCTCAACACTTTTTCCTTGTTCAATTAATAAAACTTTCTTTTTGCTGTTTAAAGCAATCATCTCATACGCAAAAAATACAGCACTTGGTCCTGCGCCAACAACAATCACGTCATAATAATTATTCATAACTATCATACCTCCTATTCCACCTGGTAATATAACACACAGATGTATAAAAATCAAGAAAAACATCTAAGTTTTCCTAGATGTTTTAAAATTTTATTCTTTGATTTGATAATATTACATTTAATATTTCATTATTATATCTTGAAAATACAACACCAAAATAAATACTATTATCTGTATCTACATATCTTGTAATTTTCCAATAGTTATTTTCCTCTGGTTTATACATTTCTGTCTTATAGTTTTCACCTAATTCTTTCCAGATATCATTTACTTTATTTACCTTTACTGTATTATCTTCACTTACTTTAAAATCTATTTTTTTAAAGCTTGCTACAATATATGTAATTACGCCTTTTGAATCTGTTTTAAAACTTATTTCCTCAAAATTATAATTACACTTGTCCACTACTTCGTCAGTTGAAGTATACTTTGATAAGTCTATATCATTTATATTCATTCCAATTTTTATTCCATCAATAGAGATATTTCTTAAATCTGTCTTTTTTACTGAATAATCACTATCATAAAAATAATATTTAGTAGCAAAAACTGTAACTAAAAATATAATAACTAGACCTACTAAATAGATAATTGCTTTAGAAAAGAATTTATTTTTTTTATTTTTCATATATGTATCCCTTTCCTTTACAAATAAATTATATATCAACATATATTTTTTAGCAATATATTTTTTTAATATGAACCTATTATTCTAAATTCATCACAAAATTCTTGCATTTTATTTAAAACTTTATTTATTTTTTCTTCCTTTTCATCACCTTCAATATCTACAAAAAACATATACTCTCCAAGTCTTGTTTTAGCAGGTCTTGACTCAATTTTAGTTAAGTTTATTTCATTTACAGAAAAAATCCCCAAAATTTCATATAAAGCTCCTGGTTCATCTTTTGTAGAAAAAATAATTGAAGTCTTTTTTGTCTTTCTTGTATTTTTATTTTTTGACAAAACTATAAATTTTGTTTGATTTCCATCTATGTCTTGTATATTATTTTGTAGTGTCTCTAATTTATATATTTTCCCACAAGATTCATTACAAATACAAGCAGTGTTTACCTCTTTTGAAGCAAGTTTTGCAGCATAAGACGTGCTAGATACTGGTATTTGTTCAACACCATAATAATAATCATTTAAAAATTTCTTACACTGTGCAAGAGCTTGTGGATGAGAATATATTTTTGCTACTTTTAAATCTTTTTCTTTTGCCATAAGCTTATGGTTAATATCTAAAATTATCTCATCTTTTATATATACATCTTTATATTCAAATATTGAGTCTATTGTATCAAGTACACTTCCATGTATAGCATTTTCAATTGGTACTACACATTCTTCAACTTTTCCTTTTTCAAGAGACTCAATAACCTTAACTATAGTATCAAATTCTAATAATTCGTCTCCATCTTTCTTATATAAATTTACAGCATCATAAGAATATGAACCTTGTGGTCCTAAATATCCTATCTTCATTTAATCACCTCTTTAAGTGCTTTTATAAATCCCTGCATATCATCTAAAGTAGAAATACTAACTCTTATCCATGTATCCATAAGAGGAAATCCACCTCTTACTATATATCCTCTTTTTATAAACTCTTCTTCACATTGCTTTGAATTTCTTCTTAAATTCATCATTATAAAATTTGCTTGTGTCTTAATATATTCTATTTTAAGCTTATCAAGCTCTTGATACATATAATCAATTGTAGAATGTATCTTTTCTACTGATTTTTCCATAAAATCTTTATCTTTTAAAGCAATGTTTGCACATTGCTGTGATATTCTAGAAACATTAAAAGGTACTCTAACTTTTTCAAGCTCATTAATAAGAAGTGGATTTGCAACTATATATCCTATTCTTAAAGCAGCAAGACCATATGCTTTTGAAAAAGTTCTTAAAACACAGACATTATCATATTTTTTTACTAAATCTATTGAGCTCTTATATGACGTGTCTCTTACAAATTCAAAGTATGCCTCATCAACTACAACTAATATATCATTTGAAATTTTCTTTATAAAATCTTCCATTTTTCTACTAGCAATTATTGTTCCTAGTGGATTATTAGGATTTGTTATATATATTATTTTTGTCTTTTCATCTAAAAGGCTTAACATTTCATCTAAATTAAAATTATAATCTTCGTTATATTTTATTGTCTTTATTTTTGCATCTTGAATATTAGCTTCTGAAAAATAACTAGAAAATGATGGTAGCTCTGTTACAATATTATCACCTTTATCTAATAACACTCTAGATATCATTTGAATAATTTCTACAGATCCATTTCCAAATAATAAAAAATTATCTTTAACATTAAGCTCTTTTGCAAGATTTTTCCTTAATTCTGTAACATAATTATCTGGATAAATCTCATATCTTAAATTATTAGATATATCCTTAATTTTTGGAGTTGGTCCATATGGATTTTCATTTGAAGCAATTTTTACGACCTTATCTAAATTATATATTCTTTTAATTTCTTCCTCACTTTTTCCTGGAATATATGGACTAACCTTATTTAAGCATTTTCTATATTTCATATATACCTCCTAAAATTTTAATACTTTTATCTTTGATATATCTATATCATATATTTTTTCATAAACACTTTGAACGTCTAAAGCTGTAACTTTCTTATTCTCTAACTCTAATTTCTTTAATATTTTATTTACATTCTCTTCATTTTTTCCTTCTATTTCCACATAAGTAGGTATTAAAGGCCAAGTATCAATATCTATTTCAACATCATCTAAAATATACTGTATTCTATTATTTTCTTGATATCCTTTAGCTTTTATTCCAGCTATTTCTAAAAGCTCATTTGTCTTGTTAAAATCATCAACTTTTATTTCTAATTCTTTTGTTCCATCTATTGTATCTTTTTCTACTGATTTATATGTAAGTGTTGTCTCTTTTCCATTGGTTCTAAGTCTTAACCATTTTCCATCACATTTTGGTACAGTATTGTACACGTATCTTTTTTGATTATATTCACCATTAAATTTAGCCCCAATTTCATTTAGCTTTTTTATTAGTTTATCTTTATCTATTTCTAAAACTCTAACTTCATACTCAATATTCATAATGATTTCCTCCATTTTTTCTTTAGATATAATATCACAAGAACATATATTATACAATAATTTTTATTTAAAGATTTTCTTATCTGACCACTGGGTCAATTGACAACATTGTTTCAATAATAGTATAATATCATTAGATTTTAGGAGGTATTATCTTGAAGAATAATGAAATAATATATAAAAATGCAAAAAAGGTCACTAGTTTTAGAGAAATTGTTGAGGAAAGTGCAAAAAAATTTGGAGATAAAAATGCATTTATAATTAAGGAAAAAATAGAAAAAGATCCAAAATATAAGTACATAACATACAAAAAGCTTAAAGAAGATGTTGATGCTTTAGGACAAGGATTAATAAGCATGGGATTAAAAAATAAAAGAATTGCAATAATTGGGAAAAATAGCTATGAATGGGGATTATCTTATCTTACTGTCTTATCATCTGTGGGAATTTGTGTACCATTAGATAAAGGATTAAAACAAGATGAAATAGAATCACTAATTACTCGTAGTAAAACAGATTGCATAATCTTTGACAGTCAATATTTAGATGAAATAAAGCAAATACAAGAAAATGGAAATACTTTTATTACTAATTATGTATGTATGAAAGAAAACTCAAATGGATATACATCAATTAAAGAAATAATAGAAATTGGTAAAAAAGAATTAAAAGAAGGAAAAAAAGATGTATTTGAATACAAAATGGATCCCAATGAAATGGCAGTTATACTATTTACTTCAGGTACAACTTCAATATCTAAAGCTGTAATGCTTTCTCAAGATAACATATTATCTAATATATATCAACTAGATTGTATGATAGAATTTTATGATACTGATGTATCACTTGCATTTTTACCATTTCATCATACTTTTGGTTCAACAGCTTTACTTCTATTTTTACATAATGGAGTATGTACAACATTTTGTGACGGCTTAAAATATGTACAAAAAAATCTAGTAGAATATAAAGTTTCTGTTTTTGTATGTGTTCCATTAATTCTTGAGGCTATGTACAAAAAGATAATGCTTGAAGTAAAAAAACAAAACAAAGAAAACATATTAAAAATAGGAAGTAGTATATCAAACTTTTTATTAAAGTTTAAAATAGATATTCGTAGGAAATTATTTAAACAAGTTTTAGATCAACTAGGTGGTTGCGTAAGACTTGTAGTAAGCGGAGCTGCAGCATTAGATAAAGATGTTGCAAAAGGATTTAGAAATCTAGGAATCACAGCTCTTCAAGGATACGGTCTTACAGAAACTTCACCTGTTCTGTCCGCTGAAAATATGTTTCATATTGCACCTGGTACTGTAGGTATTCCACTATATGGAATTGATATTGAAATAGACAATCCTGATGAACATGGAATTGGTGAAATAAAAGCTAAAGGTCCTAATGTAATGCTTGGATATTATGAAAATGAAGAAGCAACAAATGAAGTTTTAAAAGACGGATGGTTTTATACAGGAGACCTAGGATATTTTGATAAAAATGGTGATTTAGTAATAAGTGGTAGAAAGAAAACTGTTATAGTTTTAAAAAATGGTAAGAATATTTTTCCAGAAGAACTTGAAATTTTAGTAAACAATTTACCATATGTTGCAGAATCAATGGTATTTGGATATCCTAAAGGAGACGATTTAATAATTTCTGTTGAAATTCAATACAATAAAGAATATGTAGAAAAACATATGAATAATATATCATATGATGAATTACATGAAATTGTTTGGAAAGATATTAAAAAAATTAATACTACTCTTCCAACATATAAGTATATTAAAAAATTATTCTTAACTGATGAAGAAATGATAAAAACTACAACAGCTAAAGTCAAGAGATTTAAAGAAATAGAAAAAATATTAAATAAGGAAAAAGAAAATTAATATAAATTAAGCCAGCACCTAAAAAAGGTGCTGGTTTTTATTATTTCTTTTTATTTTTAACTATTACAAATACTATACCAATTACACATACTACTGCCACACATGCTATAGCTATTACTGCTATATCTCCTGTGTCCACATTTATCTCTTCTGGTATTTTTTCATATACTACATCAAATACTAGCTGTCCTGCTACAAATTTTGCTCTTATCTCTTTTTCTCCTACTATCTTATATCCTTCTATTTCTGGTGCTTCCATATAGAAGTCTTTTCCTTCTTCTCCCTCTTCTATATATGTCTCTTTTAATATATTTCCTTCTTTATCTATAAAGTTTACTTTTATTGTTCCTTTCTCTATTGGCTCTACTACTACTTCTTGTCTTACTATATATACTACCTCTATTACTCCTTCTTTATATTCTCCTTCTACATTTTCTGGTCTTTTTACTATCTCATATCCTTCTATCTCTTTTTCTTCTACTTTATATTTATCTCCTACTTTTCCTTCGCTTTCTTCTCTTAATATCTCTTTTCCTTCTTCATCTATATATTTTACTATTAGTTTTCCTATCTTTCTTTCATAGTGATATATTACTTCTTTTTCTTCTCTTTCTAATACTCCGCTTGTCTCTCCTTCTACTTTTACTAAGCTATATCCTTCATATTCTCTTCTTTCTGTCTTATAACTGTCTCCTACTTTTCCCTCTATCTCATAGCTCTCTATTATTTCTCCTGTCTCATCATCTACATATTTTACTTCTACTTTTCCTGCTATCTTTCTATACTCATATACTACTTTTCCGTTTTCTCTTTTATATGTTCCATTTTGATTTTCTGGTATCTTTACTAATTCATATCCTTCTATTTGTCTTGGATATGTCTCATATTTATCTCCCTCTAGTCCACTTACTTCATCTTCATATAACACTTCTTTTGTATCTTGATCTATTCCTTCTATCTCTACTTTTGATGTTCTTATATAATAATATACTACTTCTTGTGGCTCTACTGTTAGCTCTATCTGACTAAAGTCTGGTTTTTCATTTAATATATAATATTTAAAGTCTTTTTCTTCTAACTCTATTACATCTTTTTCATTTCCACTATATTCTTTTTGATCTAATAGTTCTCCTGTTATCTTATCTACATATTTTACTGTTAGTCCTGCTGATATTTTCTTATAATAGAATGTCTTTGTTATATTCTCTCTTCCCATCACTCCTGTTGTCTCTTCTGGACTTTCTACTAATACATATCCTCCTATGTTCTGAGCTAGTGCTTCGTATCTTTCTCCTTCTTTATATTCTTTTTCTATATTTTCTATTATTTTTTCATTTGTATTTGCATCTATATGCTCTGTTATTAATTTTGATACTTTCTTATACTTATATATTACCTCTGTTGGGTTCTTCTCCATCTGTCCACTTGCTTTTCCTTCTGTCTCTACCCATTCATATCCTTCTATTTCTTTCTTTACTGTTTCGTATTCGTCTCTTTCTAGTCCTTCTATTACTTCCTCTTCTCCTATTTTCTCTCCTGTTACCATATCTATATATTTTACTGTTACTTTTGTATTTTTCTTATAATAGTATGTTACCTCTATATTCTCTCTTCCTACTACTCCTGCTGTATTTCCTGAGTCTCCTGTTTTTGTATATCCTTTTATTTCTTTCTCTTTTGTTGTATACTCTGCTTTCTCATCATAATCTACTGGCATCTCTGCTATTAGTATCTCATTTGTGTTCTCATCTTTGTGATATACTGTTACTTTTGTTTGTTTTACATATTTATATACTATCTCTACCGGCTCTCTTGACATTTGTCCTGATGGCTCTCCTACCACTTCTACAAATCTATATCCTGGTATATCTTTTTGCTCTGTTGTATACTCGTCTCCTTCTAGTCCTGTCTTACTTTCTGTTCCTGAGATCTCTATATTTTCATACATATCTATGTATTTTACTGTTACTCCTGTGTTTTTCTTATAATAGTATGTTACTTCTATATTTTCTCTTCCTACTACTCCTGTTATATTTTTACTATCTTCTACACATGTATATCCTTCTATTGTCTTTCTTACTGTTGTATAGTTATCTCCCTCACTATATGTTACTTCTATCTTATCTGTTATCTCTTCTCCTGTTACTTTATCTACATATTTTGTTACTACATTTGACTGTTTTATATAATAATATGTTATTGTTATTGGTTCCCTTTCCATCTTTCCTGATGTATTTCCATCTACACTTACATATTTATATCCTTCAAATGTCTTTTGCTCTGTATCATAATCATCTGCTTCTAGTCCATTTATTACTATTTCTTTCTCTAATGACTCATTTGTCTTTACATCTAAATATCTTACTGTTACTGATGTATTTTTCTTATAATAATATACTACTTCTATATCTTTATCTTCTACTGTTCCTGCTGTGTTTTGTGTATCTCTTGTATATGTATATCCTGCTATTTGCTTCTTCTCTGTTGTATAACTTTCTCCTTGTTTATATGTTGTTACTACTTGATCTGCTCCTTCTATTTCTTCTCCTGTATTTTCATCTACATATTTTACTGTTACATCTGATAATTTTCTATACTCATATGTAACTGTTATTTTCTCTACTGTCATTTCTCCTTTTGCATTACTTGGTGTTAATACTAATTCATATCCTTCTACATTTTTAGCTTCTGTTTCATATGGATCTTTTTCTAATCCTGTTTTTGTAACTGTATCTGCTATCTCTTTTCCTGTTACTTGATCTATATATTTTACTTCTACTCCCGATGAAATCTTTTTATAATAATACACTACTTCTATGTCTTTATCCTCTACTGTTCCTGATGTGTTTTGTGTGTCTCTTGTATATGTATATCCTGCTATTTGCTTTTTCTCTGTTGTATAACTTTCTCCTTGTTTATATGTTGTTACTACTTGATCTACTCCTTCTATTTCTTTTCCTGTAATTTCATTTACATATTTTACTGTTACATCTGATAATTTTCTATACTCATAAGTAACTGTTATTTTCTCTACTGTCATTTCTCCTTTTGCATTACTTGGTGTTAATACTAATTCATATCCTTCTATATTTTTAGCTTCTGTTTCATATGGATCTTTTTCTAATCCTATTTTTGTAACTTTATCTATTATCTCTTTTCTAGTTACCTGATCTATATATTTTACTTCTACACTTGTAATTTTTTTATATCTATATTCTACATTTATATTTTCTCTTCCTACTTGTCCTGATGTATTAGTTGATTTACTAACAAGTTTATATCCATCAAAACTCTTTTCTTCTGTTGTATAACTATCACCTTGCTTATATGTATTTACAACATCAGTTATAAGTTTTTCTCCAGTTATATCATTTATATAACTTGCTGTTACTTTTGCATTTTTTGCATAATAATATGTTATTGTTTGCTCGTTTTCTGTTAATGTATAACTTTCTGTACTTGGTTTTTGTACTAATGTATATCCTGCTATATTTTTAGATGATGTTGTAAAACTCATTCCAATTGGTCCAGTTTTATATTCAGTAGATAATACTTCTCCTGAATATTTATCTACATATTGTATAGTAGCACCACTTTGTAAGTTAAATCTAGCATAAAAATTACTTGCTCCTTCACATCTTTCAAAATAAAAGATAGTTAAAGTGTGTTTTCCTTCCTCTAATAATTTATCTCCAAAAATATTTTCTTTATATACATTCTTTTTATCTTGTGTGATATTATTCAAATCCCAAACATTTTGAACATAAGACTGATTTCTTGCAAAATTAATATATCCTGCTATAGCTCCATGTCCTCCACCAATATCTAATTTTAGTTCTCCATCAACATATACCCAAACATCATCATCACCACTAAAATTAAATACCATATCTTCTTTTGTACCGTCAGCTTTTACAGCTTTTCCATCAGAAGTCATATAAAATGGTATATCTATTCTTAAACCATAAGTATACACTGTTGGTGCACCATTTTCAACTAATGAATCTGTTAAATCATTAAATAAAAATAATCCTGCCATTCCTAAATGTGAGCCATTATATAAGTCAAATTTCTTTTCAGCATAATTCCTATTTACAGTAAAATTATTACTGTCTAATACGTACCAACCATCACCTTCCAAGTAAAATGGAAATTTCCAGTCTCTTAAAACCTCTTTATATGGTTTTCCATTTCCTGTAAGTCCATTTGCTTCACTTGCTGTTGGGAAGAAAGGCAACTTATTACTATAATTTACTTTTAAAGAATTATTTTGCATATTATTTGAAGCAATACCTTGTGTTGCTCCAGAAGTTACTCTAACATTATTTGCATTAATTCTTTCATTTTGATATCCACCAAATTTTATACCAGCACTTCCAAATAAAAATAACTTTTCATCTATTCTTTGCTTTTGATCTGCTGGCAAATTATTAAAATCTGATGAACTATATCCTCTTTCATAAGCATTATATGCATCAGTATCATAATCTACAACAGTACAACTATACCATCTTATCCTACTTTCATCTACTTTAGTATCTGGTGTTGCAACCGCTCCATAAACATTATCTAATGATATAATACTAAGAATAAAAAAACATAATAAAAATAGTTTTTTCTTCATACATTCCACCTCATTTTTATGATAGCATAAAACAATAAAATTGTTTAGTACACAAATAATTTTTTTCATAAATATAACAAAAATGTAGTACTAAAAAGTACTACAACTATTCGGTTTCTAAAAAATTTTCTAGTGAATAATACATTATATCGACATTTGTTAATATAACCGTATTATATAAAACTATATTTGTAACTATATTATTTAATGTAGTTACTCTTACATCATATTTTTCGTTCATATTATATACATATGTTATAATATTTTCTTCTTCAACTTTCTCTTTTAAATCAAAATTTTTAAAATATTCTAAACTAATTTTCTTTTTATTATCTATCATATCTTCAAGCTCATATAAATTATCCATTGTTATCTTAGTATCAATATTACTGTCTTTTCTTAAAACAACTAAAAATATTATTGAAACTATTATGATCAACATAACTATTATTAATATCATTATACTAACTTTTTTCTTCATAAAACTTCCTCATTAAGCATTCTTAGTTCATTGATTTGATCTTTTCTTAAACCATAGTTTTCTTCTGAAACTTCAGTTATATAATTACATTTATTCATTCCATAATCGCCTAATAACTTCAAATCTTTTCTTAATTCTTCATTATTAGGGTGCATTCTTCCATGTGTCTTTTTATCCACATAGCCATCATTATTTTTAGTATATGAAAAATGTACTTGATACGTATATTTTTTACATAAAGAGCTATCTAAATATGTTTTTGCATAGTCTTCTATATCTTGTTTATTAATATTTGCTCTACAATGAAGATGACATATATCAAAACAAACTCTCAAATTTGGATGATTAAAATAATCTGCTATCTCATATACTGTACATTTTTTCTCAAAGAACATAAATATATTTTCTAGTAATATTAGAACGTTTTCACCTTCAATTATTTTTAATAATTCTCCTATCTTATCTAAAGTAAGCTCTTTATGTGCATCAAAGTTAATTAAAGTATGATATACAATATTCATTTTTATATTATATTTTTTGGTTAATTCAACCATCAAATGTAGCTGCTCTTTAATTATATTTATATCTTTAGAAATTATACATTCGATTTCATATAATTCTAATGGTGGATGAATTGTTATTTCCTTTAAATCTGGAATTTTACTCATTAATCTTTCAATAACATCTTTAATTTCAAATCTAGACATATTTCCATTCTCATTAAAAAATTGTAACTCAATCCCTTTATCTTTATCTACATAAGGCATTAATTTATCTAATCCTTCAAAACTACTACTTGTTTTAGGATATATTTTCACTTTTATCACACTCCAATCTAAAATTATCAAAAAAGAAGAGATTTTTCTCTTCTTTATATATTTTCTGCAAACATTACTTTACTATTTGAAAATTCTTTATCTTCATTTCTAATAATATCAAAAGCTGATTCTTCCATATTATTAAAAGCAAGTGTTTTTTCATAACTATAATCAACATATCTTTTAGCAAGCTCATATTTTTCAAGCTCAATAAGTTTTTGCTCAACAATATCTTGTATATCTTCAACTAGAATTCTCTTTTTATCTAGTTCTTCTACAGATTTCATAATTTGTTTTATATTGTTTCTATCTGCTCTTTGCTCTAAATTTACTTCTTCATTTGCCTTTTGAATAGCAATTGCAATTTTTTCCCTATCATAATCTACAACTCGTCCATCTCTTTTTATTACTTTCATTTACAATTCCTCCTCTTGATTTTTTACACACCAATATTATACCCCCATTTATTTTAAATTCTGTTGCAATTGCAACAAAAACAATTTTAATTTTTTTGTCGTATCTTGTAACTTAGTTACCCCAAGCTTTATAAAATTTATATCATTTTCATTACAAAAATGTAGTATTTATTTTTTCAAAATTTTATAGTATAATAAAAGAAATTTGGGGGTAATTAGATGTGTTGCGACTTTAACATTAAAGAGTTTACAAAACAATTGCAAAATAGTTGTACTAAAATACAAATAAAAAAAGTAGAAAAAAACAATACTATAACAACATATATTAAAAATAGAAATCAAATATATATACTCGCATCTGGAAAAGCAGATTTAATTAAATATGACGTAAACGGAAATAAAACAATAATAGAAACACTAAACGAAAATGATATATTTGGTGAAGTATTTTTTCCCATAACAAGTAATAATGAGTTATTTGTTGTAGCAAAAGAAAATTGTGAAGTAATATCATTTACATTTGATGATATCATAAAAAAATGTAACAGAACATGTAAATTCCATGAAACGCTAAAAACAAGCCTATTAAATCTAATTATAAATAAAATAGTAACACAAAATATAAGAATAGAGTTACTGACTAAAAGAAGTATTCGTGAAAAATTAAAATCATATTTTTCATCTTTATCAAATAATTTTAGCATAACAACCTTTTCTATTCCTATTTCATATACAGATCTTGCAGATTATTTAAGTATTGATAGAAGTGCAATGATGAGAGAATTAAAGGCTCTTCAAGATGATAATATTATTTTAAGAAAAGGAAATAAAATAACACTAAAATCTAAAAAAAGCTAATCTAAAATCAGATTAGCTTTTTATCTACTTATTATAAAATGGAGTAAATTTCTCCATTGCTTTTTTACCAAATTCTGTATTTGCTGGTAGTAAATTTAATGGCATACCTTTTAAAAACGGTATTGCTGCTGTAGCAATAGTATTAAAATATTCTTTTTCTTCTCCATTTGCATCAACTATAACTAAATAGCTTAATTTATCTGCTTTTGTCATTAACATTAAATATGCTTTTTCTACTTTTGGCATATTTAAAAATAAATCACTTAATTTTTTTACTAATTCTTCTGGATAATCTTTAGGTATTCCAAGTTCAACTGTAGTATCTTTTTCTAGTACTGTTTCTTGAGTTATATTACTTTTTATTTCTTTAATCATTTCTTTAGTAATCGCAATATTGCATCCTTTTGGATCAATTATAAACCCATCAATATTATCGTTATTTGTAATTATTGCTGCATAATCTTCAAAAGTATAAATTATTGATTGTTGTACTTTAGATTTTTGCCATTTATTTACTTCCTCATCAGCTGTAAATGCAATTAAAAAAGTCTTTCCTTCTTTTGTTTTTATAATAGAAAATTGTATCTTGGTATCTTTATTTATTTCTATTTTTCCGCCACCTTTTGGTGCAGCTTCTAATATAACAGGACATAAAAATCTAGATTTTAAAATTTCAGAAATCACTTGATTTTGTATTTCCATTGTTTTTTCCTCTTTTAATTTTTCTATTAATTCAATTAGCTTTTTATTATCTACATTATTTTCCATAGTATTCCTCCTAATATGTATTATAATATCATAAAGTATCTCAAAAATCTACATTTTTAGATTAGTTTATAATTATATTTCTGGTATAAACTCTATATATTTCATCAAATTGTTTTTTAAGACTTAATTCTACCTCGCCTTTGGCATTTTTAAACTCTAGTAAATTTATATTAATATTATCAGACTTAATATATAATTTTATCCATATTTTTCTACTAGTTCCTAAAATATCATAAAATGTGACTTCATATTAACATTTTTCAATTTTTTTGTTTCTTGAATAACATAAATCTTCTAAGAGCTTCTATAACCATAGCAACAATTAAATCTATATAAGCTATAATAAAATAAAGTGATGTATATATAAGATTAAATTTGACAAAAAATAATAGAAACATTCATAGTATAATAAAATCATAATAACTATCAATTGACTAAATTCAGAAACTATAAATATAACACTAAGTAATACTGAGAGATTTAACATGCTTCCTTCTTTTTTTATTTCAAATTTAGTCTCTCATATTCTTTCATTTTGTCTAACAAATATAAAATCACCATAAAAAAAGAATATAAGATAAATATTTTTATTTTACATCTTATATTCTCTGTCATTTTGCCTAATATTTTCCGTCTTTAGTAGACATACCAAAAAACATTATTTCTTCAGTTCTACACTTGAGTAGTCTCTGTTTTTTCATCATCCGAACATATTTTCTTGTATTAAACATTATACTATATGTATGTTTGTATGTCAGGTTTTTATGTAGCCCTATCTGTGATTTTTCATTGATGATGTTAATTCTTTATAATAATTATAGTGTGTTTTTTTTAATTTATTCTCTTTATAAAAAGCTTCAATATCTTTACTTGTCATCCAAGTTACATCATCCACTTCTTCTTTTTGTACTTTTACTTTTTCTAAATCTATTTTCTTTTCTAAATAATAAATATCTGCAAATTTCTTCTTTCTTTCAACTGTAGTAATAAGTCTAAGTTCATCTTCTAAAACTTCAATTCCAAGCTCTTCTTTTATTTCTTTTACCATTCCTTCTATACTTGTTTGACCACTTATAGGATGCCCTGATGTTGTCGCCCACTTTCCACCTTTATCCTTTGTTCTTTTTTGCATTAACCACTTTTTGTTTGATGGATTAAATATAAAAACTACAACTGTAACAAATTTTGAATTTCTTGGCTGTATACCGTCTTTCAAAAATTTTTTATTTATTGGTCGTCTATTTAAATCATAAAGATCTCTATACTCTGTAAAATATTTTATATATCTACAATGTGCAGTATATGAATTTACAATTAAAAATATGACAGATGTAATAATTAATATTAAATCTTTTGACCATATTCCTGCAAAAACTAAAGATAGGCTCATTGAAAGAAATATAGGAATTCTTATATATAAAAATCTACTATATAATTCTTTTTGTGCTCTTCCCCTTATAATATATCTAATATATAATTCATAGTATATTATATAGAAAAAGCACATTATTCCAAACCAAATATTCGCATTTTTTATATCAAATAAATTAGATTTGATAGTTAAAAGTGCTAAAATCAAAAAGTATATAAAACTATTTATAATATCTAATTTTTTTATTTTTTTATCATTAATCTTTCTTTTAAATTTTGGCTTAAATATGCTATATGTACATATCACTGGTATTAAAGATAATATAGCAAGCATAACTCCCAAATATGGTGTGGTATTTGAATTAAATAAATCTATATTCTCCATTATTTCATCTCCTAAATATTTAATATTATACCATAATAAAAAATATTATAAAAGAGAAAAAAATAGAGTTTCTTTTTTAAGAAACTCTATAGTATTAGTGATGCCATATATCCACTATAAATTAAAAGATATAGTAATCCATTAAATCTTGTCATTGTATTCTTTTTACCAAAATTTGCAAAAACAAGTAATAGAAAACTAACTATAATTAATAATATGAACTCAGTATTATATGATAAGCTATATGCTATCGGACTAATTATAGAAGATGCTCCTAATATAAATAGCAAATTAAATATGTTAGAGCCAACTATATTTCCTATAGCTATATCTATTTCTCCTTTAATTCCAGCTACAACAGATGTTATAAGCTCCGGTAAGCTTGTACCTATTGCAACAATTGTAACACCAATTACTTTTTCAGAGACTCCAAGTATTGTTGCTACACTTACTGCATTATCTACACTTATATCTGCACCATATTTTAATAATAGTATTCCTAATACTACTTTAAAAAAAGATATTAAAATATCTTTTTTAGTAACATTAGTATCACTATTTTTTAAATCTGTCATAGATTTTTTGGCAAGCTTTATTGTATATACTATAAAGCATATAAATACAGCAGAAAGTATTAGTCCATCAAATCTACTAATAGTTGCATCTAGATTTGCAACAATAAATACAAGTATAGTTGAAGCAATCATTATTGGAATGTCATATTTTTTGGTTGTCTTTGAAAAAACAAGTGGTACTATCAAAGATGTAAGTCCAAGTATTAACATTAGATTACACAAATTACTACCTATTACATTACCTATAGATATATCAGCATGTCCATTAATTGCTGAAGTTAAACTTACCATAAGCTCTGGCATAGATGTTCCAATAGATACAATTGTTAAACCAATTATAATCTCTGGTATGTGATACTTTCGTGCAAAAGTACTAGCACCATCTACGAGCCACTGTGCGCCTAACATAAGCATCAAGAATCCGATAGCAATAAATACAATATTTTGTATCACAGTCCTCATTCCTTTCTTTCTAAATTATTATTCCAAGATGTTATATTCATAAATTTATGAATACTATTACATTTTTTTACGCAGTGAATATTATAGCACTTTCGACACAAAATTACAATAAAAGAAAGCAAAGCTATAAAAATTTAGCCTTGCTTTTTAACAAATTCTTTTAAAAAATGAGCTCCTCTTTTAGATGCTATTTTTAAATACTCATCAAAATCTATATTATTATTTCCATTTGGTGTATCAGATATACTTCTTATTATTATAAAAGGAATATTATCTAACATACAAATTTGAGCAACTGCAGCACTTTCCATCTCAACACAAATTGCCCCAAACTCTTTATAAATATTATCTGCTACCTTTTTATCTGTACAAAATAAATCGCCTGATGCAATAGTTCCGACATGTACATTGTAACTATTATCAGTATCTATATAATTCATTACATCTTCACATTTTTTAAGTAGATTCTCATCTGAATTTATAAATCTGCCAATTCCTGTTATATACCCTTTTTCATGTCCAAATGCTGTTATATCAAAATCATGTTGTACGAGTCTTTTTCCTATTACAACGTCTGTTATATTTAGCTTATCTATTGTAGAAGCAGCAGTCCCAATATTTACAATAAATTCTACTTGAAAGTTATCAATCAAAATCTGTGTCGTTCTCGCAGCATTTACTTTTCCTATACCACACTCTACTAAAACACATTCTCTATTTTCTATTATTCCTATATAAAATCTTAAATTATATATATTTTTTTCTTCTATATTACTCATAATATTTTTTATTTCTTGCATTTCTTCATTCATTGCAGCAATAATTCCTATTTTCTTCATATTTACTCTCCTTTATATGTTACACATGATTTAACAGTAATACCATCTAATTTTTCTCTTGCCTTTAAATCAATAAGTTCAATTAAACAATAAACTCCAACAACATTTCCGCCCAAATTTCTTACCATTTTAACTATTGCATCTATTGTGCCACCTGTTGCAATAAGATCATCTATAATTATTACTTTTTGTCCTCTTTTTATTGAATCACTATGCATTTGTAACGTTGCACTTGAATACTCTAGATCATAATCTTGTGAAATTGTCTCTCTTGGCAATTTTCCTTTTTTTCTAACTGGTACAAAAGACTTATTTAAGTTATATGCAATAGGCATACCAAATAAAAATCCTCTTGATTCTGGTGCAACAACCACATCAAAATCTTCTTTTCCAATTAAATCTTGTATCTTATCTATTGCAAGCTTTAGTCCATCTTTATCTTTAAGTAAAGATGTAACATCTCTAAATATTATTCCTTTTTTTGGAAAATCACAAATACTTTCAATATAATCTTCTATTTTCTTCATAAAAATCCATCCTTTAACTAGTACAATTATATCAATATGTATGTAATTTAACAAGAAAAAACAATTAATTATCTTATATTTACAAATACTATATCTAAAACTAGTAAAAAGTTTTAATTTATATTATAATAAAATTAAATTTAAGGAGTTGATTATATATGAAAAATAAATTAATTTTGACATTAAACTTACTTCTTGTATTTTTTATTTGCTCAAATCTAGTATTTGCAAGTTCATCTTCAATAGTTTTAGATATTATAGATGAACCAATTTTAAATTTAAAACTTGATGATAATTCAAGTTTCGAAAAAATACTAGTATCTAAAGATTTATCTAATAAATCTCTAACCTTTAAATTACAAGTTACAAATAATGAACCAATAGCTACGACTTCTGGTGAATTAATGATTGTACTTGATACTTCAAATAGTATGGAAAATTCTATAAATGAAACAAGTAGTAGAAAAGAAGTCGTTATAAATGCTGCAAAGGAACTTATTAATTCATTACTTAGTAGTAATCCAAACTTAAAAATTGGAATTGTTTCTTTTGCTACATCACAAGATATAATGCAAGAAGGTACTATAAATGATGCTGCTATTGTTTCAAGCCTGACTAATAACTTAGAAGACTTAAACAATTCTCTTTCTAACATAACATCAACTGGACCTAGAACAAATTTACAATCCGGATTATCTCTTGCAAAAGAACAATTTAGCAGTGAATCTAATAATAAATATATGGTTATTTTAACTGACGGTGTACCTAATGTATCTTTAGATTTTGATTTTACATATTATTCAGATAATGTTATTGCAAACACAAAAAATGAATTAATAAATTTAACTAATAACGGAATAACAACTATAGCAATGCTTACAGGAATTGATGACGGTACATTTATTCCAATGGGACAAAATAAAACTTTTGATGATATTATAAAAGAAATATTTAACTCTGAAACTGTTAATAAATTTTATTATATTAAAGATAATAACATTGAAAATACAATCACAAATGATATATTTAATGACTTAAAACCTTTAGAAAAAAAATTAAAAGATATTAAAATTGTTGACAATTTTACAGATGAAACTATTAATAATTTTGATATATCCATCTCATCAGATACAAAATTTGGTACGGTAATAAACAATATAGATAATAATAATTCTATTGTATGGGAAATACCAGAATTAAAACCTGGTCAAGTTGCTACCTTACAATATACTTTAACATTAAAAGACGATATTAATACACAAATTTTAGATAAAGAATTTAACATTACAAAAAATACAAACATTACTTACTTAGATTATGAGCAAGTATCTGACATTAGTACAAAAATACTTCTTTCACAGCCACCTGTAACGTCTGATATAATAACAGCATCTACTATTTTAATATTTTCATTATCATTAGCAGGAATCATATATTTATTTATAAAGAAAAAATACAATAAAATATAGTAAAAAGCTCTACTTTAAAGTAGAGCTTTTATATGTATAATTTAAACTATAGTTCCACCATTTACATGTATTATCTGTCCAGTAACATACCTTGAATCATCACTTGCAAGATATAAATAAGCTGGTGCAACTTCAAATGGCTGCCCTGCTCTTTTTAAAGGGACTTCTGTTCCAAATATTTTTACTTCTTTTTCAGAAAAAGAAGCTGGTATTAATGGAGTCCAAATTGGTCCAGGAGCTACAGCATTTACTCTTATTTTTTTATTTGCCAAAGATAATGCTAAAGATTTTGTAAATACAGTTATCGCTCCTTTAGTAGAAGAATAATCTATTAAATTCTTTTTACCATCAAAAGCTGTTATTGAAGAAGTATTAATTATACATGAATATTCCTTCAAATATGGTAATACTGCTTTAGTCAAATAAAAAAAAGAGAATACATTTGTTTCGAAAGTATCTTTTAACTGATCTGATGATATATCCAATATACTCTGTTGAGGGAATTGAACTCCACAATTATTTACTAATATATCTATCTTTCCAAAGCATTCTATTGTACGTTTTACAATATGACTAGAAAAAGCTTCATTTCTCATATCTCCAGATATAAGTAAACATCTTCTTCCTAGCTTTTCTATTCTTTCTTTTGTAAAATTAGCATCTTGCTCCTCATTATAATATACAATTACAATATCTGCTCCTTCTTTTGCAAATAATATTGAAATTGCTCTACCTATTCCACTATCTCCTCCAGTAATAATAGCAACTTTATTATTCAATTTACTACTTGCCACATAATCTTCATCCTCAAAAATTGGTAACGGATTCATAATATGTTCTATTCCGGGTTGCATACATTGATGCTGTGGTGGAAAAGAAAATGGTAAATCATCACATTTTTTCTCATAACCTATATAATTATATTCTGGATACATATTTTTTACCTCCTTATATACTTTATGTTAAAAAATGAAATAACGATAATAACTTTTACAAAATAATTTATTTTAAAATGAAATAAATTAATATTAAACCTAATTTTACTATTATGAATATTTTAACTTAATTTATAAAATAGCACTCTAACTTATTGTTAAAGTGCTATTTTACTTATTTATTTCTTTTATTTCTTATCACTACATATACTATTCCTACTACACATACTACTGCTATACTTGCTACTGCATATACTGCTATATCTCCTGTATCTATGTTCTCTATTTTTGGTATCTTCTTATAATAATAGATTACTTCTATTATTTCTTCTGTCATTTCTCCTTCTTTGTTTTTTGGTATTCTTTTTTCTACTAGCTCATATCCTTCTATTTCTTTCTCTTCTGTTACATATTTGTCTCCTATATATCCTCCTATATATTCTCTTTCTGCTATCTCTTCTTCTGTTTCTTCATCTACATGTTTTACTATTACTTGCGCTTCTACTTTCTTATAATAATATACTACTTCTATTGTTTCTTTCTCCATTTTTCCTTCTATATTTTCTGTTGTCTTTACTAATACATATTTATTTGTCTGCTTCTCATTTATCTCTTCTATCTTATCTTCTGTCTTATATTCATCATCTATTCTTCCTATTATCTCTTCTCCTTCTACTAATTCTTCTTGACTATCTATATCTACATATTTTACTATTACATTTGTTGCTTTTTTCTGATAATAATATGTTATTGTCTGCTCTTCTCTTTTATATTCTCCATCTTTATTTCCTGGTTCACTTACTAGCTCATATTTATTATCATATTTTTCATTTATCTCGTCTAATTTATTTGTTGTCTTATATTCTTCTCCTACTATTCCATTTTTTGTTTCTACTTCTATTAAGTCTTCACCTGTATTTATATCTTTATGTTCTATTTTTATTGTTCCTGGGGCTTTTCTATATTCATATACTACATAGATTGTATCTACTGTCATTTGACCTGTTTTATTTAACACTTCATCTGTTACTAGATCATATTGTACTTTTGAGTTTCCATTTATTTCTTCTAGTCTATTTTGTGTTGTATAATTATCGTCTACTCTTCCTGTTATTTCTTCTGTTGGATATAGTACTTCTGTTACACTCTCTGGACTACTTACATCTGTTCCTTCTAGTACGTGTAATACTTTTACATTTGTTGCTTTTTTCTGATAATAATATGTAACTATTTGCTCTTCTCTTTTATATTCTCCGTTTTTATTTTCTGGCTCACTTACTAGTTCATATTTATTATCATATGTTATATTTATTTCTTCTAATTTATTTTCTGTTGTATACTCCTCTCCTACATATCCATTTCTTGTTTCTTGCTCTATTA
>CALWOC010000009.1 GCA_944383015.1 uncultured Clostridia bacterium
TTGTTGTAGAAATATAAAGGGGAGACATTTATGGAATTAATAGGTAAAATTCTTGCTGGTAGATATGAAATTATCGAAAAAGTAGGAGAAGGTGGCATGGCTTATGTATATAAGGCTAGAGATAATTTGTTAAATAGATATGTAGCAGTAAAAATTTTAAAAGAAGAATTTTCTAAAGATGAAGTTTTTGTTAAGAGATTTAGAACTGAAGCTCAAAGTGCTGCTTCTTTAATACATCCAAATATAGTTTCTGTATTTGATGTAGGAGAAGATAAAGGAGTTAGCTATATAGTTATGGAGCTTCTTGAAAGTAAAACTTTAAAAGATTATATAGAAGCTAAAGGTCCACTATCAAGCGAACTAACTTTAAAGATTGCAGCTCAAATAGCATCTGCACTTAAAGCTGCACATAAAGCGCATATTGTTCATAGAGATATAAAGCCACAAAATATAATATTAAATCAAAATTTGGTAGCAAAAGTTACAGATTTTGGTATAGCTAAAGTTACAAATACTAGTTCTGCAACAATAACTAGTTTTGGAAAAACCATGGGGTCAGTTCACTACTTCTCACCAGAACATGCAAAAGGTGGATATACTGATGCTAAGTCTGACCTATATTCTTTAGGTGTAGTAATGTATGAGATGGCAACTGGTAAATTACCTTTTGATGCAGAATCTGCAGTATCTGTTGCGCTAAAACATATACAAGAAGAGCCTGTAGAGCCAATAAAAGTAAATCCTAATGTTAGTAAGCCATTAAATGAAATAATTTTAAAAGCTATGGAAAAATCTACTGCTAAGAGGTATCAAACAGCAACAGAGATGTTAACAGATATTTCAATAGCTTTAGCTAAGCCTGCAAATAGTTTGGTATCAAGACCCGCAAGTTCAATAGAAGCTGGAGATACACAAGTTATTCCAGTATTAAATGATGTATCAGATGAAAATATGGTACCGAATGTTAGAACTAGACAAACAACAGGAAGGACAGCTTATACTCCTTCTCATTCTAGGGAAGCAAAAGTTGTTGAAGAAGAAAAGCCTAAAGATAGTATAGAAGATTTAAAAAAAGTAAAAAAGAAAAAAATGATTATTATTTTTTCTATTGTAGCAGTTGTTGTTATAATTGTTGGAATAATATTTGGGTATTTCATTAAAAAGATAATAGGAAATGGAAATGAAGAAGAAGTTGAAATTCCATATGTTATAGGTAGAAATATAGACGAAGTAATAGAGCAATATGAAAAACTTGGATATACTATTAACCAAACAAAATCAGATTATAGTTCAGAATATGAAGAAGGAGAAATAATGTCTCAAGATCCAGAAGCTGGAACTAAGACAACAACTAAAACTATAAATGTTGAAGTAAGTAAGGGAACTAAAATGGTTGCCGTTACAAATGTAGAAGGAAAAGATGTAAAAGTAGCAAGATATGAGCTTGAAAATACACTTGGTTTTGTTGTTGAGGAGGTAGAGCAGACTTCTGACACTGTTGCAGCAGGACTTGTTATATCTCAAGATTATAAAGATGTTGAAAGACCATATGGAAGTGTAATTAAGCTTACAGTAAGTTCTGGAGATGGTAAAGAGCAAATTGTTGTACCTAGTGTTATTGGTATGTCTGAGCAAGAAGCAAAATCAACTTTAGAGGATAAGAAACTAAAAGTTGAAGTAGAATATGGAGAAGATGAGAGTAAATCTAATGGAACAGTGCTTGAGCAATCATATCCACAAAATTCAGTATTAAAAGAAGGAGATTTAATTACAATTACTGTTAATAGAAGAATAGTAAATAAAACAGTTACCGTAAATGGAATACCTGAAGGAACTGCTCAAAGCGATATTACAGTTAGAGTAAGTGTAGATGGAGGAGCATTAAATAATACTACGTTTACTTATGATGAAGAAAATCATTCATTATCATTTACAATTAATGGATATGAGAAACTAACATATAATATTTTAGTAAAAGACTCATTAATAAAAAGCGGTGAAGAGAATTTTTAATAAAAAAGTGCAATTGATTTGCACTTTTTTTGTCGTTTTTGTTGCAAATGAATTGCATATATGTTACAATCAGTCTTAACTAAAAGGACATAAATTTATATGACTAATGTAAATGATAAGGCAGAATAATTATTAAGCTATGTAGTAAAAAGATTACAATATTTTTAGCAGTTTGTCCTAAAATATAATATAAAAAAGGAGGAAGAGTTAGATGTTAAATTATTTAAAATCTTCAATTTCTATTTCATCTTATGATGGATGTACTATTGGATGCAAATATTGTATTTTAAGTGTACTTGGAAATAGGGCAAAGGTAAAAAAAGTATCAGACGAAAAAGAGCTTGTAAAGCGGTCTTTTAAATTTTAGACTCTATACTGAAGATATACCAATTTCTGTAAATAATCAAACAGACCCATTTTTAAATAAGATAGTATATAATAGTACTTTAAAAATTTTAAAATACATGAGAGAATATAATATGAAAAATCCAGTTTTACTTATTACGAAAGGATATATTAATAAAACTCAAGTAGAAGAGCTTGCTAGTTTGAAATTAAACTTAGTAATTCTTTATACTTTTTCTGGATTATCTGAGATACTAGAAAACCGATCTGAAAAAGAACAGATAGAAACAATGAAAAATATATCTCAAAATAAAAGTATAAAGCTTATAAATTATTACAGACCAGTAATAGAAGGGATAAATAGTAGTGAGGAATGTATTGAGCATGTAGCTAAAATTGTTTCAAAATATTGTAGTGCAAGTATTATCTCAGGAATAAGGTTAAATACATATTTGTGTAATGTATTAGATAAGTTAGGTATATATATTCCTAAAGAGTATGATCCAGATCATAAAGTATTACTTCCAGAGACTTTTAATAGAATTAATGATGTATTTGAAAGAGTTGATAGTAATTATCCTACATTTAAAAAGACATCTTGTGGTATAAGCTATATTTTAAAAAGACCAGATTATAATGGTCATAGTGCTAGAATATATTATTGTAATCCTACTTGTAAAAGCTATAATATATGTATTGGTACAAGTAAGATTGGTTTTTGTAAACCAAATTGTCCAAATTTTAAAAGATGTAAAGAAGAAAGTGAAAAAATAGTTACTAAAGAACAATTTAGAAAACTTTTAAAAAAAATTGATGCACCAGATGCTAAGTTTAGTATAGAGGAGCATTATATAAAACTTGAAGGCGAATATTGGCAAGAAGAGGTATCATATTTAAGACATGTGACTAAGAAAAATATAAAAGCAGATTCTCTAAAAAAAAGAGAGGATGAAAAATTAATTTCTATGTAAGGAGGTATTTTTTATGATTAAATCAAAAGCTTGGAACTGGAGTATGTTAAACGAGGAGACTCAAAAAGAAATTTGGCTTGAACCATCTATAGAATCATATTATTTAGTTAATAGGTGGAAAAGGCAAGGAAAAAAAGAGTTTTTAGACATAGGATGTGGACTTGGAAGACATAGTATTCAATTTGCAAAAGAAGGATTTAATGTTACTTCTATAGATTTGTCACAAGAAGCTATAGATAGTGCTAAAAGATGGTCACAGGATGAAAAACTAGACATACAATTTTTGCATTCAGATATGATGGATATTCCATATGAAGATAATTCGTTTGATTGTATATTATGTAGAAATGTAATATCACATACTGATACAGAGGGAATAGAAACTATTATTAATAAAATATATAATTTACTTAAAATTAATGGGGAATGTTTCTTAACACTAGGTTCAAAAAATGCAAGTACATATAAAGATCCTAAAAATATAATTGTTGATGAAAATACAAAACTAAGAATGGATGAAGGGCCAGAAAAGGGTGTACCACATTTTTATGCAGATATGAATATTATACCAAGATTATTTAAAAAATTTAAAATTGAGTATTTAGCACAATCACAGGAATTTAAGGAAAAAGATGGAAAGTTTAACAGCTATTGGCATTACTATTTACTAATAAGAAAAATGTAGTAAAGGAGAAATTTTATTATGGATAATATGTTGGTTGTTATATCAGGCCCTAGTGGCGGTGGGAAAGGAACCATTATTAATTCTTTACTAAAAAGAAATTCTGAAAAATACTTAAGAGTATCTACTTATACTACAAGACCAAGAAGAGAAGGTGAGGCGTTAAATGAGCAGTACCAATTTATTTCTAAAGAGTTATTTGATAAACTAGACTCTCAAAATAAATTAATTGCTAAGAACTTGGTAGATGGATATTCTTATCGGTACTCCACTTATTGATATGTCATGTCCTAGTCTAAAAGATAAATTTTTAGTAATAGATATGGGAGTTAATGGAGCAAGAGAACTAAAACAAAGATATAAGAATGCTATTTTTATATATATTATTCCACCAACAAAAGAAAAACTATTATCTCAAATGAAAGATAGAGATCCAAGTAGATTATTAAGGAGTAAATCTCAACTTCCAAATGCATTTAAAGTTTGTAAATGGCTTGTAATAAATGATAATCCAGAAAATGCAGCAATGGAAATTGAAAGAATAATGACTACATTAAAAACTTATAGTGGAAATGTAGGAAAGATAGATAGGAATACAATGGAATTTTTATATTCTTGTAGTTTTCATAATCCTAAAAATAGAGATTTTTTACAAAAGTTTTATGGAGATGAGATATCTCAAGTAAAAGAAAGAGAATAATTTAAAAAGGAGGAAAAAAGCTATGAAAGAATTAGATAAATGGGTTGACGTTAGAAAAAAGCAAGTAAAAGAAGCCACTGATTTAACTATTACAATAGTAAAGAGTGAAGAATTAAATTCATATATTACTTTAAAAGAAGTACACGAAGTTTTAAGACCTCATTTAATACCTGTAAATGGTAGATGGATAACAAAATTAGATAAAAATTACACAGTACTTGAGTATTCACCACTTGATAAATTATATAATGTTAGAGTGCATATTAATGATAAGCTAGAAATATTAGAGTACTATTTTGATATTGTATTAGATCATGAAGTACGAGAACTTAATGGAGAAAAAATTCCATTTTATAATGATTTGTATTTAGATGTAATACTTTATCAAGAGAGCGCTACTAATAGTGCACCTTTTATACTTCTTGATGATAGAGATGAATTAAAAGAAGCATTAAAAAGTGGTATTATTGATGAGGAAGAGTATAATCTTGCATTTTCTATTGCTAATCCTTTAATGAAAGAAATTTTAGATGGAAAAAATATATTTGTAAATAGAGGTTTAAAGGATTATTTAAAATATAGAAAGAATATTATAGAAAGCTTGAAATAAAGCTTTCTTTTTTTCTTGAAAAATATCTTAAATTATAGTAATATATAATAAAAGAAAAGCAGGAGCGGTTATGGATATAATAGGAAAAGTTATAAGAATAGATTTAGATGTATATGTGATTAATATAGAAAATACTAATAAAATTATTACAGCAAAAGCTAGAGGAAATGTAAAAAAACAAGGTAGCATAGTTGTTGGAGATAGAGTAAATATAAAAAAGGTAAATAAAGATTATATGATAGAGTCTGTAATTGATAGAAAAAATATATTAATTAGACCACCAGTTAGTAACATTGATCAGATGATAATAGTTGTCTCAGTTGGAGAACCTGCACCAGATTTTATACTTTTAGATAAACAGCTAAGTTTATGTTTTGCTAAAGGTATAACTCCAATAATTTGTATAAATAAAATTGATTTAGTAAAAGAAGATAAGAAAGCAAAAGAAGATTTAGAATATATAAAAAAAATATATGGGAATCTTGGAATAGAGATTGTATTTGTAAGTGCAAAAGAGTGTTTAGGATTAGATGATTTAAAAAGTTTGCTTATAAATAAAACTTCTGCTTTCTCAGGAAACTCAGGTGTTGGTAAGTCTTCAATTACAAAAGAAATATTACAAAACTTGCCAGATAGACTTGAGATTGGAAATATTGGTATAAAAACTAAAAGAGGAAAACACACAACTAAATCAGTTAATTTATATTCAATTTCAGAAAATTCATATATATTAGATACTCCAGGTTTCTCTAGCTATGAGTTATATGATATAGATCATAAAAAATTAAAGGAATATTATCCTGAATTTACGAATTCTAATTGTACTTTTGCAGATTGTGTTCATGTTATAGAAAGTGATAAGGTATGTGGAGTAAAAAGAAATGTATTAAATGGAAATATAGATAAAGGAAGATACGAAAGATATGTATACATATATGAAAAATTAAAGGAAAAATACGATAAAAGATATAAATAATAATACTAGTAGAATTTTTCTATTAGTATTTTTTTTAATTTGGTTGTTTTATCTTGCAATATGACATTAGTTATAGTAATATTAAAATAGCGTTAAAAGGGGGGGGAGAATATGAAAAATCTATCTATATCTCTTTTAAATGTTAAAGATATATCTAAGTATTTAAAAAGATTAAAAGAAATTGAACAAGACCTAGAAAATACGAAGATAAAAAAGCATTTTGATATAAGTATACATTTTGATGTAATGGATAATAAATTTGTACCGAATACTGGAATAGACATATCTAAAATAGATGAAGTTAATAAATTTAATTATTATATAGATACACATTTAATGGTTGAAAATCCTATTTATGATAAATATATAGAAGATACTATAAATATGGAGTGTTTAGATATTACTATTCATTATGAAATTAATAATTTTGAAAAGGTATTAGATTATCTTTATGAAAGAAAAAAATCTTTAAATGGTAATCTAAAGATAGGAGTTGCATTAAAGCCTAAAACGGATATATCTGTAATTGAGAAGTATATTAAAAAAATAGATAAAGTATTAGTAATGTCTGTAGAACCTGGATTTGGCGGGCAAAAGTTTATGCAAAGTCAAATAGAAAAAATAATTAAGTTAAAGGAAAAATATAAAGATATTACTATTCAAGTAGATGGTGGCATAAATAGCGATACTATAGCACAAGTAATAAGAGCAGGTGCAGATAGTTTTGTTATTGGAAGTTATTTAACAAAAAATGAAGATGAACTTAAAGATAAAATAGATATTTTAAATATAATTTTAGATATTGAAACTACACCTAAAGAGGCAGATTTAGATTTTGAAAGAAGGACGATTCAAGCTGTAGATGGTGGCTATGCACAAGGAGATATTTTGTTAGGAATTAGAGTTTTAAGACTTCGCAAACTTGCAAAATTGTGGTATAATATAGTTTCACTAAATACATTAAAATACTTTATTTCTTCTAATATTCATGATTATAGAAGATTTGCTATCTTTTGTTTAGTAAATAAGATAAATGCAAATAATAAAGACGAAATAAAGAAGTTTATAGATGAAAATATTCAATATATAAATAATTGGGATTTAGTAGACAGTGTTGCTCCAATATGTATAGGAAAACAGCTTATTTTAAATGATGATGAATATATATATAATGTGTTAAGAAAGTATACTATTTCAGATAATGTATGGCAAAAGAGAATGGGAATAGTATCACTGTTATATTTAGCTAAATTAAATAGAAAAGAATGTGTTTTTAAGGTATTAGATGATGTTTTTTTTGAGGAGTATCATTTATATCAAAAAGCAACAGGTTGGGTTTTAAGGGAACTTTATAAAGTAAATCCCAAAGATACACTTATGTATTTAGTTACTAAATCTAAAATGGGTAAGATACCAAGTATTTTAAAATCTTATGCTACAGAGAAAATGAGCATTAAAGAGAAGAGTTTATTAAAGTAAGGAGAGATTAGGTTATGAAAAAGATTGCAATTATGACAGCAGGTGGAGACTGTGCAGGACTAAATAGTGCTATTAAATCAATAGTAATGACTGCAAACACACAAGGAATTGAAGTTTTAGGAGTAATGGATGGATATATAGGCTTTGTTGAAGGAATATATATAAAACTTGATGAAGAGATTGTAAGAAGTATTGAGACAAAAGGCGGAACAATGCTTGGATCTTCTAATAAAGAGTGTCCATTTCACTATTATAATAAAAAGACAGGTGAGTTTGAAGATAGAGTAGATGAGGGAATAGAAAAATTAAGAAAAGAAGGCGTAGAAGGAATGGTAATAATTGGTGGAGATGGAACACTTGACTCTGCAAGAGTTATTTACGAACATGGTATGCCAACTGTTGGAATTCCCAAAACAATAGATAACGATATGTCAGCATCAGAGCCAACAATAGGATTTCAAACAGCAATTGATGCAGCAGTTGATGCAATAAGAAAATTAATAACTACTGCATACTCACATAGAAGAGTTATGGTAGTTGAACTTATGGGAAGAACATCTGGATATTTAACTTTATATGCTGGTTTTGCATCAGGTGCAGATATAATACTTCTACCAGAGCAAGACTATAGTCTGAAAGCTGTTTGTGATAAAGTAGATGAAATTATGAAATCAGGAAAAAGATATGTAATAATTGCTGTATCTGAAGCTGCTAAAGAAAAAGGTGGAGAAGAGACAATAGCAATGCTTGTAAAAGATAGTTTTGAACAAAAAAGATATGGCGGTGTGTCTCAAAAACTTGCAGCACAAATTGAGCAGCTTACAGGATATGAGACAAGAGCAACAATTCTTGGTCACATTCAAAGAGGTGGAGAACCAACTACATCTGATATAATACTTGGTGCACGTCTTGGAAATGCAGCTTGTAAATTATTAATTAATGGAGAGCCTGGATATATTGTCGGAATGAAAGGTGGTTCTGTGGTAAAAATGGCATTTCCTAAAGAGAGAGTACCAAGAGTATTAAATATAGAATCAGATGATTTATGTAGAACAGCAAGAGATATGGGCGTATCTTTTGGACAGGAGTAGAGTATGGAATGTTTATTTGTAAATTATCCTAAGTGCTCAACTTGTAAAAAGGCTAAAACTTTTCTTGAAGACAAAAAAATAAAGTTTATTGATAGAGATATAGTAAATGATACACCTAGTTATGATGAGTTAAAAAAATGGATAGGTATGTCTAATAAGCCGATAAATAAATTTTTTAATACAAGTGGTATACTATATAGACAGATGGAGCTTTCTAAGAAGCTTTTGAATATGTCAGACGAGGAAAAGATAAAATTATTATCATCAAATGGTATGTTAATTAAAAGACCAATTTTAGTCTTTGATGAAAAAGTACTTATTGGGTTTAAAATAAAAGAATGGGAAGAAGAACTATAGAAAGGTAGATTAATTCTACTTTTCTTTTTTTCTAATTATTACTAAATTATCGAACTTTTGTTTGACAATAAAAAATCGTTATGATATAATTTAACAAACATTAGTTTGAAAGGGGTATGAATATGAGTGAAGCTACTTTAAATGCACAAGAGCAAAGAGTATTAGAATATATAAAAAAGCAAATAAAAGAAACAGGATATCCACCTTCAGTAAGAGAAATATGTGCAGCACTTGGTTTTAAATCAACATCTTCTGCGCATCAATATATTTGGCGCTTAGCTGAAAAAGGATATATAGATAAAGGAGATTTAAAAACTAGGGCAATTAGAGTTGTAGGGACAGAGTCTACTATATCTGTTCCAATTGTTGGAAAAGTTGCAGCAGGTGAACCAATTCTTGCAACAGAAAATATTGAAGATTATATGTCAATTGGAGAGAGTTTCTTTTCAAAAGATTCCCTTAAAAATGATAATTTTATACTTAAAGTTCAAGGAGAGAGTATGATTGAAGCTGGCATTAATGATGGTGACTATATTATTGTTTCAAAACAGGAAACAGCAAGAAATGGTCAAATTGTTGTTGCAATGATTGATGGAGAGGCTACAGTTAAAACTTTTTATAAAGAAAAAGATCATATTAGACTGCAACCAGAAAATTCATCAATGGAACCTATAATTGTAAAAGATTGTCAAATACTTGGAAAAGTAATTGGATTATTTAGAAAGATATAATTGCTACAAAAAAGAAAATACGATTAATGTATTTTCTTTTTTTATATTATAGGAAAAGAAGAAATTATATGAATAAATATTAGAGTACTTTTTAAAGAATATATCTAATGATTCAATAAAAGCAATTATTATATTACTGTTATTAAGGCAAGTAAATACTTGCTCTTTTTTCACGTTAATTTCTTTTACTCATAAACTATAGTATTGGAGGTGTAATATGCTAGATAATTTAAATGTTGGTTTAGGAATTACAGGTTCATTTTGTAATTTTCCAAGAATTAAGGCTTTAATTGATGCTTTAAAAGAAGAAAAAGTAAATAAGATAATACCTATTGTATCATTTGTAACTAAAACTTATGATACTAGATTTTTTGTAAAAGATAATTTTATAGAGATGCTAGAGCGTGAAACTGGGCAAAAAGTGATAGATGATATTGTAAAAGCAGAACCATTAGGACCAAAAGATATGATAGATATAATGATAATTGTTCCTTGCACTGGAAATACAGTTGCAAAGCTTGCAAGTGGTATTACAGATAGTGCTGTTTTAATGGCAACTAAAGGACATATAAGAAATAATAAGCCTGTTGTAATTGGAATTTCTACAAATGATGGACTCGGAGCTAATTTTAAAAATATTGGACTATTATATGATACAAAGAATTTTTATTTTGTACCATTTAGACAAGATGATTACAAGAAAAAGCCTAAGTCTTTAGTTTTAGATTATACAAAAGTAATGGATACTATAAAACTTGCTTTACATGGAGAGCAAATTCAGCCACTTCTTGTTTGACAAAATGATTAAAGTTATATATACTTAGATTGGTGGTAAAATGAATAAAGAATTTTCAAATATTATTATTTTTAATAATAAAGATATATTAGATATAAAGAAAATGCTTGAAAAAATGTTTAAAGATTTAGGGTATAATATAGTTTCATCGGATGACTGTAATATACAAATTGATATTTTAAATGATACAATTAATAATATTTGTATTGTTTCGTCAAGTTATTTTAAATTTAAAAATATGAACTTAAATAAGAGTGTAATTAGAAAAATAGCAAAAAGAGTTGCACAAGATACTTTTATGGTAAGCTCTGAGATCGATATTTCTGTTTTAGAAAAATATAGTTTTAATAAAAGAACATATGATTATATAAGTTTTGGAGATAGAGAAAAATTAATTTATCTTGGATATACTGATTCTTATGAAAAATATATGTATAGAGAAATTTGGAAAAATCATTTTGTGGGTAGAAATAATATAGATATGATAGATGATATTTTATCAAAGAAAAATACTTTTTTTGAAAGCTACGAAATATTAATAGAAATATTAAAGCTTTATGGAATAAAATCAGAACTTATTACATATAAATGTGGTGATGAGATAACAAATCATGAGATTTTAAAAGAGACTATATATATAAAATAAAAATCCTTGAATATCAAGGATTTTTTAATATATAAGCATTTTATTATATAAGTCAAGAAGTACATTATCTTCTTTTTTATAATTTATATAATATAGTTTATCAAAAAAGAATAGCATTTCTATTTTTGCAAAAGCAATTTGTATAATAGAATATATTCTGTTATTTTGATTTTTTTTGTCTTTTTGCGTAATAGAAATAAGTTTATTAAAAAAATAATGATAGGATAATTCATATCTTATATTTTCTTGTTTTTTATCGGAATAAAAAACAATATCACCATCTTTATTTTTTTGAATAATTGGGTTAAAATTCTCATCTAAATATAGTTTTTTAATTTTAACATTAGGTTCCATATTAATCAACTCCTTTAAATATTTTTTAATACAATTATATTATAACACTGTTTACATAAAAAGTAAATGAAATATTATAAAGAAAAATATATTTTTCACTTTATTTTATGTTAAATCTATGCTATAATATTTTGTGTATTATAGATGGAGGAAAATAGTATGAATGTTGGACTTGTAACCCTTGGTTGTACCAAAAATCAAGTTGACAGTGAGATGATTCTTGGAGCATTCAAATCTCAGGGGTTTAACATTGTAAATCAAGTAGAAGATGCAGATATAATTGTAGTTAATACTTGTGGATTTATACAGTCGGCAAAAGAAGAAGCTATTGATACTATACTTGAAATGGCAGACTATAAAGAGATTGGAAAGTGTAAAGCATTAATAGTTACAGGATGTTTAGCTAAAAGGTATAAATCACAAATTATTGAATCTATGCCAGAAGTAGATCTAGTTATTGGTGTAGATGAATATGAAAATATATCTGAAATTCTATCAAACTTTTTTAATCAGAAAAAATTATTAAATCAATATAAATTTACTCAAAAATTAGATTTTAACAATAGAGTTATTTCTTCAACTTATCCATTAGCATATATACGAATATCAGACGGTTGCGATAATAGATGTAGTTATTGTGCAATACCTTTAATTAGAGGAAAATTTAAAAGTAGAAAAATGGAAGATATTTTACAAGAAGTAGAAGGTCTTGCAAAACAAGGAATAAAAGAATTTTGTATTATTTCTCAAGATACATCAAAGTATGGACTTGATATATATGGTGAACTAAAACTTGCCGAACTACTTAAAAAAATGTCTCAAATTAATGGTGTAAAATGGATTAGAATATTATATATGTATTTATTTGAAACAACAGATGAATTAATTGAAGAAATAGGAAAAAATGATAAAGTCTGTAAGTATTTTGATATTCCAATTCAGCACTTAAATGATAGACTGCTAAAAGATATGAATAGACATGATACAAAACAGATTATTTTTGATAGGATACAAAAAATTAGACAAATAGTTCCTGAGGCAATACTAAGAACTACTTGTATAGTTGGATTTCCTGGCGAGACAGAAAAAGAGTTTGAAGAGCTTCTTGATGGAATAAAAGAAATTAAGTTTGATAGACTTGGTGCTTTTACATATTCTAGAGAAGAAGATACTAAAAGCTATGATTTTGAAAATCAAATAGATGAAGATATAAAAGAAAAAAGACTTAAAAAATTGTTTGATGTTCAAAAGGAGATATCGCTAGAAAAAAATAAACAAAGATTAGGAAAAGAATATGAAGTTATTATAGAAGATATATCTGAAGATGAACAATATTTCGTGTGTAGGTCAATGCTTGAAGCACCTGATGTTGATGGAAGAATATATGTAAAGATAGATGAAGATAGTGCTTCAAAAGCAATAGTTGGAGAGTATTCACTTGTAAAGATTATTGACTATAACGAATATGATTTGTTCGCTCAAATTATATAGAATGGAGGAAAGTATGTTCACAAAGGACAGCTTAAAAAATTCAACATTGTCGGAGTTAAGACAAATTGCTGACAAATTAAATTTAGAAGGTTATGAAAGATTAAAAAAAGAATATTTAGTAGAAGAAATTATAAAAAGTCTACAAGAGACTAATGAATTAGAAGATAAAATAGATATTCAAATTGAAAATAATGAGACAGATTTCATCACAGAGGGAATACTAGAAGTGATGTCAGAGGGATATGGTTTTTTACGTAGTGATAATTATTTACCAGGTAGTAAAGATGTATATGTATCTGCAACTCAAATAAGAAGATTTAGACTCGCAACAGGGGATAAATTAAAAGGAATTGCAAGATTTACAACAGATCCACAAAATAAATATCCGTCACTTATTTATATAGAAAATGTAAATGGTGATAGAATTGAATTTGTGTTAAAGAGAAGATCTTTTGAATCTTTAATACCAATTTATCCAAATGAGAGATTACGTCTTGAAACAGAAAAAGATGAATATGCAACAAGACTAATTGATTTAATTGCTCCTATTGGAAAAGGACAACGTGGACTAATTGTCGCTCAACCTAAAGCTGGTAAGACTACACTTTTAAAACAAATTGCAAATGGAATATTAAAAAATAATCCTGAAGTAAAACTTATGGTACTTTTAATAGATGAAAGACCAGAGGAAGTAACAGATATTGAACGTTCTATTGAAGCAGAAGTTGTACATTCAACTTTTGATGAATCACCAGAGCATCACATTAAAGTATCAAAAATGGTAATAGAAAGAGCCAAAAGACTTGTTGAGCATAATAAAGATGTAGTTATATTATTAGATAGTTTAACAAGACTTACAAGAGCAAGTAATTTAGAAGTAGAACCTAGCGGTAAGACTCTATCTGGTGGATTAGACCCATCATCACTAAACTTTCCTAAAAAGTTTTTTGGTGCTGCTAGAAATATTGAAAATGGTGGTAGTTTAACAATTCTTGCAACTACTCTTGTTGATACTGGTAGTAGAATGGATGATATGATTTTTGAGGAATTTAAAGGTACTGGTAATATGGAAGTATTTTTAGATAGAAAACTATCTGAAAAGAGAATATATCCTGCAATTGATATATATAAATCTAGTACTAGAAGAGAAGACTTGTTATTTTTACCAAAAGAACAAGAAACATCAACCTATATTAGAAAATTACTATCACAATCAAATAATACAGAAATGGTTGAAAGAATTATGAATATACTAATAAAAACAAAAAATAATCAAGAATTTATTAAGGTTTTTTTAGAAAATCTTAGAAAAAAATAGACTTTTTATAAAATTAATAATAAAATTATAATATGACTTTATTATTAAAGAGAGGTATGATTTATGAAGGAAAAAATAAAATTAACATTTGAAGATGGACGTGAAATTACAGTTCCATATAAAACAACTGCTATTGATGCTGTAAAAATGGTAGAAGATGACGTAGAAGATGTTCTTGCAATTACAGTAAATAATGAGGTTAAATTTCAAAAATATGAATTAGTTAGAGATTCAGAAATTAGATTTGTTAAAATCGATTCTGAAGATGGATATAGAGTATACTCTAAAAGTTTAAAACTTGTATTGTATATGGCAATAACTGAGCTTTTTGGATATCAAGATGTAGATTTTCAAACTACAATTAATAGAAATCAGTATTTTATTATGCCAGAATTTGATTTAACAGAAGAAAAGATAAAAATGATTAGAAATAAAATGCAAGAAATAATAGATGCAGATTATGAAATAGAAAAAAGAATGCTTAGTGTAGATGAGGCAAGAGAATACTATGAAAAATCTGGTGACTTAGATAAGATACAAAATATGTCAACTAGAATAAAATCTTATACAAATGTATATTTTTGTAATGGATACTACAATAATTTTTATGGCGTGTTAGTACCTAATACTGGATATTTAGATGTATTTGATTTAATTCCATTTAGAAATGGTGCTTTACTTGTTACAAAAGATAAAAATGGAAACAAGCCACAAGTAAATAATTCAAGGCTAATAGATGCTATAGAAGAGTTTTATAAATTTAAGAAGATTTTTGATATAGATAATATTGGTGAGTTAAATGATAAGATAATAAAAAATGAAATGCTTGATATTATTCAAGTATCCGAGGCAATTCATCAAAGAAAAATCGTTGAGATAGTACAAGATATTGAAAAGAAAAAAGATATAAAACTTATTTTAATTGCTGGACCATCATCTTCAGGAAAAACAACTTTTGCACAGCAGTTAGGTGTGCAGCTTAGACTTACTGGATATAATCCTATAACTATATCTATGGATAATTATTTTAAAGAAAGAGTAGATACACCTCTTGGACCTGATGGAAAGTATGATTTTGAAAGAGTTGATGCTTTAGATATTGATTTATTTAATGAGCATATGGAAAAGCTTATTGAAGGAGAAGTTGTTGAGCTTCCTGAATTTGATTTTATTAATGGAACAAAGAAATATAATGGAAGATATTTAGCATTAAATCCTATGGACGTTTTGATAGTTGAAGGAATTCATGCTTTAAATCCTATTCTTACAAAGTTTACTCCAGCAAAAAATAAATATAAAATATATATTGCACCAATTACAACATTAAATTTAGACGGATATTCAAAGGTATCATCTTCTGATACTAGATTTTTAAGAAGACTTGTAAGAGATTTTGCAACTCGTGGTCATAGTGTGGATAGAACATTTGAGCTTTGGGGAAATGTTAAAAAGGGAGAGGAAAAATATATATTTCCATATATAGAAGATGTAGATAGCATATTTAATTCAAGTATTATATATGAGCCTGCGGTTATGAAGACTTTTGCTCAACCTTTACTATTACAACTAGATAAATCTAGTAAGTATTATGCAGAAGCAAGAAGACTATATGAGTATTTAAATAACTTTTTACCAATGGAGACATCAAATATTCCTATCGATTCGTTAATTAGAGAATTTATTGGAAATGGTTGCTTTAATAGGTAATAAAAATAAAAAAGGGTGATAATTATGTCAGAATTTTTTACTGAGCTATCAAATATTTATTATAATGAGACTTTTCAAGTCATTTTAAAATTAGTATTAATTACGGTTCTTGCTGGAATTATTGGCTATGAAAGAGAAAATTCTAGTAAGCCAGCAGGACTTAGAACACATATATTAGTTGGAATAAGTTCTGTACTAGTTATGATTTGTGGAATTGAAATTGCAGCAACTTATGGTACAAACGATCCTTCTAGGATGCCTGCTCAGCTACTATCTGGTATAGGTTTTATTGGTGCAGGAACTATACTTAGTAATGGATTTAAAGTTAGAGGACTTACAACTGCTTCAGGACTTCTTGCAATAACATGTATTGGTCTTGCAGTTGGAGCAGGGTTATATATATATGCAATAATTGCAACAGGTATTGTATATATAATTTTAAGATACTCATATCTTGTAAATTCTAATTTAGAGCATCTGGTAGATTTTAAATTTAAAGTATTTACTGAAGCACCCAAAGATATACTAGAAGAATTAAATAATTTATTTGTAAAATATGAAGTAAACATATCTAAGCTAAAAATTGTAGATGATGATAATGCAAGTGATTCAGATTTTGGATATATACTATATGAGTGTAAAGTATTAAATACTACATTTAATAAAAATCTATTTATAACAGATCTTGCAAAAATTAATAAAGTAAGACAGATAAAAGAAATATAAAAAATATATTAAAATAATAAAAAATTACTTGCAAAAGTTTAGTATTTGTTGTATATTACTAAACAAGGGTGAGAAAAATGTCAGAAAATCTAATACAAAAAAATGATATTAAATTAAAAAGTAAACAATGTTTACTAGCATTTTTACCCCTAACTAAAGTTAATAATTTATTATTTTTTGATAGAAACACTTAATATTTATATTGAGTGTTTTTTTTATATATTTTTTTAAAGGAGGAGTTTTTTTATGAGTCAGGCAAAATTAACACTAGATGTTAATGAGAAACCACCAGTGCTAAAATGGATTATACTTGCACTTCAACATGTTTTTGCTATGTTTGGTGCAACAATACTTGTTCCAATACTTGTAAATAGTGCTGCTGGAGAAACTGTTTTAACAATACCTGTAGCATTAGTTACATCAGGTATAGGTACACTTATTTATATTTTATGTACAAAGGGAAGGTCTCCTGTGTATCTTGGAAGTTCATTTGCTTTTATTACGCCAATAGCTGTTGGAGCAATAAAAGCTGGAGTAGGTGGAGCATTAACAGGTGTAATGCTTGTTGGTATAATTTATGTTATTGTAGCTATAATAATTTGTATTATTGGTAAAGATTGGCTAAGCAAAATATTACCGCCAATTGTAATTGGGCCAATGATAATGATTATAGGGCTTGGACTTGCACCAACAGCAATATCTGAAATTGGAATAAGCTCAGATATTTTAAATTTAGATTACAAATCAATAGTTGTAGCAGTATTTACATTTGTAATAACAGCTGTTGTTATGTTAAATGGAAAAGGATTTTTAAAAGTAATACCATTTTTAATTGGAATAATATCTGGATATATACTTTCTGTAATATTGGGATTGGTAGACTTTACACCAATACTTGAGGCATCATTTTTTAGTATTCCAGATTTTATTTTGCCTTTTGTATCTTATACACCTAATTTGGGTGCCGCAATGGTTATAGCACCAATTGCTCTTGTAACAATAGCCGAGCATATAGGAGACCATACAGCTTTAAGTACAATAATTGGAAAAGATTTAATAAAAGATCCAGGTCTTAATAGAACTTTACTTGGAGATGGAATTGCTACTTTTGCCGCTGGTCTTTTAGGAGGTCCGGCAAATACTACTTATGGAGAAAATACCTCTGTTGTTGGAATGACTAAAATTGCATCTGTTTGGGTAATTGGACTTGCAGCAATATTTGCAATTTTACTAGGCTTTTTAGGTAAATTTACTGCTCTTGTTTCAACTATTCCAAATGCAGTACTTGGTGGCGTCTCTTTAATATTATATGGATTTATTGCAGTAAATGGTCTTAAAGTATTAATAGAAAATAGAGTAGATTTTTCAAAATCAAGAAATGTAATTATTGCATCAAGTATGTTAGTGCTAGGTTTAGGAGGAGCAGCAATAAATATTTCAACAGTAACAATATCTGGAATGAGTTTAGCAGCTATTGTTGGTGTTCTTTTAAATTTGTTATTACCTAAAGATAAAGAAGAAAATGAAGAAGATGAGAAAAAAGTAGAAGATTATAATATAGAAAAAGAAGGAGAAGAGAGCATGGAAGAAATAAAAAAAGAAGATATAGTAGTTTTAGATCATCCATTAGTTGAGCATAAGCTATCAATTCTTAGAGATAAAAATACAGGTACAAAGGAATTTAGAGAACTTGTTAGTGAGCTTGGTATGTTTTTATGTTATGAAGCAATGAGAGATGCAGTATTAGATGAAGTAGAAATAGAAACACCACTACAAAAGATATCTAGTAGAAGACTTAATGAAGATAAATACGCATTTTTACCAATATTAAGGGCAGGAACCGGTATGTTAGATGGACTTATTAAAGTAATTCCAAATGCTAAAATTGGACATATAGGTATGTATAGAGATGAGGAGACTTTAGAGCCTGTTAGATACTTTTTTAAAGTTCCATCAGATATTAAATCAAGAGAAGTCTTAATTCTTGATCCTATGCTTGCAACAGGTGGCTCTGGTTGTGATGCTATAGAGCAACTAAAAAAAGAAGGAGTGAAAAAAATTAAATTCTTGTGTTTGATTGCAGCACCAGAAGGGGTTAAAAAAATGCAAGAAGAGCATCCAGATGTAAAGATATATTGTGCGGCTCTTGATGAAAAATTAAATGAAAAAGGATACATTTTACCAGGACTTGGAGATGCCGGAGATAGAATATTTGGAACTAAATAATATATTATAAAAATGTAAAGTTTTAATGTAAAATATTGAATAATTTTAATAAATAATTATATTATAGTAATATGGTTAAAAAGATTTTAATAATATTAATTATTTGTATTATATGTATAAATACTAATGTTTTGGCTTTAGAAAATGTAGAATTAAATTCTAAATATTATGGAATATATACGCTAGATAACTTAGAAGAATTATGTTCTAAAGAAAGTAGGAAAAAAGTGCCTATTGCAAGTATTACTAAAGTAATGACAGCAATTGTTTGCATTGAGAATATTAAAGATCTAAATCAGACAGTTATTGTAGATTTACCAAATGTTCAAAAATATTATGATGAAGAGTATTCGGTCGCAGGTCTTAAAGATGGTCAAGAAATTTCATATTATGATTTGATTGGAACAATGCTTATTCCTTCAGGAGCAGATAGTGCATCTTGCATTGCATTAAATGTATTTGGAGATTATTCAAAGTTTATTGAAGAGATGAATAATAAGGCAAAAGAAATTGGAATGAATGATACATCTTTTGCAAACCCTATAGGAGCAGATGATGAGAATAATTATTCAACAGTTTACGATGTCGCTTTAATGATGAAGTATGCATATGAAAATGAAACATTAAGAAACTTTATGTGTGATTATGAATATACCACAAAAGATGGAACTATAACAGTAAAAAATGCATTATTTGTATTAGCTGACTTATATGGTGTAGATGTAAGTAAGATATCTGGTGGGAAAACTGGTATGACAGGTGATGCAAGATATTGTCTTGCAAGCTACTCGAAAAATACAGAAGAAAATCTAATTTGTATTGTTTTAGGCTGTGATATTGTACCAGAAACTTTATATCATTTAGAGGATAGCCAAAAATTATATAATATTATTGATGAAAATTATAAATTTGAAAAAGTATATTCAAAAGGGAACAAAATACTTACGTTGCCAACTTATCATAGTACAAAACAAAATGTATCTGTTTGTGTAAATGAAGACATTAGTACATATATACCTAATAGTTCTATAATTGATTTTAATAAAGTAAGTATAGATTATTCTGGTGTCGAGCTTTTAACGTCTAAAAATAAAATTGGAGAGGTAATTGGAAGTGCTGGCATTTATTATGATGGTAAATATTTAGGTGACGTGGATGTTGTAGTAGGAGAAGAAGTAAAATTTAGTATACTAAATTGGTCAAAAGATAATCCGACATTTATAATAATATTTGAAATAGTGATTATATTATTACTTGCGTATATATTAAAGAAGAAAAATTCTATTTTAAAAAAGAAACAAGTATTTAATAGATTTTAACATTAACTATGAAAAAAGAGCTCATACATTTGATGAGCTCTTTTATAATTCTACATAAAAACTTGAAAAAATAATAGTTTTTTAGTATAATATTAACACTAGGAGTTTTAGTATGTTTGTAAAAAATGATAACGAATTTACTTGTGTAAATTGTAATAAGAAAGTTGAAAAATTAAAGTATACTTCAAGAGATCACTGTAATCATTGTTTATATTCTCTACATGTAGACATCACGCCAGGAGATAGAGCAAATAAATGCAAAGGTGTTTTAATTCCAGTAAATGTTATTGAGACATCTAAGAAGGGGAGAGTAATAATATATAAATGCAATAAATGTGGTCAAGAAGTTAGAAATATTGTTGCTTTAGATGATAATCAAGAAGCAATTTATAAGATTGTAGAAAATTATGCAAAAGGAGTTGTTAAATAGAAGTGAGGTATGTAAAGGTATTATATAGATATGTGGTAAGAAAACACAGATGGGAGTAATCCCATAAGTACTTAATAGCAAACGAAATATTTATATAATGAAAGGTGTAGATAAAAATGGAAGAAATAAAATTAAAAATAGCTAATATGATTTATGATGCTTTAAATAATAATGATATAAATTTAGATGAGATAAAGGAAAAAATAGAAGTTCCAAAAGATAAACAAAATGGTGATTTTTCATATCCTTGTTTTAATTTGGCAAAGATACTAAGAAATTCACCAGTAAATATTGCAAATAATATTAAAGAGAATATGACGATAGATAGTTCAATATCTAAAGTAGAAGTTGTTAATGGTTTTTTAAACTTTTATTTGGATAGTAATAATATAGTAAATGACGTGTTAAGTAAAATTGTATCTCAAAAGGAAAAATATGGTTCAACAAAAGAAGGCGAAGGGATAAATATAATTGTAGAATACTCATCTCCAAATATTGCAAAACCATTTCATTTAGGACATTTTAGAAATACAGTTTTAGGAAAAGCTTTATATGATTTGTATGAGACTTTAGGATATAACGTTACAGGAATAAATCATCTTGGAGATTGGGGAAGACAATTTGGAATATTAATTGAGGGATATAAGAGATTTAAAGATGAATATAATTTTGATAAAAATCCACTTGAAGCTTTATCTGATATTTATGTAAGAATAAATAAGATAGCCAAAGAAGACGAAGTGGTTATGAATCAAGCTCGTGAAAACTTTAAAAAACTTGAACAAGGAGATGAAGAGCTTACTAAGTTATGGAAGTATTTTAGAGAAGTGTCTTTAAAAGAGTATAAAAGAATATATGATTTATTAGGTAGTAGATTTGATTCATATAATGGCGAAGCTTTTTATAATGATAAAATGGATGAAGTAGTTGAGATTTTAGATAAAAAGGGTGTATTAAAAGATAGTCAAGGAGCAAAAGTTGTTGAAGTTGGAGATAATATGCCTCCTTGCATAGTATTAAAATCTAATGGCTCTACAATATATGCTACCCGTGACTTGGCAGCTATATTATATAGAGCAAGAACTTATGATTTTACAAAATGTATATATATTACAGCTACAGAGCAAATATTACATTTTAAGCAGGTATTTGAAGCTGCAAAGTACCTAGTTGATGAAAAGTATCAAAAAGGATTAGTGCATGTAGCTTATGGTATGATAAGATTAAAAACTGGTAAAATGTCAACACGTGAAGGAAATGTAATATATATAAATGATTTGATTGAAGAAGCAATAAGTAAAGCTAAAGATATTTTGGTTGCAAAAAATCCAGATTTAGATAATATTGATGAAGTATCTAAAAAAATTGGATTAGGTGCTTTAATATTTAATTATCTAAAGACAACTAAAAATAGAGAGATAATTTTTGATTTAGATGATAGTCTAAGATTTGATGGTGAAACTGGACCATATGTTCAATATACTTATGTAAGAACAAAATCTATTTTAGAAAAAGTGGGATTTAATATTGAAGAGATAGATAATAATGTAGATTATACGCTATTAAAAGAAAAACAAGAAATAGATTTAATAAAAGAACTTGAAAAGTTTGAAGCAATTATTAGAAAAGCTGCAAATGAGTATGAGCCTTCTGTTCTTGCAAGATATTTAATAGATGTGTCTGTAGCCTTTTCAAGATTTTATAATGAATGTAGTGTTGCAAATATTAGTGATGAAAATTTAAAACAGGCAAGATGTGTACTTGTATATGCAACATCATTAGTTATTAAAAAAGGACTTTCAATACTTGGTATAGAGTGTCCAGAAAAAATGTAAAAACTTATATGAATTTTTATGAACTAGAGAAATCTAGTTCATTTTTTTGACTTTGCAACTTAAAATGTACAAAAAACAACTATAAATTGGTAGAATGCAACCAATTGATTAAGTATAATTTTTTGTAAAGAGGAGGATATAATGTATGAAATAGATAAAAAATAATATAAAGTCATTTTAATGTCATTTAGAAGTTATATAATTTAATTATAATAATGTTAGGAGGAGATATAATATGGTAACAGTTAATATTATGTCTGGTGCAGATAAAATTAAAGGTCAAGGAGTTTTATCTGCTCATGATGAACAAGTTAATTTAGTAAAAGAGATAAAAGATTTTAATATAGAAGAAAATAAGATTGAAAGATGTGATATAACACACTTTCATACAGTAAATTTAGAATATTTTTTATTATTACCATTTTTAAAAAATAAATCTACTACAGTAGGATATGTGCATTTTGTTCCAGAAACTTTGGAAAATAGTTTACATCTTTTTAAACCATTTAAACAGATATTTTATAAATATTTAATAAAGTTTTATAGTAGTATGGATAAATTAGTTGTTGTTAATCCGTATTTTATAGATATTTTAAATAATTATGGAATAGAAAAAAATAAGATTAAATATATACCAAATTTTGTCTCATCAGATAATTTTTATAAAAAGAGTAATAAGGAAAAAGAAGAACTAAGAGATATGTTTGATATACCTAAAGATAAGTTTGTTGTTCTATCTGTAGGACAACTTCAAAAAAGAAAAGGCGTTTTAGAATTAATAGAGCTTGCAAGAAGTATGCCAGATATAGAGTTTTTATGGGCAGGAGCTGCTGTATTTGGAAAAATGAGTGAAGGATATGAAGAGATTAAAGAGGCTATTTCTAATAATTTACCTAATAATGTTCATTTCCTAGGATTAATTAATAGAAATAGAATGAATGATATATATAATTTAGCAGATATTATGTTTTTGCCTTCATATGAAGAGCTTTTTCCTATGTGTATTTTAGAAGCTATGTGTGTAAATTTACCAATTTTAACAAGAGATTTAGACATATATAATGGAATATTATTTGATTTTTATACTTGTGCAGACAATAATGACGAGTTTAAAAAACTAATATTAAAGCTTAGAGATGATAAAGATTTTTATGATAAGATGAGTAAAAAATCAAGAGATGGAAATAGATACTATAGCAAGGACAGTGTTAAACATATGTGGGAGGAATTTTACAAAGAATGTGTAAGAGGTAATAATAATGGAAAATAATAAAACAAGAAGAATAATTAATATAATAACTGTTTTTGGTACAATTTTAATTTGTATATTCTTTTATTATGCATTAAAGGCAGAAATTTTTACATCCGAAGAAAAAATGAAGATATTTCTTGAAAAAGGAGGAGTATTTGCTCCAATTATATTTGTAATAATTCAAATAGTTCAAGTGGTTATACCGCTAATTCCTGGTGGAATAAGTCAGGGAGTAGGAGTACTTGTTTTTGGTCCGTTATGGGGATTTGTATATAATTATGTTGGAATTGTTATTGGATCAATTATAGTATTTTTTATTGCTAGAAAATATGGAATGAAATTAATAAAAAAAATGTTTAAAAAAGAGCTTATAGATAAATATATCAATTGGCTTGATAAAGGAAAGAAATTTGAAAAATTCTTTGCTCTTGCCATATTTTTTCCTATTGCTCCGGATGATTTTTTGTGTTATCTTGCAGGAGTTACAAATATGAATGCTAAGACATATATAGCAATTATTGTATTGCTTAAACCATTTACGATTTTTATGTATAGTGCATTTTTAGTTTTAGTTTCAAAAACATTTTTTAGTTTAATTTAAAAAAGTTTATAGCCTTGAAAATTATTCAAGGCTATTTTGCTATAATAAAATAAATTTTGTGAAAATAAAATAGATACAAATTAGATTTACAACTAGAAAGCAAGGAATACCGTACTTAAACTGTGGATGTAAAGTTTTGTGCCTAAAAGTATACATTCCAATTAGCGAACCAATACTTCCTCCAAGAAGTGGTATAAGAAGTAGAGTTTTTTCAGGAATTCTCCACATGCTATGCTTTGCCTTGAATTTGTCTATTGCCATAGATAAAAATCCAATTACATTAATTATTGAAAAATAAATAAGAAAGATTTTTAAATATTCCATATTACATTCCATATAAACACCTCATTTTCAATTATTATATAAAATAATTAGAAATTAATCAATCTTTTCTAAGAATTCTATTTTTTCTGTTGTGCTTATAGTGTCTAATATCAAACATAATTACATATATTAAGAAATCTTCCTCGTAGAGTTTATATTCTTCAATAATTTTAAATTGTGATTTAAAATATGCTATATGCTCAATATATTCACTAACTAGTAAAGAGGAATTCATTTTTCCTTCTTTGTAATTTTCTGCTTGATTTTTGGCATTAAGAATTCTTGCTAAAGTTTTAGATCTATATATATCATCACTTATATCAAGTAATCCGCATAGCTGTAAAATAGCAATATAGCTATTTAATTTAAAGTGAATAACATCATAAATTGTCTGAGATGAAAAGTCATTTTCATATGCAACATTTTCAAGTAGTTGGTAAAAACTATTTAATTCTTTTATTGCATTTTCAATTAGCTTCTTTGTAAGACTTATCGTTGGGGCTTTTACGTTTATACTGCTAATCTTTCCATTTAAAAAAAGATTTAAATCTTTATCGTATTTATAGATACATAATGTTAATTGATCTTCAAAACCTTTTGGATTTTCACCAAACTCCTTTCTTATATCATTTAAATAATAGACAAAATTATCTTTTACTGGGGTATCACAAGACATTATTCTTATTGTCCTGGTATCCTTTTTATTTTGTGTATCAATTTTTAGTAATGCTTTTATTTTTTCCTTAGTAAGCATATAACTACCTCCTTTATTAAAATAGGTACATAACATAAAAACCTTGTATAAATTATACTGTATATTGCAATAAAAGTAAAGAGAAAACTAAAAAGTTACATAATCATACACTTTTAGATAAAATAATATATAATTTTTTAAAACATAATTTGTTATTAAATTCAAACTTATTCTTGACTTTTTATTTTAACTATTATATAATATACGAGTAACAAATTAATTTTAGAGAAAATACCTATGCTAAGCATAGTCGTATATGGCTTTTAAGGAGGGAATATAAAATGGCACAACCAAAAAGAAGATGGTCAAAACAAAGAACACATACAAAACGTTCAACATGGAAATTAGAAGAGACAAATTTATCTACTTGCGCTAATTGTGGAGAACCAGTACTTTCACACAAAGCATGTCCTTCTTGTGGATATTACAATAAAAAACAAGTAGTTGAAATTAAAGAACAAAAAGAAAATGCTTAATTACAAAAGTAACTCCACATTTTTGTGGAGTTTTTTCGTGTTTTGGAGGAGTTTTATGCAAGATTTAAAAATACTATATGAAGATAATCATATAATAGTAGTTGTAAAAAATCCTGGTATTCCTGTACAGGCAGATAAAACAGGAGATATGGATATGTTAACTATTATAAAAGAGTATATTAAAGAAAAGTACAAAAAACCAGGAAATGTGTATTTGGGACTTGTTCACAGATTAGATAGAATGGTAGGAGGAGTTATGGTATTTGCAAAGACTTCAAAAGCAGCTTCAAGAATATCTGAATATATTAGACAAAAAAATGTAAAAAAGAAGTATTTTGCAATTGTTAACGGTTATTTGCCCGTTTCAGATAATAATATAAAACTTAATGATTATTTAGTAAAAAATGAAAGACTAAATATGTCTAGAGTTGTAGAAAAAGGATATAAGGGTTCTAAAGAGGCAATTCTTGAATATAAAGTACTAAAAAACTTTGAATATAATGGAAAAAAATATTCTCTTGTTGACATAGATTTACATACTGGACGTCATCATCAAATTAGAGTTCAATTTGCAAATATTGGACATCCTTTATACGGAGATATAAAATATGGGCAAAAGATAAATAAAGTAGGACAAAATCTAGCTTTATTTTCATATTATTTGTCTTTTTTTCATCCAACAAAAGATGAGTATCTTGAATTTAAGTTTATGCCAAATGAGTTAGAAAAAAAAGATAAGATATGGGATGTGATATAATGGATTTTGATAGCGTTAAGGAGACTTTAGCTATTTTAAAAGAAAAACTTGATACGCTAAAAGATGCAATAAAAGTATCTGAAAAGCAGGAGAAAATTAAAAGCTTAGAAAAAAAGACTCTTATAGATGGTTTTTGGAATGATAATGAGAAATCATCAAAAATACTTTCAGAAATGAAAAATCTTAAAAATGAAGTACATAAATATGATATTGCAAAAAAAGAATATGATGATGCAATAACATATTTAGAGCTTGCTGAGGAGGAAAATGATGCAGATTCATTTAAAGAGGCAAAAAATATAGCAATTAAGCTAGAGAAAGATTTAGAAAAACTTGAAGTAAGTGCTTTACTATCTGAAGAATATGATGCAAGTAATGCTATCGTTACTATACACCCTGGAGCGGGAGGCACTGAATCTCAAGACTGGGCAATGATGCTTTATAGGATGTATACTAGGTGGAGTCAAAGAAATGAATTTGAAATTGAAGTATTAGATTATCAAGATGGAGAAGAAGCTGGAGTAAAATCAGTATCATTTCTTGTTAAAGGAGAAAATGCATATGGATACTTAAAAGGAGAATCAGGAGTTCATAGACTTGTACGTATATCTCCTTTTGATGCAAATAGTAGACGTCATACTTCGTTTGCTGCTGTTGAAGTACTTCCTGAAATTTCAGATGAGATTGTTGTAGATATTAAGCCAGAAGATATTGAGATGGATGTATTTAGAGCAAGTGGTGCTGGTGGACAGCACGTAAATAAGACATCATCTGCCGTAAGGCTTAGACATTTACCAACAGGAATTGTAGTAAGTTGTCAGACAGAAAGATCTCAAATGCAAAATAGAGAGTATGCTATGAAAATGCTTAAAGCAAAGATATATAAACTTGAAAAAGAAAACTATGAGAAAAAAATAAATAATATAAAAGGGGAAACTTCAGATAATGCATGGGGAAGTCAAATAAGATCATATGTATTTTGTCCATATACTTTAGTAAAAGATCATAGAACAGGATATGAAACTGGAAATGTTCAAGCTGTTATGGATGGCAAAATAGATGACTTTATATATGAATACTTGAAAAGTTATGTTAAAAATGATATAATCAAGTAGTATTATTTAAAGGAAAGAGGTGGTCTAATGGCAAACTCAAATATATCATCTAATTATGATGAAATTAAAAAGAAGTATAAGGAGTCAAAGTTATTAATTGTTGACTTAGATGGAACTCTTATTGACTTTGAAAAAATTGACAATATAATTATCGCAGAACTTTTTCCAGACAGTAGAGTCATAAATACAATAGATAATATTTTATGGAAAGTAAATAGACTTGATGTCTTTGGAAATGGTTATGCAGGTTTAAAACTAAGACTTGCTGTATATTCATTATTTAGTAAATATAGCTTAAGAGAGTGTAAAGCACATTATTCTAGAATCTATTCAAATTTAGCACGTATTGAACTATATAGTGTATATAATACTACATTAAAATATATTATTGAAAATAATTATGATATTGTAATAGCTACTAAGAATGTCTATGCAAAAAATATTTTAGAAAATAATATATTTAAGATAGATTCTAAAACAAGAGAAAAAATAAAATTAATTGTACTAAAGAAGAATAAGAAAAAGCAGTTTAAAGACTTAGTTGAAAAGTATAATGGTAAGGTATGTGTTATAGGAAATAATTTATCGGATGATATATTAAATTCTTATAGAATAAAATCACCTTATATTTATATAGGAAATAGTAAAATAGTAAATATTGTAATAAAATTTACTAATAAGATTTTGGGAAAGAAAGGAATGCAGTTTAAAAGTATTAAAAGTATAAAGAAGATATTTACAGAATAAAATAATTACCAGGATTAATATCCTGGTTTTATTGATTTATTAAGCTTTTCATATCCTCAGGAAGAGGTGCTTCTATTTCAAGTGGTTTGTTAGTTATTGGGTGATTCATAGATACTTTTCTTGCATGAAGTGCTTGCCTTAAAATAAGCGAATCAATGTTAGCTATATTATAATATTTAGCATATAAAGTATCTCCTAAAAGTATATGTCCAATATCTATCATGTGAACTCTAATTTGATGAGTTCTACCAGTATGTAGTATTATATTTACTACAGTGTAGTTAAGATTATTATTTCTTTTTAATACTTCTACTTCTGTTTTTGCATAATCACCATTTCCAGTTGGTACAGTTTCTCTTAAAAGTATTGTATTATTCATTCTTGCAATATCTTTTTCTATTATTATATGATCTTCTTTTATTATTCCATTAACTATTGCTGTATACTCTTTTTTTAAGTTTATTTTATTCTTCTTTTTTACAAATAGTTCTTGTATATATTCGTTTTTTGCAAAGATGCATATTCCAGTAGTGTTTTTATCTAGTCTTGTAACTATATGTATATTATATATGCCTTGTTTTTTTAAATGATTTGCTACAATATTTGAAAGTGTGTTTGTATAGTTATCTGAGCTAGGGTGCGTTGGCATATTTGATGGCTTATTTACAATTAATAGATATTCATCTTCATATAGTATATCTAAAGGTTTATTTACTAGTTCAAATTTATCTTCAAATTTCAAGCTGTTTTTTATTTTTAAGTATTTTTCTAAATCTATACAAATCTTGTCATTAGTTTTAATAATATAGTTTGTATATTCTTCTTTTGAATTTACATATATACAATTTGAATATTTTAATTTTTTTAGTAGTTCACTGGAGATGTATAATCTTTTTTTTAATATGTCTTTTAATTTTTTATCTCTATCATTTTCAAGTGCTGTATATTCTATTTTCATTGTTTTTTCTCCCAAAGATATTATACTATAATTCTATTTTAATTTAAATAGTATCAAAAAAAATAAATTATAGTTGTTTGAATTTAAATTATATGATATATTTTAGAAAAAAAGGAGGGATTTATGAATAATTATATTTGTAAGATTGCATCTTTTGAAGAAATGAATACTAAATGGGACTATGAGATAGAACATGCAAGTAAGAAAGAAAATTGGATTATATGGAAGATGGAAAATATAAAAAACATGGTTGAAAATAAAATAATACCGTATTATGGTATATTAGATGGTAAAATAATTTGCGAAGCTACAGCAAACATAGATAAAGATATTGTTCAAAATAGTGATGGAATTATAGATAAGAATACTGCATATTTATCTGCTTTTAGAACTAATACTGATTATCAATCAAAGGGGTATTTTTCAAGACTTTTTAAATTTATGATACAAGATTTAAAGCAAAAAGGATATAAAAGTGTTACACTTGGTGTAGAACCTAGTGAGACTAAGAATATGCAAATTTATTTTAAATACGGCTTTACTAATTTTATAAAATCAGATTATGAAGTATATCCAGATGGTACAAAAATTTTAGTATTGTACTATTTGAAAAATCTAGATTAAGTTTTTTGTGGAGAGAATATATGAAACTAAGAGAACATTATATTGATGTGGCAAAAGGAGTAGCTATGCTTCTTGTTATTATTGGACATATTACAATTATCCCATCATGGTTATATGCTCGGATTAATTCTTTTCATATGCCTTTATTTTTCTTTTTATCTGGAATGGTGTATAATCCATATAAATATGATAAATTTAAAGATTTTTTTAAAGCAAAATTTAAAGGACTTATGTCTAATAATTATATTTTGGGTAAGAATTATGTGTAATCCTGATGGTTTTTATAAATTACAGATTTTAGAGCAATTTATAGGTATATTTGTGTCATTTAGAAAAAGTAACTTTTATGCTTCTTTGTGGTTTTTTGTTGCATTGTTTTTTGGTGAATTATTAATGTATCCTATAGTTAAAATAATTGGTAAAAAGTTTGAAAGCGAAAATAAAAATAAAGTAGCTTTGACCATATTTGGTATATTTTTATCTGTTTTAGGTTTTATTGTTTTATATTATATAAGAAATGGATTTTTTTGGAGTTTAGATCTGGTTCCACTTGCAACAAGTTTTTTAATGTTTGGTTATGTAGCAAAACTAAATAAAGAAAAATTTAATAATATTACAAAATTACCAATTAGTATATTATATCTATTAATTAGTATTGTATTTACATATCTTAATTTTAGAATTTATGGTTCATCTAGTATGTATAATTCTGTAGTTGGGAATTTTATATATTATATGCCTGCTGCACTTGGTGGGATTTTGCTTGTAATAACTATTTGTAAAAAGATAAATAGTAATAGACTACTTGAATATATAGGAAGAAATACAATAACGTATTATGCGTTTCAAAAACCAATTATATTAAAATCAATAACTACAGTTATAAATACACTTGGCAGTAATATTACATTATTTAATAATCAAATTATAAAAATTATATTAATAACTATAATTGCTGTTTTTGTTTTAGGAATAATAAGTCAGATGATAACAAGTACATATCCTTTTATTTTGGGTAAATTTAAGCCAAAAGAAAAGATTTCATAGAAGTTAATAGGAGTAACTATTGCTCCTATTGTTATTTTTCCTTGAAAACAAATTAGATATGTTGTATAATTGTGTCATATTAGAAAGTGAGAATATATGAATAACGAGCGTATAGATGACTTGAATTTGAACGGAAAAAAGATTATACAAAATACAGATTATTTTTGTTTTGGAATAGATAGTGTTTTGCTTGCAAATTTTGTTAGCTCAAATAGCTCAAAAAATGTAGTTGTAGATTTGTGCTCTGGAACAGGAGTTATATCAGTTATATTAACTCAAAAGAAAAAATTACATAAAATATATGCTGTTGAGTTACAAGATGAAATGTATAATCTTTTAAAAAGAAATATAAAATTGAATAATTTAGAAGATTGTATATATCCTTTTAAAGCAAATATAAAGGATTATTATTTAGATAAAAAGGTAGATATAGTAGTATGTAATCCTCCATATAAGGAAATTGGAACTGGAATTAAAAATGAAAATACTGTAAAATATATTGCACGTCATGAAAAAGAATGTACACTTGAAGATGTATTTAAGTGTTCATCTAAAATTTTGAAACAAAAAGGAAAATTATATTTGGTACATAAACCACAAAGATTGGTAGACTTAATTTTTCTTGCAAGAAAATATAATTTAGAAGCAAAAAACATTAGATTTGTATATCCTAAGCTTAACTCATCTGCAAGTATAGTATTAGTTGAATATGTTTTTTGTGGCGGAAATGAAATTAATGTATTACCACCTCTTATTGAATATGATGAGTTTGGTAATTATACAGAAGAAATACTAGATATATATGGGAGTGAAAAATAATGGAAGTTAGAGAAAAAGGTACATTATATTTAGTTGGTACACCTATTGGAAATCTTAAAGATATTACCTTAAGGGCAATTGAAGCTTTACAAAATGTAGATTTAATACTTGCAGAAGATACAAGACAAACATTAAAGCTTTTAAATCATTTGAATATATCAAAGCAAATGATTAGCTATCATAGACACAATGAGGATGCAAAAGTTCAAATGGTTGTATCTTTGCTTGATGAAGGAAAAAATATAGCACTTGTATCTGATGCTGGAATGCCAATTATTTCCGATCCTGGTCAAGGTCTTGTTAGATATTTAGTAGAAAATGATTATAAAATAGAAGTTATACCAGGAGTTACTGCTTTAATTACTGCTATTGTTAAATCTGGAATGGATTCAACAAGATTTACTTTTGAAGGTTTTTTATCTGTTGCAAAAAAACAGAGAATAAAAAGATTAAATGAGCTTAAAGAAGAAATAAGAACAATGATTTTTTACGAAGCACCACATAAAATATTATATACATTAAAAGATATGTATGAAGTATTTGGAGAAAGGAATATTTGTATATGTAGAGAACTTACCAAAATTCATGAAGAATATTTTCATACAACATTTAAAGAGGCAATAAAAAATATAGAAGAAAATGGAATAAAAGGTGAGATTGTATTAATAATTGAAGGAATAAATGAGTTAGAGCTTGAGGCAAAGAAAAAGGAAGAATTAGAAAAAATTGATCCAGTAGAATCCGTTAAAATTTATATAAATTCAGGACTAGATAAAAAAGAAGCAATAAAAAAGGTTGCAAAAGAATTAGGTGTAAATAAAAATGAAGTATATAAAAAATGTATAAAATTATAGCTTGAGGGGGAAATATGAAAGAGAAAGAAGAAGAAAGATTAAAACATATGCTAGAGATAGAAGATAGCTTATATCAAAGAGGATATAAGCTTGTTTGCGGTGTAGATGAGGCAGGAAGAGGACCTCTTTGTGGACCAGTTGTTGCAGCAGCAGTTATACTAAATAAAGATGAAATGATAGAAGGAGTAAATGATTCTAAGAAACTATCTGAGAAAAAAAGAGAGAACTTGTATGATATCATAACTAAAAAGGCAATTGCTGTTGGAGTAGGAATAAGTGATGTAGATATTATAGAAGATATAAATATATTAAATGCAACAAAGCTTGCAATGAAGCAAGCGATTAATAATTTAAAGATAAATCCAGATTTTGTATTAATAGATGGAAATCAAATGATTGATATAGATATTGATGCACAAACTGTTGTGTCAGGTGATGCAAAATCAGAATCTATTGCTGCTGCCTCTATTATAGCAAAAGTTACAAGAGATAGACTTCTTAAAGATTATGATAAGAAATATCCAGAGTATGGATTTGCAAAACATAAAGGGTATGGAACAAAAGCACATATTGAAGCAATTAAAAAATATGGTCTTACACCAATTCATAGAAAAAGCTTTTGTTCAAAATTTATAAAGGAGGATAAATAAAATGAAACTTATATCATGGAATGTAAATGGAATTAGAGCATGTATTACAAAGGGATTTAATGACTTTTTTAAAGAAATTGATGCTGATGTATTTTGTATTCAAGAGACAAAGCTTCAAGAAGAACAGGCAGATACAATACAGTTTGAAGGATACTATAGATATATGAATAGTGCTAAAAAGAAAGGTTATTCAGGAACTATGGTGTTTACAAAACAAAAACCAATAAGTGTGACATATGGACTTGGAATAGAAGAGCATGATAATGAAGGGAGAATAATTACTCTTGAATATAATGATTTTTATCTTGTATGTTGTTATACACCAAATTCTAAAAGAGAATTAGAAAGACTAAGTTATAGAATGATTTGGGAAGATGAAATTTTAAATTACTTTAAAAAATTAGAAAAAAATAAACCTATTGTTTATTGTGGCGACTTAAATGTTGCACATGAGGAAATTGATCTTAAAAATCCTAAGACTAATCATTTTAATGCTGGATTTACAGATGAAGAAAGAGAAAAGATGACTAAGCTATTATCATCAGGCTTTATAGATACATATAGATATTTATATCCAGAAAAGATTGAATATTCTTGGTGGTCATATATGCGTCAAGCAAGAGAAAAAAATATAGGGTGGAGAATAGATTATTTTATTGTATCAGAAGAAATTAAAGATAAGATTAAAGATGCAAAGATACATACAGAAGTTTATGGAAGTGATCATTGTCCTATTGAATTAGATTTAGACTTTTAATTTTTTGTTTATTCTATTGAATTTTAGGCTTTAATATAGTAGAATAAAAAAGAGATGAGGGGATATATATGGGATTTTTAGATAGGTTTTCAGGTATTAAAGATAGAATTGGGTTTAATAAAGACTTTGATATAAATGAGAGTCTTGCTGCATATTATGGAGATAAAAATATTAAAGAGTCTTATCTTGAAATAACTAAAATTACTAAAAAGAAATTTAAGGAAACATATGATATTAGTGATGAGCTTTTAGAAAAATATGCAAAAATAAACAATGATGATATTCAAAATGCTCTTATGAAAAAATATTTAAAATTATCTATGGATGACTTAAATAAAGAGGCAATTGAAAAAGAGCAACTTCAAAAAAATATGATTGAAGAAGAAGTCGACTCTTCTTTAGAAGGTGTAGATAAAAATACTAAAGATCAAGTAAAGAAAGATTTAGAACAAGAGCAGAAAGAAAAAGGAAATGATGAAATAAATCTTAATGATAAGAAAAAAGAGTTTCAAGCAAAGATTTATCAAGCGGCATATAAAAGAATGTATTCAGATTATTCTTCAAAGGTAATGAGAATAAAAGATGCTCAATATGAAAGTATGGCTGTAGCTATTGGAACTAAAGAGGCAGTAGAGATAATTGCAATGGAAAAAAATCTTGAAAAAATAGATTTGCTTTATCATAATCATACTGGTAAAGATATTTCAAATTTAGAAAGTATTAAAGAACAAAAGCAAGAGTTTAAAGCCAAGTTTGATTATAACCAAAAAGGAATAGAACAGAATACAGATGAAAGAACTTTAAGAATTAATCAATTATATGCTTTAAGAGAGGAAAGATATAGAAAGTATATTAAAGCTTTAAAAGATCCTACTAAATCACCACAAGAAAAAGCCATGTTTAAGATGGATTATGAAGAAGCAAATTTAGATTTAATACAGAGTATTCCTTCACTTAGTGAATATAGTAAAGATTTACAAATTCAAGGAAAAAACGAAAAGCTTGTTAAAGATGCTAATCTTGAAAAGAGTTCTGCTGTAAATAGTCGTTTTGATAATAAAGATGGAAAAGTTGAAAAAGTAACAGAATCAAAAATGGCAGATAACATCTATGATGTAGAAAAAGAGCAAAAAGAAAGAGATGCAAGAACTTTTGAAGAGTCTCAAATACATCAAAGAGATTCTTTAAAAAAAGGAGATTATAGAGCTGCAAAGGAGATTGGAGATGCTCAAAGAGATAAAAGGATATATGATGAAAATATTGAGCAAATGCCAGAGCAAGCAAGTGTTACAGAAACAAAAAGAGAAGTAAGAGAAGAAGAGCAAAAGAGTGATGCTAACTTTTTTGCAAGTCTTAGACAAGTAAATAATATAGAAGATAAATCACCAGAAGAGTTAGAAAAAATAGTAGAAGACAGAAATGAAGATATTGAAGATAAAATAAAAGAAAATGCATACAAAGAGCAAATAGAGCAAGAAACTGAATATCAAAGATATAGAAAAAACAAGAGACCAAATGGGTAAAATTTAAAGGAGGTAATTTTATGGGACTTGTAACAACAGAAGAAATGTTTAAAAAAGCTTATGAAGGGGGATATGCAATAGGTGCTTTCAATGTAAATAACATGGAAATAGTACAAGGGATTATGGAAGCTGCAAATGAAACTAATTCGCCAGTTATACTTCAAGTATCAGCTGGGGCTAGAAAATATGCAAATCCAATATATTTGAAAAAATTAGTAGAAGCTGCTATTGAATGTAATAAGCAATCAGGAAAAGATATACCAGTAGTATTACATCTAGATCATGGTCCAGACTTTGAAACATGTAAAGATTGTATAGATAGTGGTTTTACATCTGTTATGATTGATGGTTCAAAATATTCTTTTGAGGAAAATGTAGAATTAACAAAGAAAGTAGTAGATTATGCACATGCGAGAGGAGTTGTTGTTGAAGCAGAGCTTGGAAAACTTGCAGGAGTTGAAGATGATGTAAATGTTTCAGCAGATGATGCTATGTATACTAATCCTGACGAAGCTGTAGAATTTGTAAAAAGAACAGGATGTGATTCTTTAGCAATAGCAATAGGAACAAGTCATGGAGCATATAAATTTAAAGGAGATGCAAAATTAAGATTTGATATATTAGAAGAAATAGGTAAAAGATTACCTGGTTTTCCTATTGTACTACATGGTGCATCTTCAGTGCCACAAGAATTTGTTAAAATGTGTAATGAATATGGTGGGAAAATACCAGGTGCAAAAGGTGTTCCAGAAGAAATGCTAAGAAAGGCTGCGACTATGGCTGTATGTAAAATTAATATTGATAGTGATATTAGACTTGCTATGACAGCAAATATTAGAGAATGTTTTACAAATAAACCAGAAGTTTTTGATCCAAGAACATATTTAGGTCAAGCAAGAACTGCTGTTAAAGATATGGTAAAACATAAAATTGAAGATGTTTTAGGATGTGCAGGAAAAGCATAGGGGGTATGTTATGCAATATACATATATTCCTAAAGGAACTTGTTCAAAGCAGATGATAATTGATATAAATGAAAAAGATAATACTATAAATTCAGTAAAAATTATTGGAGGATGTCCTGGTAACACAGTAGGTGTTTCAAAGCTTGTAGAAGGAAGAAAAATACAAGATGTAATAAAGATGTTAAAGGGTATTCCTTGTGGCATTAAAAAAACATCCTGTCCAGATCAATTATCTAAAGCATTAGAAGAAATAATAAGTAATAATGTATAAATAGAGTGCAAATATGCATTCTATTTTTTTTGTAATATAAAAAATTACAAATAAAATTTTAAAAAACTATTAGCCATTTTATTTTTTGTTGAAAAAAGTTTTATTATAGGATAATATAAAAATATATGAGAAAAATAAAAATAAAAGAGG
>CALWOC010000010.1 GCA_944383015.1 uncultured Clostridia bacterium
TCTATTGTCTTCTCGTAGAATTTTAAGTCATCTGCATTTGCTTCTTGCTCATCTATTGTATACTTTATCTCATTTCCCAAGCTATCATATTTTGCTAAATCTGTAAATTCACAACTCCATCCTGTTGCATTTGTTACTGTCTTGCTTTGTACTACTTCTTCTCCATTTTTTATCTGTAGTATTACACTTGTTGGTCTTTTTCTTGCAGAATTATTATTATCTTCCCATACTTTATTTGCTGTTATACTTATCTTTTCTTCTGGTACTGTAAATGTGTTTGTTATTGTATGTGTGTCGTTGTTTATATTCTTTGTATAAAAGTATAAATCTCCTGCATTTACTTCTCTTTCATCTACTGTGTAATTTATTTCTTCTCCCTGTCCATTATATTTTTGTAGATTATTAAATGTATATGTCCATCCATTTGAATCGCTTAATGTTTGCGTTCCAACCAACTCATTTTCTTCATTTCTTAATTCTACGATTATACTTGTTGGTCTTTTTTGTGCCTCATTATCATTATCTATCCATTTTTTTGTTACTGTTACACTAGTTTTATCTTCTGGTACTGTAAATGTATTTGTTATTGTATAAGTCTCATTATTTATGCTCTTTGTATAAAAATCTAAATCTCCAGCTGTCTCTTCTTCCTCATCTACTATATACATTATCTCATTTCCTTGACTATCATATTTATCTACATTTTTAAATAACGCTACTTGACTATTTGATGTTGTTGTTACATCTATTGTAGTTTCATATGCTACTATATCATTATTCTTTAATACTATTTTTAATTTAGCGGGTCTTCTTTGAGTATTATTATTGTCATTCCATATTTTTGTTACTTGAATATCCACCTTATTTTCTCTAAATGTAACTACTACTTCTTTATTTTCTGTCATATTTGTAAAGCTATCTAGTGTATACGCTTCGTCTCTTAGTGAGTATTCTGGTAGTTCCTGCTCTACTCCATTTATAGTTATTTTTGATATTTCATATCCTTCTTCTGGTGTTATTACTATTGGCTTTTGGCTTTCTCCTCCATATGCTACTTCTTCATATGGATTCTCATTACTTCCACTTATTGTTCCGCCTTCTCCTTCTACTCTTGTTATTATATTATATTTCTTTAGCTCATTTACTACTTTGTAATTTTCATTATCTATTGTCTTTTCATATTGTTCTGTTATTTCTTCTTCATCTATTTCATATTCTATCTTGTTTTCTTTTGTATCATATTGTGGTACTTTTACTTTTCCTTGCCAATTTGTTCCTTCATTTACTACACTTGTATACTCATTTCCATCGCTTCCTATTAGCTTTAATGTTACTTCTTCTGGTCTTAAATTTAGTGCGTTATTATCATCTACCCATTCCTTTGTTAGGCTTATTTCTTCTACTGGTACAAATGTTGCTGTTACTCTTATATTACTATTTGTTACTATATCTGTACTCTCTTTATTGTCTACTACAAAATTAAATACTATATAATCATTCTCTTCATCTTCTACATGTCTTGCTCTTAATGTTATCTCTATTGGCTCTCCTGTTGGATCTATATAATATTCTTTTGTGTCTGTATACTGTTTTACCTGCCAGTTCTGATTTAAGTATGTATATTCTGCCTCTTGAGTATTATTTAAATCTAAAGGTAATGTTACCCATGCGGCTCCATCTCTACTTACTTCTACTTTTAGTTCTTTTATCTCATATCCATCATCATTTCTCCAACCTGCTACTAGCTGATCGTCTACAAATTCCCTTATCTTTATTGTCTTTTGTACTGTTCCATTACTATTTACTGTTGTCTCTACTCCTCTTTTGTCCTCATCCTCTTTTATATAACTTGTATTTAAATCTCCTGTATCTTCTGTTGCTTGTTTTATATCTGGTGTTATTTTTAGTTCCTCATTTATATAATCTTCTTGACCTTTTACTATATTATTATTTAATGTTGCTGATACCTCATTTCCTTTTATTACTACTATCTTACTATCTGTTAAATATCTTCCATCATTTAATCTCCAGTAGTATTTTAGCTCATACCAGCCTGCATCATCTACATCAAAGAGCTCTTCTCCTCTCCATCTTGCATCATTTAATGCATCTTCTGTTACTCTTTCCTTTTCATCATAGTTTATTACTGGTACTTCTACTCCTTCTTCTACTTCCTTATATGTTATTCCTAGACTATATACTTCTACCTTTGCAAGTCCTGTATCTTTTGAGTTTCCTATTAATGCTTGACTATACATATCGTCAAATCTCTTTTCTGTTACACTACTTGCATTCTCATCTTCTGGATATCTATTCCATAGTGCGAATAGATTTAATGTATTTTCATCTTTTGTTACTATTTGTCCTGGATATACTACTTTATTATCCCCTAGATTTTCTGAATCTGTTATTACATACATTGTATCTTCTGCATGTTTATATGTTTCATCTTCTATTTTAGAGCCATTAATTTCTATATTATTTTGTATTACTCTTCCGTCATCTGTATTATCTGTTACTAATGTTATTTCTGCATATTCTCCAGCATCTATATATGCAGTTGGTAATAATCTTAGCTTTCTTGTTCCTACAACATTATTTCCTATTGTATTTTCTACAGTTACTTTTACCCAAGATTTTCCTGGAGCAAAATCATAACAACTATATACATCTTTGGCTTCTAGTCCAAAGTTTGCCCCTTCTCCTCTATTTTTAACTGGATTTTGTATAGATAATACTGGTACTTCTTTTTCTGTACCATCCTCTTCTGTTATTTTTAAGTTTTCTACATATCCTTTTGTAGCATTTGTCTCACTATCTACTTGCCAAGTTAAATCATATCCTGAGGAACTTGAATTTTCATTACTTGTAAATTCAAATGTTGATGTTATATCCCTTATTGTATCATATATTTTAGCAGCATCTTCTGCATCTTGTATATTTCCTTCTTCTGTCATTATCTCATCCCAGTGGTTTAGAAATACTGTTGCTGTTGATGCTGTAGAATAACTCTGTACAAGTTCACTACTTGAAAAATTATCCACTGCATTATCTGCAAAAACTCTAAGTTGTGGATAGTACCCTTCCTTATATACCCATGCAGTTCCATCTTGCATATCTACGTTTGTTAGTCCTTGAACACCTTTTACTTGTGACTCTTGTGTATATACTCCTGTAACTCCATTAAGCTCACATACCTCAGTACCATTTCCGTCCATTCCTACTGCTACTTCTCTCATTGCTGTTGTTTGTTTATCGTAATAGCAGTTGTATATATTAGATGCAGATAAAATATTATTATTATATCCGCCCATGAATCCACCTATTTTTTTATTTTTTGCTGTTTCTAACTCTGTAACTGTATCTATATTTCCAACTTCACCTGCTGCATAACAATTTACATATAGACTTCCAGTGAAAGTTCCATATCCATCAATTGTTATATTTGGTGTTATATTGTTTGCAAACCCAACAAAACCACCAACATATGTTCCTGAATAATCCATTCCAGTCATTGTTGTAGAATAGCAATTTTTGTATATTGCGGCTCCACCTTTTTCACCTCTACTAGGCTGTGCATCGCTTCCTACAAAACCACCTATTTCTCTTTCGCCTTCAACAACACCTGAAGAATAGCAATTTTCAAAATATGCAGAGATTTCACAAACACCTGCATCATCTATCTGATTTCCATGAGAAGTTCCCTCATTTTCTTCACAGCTTATTTGACAACCTATAAATCCTCCTGTTTGTACTTCTCCATACATAGAGTTGTTTGTAAAGCAATTTCTAACAATTATTCCACCACCATCACAAGACATAAATCCACCTGAATGTCCTGCTGTAGAAAAGATCTCTGAATTAATAGAATATGAATTCTCTATAATTATAGGGTAGGCAACTTCTCCTCCTGAAGTAGTAGATGTGTTTCCAAAAGTTGCCTCTGGATCATCAGGTATTGTCGCATCATATCTTACAGCACTCTCAAGTCCTGAGCAAGAAATAGAGCAAAAGCCACCTATATGTCCTACGCCTCTTGTATATGCATTAGAAACACTACAATCTTTTACATATGCATTACTACTATATATAGTTCCAGTAAGTACAGCAGTATTTCCAGTAGATGATTGAACAAAAGCCCCATTTATATTTACATTTTCTAAATATAATCCTTTAGCGTTGCTTATTGTTCCCATAACTCCACTAGCATATCTTCCGACAAGTTTTACTGATTCAAAGTTTAAATTTTTAGCTACTAAATTACTACTTACAGTTGCAAACAGACCAGATTGGGCATTTAAGTTATATATTGTATGATTATTTCCTTCTATATAAAGAATACGATTTGCATTATTTACATTATATCTACCTAAAACTCTACCTAGTGTACCACCCATATCAATGTCTTTTGTTATGTTTATTTTTATATTTTCTGTTTTACCACTACATTTTGTACTAATTATGTAAAAAAGTTTTTCAGCACTATCAACATTATATACATTATATATTACACTCTTAGTATCTATATATCCGCCATCAAGCTCGGATGAATAATTATATTCTTCTGTAGGTAATACTCCTTCTTCGTTATAAAAATCTGCATCGGTAATATTAGTTCCATCAGCTTTCTTTATGCTTCCATTCCAGGGCGTAATTTCTAAACTAGTTGTATCAACCCAATTAAAATATGGATTTCCTTCTATAACCTGTGCTGTGGACAAACTAGTATCTGTTACAGAACTTGCTACACCTTCTCCAAATATATTATTTTGAATATCTGTCCATCTTGCCTTAGTATATTCTTCGACTGAATCATAATTTGTCTGCATAGCATTTTCATTATTAAGATTATTAAAATTGTACATTATATTTTCTCTATTTATAATAAGCACAGATAATATTAAGAAAGCGAATACTACTATTATCTTTTTTCTCCCATTTTTTATCCCCTGTCTCTTCATATATTCCTCCAATTAAAATTACAATTTTTCATTGTAATTTTATCATTTATACTATCTTTCCTCAATATTTGTAACGTTAATGTAATATAAAAAATCATATTTAATAGCATTTAACTATTAAATATGATTCTATTATTATTTAAGAAAAATATATATAATATACAAAATATTTAATATTATTTTTACTTGATTTTATATTTTATTATTCTATTTACAATTAATGAACTTATTATAAATACTATACCAACTATAATAAATACTATTGTATAATTTACTGCACCTGTCTCAGGTAATACTAATTTTAATTCATTTTCTGCTGTAAGTTTTACATCTCTATTCTCTTTTGTTATTTCTACTTCTATGCTCTCTTTTTGTAATTCATAATTTTCCGGTGCTTTTATCTCTGTTACTCTATACTTTCCTACCTCTAATCCTTCAAATAAGACTTTTCCATTGCTTCCTGTTGTCATTTCTTTTGCTTCAAACTCAGTATCTATATTTCCGCTTGTATCTATCTTTTCTATTTTAAATACTGCTCCTTCTATCACTTTGCTATTATCATTTTTATCTACTTTTGTTATTTCTACACTTCCTACTACCTTTTTATATACATATGTTACTGTTATTTGTTCTGTTGTCATTTGTCCTTGCTCATTTCCTATTATTTCTTTTACTTCATACTCTTCAAACTCTTTTGCTTGTGTCTTATATTCATCTCCTACTTTTCCTTCTATTAATACATCTTCTGCAAGTTTTTCTCCATTCTCATCTACATATTTTACTACTACACTTGTTTTTTTACTTATTAATCCTGCATTTACATTTGACACTGTAAGTTCTGGTAAATCAATTCCATTTAGTTTTGTTATTAGCTCTGTCTCATTAGTTGTATTATCAAACTTACTATTTATTTCACTATTTGAACCTACTTCTTTTTGAGTCAACATATATTCCCCATCATCTAATATCACTTTAATATAATAATTTCCAACAGGTAAATTCTCAAATTTATAGTATCCATTACTATCGGTTTTTACATTAGATATTATTTGTCCATTAACATCTATTACTTGATTTCCCTCTTCATCAGATAGCATCATTTCTATATTGCTTATAGGTAGTTCGTTTTCGTTTTTTATTCCATCCTCATTACTATCTTCCCATACAATGCCTTCTATTGTTCTTTTTACCACCTGAACAATTACATTACTTGTTGTCATTTCTGCAGTATCTTTATCTACTCTTGCTGTTGCACTATTTGAATATTTACTTAACCCCTCATTATTATTTACCTGTATATAAATATCTACATCTACACTTCCTTGAGGTACGACATTCCCCTTTACTGCTATTGCTGTTACATTCTTCTTCAAATTTTCACTTATTATTTTATTCCATCCATTGCCTAAATCATTATCACTTACTGAGACATTTTTTCTTACATCTTCATTATCTGTGTATAAAATTTCTAAATTATCGTTTGAAATTATTTCTCCATTAGCATCTTTTTGAGTTACAACTACTCTATCTACTATATAATTTCCTATATATTCAGTTCCTCTTCCATCTCCATTATATGGTAATATATCTAAAAGCTGAAAATCTGGTACATATAAATCAGTATTATTTTTATATGAAATTGTATAATGTATTTGATTATTTTTTTCTATTACCGATGTATCTGTAATTTTATATAATCTATGTGATGATAAATTAATTATTTGTATAGTAGAAGTTGAGCTTCTTAATTTTATTGCTGTATTTCCTATTTTATCATTATCTGAAGACATAACAGCAGTATTTACATATTGAGTTGTATCTGGTGTATTTTCAGCAATACTTGCATCAAAATATAAAGGATCTATTAATTTATCTGAAGAACAATTATATATATACCAAGTTAAAACTCTTCCATTCTCAGAAATTTCTGGTTCTCCATAATTACAGCTATTAGGTATATATGTAAGTCCTTCTGGTAAAGTATCTTCAATCTTTACAGTAACTCCTGTAACTTCTGTTTTATTATCATCTTCTTGATATAATGTTGGTTCTATTTTATATCTTACAACATTTTCATTTTTTCCCAAATCAAAATTTTTTTTCTCCTCACCATTTATGCTAATTGGAGTTTGCTGAATTTTCTGAAAAGCACCTAATATTAATAGCGAATTACCTGTAGTGTATGAACCACTATGAGTTCCTGCTATAATTTCACCATTTTCATCATATTCTGCTTTAATATAATTTTGATCACTTAATGCATATGCTGATTTAGGATAAGTATCATAACCTTTTAATTTAGTTTGAGAATATATATTTCTATCTAGATCTACAGTCCAATATTTACTTGTCTGTACAAAGCCATATGTTTGTCCAATATTTGCTGTATCTTTTATTTTTAGATATGTATAAATACTTCTTTGATCATCATAATTTGGCAATATACAGTATCCTTCACTAGACTCATAATATACTCCAATACATAGCCATCCTTCTGGTATATCCTCAATATTTTCATATATAACCAAATCTTCTATATCAGCTTTATTTCTTTCATCTTGAGATGACCAATTTGTTCCATCTGGTTTAGTTACAAAATACATATTAAATTTCATTGAATCAAATCCAGTTGTAACAAAGTAATTATCTTTATATTTAATAGGTTCAAAAGCCTCACCATCAAACTTTGCTAATCTATCTATTTCGTATACATTGTCTTCATTTGTTCTTGAAATTGTTACTACTGTTTGAAGAGCAATAACGTCACCTTTTATCGCAGTTGCATCTCCATATCTCCAATCTGATGCAGCATTTTTTCTATTTTCATCACATATCCAAAGTATATGACCATAACTTCCTTTTTTATGCAAAATATATTGTATTCTATCACTATCATCATTAGTAACCTGTTGTTCTGTAATTTTTTGACCTGATATAGATGTAGCATTAAAATTTTCATTATTTAACGTTAAATAATAATTATAATTTTGACTTAAAATATCATCATTATCTGGTACAAACAATTGAAACTCATATGCACCAAAACATCCCACATTCTTATTATACTGTATAACATCTGATTCGGGACTATTAGCACCATTATATAATGGATATATACCATTAAATTTATAATCTCTTACTGTTATTTTAAGAGTAGAAGCATCCGTTTGATTAATAACAATATCTCCTGAATCATATACAGAATTCATTCTTTCTTGACTTCCTCTACCATAAGGTATATTATAACAAAATCTACTATGTGGAATTCCACTAAATACCATAGTTCTTCCTGGTATTTTTCCGAAATCTTCCATAACATTTATATTATAATTCCATAACTTAAGATTACTAGTTTCCGTTACATCTTCAGATTGCATCTGACCAGTCAATGTTCTTTCTAATTTCATTTTTATGTCAAAAGTAATATCTCCTTGAGGAAACTCTATTCCTTTTAATCCTTTGGAAATATCTTCATTATATAATTGTAACACAAACCCATAACTATACATTCTACCAGTTTCATCACCATTTCCAAAGTTTACAGTTACTCTTTGATCCCAAGAACCATTTCTTAAAAAAACAATATTATACTTTGGAGCAGCACTAACAATAGTTTCTTCTGGAATTATAGTTTTTATATCCTCTGTTGCATTTCCATTTAACCATACCTTTATAATTGGCTGAAATTTTATTCCATTTGCCGCTCCTTCAATTTTAGCGACAAATGATAAATTTTGCTTTCCTGGTATTGTAACATTATCTACATTCATTTGATAATATCCTGATATAGTAAGTCCATCTTCTGAAACTTTTAATCCTTCTATCCATTTCATAGAATCTGTTTCCCAATGTGCAGTTTCAGTATTAAATACATTAGGTAATGTAGCTTCAAAATAAATTTTTCCGCCACTATAACTTGTTGAGCTTCCCTTTAATGCTAATGTATTTTCAATTGTCCATGTTACTTGATCAAATGAACGCACTACATTATTAGTTTCACTAGAATCATTTCCAGGTTCATCATTTTCATCAAATGGACCTGTTCCTGTTTTTACCTGCGTTACTCTAGTATCTGAAATATAAGCTTTATCATCTGGTAATTGCTCAACTGCACTAATTTTATTTACACTACACATAAGAAAAAAAACTATTATAATTATAAAACTTATTTTTATACTTTTCATATTTCTAACCTCATACCACTATTTTATAATATTTAATATACTTTTTTCAATATTTTATTTTTTTATTTTTATAAAAAGAGATAACAAACATTAAAAGTTTGTTATCTCTTTAATAATTACTATTTTTTCATTTTTACCACTTTACTTTTTTTATTTAATATTATCGATACTGATATTATTAATAGCCCAGATATTGCAAATATTGCTGTATAATTTATACTTCCTGTTTCAGGTAATATTAGTTTTAATTCGTTTTCTGCTACTAATTTTATATCTCTATTTTCTTTTGTTACTTCTACTTCTATGCTCTCTTTTTGTAATTCATAATTTTCCGGTGCTTTTATCTCTGTTACTCTATACTTTCCTACCTCTAATCCTTCAAATAAGACTTTTCCATTGCTTCCTGTTGTCATTTCTTTTGCTTCAAACTCAGTATCTATATTTCCGCTTGTATCTATCTTTTCTATTTTAAATACTGCTCCTTCTATCACTTTGCTATTATCATTTTTATCTACTTTTGTTATTTCTACACTTCCTACTACCTTTTTATATACATATGTTACTGTTATTTGTTCTGTTGTCATTTGTCCTTGCTCATTTCCTATTATTTCTTTTACTTCATACTCTTCAAACTCTTTTGCTTGTGTCTTATATTCATCTCCTACTTTTCCTTCTATTAATACATCTTCTGCAAGTTTTTCTCCATTCTCATCTACATATTTTACTATTACGCTTGTGGCTACGCTTTCAAATTCTACTTCTATATGTTTATCTTCTTTTATATCTACAAATTTTTCTAAAACATATTTTTCTTCACTTGGTATAAACTCTATTTCTTCTCCATTTATTTTTATACTTGATATTTTATATCCTTCTTCTGGTATTATTACTATTTCTTTTTTACTTTCTCCTCCATATGATACTTCTTCATATACTGCATCCTCTTGACCACTTATTGTTCCTCCGACTCCTATTACTTCTGTTGTAATTTTATATTTTTTTATACTATTTGTTATTATATTTCCTTCAACTTTTTTATTGTATCCTTCTACTATTTCTTCATCTACACTATATTCTTTTTCATTTCCATACTCATCATATTTATCTAATCCTTCTATTAAATATACTTGCTCGTCTTTTGTTACTCCTACTTCTTCTCTTTTTATTTCATTCATTCCTTCTTTTATTATTAATGTTATATTTTTTGGTCTTACTCCATTTTCATTACTATTGTCTTCCCATATTTTTGTTACTTGCATATTTACTTTATCTTCTGGTACATTAAATGTATTTGTTACTATATATCCATTTACTTGCTTCTTGTAAAAATCTATACTAATCTCATCTATTGTATATCTTATTTCATTTGCTCTATCATCATATTTTCTTAGTCCATCTATCTGTGTAGTCCAAACATTTGAGTCTCCAGTTATTGTCTGAGTCTTTACTACTTCTTGTCCATTCTTTATTTGTATTTGTATACTTTGTGGTCTTTTTTGTGCTATATTATCATTATCTTCCCATATTTTTGTTACTTGAATACTTGTTGTTTCGTCCGGAATTTTAAAATTATTTGTTATTGTATATGTACTATTATCTATCTGTTTCTCATAAAATTTCAAATCCCCTTTATTTACTTCTTGCTCATCTAAAGTATAATGTATCTCATTTCCTAAATCATCATATTTATCTAAATCTGTAAATTCACAACTCCAATTAGTTGCACTAGTTACTGTCTTACTTTGTACAACTATATCTCCATTTTTAATTTGCAATATAACACTTGTAGGTCTTTTTCTCATCTCATTACTATTATCATTCCATACTTTGTTTGCTGTAATGTTTATTTTTTCATCTGGAACTGTAAATGTATTTGTTATTATATGATTATTATTATCTATACTTTTTGAGTAAAAATATAAATCTCCTGTATTTACTTCTCTTTCATCTACTGTATATTCTATTTCATTTCCACTATTATTATATTTTTGAAGATTATCAAAAGTATAAGTCCAATTATTTGTATCACTTAATGTCTGTGTACCAATTATTTCTTCATTTTCATTTTTTAAATCTACTAATATACTTTGTGGTCTTTTTTGTGCAATGTTGTTATTGTCATTCCAATTTTTAGTTACAGTTATACTAGTTTTTCTATCTGGTACAGTATATGTATTTGTTATAATTGTTCCTTTTACCTCTTTTGTATAAAACTCAAAATCTCCTACATTTACCTCTTCTTCGTCTACTACATATGCTATTTCATTGCCATACTCATCATATTTATTTAAATTTTCAAATAGCACTGTTTGACTATTAGAATCATTTACATCTAACAATTTTTCTGCCACAATACTATTATTATTCTTTAAGATTACACTTATCTGAGATGGTCTTTTTCCATTTTCATTATTATTATCATTCCATACCTTTGTTATTAATACATCTACTTTATTCTCCCTAAATGTTACTATAATTTCTTTATTTTCTGTAACATCTTGAAATTTATCTAATACATATGGCTCATCTCTTAGAGAGTATTCTGGTAGTTGCTGCTCTACTCCATTTATTTTTATACTTGATATCTCATATCCTTCTTCTGGTGTTATTACTATATCTTTTGTACTATCGCTTTTATATGTTACTTCTTCATATATCTGTTCATTTTGTCCGCTAATTGTACCACCTACACCATCTACTTTTGTTGTTATATTATACTTAATTAATTCATTAGTTATTTTTTTATTTTCATTATCTACTTTCTTTTCATATTGCTCTGGTACATTTTCTTCATCTACTGTATATGTAATTTCATTTTCATTAACATCATATGTTGGAACTTTTAAAGTTGTCTTCCAATTTTGTGCTGAATTTGTTTCGCCTTTATACTCTTTTCCATCACTTCCTACTGCTTTTAGCACAATACTTACTGGTCTTATTCCTAGCGCATTATCATTATCTACCCATTCTTTTACTATAGTCAAATCTTCTAAAGGAACAAAAGTCGCTGTTACTCTTATATTACTATTATTTATACTTCTTACTACTTTATCATTTATCTTAAAGTTAAATTTTATATAATCATTATTATCATCTTTTATATAACTAGCTTGTAATGTTACCTCAACAGGCTCTCCAGTTGACTCTATATAATACTCTTTTGTATCTGTATACTGCTTTACTTTCCAATCTTGACTTAAATATGTATATTCTGTATTATCTGTAGTATTTAAATCTAATGGTAATGTTACCCATGCAGCACCATCTTTACTTACTTCTACTTTTAGATCTTCTAATTTATAGTTTTCATCATTTGCCCATCCTACTATAAGTTTATCTGATACAAAGTCTTTTACTTTTATTGTCTTTTGTACTGTTCCATTGTCATTTATTGTTGTTTCTACTCCTCTTTTTTCTTCCTCATCTTTTTCATAATTTGTATTTAAATCTGCTGCATCCTCAGTATTTTGTTTTATGTCTGGTGCTATTTTTAATATACCATCATTATAATCTTTCTGTCCTTTTATTATATTATTGTTTAAAGTTGCTGATACTTCATTTCCCTTTATTACTACAATTTTACTATCTGTTAAATATCTTCCGTCATTTAATCTCCAATAATATTTTAACTCATACCACCCTGTATCTTCTTCAGTAAATAACTCTTCTCCTCTCCATTTTTGATCATTTAATGTATCTGATGTTACTCTTTTCTTTTCATCATAATTTATTACTGGTATTTGTGCTCCATCCTCAGTTTCTCTATATATTATACCTAAACTATATACTTCAACTTTTGCAAGACCTGTATCTTTTGAATTTCCAATTAATGCTTGATTATACATCTCATCGAACTTTTTAGTAGTTGCATCACTTGCATTTTCATTATCTGGATATCTATTCCACAATGCAAATAAATTTATAGTATTAGGATCTTTTGTTACTATCTGTCCTGGATATATAACTTTATTATCTCCAAGATTTTCTGAATCTGTTATTACATACATTGTATCTTGTGCATGTTTATATGTAGTCGCATCTATTTTTTGTCCATTTATTTCAATAGAGTTTTCTATCACTCTTCCTTCATCCAAATTATCTGTTACCAAAGTTACTTCTGCATATTCTCCAGCATCTATATATGCAGTTGGTAATAATCTTAGCTTTCTTGTTCCTACCACATTATTTCCTATTGTATTTTTTGCTTCTATTTTTACCCATGATTTTCCTGGTGCAAAATCGTAACACTTATATATATCTTTAACTTCTAACCCAAAATTTAAGCCTTCTTCTCTATTTTTAACTGGATTTTGTATAGATAATACCGGAACCTTTTTTTCTGTTCCATCTTCTTGTGTTATCTTTAACTCTTCCACATATCCTTTAGTAGAATTAGTCTCACTATCTACTTGCCATGTTATATCATATCCTGATGAGTTTGAATTTTCATTACTTGTAAATTCAAATGTTGATGTTATATCTCTTATAGTGTCATATATTTCCTTTGCCTCTTTTCTACTTTGAATTTGACCATCTTCTACCATTAAATTATCCCAATGATCTAAGAATACTGTTGCAGTTGATGCAGTTGAGTAACTTTGTACAAGTTCATTATTTGTAAAATTATTTGCATCATCTACAAATGCTTTAAGTTGTGGATAATATCCTTCTTTATATACCCACGAATCTCCATCCTGCATGTCCACATTTGTAAGACCTTGTACTCCTTTGATTATTGATTCTTGAGTATATACTCCTGTTACTCCATTAAGTTGACATGCCTCTTGCCCATTTCCTTGCATTCCAACAGCTACTTCCCTCATAGCTGTTGTTTGTTTGTCATAATAGCAGTTATAAAAATTAAGTTGATTTGCTCGCGATGTATATTCACCTAAAAATCCACCAATTTTTTTAGATTTAGCTGTTTCAATATCTGTAGCTGTATCTATATTTCCAACCTCACCTGCTGCATAGCAGTTTATCATAATAATACCATTTAATTTTCCCAGTCCTGAAACATTTATTGTACCACTATTAGCAGTGCTTCCAATAAATCCACCGACACCTTCTCCAGAATAATCCATTCCTACCATTGATGTTGAATAACAATTCTTGTATATTGTTCCTGCTTTTTTATCTAAATCTGATCCAACAAATCCACCAATACTTGTTGTTCCCTCAACAACACCAGAAGTATAGCAATTTTCAAAATATGCATTTATTGTCTGTGCATTCGTATCGTCATAAAAAGGTCCCCAAGAATATCCAACTTGACACCCAATAAATACACCTGTACTATCTTCACCATAAATAGAATTATTGCAAAATGAATTTTTACAAATAACACCACTATCCATACATGATATAAATCCACCTGAGTGTCCAGATGTAGAAAAAATTTCACAATCTATAGAATAACAATCTGTTATATAAAATGGATATCTAGAATCTGTTGTATTTAAAGTAGTACTACTATTTCCAAATAAAGCTTCTGGTTGACTTGGATATTCTACATCATATCTTACACCATATCCTCCCGAAAATGAGTTCTGTGCACCAGATACGCATCCTATAAAACCACTTGTATGTTGTCCAGCACCATAAATATACATGTTTGAAGTTGAACAGTCTTTTACAAATGTATTAACTGAGCCAGGTCTTGAAATAAATCCACAAGTATCACTACCTTTAGACTGTATGAAACCACCATCTATATGTATATTTTCAAATCTATATCCAGAAGACATTGGCCTACCTATAGGAGAAACTTTATCTGAATTTGACTTTCCAATAACTTTTACACTTTTCATATTTAAATTCTCTATAGTTGTTTTGGCATTCATAGTTGAAAAAAGTCCATTAACATTAGAATTTAAATTATAAATTGTATGCCCATTTCCTTCAATATATATTTCTCCTGAAGATGTATATACAGATGGCCAAATCATTCCATTTTGTCCACCTAAATCTATGTCATTTTTTATATATATTTTTTTATTATTTTTTGTTGTAGCAACAGCGTTTAAAACATAATATAATTGATTTGCATTTTCTATATTATATACTTCATAAGTTACATCTCTTGTGTCTATAACACCTTGTACTATTTCTGTAGTATATTTAACATTTTCTTGCTCTATTTTGTTTTCTGAACCATAGAAATCACTTATTTTATATTCAGTACCGTCACTCTTATTTGCAGTTCCATCCCATGGTATAATTCCTAAACTACTAGTATCTACCCAATTAAAATAACTATTTCCTTCTATAACTTTTGCAGTAGCAAGATTTGTATCTGTTGTATTTTTTGCAACACCTTCTCCAAATATATTATTTTGAATATCTGTCCATCTTGCATTTTGAAAATCTGTAATTGTATCATAATTTGTTTGCATTGCATTCTTACTATTAATATTATTAAAATTATATATTATATCTTGTTTATTTATAACATATATAGATAAAATTAAGATTATAAAAACTACTATTATTTTTCTACTTCTACTTTTTTTCATATTTTTCCCTCTATAAACTTATAATTCTATATAATTTTATCATTAATATTAATTTTATACAATAATTGTAATTATTTTGTAACATGAGTTTTCTATATATTTTTTAGTACATATTTCATCCCATTAATTTATTTTTTTACAACAAAAAACTCGCTTATTTAAGCGAGTCTTATTTAATTTCCACCAAGTATCTCAGATCTATTTAAATTACCACAATAATTATATGATCCACAAGCTGTCTGATCCTCTTTATTTTTACTTTTTCTATCATTCATACATTCACATACAACTATTGAATCTAATCTACAAGTAGAATCTTCTATACAATTATGTACACATTTTGTAACATTACATTTGATTCTATCATTACTATTTCTCATTTTTTATCATCTCCCCATTCATATTATATGTCTATTCATTATTTTTTATTCAAAAAATATAATTGTTTTTTAAATTAAATTTTGTTATACTTTATATGTTATGGAAAGATATAAACATTTAAATACTTATTTAAAAGAAAAATTTGGTGAAAGAACATTAAAAATTTGTATAGATGGTAATTTTACATGTCCAAATCGTGATGGAACAAAAGGACTTAATGGATGTATTTTTTGTAGCACAAAAGGCTCAGGTGACCATCTAAACAAAATAGATATATCCGAACAAGTAAAAAAACATTTAGATAGTTATAGAGGGAAAAGAGCAAATAAATTTATTGTATATTTTCAAAACTATACTAATACATATGATAGTATTCAAAATTTAAAGAAAAAATATGATTCAGCTTTAATAGACAATAGAATTGTTGGTCTTCAAATTGCTACACGACCAGATTGTATAAATGATGATATTGCAAATCTTATAAGCTCATATAAAGAAAAATACTATGTCTGTGTAGAACTTGGTCTACAGACCTCTAATGATAAAATTGGAGAATTTTTAAATAGGCAATATTCTACAAAAGATTTTGCTAAAGCAGTAAAAATTCTAAATAAATATAATATAGATGTTGTTGCACATATTATGGTTGGTCTTCCAAATGAAACATTAAAAGATATAGAAAATACTGTAAATTTTATTAATTCACAAGATATACAAGGAATAAAAATTCACTCTACATACATTACTAAAAACACAGCTCTTGAGAAAATGTATATTAAAAAACTATATAATCCTATATCTCTTGAAAAATATTTAGACTTACTTTCATTCATAATAACTCACCTAAGACCAGACATAATAATACATAGAATTAGTGGTGATGCTCCAAAAGATTTACTTATTGCCCCAAGCTGGAATAGTCATAAAAAATTGGTATTAAATGGCATAGATAAACTTTTAAAAGAAAAAGAGCAATTTCAAGGTATATTTTACAAAAAAATTGATGAATAATGTAATATTGTGGTATAATATGTTTGGTGATTTTATGAAAAGACCAATTATTGGTGTTATTGCAAGACCATATATTACAGATAGTAATAGACAAGTATTATGTATTTTAGAAAATGTTAGAAGAAATATATTACGTTTTGGTGGAATTCCTTTATTAATTCTACCAACTCAAGATATGATATATATAAATAATAAAGAATCAGAACTTACATTAGAAGATAAAGAAATACTCGATACTCAAATAGATATGTGTGATGGTATTTTAATGCCTGGTGGAGATAGAATATATCACTATGACAATTATATCTGTAAAAGAGTCAATGAGAAAAATATGCCTCTTTTAGGTATTTGTATGGGAATGCAAGTAATGTGTAACTATAACAATTCCAATAGAAATATAAAAGTTGAAGGGCATAAAAAGCCAGATGATGAATACGTACATAATGTAAATATAAGCAAATCTTCAAAACTATTTAATATAATTAATCAAGAAGAAATCAAAGTTAATAGTCTACACGGCTATATGGTTCCAAATTCTGGAGAATATAGCATTTCTGCAAAATGTGATAATGTAATTGAAGGAATAGAAAAAAAAGATGAACTATTTAATATAGGTGTTCAATGGCATCCTGAAAGAAGTGATGATGAACCTAGCACCAAATTAATAAATTCATTTGTAAATGCATGTAAAATATATTCAAAACTAAAATAAACTACACATTTAAAATGTGTAGTTTATTTTTATCCTATTATATCTAACTCTTTTTTTAGCCTTTGAACTTCCATATTATACGCTTCTGTGTTTTTTTTATGCTCTTGAATACTATTTCTTAGTCTCTCATTTTGCATTTCAAATAATTTTATAAGAGCATATTTTTGATCTTCATTCATATTTTCTATTGGAATTTCTCCTCTTCTATACATTGCTTGGAACTCATATATATCTACCCTTTGATGAGTACCAGTCATTGTAACTGTATCTGAAAAATTTCCATTTTGTTTTGCCCTTTGTGCAAGAATACTTGCTCTTTTTTGATCTCTTTTTTTTCTTTTTATATTAAAAAATCCTTGAAATAACTTTTTTAAATTTCTAGAAAAAAAATTTTCTCTTACCATAGGTAAATTATAATATTGTTCTTTCATGTCTACCTCCCTATGATTTCATTGTCAAACGAATTTTCATATCATTAAACTTATTCATTAAATTCTTAGCATTTTCTTCTCTCATCTGTTCTACTTGATTCATTGCAATAAGTTCATTGTATTCATTTGTAGCATCAATTAATTCTTGTGTTAAAATACCATCAGACTGATATTTATTCATTTGCTCTTTAAATATTCTAAAAGCTTCTGGCAAAATTGCTTCAATTATTGCTGCAACTCTAACTTTTTCTGCTCTAGTTGCTATAAGTCTTCCCTTTTGGTATGATCTTTTTGCTTGTGCTTTATAATTTGCAATACTTAGCTTTAAAAGCATTTTATAATCTTTAAGTGTTGGTACATAATCATTTTTTAAATCTATAAGCCTACACTTTATATCTTGCATATCAACTAATTTTATTGCCACTTCATTACCTTTTTCATCTTCAAATAGTGGCCATTCTTCATTTCTTGCTAAATAATAACATACGGCTTTTATTTGAAGATCGTCAAGTCCTGCATGTGCAAAATCATACTCATTTGCTATCATTTGCTCAGCAATAGTTATAGCAGAGATCTTTTTTATAAATGCATGATGCTCATAATAATATGGTAACTCATCTTTATAATATAAGAAATCATTAATATGACTTATTAAAAAATTTATTCTTTTTATTTCTACTAAATCATATCCAAGTTCTGCTAAAAAACTACTTGCTAAACTTGCAGATTTAATTTCATTATCTGGATAAATTACTTTTCCTAAACTCTGTGTTGCAATTTTAGGCTTAGCTACATCATGAAAAAAAGCAGCTATTTTTAGTAATTTTATCTCTTCATCAGACAATTCACCAGTTGGTATATCATTTACAGTTCTTAAAGTATGTTCAAATAAATCATAACAATGATTTGGATTATTTTGATTAAACCCTACCATATCTGTAACAATACTTCCAAATTTATATTCTAAATCTTCTTTAGACATATTAAGATAGTAATCAACTACATCTTGTCTAAATAGTGAATTTTCAAATTCACTTTTTGTAATTCCAATCATAAAATCACCTTTTAAGGATATTTTACTACATTTACTCTGATTTATCAACTAAATTATGCATTTTAGTATACTTTTTTTAGTAACAAAAATGTAATATTATTTTCTTTGCTTCTCTTTATTTCTCTTATCATTTATAATATCCATTTCTTTTTCTGTAATCAAATTTACATTATTTTCTTTTGCCCATGCAACACATCCTTTTAGTACTGTATTTAAAAATACTCTTGGTACTTTTACTAATTTTAAACAAGCTTCATCTGTAAACTTAACGTCTGGATCAATTCTTGAAGCTGCATATTTTACAGTATCTAAGCTTATGCCTTTATCATTTGGAATCGGTTCTGCAATTGGTCTTTTAAATTTTGTATACCAAAAATATTTACTGTCTCTATACCCATAGTCTACTGGAACTGGTGGGAAACATGATGCAGTAACTCCATTTATAATTGCATTGTAATATTTTTCCTTCATAAGAATATTATCTATTTTTAAAATAAAGTGTGCACCGTGTTGACTTGTAATACCATTAAAATTATGATACGGTGGTAAATATTCTTCTTGAACTTTATCATCTTGAGCATTATCCAATTCTTTTACCCATGTGCATTCAAACACTTGGTAAGATTCCTTTACTACTTTTGGAAATTTTTCATTTGAATTTTCTCTAGCTCTTTTTCCATCTACCAAAGTATAAATTGTATTTTTCATCTTTTCTTCTGTAGTTTCTCCTGGATAACCAAGTCTTACTGCCTCTTTAAAAAATTTCTTATCATGTGTAATAAAATTTATTGAACATTTTCCTGTTCTTAAAATATTTTTACAAGTATTAGAACTATTCCTACAACAAAGTAACATAGCATAATAATCTTTTCCAGCTATGTAGTATGGAAAGCAAAGAGAATAAGAGCCAAGATTAGTATTTCCATTTTCATCTAAAGTACCTATTTCTGTAGTAGGCATTGGAAAAAAGCTTGATGTTTGGTAAAAATTGTCTACTATTCTCATATCTCTAAATCCATCCATATTTTCTATTTTTTTTATATCATCACTCATATACATCCTCCTAATTATTTTTTATATCTTCATAATATCACACAATAAAAAATTATACAATCGTTATATATATTGCCAAATATGTTAAAATATAGTAGGAGGTATCATCATGACTATAAATCATCCATTTAAGCCTATATATAATAAGGAGAGTAAAATATTAATACTTGGAAGCTTTCCATCTGTAAAATCACGAGAAGTCTGCTTTTACTATGGTCATCATCAAAATAGATTTTGGAAAATAATTGCAAATATTTTTAATGAAAATATTCCCACAACTGTTGATGAAAAAAAGGAGCTACTAATTATACATGATATAGCAATATGGGATACAATAAAAAGCTGTAGAATAAATGCTTCAAGTGATTCTAGTATAAAAGATGCTATACCTAATGATATAGAAACAATAATAAGAAATAGCAGTATAAAAGCTATATTTTGCAATGGAAATACATCATATAAAATTTTTATGAAATATTTTAAGGATAAAATTAATTTACCTATATTTTGTCTTCCATCATCAAGTCCAGCTAATGCCAAATTTTCTCTACAAGATTTAACAAATATTTGGAGTGAAAAAATAGAAAATTATATAAAAAATAAAGATGAAAATTAATTCATCTTTATATACTAGCTTTTTGACTTCTAAAAATAAACATATTATGTTTGTCAAGCATATAGAGGTTTATTAAAGATAACCAAAAAGGTAGAGCTCAAATGAGTCGCGGGACAAAATAATAAATATTTCTTTACATATCTATCTTTGCCAGAGCCATCTTACCGCCACACCAGACACTAAACTATCTTAGCATAATCAAAGCCTAAACTTCTAGCTTCAGACTTAGAAACTTCACAGCCATGATTAAGTTTTGATACTTCAACTATAGAAGGTCTGACAGGTTCACCTGGATGAAAAGTAAACACAACATCTACTCCATCTTCCTTACCTATAATTAGATAAGTCTCAGGTACTATCTTACCTCTTATGCCCTTAACAGTCATTGCAACTTTACCAGTATGCTTACTGTCATCAGCAATAAGTTTTGTATCATCTGAAAGATCTGAAATCTTAACAAGACCAAATCTTCCCTCTAAGTTAGTTTTGAAAACTCTGCATCCAGCCATTACATCAGGATGTGTAGTCTCTGTCCAATCAGCTTCTAAAAGAGCTTTTTCAAGTTCTTCTACAGAATCAAATTGATCATATATACTACCAACACCACCGCTTAAACGGTTTTTGCATGTGTTTTCAAAGTAACCTGGTACCAACTTCTTGGTATTGCTTATAGCATTACCAACAAACCCCATTAATTAATCAACTCCTTTTTTCTAGAATACTATTCTTTTGACTAAGAAGTCATATTCCTTATTGACTATTAAGTCTAAATTTATACTGTAAATGTCTTTTTATATTTTAACACATTTTTTATTTTATGTCAACTTATTTTTCGTAATTCCAAAGACCCAATTGTCCTTTTACTTCAATCGGAGCTTCTATTTTTTTTACATTTTCAAGTTTAAAACCGTAGTTTCTTGAAAATGAATGTGTTGTGTAAATATCATTATTTTCTTTATATAACATATCTGCAAACTCCTCACTCATTGGAATACAATCAGTAATTGTTGCTTGTCCTATAATTTTTCCAAGTGGGATATCATTAGGCAGATACTTTTTTAGTCTTTCCATTGCCTCTTTATCTATTCCCTTACCTGCATGAATAAGTATATCTCCTCTGTAATTTGTTTTCCAACTTCTAAATTCAAACCTTTTATATCCCTCTACTATTAAAGTTGCCCATGGTTGTCTTATAGTTAATACTTTCATAATATTTTTCTCCCCTTTATTTTTTCTTCTTTGTACTTTTATATACTTTACCATTTTTTAATTTAACACTATCTCTTAACTGTCTATGATATGTAATGACAAATCTATGAATTTCATCTTGTAGAAAAGTTAAAAAATTAAGAATTTTCTTTTTATCTGACAGATTAAATTCATTTCCATCTTCATCTATAAGTCCTCTTGTTCTATGTTTATCATTTTTAACCATTCCGTATATATTTGTACTTTCTCCTACATCTTCCATAGCCTTTTTTACTGCATTTAATTGATTCATTGCCCCATCTATTAATATAATGTCTGGAAGTGGCCAATCTTTTGCATGCTTTAATCTTCTTGTTAATACTTCATACATACATTTAGGATCATCTTGGGTAGATGTTGTTTTTATCTTAAATTTTCTATACATGCTCTTATTTAACTTACCATTTTCATATCTTATCATGCACCCAACTATATAATCATTTCTTAAATTAGATATATCATAACATTCTATTGAATCTATTCCTTCTTTAAATCCTAAAAGTGAAGCTAAATCTTCAACTACATTATTCTTATTATCTTCAATATTTATATGTATATTATTCTCTACCATTTTAACAAGTTTTGCCTTTTCTCCACGTTTTGGACATATAACTTGTAATTTAATTTCTCTTTTTTCAAACAATTTATTTATAAGTAATGTCTGTTCATCAGATAATGTAATATATACTTTTTTAGGCATATCATTATTATCTACATAATAATTTGAAACAATTTGTGACAAAGACTCTGATATTTCTTCTTCAGATATATCATTTATTTTTACGTTATCATGTAAAACTATTTTATAGTCTCTTATTTTAAATATTTGTATATATAATGTGCCTTCAAAAAATACATATCCCCATATATCTGTACTAATTTCATTTAAATTAGAAACATTTTGTTTTTGACTAAACTTTTCTATATTATCTAGTCTTTGTTTTAGTGTTGAAGCTTTTTCAAATTCAAGCTTTTCAATGCATTCTTCTATTTGTTTTTCTATCATTTTTTTTACATCAGATGTCTTTCCTTCTAAGAATAAAACGACTTGATCTATCATTTCTTTATATGCTTTAAGACTTACTTCGTTAATGCAAGGCCCTAAACACCTTCCAATGTGATAATACAAACAAGCATTTTTTACTACTGTTTTATCTAAATTATATTTACATCTTTTAACAGGAAAAATTTCTTTTATTGTATGTAATGCATCACGCATAGCTCCCACATTCGTATATGGGCCAAAATATAATGCTTTATCTTCTAATCTTCTACGAGTTACGTAAATTAACGGATATTTATCTTTTATAGTAACTTTTATATATGGATATGTTTTATCATCTTTTAATAACACATTAAATTTAGGAGATAATTTTTTTATATAATTACATTCAAGGTTTAATGCTTCAACTTCATTTTCAACAACTATATAGTCTATATCTCTTACAAGTGAAGCCATATTTTCTATTCTTTTTGTTTTGTTGTTTTTTTGAAAATACTGTCTTACTCTTTTTCTTAAAGATATAGCTTTTCCTACATATATAATCTCACCTTTTTCATCTTTCATCATATAAATTCCAGGCTCAAAAGGAATTTTTGCAACTATATCTTTTACATATTCATTTGTCATTTTATCATCTCCTTAAAAAAGATATATTAAAAGAGGGTATTAAATAACCCTCTAGTTTCCATCTTAATTTTATAAAAATTACTCAGCCTCATTGTACTTATCAATAATTAATTTTTGTAACATTTCTCTAGTCTCAGTATTGATAGGATGAGCAATATCTTTAAATTCTCCGTTTGGAGTTTTTCTGCTAGGCATAGCAATAAATAGCCCTTTATCACTTTCAATAACTTTAATGTCATGAATTACAAAAACATCATCAATTGTTATTGAAGCAATAGCTTTCATTCTGTTTTGAGAAGTTACTTTTCTAACTCTTACGTCTGTTACTTGCATATTCTACACCGCCTTCCTTGAATGTTAACTTTATTATCCCATATTAATATTTCAATGTCAATAATTTGTTTACCATAATTGATATCATTTATGTTACAAAATAATTTCAAAGGAAGTATTTAATTATATAATATTTTTGTCCTTTTAACCTCATATGGAACTACTTCATTAATATATTCATTATACCCATCCATCAATATTGCAGGTGATATATTAGATCTAGCTCCAGCTGATAAAACAACATCTACACTATCATCTATATTAAATGAATACCTCTCAATTTGAGGTTTAATATCTAATCTCTCCATTCTATCGTAGCTTTTTTTAACTACTAAAATTTGACTTTGAGACAAATACATCTCCATTTTCTTTCTATAATATGCTCTTATCTCATCTTTTTCTCTTAAAGATTTATCTCTAAATTTTTCTGTATAATCTATACTTATTACATATTCTGCTGCATATACTCTTAAATTTATACTCTCTTCATTTGGTGATACATATTCTGCAGACATAACAATAAAACCTGCAGGAAGATTTCTGTTTAGCTCTTTAACTAAATATCTAGTATCAACATCTTCAGTAAGCATTATTTCAAATATTTCTCCTGTACTTTCATATCCATCAGTAAGTGGATGAGCAAACATCATATCTACCATATTTGTACTATTTGATTTTACAACTGGTAGCTCAGCCTTAGAAAATGCTTCTGAAAATATCCTAATTGTATCTTCTTGAGATATATACATAGCATCCCTTGATTTACCATAAACTAACCTTAGCTTGTTCATCATACCATCTTCCTTCCTGAGCGTATTATATCACAGGATAAACTAAAATTAAAGTTTTTTTTATTAATTCCGACACTTTTTTATCTATTAATTTTAAATAAATTCATTTCTTTTTTATAGTATCCTTTAATTGCATCCTTTAAAATATCTGCACCTATTAATATTTGTGAAATGGATGAGCTTCCCATACCAACATTTACATATACGTTAGGAATACTTTCTATCTCACAGATAATTGGAAGATTATCTTTTGAAGAATATATATTTCCACTATAAGATATAACTTCATCTGAAAATTCTGCCTTAGGAAATAACTTCATTATAGTTGATTTTAATCTTTTTTCATTTTCTTTTTCTAAATTTTCTATATATTTATTATTATCCATTTTAAAACTATATTTTGTATCAATTCCTGAAATAATTGCATTACCATTTTCATCACATCTTATGTATATAGGTATATCATTTAATAATTTTAAGCACATTTTTTGTTTTATATTTGTTTTTATTGCTATACTAAATCTTTTATATACTTCTATGTTTGGCATACTAGAAATTTGTAAATTATCTACACTTGTGGTAAGTATAAGAGAATTTGCACGAATTACAAAATCATTTTGAGTCTTTACCTCAACATAATCATAAAAAGAATTTAATTCCTTTAATTTTGTATTTTCGAAAATATGGACGTTTGGAAACTTAGAAATATATTCAAATATACTAGACGTAAAATCATATGAATCAATCATTCTTGCTCCTTGTTTTATATTTATTCCAGAATTGGATTCATTTATATCAACTTTTTCTCCAATACCACTTCTCATATTTATCTCATTTTTTAACATAGACTTTTGAAACATCTTTGTATTTAATATTGTATAATCTGATCTTTTTAAATACTCATTTTTTTGAATATCAACAATTATCTCGTCTAATAACGAGTTAGCTTTTCGTTTTAAATCTAAAAGCTTTCTTTCTATATTTTTATCCTTATTAAAACTGCTTCTTATATATAACTCATCTATAAAATCTGTCATACAAGCTGATGATACACTGGTTGTGTTATATCCAATTAAATTTTTTTCAAGTACTGCTACATTAAATCCATCTTTTGCTAAAAAATACGCAGTTATAGCTCCACAAATCCCTCCACCTACAACTATAACGTCACATTCCAAATTTTTAGATAAATATGGATATATATTCTTTATTTTATTTTTTCTTAACCAAATTCCTCTTTGCATAATTACACCTCATAAATATTTTTTATACAAATTAGAAATTTATACCATTTTTTATAATATTAAGGAAAGTTTTGGTAATAATATTTGTGAGGTGAAAACTTATGACAAGAAAAAAAACAACTATTATATTAATTGTTACTGTTGTCTTTATACTCGTATTTTCAACTATTTTTGCTGCAAGCATAACTCACTTTGCACCAGAATATGGAGTTACAACAGCAAATGTTAATTTAAGGAATAAGCCAACTTCGGATTATTCTTCTTTTGTAAGGACACTAGATCCAAATACCAAAGTAAAACTGGTAGGATCAATAGACAATTACTACATTGTTCAATTAGAAAATAACGAAGTGGGAATAATATCTAAAGACTATGCTAAAGTTACAGGAGAACAAACTAATAATCTAGTATATACAGATTACTCTCCTTTTTACGCTACTATTAAAGGAGACAATACAATTGTACGTGGCGGTCCGTCAACATCTTTTAGTGTATATGGAAAGTTAAATGCTGGAGATAAAGTATATGTAATTGGAGCAATAGATAATTTTCTTTTAGTAATTACAAGCGACAATTTAGTTGGTATGATAAGAGAAGATTTAGTTGAACACTATACAGAAGATATTGTCCAAGAAGAAATAAACGAATCAAATAATGAAACATCAGAATCAAATGATGATTCAAAAGCGACCGCATCTTATATACTAGAAAAAATAAATGCAGAAAGAATTGCAAATGGTCTTCCTGCACTTACTCTTGATTCTTTACTTACGGCAACAGCTCAAACAAAAGCTAAAGATATGGTAGAAAACAATTACTTTTCTCATACATCTCCAACTTACGGGTCACCTTTTGAAATGATGCAAAATGCTGGTGTTACTTACATATCTGCTGGAGAAAATATAGCTGGAAATAGCAGTATTGATGATGCTATAACTTCTTTTTTAAGTTCAGAAGAGCATAGTAAAAACATACTATCTAATTCATATAACTATATAGGTATTGGTATTGAAAAAAGTAATACTTATGGATATGTAATTGTACTTATGTTTATAGGAAAATAAGGTAAGCTTAATTGCTTACCTTATTCAATTTTTCAATTTCTTTAGTTGCTAATCCTGTTACTTTTGAAATTAAATCTACACTTTAATTTTCTTTTAACATCTCTCTAGCTATATTAATTTTTTCTTCTTGTATTCCCTCTTTTAAACCAGTAACTCTTCCTTCTAAAAAGCCACTATCTCTTATTGCCTTTTCTCTTAATTCAGCTAGTCTTCTCTCTCTTTGATCTTGGCTTATCTTATCTTTTACTACTTGCATTTCTATGTCTATATTATTTATATAATCTGCTACTATTTTAACATCTAGAATTCCCATTTTATTTTCAATCAAATCTCTTTCTAAAATTGGTGTATCTTCCAAATTAATTTTGTTAAATTCTATACCTGTTGCAGCTTTTAAAAAGCTTCTAGTTATGTCTTCATTTCCAGTCCTACCAAATATTCTTTTAAAAACATAATCATTTGTTACATCTAATAACTTATTCTTCATATAAAACCACCCTTTTTGTAACTTATTACCGGTAATGATAGCTATTATAATGTATCCATTATACTTTGTAAATATATCTATATTTACATTACAAAACTAGTTTATCTGCAACAAATATTATAATAAAAAATATATAAATATAGCACCTTAACATAAGTTAAAGTGCTATATATTATTACTTATTTTTCTTTTTGTTTCTAACTATTACAATCACTATCCCAATTACACATATCACTGTTACACTTGCTATAGCTATTACTGCTATGTCTCCTGTATCTACATTTATTTCTTCTGGTATTTTTTCATATACTATGTCAAATACTATCTCTCCTGCTACAAATGTTGCTCTAATCTCTTTTTCTCCTACTATTTTATATCCTTCTATTTCCGGAGCTTCCATATAGAATTCTTTTCCTTCTTCTCCCTCTTCTATATATGTCTCTTTTAATATATTTCCTTCTTTATCTACAAAGTTTACTTTTATTGTTCCTTTCTCTATTGGCTCTACTACTACTTCTTGTCTTACTATAAATACTACCTCTATTACTCCTTCTTTATATTCTCCTTCTACATTTTCTGGTCTTTTTACTATCTCATATCCTTCTATCTCTTTTTCTTCTACTTTATATTTATCTCCTACTTTTCCTTCGCTTTCTTCTCTTAATATCTCTTTTCCTTCTTCATCTATATATTTTACTATTAGTTTTCCTATCTTTCTTTCATAGTGATATATTACTTCTTTTTCTTCTCTTTCTAATACTCCGCTTGTCTCTCCTTCTACTTTTACTAAGCTATATCCTTCATATTCTCTTCTTTCTGTCTTATAACTGTCTCCTACTTTTCCCTCTATCTCATAGCTCTCTATTATTTCTCCTGTCTCATCATCTACATATTTTACTTCTACTTTTCCTGCTATTTTTCTATATTCATATACTACTTTCTCATTATTTCTCTTATATGTTCCATTTTGATTATCTGGTATCTTTACTAACTCATATCCTTCTATTTCTCTTGGATATGTCTCGTATTTATCTCCTTCTAATCCACTTACTTCTCCTTGATACAATACTTCTCCACTTTCTTGATCTATTCCCTCTATCTCTACTTTTGATGTTCTTATATAGTAGTATACTACTTCTTGTGGCTCTACTGTTAACTCTACTTGGCTAAAGTCTGGTTTTGAACTTAATATATAATACTTAAAGTCTTTTTCTTCTAACTCTATTACATCTTTTTCATTTCCACTATATTCTTTTTGATCTAATAGTTCTCCTGTTATCTTATCTACATATTTTACTGTTAGTCCTGCTGATATTTTCTTATAATAGAATGTCTTTGTTATATTCTCTCTTCCCATCACTCCTGTTGTCTCTTCTGGACTTTCTACTAATACATATCCTCCTATGTTCTGAGCTAGTGCTTCGTATCTTTCTCCTTCTTTATATTCTTTTTCTATATTTTCTATTATTTTTTCATTTGTATTTGCATCTATATGCTCTGTTATTAATTTTGATACTTTCTTATACTTATATATTACCTCTGTTGGGTTCTTCTCCATCTGTCCACTTGCTTTTCCTTCTGTCTCTACCCATTCATATCCTTCTATTTCTTTCTTTACTGTTTCGTATTCGTCTCTTTCTAGTCCTTCTATTACTTCCTCTTCTCCTATTTTCTCTCCTGTTACCATATCTATATATTTTACTGTTACTTTTGTATTTTTCTTATAATAGTATGTTACCTCTATATTCTCTCTTCCTACTACTCCTGCTGTATTTCCTGAGTCTCCTGTTTTTGTATATCCTTTTATTTCTTTCTCTTTTGTTGTATACTCTGCTTTCTCATCATAATCTACTGGCATCTCTGCTATTAGTATCTCATTTGTGTTCTCATCTTTGTGATATACTGTTACTTTTGTTTGTTTTACATATTTATATACTATCTCTACCGGCTCTCTTGACATTTGTCCTGATGGCTCTCCTACCACTTCTACAAATCTATATCCTGGTATATCTTTTTGCTCTGTTGTATACTCGTCTCCTTCTAGTCCTGTCTTACTTTCTGTTCCTGAGATCTCTATATTTTCATACATATCTATGTATTTTACTGTTACTCCTGTGTTTTTCTTATAATAGTATGTTACTTCTATATTTTCTCTTCCTACTACTCCTGTTATATTTTTACTATCTTCTACACATGTATATCCTTCTATTGTCTTTCTTACTGTTGTATAGTTATCTCCCTCACTATATGTTACTTCTATCTTATCTGTTATCTCTTCTCCTGTTACTTTATCTACATATTTTGTTACTACATTTGACTGTTTTATATAATAATATGTTATTGTTATTGGTTCCCTTTCCATCTTTCCTGATGTATTTCCATCTACACTTACATATTTATATCCTTCAAATGTCTTTTGCTCTGTATCATAATCATCTGCTTCTAGTCCATTTATTACTATTTCTTTCTCTAATGACTCATTTGTCTTTACATCTAAATATCTTACTGTTACTGATGTATTTTTCTTATAATAATATACTACTTCTATATCTTTATCTTCTACTGTTCCTGCTGTGTTTTGTGTATCTCTTGTATATGTATATCCTGCTATTTGCTTCTTCTCTGTTGTATAACTTTCTCCTTGTTTATATGTTGTTACTACTTGATCTGCTCCTTCTATTTCTTCTCCTGTATTTTCATCTACATATTTTACTGTTACATCTGATAATTTTCTATACTCATATGTAACTGTTATTTTCTCTACTGTCATTTCTCCTTTTGCATTACTTGGTGTTAATACTAATTCATATCCTTCTACATCTTTAGCTTCTGTTTCATATGGATCTCTTTCTAATCCTGTTTTTGTAACTGTATCTGCTATTTCCTTTCCTGTTACTTGATCTATATATCTTACTTCTACACTTGTATTTTTCTTGTAATAATATGTTACTATTATTTTTTCTGGAGTCATTTTTCCAGATACTTGTCCTTCTACAGTTTCAAAAGTATAAGCATTAGAAAAATCTTTCTGAGAGGTAGTATAATTTTCATATTCAAATCCATTTATAATTTCAGGTTCAATTATATCTGCTTTAGAATAATAATCTCTATGTCTAACTTCAACTTGTGCTGGTAATTTATTATAATTTGTTGTAGTATTATTAGTACTTTTTTCAGTAGTCACACCATTTCTAACAACAGATACTTTTGCAACATTATTTATAATATAACGATGATTTGTTTTGTCATATGACCAATTACTTCCACTAGTTTTATCTGTTTGTAAAATGTCTTTATCTAATTTAGCATTTATTCTCCATTTATATGTATTACTATAAAAATCTGATTTATTAGTACTATTTGCTACTGCAGTTAAATTCTTTCCATTTGCAGTAATTGTAAACTTATTTGTAACATCATTTCCAGCATTATCATAAATTCTTGAAGACATATATATAATATTATCCGCTAGCGTATCTGTCATAGTAAATTTACTATAATAATAATTTTCACTCTCTAGTGGTACATACTGATATATATCATAAAAAAATACTTCATCCTTAGTAATTGTATTGCTTATAACTTCTTTTTCATCACTATCAGTGATATTTTTTATTGGAGTAGATACTTCATATGGACCAAAAGCTTGTCCATTAAAGAATCCCCATCCACCACTAAGAACACTAGTATCACCTGTTTTAAAAGCATTGGCAATTTCGTTATTTCTATTTATTAAACTACTATCTGCTCTATCTGGTCTAAAACCTTTAAAAAAAGATTTACTATATTTATCTCCTTCATTTCCATACCATACATAAAAACTATTTACATTTTTAAGTTCTAGTCTTGCTACACTTTCTAGTCCATTTTCTGATACAGTATTGTCTGCATAAAACCAATCATATCCATTTAAATTTTGGTAATATACAATACTATCTTTTGTACACTGAACTTTATTTATTGTTCCATTAAATAATTTAAATCCAAAGTATTGTCTTGAATCTATGTCTCCAATACTTGCAGACATACTTACATATAATGGCTCCATATTTTCATCTAATAGCTCATATTTTACACCATAACCGTTAGTAGTAAAATTAAAACCTAATACCTGTGTACCTATTGCTAAATTAGGAGCAATAACAGGATAAATCTTTGTGCCATTAGCTGTAGTAATACTCTCCCAGTCAAATGTACATTTTACATTTATAACTTTTCCATTATACATTCCAACATTATATAAATAACAGCCTATTTTTCCAGATAAACTATTATCTGTCGGATAAATATATTTTGCAGTTCCCTTTTCTAAAACTTTTCCTACATTTCCCCACCATTCAAGTCTAGTATCATTTGTAACTTTAAAAGAAAATGAATATTCTGAATCTGCTGTTGTCCCCAAAGATACTGATTCAAATTTATCTCCATACACTTTATTTGCATCTTTTAATAATACTCCTTCTGCAGCTTTAACAGAATTAATATTAAAAATAAACATAAATAGTGAAATTAATAATGTTTTAAATAAAATTTTTCTTCTTTCTTTCATATATTCCTCCATGATTTCTATCATCTAATATTTTATCATATACAATAAATTTTGTTATTTCATTTTTATTTTAATAAGAATTTTAAATATATTATTTTCATTTTAATTACATTATTATTACAAAAATAGCGCTTAAGATGCGCTATTTTTATAATGACTTATTTTTCTTACTATAACAAAAGCTGATAAAGTAAATAGTGCAACAAGCATATAAATATTTATATCACCTGTATCCACATTTATTTCTTCTGGTACTTTTTCATATACTATGTCAAATACTATCTCTCCTGCTACAAATGTTGCTCTAATCTCTCTTTCTCCTACTATTTTATATCCTTCTATTTCTGGAGCTTCCATATAGAATTCTTTTCCTTCTTCTCCTTCTTCTATATATGTCTCTAATAATTTGTTTCCTTCTTTATCTACAAAATTTACCTTTATTGTTCCTTTCTCTATTGGCTCTACTACTACTTTCTGTTTTACTACAAATACTAACTCTGTTTCTCCTTCTTTATACTCTCCTTCTAAGCTTTCTGGTCTTTTTATTATCTCATATCCTTCTATCTCTTTTTCTTCTACTTTATATTTATCTCCTACTTTTCCTTCGCTTTCTTCTCTTAATA
>CALWOC010000011.1 GCA_944383015.1 uncultured Clostridia bacterium
GGAGTATTGGATAATGGATATAAAAGTAAATGAGACTCCTGTAAGAACATCTAGAAATTTTAGAATAAATAATATTAGTATAGAGAATGTAAATATTCCTAGTAAACTAGATGAATTTAAAAATGTTAATATTACATCAGAAAATACTTTAATTAATAGTAATGAAGAAAAAATAAATTTAGTATATGGAAATGGTAATATACTATTAAATAATGTAAATAAAGAAAAGAATAGCTCCTTAAAAATTACTACAACTGGAAAAAATAGTAATATAAAAATTATATTTACTTTTGATGATAAAAACTTAGATTTGGTAAATGATATATTATTGGATATAAAACACGATTCAAATATTATAATACAATATATTTCAAATACCAATAAAGAATGTTTTCATAATGGAGCATTAAAGCTTATAGTAAGAAAGCGTGTAAAAGTTAATATTTCAATAGTCAACATGTTAAATAATAATTCATATAATTTTGATTCTATTGAAAATGATTTAGAAGAAAATTCTAATTTAAAATATACAATAGTAGATTTTGGTGGAAAATATAGTGTTTCTAATTATTATTCAAATATATATGGATACAGTGCAAAAAATGATTTAAAATCAGTATATTTGGGAATAGATAATCAAGTAAAAGATATTAACTATATAGCACATCTAAAAGGTAAAAAAACAGATATTAATATCGATGTACAAGGAGCTTTAAAAGATAGTGCTAAGAAAAACTTTAAAGGAACTATAGATTTTAAAAGAGGGTGTAAAAAAGCAAAAGGCGATGAAAATGAATTTTGTATTTTACTTTCTCCTAAAGCAAAATCTATTGCTTTACCAATGTTACTTTGCACAGAAGATGATGTTGAAGGAAATCACTCAACAGCTTCAGGAAAAGTAGATGAAAAATCGCTTTTTTATATTATGAGTAGAGGCTTTTCAGAAAAAGAAGCAATCAAACTTATAGTTAGAGCAAGATTTAATAAGATAATTGAAAGAATAAAAGATGATAAAATAAAAGAAGAAATTTTGTCTCAAATAGATGAAAGATTAAATTAAGGGGAAAAAAATATGGATTTTGTAAGATTACCACTTGAAGGTGGAGCAAATGTAAGAGATATTGGTGGTTATCCTACTAGTGATAATAAAGTTACTAAGTTTCATGTTTTTGTAAGAAGTAGTAGACTTACCAATTTAACCACTAAAGATAATGAGTTTTTAAAAGAATATGGAATAACAGATATTATAGATTTAAGAGGAAAAAGCTTAATTCAAGATAATTTTATTAGTGATGATAATATAAATAAAGAGTATTTTAATTTTCACTATATACCTCTTTCTACTAAAAAAATTGAAGAGTATATAAAAGCAAATGAATATGCAGATAATTTTAATTTTGGCATAGGATATACATATTTGCTAGAAAATAAAACAAAGATAAAAGAATTATTTGATGTAATTTCTAGTGCAAAAGGAGGAGTATTATTTCATTGTACAGCAGGAAAAGATAGAACTGGAATTGTAACAGCACTAATACTTGGTCTTTGTGGTGTAGATAAAAAAGATATTGTAGCAAACTATGAAGTTACACATACTTATGTATCAGAATGTAAGTTTATGGATGAGTATTCTTTAAATATGCAAATATCAAAACCAATATTTATGGATACGTTTATACAAAATCTTTTAGATAAATATAATTCTTTTGAAGATTATCTTTTAAGTTGTGGTATTTCTAAAGAAAATTTAGAAAAAATAAAAAATAGATTATGTAATTGATAAATGGAGAGAATGTATTATGGATAAAATAAAAAAAGATTTTCCAATATTAAATTCAAATAGCATTGTATACTTAGATAGTGGTGCTACAACACAAAAACCACAGATAGTATTAGATGCAGTAAATGAATATTATAAAAAACAAAATGCAAATCCTCATAGAGGAGCTTACTCTTTAAGTATAGAAGCTACAAGAGTGTATGAAGAAGGAAGAGAAAAGATAGCACAGTTTATTAATTCACCATCTTCTTCTCAGATAATATTTACTAAAAATGCAAGTGAAGCTTTAAATCTTATTGCGTATTCATATGGACTTGAAAACTTAAAAAAAGATGATGAAGTAGTACTAAGTATTATGGAGCATCATTCAAATTTAGTACCTTGGCAATTTGTTACAAAAAGGACAAATAGTAAGTTAAAGTATATGTATATAAATGAAGAATTTGAACTATCAGATGATGAAATTTATTCTAAAATTACAGATAATACAAAGATAGTTGGAATAACTCATGTATCAAATGTAACAGGTACAATAAATAATGTTAAAAAGATAATAGAATATGCACATAAAAAAGGAGCTATTGTTGTACTTGATGCATCACAAAGCATACCACATATGAAAATTGACGTACAAAAATTAGATGCAGATTTTGTAGTATTTTCTGGACATAAAATGTTATCACCTCTTGGAATAGGTGTTTTATATGGAAAGAAAGAAATACTTGAGAATATGAATCCTTTTTTAATGGGAGGAGATATGATTGAGTATGTTTATGAGCAAGAGACAACTTTTGCGCCACTTCCAAGTAAATTTGAAGCAGGAACTCAAAATGTTGGAGGTGTTGTAGGACTTTGTGCTGCTATAGACTATATTGAAAAAATAGGATATGAAAATATTAAAAAGAAAGAAAAAGAAGTTGTAAATTATGCAATAAATAGACTAAAAGAATTAGATTATATAAAGCTATATATTACACCAAATGAAGAAAATCATTCTGCTGTAATATCATTTAATATTAATGGAGTACATCCTCATGATGTTGCAAGTATACTTGATGCAAATGGCGTGTGTGTAAGAAGCGGAAATCACTGTGCACAGCCTCTTATGCGTTATCTTGGAATAGATTCAACATGTAGAGCAAGTTTTTATCTATATAATACTAAAGAAGATGTAGACATACTTGTAAATGCTATACAAAAAGCATATAAAATGTTTGAAAAATATTTTAAAAAATAAACTGAAAGGAAGGTTTATAGTGGACAATTTAGAAGAGTTATATAACGATATAATAATGGAACATAGTATGAATTCATATAATAAAAAAGAGCTTGATTCATGTGATTTTTGTGAGATGGGACATAATCCAAATTGTGGAGATGAAATTAAGCTAGAAGTTAAATTAAATGGGGATGTAATAGAAGATATGGCATTTACTGGACATGGATGTGCTATATCTCAAAGTTCTACGTCAGTTATGATTGACGTATTAAAAGGTAAGACAATTAAAGAGGCAAAAGATATAATTGAGACGTTTATTAATATGATAAAGCGTGAAATTAAAGATGAAAAAGAGCTTGAAAAATTAGAAGATGCAATAGCATTTAAAAATATTTCTAATATGCCAGCTAGAGTAAAATGTGCACTTCTTGCTTGGCATACTATGGAAGATTTATTAAATAAAAAAGGAGAGTAGAAGATGAGAATATCTACAAAAGGAAGATATGCTTTAAATATAATGGTAGATCTTGCCAAAAATAGTAGTGAGGACAAGTATATATCTTTAACAGAAATTTCTAAAAGACTAGAAATTTCAAATAAATACTTAGAGCAAATAATCTCTGCATTAAATAAGAGTAAAATGGTTCTAAGTACTAGAGGAAATAATGGGGGATATAGACTTGCCAAAAAACCAGAAGAGTATAAAGTAGGAGATATATTAAGAGCTACGGAAGGAAATTTATCTCCTATAGATTGTTTGTCAAATGGAAGTGTAAATACTTGTCCTAAGAAAAATAAGTGTGCTACACTATCTTTTTGGCAAGGACTTGACAAAGCAATTGAAGATTACGTTGATAGCAAGACACTTGCAGATTTGCTATAAATTTGGAGGATAAAAAAATGAAAAGTGTTTTATTAGGCATGAGTGGCGGAGTAGATAGCTCTGTAAGTGCAATAATTTTAAAAGAAGCAGGATATAATGTAATAGGAGTAACAATGGAGCTTATACCAAATGATGGAAAAGCTTCAAATGATGCAAAAATTGTATGTGACAAATTAGAAATTAAACATTATGTACTTGATTTAAAAGATTTGTTTAAGGAAAAAGTAATAAATACATTTATAGAAGAATATAAAAATTGTAATACACCTAATCCATGTATCTACTGCAATAAGTATTTAAAATTTCGTGCTATGTATGAGTTTGCAAAAAGTATTGGAGTAGATTATATAGCAACAGGACATTATGCAAGAGTTGAGTATAGTAAAGAATATGGAAAAAATGTGATAAAAAAATCGGATGCGGGTAAAAAAGATCAGACATATGTTTTATGTAATATAGATAGAGATGTAGTAGACCATATTGTTTTTCCACTTTCAGATTTCAAATCTAAAGATGAAATACGTCAAATCGCTAAAGAATATAATTTAGAAGTTGCCAATAAACCTGATAGTGAAGATATTTGTTTTATTCCAGATAATGATTATATAAAGTTTTTAGAAAAAAATAATATTCAAGGAATGAAACATGGAAAAATAGTTGATACTAAAGGTACTGTTTTAGGTAAACATCAGGGACTACATAGATATACTATAGGTCAAAGAAGAGGAATGGGCATATCAAGCTCTACACCTTTGTATGTTATTAGTTTAAATAAAAAGAAAAATGAATTAGTAATAGGAACACAAGATGAATTGTATACAGATACTGTTTTGGTAAAGGATCCAAATTGTATTTTATTTGATAATTTTAAAAATGGTATGAAAGCTAAAGCAAAAGTACGTTATTTAGCACCAGAAAAAGAAGCTACAATATATATAAATGATGATAATACTTTAACAGTTAAATTTGATGAAAAAATTAGAGCAATAACACCTGGACAAGCAATTGCATTTTATATTGATGATATTCTTCTTGGTGGAGGAATAATTGCATAAAAAGATACTAAATATAAAATTTAGTATCTTTTTTGTTAAATAATAATTTATTTATGATAGATATTTATAGTATAATAAACTTAAGGGGTATGAAAAATGAAGAAATTAATAATATTATTATGCTTAACATTAATAGTTTTTAGTATAGTTTTATGTTTAATTCTAATTAATAATAAAAATGATGAAAAAATAATACAAGATAATGGTGATGTTTATCAAGAAGAAAATACTAATAATATAGATAGTGGAGATGAAAATATGAAAAAAGTTAATATAAAAATAAATGGAAAAACTTTTACTGCTACACTTTATAATAATATAGTAGCTGATGAGCTCTTTGAAAAATTACCTTTAAATATAACTATGAATGAATTAAATGGAAATGAGAAATATTATTATTTTGATAATAATTTTACAGCAAATAGTCAAAGAGTAGAAAAGATTAATACTGGTGACATAATGCTTTATGGAGATAATTGTTTAGTTATTTTCTATGATGATTTTGCCACTTCATATAGCTATACTAAAATAGGATATATAGATAATCCAGAAAATTTAAAAGATGTTGTTGGAAATTCTAGTATGGAAGTTATAATAGAAAAATAGTTGACATTTTAATAAAATTATAACTAGAGATTAAGTTATAAAATTTGGTTAATTATATAAAGAGGAGGGGTTTTATGATTTATAAAAAATTTCAAGATTTAGAACTGTCAAACTTAGGACTTGGAACAATGAGACTTCCAAATAAAGGAAAAAATGGAGATATACCAATAGATGAAGAAGAAACAGAAAAAATGGTAGATTATGCAATAAAAAATGGGATAAATTATTTTGATACTGCGTGGGGATATCATAGTGGAGAATCAGAAAAGGTTATTGGAAAAATATTAAAAAAATATCCTAGAGATAAATTTTATTTAGCAACTAAATTTCCAGGTTATGATATTTCTAATATGGATAAAGTAGAAGAAATATTTGAAAAACAACTACTAAAATGTCAAGTTGATTATTTTGATTTTTATCTTTTTCATAATGTATATGAAAAAAATGTGGACTATTATCTTGATCCTAAATATGGAATTTTAGATTATTTACTAAAACAAAAAGAAAATGGCAGAATAAAACATTTAGGATTTTCAATTCATGGAAGTCAAGAAGTGTTAAAAAAGTTTTTAAATGCTTATGGCAAATATATGGAATTTTGTCAAATACAATTAAATTATTTAGATTTTGAATTTCAAGATGCTAAATCTAAAGTAGAGCTTTTAAATGAATATAGTATTCCTATTTGGGTTATGGAGCCTTTAAGAGGTGGAAAACTTGCAAAACTTCAAAAAGAAGATGAAGATAAACTAAAAGAGTTAAGACCAAGTGAAGAGGTACCTGCTTGGGCATTTAGATTTTTACAGACTATACCAGGAGTTACTATGATATTATCTGGCATGTCTAATATAAAACAGCTTCAAGATAATATAAATACTTTTAAAGAAGATAAACCATTAAATGAAGAAGAAATGAAAACTATTTTAGAAATATCACAAAAGATGTTAAAAGGAAATATCCTTCCTTGCACTGCTTGTCGTTATTGCACTGCGCATTGTCCAAAAGGAATAGATATTCCAAAGATTTTAGCTTTATATAATGAGCATAAATTTACTGGTGGTGGATTTATAGCTCCAATGGCAATTAGTGCACTTCCAGATGATAAAAAACCAAGTGCATGTATAGGATGTAGAAGTTGTGAAGCAGTATGTCCACAACAATTAAAAATATCTGAAGCAATGAAAGATTTTACAGATTTATTAAATAAATAAAATAATAAATATAAACCTTATTGTACTAATAAGGTTTATATTTTTATAAAGTGGAAAAATATATTAGAATATGATAAAATAGTTATGTATTTTAAGGAGGGTTTATTTATGAAGAAAAAAATATTAATAACACTTGCTGTATTAGTAATTATAGTAGTAGGTATTATTGCCTTTTTCGTTGTATCAGATATACAGCAGGAAAAAAAGTTTAATGATGAAATGTTAGCTTTAGAAAATATGATGAATACAGATGAATTAGATTTTGAGGCAATTTATGAAAAAACAGACTTAATAGTTACAAAAGGAGATTATGGCATTATAGAAAAGGCAATAAAAAGCTATATAAAAGATACTGCTTTAGTAGCAGAGAAGATTATAGATGCAATGAATAGTGAAGAGTTTGGTACGATTATATCAATTGAAAACTTCGAAGAGGATGGAAAAGAATTTACTGAGTCTAAAGAATTTATAAAAACTACAAGAGAAAACTTAGAGCAATATAAAGAAGAATATGGAAATCAATTTGATGAAGAAAAAATAATGTCATATATAAATGATAAAAATTTAGATGAGTATTATGTAGATTTATATAAAAATGAGGTTTTAACAGTTTCACAGGAAGATAATCAAACAGTTCAAGATTCAATAGATCAAGTTATAGATCTTTTAGATAAAATGGAAGACGCTATAGATTATTTAATTGAAAATAAAGATGATTGGAATGTTATAGATGGTAGTTTGATGTTTTTAGATCAAGATAAATTAGATGAATATCAAGATATTTTAAGTAGAATAGAATAGGAGCAATTGAATATGAAAATTAAAAAGATTATTATTACTTTTATAATTGCTTTTTTAGTAATAGGACTTGGAATATATTTTGCAATTAAAATTGATAATAATGATTATGATTTTGAAAGTTTTGTAAAGGCACAACTTGTAGAAGTATATGATTTTGAAACAGATGGAATACTTTATAAATATGATACAAAAGAAGAAATAGATGATTTTGTTGTAAATTTAGGTATTGAAAATTGGAAAATAAGTAGTATACCTCAAGATGATATAGTAAAATACTATGTAGTAATGTATCAAGAGCCAACAAAGAATGTAATAGATGATGAAAATAACTCTGGTATTGAACAAATTGCAACAATGACAATTTATAGTTCTGGCGAATATGTTGAGCTTAAAACTTCTGGAATGAAATTTGATTTTAAATCTAGTCAAAACTTATTATCTATGTTTAATTAGTTATGGAGTTTTTTATGAAAAAAGGTATAATATGTGGTGTTTTAATAACTCTTGTTATTATAATTGTTAGTATATATTTTTTATTATATAATAAAATAGAAATTAAATATTATTATACTAATGAAGATTTTAATATTAAAAATTATATTAGTAATATAGATAAAGATGAAGATGGCATTGACGATCAAACGGATATATTAGAAAATGTTAGAAAATATATTAGTACTAAACCAAAATATAAAAGCAAATACTATAGTACTGGTTATCCAGATGATGAATATGGTGTATGCACAGATGTAGTTGCTTTTGGACTTCTTGGAGCTGGATATGACTTGATGGAACTAGTAAATGATGATATTACAAATAATCCTAATGATTATAACATAACAAATATAGATAAAAACATAGATTTTAGAAGAGTAAAAAATTTAAAAATATATTTAGATAGAAATGCTATATCTCTTACAACGGACGTTAACGCTATAGATAAATGGCAGGGAGGAGATATTGTTGTTTTTGAGAAACATATAGGTATTGTATCAGATAAAAGAAATAAGAAAGGTATACCATATGTAATACACCATGCAAATCCCTATCAGTTAAATTATGAAGAAGATTTCTTGGAATATAGAGATGATATAGTTGGACATTATAGAATAACATAATAAAAAAACTAGAATTTAATTTCTAAATTTTATATCTATATTGTTACAAATAAAAGTTATTCTTTAGATTTTATCATAAAAGTAATATACAAGAATATATTTGTATTAAGTTTACTTGGAGGTAGAAAATGAAGGATATTGAAATATATAAAGATATATCAAAAAGAACAAATGGAGACATATATATTGGAGTTGTAGGTCCTGTTAGAACAGGTAAATCTACTTTTATTAAAAACTTTATGCAGAGTTTTGTTATTCCAAATATTCAAAATGAGTATAAAAAAGATCGTGCCTTAGATGAGCTCCCACAAAGTGCATCTGGTAAAACAATAATGACAACAGAGCCTAAGTTTGTTCCAAACGAGTCAGTTGAAATATGTTTAGATAATAATGTTAGATTTAAAACAAGACTTGTAGATTGTGTAGGATATTTAGTAGATGGTGCAGTAGGTCATATGGAAGATGATATGCCAAGAATGGTAAAAACTCCATGGTCAGAGGATGAAATGCCTTTTTCTAGAGCTGCGGAGATAGGTACAAAGAAGGTAATTAATGATCACTCTACAATTGGAATTGTTGTAACAACAGACGGAACTATTACAGATTTAGATAGAGAGAGTTATGTTGATGCAGAAGAGCGAGTTATACGAGAACTAAAGCAAATTAATAAGCCATACATTGTTTTACTTAATTCAACAAATCCAAATAGTAAAGAGACCAAAAAATTAGAAGAAGAGCTAAGTGAAAAATATAACTCTAGAGTAATAAGTATGGATATAGAAAATATGAAAGAAGAAGATTTTTCAAATATTTTTGAGCGTGTTTTAGAGGAATTTCCTGTAACAGAAATAGGGTTTGATTTACCAGAGTGGTTTAATATATTAGATTTAGACCATTGGCTAAAGCAAGATGTAATAGGTGTTGTAAAAGATTTTTTAGATAAAGATTATTCAATAAGAGAAATAAATCAGATGCTTGATCAAATAAATGAAAATGAAGTATTTAAAAAAGTATATTTAAAAGATGCAGATATGGAGACTGGAAATGTTAAAGTTGAAATGGATATAACTCCTGATGTATTTTATAGGATACTTAGTGAGGAATCTAATTTTGATGTTAAATCTGATGCAGATATTTTTTCATTATTACGTGAATTTTCAAATACTAAATCTGAATATGATAAAATTGCTATGGCGATGGAAGAGGTTAGAATTAAAGGATATGGTATAATTACACCAACAATGGATGAGCTAAAGCTTGAAGAGCCTGAAATTGTAAAGCAGGGTAATAAATATGGTGTTAAGCTAAAAGCATCTGCACCATCTATTCATATGATAAGAGCAGATATTGAAACAGAAGTTTCACCAATTGTAGGCAGTGAGAAACAATCAGAAGATTTAGTTAAATATTTACTTTCAGAGTTTGAAACTGATCCTAAAAAGATATGGGAATCAAATATATTTGGAAAATCACTACATGAGCTTGTAAATGAAGGACTTCATAATAAGCTTTATAGAATGCCAGATGAAGCACAAATGAAGCTACAAGAGACTCTACAAAAGATTATAAATGAAGGTAGTGGTGGGCTAATATGTATAATATTATAAAATTAAGATAGCACTTTAAAAAGTGCTATTTTTATATTATATTTTCTTGACAATCATAAAAATAATGATAAAATAATTCTAAAAGAAGAGGTAGAATTATGGAAATAGCAACTTTGGTATGTAATAATGGTTTAAATTATGATTTGGTTTTTCAAACATTTTCAATGTTTGAATATTTAAAGAGACAAGGTAATCAAGTACAAGTAATTGATTATAATTTTTTAAAAAAGGATAACAAAAAATCAGAAATGTTATATAACTTTTTAGTGGATAATGTTATTTTAACATTTAATAGATATAATGATGTTAATCAGTTAGAGGAAAATTTACCACTTGCAGATAAATTTATAGTTTTAAATGGAGAATACAATGAATTATCTTTACAAATGAATGGAGATAAGAATATAGCGTATGGAATAAAAACTAATTTATCTGATATAAACAATATAAGTGATAACTTTTTTAAAGTTTCAACTTTTTATGACTCAAAAAATGAAAAAATAAATAGAGTAATTGATCCTATTTTTTTATTAAGAAAAGAAGAGTGGTATGATATAATTAATGAAGAAACTGTAAATATGCCTATAGATTATATATTAATATATAGTGATAATGTAACAAAAGAAATGCTAAGTTATGCAAGTAAAATATCAGAAAATAGTAATTCTAAAATATATATTGTGGCAGATAAAGTCGAAGGTGTATTTTATAAAGGGAAAAGATTAAAAAATGTAGAGCCATTTGAACTCTTAAAATTAATTTCTAATGCACAAGATGTAATAACTTCTTGTAATGATGGAATTAAATTTGCTGTTTTATTTGAAAAGAATTTACATATTTTTTCAAAAGAGGACGAAAATCAAATCGAATTAATAAATGATTTTAATTTAAGAAGAAGAGTTGTAAATGAACCTAATAAAATGGTATCTTCAAATGTTGGATATAATGATTCATATAAAGAGATAGATAGACTTTTAGAAAGTTCTGTAGAATTTCTAAAAGCATAAAAAATACAGATTTTTTAATCTGTATTTTTTATTTTCCAAAGAAACTTGCTAAGTCTTTAAATGAAGAAAAAAGACTTATTAAGAGTACAACCACTAGTAGTATAAAAATGATTACTTTAATTCCAATTTCTTTAAACATATTTTTATAGTATTGTTTTGTTTGTTCTTTTTTTAATTCTTTTAATTCCTCGACAGTCATTCCTTCATATGGATTTTGAGGTTTAGGAGGAGTAAAACCATTAAATCCACCATATCCACCAGCATTTGGATTATACTGTTGTTGAAAGTTAGGTTGCTGATATTGATTATAGTATGGATTTTGTACATTATTATATTGAGGATTTTCAAAAGCTCCACCAGTAATTCTAGTTATATATTCATCTTTTTGAGCAATTACTTGTTTTAGATATTCATTTTCTTGTAATATAGATTCAACTTGTGAAGCTGTTTGAGAACTTTCTTCTGCATCAAGTTCCTCATCGTATTTAGCTCTTTGGGCATCATCTGAGAGAATATTATATGCTTCTGTATATTCTTTAGATTTTTCTTCTGCCTTTATTTTTTCTTCACCTTGAAACAAATCCGGATGATTTGCTTTCATGTGCATTTTAAATACTTTGTTAATTGTATCTTTTGAAGCTTTTCTACTAACTTCTAGTATATCATAATAGTTTTTCATATTTATCTCCTAACAATATATAAATATATTTTACTTTAAATATATTTTAAAGTCAAGTAAACACAGATGTCGACTGATGTAAAAATAAAATAGATGTATATGATAAAATTATAGCTCTTTTATTTTTTTTATGATATAATAAATAAAGTAGAAAAAAGGAGTAAAAATTATGGAAAGAAAGTATATTTTTGTTACAGGAGGAGTGGTTTCTGGCCTTGGAAAAGGTATTAGTGCCGCTTCGATAGGAAGACTATTAAAATCTAGAGGGATAGCTGTCACTATCCAAAAATTTGACCCTTATTTAAATATAGATCCAGGTACCATGAACCCTTGTCAGCACGGTGAAGTTTTTGTCACAGATGATGGGTTAGAATGTGACCTGGATCTTGGTCATTATGAGAGGTTTATTGATGAGAGTCTAAATAGATATTCTAATATTACAACTGGTAGGATTTATATGCAAGTTTTAAATAAAGAAAGGAATGGAGATTATTTAGGTAAAACAATACAGGTAATTCCTCATATAACAAATGAAATAAAAGATACAGTATATAAAACAGGGGAAATATCAAATGCACAAGTAATTATTACTGAAATAGGCGGAACAGTTGGAGATATTGAATCACAACCATTTTTAGAAGCAATTAGACAAATTAGATCAGAAAAGGGAGCAGAAAATGTATTATTTGTTCATGTTACCCTTATTCCATTTTTGCCTAAATCAGAAGAGTTAAAAACAAAACCAACTCAACATAGTTGTAAAGAATTAATGAGTATGGGAATTATACCAGATATTATAATTGCTAGAACAAGTTATCCAATTCCTGAAGATTTAAAAGAAAAAATATCTTTATTTTGCAATATATCACCTAAAAATGTTATAGAAAATTTAGATGCAGATTCTATATATGATGTACCATTAATGTTTGAAAAACAAAATGTAGCACAGATAATTATGGATAAACTAGCTCTAAAAGAAACAAAAAATGATTTAATTGAATGGCATAATGAGTGTAAAAAAGATAATAATATTAAAGAAACTATTCAAATAGGACTTATTGGAAAATACGTTTCACTTCATGATGCATATATTTCAATTTATGAAGCTTTAAATCATGCAGGTGTTAAAAATAAAGTAAATGTTAAAATAAAATGGATAGATTCAGAAGAAATAGAAAAAAAATCTGCCGAAGAGTTATTAAAAGACGTAGATGGTGTTATTGTACCTGGAGGATTTGGAAATAGAGGTATAGAAGGTATAATTGAAGGAATTAAATATGCAAGAGAAAATAACATTCCAATATTTGGAATATGTCTTGGAATGCAGCTTATGGTAATAGAATTTTTTAGAAATGTTGTTGGACTAAAAGATGCAAATAGTTTAGAATTTGATCAAAATACAAAAAATGCTGTAATAAATCTTATGGAAGATCAGTTAAATGTTTCGAAAAAAGGTGGAACAATGAGACTTGGAAAATATCCGTGTACACTAGATATAGGAACAAAAGCATATAATGCGTATAAAGAAAACTTAATATATGAAAGGCATCGTCATAGATATGAGTTTAACAATGAATATAGAAAATTAGCAGAAGAAAATGGATTAAAAATAGCTGGTGTATCACCAGATAATAAACTTGTTGAAATAGTTGAAATTGAGAAAAATCCATGGGCGGTTGGTGTACAATTTCATCCAGAATTAAAATCAAGACCTAATACTTCACATCCTCTATTTAAAGAATTTGTATTAGCAGTAAAAAATAACAAAAAGTCTTAAAATGTCATGTTTATATTGAAATATATATAATTATAGTGTAAAATTTTATTATGAAAAGTATAGGAGGTACAGTTATGGTTCAAGAGAGAAATATTGTTGTATGTATTTTACTATCATTAATAACATGTGGACTATATGGAATTTATTGGTTTATATGTTTAACTAATGATACAGCGAAAGCATCAGGAGATGTAAACTTTAGTGGAGGAAAAGCATTCTTATTTACTATTATTACTTGTGGCATTTATATGTTTTTCTGGTATTATAAAATGGGAAAAAATCTAAAAGTAGCTAATGATCAAGCAGGAATTAATGCAAGTGATAATTCTGTTTTATATTTAGTATTAGGTATATTTGGATTAGGTATAGTTAACTATTGTATAATGCAAAGTGAACTAAATGCTATAGCTAGAAAATCATCAACAGTAGCTTAAAATGAAAATAAAAGATTTTGTGATTTTACTTGTTATTTTTTTGATATATGCAGTATTAATTATTAAATTTGATATTGGTATACCATGTATTTTTTATGAGGTTACAGGATTATATTGTCCGGGATGTGGAATAACTAGACTTTGCGTTTCTTTATTTGAAGGTGATTTATATCAAGCTTTTAGATATAATCCAATTATTTTTATAGATGTACCAATTATATTTATATTATTTGTTCTAGATATACTGTTTAAAGATAAAAAAATTATCAAAAAAATTACAAATGTTTTGATTATCATTTTAATAGTAATAACAGTTATTTTTGGAGTGCTAAGGAATATACCGGCTTTTAGTTTTCTAGCACCGACACAACTTAGATAGAATCAGTAGTGATTCTATCTTTTTTTCTTGCAAAAATTAGCTATATATAGTAAAATATTATATAGTTTTTAATAGAATAAATTAGGAGATGATGATTTGCTAAATATATTTACAAGAGAAGGATTAATAGCATTTTTATATACTTTGCCAGCGCTATTAATTTCTTTATCAATTCATGAATTTGCTCATGCTTGGGTAGCATATAAACAAGGAGATTATACACAAAAAATAAGAGGCAGACTTACACTTGATCCGTTTAAGCACATAGATCCTATTGGATTTTTATGTATTGTACTTTGCGGTGTCGGTTGGGGTAAACCTGTAATGGTCGATGATAGAAACTTTAAAAATAGTAGAAGAGGTACTATGCTTACAGCACTTGCAGGACCACTTTCAAACTTATTACTTGCTGTATTATTAACGATTGTATTAAAAGTTTTAATTATGTTTGGAGTATTTGGAAATCTAGCAGCAAATAGTGTAGGAAATATATTTTTACAAATGATACTTTATACTATAGAGTTTAATATTATATTTGGAATTTTTAATTTAATTCCTTTACCTCCACTTGATGGTTCAAAAGTATTAGCTTACTTTTTACCAAGAAGCTTAAGAGGAATTATGTATACATTAGAAAGATATTCTTTTGTAATAATTTTAATTATTTTCTTCACAAATATAACTTCATATATAATAACTCCTGCATATAATGCAATTTTAAAGTTACTGGAATGGATAATAAATTTATAAAGGAAGGAAATTAAAATGATTTGTTTAGGAATAGAAAGTAGTTGTGACGAAACAGCAGTTGCAATAATTAAAGATGGAAGAGAAGTATTAGCAAATGTAGTATCTACGCAAATACCAATTCATAAAAAATATGGTGGTGTTGTTCCAGAAATTGCATCTAGAAAGCACTTGACTAATATAGCTTTTGTTGTAAAAGAAGCTCTTGATAATGCAAATATTACGTTTAAAGATATAGATTATATAGGAGTAACTTATGGCCCAGGGCTAATAGGAGCATTACTTGTTGGTGTTGCATACGCAAAATCTTTAGCATATGCTTTAAATATTCCAATTGTTCCAACACATCATATAGCAGGACATATAGCAGCAAATTATTTGACATATAGAGATTTAAAACCTCCATTTATGTCTTTAGTGGTATCAGGTGGACATTCTCATCTTATATATGTAAAAGATTATACAGATTATGAAATAATAGGGAAAACAAGAGATGATGCAGTAGGAGAAGCTTTTGATAAAGTAGCAAGAGTGCTAGGTCTTCCATATCCAGGTGGACCAGAAGTAAGTAAACTTGCAAGAGAAGGAAAGTTTAGTTATAATTTACCTAAAACAAAGTTTGATAATTATGACTTTAGCTTTAGTGGTATAAAAACAGCTGTAATTAATATAGCTCATAAAGAAAAAGAAAATTTAAAAAAAGCAGATTTAGCATATTCTTTTGAGCAAACAGTTACAGACGAACTTGTAAGTAATTGTATGAGAGCTATGAAAGACTTGAACATAAATAAAGTTGTTCTTGCAGGAGGAGTATCAGCAAACTTAGTTTTAAGAGAAAAATTACAAAAAGCATGTAAAGAGAGAAGATATGAATGCTATATGCCTGATTTAAAATATTGTACAGATAATGCAGCAATGATTGCTAGTGGTGCGCATTATAATTATATTTCAGGAAAATATTATGAAATAAAAGATAAGCTAGACTTAAATGCTATAGCAAATTTAAAGATTGGAGAGTAGGTGAATTAATGGCTATATATGCAATATCAGATTTACATTTATCATTTGGAGTAAATAAACCTATGAATATTTTTGGTAAAGTATGGGATAATTATGAAGAAGAAATTAAAAAGAATTGGATAAATACAGTTAAAAATGAAGATACAGTAATAATACCAGGAGATATTTCATGGGCTATGACTTTAAATGAGAGTGTAAAAGATTTTGAATATATAAATAATTTACCTGGTAAGAAAATTATACTTAGAGGAAATCATGATTATTATTTTGCTACTAAAACTAAGATGGAAAAATTTTTTAAAGAGCAAAATTTTAATAATTTTCAAGTTATACATAATACTGCAATAGCTGTAGAAGACTATATTATATGTGGAACTAGAGGATGGGGAAAGACTGAAAATAATAATGCAGAGCAAGATAAAAAAATAATATCTAGAGAAGAAAATAGGCTAAAAAATTCTTTAGAAGCTGGAAAAAAATTACAGCAAGAATATTTAGAAAAAGGAATACAAAAGGATATAATTGTTGCTTTGCATTTTCCACCATTTATTTCTAATTTTGTTGATATTATGGAAGAATATGATGTAAAAATGTGTATTTATGGACATTTACACGGTTATGGACATAATATGGTAAAAGAAGGGCAAATAGGAAATATAGATTATAAAATGGTTGGATGTGACTACACTAAATTTAAACTTGTAAAATTAAGTAAATAAATTTTACAAAGTACTTGAAAAAGCATAAAAAAAATGTTAAAATATCTATTGTTAGCTTAGGGGCATAGTTCATCGGTAGAATAAGAGTCTCCAAAACTCCAGAGCTGGGTTCGATTCCTAGTGCCCCTGCCATTTATAATAGCATTCTATATATAAGAATAAGCTTACAATTATGGATGTTAGATTTAAAGAATTTAGATTGGAATTTGCTATTAATAGTAAAATTTCAATCTTTTATTTTATTATTTATGTACATATTTTCTATATTATTAATAATATATAGTATGTAAAAAATAGGAGTGAATTTATTTTGGATAGGTTTCAAATAACAAAAAGAGTTGGAACACTTGGTATAATTGGAAATATTTTTCTACTTATAATAAAAGCAATTGTTGGCTTTTTATCTAAGAGCCAAGCAATGATTGCAGATGCTGCAAATAGTGCAGGAGATATATTTGCTTCAGCAATGACAACAATAGGAAATAAGATAGCAAGTGAACCAGAAGATGATGACCATAATTTTGGACATGGTAAAGCAGAATATATTTTTTCTTTATTTATTAGTCTTTCAATGATGGCAATAGCACTAAAGATATTATATGATTCAGTATGTTCTGTAATATATAAAAACCAAGTGGAATTTTCGTGGTGGTTAATTACAGTGTGCATTGCTACAATAGTTATAAAACTTTCATTATATTTTTATTCAAGATTTGCTTTTAAAAAATATAATAATATTTTAATTGAATCAAGTATGAAAGATCACAGAAATGACTGTATTGTTACTACTTTTACAACAATTTCAATTATTTTAAGCAGGTTTAATCTATACTGGTTTGACGGAATTGTAGGTATTGGTATTTCGATTTGGATATTCTATACAGGAGTAAAGATATATATTGAAAGTTATAATGTACTGATGGATAAATCTTTAGATGATAATACAAAATTGGAAATTACTGAGTATATTAAAAACTATCCACAAGTAGATGGTATTCAGAATATATATACTATACCAACAGGATATAAGTATATAGCAGTAATTACTATATATTTAGATGGAAAACTAAATACGTATGACAGTCATGAAATAGCAGATAAATTACAAGCGGACATAATTAAAAAATTTGAAAATATAGATAATGTAATTGTTCATGTTGAACCAAAAAAATAATTAATCGTAAAAAGTGAATATAATGTGAAAGAAGCAAATTTTATTGATTTGCTTCTTTTTATGTGCTAATATTAATATTATAATATTAATATATTTTTTGGAGGGAAATAAATTTATGTTAGAGTTAAAAAACATAAAAAAGAGTTATAAAACAGCAGAGTATACACAGGTTGCTCTTAATGATATTTCACTTAAATTTAGAAAAAGTGAGTTTGTATCAGTTCTAGGACCTAGTGGAAGTGGTAAGACTACATTATTAAATATAATTGGAGGGCTAGATAGATATGATTCTGGGGACCTTGTAATTAATGGTAAATCAACAAAAGATTATAAAGATAAAGACTGGGATCAATACAGAAATAATTCAGTTGGATTTATATTTCAAAATTATAATCTTATAGGACATATTAGTGTACTTAGTAATGTAGAGATGAGCATGACTTTAAGTGGTGTTGGAAAAAAGGAGAAAAAAGAAAGAGCACTTGAAGTCTTAGAAAAAGTTGGTCTTAAAGATCATGCATATAAAAAGCCAAATGAGCTTTCAGGTGGACAAATGCAAAGAGTTGCAATTGCTAGAGCACTTGTAAATAATCCAGATATAATTCTTGCAGATGAGCCAACTGGAGCCCTTGATACTGCAACATCTGTTCAAATTATGGATTTAATTAAAAAAATATCTAAAGATAAGCTAGTTATAATGGTTACACATAATCCAGATTTAGCAGAAAAATACTCTTCTAGAATAATAAAACTTTTAGATAGTAAAATAATAGATGATACAAATCCATATATACCAACAAAAGAGGAAATCGAAGAAGCAAAAGAACATGCTAAAAAAGCAAGAAAAACATCAATGAGCTTTTTAACTGCATTATCTTTAAGTATAAATAATTTAAAAACTAAAAAGGGTAGAACAATACTTACAGCTTTTGCAGGAAGTATTGGAATAATTGGAATTGCTACAATAATGTCTTTATCTAATGGTGTACAAAAATATATAGATAAAACACAAGAAGAGACATTATCCTCTTATCCTTTGTCAATACAAGAAAAAACAATAGATTCATCGGTAATGATTGAGTTAATGATGGGACAAAATAGTTCAAATGTCGAAAATCAAGAAGAAGGAAAAATATATTCAAATGATATTATGAATGAGATGATGAGTACAATGTCATCTAAAATAGAGGAAAATAATTTAAAAAAATTTAAAGATTATTTAGATACAAATAGATCACAAATAGAAGATAGTTTAACAGCAATTGAGTATAATTATAATTTAAACTTAAATATTTATGCACAACGTGATGGAAAAACATATAGGACAAATCCAAGCCCTGTTTTTGAAAAACTAGGATTTTCTATGGGAAGTACACAAAGTGCAATGATGTCAAGTATTTCTACAACGGATGTATTTATGAAACAATTAGATAATGAGGAACTTGTACATTCTCAATATAATTTACTTGCTGGTAAGTGGCCAAAAAAATATAATGAGGTAGTATTACTAGTAGATAAAAATAATCAGATAAGTGATTATACTCTATATAGCTTAGGTTTAAAAGATCAAGATGAGTTAGAAGAAAAGATAGATAAGATAATGAAGGGTGAAGAAGTAGAAGAAGATGAACAACTATCATATACTTATGATGAGCTTTTAAATATTGAATTTAAAATTTTGCCTCAGACAGATTACTATGAAAAAGAAGGTAGTATTTGGGTAGATAAATCTGAAGATGAAGAATATATTGAACAAAAACTTGAAAGCGCAGAAACATTAAAAGTTGTTGGAATAATAAAAATTGATGAAGAATCAGTTGCAGCTCAAACTAGTGGAGTTGTTCTTTATACAAAAGAGTTAGAAGAACATATGATAAATAAAATAAATGAAGCACAAATAGTTAAAGAACAATTAGAAAATGAAAATATTAATGTATTTACTGGACTTGAATTTGATGAAAATAATTCTTCAAAGACTTTTGATATGAATACATTAACAGATGAGCAAAGAATGTATTTAATGTCTTTATCTCAAGAAGAGCTTGCAAACGTGGTTGCAGCTTACGCTGAAAATGCAAATGCAACATATGAATCAACTCTTGAAAAGATAGGGTATGTTAAAATAGATGAACCTGCAACAATAAAAATATATCCGAAAGATTTTGATTCTAAAGATAACATAACTAATTTTATTAATGATTACAATACTAAGATGGAAGAAGAAGGAAATGAAGCAGATACAATTAACTATACAGATACTGTAGGCATTATAATGTCATCTGTCACATCAATAATTAATGTAATAAGCTATGTACTTATAGCATTTGTATCAATTTCTTTAATTGTTTCTTCAATTATGATTGGTATAATAACATATATATCTGTACTTGAAAGAACAAAAGAAATAGGAATATTAAGAAGTATTGGTGCTTCTAAAAAGGATATTTCAAGAGTATTTAATGCAGAAACTTTAATAATTGGATTTTTTGCAGGTATTATTGGAATAGGTGTTACATATTTAATTACTATTCCAGCAAATGCAATATTAAAAGCTGTAACAAATATATCAGGACTTATTCAAGTACCTATTATTCCAGCTTTAGTACTTGTTGCAATAAGTATGATACTTACTGTGATATCTGGACTTATACCATCTAAAATGGCAAGTAAAAAAGATCCAGTTATAGCTTTAAGAACAGAATAAATTTTAAAGTACATCTCAATTTTTTGAGGTGTATTTTTTTGGTAACATTTTTGTAAAATAAAGGAAATATTATAATAATTATTATATATAAAAATGTAAAATTATAAGAAAAATGATATAATGAAATAGATATAAAAAGAAAAGAGGAAAATATATGAAATTTAAAAAATATAGAATTGTTTCTATTATTTTAGCTTTTGTATTAGTTGCTTGTTTAGGAAATAATATAAAAGCAGCAGATCCAACAACTGGATCACTTACAATCATTACACATGAACAACAAAATGGAGATACAACAACAAATCCACCACTTGAGGGAGCAGAATATACATTATATAAAGTGGATGAAACATGTGAATATAAATGGGATGCAGAAAGCTATATAGAAGATAATAATGTGAAAGGAGTTTCTAAAACTACAGGAGAGGATGGAACAGTAGTTTTTGACAATTTAGAGCTTGGAAGATATTATGCAAAGCTTACTCCACTGGATGGTATTAATACTAATTATTATGAGAATTTTTTAGTAGATATTCCTATGACAAATGCTCAGGGAAATGGTTGGGATTATGATATTACAGTAGAACCAAAAATTCAGACAGCATATGGAAATTTGAAGCTAAAAAAGACTGATATTTCTGGAAATCCAATTGAAAATGTAACTTTTAAGCTTCAAGTTATGTTAAATAGCGTACCATATTCACTTAATGATAACGAAAGAGATAGATGGATTGATTATATACCAGATGGAAGTGATGAAGTACTAACAGTTACAACAGATAGTAATGGTGAAATATTATTAGAAAATATACCAATGTATAATGCTCATTATAGCTTTGTAACTATTTATCGTTTAGTTGAAGTTTCTTCACCAGAAAAATATATTAATAATAATACAATTATTAATAATCTTATTTTTAGGGTATTAGAAAATGGAATGATTATAACAAATTATTATATGGCTCCTTGTGAAAATACAAATGAATTAACAGATTATTGTAAAAATTTCATTACAAATGTTGAAGAAGGAGAAAATTTAACTACAGTAACATATATTAATGAAAGTCCAGAAATTGTAAAAAAAGTAAAAAACAGTGCTGCTAATTTTGTAGATACTGCTAGTGCATTTATGACAGACATAGTAACATTTAATATTACAACAGATGTACCAATGCAAATTGCAGATATGTCAACATATAAAATTACAGATAATATACCAGAAGGTTTAATTTTAGATAGAGATAGTATTGTAATTGAGGGAACAACAACTACTGGTAGAGAGGTTATACCAGAGGATATGTATATTTTATCTCAGGATGGATTAGAAGTAACTTTTGATACTTCTAAAATGTATAATTCTTCTTCAAATGAGAAAACACCATTATATGATGCTATAATAATTACTTATGATACTACTTTAGATGAAGATAAAGCTGTAATAGGTGGAAATGGAAATATAAATATAGCAACACTTGAATACACAAATAATATAGATTATGAGTATGATGAATATGGTGATCCTGTAGCTCCTATAGAAATAAGCACAACAACAGTTTCAGATACAGCAGAAGTTCATACTGGAGCTATATCTTTAGAAAAAGTTGAAAAAGGTGATTTAAATAAAAAATTACAAGGAGCAAAATTTAAAGTAGCAACAACAAAGGACAATGCAGAAAATGGAATATTTGTTAAAGATAGTAATAATGAAGATATAGAAGTAACAACTGATGAGCAAGGACAAGCAGTTATAAAAGGACTTGCATATGCAGATGATGGAAGTGATGTATCTTATTGGTTAGTTGAAATACAAGCACCAGCTTATGAAGATTATGATGGTATAACAAAATATTATAACCTATTAAAATCACCTGTGGAAGTAAAAGTTGGAAAAATAACACATGAAGAAATTATACAAATTCAAAATTCAAAAGGATTTGATTTACCAGCAACTGGTGGTATTGGTATTGCAATTTTTGCTATAGCAGGTATAACAATAATGACTATTTCAGTAGTAGTAAATAAAAAACAAAAATTACAATAAAAATATAATTTAGCTTTAAAGCATTTTTTGCTTTAAAGCTTTTTGTTTGGAAAAAATATGATATGTCTTTGTAAAATATTTGTAATAATTGTGTAGATTTTGAGATAAACAATAGTAATTTGTATTAAAAATTATTTTTTTAATGATATAATATAAACGATATATCGTTAGTTTATGATTAGTTTTTTATTAAGAGGTGAAAGGAGTATGAAAAATAAGTTAAAGCTTTTTGGAATAATTGCAGTCATATTTATGTCACTAATTATTTTTTCAAAAGGTAATGTCTATGCCGCTATAACGCAAGGAGATAAGTTGTCAGATACCAATTTGATTAGGCTACCTTGGCATCCTGGCACTCCTAATTTATATTGGCATTTTTATTTTAGAGATACTAATCAAACAGTTTTTTGTATAGAGCCACATGTTACTTTTAATAGTGGACATACATATGGATATGTTGGAAAGTATACAGGTGATGTTGGAAAACAAATGTCATATGTATATGATAGTAATCCACCAGTAGGTAGTCTTAATGAAACTTTGCAAGTAAAGCAAACAGTAATATGGGCTTTAAATGGAGATTTTAATATATATGAATTAGATAGAAGTAATACATATGTTAATATTGCTATACAGTTATATGAAGAAGCTAGAGCAAACTTTAATGGAGCAGATATTTCTAATCAAATGAGTAACCATAATTTAACCTTCCATTTAGAAGGAAATAATTGGGTTTCAGATTGGATATATATAAAATCAGGAGCTAGTGTTTGGAATAATATTGGTGGTCTTCAAAGAGAAGGAGACAATTGGAGATTAGTTGTAGACAATAATACTTTAACTGGTCCTGTTGATGCTCAAATATATAGTAGTATGACTACAAGAAGATATAATGAGGCAGATATATATGCTGGACCAAACAACTTTGGATCAAATGGACAAGATGTTATAATTACAGGTGGGTCATATGAAGATTCAGCAACTGAAACAGCATCAGGACATATAGTACCAGTTGGAAATTTAAAAATATTAAAGAAAGATTCTTATGGAAAGAATTTATCTAATGCAACATTTAATGTAACAGGAAATGGATTAAATTATAATGTTACAACAGGAAGTGATGGTACATATACATTAAGCAACCTTCCTATAGGAACATATACAGTTACTGAAACAAACGCACCAGATAAAACTATAAATGATGAAAATGGAAGAACAGTACAAGTTACAGTAAATGCAGCATCTACTGTAACATATACTAGAGTTAATTCTTATCCAAGGGGAAGTGTAAGACTTACAAAGTTTGATGCAGATCATAGAGGAGCAACTTTAGGAGATGCAACACTTGAAGGAGCAATATATAATCTATGTGCAGCAGAAGATATATATGAAGGTGACCAATTAATATATAGTAATAATCAAGTGGTAAAAACTGTAGTTACAAATGTAAATGGTGAAACAGAAGCCGTTACAAATTTACCAGTAGGAAAATATTATTACTTAGAAATTGAACCATCAGAAGGATTTAATATAAATCCAGATAGAATCAACACTTCTGTAGATTATGCAGGTCAATTTACACCAGTAATTGGTGAGGAATACAATGAAGCACCAGAGCATCCAATATATTCAAATTTACATATAGTAAAAAGATTAGGAGAAACAGATTATGATGCTGAAATAAATTTAGCAGGCTCACAATTTAAGGCAACACTAATAAGTAATCCAAGTCAAGTATATTATTCAAATGTATCGGGAGAAGATGGAGTATGTGATATAAATGATATTCCATATGGAAAATATAGAATAGAAGAATACAAAACACCAGATGAAGCATATACAATAGAGCCATTTGAAGTAAGTTTTACAGAAAATGGAAAGACATATGAATATACAAAAGTAGATAATTCAAAAGAAATGCAAATAGAAGTAACAAAAGAAATGCTTTTAAATGAAGGAGAAGCAACAGATGCAAAAGTATCAGGTGCATACTTTACAGTATATACTGATGCTGAAGCAAAAAATGAATATGTAGATAAAAATGGAGATGTTGTAGTAATAGGGCCAACAGATGAGAGTGGATATGCAATATCTAAAAAAATGAGAACAGGAACATATTACTTAAAAGAAACAACATTCCCAGAAGGAGTAAATCCAGATACAATAATCCCAGGAGAGGAAGTATCATATAAAGACAAAGTATATGAAGTAAGTTATGATAATAAAGAGCAAGGAAATGATGTTGTAGTAGTACCAATAACAATACAAAATGAACCAGAAAGAAATAGTATAGAGATAAATAAATGGATAGGAGAGACAACAAGTAGTGAAAAATCACCACTTGAAGGTGCAGAATTTACAGCAACATTAATTTCAAGCAAAGGAACAGATCATGAGTTCTCAAGAAAATGTAGTGCACCAACAGATGAGAATGGATACTGTATAATAGAAGATTTACCATATGGTGAATATATAATAGAAGAGACAAAAGTACCAGATACAACATTAAAATGTAGCGATTTTAAACTATTTGTAGAAAAATCAGAAGAGCATTTAGGAAGAAAATATCAAATGACAGATGTTGAATTTGTAGATCCTAAAAATACATTAGATGATGTAGTAAAAGAATGGTTAGACAGCAAAGGACAACTTGTAGATGAACCAAAGGTAATGCAAATAAAAATAAGAAAAGTAGATGCAAATAGAGAAGATACAGACGCACCAGATATGACACAAGGAGATGCAGTATTAAAAGGAGCAATATATGAAGTATATAAATACAATGAAGAAAAAGATGACTATTCAATACATTTGTATGATATAACAGTAGATCATAAAGATGAAGAAGGATATTGGGTAGCAGAGACAGGAGATTTACTGGTTGGAAAATACATGGTAAAAGAGAAAATCAGATGTAGTGAAACAGCAGAGACAGGAAAAACATATGATTATTCGTTTGCAGAGGGATACTTAGTAGATCCAAATGAATATTACTTTGAACAAGTGCCAAGTGAGCAAACAGTAAAAAGAACATATCATATGGATGTATCAAAAGAAGAAGTAATAAGAGGAAGAGTAAGGGTTATGAAATATGAAAATAATCCAGACTCAACAGAAGAATCACCAGCAGCAGGTGCAATATTAAGATTAACACTAGATAGTGATTCAAATACATATTATGATGCAACAGTAAATAAATATGGATATGCAGAGTTTATAGCAGAAGAATATAAAGAATATGAACCATATACAATACCATATGGAGAATATACAATAACAGAAATAAAAGAGAGTGATTCAGGAAAAGATGCGTTCTTCTATATACAAGATGAAAATATAGTAGTAAAAATGCAAGATGATGATGAAAAGAGAATAGAGTCAGACGAACCAGTACCAGCATGGCTAAGAATAGTAAAGAAAGACGAAGAAACAGGACAAAATATATTACTAGAAGGAGCAAAATTTAAAATATGGGATGTTAAAAATTCAAAATGGGTAAGGTTGATGGAGACACCATCAGGAGACTATATTGATGAATTTGAGACAAGCGCAGAAGGATACTTCTACACACCACAACAACTACAGCCAGGAGAGTATGTAGTATATGAAACACAAGCACCAGATGGATATTATTTAGATGATGATTTAAGAGTACCAGAAGATGAAAAAGATTTGGGAAATGCCGAGGTAAGTGGTCATAAAGTAGTGGTAAATAAAATAGCAACAGGTCTTGAAGGAGATGCAGAATTCCCAACAGGCGGAGTTGCAACAGGATCACTAGTAATAGAAGTACCAATATACGATCCAGTACTAAAAGTAGATTTACATTTAAATAAAAAAGGTGAAAAATTAGTAGAGGCAACAAGTGAAACAATTAGCTATGAAGTA
>CALWOC010000012.1 GCA_944383015.1 uncultured Clostridia bacterium
AGTGGTGAAGGGGACAGTTTGCTAAACTGTTAGGTCGTGTATGCGGCGCGAGGGTTCGAACCCCTCACTCTCCGCCATACATCAATTTGTTCGTGAAGAACATTGATTTTTTAGTATTTACCAGTCATTAGACTGGTATTTTTTTATTTGTACCAGTCTAAACTACCAGTCTTAGAATTAATGTTACCATATAAATATTATAAACTTTACTTTAATTTACATAAAGTATTGCAAAACAAATCTTTTTTTGATATAATTATCACGTGAAAATTAATATATTTTCCATCAACAATTGTTAATGGCATAGTTAATTAATACTAATAGAAAGGATGTTCTTAGAGAACAAAGGTGAATTATGAGAGATATTATTTTACAAATTAATTTTTGGGAGGCAAATATTGATGATCAAAAGAGTTTTATTGATGAATTAATACGGTGTTATGAGGAACTTGATGATAAACCACTTTTAAATTATATTAATCAAGAAAAAGTTGAGCTTTTAAATTTAAAAATGAATTATTTAGGAATGGTTAGAGCTTGGCTTGATACATTGCCACATGAATTATTAATTGCAAAATATGAAGATTTGCAAGAATGTATTAAAGAAAAATTCTTAGAATATTATAAGAAAGAAGATGATAAACAAGTTTTATTTGCATATTCTTATGGCTATTATAGAGTTTTAAAACAATTAGAGAATGAATTTAATATAGAAGATAAATTGTACACACATAATAGAATTTTAGGTAGAATAAAATTAAATTTATTGAGAAATAAAATCGTACACGATAATGTATTTAAAAGAGTGCAATTAAATAAAGGTAATTTTTATGATTTCTTAAGTAGAAGAGGTGGAATTAGTACAGAAATTAAACAAATAAGATTATCTCGAATAAACAGCAATTATTAAGAATAACATTTTTTGTTATTCTTTTTGTTATAAAAAAAACTCAGTATACTTTGTTAGCATACTGAGTTTAATTATTATATCCATTCTTTAAATTTTTTAATATATATTTTTTTAGCAACCATTGCAACTATACAATATAAGAAAGTAACACCAAATATTAATCCAATATATTTTAATTCAAGTGGAATAAATCCAAGAATTGTTCCAAGTCCTGTAAAAGGAATTAATATACCAATAAACATTAAAGCTATTGAAGATATGTACACAGCTTTATGAGCATTACTTTGAATAAATGGTATTTTTGATGTTCTAATTATATGCATACCAACTAAGTTGGATACTATACTAAATGAGAAACTCATAGTTTGAAAAGTTGCAACATCTCTTACTTTAAAAATAAACCATAAAGAAGAGTATACTATTAAATCAAATATTGCACTAAGTGGTCCCATAAAAAATATAAAATCTTTAAGTTGTGATAGAGAAAATCTTTTTGGCTTTTTTAAATCTTCTTTATCCACATTATCAAAAGGAAGCGTCATTTGACCAAAGTCATAAAGCAAACCTTCAACTAGTAATTGTATAGGTGTTTCAGGTAGAAATGGTAGAAATATACTTGCTATAACTAGTGATAAGACTTCACCAAAGTTAAAGCTTGTTGCAAGTTTTATATATTTCATTAAATTTGAAAATGTTCGTCTTCCTTCTGTTACTCCATCAAGTAGTACATTTAAGTCTTTCTTTAAAAGAATTATATCTGCAGAGTCTTTAGAAATATCTACAGCAGTGTCTACTGATATTCCTACATCAGAATTTGTAAGAGAAGGACTATCATTTATACCGTCTCCCATATAACCTACAACATTACCATCTTCTTTTAATAGTCTTACAATTCTTGCTTTTTGAATAGGTGATAACTTTGCAAAAATATTATTTTTTCTAAGCAATCTTAATACACCAGCATCAGATAGTTTGTCTATTTGACTACCTAGAATTATTTTTTCTGAATTAATATCTACTTTTTTACATATGCAGCTAGTAACTTCTGCATTATCACCTGTTAAAACAATTACTCTTATACCAGCATTGTTCAATTTTAAAATTGATTCTTTAGCAGTTTTTTTAGGTGGATCAAGAAATCCTATAAAACCAAGTAAAATCATATTTTTTTCGTCTTTTACTTTAAAGTGTTCTATGTCATCTACGTCATTTCTTTGTGCAACAGCGATTACTCTTAATCCTTCTTCATTTAAACTTTTACTTATCTTTTTAATATTATCTTTTATTTCTTTTGTTATTGGAAAAATTTCCCCTTTATAATCTACTTGTGTACAAATACTTAATATTTCTTCAACAGCACCTTTTGTAATAAGTTGTTTTTTTGTACCGTCACTTACTACAACAGACAAGCGTCTACGAGTAAAGTCAAATGGAATTTCATCTACTATTTTAAAAATTTTCTTTAAGTCATCCATTCCATTTTCAAGTCCCTTTTTAATTACTGCTTCATCTATATTACTACTAAGTCCAGTTTGAAAATATGAATTTAAAAATACATGTTTTAATATTCTTAAATCTTGATCGCCTTTAATATCTAAATATTTTTCTAGTACGATTTTATCCTCTGTTAAAGTGCCAGTTTTATCTGTACACAAAATATTCATAGCTCCAAAATTTTGAATAGAGTCTAATTTTTTTACAATAGTTTTTTTCTTAGACATTCTAACAGCACCTTTAGATAAACTAGAAGATAAAATAACTGGTAAAAGAAGTGGTGTAATACATATTGCAATAGCAACTGCAAAAGTAAATGCTGTTATGCTATCATGTTTCCATACATTTAATAAAAATACGATTGGAATAACACAAAGCATTATTTTTATTAGTAATTTACTAATAGTTTCTATTCCTTTTTGAAAAGCAGTTTTTGGTTTTCCCATAGATAAAGTGTGTGCAACTTTACCAAAGTAAGTATCATCTGCAATTTTTATTACTACCCCTTTAGCACTTCCAGAAATAACATTTGTACCCATAAAGCAAATTGTATCTAAATCTGAAAGATCTTCAATTTTGTTAATGTCTAGTTTAGAATTAGCTTGTTTTTTTACATCATCAGATTCACCAGTAAGTGAAGATTGACCTACATAAAGATCTTTTGATTCAATTATTCTTAAATCTGCAGGAATCATACTACCAGCAGATAATATAACAGTATCTCCAATAGTTACATTTTTAATAGGTATTTTTACTTCTTTACCATTTCTAATAACTGTAGTTGTTGTTTCAACTATTTGTTTAAGTTTTTCAGCGGCTTTATTTGAACGATATTCTTCAATAAAGTCTAATAAGGTACTTGCAATAACTAATATAATAATTACAATTATGTTAGCGTAACTTGGCTTTTCAGGAAGATAGATATCTGTATATATTAGAATAAATATTATTCCAAGTAAAATACAGTTAAATGGAGTAAAAAGACTTTCTAAAAAATAGTGATACCATTTCTTAGGCTTAGCTTGTTTAATTTCATTTGTTCCAAATTTCTTTCTTTTGTATGAAGCTTCACCAGTTGATAATCCACTCTCTTTTACTTTATATTTTTTTATAAAGTCTTCTGTAGACATTGTACAGTCTTGACCATATAACTTTAAGATATCAACCTCCTCTTTTTCATTTTTCAAAAGCATCATCTCCTTTGTATAATTATAAAAGACAATATTATTTTGCTACATAATTTATTATAACATAATTAAATAAAATAAAACAAAGAAAAATATAAAGAAACAATAATATATATATAATGTTTTTTTATTGTAAAATAAAAATATATATGGTTTAATAAAGTCAGGTGATTATATGAAAAAAAGATACATTTTGTTTATTATTATTTTTTTAATAATCATGGTTATTTTTTTAATTACTAGAGCAAAAGTAATAAGCAGAAATGAAAAATTGATATTAAGTGATGATTTTAAGCAATATGAACTATTAGAAAAGATAATAAATAATGAGTTTGGAAGTATAGAAGAGTATAACATTTTATTAGACAATTCTTTTTATTATAACTTTATAACTAATAAAGAATATTCAAATGAAGTAAAAGATAAAATAAAAATATTAGAGAGAATTAATATGGGAGTAGAAAAAAACTATACGTTATCATTAGAATATTATAATAATTGTTTAACTATTGCAAATGAGATAAAAGAAGATAAAGAAAAACATACATTAAGATTTTATCTTGATGTTGCTGAAGATAAAATAACATATAAAAAGGGTAGTACTTCACTTAGTGAATATAAATAAAAGAGTAGAATTTCTACTCTTTTATTTATATAGCAAGGTTATTTTTCTATCATTTACTTCAATAAATTTTTCATCTTTCATGTGTTTTAATTCTCTAAACATAGCAGATCTATTTACAGCTAGATAATCTGCTAAGTCTCTAAATGTAAAAGGTAAATAAATATTTCTTTGACGAGTTTTTTTATGTTCAATTTCAAAATACTCTAATAATTTTTCACGTATCTGTTTTTTTTCTAGAATTTTTACTCTTTCATTTTTTTCTTTAAATTTTGTATTTATTATATCAAATATATTCATAAGAAAAATATTAAAATATGTGTATTTTAAATTTAATGGATTTACTAGTTTATCATAATCTATAACTAAAACTTTTGTATCTTCTTTTGCAATTATTTGTGTATATTCACTATTTGTTGCAGAAATATTGGTACCAAAAATGTCATCTTTATATAGATTTTCCATTATTATCTCGTTTCCATTGTATTCAATATTAATAATTTGAGCATGACCTTGTAATATAATTGATAAAATATTTTCATATTTTATAGTTGGGAGTATTTCTTGATTTTTTTTGAAATTATATATGTGAACTCCAAGTATATGAAATAATTTACTTATCTGATTTTTACTTAAATTTTCAAAAGGATTAGACATTTTTCTTCCTCCAAATATATTTTAACAAAAAATATAAAAAGGTGCAAGTGCAACTTTTATGTTTTTATATTTATTGGTATAAATTAAGTGTAAAATAAAATTAAGGGGGAGAGCAAAAAATGAAAATAGTAAAAAGAGATGGACATATAGTTGATTATGATCCACAAAAAATAAGAATTGCTATAGGAAAAGCAAATAATGAAGTAAGAGGAAAAGAGAAGGCGACAAAAGAAGAGATTGATGAAATAATAAAGTATATAGAGGACTTAAATAAAAGAAGAATTTTGGTTGAGGATATACAAGATATAATAGAAGAAAAACTAATGGAGTTTGATAAATATCAACTTGCCAAAAAATATATAACTTACAGATATACAAGAGAACTTGTTAGAAAAGCTAATACAACAGATAAAACAATAAAAGAATTAATTGAAGGTGAAAATGAATACTGGAATAGTGAAAATTCAAATAAAAATGCACAAGTAGTAACTACACAAAGAGATTACTTGGCAGGTATTACAAGTACAGATATAACAAGAAGATTTTTACTTCCAGAAGATATAGTAGAAGCGCATGACAAAGGTATTATTCATTTTCATGATGCAGATTATTTTGCTCAAAATGCCCTTCACAATTGTGAATTAATTAATTTAGACGATATGTTACAAAATGGAACTGTAATAAATGGTGTTATGATAGAAAAACCACATAGATTTATTACAGCTGCTACAATAGCAACACAAATAATTCTTGCTGTTACATCTTCAAGTTATGGTGGAGCAACAGTATCACTTACACATTTAGCTCCATTTGTAAGATTAAGCTATGAAAAATATCTAAAGAAGTATCAAGAAAGAGGTCTTAGCAAAGAAGAATGCGAAGAATTTGCTATGCAAGATACAAGAAAAGAAGTTGAAGATGGAGTACAAACATTTAATTATCAAGTTAACTCTATGACAAATACTAATGGTCAAGCTCCATTTTTATCTGTATGCATGTATTTAGGAGAAACAGAGGAATATAAAGATGAGCTTGCAATGGTTATTGAAGAATTTTTAAAACAAAGAATACTTGGATTTAAAAATGAAAAAGGCGTATATATTACACCAGCATTTCCTAAATTGCTATATGTACTTGAAGAAGATAATATACATGAGGATAGTAAATATTGGTATTTAACAGAACTTGCTGCAAAATGTACAGCAAAAAGAATGGTTCCAGATTATATTTCAGAAAAAGTAATGAAAGATTTAAAGAAAAATGAATTAGGAGATGGAGAATGTTATCCATGTATGGGATGTAGATCTTTCTTAACTCCAGATAGAACAATGAGTTTAGGTAATATTTCTAAAGCTAAAAACTATGTTGAAGGAAAAGGTAAATATTATGGAAGATTTAATCAAGGCGTTGTAACTATAAATTTACCAGATGTTGCTTTATCTGCTGATGGAGATATGGATAAGTTTTGGAAGATTTTTGATGAAAGACTAGATTTATGTCACAGAGCTTTACAAATAAGACATAAAAGATTAAGTAATGTTCCAAGTGATGTTGCTCCTATTTTGTGGCAACATGGTGCTCTTGCAAGATTAGATAAAGGTGAATGTATACATGAGCTTTTACACCATGGATATTCAACTATATCTTTAGGATATGCAGGACTTTATGAATGTGTAAAAGTAATGACAGGACATTCACATACAGATAATGGTGTTGGTAAAGAATTTGCAGTTAAAGTAATGCAACACTTAAATGATGCTACAACTAAATGGAAAAAAGAAGAAGATATAGACTATTCTGTTTACGGTACACCAATTGAATCTACAACATATAAATTTGCAAAATGTTTAAGAGAAAGATTTGGAACTATAAAAGGAATAACAGATAGAGGATATATTACTAATTCATATCATGTACCTGTATTTGAAGAAATTGATGCATTTTCTAAATTAAAACTTGAAAGTGAGTTCCAAAAATTAAGTCCAGGTGGAGCTATTTCATATATTGAAACACCAAATTTACAAAATAACTTAGATGTAATAATAGAAGTAATAAAGTTTATATATGATAATATTATGTACGCAGAGCTTAATACTAAGTCAGATTATTGTCAAAAGTGTGGATACAGTGGAGAAATATTAATTGACGATGATTTAGAATGGTATTGTCCAAATTGTGGAAATAGAGACCATAATACATTAAATGTTGCAAGACGTACATGTGGATATATAGGAACAAATTTCTGGAATAAAGGAAGAACACAAGAAATAAAAGAAAGGGTACTACATATAGATAATAAGGAGGCAGAATAATATGAGATACAATCTAATTAGAAAGATGGATATATCAAATGGACCAGGAGTTAGAGTATCTATATTTATGCAAGGTTGTCATTTTCATTGTAAAAACTGTTTTAATCCAGAAACATGGAATTTTGATGGAGGAAAAGAATTTACAGATGAAGTTATTAATAAAGTGTTAGATCTATGTAATAAAGATGAGGTAAAAGGTTTATCAATTTTAGGAGGAGAGCCTATGCATCCAAATAATATTGATGGAACAACTAGACTTGCTAAAGCCTTTAAAGAAAAATATCCCAATAAAGATATATGGGTATGGTCAGGCTTTAGATTTGATGAAGATTTAAAAGATAAAGAAGTTTTAAATTATATTGACGTGTTAGTAGATGGAACATATAAAGATGAGCTTCATGACCCTACCTTAAAATGGAAAGGCTCTTCAAATCAAAGAGTAATAGATGTTAAAAAGAGCTTAAAAAATAATGAGATTGTGCAATTAAATTAAAATATACCTTTAAAAGAGTAGAAATTTTCTACTCTTTTTTCTTTTATTACTTTTAAATTTTAAATATCTATGCTACTATATAAGCATGTAGGAGAGTGTATTATGAATAGAAGAGATACAAGAAAAGTAATGGTAGGAAATGTTCAAATTGGTGGACAAAATAAAGTTGTTATTCAGTCTATGTGTAATACTAAGACTAAGGATGTTGATGCTACCGTAAAACAAATATTAGATTTAGAAAAAGTAGGTTGTGAGATAATTAGAGTTGCATGTTTGGATATGGAAGATGCAAAAGCTATAAAAAGTATAAAAGAGAAAATTCATATACCAATTGTAGCAGATATTCATTTTGATTATAAAATAGCATTAGAAGCGATAAAATCTGGAGTAGATAAAGTAAGAATTAATCCTGGAAATATTGGATCTGAAGAAAAGGTAAAAGCAGTTGTAGATAAGTGTAAAGAAAATCATATTCCTATTAGAATTGGAGTAAATGCAGGTTCTTTGGAAAAAGATTTACTTGAAAAGTACGGTAAGCCTACTGCAGAAGCTATGGTTGAAAGTGCAAGAAAACATGTTGAAATACTTGAAAAATTGAATTTTAAAGATTATTTAATATCACTTAAAGCATCTAATTTAGATTTATGTATTAAAAGTTATGAACTTGCATCAAAGGAGTTTGATTGTCCACTTCATTTAGGAATAACTGAAGCAGGTACAGAATTTAGTGGTACGATAAAGTCAAGTATTGGTCTTGGTGTTATGCTAAGAGAGGGAATAGGTGATACAGTTAGAGTATCACTTTCAGATGATCCAGTAAAAGAAATTAAAGTTGCAAAAGAAATATTAAAAGATTGTAACTTATATAAGAAAACACCTACACTTATTGCATGTCCAACTTGTGGTAGAACACAAATTGATTTAATTCCTATTGCAAAGGAGGTAGAAGAGTTTTTACAGACTATTGAATCAGATATTACTGTTGCAGTTATGGGATGTGTTGTAAATGGACCAGGAGAGGCAAGAGAAGCAGATATTGGAATAGCAGGTGGAATTAATGAAGGAATGTTGTTTAAAAAAGGAAGGACTATAAAAAAAGTACCACAAGAAAAAATAGTTGAGACTTTAAAAGAAGAAATTTTAAAAATGGTAAATGAATAATAATATTAGAAAATTGGTACATAATATTATTAATAAAAAAGGAGGAGTTGTATTATGGAAGATGAAATGATTGAACTTACTGATATAGAGGGGAAAAAGAAGAAATATGAAATTCTTGATGTTATATATAAAGATGAAGAAGAGTATGCAGTTATGCTTCCAGAAGATAGTGATGATGAAGTAGTTATTTTTAAAATAATACCACTTGCTAAAGAAGATGAAGTTGAATATCAAGAAGTTACAGATGATGAACTTGCAGATGAGATATTTAATGAATTTGTAAAAAGAACAGAAGAAGAGTAATATTTAATTAAGACTTTATGGAAAACATAAAGTCTTTTTTGTTGTATTATTATGTAAAATGTGGTATAATTCATAAACAGTAAAAAAACAGGAGAAATGAATTATGGACAAAAAACAGGGAAAAGTATGGATAATTTTATTAATTATATTAATAGTAATACTTGGATGTATATTTGCAGGATATTTATTTATAAAAAGTAAGTTTGATAAAATGACATATAAACCATTAGATGAGGCAGATTTAGGAATAGAAACAGTAGAAGAAGAACCAGAAAAACCAAAAGTGCAAGTTGATGACAAGATAAAATTTGTTATATTTGGTAGTGATTCAAGAGATACTGATAATAGTTATGCAGGAAGATCAGATACAATAATAATTGTTGTAATAGATAATGTTAATAAAGGTATTAATTTAATTAGTATACCAAGAGATACATATGTAAATGTACCAGATTATGGAATGACAAAGATAAATCATGCTTATGCATATGGACAAGAACAATTAAGTATTAAGACTATAAATTCGTATTTTGGACTTGATTTAACACAATATATAACAGTAGATTTTTCAGGACTTGTAAGTTCTATTGATAGAGTAGGTGGAGTAGATATAACTTTAGATCAAGACGAAGTAAATTTTATTAATCAAAGAGTATCTGCGGAAAATCAAATAGCAGGACCAGGAACTGTTACACTTAATGGTACACAAGCTTTAGTACATTCAAGAAATAGATATGTTGGTAATGATTTTACAAGAGCTTCAAGACAAAGAGCAATTCTTATTGCTTTAATGAATAAGGTTTCTAAACTATCTGTAGATGAAATATTAGATTTGAGTGACGATATACTTGTAAATTTAACTACAAATATGGATATAAATAAGTATAGAGAAATGTTTGTAGAAGTAGCAAGTGATAGACAAGATTATTTAAGTAATATTAATTCTATACAAATACCATCAACAGATTATGGTTATGACATGATGCTTGACGGAGTATATTATTTTGGTTTTGATTTAGATAGAGCAAAACAAGATTTTAATACATATTATTATGGAAAATAAGGGCGAAAGCCTTTATTTTTTTATTTATTGCAGTTGACATAAACTAAGTACAGTGATATAATATCGTAGCATTTAAAAAATATAAATTAACTAATAATTTAGGAGGTGAACTGCATTTAAGTTAAATTTTAAATGTAAAATTTAAGAAAAGAGAGGTATGTGTTTTATGACTATTGTTTATATTATAATAGGTATTTTTGTTTTATTGTTGTTTTTAGGTATTTTAACAGGATATGTTAAAGCACCACCGGATACAGCATATATTATATCTGGTTTTAAGAAAAAACCACGTATTTTAATTGGACGTGCTGGAATAAGAATTCCTTTTTTTGAAAGGATAGATAAATTATCATTAAAACAAGTAACAGTAGATATAAAAACGGATGGATATATACCAACTTTAGATTTTATTAATATTCAGGTAGATGCAGTTGCAAAAGTAAAAATTAGTACGGAACCTGAACTTTTAGAACTTGCTATGAAAAACTTTCTTAATAAAACATCAGATGAGATTATAATTGATTTACAAGATTCCTTACAAGGAAATATGCGTGAGAGTGCGACTTGTTGTTAACTGAAAAGGTTAACTATTCCAACTTAGGAATAAACTAATAATTTGATTGGTAGAATGATAGGGTAACGCCTTGAAATGCCAACTCTAATTTCCGACATGCAATAATAGTTTAGAATATTATTGTGTGAAGCTCGGTGAAGTCGAGTGAAGGTTACCGTAAGTAATTAATATTTAATTACACGAAAGTTCTTTGGAGGCAAAGAATGTAGCTTATAGCTCGTGAGCCTATAAAATATCCATGGCTAGAATGTGGTAAAACCAGAGACGAACTCCTGAGGGTAAGACTCTAAAGCATGACCTAATAGAAATGTTAGGTGCCACATGAGTGGTTGATGTGAGGTAGAGTAAAAATTTTCGCTATGAAATACCTTATTGTGTAATTGGCACAATCAAGCATCAAGGGTCAAAGGGAGAGCCTAAAGATATATGTAAAGGTAAAATTATTGGAACAAGGAAAGCAGTGAACATGGAGATGTCTAAACATCTGCGAAGTGTTAATAAGAAATAAATAACTTATTTTTATCACTGTGAAAGTAGAGTCATGACCTGTGAAGAAATTGTAATGATTTTGGAGGAAAGGGCTCAAGTCGGTTTATGAATAGAATAACTAAAATGTTATATTTATAGGTTCGAGTATGAAAGATAAAAATCTTCTTCTAGTGTGCTAGGAGGGATGACTATACTATGTTAAAAAGTCAAAAATTAAGAAATGCTGAATATCATGAAATGACAGATATATTCGACTCACTATATAAAGATAGTAAGAATGGAAAAGTTTTTCTGAATTTAATTGATATCATAGGCTCTAAAGATAACATCATTTTGGCATATAGAAATATAAAGAAAAATGATGGGTCAAGAACTCCAGGTATAGACCATCAAACAATAGAAGATTTAGGGGATTTATCTATCGATAAAATAATCAAAATAATACATTCTAAATTGAATGATTATAAACCCAAAGCAGTCAAAAGAATTGAAATTCCAAAAAGTAACGGAAAAACAAGACCTCTTGGGATACCTTGTATTATAGATAGACTATTTCAACAATGTATAAAACAAGTATTGGAACCAATATGTGAAGCTAAGTTTTATAAACATAGTTATGGCTTTAGACCAAATAGGTCAGTAGAGCATGCTATTGGTAGAATGTACTTCTTAATACAAAAGAATAAATTACATTATTGTGTTGATGTAGATATAAAAGGTTTCTTCGATAACATTGACCATGAAGAGTTGATAAGACAAATCTGGAACTTAAAAATCAGAGATAAGAAACTTTTATCTATAATAAAAGTTATGCTAAAAGCACAAATTGTTTTACCCAACAAAGATAGAATTATACCAGAAAAAGGCACACCACAGGGTGGTATACTATCGCCATTATTGGCAAATATAGTATTAAATGACCTTGATTGGTGGATTACTAGTCAATGGGAAGAACTTCCTACAAAGAAAAATTATCGTAGGATTAGAACTGACAAAAACAAGGTGTATGTTGATGATTCTAACAGAGTAGCAGAACTTAAAAGGACTACAAAATTAAAAGAACTACATATCGTTAGATATGCAGACGATTTTAAAATATTATGTAGAAATTACAAGAATGCTAAATCAATATATGAAGCCACCAAAGAATGGCTAAAAGTCAGATTGAAACTCGATATAAGTGAGGAAAAATCAGGAATTACCAATCTTACTAAAAGTAGAACACAGTTTTTAGGATTTGAAATTAAGTTAAAAGAGAAATCTAATAAATATGTAGTTCAATCTAATCTATCAAAAAAGACTTTAGAGAGGATAAAAAATGAATTAGTAGATGTTGTAGGAAATATTAGAGTATCTAAAAATCAAAAAAATATTTTTGAAAAGATAAATCAGTATAATGCTACAGTACTAGGAATACACAATTTTTATTGCATAGCAACTGACATATCACTAGATATGCAAAGGTTAGGCTTAATAATGGAAAGAGTCATATACAATAGATTAAGAAGTTTCAAGATAGAAAGAAATGGTGATCTAAATCCTAAAGGTATAATCTACAAGAATTATAGGAAATCTAGTCAATTAAGATTTTTGAATAATAAACCTCTAATACCTATAGCGTACATAAAAACAAAACCTCCAGTAAATAAAAATCAGGAGGAAACGCCATATACTAAATATGGAAGAACACTTATTCATAAGAACTTAGGAATAGATTTAAAAATTCTTAGAACTCTTATGAAAAGTGAAATGTACGATAATAGTGTGGAATATTATGATAATAGAATTTCATTGTACTGCGCACAACTTGGTAAATGTGGAATAACTGGAGAAAAGTTAGACGTGGATACTATACATTGTCATCATAAAGTACCAAAGAGTAAAGGTGGAAGTGATAAATACGATAACCTTATTTTAGTACATGTTGATATTCATAGACTTATCCACGCAACTGAAAAAGAAACTATAAATAAATATATACATTTAATAAAAGATGACAAACAACTAAGAAAATTAAACAACTTAAGAAGATTATCAGGACTTGAAGACATAGAAATAACATTATAGAAAAAATTCATCAGACCGATGGAACGCCGTATGCGGTGAAAGTCGCACGTACGGTGTGGAGTGGGGGAAAAACTGGAGATAACTTCAAAGGTTTACCTATCACTATTAGTAGGTACAATTAATTTAAAAGATATATGTAATAATAGAGAAGCTTTTGGAAATCAAGTACAACAAAAGGCATCTGTAGATATGAGAAATCTTGGAATTGAAATTATTTCATGCAATATACAAAATGTTGAAGATGAAAGTGATCTTATTCAGAATATGGGTATGGATAATACTGCAAAAATTCGTAAAGATGCAGCTATTGCAAAAGCAGAAGCTGATAGGGATGTTGAAATTAAAAAAGCACAAGCAGATAAAGAAGCAAATGAAGCTCGTGTAAAAGCAGATTTAGAGATTGCTCAAAAACAAAATGAGTTAGATATACGTAAATCGGAGCTAAAAAAAGCAGCTGATACTAAAGCAGCTGAAGCAGATGCTGCTTTTGAAATTCAAAAACAAGAACAAAGAAAAGTAATTGAAGTTACATCAACAGATGCAGATATTGCTAAAAGACAAAGAGAAATAGAGTTAAGAAGACAAGAAATTGAAGTAACAGAAAAAGCTTTAGAAGCTGAAATTAAGAAAAAAGCAGAGGCAGAAAAATATAGAGTACAGCAAGAGGCAGATGCAAAAAAATATGCTCAACAGCAAGAAGCTGATGCCAAAAAGTATGCACAAGAACAAGAAGCAAAAGCAATTCAAGCAAAAGGGGAAGCAGAAGCAGCAGCTATAAAAGCAAGAGGTATTGCTGAAGCAGAAGCTATAGATAAAAAAGCTGAAGCTATGAAAAAGTATGGTGAAGCTGCTATAGTTGAAATGATAGTAAATATGCTTCCAGAATTTGCAAAGAATGTGGCAGAACCAATTTCTTCTATAGATAAAGTGACAGTTATAGGAGGAAATACAAGTGGTGTTACAGACATGGCTGAAAATGTTCCAATTGTTATGGCAAAGGTAATTGAATCAGTAAAAGAAGCTACTGGTATTGATATAAAAGAGATAGTTAAGGCTGATACTTTTGAAGGAAAGACAACAAAAAATATTAATTTAACTGGTGTAAACAATATAAGTGATGAAGATAATCAAACAGATAATTTAGTTAAAGCTAAACAGGAATAGAATATTAATATTATATATATAAGATACTTAGAGTATAATACTCTGAGTATCTTTTTTATTTGACATAATACTATAAAAATGATATACTTTATGCATTAGTTAAAGATTAAATAATATATAAATTTATATATTACATCTAGAAATAATATTATTTATTCTAGAGGGAGGCTATATTGAAAATTTGTTTAGAAAATCTTGTTAAAATTTTAGCATTTATTTGTTTTATATCTTTTTTAATTTCCTTTTGTTTTATATTTTTAATAACTAATGGAATAAGAATAAACAATAAATGCAATGTATCACAGGATGGATTGCAATTAGTGCAATATGAGCAAGTATATCATGTATTTATTACTCAGGAAGTTTTTTTAACAGTAAAAAATAGTTCGGAAGAAATGATTGGAACTCTAAAAATTAGGGAAAAGAATACTAAAAAAGAGGTTACTATTCATAAGTTAAGACCAGATGATAAAATAAAAATGTACTTTAGTTTAGATAGCTATTTTAGTAATGTGGAGTTTGAAATAGTAGAAGTAAGATTTGTAGAGATGTATTAATCTCTACTTTTTGTTGACATAACTTTAAAATTGTGGTATAATAAAAAAGCATTTTAAATATTATGCACTAAAAAATAATTTGGAGGTGATCATGTAATAATATAATTCTTTTACAAAAAAATTAATTATTAAAAGGAGAGGAGTCATTTTATGATTAAAATGTCAAAAAAATTAACAAATGTGTTATGTATTGAAGGAGATTCAAAGAAAATTGAAGAATTTATTGGAGATGTAAAAGAAAAAGGTATTAAAATTGTATATGCTAGATATCCTAAAAACATTGTAAGTAAAGAAGATATAACAAAATTTATTAATAGTAAATGGCGTGTAGCCAATTTAGATAATTTAAAGCAAAAAGTAGTTTTTGCTAGAAAAAATTCAAAGACTGCATATATTTCTTTTGCAGATGATTATCTACAACATGACTTAATAAATTTCGTACAAAAACTAGGATTAGATGCAAAATATAAATATTGTTTGAAAGATAAAAACAGAGCAATAGTTGTTACTGAAATTTACGTAAATGGAGAACAATTAGAGGCAGATATTTGTTCAGATAAATTTAAAGCAGAAGATTACTCAGCAGCAATTTGCTTGAGTTAATATAAAATAAGGACCTTGAATTAATTTTCAAGGTCTTTTTGTTATAGTTATAAGTTGACATAAATTTAAAGCTATGATATAATAAAAAAACATTTAAAATAATTTAACACAACTAATAATTTAGGAGGTGAACTGTAGTTTTTTTGTATTAAGTTGTCATTTTAAGTGTACATAGGATTAAAAAGGAAAGGAAGAATTATATAATGAATGATATAATTAAAAACAAAGTTATGATTTTTGGAACTTTTGATGAGGTTATTAACATCAAAAAAAGTTTAAGGAGTGAGAAAAGTCAAATAGACTTTAACAAAATTGAACCTATGGAACAAGACTTAGATGATTTAGATCTAGATGATTATATGAATTTATGTCTTAATGTTTATATTAAAAATAATAAGGATATGAGAGAAAAATTAATTAGTACATTTAAATTTATTGGAAAGACTAGAATGTATCCATACCAATTTATAGAGCTTACAACTGATGAAATTTCTAATGTTAAAGAAAATTATAAAATTAGAAAAATGCAAAGTGATACTAAGATATTTCTAGAAAAAATTAAAAGTAAATCAATCTTTAATGGATATATGATAAGAGATGCTTTATGGGGGACAGGTAGTAATCCTTTTGATATTAGAATAAATGAAAATACATTTACATTTAAAACTTTTGATAAAGCTCCTATTAAAGTTTTTGAAAAATTATCTAAAAAATATCCAAAAGTTAAAATAGATTATACTTATCAAATAGGACAAAGAAATACAAAATTAAGAATTATAGATGGAAAAATAACAACTATTGAAAATCAAAATACTAGTTTTAAGGAACCAGTATTGTTTAATTTAATATCAGAAAATGTTTTTATTTAGAGTGCAAAGTTGCACTCTTTTTCTTTTTCTATAAAAAGTATCTTGACATAAAAAGCATGCAATGCTATAATACAATTGCTTTTAAAAAGAGCATATAAGTCTAACAGTTTAGGACTTAGTTAATTAGTATACAATTATTATTGTATAAATTTTAAAAAGGAGGGATAGTATGAGTAACGAACTTATTGGAATTTTACATCAAGCAGATGTTATATCTTATTTACTATTTGCTGTTTTCATTTTATTTCTTATCATTATAGTTTTACTACCTATTATTTTGTGGGGGCTAAACAAGAAAATTAAAAAATATAAACAAGAAGATGGTAATATAAAGGAGATGTACTTAAAAAAGTTACAAGAATTACCACTTGAACTTGATACTGAAGTTGAGGGTCAAGTAGAAAAAAGAAAAGAGATAGAAAATGAATTTAAGCTTAAGCTTGAAAAAAACAGCAATAAACTAGGTAAATACGAGAAAATTTATTCGGTGGTAGACAACTCTTCAATACCAGTGGTATGTATAGTGCTTTTGATTATGCTTTCTATTAATGTATTTTCAAATCTATATTATAATACTGTAACAGCCGATAGTAGTGTTATACGACCTGTTGATAATGTAACATCTCAAGATATAAGTATTACTGCATATTATGAAATTGATTACAGCAGAACAAATCAAAAAACATTGACTGTAATTGTGAAAAACAATTCAAAGAATGTTTTAGAGAGTGCAGATGTAATCGAATCGAACACAAACTCATCAGAGACAATTAACTATATTGAACCTGGACAAGAGAAATTTGTATCAATTGACGTATATTCAGATGACGATAACGAATTTAATTTTACAATTGAAAACATAAAATTTATACAATAAATTTAATATATAGAGTAGAAATACTCTATATTTTTTTGAAAAATTTAATAAAATAATGTATAATACAATAGATAATTTTGAAAGGATATAGTATGAGAAAGATAATATCAATTATTTTAGTTATACTTTGGATGATTATAGTTTTTTGGTTTTCAAGTCAGATTGGTGACGATTCACAAGTAACAAGTGGAAATACAATAAGAAAAATTATAACATTTATTAATAATGACATAGATAAACTAAAACTTGAAGAGATAGTTGAAATATTACAACCTATTGTAAGAAAACTTGCACATTTTACACTTTATACTTTAGGTGGAATATTAATTTTTAATATGTTTAGTTCATTTAAATTAAAAAATAAAGAAAAGATTTTTTGTTCTATATTATGTGGTGCAGTATATGCTATAACAGATGAAGTTCATCAACTGTTTGTTCCAGGTAGAAGTGGCATGATAAAAGACGTATTTATTGATACTTTAGGTATTATAACTGGAGTAATAGTTTGTATAATAATATTTAGAATAGTAAATATTATAATAAATAAAATGATAAAAATAAAAGGTGAATAGTATTCACCTTTTAAACAATTTTAGTAAGTCTATATATTCTAAGTCTTTTTCGTCTATCTAAATGTTTAAATAGTCTCATTGGATTTTTAGATTGAGCAATATTCCAAATAGTATTACACATTATATCTGCTACTTGTACCATATAATTTTTCTTAGAATCCCAATATGATACATTTATTTTGCATTTGAATCTTCTTTCAATATTAAAATGAGTTTTTAGATAATTTTCAAGTGAGTTTATATCTTCTATTTTCATTGAACTTTTGTCTATGTTTAGATATAGCTCCTCATTTGCAGTCATTTTTACAAGTTTTATCTTTATTAAAAAATCTATTAATTTACGTATAATATAGTTATAATATAAATGAATTTCGTCTATTTCAACACCTATTTTTTCTTTATCTACTATAATTCCAACAATATACATTCCATTCATTTTTTGTAATTTAATAACTATATCCATTTTTTCTTCCATATTAAGATATGCAGCTTTAAGCTCCATTTCAAAATCCATATTTAGTTTTTCTTTTAATTCACGATTAATTTCTACGTATGACTTTTTTATATCTGTATAGTTATTTGTAAAAATTCCACCAATTACAAAATATCTGTCTGGACTGTTTTTGTGTAGATTTCCTGATTCATCTAAAAATAAGTATTGCATAAAATACCTCCAAGTTAATAACTATATAAAATTATATCATATTAAAAATAAATAATAAAGGAATTTGTGTAGAATGAATTATGAAAGAAATTTCATCTAATTAACACACAATATATTTGAATATTATTCATATTCAAGATATAATCTTAATAGAAAGATAAGGGAGGTGAGTCCAAGAACTGATATAATAATTAAAAATAATAAATTAGATAAAACAGAAGATGAAAAAATTGACATAGAAAGTAAACAATACAACGATTTGTTGATTATATATGAACTTGCAATGAATCAAGTAGTTGCTACATTAAATAGTATAAAAACAAGAATAAATGATATATATGGATATCAAATAGTTGAGAAAGTAGATTCTAGAATAAAATCTAAGAATAGTATAATAAATAAAATGAAGAAAAAAGGAATATCATTTACATACAAATCATTAGTAGATAACATAGATGATATTGCCGGAGTAAGAGTGGTTGTGCCACTTAAAGACGATATATTTTTTATTAAACAAATAATTGAGAGTATGCCTACACTTAAGGTGATAGAAGAGAAAGATTATATTTATAATCCTAAGAAAAGTGGATATTCTGCATATCATTTAATTGTTGAAACACCTGTTACAATAAACGGAGAAACAGTTATAATAAAAGTTGAAATACAAATTAGAACAGTAGCTATGGATTTTTGGTCAGAAATGGAACATGATATTAGATATAAAAGTAATAAACCTATTTCTAAGCTAGATTCTAAAAAATTAACATGGTATGCTAAAGCTCTTGAAAACTTGCAAGCAAAAATAATAAAACTCTATAGAAAACATGAAGAAAATACTATGCTTAATTATTAAGAAAAAAAGGGCGAGTCCAAGTTTTGGACCCGCCCTTTATGCTAAAGGAAAAGTAAAAGATTACTCTTCTACTCTGATTACTTCGATGCCGTGCCAACAGATAAGATCGCAACCTTCATGGTTTAAGATAACATTACAAGATTTAGGAATGTTCCAGTAAACGGTGCAGGTGCTATTTCTTTTCATGACAGCAGACACGTAGTATCCTCCTCTGGTAACTCTGGGAAGAGAAACCAATTTAAGATGCAGATTATTCTCCAAGATATGAGGAATAATTCTGTATTCAGTGAGGAAACAGAGCATTTTATTAAACAACTTCATTTGAATACCTCCCAAATAGTTAATGGGTGTGAGGATTTTCGGATAAGACATATTATACTCTTTTTTATCAATAATTCAAGTATATAGCAAAAAATATTATTTATTTTAATTTACAAAATATTACATTACAGAAAAATTTACAACAAATTTAAACTAAATACGATAAATTAGATTGACTAATTTTATGTTAAATGATATAATAATACCCGTCGAAAGTATATTGAAGAAGACATAAAAAATAGTTAAGTATGTCACTAAAATATTGAATGTTAGGAGAGAAAAATGCATAAGGGGAAGATACTTAAAATAATATCCACAATATTTGTTTTAGTATGGATGATAACTGTATTTATATTTTCTAGTCAAGACGGAACACAAACACTTAATACTAGTGGTGCATTTATATATGCAATAGAAAGCACTGTAAATGGTAATGACACACCACAAGTAGAAAGTTATAGCTCAAATAAAACAGATACAGTAAACACACAAGACAATAATAATGAGAAATACAATTATTCTCAAGAACTACAAACTTTTGTAAGAAAGAATGCTCATTATTTTTTATACACAATTGGTGGTATTATTTTATCTGTATTTTTTTATGCTTTTTTTAAAGAGAACAATAAAATATATTTATTTGCTATCCTAACAGGAATGCTTTATGCTATGTCCGATGAGTTTCATCAAAGATTTGTTGCAGGTAGGACAAGCAGAATAACAGATATAGGAATTGATACTTTAGGAGTAATAACAGGAACTATTTTAGTTATGATTTTCATAAATATACTAAAAAAATCGAGAAAAAGAAAAAATCTGAAAATGGGGGAATAAAGAATGTCACATTCTAATGAGGCACAAGAGTTTAACATATTAAGTGTTGAAACAGATAAAAAATTGCCTGTAGAAAATAATATCATTAAATTTGATGATAATAACAAAGTATTAGAACAAAAAGAAAAAAAGACATTTAATGAGATAACATATTCATTTTTAAAAAGAACAGTAGATATAACAGCATCAGCTGCTGCATTGTTATTATTATCTCCTGTATTTTTAGTAACAAGTTTAGCAATAAGAAAAGACTCAGATGGACCTGCAATGTTTACTCAAAAAAGAATAGGAAAAGACGGAAAATTATTTGAGATATATAAATTTAGAACAATGGTACCAGATGCAGATAAAAAGCTTTTTGAAATGCTAGAAAAAGATGAAAAAGCTAGAGAAGAATATAAGCTAAATAAAAAACTAAAAAATGATCCAAGAATTACAAAGTTAGGTAACTTTTTAAGAAAAACATCAATTGATGAGCTACCACAACTAATAAATGTATTAAAGGGGGATATGTCACTTGTAGGACCTAGACCTTATCTTCCAAGAGAAATA
>CALWOC010000013.1 GCA_944383015.1 uncultured Clostridia bacterium
TCGATAATTTCATATCTACCAGCAAGAATTTTACCTATTAATTCCATAAATGTCTCCCCTTTATATTTCTACAACAATTACAGTTATATTATCTGTACCACCATTTTCATTTGCTTTATCTATAAATTTATCTGATAAAAGCAAAAAATTAGTTTGATTAACTATTTGTAAAATATCCTCATTTGTAAGCATATTAGTTAATCCATCTGAGCATAATATAAGATATCCCTTATTTTTAATCAATATATCTACTTGTACATCTAATTTATTAAATATTCCTAATGCTTTTGTTAACACGTGTTTTTGAGGATGATTATCCGCTTCACTTTTTTTTATTAACTTCTTTTTTAATAGCTCATTTACATATGTATCGTCAGATGTAATTTGCTCAATACTTTGCTTATCCTCGTCTATATAATATAATCTACTATCTCCAACAGACTCATAGTATATCTTTCCATTTATCTTTCCTAAAAGAACTATTGTTGTTCCCATTCCTTTATATTTAGGGTTTGCCATCTGCATACTATATATCTTTTGATTAGTAATCTGAATTAGTTGCTTAAAAAATTGCTTAATATCATGTTCATCTGACTTTTTTAGCTTGTCAAGATTAACTTCAAAATTGTCTCTTATATTGTTTACAGCAACTTTACTTGCAACCTCACCACTAGAATATCCGCCAAGTCCATCAGCAACAACAAATAATGCTGTATTTTCATCATATATTCTTGCGTATAAATTGTCTTCATTATTCTCTCTTTTTCGTCCAACATCTGTTCTAGCTGTATATCTCATTATTCCACCTCTTATTTTCATATTATAACAGAGAAATAAAACTTTTTTCAAGCATTTATTTATTATTATCTTTTTCTTTATATTTTTTATCCGAAAATTCATCAGTTTTATCTATATATTTTTTTCTTAACTGTCCACATGCAGCATCAATATCTGATCCAAGCTCACGTCTTACTGTAGTTACGACACCACATGAATTTAGTGTATTCATAAAATCCTCAATTCTTTTTTCTGGTGCTTTTTTATATACTCCATTTTTTATCTCATTTACTGGTATTAAATTAACATGTGCTATCATTCCTTTTAAAAGCTTTGCAAGAGCAAGAGCATCTTCTTTAGAATCATTTTGATTATATATTAAAGCATATTCAAATGATATTCTTCTTCCTGTTATTTTAATATATTCTTTACATGCATCTAATATTTCTTTTATTGAATATTTATTTGCAATTGGCATTGTTTCTTTTCTTTTTTCATCTGTTGTTGCATGTAGTGAAATAGATAATGTACATTGTATATTTTCTTGTGCTAAGCGATAAATATTTGGAACTATACCACATGTAGATAGACTTATATGTCGTGCCCCAATATTTAACCCTAATGGATAGTTAATAATTCTTATAGATTTAACAACATTATCATAATTATCCAAAGGCTCACCTATTCCCATATAAACTATATTAGAAATCTTCTCTTTTGTATATCTTTCCACTGTATGTAACTGTCCTTCTATCTCTGATGCAAGAAGAGGTCTTACAAAACCCTCTTTTGTAGAAGCACAAAATTTACATCCCATCTTACATCCAACTTCACTTGAGACACAAATTGTATTTCCATGATGATATCTCATTAAAACAGACTCTATAGCATTATTATCTGGTAATTCAATTAAAAATTTCATAGTACCATCTTTTTTAGATTTTTGACACTCTATTACTTTTAGCTCCAATATATAAGTTTTCTCTTTTAATTTTTCTCTTAAGGCTTTAGAAATATCTGTCATTTCATCAAAGCTTGTAACCTTTTCTCTATGAATCCATTTAAAAATTTGACGAGCATGAAATTTCTTTTCACCAAGTTCTTCTATAAAATGTTCTAATTCTTCAAATGTAAGTTCATTAATATTTATTTTTTCCATTTTTTCTCCTTTTTATAACGTATATATAATACTATAAAACTATCAAAATTTCAAGATTTACATAAAAAATAGATGTAAAGCTACATCTATTCTACACCTTCAATTTTTATATGAGCACCATTTACTGTTTTATATACTCTTTTTGCATTCTTTTGTATCTTATATTCTATTTGCTCTTTTAAATCAAAACCTAATATTTCAGATAATCCTAAAAGATATATTGCAACATCTGCAAGTTCTTCTCCTAAATCATCTTTTCCTTTTAAATACGCATCATATGCCTCTGCTACTTCACCATATAAATAACAAAATTCTTTTGGAACATCTGTTACATTAAATCCTTTATCTAATTTATTTTGATATACTTTTTTTTGCATCTCTTGTAAATCCATATCTTCTCCTCCTAAATAAATTTATCCATCATATTAAGTCTATTTCCAGCCATAAAAGCTCTAATATCCATTCTTTTAGAATTTTCTGGCTGTATTTGATTAATAATTATATATCCATCTTTACATCTTATATATAGCTTATCTTTTGACATTAATAATATATCTCCTGGTTCTACAGTATTATCTATATTCTCATCTTCTTGATAATTTACATCAAATACCTTATATTTTCTTCCATCATCAAGTTCCATATAAGTACCAGGAAATGGGGAAAGTCCCCTTACAAAATTAAAAATTTCTCTACCTGATTTATTAAAATCTATTTTTGTCATCTCTCTTGTAATCATTGGTGCATACGTACCCTCTTCAGGTTGAGAAATAGGAGTAATAGTACCATCAATAACACCATCTATTGTCTTAACAAGTAGTTTTGCTCCAATTACCATTAAAATATCATGTATGCTTTCTAAATTATAACTATCTTTTATCTCAATTTCCTCTTTAAGAAGCATATCACCTGTATCCATACCAGCATTCATAAACATAGTTGTAATTCCAGTTTTTTCTTCACCATTTATTATTGACCACTGCATAGGTGCTGCTCCCCTATATTTTGGAAGAAGCGATCCATGAACATTAATGCAACCATATTTTGGAATATCTAGTACTTCTTTAGGAAGTATTTTTCCATATGCAACAACTGCTATTACATCAGGTTGTAGATTGTTTAAAATGTCTAATACTTCTTGATTATTTTTAACTTTTTTAGGCTGATATACAGGAATATTTTTCTCTTGTGCAAACTCTTTTACGGCAGATGCTTTCAACTTCATTCCTCGTCCAGATGGCTTATCTGGATTTGTAAAACAAGCAACAATATTAAATCCCGCTTCATATAACTCTTTTAAAGACTCTCGAGCAAACTCTGGTGTCCCCATAAATACAATTTTTATATCTTTTCTCATATTGGTCCTCCTAGTATAAAAAGATTAAGATAATAGCTATCTTAATCTTATATATTAATCTCAACTTTATCAAATACTAATTTATCATTTTTAATATTAAAATATGTTTCAATTTTTCCTATAGTCTTATTTTCTGTAACACTATCATCTAAACTATAAAGTATATATTGAGTAGTAACAAATTCTAATTCTTCATCTTCATCTATATTTTTAAACTCAAATTTTGAAATCTTATCCCTTAAATACGTCTCTCTATATTTTGATAAATCAACTGATAAATCCGAGAAATCTAAAATCTTGGTTTCTTCATATTTTTTAAGATAATCTTTACCATAATTATCAAGAGTAACTTCAAGAATTGATTCATTTTCTTCATTTTTACTAGTATATATTGTGTATCCTAGCAAATTATCTGATGTTGTATTTTTTATGATATTTACAAGACTATTCTCTTCCAATTTTAGTAAATCAACACTTCCTGTTTCATCATATATTAAAAAATATTTTTCATTTTTACTATCAATAATTTCCAAATTAGTAGCAGGCTTATAATCTTTTTTTGTCTCATAAATTTTTTCTTCACTTGAAGCTCCATCTATTACTACAAGTGAGACATCATTATATACTTCTAAAGTTGAATTTAAAGCATTTTCACTACTTCTTTTTTCTTTTCCCATAATAAATACATAATCTAGTACTTGATCATCATTAAGATCTTGTTTATATATTTTTATTATTGTATTATCTGCTAAATCTACAATGGAAGATATCTCTTTTTCATATGCAATTTTAAGGCCTGATTCAGAAGATTCAAATCTATATAAAAAGTAAACTCCAAGTCCAATTAAAGTAAATAATACAACTAAAAGAATTGCTTTTTTTAGTCTTTTAAATGAATATGTAAAGCCAATTTCTTTTATAATCTTTGAAAAACTCACCATTTTACCACCTTTACTTCTGCTCAGATAGTCTATCTAAAAATACAATACCATCTAAATGATCTATTTCATGTTGAAGTACAACAGCTTCAATATCTTTTGCATATATTTTTTTCCTTTTACCATTTATATCTGTATATTCTACTGTAACTTTCTCATGTCTTAAAACATTTTCATATATATCTGGATAAGAAAGACAGCCTTCTTCTACCTCAATCATATTCTTAGACCTAGAAGTAATTTTAGGATTAATTAAAATATGTCCTTCTTTTTTTCCATCTTCTTCAATATAGCTTATATCATATACAATTATTCTCTTTAACATTCCAACTTGACTTGCTGCAAGTCCTATTCCATCATATTTATACATAGTGTCAAGCATATCTTGTCCAAGTTCTTTTATTTTTTCATCAATTACTTCAACTTCTCTACATTTTTTATGTAGAATTTCATCCCCATCTTTTCTAATTTCTCTAATTGCCATTAATTTTTATCTCCTTTTTTTACAATTCTATATCTATTTTTGACTTTGTTTGTGCTCCTTCTACATTTTCTGCGACATTTTTTATAGCTAAATCATCTTGTGAATCATCAGAATTTACAGAATTAGTTCCACCCATTTTTAGTTCTTGCCACTCTTCTTTAGAAATAAGCACTTGTCTTGGTTTACTTCCATCATATCCTGAAATAAGACCACGAGCTTCCATTTGATCAACAATTCTACCAGCTCTTGAGTATCCTATTTTAAATTTTCTTTGTAGCATAGAAGCAGATGCTTGCCCCATATCCATTACTAAATCTATTGCATCATCTAATAATTCATCTGCATCATCTTGTTCTTCATCTGTGCCTTTTGCATTTTTACCATTAGCTTTTTCAATACTCTCAATAATATCATTATCATATGTTGTTGTAGACGAATTTTTCTTAATTTCATCTACAATATTTTCTATTTCAGATTCTGAAATAAATGTCCCTTGCATTCTTAATGGTTTTGTTTCGCCAACAGGATAATATAACATATCACCCTTTCCAAGTAGCTTTTCTGCTCCTGCCATATCTAAGATTGTTCTAGAATCTACTTGTGAAGAAACAGTAAATGCAATACGTGAAGGAACATTAGCTTTAATTATACCAGTAATAACATCAACTGATGGTCTTTGTGTTGCTATAATCAAATGCATTCCAGCAGCTCTTGCCATTTGAGCAAGTCTACAAATTGCATCTTCAACATCATTTGGAGCAACCATCATAAGATCTGCTAACTCATCTATAATTATTACAATTTGTGGTAATTTAACTCCTGCTTCTTTTTCCATCACTAAGTTATATCCTTTTATGTCTTTAACTCCCTTTGAAGCAAATAAATTATATCTATTAACCATCTCCTGTACTGCCCAATTAAGTGCTCCTGCAGCTTTTTTAGGATCTGTTACAACAGGAATTAATAAATGTGGTATTCCATTATATCCAGAAAGCTCAACCATTTTTGGATCTACAAGTATCATCTTTACTTCACTTGGTTTAGATTTATATAGTATTGATACAATAATTGAATTTATACATACACTCTTACCAGAACCTGTAGCACCTGCAATAAGCATATGTGGCATCTTTGCTATATCTCCAACGCATACTTCACCAGCAGCATTTTTACCAAGTGCAAAGCATAATTTAGATTTATGATTTTTAAAAGTATCTGATTCAATTACTTCTCTTAAATATACTGACTCAGGTGTTGTATTGGGAACTTCTATTCCAACAGCAGCCTTACCTGGTATTGGTGCCTCAATTCTAATTGATTTTGCCGCTAAGTTTAATGCAATATCATCTGCTAAATTAACTATACTGCTAACCTTTACTCCTGTACTTGGTGTAAGTTCATATCTTGTTACTGTAGGACCTTTAGTAATATTTGTTACTTTAGCATCAACTTTAAAGCTTGCAAGAGTTGTTTGAAGTCTTACTGCAACAGAATGAATAGCTTTTTTATCAAAAGACTCAGAAGCTTTAGGTTTTGCTAGAAGATCAATTGATGGAAATATATAGTTATCGTCTTCTACATGAGCTGTATGATCAAGTGTTAAAACCTCTTTTACACTCTTGTCTTCTTTTTCCTCTTTTTGTTGCTTAAAGAATTCATCTCTTTTTTGCTTTCCTTTTATTTCTGCTTCAGAAGGCTGTCCTCCAAGCTTACTAAAGTCAAATTCTATTTGCTCACTTTTATCAAGATTTAAGTTTTCTTCAACATTAGAACTTCCTGGTTCTTTTAATTTTTCTTGTTTTAATTTTTCTTTCTTTAGTCTTGCTTTTTCTCTTCTTGATAATTTTGGATTACCAAGCTCATCAACATACTCATATTTTTTTACTTCGTCATCTCTAAATAATGTATTAATTACATTATTTAAGTGGTCTACAGTATAATTAAATCCATATGAAACAGCTCCAAAAAATTGCTTAAATGAAATGTTATACACAAATAGAGTAACAACAAATGTTAGTAGTGGAAAAATTATACGAGAAGGTACCATACCAATTATACCAGCAAGAGCTCCTCCTAAAAGTGTACCTATAGCTCCTCCATAATTTTGATTTGCAATTCCTTCATTTACACTATCTACTATAGCTTTAATAGGATTAGAATATATTGCTATACTTGATTCTGTAAATACTGTAAGTGTCGCAGCAATTAAAGCTATAACAATAAGTCCCTTTCTTATTTGTGAAAGTGAGTTTACTTTTTTTTCAGACATAATACAATATGTTCCAACACCCATCAAAAGTAGCGGAAATGTATATGCAGATTTACCTAGTGCCCCTAAAAACACTACTTTACAAATCTGAGCAAAATCACCAACATTTTTAAAGCTTATAAAAACAGCTAAAATTAGACCAAATACTACAAGAAATCCACCCAACATATCATTTGTTATTGTTTTTTGTTCTTTTTTACTTGGTCTACCTCTTTTTCCTTTTCCCATTTTATCACAACCTCTATAAAATAATTACTTTAATTCTCTTCTATTATTATGCACAATATCCATTGTCTCTCTTAATACATTTTCAACTTTTTCTAAGACACTATCTGCATATTCTCTAGTTCCATCAGAAATCTCTTTTGATACTTTATTTGCATTGTCTATAATCTCTTCCTTTTGTGCTAATGCTTGCTTTGTTATTTCATGTTCATCAATTAAATTTATAATTTTTCCTTCTGCCTCTTTTAACACTTTTTGAGCTTCAAGTTCAGCATCAGAAATAATTCTTTGCCTTTCTTCTTTAACCCATTTTGCTTGCTTTAATTCATCAGGAAGTTTTAATCTTATCTCTTCTATAATATCCCTTAGTTCTCCAGCATCTACCATAACCTTAGTTGAAAAAGGTACTTTAGACCCTGATTCTAATATTTCTTCTAAATTCTCTAACAATGTGAATACTTCCATTTTTCTACCTCCATTTATACATCTTCAAAACTACATTTCCATAAGCTCGCTCATCAATACATTGCAGATTTTTAAAACTATTTAGAATCTCTGCCTTATTGTTTTTTTCTAGCTTTAAAAGAAAATTTTTATCTGTTTCATAAATAATTATGCCATCTTTCTTTAAAACTTGATTTTCAGATTCAGATATTTTTGTTAAGGTATCAATTCCTAACATACTATCATACGGTGGATCTAAAAATATTACATCAAATAGCATATTTTCTCTTGCTATTTGATTTAAACATTTTGCATAATCTTTCTTTGTTATTTTAACACATTCTAAACTATTAGTCAACTTAGCATTAGACAATATAGTTGAAATACTAAGGCTTTCTTTATCATTTATCCAAGCAAATTTTGCACCTCTACTAATAGCTTCTAAAGCTAAATTACCCGTTCCACCAAAAAGGTCCAAAACAATAGCATCTTTTAAATATCCATCTATAATTGAAAATAATGCCTCTTTTACTCTATCTAAAGTTGGTCTTGTTTTATCTGTTTTAGGACTAATTAGCTTTTTTGCCTTAGCTCGTCCTGCAATTATTCTCACAGTTATTCCTCCACTTCCAAGAAAATATATTCTTTATTATAATTATTCATTATCTTTACTATATCATTTGGGTTAAAACACATACTTGCAGTATTATCATTTGGATGAAAAGTTACTTTAGAAAAATTTAAGATTTCTTTATCTATTACAAAAGTAACATCAGTATCCGGTGCTCCTATAACATTTAGTATTGATACAGAACCCGCCTTAATATGAAGTTTTTGCCAAAGTTCTTCATCATTTCCAAATGATAATCTTGAGCTATGTAATTCATCTGATATCTTTTTTAAATCTGCTCTTTTTTCTACTGGAAGTGATACAAGATAAAACTTATTTGACTTTTTATCTTTTAAAAATAGGTTTTTGCATTTAACTCCGCCAAAATCAATATCTTTTACTTTATACTCATCAGCTTTACAAAATATAGCTGGATGTCTAATCAACTTATATTCAATATTTAAATTTTTAAAAACATCTATTACTTCTTGCATTTTTCTACTCCTAATTAATACATATATATAATACTACAAAAAGCTCTAAGTTTCAATGTTTAGGAAAAAATAACAGAACATATTTTTATGTTCTGTCATCATATACTATATATTTGATTCGTCTATTATATCTAACACATGCGGTTTATTTCTTAAAGCATTTACAACGTCTTGTTCAATATCATCTATATATATAGCATCTTCTATATATTCAAAAGCTTCTGCAAATTTCTGCTTATCATTATATAGTACTGTAAGTATTGTATCTCCTTCTTTTACTTTATCTCCAACTTTTTTTGCAAACTCAAATCCAACTGAATAGTCTATTTTATCATCTTTTTTATTTCTTCCACCACCTAGTGCAACTAGTGCTTCTCCTATTTTTTTACTATCAATTGATACTATATAACCATCAGACTGTGCATGTATTTCTTTTAAAAATCTTACTTTATCATCAAGAACTGGCATATCTAAATTAAGACCTATCCAGTCCATATATACATTATATATATGTCCACCTTGTGCTTTTACAAGTTCAATAAATTTATCATAAGCTGCTCTTGATACTATAGCCTTGGTTATATCTTTTCTATTTTTTTCCATATCTTCACATATTCCAGACATCTTTATCATTTGCGCAGCTATCTCATATACCACTTCTTTTAAATCTTTTAATTCATCACTTTCAAGAGTATCTTCATCTGATAAAAGAAAAGATATAACTTCTTTTATCTCAAGCGCATTTCCTACATTTCTACCTAGAGGTTCACTCATAGAAGTAATAACTGCTCTTGTCTCAACTCCTGCAAGCTTACCTATCTTTACCATAGTCTTAGATAGCTTTTTAGCATCTTCTAAAGTCTTCATAAAAGCGCCACTTCCAACTGTTACTTCAAGTAATATTTTATCTACTCCAGAAGCTAGTTTTTTAGACATAATTGAAGATGCAATTAAGTCTATTGACTCAACAGTTGCTGTTGTGTCGCGAAGTGCATAAATTTTCTTATCTGCTACTGCAATTTCTGGGCTTTGTGATATTAAACATACACCTATATCTTGTACTTGTCTTATTGCATCATTAATTGGTATATTAACATTATATCCTGTAATAGATTCAAGTTTATCTGCAGTTCCTCCAGTAAATCCAAGTCCTCTTCCACTCATTTTACAAACTCCCACTCCAAGAGCTGCAACAATAGGTAGTACTATTAAAGTGACTTTATCCCCAACTCCTCCAGTTGAATGTTTATCTACAATGTACTTTCCTGGAATTTTAATACTTGTTAAATCAAGTGTTTTTGCTGAATTTGCCATAGCAAAAGTCAAATTTTTTAATTCTTCATCTGTCATACCATTTAGATATATTGCCATTAAAAGAGCAGACATTTGATAATCTGGTATCTTATCTTTGCTATATCCTTCAATAAAAAAATCAATTTCTTCTTTAGTAAGTTCATGCTTATCTCTTTTTTTCTCTATTATATCATACATTCTCATAAATTAATTCTACCTCTCTTTTTACTTATAACCTTACTTCTTCACTCCACTTTTTTTCTTGTTCATCATTTCCTATGTATATAAGTTTTCCTCTTTCAATTTTAAATTTAGATAAATCTGTCTCTACCATATCTGGTATTACAGATTTTAAATCTACACCATATACATTAAATTCTTCTTCAATATATTTATCATTTTCTTGGGTCAGTTGCTCTTTATATTCTTCTACTTCTATGCAATATTCATACACATTTAGTTTAAAAGCTTCCTCTTGAGTTGTATCGGCCCCTTTATTATAAAAGAAACTACTTACAAATAAAAGTACAAAACTCATTACAAATATTACTATTACAAGTAAAATTAAACTCTTACCTGACTTTCTTTCGTTTAACATACAACCACCCCTTATATATCCTCTATATTTTAATATTATCTTAAAACAATACTTTTTTCAATAAAAATTCTCTAAATTATTCATAAATAATATGTATATTTAATATTATGAAATGAGGTGATTTTAATGTGTGGTATCTGCGGATATATGCAAAAAGAAAAAATAACAGAAAATAATACAATTTTATCAATGAAAGAAAGTATTCTAAAAAGAGGTAATTCGGATAATAACATATATATAAATGAAAATATTGCACTGGGGCATGCACGTCTTAGTATAATTGATATAAAAAATGGAAAACAACCAATGGAAAAAACTATAAATAATACTAAATACACAATTGTATATAATGGAGAATTATATAACACAAATGTCCTTAGAAACATATTAATATCAAGAGGATATGAATTTCAAACTGAAAGTGATACAGAAGTTCTATTACTCTTATACGTTGAATTTAAGGAAAAAATGCTAAAATTTATAAATGGAATTTTTGCATTTGCTATATATGATAGTTCAAACAACTCTTTATTCTTAGCAAAAGATAGACTTGGAATAAAACCTTTATTTTACTCAATATTTGAAGATAAATTTATATTTTCTTCTGAAATTAAAGGAATTCTTGCAAGCAAATATATAAAGCCAGTTGTAACAAAGGAAAATTTAATTGAGCTTTTATCTCTTGGCCCTGCACACAGTCCTGGTAAAACCTATTTTAAAGATATATACGAATTAAAAGCTGGACACTATGCTTTATACAAAGATGGATCTCTAGATATAATAAAATACTGGGATTTAATGGAAAAGAAAATGATTGATAGTGATGATGAAATAATTGACAACGTAAAATACCTTGTAACTGATTCAACTAAAAGACAATTAGTATCAGATGTTGGTGTTGCAAGTATGCTATCTGGAGGACTTGACTCTAGTATTATAACTAAAATAGCAACTGATAATATATATAATCTTCACACCTATTCTATAAATTATGAAAATAATGATGAAGATTTTGTTGCAAATAGCTATCAACAAACAAAAGATAGTGATTTTGTAAAAGTTATGACTAAATATCTAAATACCACTCACAAAAATATAATTGTTTCAGATAAAGATTTATTTGATAATCTATATGAATCTGTAATTGCAAGAGATATGCCTGGAATGGCAGATGTAGATAGTTCAATGTATGTATTTTGTAGAGAAATAGTAAAAAACAATGAAAAAGTTATTTTATCTGGCGAATGTTCAGATGAAATTTTTGGTGGATATCCTTGGTTTTATAAAGAGCATCTAAAAAATACAGAAGGCTTTCCTTGGGCTCTATCTGAAAATCTTAGAGAATCTTTAATAAAGCCAGATATTTTAGAAAATGGTCAAATAACTGAGTATATTAAAGATGTAAAACATAACACTTTAAAAACTATTTCACATATTTCTCAAGACCCATTTGAAAATGAATTTAAAGAAATCAACTATCTTACAATAAAATTCTTTATGAATACTCTAATAGAAAGAACTGATAGAATGTCAATGAGCAATTCATTAGAAGTAAGAGTTCCATATGCAGATCATAGAATATTTGAATATGTATATAATGTTGATGCAAAACTAAAACTTGGTCTAAGAAATAATAATTCAACAATATGTGAAAAATATATATTAAAGCAAGCATTTAAAAATGATATACCTACTGATATTACAAATAGAAAAAAATCTCCTTTTCCAAAAACTTATAGTAAAAAATATTTACAAATGCTAGAAGAAAAATTAATTGAGATTTTAAATAACCCAAAATCTAGAATACACGAAATACTTAATACAAAATATATAAAAAAACTAATTGAAACTCATGGTATAGAGCTTAAAGAAAATCTATTTGGTCAACTCATGACTTATCCTCAAACACTTGCTTTTATTATTCAAATTGATTTTTGGTTAACTACATATAATATAGAAATAGTGCTTTAACAAAAAAGTTAAAGCGTGAACAAAAGTAACAAATTTTATTTGTTACACTCCAAAACTAAAAGATAGTTTTGGAGTTTTTATTAAGATGTTGTATTTAAATTTCCACCTATTATTCTTTTCTTTTTATAATTTTTTTGTTATTTCTTTTTGTACTTTACTTATTTACTTACAACATATTTAAAACTTAATCTAATATTCTCACCTCCTTTTGAGAATATTATAATTTAAGAAAAATTGATTTTTCCTATAATATAAAAAATAAAGTCTTCAAATGAAGACTTTTTAGCTAAAACATTTTTCAAACTTTTCTGCAGTTTCTAAGAGTATGTACTTAGCTATACTGCATACATTATTTATCTGTGCACCCACTTCTGATACTGACAATTCATCAAGTGTACTCATATTAAAAATCACTACTTTGACACTTCTTGAAGTGTTATCTGTAATTTTATATGTATATACTTTTTTACGATTTAAAAGCCATTTTTTAAAAGATTTTGCATTTTGAAATGTAATTTGAGTAGCTTTAAATAAACTATTTTTTTCTTTTGGTTTAATAAAACTTGCATTAATATTTTGTAATAGAACTAAAGCTGTAATATATCTATCATCATTTTGAATGTTTAGTACCATTACTCTTTTATTGCTACATTCTTCAAAAATCTTAGGCAATCTTTTTTCTATGTAATAACATAAAACAAGGTTTCTGATGCTTATATTACTATCTCCTAAAGAGCGCTTAATATTACTTGTTTCTACCTCATTAAAAATAACCTTAAATTTATCTTTTGAATTAAAGTCATTGTATAGCTGCATACATACCTCTCCTTTCTTTTATTTAATTAAATATAATCTAAACTTCATAATATTAATATTGAAATATCCACATAAAAATATCTATGGTATTATAACATTGTTTTATTTTTATGTCAAGTTTTTTAACTGTTTTTTTATTTTAAATACCAAAATTTAGATTAATTTTAAAGTAATATTTAATATAATTTTTCAAATAATATTATTGAGGTTGATTTATTATGGAAAAAATAAATAAAGAAAAAAATAATTCAAATTATATAAGTGTTGTTGCTATTATACTTATACTTTTTATAATAGGCTATTTTATTTATATGTTATATAAAAATAACAACGCTTTAAATTCAAACCAAATAAAAAGCAATATTGCATCTTTAAATGAAAACACAAATGTAAGTAATAATAGTAATGATGAAAATATTATTGCACAAAAAGAGATAAAATATGAAGAAGTAGAAGTTGCAACATATACATCAACTCTATATGATAATGAAGAAAATAGGATATTTAACATTCAAAAAGCATGCTCTATGCTAAATGGAATAACAATTAAAGCAGGCGAAGAATTTTCATTTAATAATACAATTGGACCAATGGGAGAAGAAAATGGATTTAAAAAAGCAACAGGATTTGATGATGACGGAACACTTATACAAATAAGTGGTGGTGGAATGTGTCAAGTAAGTAGTACTTTATATAATGTTGCTCTTCTTGCAAATTTAGAAATTACAGAAAGACACGCACATAGCAGAAGAGTAAATTATGTTCCAGCAGACAAAGATGCTACAATACTATATCCAAGTTTGGATTTAAAATTTATAAATAATACATCTACAGATTTAAAAATATATGCAGAAACAGACAATTATTCAGTAACAATAAAAATGACAAAAATGGAGCAATCAAATTAATTTTTTGATTGCTCTATTTCTTATTTGAATCTACATAAACTGTTTCATATGGTTTTACAAGTCCTAGTTTTTCTCTAGCAACTGATTCTATATATTCATCAGATGAAATATTTTCATTTTGATTTTTATAATACTCTACTAAACTTTTTTTGGCTTCAATTTCCTTATTATACATATCTATTTGAGAATTATATTTATTAATCTGAATTTGCTGATTAAAAAACGTAATAACAAAGTACGCAATAAATACAAAAGATACAATATGTACTATATTAAGAGATCTTTTTCTCTTTTTTACGTTTTTTCTTCCTTTAATCTGTTGATTTTGTTTCATTATTTAACCCTCTTTTTCCTTTAAAATTATTCTTCTTGCCAAAAACGGATAGTAGTTTACATTTTAAATTTATCATAAGAGAAAACAATTTGCAACATATTTTTATGATTTTTTTAGTTATTTTACATATAATGCTTTTCCATAGCTCTAAAGGAACACATAAAAATTTTATACTATTTAAAATTGTATAAAAAATAGTACTATAAAATTTAATTAAAGATTTACTTATAATCTTTCTACTTATTGCTACTCCTATTGCCATAGCCACAAACATATATACTCTAACTCTATCATCTATTACATTTACCATATATATTGCCGTCAAAATTGTAATAATAACAAAAAATATAATATCTTGTATCATTACAACATATATAGAGTTTTTCTTTTGTACCTTTCTTAAAGTTCTAAATATATCAAATATACAAGATATTATAATTCCAAGTATCACAAAAAATATAAAGTCATTAAATTGTTTTACTACTGACATAAACCTACTTAAATAACTTGTTCATTATTCCCTGCTTTTTATTTTGAGCAGCATCTGAGTATGCAATTGCACTTGTTTTTCCCTCGATTATGAGCTCATTATTATCTAAATTTAGCTTATTCATTTTAAGACTTTCTCCTTTTATAGTCAAAAGACCTAAATCTGTTTGTACTATTACAAGCTCATCGTCAAAGCTCAAAATATCTTCTACACCAGTTACAACTGTCTTTTCTCTATTTTGAATTACAATATTTTGCTCTTTAAAATCTTTATTTTTATCTTCCATGTTCAATCACCTAATATTATATATGCAAAAAATAATTATTTATTCAAAAACAATATAAAAATTTAAAAAGACGGATATTTTTTATCCGTCTTTTTAATATAACTTTACATCATCAATTCCTTTAAATTCTTCTACGACAATATGTTTTATCTCTTTTTTTAGTTCATCACTTAAAAGATTATAACACATATTTTGTTCTCCACCTACACTTAAACAGTTATCTTCAATTAATATGTCAGGTAACTCCTCCTTTATTAAAGTTGCATAGTCCTGATTTTTTTGTCTATATCCAACCATTGAACCAGTAAATCCAAGTTCATCCAAATGCTGTGCCATCTTCATTGCTCGTCTTCCTTTTAAAGATGTAAGATAAATCACCTCATATCCTTCTTCTTGCCATTTTTTTAAAGTTTCTATTGCATTATTAATTGGAATATAAGTAGTCATACTAATTCTAGATAATATATTATTATATTTAGGCTTTAAAATAGTCCCCTCAACAAAAATCATTATCTTTTTATTGTTATTTTTTATTTTGTCTATTATTATAAATCCCATAAAGTCACCTTATTTCATATTTTTTAGTTCTTCAATAAAGTCTCTTATTGTTGCTGCTTTTTCAAATTCATATTTTCTTGCATATGCCATCATTTCTTCTGTTAATCTTTCAATTGACTCTTCTATTGATTCACCTTTTTTAACATTTATTTCTCTTTGTTCATCATCTTCTTTAAATGTAGCTTTTACACTATCTCTTACTTCTTTTACTATTGTATGTGGAACAATACCATGTAATTCATTATACTTCATTTGAATTTCTCTTCTTCTATTTGTCTCATGTATTGCTTTTTCCATTGACTCTGTAAGCTCATCTGCATACATTATAACACTTCCATTAGAATTTCTAGCTGCTCTTCCAATAGTTTGAATTAATGATCTTTCACTACGTAAAAATCCTTCTTTATCTGCATCAAGAATTGTAACAAGAGAAACTTCTGGAATATCTAATCCCTCTCTTAAAAGATTTATTCCAACAAGTACATCAAACTTACCTAGTCTTAAATCTCTTATTATCTCTAATCTATCTAATGCTTCAATATCTGAATGCATATATCTTACTTTAATATCTTTTTCAGATAAATATGCAGTAAGCTCTTCTGCCATTTTTTTTGTAAGCGTTGTAACCAACACTCTTTCTCCTCTTGACACTACATCATTAATATTTTTTGTAAGATCTTCTATTTGACCTTCTGTAGGCTTTACAATAATTTTAGGATCTAATAGTCCAGTTGGTCTAATAATTTGCTCTGCGGTAACTTCTGAATGAGCTTTTTCATAATCTGCTGGTGTTGCACTAACAAATATAACTTGTTTTACTTTTTGCTCCCATTCTTCAAACCTAAGTGGTCTATTATCAAAAGCTGATGGAAGTCTAAAGCCATTTTCAACTAAAGACTCTTTTCTTGCTCTATCACCATTATACATTCCTCTAATTTGTGGAATTGTAACATGCGATTCATCAACAACAACTAAAAAATCATCTCCCATATAATCAAATAGAGTGTATGGTGTAGACCCCTTTCCTCTTCCAGATAATACAGCTGAATAATTTTCTATTCCTTGACAAAAACCTGTTTCTTTTAGCATTTCAATATCAAAATTAGTTCTTTGCTCAATTCTATATGCTTCTACAACTTTATCTCTTTCTTTAAAATACTTTATTCTCTCTTCTAATTCTATTTTTATCTTATCTATTGCTGAATCAATTTTTTCTTTTTGTATAACATAATGTGATTTAGGATAAATAAATTCATGTTTAGAGGTAGCTTTAACCTTTCCAGTTATAGCTTCAATAAGACATACCCTATCAATCTCGTCTCCAAAGAACTCAAGTCTTATTGCTTCTTCGCCATTTCCAGCTGGAAAAATATCCAAAACGTCTCCTTTTACTCTAAACTCACCTCGTTTAAAGTCCATTTCACTTCTTGTATACTGCATTTCAATTAATCTTTCAAGAACTGCATCCCTATCAATTTTCATTCCAGGTCTTACAGATAATACCATTGAACTATAGTCTTCTGGTGAACCTAAAGAATAAATTGACGATACAGATGCAACAATTATAACGTCTTTTCTTTCAAAAAGTGCTGCAGTTGCACTATGTCTTAATTTATCTATTTCATCATTTATCTGACTCTCTTTTTCAATATATGTATCAGTAGACGCAATATAAGCTTCTGGCTGGTAATAATCATAATATGAGATAAAATATTCTACAGCATTTTCTGGAAAAAATTCTTTAAGCTCACTATATAACTGTCCTGCAAGAGTTTTATTATGTGCCATTACAATGGTAGGTTTATTTACTTTTGCTATTACATTTGCAATTGTAAATGTTTTACCAGATCCAGTAACACCTAAAAGTGTCTCTCCTTTATATCCTTTTTTTATTCCATCCACTAAAGTATCTATAGCTTCTGGTTGATCGCCTGTTGGTTTATATTTAGAATGTAATTTAAACAATTTTTCTTCCATATGTTTGCTCCTTTTTTGTGACTTTTTTATTTTCAAGAGTAATTACATATTAAATTTAATAAAAGTCACAAATTTAATTTTGTGGATTATTTAATACTAAATAACATTTTTTACTATACAATAATACCATTTATTCTTTGAAAAAACAAGATTTTCATAGTTATTCATTTTACTTTTATTTAATTAAAAATCTACCAACTCATTTATATAATATTCTTATTATAGTTCTTATTTCTTGCTTTAACTCTCCATATATCTCTTGTCTTCTATATTTTGGTACAAATACTATATAATACTTGCATTCCCACGTTGTATGTGCTAAACTTTCTGTGTATGAATTTTTCATACGTATCACTCTCCTTTTTTATAATGTTTGGTTGTCGGACCAATTACATTATACTACAAGGAGAGTTCTTTTTTCTGTTACTTTATGCAAAACTATAAGTCTTTTTGAACCACAGGCATAGCCTGTGGTTTTCCCTAAATCCAAAAAAATGGTAAGAATTTTATTTCTTACCATCTTTTAATATACCTTACTACCATTTCTAGCCTCTTTATTAGGCTCTAATAAGATTACCCCATTTTTAGAATCTATTCCTAGTACTAATACCTCACTTTTTACCTGTGATATTCTTATAGGTTTAAAGTTTGTTACTGCTATAACTTGTTTTCCTATTAACTCCTCTGTAGTATAAAGCTCTGTTATTTGTGCAGAAGACATTTTTATACCAATATCTTCTCCAAAATCTATTTTTAGTTTATATGCACTTTTTTTTGCACCTTTATTAATACTTGCATCTACAATTGTACCTACTCTTATATCTATTTTATTAAAATCTTCAATTTCAACTAAGTTATTTTTACATTCTCTTATATATTTAATTGCTTCTGGTATAAATTCTATTGTACCAGATGCTGTCATTGAAATATCTGAATACTTTTCTTGAGCTAGTTCTCCTGCAAGTCCTGCAAGATAAGCACAAGCTGCAACAGATAAAGCACTTGTTTCCTTATATCCTAAAGTACCACTAAGCACCCCAGATAATACATCTCCGCTCCCCGCAGTGGCCATACCTGCGCAACCACGTTTTACTAAATATGTTATATTTCCATCAGTTACTATTGTTGTACTTCCTTTTAAAAGCAATATAACATTATACTTTTTAGCAAACTCTATAGCAATATTTATACTATCATTTTTTATAGCTTCTAAATCTATTTTACTTAATCTTTCAAATTCTTTTAAGTGTGGCGTTAAAACTACCTTTGCATTAGTTTTATTAAGTATCTCTATATCCATATTTGAAAGTGTATTTAATCCATCTGCATCTAATATAACTGTGCCTGAAAATACTTGTAAAATTTCTTCTAATATTTTCTTATTATCTTCTCCATTTCCAAGCCCCATACCAAAGGCTAAAGCATCTAATTTATATAATGCCTCTTTTACTTTTTCTTTATTATATATCATGTGTCCATCTTTATCTGAATCCATTAAAAATAATGTCTGTTCAAGAAGATGTGGTGCAACAGAATCTTTAATAGTACTTGGTATAATAACACGTGATATTCCACAACCAGCTCTTAGTGCACAAAAACTCATATTAGCAAGTTTTACTGCACCAGAATAATTATTGCATCCTCCCATAATACCTACAGTTCCAAAATCTCCTTTATTTGAGTTTTCATCCCTAGTGTTAAAAAATTCATTTATGTCCTCTAACTCAATTTCAAAAATATTATCTTTTATTTTTTGCATATATTTTTATCTCCTATTTACTATACTACTTAATCTTTAAAAAAATTATAACACAGAAACAAAAAATACTCTATACGTAACGTATAAAGTATTTTATTATATTTATTTTAAATAAATTCTAAAAAATTCTTCTATTTTATCAAAAGGGATTATATCTAAGTTATCATATAAATCTGTATGAACTGCATCAGGAATAATCATTAGTTCTTTATTATTTGTGTATTTTCCATTTATCGCTACTACATTCATTATTTATCTCTCCTTTAGTACCAATCATGTTTTTCGTCACGATTTAGACTTTCTATTTTCTGCATTTCTTCATCTGTTAGTTCAAAATGATATATTTCTGTGTTTTCTTTTATATGGTCTGGATTACTTGAACCAGGAATTACAACACCCCCTCTTTGTAAATTCCATCTTAAAATTACTTGTGCTGCTGTTACATTATGACTATTTGCAATTTCTATTATTGTTTCATCATTTAATAACTCTGATGTATGACCTCTACCTCCAAAAGGATACCAACCTTGCATTACTATACCTTTACTTTGAATATATGGTACTACTTCTAATTCTTGATAGTATGGGTGTATTTCGTTTTGCACAAGTGC
>CALWOC010000014.1 GCA_944383015.1 uncultured Clostridia bacterium
GAAGTAGGAAGATATAGAGTAACAGAAATAAAAGCACCAGAAGGATATGAATTACTTAAAGATAGTATAGAAGTAGAGATAACTAAAGAACAAAAAGATATAAAGATTATTGCAGAAAATGAAATGAAATTAGTACTTCCAGAAACCGGAGAGATAAATTATACAGTAGTTATAATGTGTATAGGAATAAGTTTAATGATAATATCTTTTTTAGTAAAACCATTAAGAAGAAAAAAATAGCGCTATAATTGAAGTGCACCCCAAATGTTGGACGAAAGTCAGACAATATTTGGAGGTGCATATTTTATGTCTAAATATACAAAAGAATTTAAGTTAAAATTAGTAAAGGAATATTTAAAAGGAGAGCTTGGATGTAAATCCTTAGCAAAAAAATATAATATTGCAAGTACACCACTCAGAGGATGGATAAAAAGGTATAAAGAACATGGAATTAAAGGTTTAGAAAGAAATAATGTTAGTTATGATGGAAATTTTAAAATATCTGTAGTAGAATACATGCATAACAACCATTTATCATTAACTGAAACAGCTTCTAAATATAATTTAGGAAATGCAAATATTATTGCTAAATGGGAACAAATATATTATGAGGAAGGACCACAATCTCTCTTTAGCGAGAAACGTGGAAGGAAAAGTAAAATTAGTTCTAAACCGAATAAGAAAAAAATAAGTAAAGCTACAGAAAAAGATTTAATTGAAGAAGTGCAATATTTAAGAATGGAGAATGCGTATTTAAAAAAATTACATGCCTTAATTCAGGAAAGAGACAACCCACAAAAAAAGAAAAAGTAATTGCTGTAAACGAATTAAGGCAAGAATTTAAATTTACAGCATTGTTAAAATTGGCTAAAGTCTCAAAAAGTACATATTATTACGTTTTAAATAGCTTAAAAAGACAAGATAAATATAAACACATAAAAGAATTAATTGTTAAGATATTTAATGAAAATAAAGGTAGATATGGCTATAGGAGAATAACTTTAACTTTAGTAAATGAATATAATGTTAGGATTAATCATAAAACAATTCAAAGATTAATGAAGATATTAGGATTAAAAAGTATTGTAAGAGCTAAAAGAAGATATAATTCATATAAAGGAACTATAGGTAGAGTTGCAGATAATCTTTTAAAAAGAAATTTTAAAGCAGATAAACCTAATCAAAAATGGGTTACAGATATAACAGAATTTAAAGTAAATAACGAAAAGTTATATTTATCGCCAATAATAGATTTATTCAATGGAGAAATAATTAGTTATAATATATCAAAACACCCTGTTTTTTCACAAGTAAAAGATATGTTAGATAAAGCATTTAGAAAAATACCAGACAATACTAATTTAATACTTCATTCAGATCAAGGATGGCAATATCAAATGAAACAATACCAATATTTATTAGAAAAAAAGGGAATAAGACAAAGTATGTCTAGAAAAGGAAATTGCTTAGATAATGCATGTGCTGAAAATTTCTTTGGAATACTAAAATCTGAATTATATTATATAAAAGAGAAAGAATACAAAAATATAAATGAACTTGAAAAAGATATAGTTAAATATATAGAATATTATAATAATAAAAGGATAAAAAGCAAACTAAAAGGAATGAGTCCTGTAAATTACAGAACTCACTCTCTTAACATTGCTTAATATAAAGTGTCCAACTTTTTGGGTTCACTTCACTAATAGCGCTATTTTATTATTTGGTAATTGTAGTATACGTATTGATCATACAAAGGATGAGTATAAACTTCTTTAAATTTTACTTTGTACACAATACCATCAATTTGGACAAATTTATTTTTTAGTTTTAAGTATTTATTCTCAAGTATTTTTGAAATGGATGGGTTTATTGTAATAATTTCAGGATTGAATAGATTATTATTATATCCTTCTACTGGAATAAACTCACCTACATTTTCAAGTCCTTCTATTTGTTCTACATGTTGCCCTACTTGATTTAGTTCAAATTTCTTTCCAGAATGAACTATTTTTAAGCCACCTCTTTGATCAATATCTAGGTTTACTATTTCTGCTACTTCTTTACCAAATAAATTCTTTTTAACTACTATATAGTAGTCTAGTTTTCCTTTATGAGTCACCTCACAAATTTTAAACTTCTTTTCCATATAATCTCCTCTTTCTAGATACATATATTAATATTATCTTTAAATATTTAGTACCTATATATAATTATATCATATTTTAAAGCTTATGTAAACTTACACATGTATTCATTATAATTAATTATAAGTTGCAAAAGATAAGTATAAGTAATATAATATATAAAAAAAGGAGCTAAAAATATGAATAATTATAAATTAGAGGAATTTAAGAAGAATATAAAAAATAAGAGAGTGTCAGTAATTGGTATGGGAGTAAGTAATATTCCTGCCATTAAATATTTAAATAAACTTGGTGCGTATGTTATAGGAAGAGATAAAAAAGATGAAGTACCAGAGGAATTAAAAGGTTTAAATAATATTGAATTTATAACAGGAGAAAATTACTTAGAAGGACTTAAAGATTCAGACTATATATTTAGATCTCCAGGTGTAAAGCCTTCAACACCTCAGATTGTTGAAGCTGTTGAAAATGGGGTTATACTTACATCTGAAATGGAGACTTTTATACATTTGACAAATGCTACTGTTATTGCTGTTACAGGATCAGATGGAAAAACTACAACAACTACTCTAGTATCTTTATTTTTAAAAGAAGCAGGAAAAAATGTATACATTGGTGGAAATATTGGAACACCTCTTTTGGATAAAGTTGAAGAGATAACAGATAAAGATTATGTGGTTCTAGAGCTAAGTAGTTTTCAACTTATGACTATGAAAGAAAGAATAAATAGAGCTGCTATTACAAATCTTGCTCCTAATCATTTAGATTATCATAAAGATTATGAGGAGTATATAGAAGCAAAGACTAATATATTTAAAAATCAGACAGAAAATGATATATTAGTATTAAATGAAGACGATACTCTTACAACAAGATTTGAAAAAATAGCTAATGGAAAAATAAGAAAATTTAGTATAAATAAAGCTCTAGATTGTGGAGTATATTATAAAGATGGAAAGATTATATCGTCAGTAGAAGAAAAAAATAATATTATCATGGATGCAAAGGATGTAAAACTTGTAGGAATGCATAATATTGCAAATATTTGTACAGCAGCATCTTTAGTAATAGACATATGTGGAACTGATGCTATAAAAAAAGTTGCTATGAATTTTGGTGGAGTTGAGCATAGAATGGAACTTGTAAGAGAGATAAATGGAGTGAAGTGGTATAACGACTCTATTGCTAGTAGTCCTTCAAGAACCATAGCAGGACTTAAAGCATTTAATCAGAAAATAATTTTAATTGCTGGGGGATATGATAAGCATATACCATATGATGTTATGGGACCATATTTAATGGATAAAGTTAAATTATTGATTCTTGTAGGAACTACAGCTCCCAAAATTAAAGAAGCTGCAATTGAAGAAGCTCAAAAAAGAGGAGAAAATATTATGAAGATAGCCGAGTTTAATAATTTAAAAGATGCTGTAGATTTTGCTAATAATAATGCTAAATCTGGAGATATTGTAGCTATGTCACCAGCAAGTGCATCTTTTGATTTATATGAAAACTTTATGGTAAGAGGAGAATATTTTAAGAAACTTGTAAATGAAATATAATATGGAGTAAATTTTATGGATGAGAAAAATATTGCTTTACTAATACAAAATAATGGTGGCAGATTATATTTAGTTGGTGGTGCTGTTCGTGATGAGATTATGAATAGACCTATTCATGATAAAGACTACTGTGTTACAGGCATTAGCAAGGATGATTTTATTAGATTATTTCCTAATGCAAAAATTATAGGTAAAGATTTTCCTGTTTTTTTGATAGATAATTATCAGATAGCACTGGCAAGAAAAGATGTAAAAACTTCAAAGGGATATAAGGGATTTAAAGTTATTACATCGAAAAATATTTCTATAGAGGATGATTTAAAAAGAAGAGATTTAACAATAAATGCAATAGCAAAAGATGTAATAACTGGAAAAATTATAGATCCATATAATGGTATTGAGGATATAAAAAACAAACGATTAAGACATATAAGTAATTGTTTTAGTGAGGATCCTTTAAGAGCCTATAGGGTAGCAAGGTTTGCATCTGAACTTGAATTTGAAATTGATGAAAAGACATATAAATTAATGGAAAAAATAAAATCTGAACTTAGATTTTTAACTTGTGATAGAGTATTTTTAGAATTTAGAAAAGCTTTAAATACAAAAAAGCCATCAATATTTTTTATCGTATTAAAAAAAGCGAATATTTTAGATATACATTTTAAAGAAATCAGTGATTTAATTGGTGTTGTGCAACCAAATGAGTTTCATCCGGAAGGTGATGTTTTTAATCATACAATGATTGTACTAGATAGAGTCGCAAAAGAAACTAAAGATGTAAATGTAAGATTTTCTGCACTTTTACATGATATAGGAAAAGCTAAAACACCAAGAGATATGTTGCCACAGCACATTGGACATGAAGAGGCTGGTATTGAACTAGTAGATAGAATATGTGATAGATTAAATTTACCATATAAGTGGAGAAAATGTGCAAAAGAAACAGTAAAATATCATATGAAAGCAGGAATTTGTACTACTATGAGACCGTATAAACAAGCAGTTTTCTTTAATAAAATAAATAGGACAAGTATTGGACTGAAAAATTTATATATTATATCAAAAGCAGATGATATGCTAAATAGAGAAAGTATAAATTTTTCTAAGATAGCAATAGATGTTTTAAAAAATATAAATGGAAGGACTCTTATATCTAGTGGTTTTGATCCAAAAATAATAGGAAAAGATAGATTTTTAAATTTACTGTATGAAAGACAAGCTGAATTAATAAAAAAGAAAGAGGAGAGTTATATGGAAGAAAATAAGTTTACTTTGGGATTAGAAAATATTACTCAAGAAGAAATTGAAGAAGAAAACGCATATAAAGTAATTAAAGAGGATGATCCTATTGAATTGTTAAAAGCAATTGTGGAAGAAGAGTAGGTGTGATATGGTAAAACTAAAAGAAGAAGAAAAAAAGACAAAAGAGTTTTTTGAAAGGTTTGTAAATAAAAATTCATTTTTAAAACCATCAAAGCGTAAAATTTTGGACTACTGTAATCAGTATGTTTTATCTGTACTAAAAGATACAAAATATGCAAATGAAAAAATAATTATACTTGAAGAAAATAATCCTAATAATGCTGGTAGTATGTTAACTGCAGAAAATGGTCAAGAATCTGAATTAAGAATTAATTTAGATAGTCTATTAAGTGATAAAAAACTTGCTTCAAAAAATCAAATGGATAGATTTAAAGCAGGAGTATCATTACAAAATACTTTAAATCATGAAATAAAACATTATTTTCAAAAAAAAGGAATAGAAAATTTTAGAATAAGTACAAACGGAATGACAATATCTGAATGTATGAATATAGCACAAGAAGATATTGCTAAAAAGACAGATTTAGATAAATTTTATAGTGTTGATGAAGGAAATTATGCAGATACATATATTGAAGGAGATGCAAGAAGAGAAGGAGCTTTAAAAACAGCTATACAATTATTTAGAATCTATCCTAATCTTTCCGAGAAGAAAAAAAATTATCTTGTTAAAAAAGTTATAAAATCTATAGAAGAAGATAATGTTGAATTTAATAAATTAAGATATGATTCAAGCAGTAAAAAGTATAATAGATATGATGTAACTACAGCATATGTTGACGAATATATTTCTGCAAAACCTAAAATACTTAAAAATCCTAAATATAGACTTTTAAATTTAGAATATGATAAAGATGGAACAAGATTTTCGTTTGATGAGGTAGTAAAAAGAAGAAATGAGGAGGTTGAAGCACTAGTAAAAAATTCTTCACTTACAGATAAGGTAAGAAAAAATTTATATAGACAAGTAAGTTCTGCTTTTGCACAGGTTGAATATAATTGCTTAATTAGAGTAGAAAAAAAACAAATTGTCGAACTAAGGCGTAGAATGGGAGATGACGCGTTTTTAGATGAATTAGATTTTGTTATAAAAGGTAAAAAAAGTGATATAAACGAGCAGTTTAATAAATATAAGCAATACTCTGAATTTTTTGAAGAAAATAAGAATAGAATAAGTGAAAAGTTAAAGGGTGATGCTTTAGATGCATTAAGTCATGTTTATGAAAAAACTAAATTTTCAGTTAAAGTTGATGAAGAAACTAAAAAGAAAAAAGTAGATTTTGATATGCATGAAATTAACTATTTAAATAAAATAAAAAATGATGTTGAAAAAACTAAATATTTATATTCAAAATACACTACTAAGGATGAATATATAAAAAGTGATAAAAAGATTAGAGAAGAAAAAGAAAATTATAAAAATGGAATGATAGATAGATTTGCTCAAAGAAGATTTGATCAGATTAAGAAAAAAGAAGAAGAAGATAGAAAGAGAAAACTAGAAGCTTTAAAAGAGCATAGAAGAAAAATGAAAAATCCACTATATAAACTTGCGTATAATATAAGAAAAAGAATTGAAAACGGTAATAGAAAGCAGTTACCAGATGTAAGTGATAACTTTAGTAAAACAGTATTAGAAGAGAAAAGAGAACAGGCGCAGGATTTGGAGAAAACAAGGGATGACTTAAAATATAGATTTGATAATATAAAAAAAGAAGCTGAGGGACTTCTGTCTAGAGCTGAAAATAAAGTATTTCTTAGTCGTGATGAGAAAAAAGTGGAGGAAGAAGAAATTGGAAAACAAATTTGATGAAAAAGAGTATAGTAGAATAAAAGATATAAAAGAAAAATTTGATAAAAGAGAAATAACATTGGAAAATATTTCTAAAGAGGATGCCTATATAATTTCTAAAATGTATGATTATCAAATTAAAAACTTAAATGCTGAAATTCAAGATTTATATGATAAAATAGGATCATATAAAAGAAGAATGCAATATGCAATTGAAGCACTAGATAAAAATTAAGTGTAAGGAGTGTAGAAGCTAATTTTACACTCTTTTTTATTGTATTATTTCTTTTTTCATGCTATCATAAATAGTGTAAGAGAACGAGATATGAAAATGGGAGGAAATTATGACACAGCCAAGAGAGCCTAAAACGTTGTTTAGAAAAAATTATGATGAAATAGTAAAAGAAAAAATTAGTAATGATGAATATTCAATTAAAGTACAAGATTTTGCTAAAATGTTTGCTAATATGTACATAAATAAGACTTCTATAGGAAAGGTTAATATAAAAACAGATATTGATGCTGGAAGATTAATAGTTCTATCAGACGGTAATGCTGTAATTGATATTCCTTTAAACGAGGAAATTTTATCTGGAAATAGAAATTCTTCAAATATGGTATCTAAAATGAAAGATTTGATTGAAGTTGCTGAAGATATAGGCGTTGAACTTGAGGTAGAATCTATGAGACAGCAAAATACTAAAGATGAAGAAAAAAATAGTAGAGGATTTGAAATTTCATCTAAAAAGACATCTCCAAGTATTACAGAATCAATGAATTATTCTTTAAGAAAACTTGATTTAAATGATGAATTTTTAACAGAGTTTAATCTTGATTCTTTAGATATTCCTTCAGAGTACAGTGTAGACTTAGCAAGAAAAAAAACAGATTTGAATTTATTTAAAGCATTGATTGGAATGGAGACAAAGAGCATAAAAATTAATCCAACAGTAAAATCTGAAATAATTAATGATTTTTGTGATAAAGTAACTAAATTAAATGAAAAATCATATTTTGAAGAAAATGAGATTTTAAAACAAAGTGCTCAAAACTTAGAATTTAATTATTCTAAACCAGATCTACTTATATTAATGCATCCTGAGATAATAGAAAAAGAAAATTCTTTAAAAAATAAATATAATTCAGATGGAACTTTAATAGAATTTGATAAATTAATAGAGCTAAGAGAAAAAAATAAAGAAAGAAAACTTAAAGATGGAAGATATACAAATGAAGAGACACTAAATGAAGTTATTGAAGATATAGATGATTCTTTTGCAGAGATTATGTATCAAAAACTTGTAAATAATCACTCTAAAAAAGAGATTTTAGATTTAAGAAAACGTTTAGGTGATGAAAAATTTGTTAATGAATTAGATAAAATCATAGAAGTAAAGGGAAAAATAAGGGATGATAACTATAAAATATCTAAAGAGTTTTTAGAATTTGCACAAAAGAATAAAGAGAAAATAAATGAAGGTTTAATTTCAGATGAATATCAAGAGTTGTTAAAAAAAATGAACTTAAATTCTATATCTGAATTAAAAGAGTATGTAGATAAATCCTTTAGTTCAGAAAATATGTGGAATCCTGAATTGATGGAAAATTTAGATTTTTCTACTATAGATAAATTAAGAAGCTTAAATCAGAGTGAAGTTAAAAATTTAGATAATCAGTTAGATGCAAAACTAAAATTTGATGAACTAATTAATAATACAAGAGCAGATATAGAAATTAGGGATAAAGAATTTGAAGAAATGCAAAAAAGGCTAGATTTTATTAAGGATATAAGAGATAATATACAAAAAACAAAAGGAACAGTAAAACCTTATACAGTAGATGAACTTAGAAAGTCAGATGAGAATAGAAAAAATAAAAGAAATAAAATTGTAAGTAAAGTTGGAGGATTTATAGCTAACATAAAAAACGGATCTAAAAAAACATATGACGATTTAAAACAAGCTGTAGAAGAAGATATAGAACAAGAATATGATGAACAACCACTTAATGAAGAGAAAGAGTATAAAGAAGTAGAGGCTAAAGAGGCAAATAAAGATAGAGAAATAAAAGATAACGAAGATGTAGAATCAAAAGGTGTATCAAGTGAATCTAAAGATAGTGAGGAAAAAGCTGTAGAAACAAAGACGCAAAAGAAAGATTCTCAAGATAAAAAAATTGATGATGAAGAAAAAGCGTATCCTAAAGATAAAGAGAAAAAAGAAAAAAGTACAGAGCATTTAAAAAGAGAAAGTAAAGAAAAAGAAGATAAAACTAAAGAAGACGAAGAAAATACACCAGTGTTAGAAGACAGCAATAATTATGATTCAGAAAAAATAACACAAGATGTTTCTTTAAAAGATGAAGAAGAGAAAAAAGCTATAGAAGATCAAGAAGTTATAGAAAATATAAATGAAGAGTATAAAGAGGATATAGATAATTTAGAGCCAAATAAAATAATAGAAGAAGACGTAAAACAAGAAAAAGAACAATATGAAGAGGAGATATCTGAGTTAGATAAAACTAATAAAAAAGAGCAGCAAAATGAAATAAAACCAAGTTTAGACTTAACTAAGCAAGTTTTAAATGAAACATATAATAATTTTATGAAAGATAAAACAAAAGAAATAGATGATGAAAGATTGTCTAAAATGAAAGTTGCATGTGAAGTTGTAAATGAACTTGTTGCTAAGGGGGTTATTACAGAAGAAGCTGCAAATAGATACTTAGATGAAAGAGAACATAAAATAGATATAGAAATAGGAAAAAAGATGGAAAAATTAGATGAGGATGGTGCTAAAATGCTAGAGTCGGCACATGAATTATTAGACAGAGCACAAAAAAATCCAGATATTGCGATTGAGTTAGAAAAACTAAGTAAAGAGAAAAAATCAAAATCTATAGAAGTTTCTAACTTAAAAGAAAAAATTAGTAATCTAGAAAAAGATGGCACAACAAAACAACTTGAGTACATTGAATTTGAAAAGCAAAAAAATCCAAAAAGTAAAGAGGAGGAGAAAAATGGAAAAGACATATCTTAGTGAAGTAAAAAGAATTGAAAATCTAAGGCAGCAATTTGAAGAGGGTAAAATAGCCCAAAAAGATATGGCTTTAGAAGATGTAATTCAGCTAAGTTTTATGTACGAGCTAGAAATTCTTGGAATGGACATAGAAATAGATGAAAAAAAGAAGACTCTAGAAGAATATAAAGAAAGATTAAAAAATGCTATTGAGTATTTAAGAACTAAAAATAGTTAATATATTGATTTTTTAAGCTTTTTTTGGTAAATTTGTTGACAAATATAAAAACAGAGTGTATAATGTGTGTAAAGTTTTTAAGCTTTACACATTTTTTATGGGTGATTATCATGGATAAAAATGTTGAGTTCTCCATGCTATATGATATATATGGAAAACTACTTACAAAAAAACAGCAAGAAATTTTTGAAGAGTATTATTTATATAATTTATCTTTAAGAGAGATTGCTGAAAATAAAGATATTTCTTATCAAGCGGTAAGAGATAGTATAAAGTCAAGTGAAAATACACTTTTGAATTTTGAAAAAGTTACACATACTTTAGCTTTAATTGAGAGAATGGATAAAGCATATAATTTGTGTGATAGCGAAGATTTGAATAAAAAAAGACAACAGCTTAAGAAATTACTAAAAAGTGAGGATGATATATAATGTTTGATAGTCTTTCAGATAAATTACAAAATGTAATGAAGAAACTAAAAGGACAAACAAGAATTTCTGAAAAAGAACTAAAAGAGATGCTAAGAGAAGTTAAACTTGCACTTCTTGAAGCAGACGTTAACTATAAAGTTGTTAAAGATTTTATCTCTTCTATTGAAGAGAAAGCATTAGGAGAAGATGTAATGAAATCTTTAACACCAGGGCAACAAGTTGTAAAGATTGTTAGAGATGAGTTAACTGAACTTTTAGGAGATACAAATTCAGGGCTTAATTTTTCTTCAAATCCACCTACAATAATAATGTTAGTTGGACTTCAAGGTAGTGGTAAAACAACACTGTGTGGAAAATTAAGTAATTATTTAAGAAAACAAGGCAAAAAACCATTTATGGTTGCTTGTGATGTATATAGACCAGCTGCTATAAAGCAATTAGAAACTTTAGGTAAAAGTTTAGGTGTTGATGTTTATAGTGAGGAAGATAATAAAGATGTTGTAGCTATAGCTAAAAATGGTATAAAAGCTGCTACGTCTAAGCTATGTAATGTAGTAATTATTGATACTGCTGGTCGTTTGCAAATTGATGAAGCTTTAATGAATGAGCTTGTAGAGTTAAAAAAAGCTGTAAGACCACATGAAATAATGCTTGTTATTGACTCAATGGTAGGGCAAGAAGCTGTTAATGTAGCAAAAGACTTTAATGACAAACTTGGAATTGATTCTATAACAATGTCAAAATTAGACTCTGATTCAAGAGGTGGTGCTGCACTTTCAGTAAAAAGTATTACTAAAAAGCCAATAAAATTTGCATCTGTTGGTGAAAAGCTAAGTGATTTAGAGCCATTCTATCCTGATAGACTTGCTTCTAGAATTCTTGGAATGGGAGATGTTTTATCTATTATAGATAAAGCAGAAGAGGCATATGAGGAAGAGGAAGCTTTAGAGCTTGAAAAGAAAATTAAGAAAAATGAATTTACATTGGATGATTATTTAAATCAGATGAAGAAAATCAGAAAAATGGGTTCATTTAAACAATTGCTTGCTATGATTCCTGGAATTCCAAAGGAAATTAAGGATATAGAAATAGATGAAAAACAATTGCTTCGTATAGATGCAATAATAACATCTATGACAAAAGAAGAAAGACAAAATCCTAAGATTTTAAATGCTTCTAGACGTCAAAGAATTGCAAAAGGAAGTGGAAATAAAGTTCAAGATATCAATAGATTTATAGAACAATTTACACAAATGCAAAAAATGATGAAGTCTATGATGAATGGAAATGGAAAATATCCTAAAATGCCAGGAATGAATAATTTATTTAAGTAGATAAAAATAATATTTATTTCACTGTAAGGAGGTGAAACTTAATGGTAAAAATTAGACTAAGAAGAGATGGTGCTAAAAAAGCTCCTTATTATACTATAGTTGTTGCTGATTCTAGATATCCAGCTGATGGAAGATTCATTGAGAAAGTAGGAACTTACAATCCCATGACTGAGCCAGCTGAATTAAAAGTAGATACAGAAAAAGTAGCAGAATGGATAAAAAAAGGAGCAAAACCTACAGATACTGCTATGGCTCTTATTAAAAAAGCAGGATTAGAAATATAGGAGGACAAGAAAGGTGTATAAAAATTTATTAGAATACATAGTTAAAAATCTTGTTGCTTATCCAGAAAAAGTTGAGATTTCTGAAGTTGAAAACGAAGGAAAGATAACTTTAAAGCTAAAAGTAGCAAAGACAGATATGGGTAGAATAATTGGTAAAGAAGGGAGAATAATTCGTTCTATTAGAGAAATTATATATGCCTATGCTGGAAAAGAATCAAAAAAAGTTTCTGTCGATGTTGAAGAAATAAAGGAGAACGCTTAATGCAAAGTGTTTTAATTGGACAGATAGTAAATGTACATGGAATAAAAGGTGAAGTTAAAGTTTATCCATATACTGATGATGTAGATAATCTTGCAAAGAAATTAAAAAGAATATATTTAGATGAGCAGATGAGTAAATCATATGATGTTACTTGTAGAATTCAAAAAGGAATGATTCTTGCAAAAATTTCAACTATTGATTCGGTTGAAAAAGCAGAAATGCTTAGAAATAAATATATTTATATTTCAGAAGAAGATTTAGATACATTAGAAGAAGACAGTTATTATGTTAAAGATTTAATTGGCCTTGATGTTATAGATATTAGAAACGATAACTTGATAGGAAGATTAGATTATATTTTTAATACTGGGGCAAATGATGTATATGAGATAGCTACAACTGATAATAAAAAAGTATATTTACCTGCTATAAAGCAAGTCATAAAAAAAGTGGATATAAAAGCAAGAAAAATCTATGTTGAATTAATGGAAGGATTAATATAATATGAAATTTATTGTGTTAACACTTTTTAAAGAAATGTTTGAAGCTTTTGTGAATACTAGTATAATAAAACGAGCAATAGACAAAAATATAGTATCTATTGACGTTGTGGATATTAGAGATTTTACAGAAGATAAACATAATAGAGTAGATTTTCCACCATATGGTGGAGGAAGTGGTATGATAATATCTGCACAACCACTAAGTGCTGCTATAGATTATTCTATAGAAAAGCTCTCTTGTGAAAATAAGAATATAGAAATTATATACATGTCACCAAGAGGTAAAGTACTAAATTATAGTATTTCAAAGCAAATTTCATTATCTAATTCAAACTATATAATTATATGTGGACATTATGAAGGAATTGATGAAAGAGTAATAGAAGAATATAATATAAAAGAAATATCAATTGGAGATTATGTATTAACTGGTGGTGAGCTTGCTTGTCAAGTATTAATGGATAGCGTTATACGTTTACTTCCTGGTGCAATAACAGAAGATTCACTTGTTGAAGAATCTCATACAAACAATTTACTTGAGTATCCACAATATACAAAACCTTATGATTTTCGTGGAAGAAAAGTACCAGATGTCTTGATTTCTGGGCACCATAAAAATATAGCAGACTATAGAAAAATGGAATCTATTAGGATTACTAAGAAATTTAGACCTGATCTTATAGATAAATATAATAAAGAAAAAAATAATTCCAAAAAGGAGGGAAATTAGTAATGGATATAATAAATGCAATAGAAGCTGAATACAAAAAGGAAGATATAGTACCTTTTAAAGTTGGTGATACAGTAGATGTACACATAAAAATAAAAGAAGGAAACAAAGAAAGAATCCAAGTATTCACAGGTACAGTTATAAAACGTCAAAATAGTGGTTTAAACGAAACTTTCACAGTAAGAAAAATATCTTATGGTGTTGGTGTAGAAAAAACATTCCCAACTCATTCTCCAAGAATTGCAAAAATCGAAGTTAAAAGAGTTGGTAAAGTTAGACGTGCTAAATTATACTACTTAAGAGATAGAGTAGGTAAAGCTGCTAAAACTAAAGAAAAAATTGAACAATAATATTTAGTAGTATATATAGTAAGCTCCCAGTGTAACTAAACTTTCCCTGGGAGTTTAAATATATATTACAAAAGAAAGGTGGGAAGAAGATGAATATAAATTATTATCCAGGTCATATGGTTAAAGCTCAAAATGATATTAAATCAGTTATAAAGCTAATTGATATAGTGGTAGAAGTTTTAGATGCAAGAATTCCAATATCAAGTAGAAACCCAATAGTAGATGACATTGCTAAAGAAAAGCAAAGAATAGTAGTTTTAAATAAATCAGATCTTGCAGATTATGATGAAACTAAAAAATGGATAAAGTACTTTGAAGAAAAAGGTATAACAGCACTTGCAGTAGATTCATCTATTCCTAGTGATATTAAGAAGATAATAGATGAAATAACAAAAAAAGGAGATATTGTATATAAAAATAAAAAAGAAAGTATAGATTTAGAGTATAATCCTATTTATAGAGTTTTAATAGCTGGCATACCAAATGTAGGTAAATCAACTATTATCAATAAAATAGCAAAAAGAAATGCAGCTGAAGTATCAAATAAACCTGGTGTTACAGTAAGAAAACAATGGATAAGAGTTGCATCAAATATTGATCTTTTAGATACACCCGGCCTTTTGTGGCCGAGATTAGATGAAAATAATGCAGGGGAAAAACTTGCTTTAACAGGAAATATAAAACAAGATGTACTAGATATTGAAGGTATTGCTTGTATAGGTATTGAGATGCTTTTAGAAAAAGAAAAATACAAAAATATGTTTTTAGAAAAATATAAATTGAGTCAAGAAGATATTGAATCTTTAGATTCTTACGATGTACTTGAGATGATTGGAAGAAAAAGAGGATGTTTAATATCTGGAGGAAATGTTGATACAATGAAAGCATCAAAAATATTTTTAGATGAATTAAAAGCAGGCAAGATTGGAAGGATAAGTCTAGAAAGTATTTAAATGGAAGGATTTGATGATAAATGGAAAATAAAGAATTTGTAAAAGAGCTAACAAAAATGGAAGATGATTTTGCTAAGTGGTATACAGATATAATTTTAAAGGCAGAACTTGTAGACTATGCACCAGTAAAAGGCTTTATGGTAATGAGACCATATGGATATGGAATATGGGAAAATATACAAAAGATATTAGATAAAAAATTTAAAGAACTAGGGCATAAAAACTGCTATTTCCCATTACTTATACCAGAGTCAATGCTAAATAAAGAAAAAGAGCATGTTGAAGGGTTTGCTCCTGAAGTTGCTTGGGTTACACATGGTGGAGAAAAAGAGCTTGAAGAGAGATTATGTATAAGACCTACATCTGAGACTATTATTTGTACAATGTATTCAAAATGGTTGAATTCATATAGAGATTTGCCTTTTAAATATAATCAATGGGCAAATGTTGTAAGATGGGAAAAAACAACAAGACCATTTTTAAGAACAGCTGA
>CALWOC010000015.1 GCA_944383015.1 uncultured Clostridia bacterium
TTTTAACATTTTGTCTTTATAGTTAGACGATTAAAGAAACTAAATAACTCTAATTTGCGGAGATATAAATGCAAATTACACAATAGACAGAGTGAACTGTCATTTAAATTAAATCTGTGTAGGAAAGGAAACAAAGATGGAAGAAGAACTAAAAGAATTATTTGGGGAAAATTCATTATCATATAATGATTTCACAAAAGCAATTGAAAGCAAAGGAATGAAATTAGCTAATCTTTCTGCAGGAGGATATGTGGCTAAGAATAAATATGATGATGATTTAAAGAAAGCAAAAAATTTAGATTACAAAAAGAAATATGAAGATTTAGAAGCATCAATTCAAGGAGATGATGGAATTAATGCAAAACTAAAGAACATCACGACTGAAAGAGATGATTATAAATCTAAGTATGAAGAACTAAATAGTAAATATTCTATCTTAGATGCAACAACAAAAGTAGCAAGTGCAGGAATAAAACCAGAATTTGCTAGATTTGTTGCTAGTGAAGTTTTAGGTCAAGTATCAGATACTATGGATTTTGATACTGCACTAAAAGCTTATAAAGCAAAAAATCCACAATTTAATGCAGAAACTACAATAGTAAGAAAAAAAGTAGGTTCTAGTTTAAGTTTAGATGGAAAAGAACAAACAAATCAAGAAGAAACAAACAAAACTATGAACGATTTAATCCGTTCTGTTAGAGATTAGCACAAGCTAGTCTTATTTTTTTTATTTTAAAGGAGGAATTTATTATGCCAGGACAAATGATTTCAAGAACTGATGCAGAGGTACTTATTGATGAACAAGTATCAAGAGAAATAATTGAAGGAACAATAAAACAATCAAAGGCAATGTCTATGTTTAGAAGATTACCAAACATGACATCTAACAAAACTAAAATGAGAGTATTGGACTCTTTACCATTAGTTTATTGGCAAAATAGTGATAATGCAAGAAAAAAACTTACTAAGATGGCATGGGATAAAAAATATATAGTAGCTGAAGAAATGGCTGTTATAGTTCCTATACCAGAAGCCGTTTTAGATGATGCAGATTATGATATTTGGGCTGATGTAAGACCAAGAATTGAAGAGGCAATGGGTAAAAAGTTTGATCAGGCAGTATTTACAGGAGTAGACAAGCCAACTGGATTTAGATCTGATTTATTAACATCTGTATTAAATGCGGGAGCTTCAATAACACCAGGAGAAAAGACTTTATATGAAGCAATAAATGATGCAATGGTTAAAGTTGAAGAAAGTGGATACAACGTAAATGGTGCTGTTGGTGGAGTTGATTTAAAAGGCAAATTTAGAATGATGTTAGATACAACTGGACAACCAATCAAAGGCACAGAAATTGATAGCTTAAATAAAGCTTATATTGATAATGGAGCATGGAATAAAACCTTAGCACAATTGATTGTTGGAGACTTTAGTCAGGCTGTTTATTCAATAAGACAAGATATTACATTTAAAGTTTTAGATCAAGCTGTAATTCAAGATCCATCAACAGGAGAGATTGTATACAACTTAGCACAAGATGACATGGTGGCACTAAGAGTTGTTATGAGATTAGGTTGGGAAATTCCAAATCCAATAAACTCATTACAACCAGATGAGTCAGTTAGATTTCCTTTTGCAGTTGTATTACCTGGTACTTATTCAGAAGGAAGAGTAGATGTAACAATCAATGTAAAAGATCAAGATACAACAAATGTAGTAGGGGCAAAAGTAAACTTCAATGGACAAATCAAGCTAACAGACACTAGTGGTAATGCAGTATTTAAAGCAAATAAAAATTCTACTGGCTTATATAGAGTAACAGCAGAAGAAATGAAAAGAGATGTTATTGGCTCTGTCGAAGTTGCTACAAGTGCAAAAACAGAAAATGTTGTTATTAACTTAAAAAAAAAATCGGAATAGACCCTGAAATAACAGGACTAACAATAACACCAACAGGAGGCTTACAAGAAGGAAATGCAAATGTAAATGCTGATGCAGTGGTTGCTATATTGTCTACAACAGGTGGTACAAGTCCATTTACATATAATTTAGAAGCTGATGAAACAAATGGAGTAGATAATGCTTCTTTTAAAATAGATGGCTCTAATGTAAAAGTAAATACAACACCTTTAACGCAAAAAGATTATAAAATCAATGTAAAAGTAACTGACAGTAAAGGCAAAACATTTGCAAACCATGCAACAATAAGTGTAGCAGCTGCTGCAGAATAGGAGGACAAGGTATGCTTAAATACATAACAGAGGAAGATTATAAAAAGTTGTTAGGTAAAGACAGCATACCTGACAATTTTAATAATCTAGTAATACAAGCAAGTAGTTATATTAACTATAATACTCATGGAAGAATTGATATAGACAATATTCCAGAGCAAGTGCAATATGCTACTTGCTTAATTATTGATTTAGTTAATGAAGAAAATGACAAATTATCTAAAATAGGAAATTTAAAATCACAAAATATTGAAGGTTGGAGTGAAAGTTATTCTACACCAGAAGAAATAAAGCAAGATTACGCTAACAAAAAATATACAGTATTGCAAGAACAATTGTGGAATGTAATCGGAACTGATGGAAATCCACTATTGTACTGTGGAGTGTGTTAATTATGAACGATAGATTCTTTATACATCAAATAACAGTTTATCATACTACAGATGACGAGAATTTTGCAATACAACATTATGATGGAAAAAATTTACCAAAAGTATATTTTCGACATAACAAGAAAACTAACAAGATAGATAAAGGTATTCAAGAAGGAAGTACAGGTTCAATAACAATTCCTACTACAGATAAGTTAGATGTTTCTAGCAATGATTATGTAGTAGAAGGTATTGTAGAAGATGAATTTGATTTATCTAATCTACAAGCAAAATATCAAGTCTTTAAAGTAGTGAGTGTAGATGATAATAGAAAAGGTGGACTTCCGCACTATAAGATTGGAGTATCTGAATAATGTCTAAAAGCGGATTTAATTTTAATGTAAAAGTTAAAATGAATAGTACTAATAAAATATTAAAGGACCATGGTTTAGATAGAGATGGTAGAGTAATAAGACGTTTAAGGGATACTTCGGACCGTTTAATGTCGCCATTCATTCCAGGAGGAGCTAAAGGTTCTATAGCAAGATTAAAAACTTACCCAAACAATTATTCAATTAAATATAAAGGTCCTCATGCACATTATCAATTTACAGGAAAACTTATGCTTGCTAAAAATGGCTCTAGTTGGGCTAAGAAGGGCGAAAAGAAACACTATACTTCAAAGAAATTAAAATATCATACATCTGGAACAGGAGATCATTGGCATAAAAGAATGTTGCAAAGAAGGAGAAATGATATAGTGAAAGATTTAGAAGACTTTATCAAAAATGGAGGATAAAATGGAGGATAAAATGGAAGAAAAATCAAATATGGAATTAATAAGTGAATTTATAGAAACTTGTCCACTATTAAAAGATGGAAAAGTGAATATTGATTACATAAAAGATAAGCCACAGTCGTATAGTGTAGATGAGACGCCAGCAGAGCCTGTTTTAAACTATTTTCGAGATGGTGGAAGAAGACTACAAATACTATTTGATTTTTCGATTCAAGCTAGTTTTAGTGTTTTAGAGAATATCAAAAATTCAAAATTTTGTGATAATTTTTTTAAATGGATATATGAACAAAATAAAACAGGAAACTTGCCTAAAATTGAGAATGTAGACTGGATTAAATGTTTAGGTAGAGGAACAATATCTCAAACAGCAGAAAATACAGCTATATATACAATTCCAATGCAAGTTGCTTATACAGAGCCTTTTTAAAAGGGCTCTATTTTTTATATAAGGAGGAAACAAAATGTCTAATACAGAACAATTAGTAAAAAGAAGTGGCAAAGTTGCTTTTATGGATGTTTCTACGACATCTATTGCTAATTTTTTAAGAATGACTAAGTTTACTGAGATTTCTAAATCTAAAAATCCAACGGAATATTCTAGAACCTATGTAGACGAAGATGGAGAAGTAACAGATGTAACAGGTTATTCGGAAGAAATTTCATACGCATTTGACTTATACAAAGGTAATTTAGTGCATCAAAAACTAGTAAATATAACAGACAACGAATTAACAGGAAATGATGCCTTGGTAAAAATCTTACAAGTAGATTTTAGCAAACCTGTTGGAAGTGGATATGAAGCAAGATTAAGAACATATTCTGTTGTACCAGATACAGAAGGAGATGCAACAGAAGCATATACTTATTCTGGAGCATTTAGAAAAAATAGCAATATGACTATTGGTGTAGCAACAATGAGTGAAAACAATACAAAAGCTACATTTGTTGCACAACAAGAAGTTGCAGAATATCCTGTTAGCTTTGTAGTAAAAAATAGTACAGACGAAACTGCTATTGAAGGAGCAAAAATTACAGTTGATGGTGTATCATATTTAACAGATGCAACAGGTATTGCAGTAGTATTGCTTGATGCAGAAACTTATAGTAATATAACTGTAGAAAAAGAAGGTTACACAACACAAAGTACTGTGTCTGTAACAGTAACAAATAAAGCAGTATTAAAAGAAGTTGAATTAGTAGAGGCAGCTTAAGCCTCTACTCTAATTTTATGGAGGAAATTATGAAATTAAAAGATATAGAAGTAGATTTTAGTTTTACTGATGCTGATGACTTAGAAAGATTTGAAAATGAAGCTAAAAAAGTAAAAGAAAAAGCAGAAAGCTATAACAAAAAAGAAATGAACATCTCAGATGCCATTAGAGCAGAGTGTAAGATTATAGAGGAGTTCTTTGATGGAGTTTTTGGCGAAAAAACATCAGAAAAATTATTCAAAGGTAAAAAAGATTTAAAAGAACACATGGATATTTTTACGGATATTGTTCATGAAAAAGTAAAACAATCAGAAGGATTTAAAAATATGTATGACAATATAGAATATCGTTCAAAATATATGCCAAATCGTGAACAAAGAAGATATAACAAATTCAAAGGTAAAAAATAATGTATTATAACTTGTTATTAAATAAATTGCCTAATATAACTCCTAGTGGCTTAAAAATACGATCTGATTTTAGAGAAAGTATAAAATTTGAATTATTAATGCAAGATAATTCCGTTAAAGAAAGAGATAAATTAATGCTTGCACTCAATTTATATTACTACGATACTAGCCAGATTAATGATATTCAAGTTGCAGTAGATGACTTACTATGGTTTTATAAAGGTGGAAAAATAGAAAGAAAAAATGTCGACGAAAAAGTAAAAAAAGATAACAGTAAAGAAAAGCAAATTTATAGCTATGAATTTGATGCAGAATACATATATAGTGCCTTTTTAGAACAATACAATATAGACTTGAACAGCATTAAATATTTACATTGGTGGAAATTTAGAGCATTGTTTAGTAGCTTAAATGAAAAAACACAATTTTCTAAAATTATGGGATATAGAAGCATGAATACATCTAAAATAAAAGATAAAGACATGAAAAAGCATTATGAAAAAATGAAAAAACTATATGCACTCCCTGATATGCGAACAGAAGAGCAAAAAGAAAATGATTTTGCAGAAGCATTTTCATAAAATTTAACAAAATAGTTGAAAAATGACGAATATTGTATTATACTCTTTTTAGTAAAATAAGAGGAGGATAATATTATATATGTTTTGTAATAAATGTGGAAGCCAAGTGGAAAATGGACAAAAATTCTGTAATAAATGTGGATCACGATTAATATCAAACGTACAAACTGCTAATAATAGCGTTAAATGCCCTAACTGCGGAAGCGGAAATATAGTTTTTACTCCAATCACTACTACTAGCACTGAAGGAAAAACAAAAGGATTTGGAACTGGAAAATCATGCTTAGGTTTTATTCTTTTTGGTTGGATTGGTGTACTATGTGGATTATGCGGAATGGGAAAAGGAAAAAGTAAAACAACAACACAAACTGAGGTAGTAAGAGTATGTCAAAATTGTGGTTTCCGTTTTTAAAGGCTTTTAATAAAATTGGAGAAGTAAGTGGCTGTCATCAAATCCCAGAAAGATGTTTCAAAATAAAAGGATATATTTTTCCACTCTGTGCAAGATGCACAGGAGTAGCAGTAGGTCAAATTATTTGTATAATATTGTTAATATTTAATATAAAAGTAAGTTTGATTACGGCTATATTATTTCTTTTAATTATGGGATTTGATTGGCTTATTCAATATGTAAAAATTTTAAAATCAAATAATACAAGAAGGTTTATAACTGGAATACTAGGAGGTTTTGCAGTAATAACTATATATTATTACTTAGTAATAAAATTATTAAAAATTTTTTGAGTTAAACAGGTGTAGTTTAACTCTTTTTATATTAGAAAGGAAATATGAAAACATGGTATAAATGTCCTAATTGCAATAAAAAACTTATAAAATATGAAAAAGATGCTTGTTCAAAAGGCGTCTTTTTATTATGCAAAAAATGTGGACAAGAAATAGAAATAAAAATAAATAATAAGTCTTTAAACTGAGCCTATGAGCCTGACTAGAAAGGAAAAAACTATGTCAGATGGTTCAGTTATAATTGATAGTAACTTAAATACAAATGGTGTAGAAAAAGGAATAAGTAAACTAAAAGGAAGTTTTTCAAAAATAGGAAATGTAGCCAAAACTGCACTTCAAGGTACAGCTGTGGCAGTAGGAGCTGTAACATCTGCACTTATAGCAGGAGTTACAGCAGGAACTAAATATAATGCAACAATAGAACAATACACTACTTCATTTGAAGTAATGACTGGAAGTGCAGAAAAAGCAACAGAAGTAGTAGAAAAACTAAAAAAATTAGGTGCAGAAACACCTTTTGAAATGACAGACTTAGCAGAAACTACACAGCTATTAATGAATTATGGACTAACAGCAGATGATGCGATATCTAAAATGCAAATGCTTGGCGACATTTCTCAAGGTTCAGCAGACAAAATGAATAGAATAGCTATGGCATACGGACAAATGAGTTCTGCTGGGAAGGTTTCGCTTGAAGATATAAAACAAATGATTGAGGCAGGTTTTAATCCACTTCAAGAAATTTCAAAAACAACTGGTGAAAGTATGGCTAGTCTATATGACAGGATAAGCAAAGGGACTATATCAATTGATGAGATTACTGCATCAATGGAACGTTCTACTAGTGCGGGTGGAAAATACTTTCAATCAATGGAAAAGCAATCACAAACAATCAATGGACAGTTGTCAACACTAAAGGATAATGCAAGTCAATTACTTGGAACATTGTCAGAAGGACTTAGTAGTACTTTAAGTGGTGAAATATTACCACTTTTAAATGAAACAGTAAGTAGTTTGCAACAGGCATTTGAAACAGAAGGAATAGAAGGATTTGCAGAAAAATTAGGAGAAGTACTAGGAAACCTTTCGTTAAAAATATCAGAAGCAATGCCACAGATTGTAGATATTGGTGTTAAAATAGTTCAAAGTCTTATTACAGGAATACAAAATAATTTACCTCAAATAATACAATCTGGTATTACAGTTATTCAAACACTACTTCAAGCATTTTTTGAAATGCTACCACAGATACTACAAATGGGAATTACTATGCTAACAGAATTAATAAAAGGAATAGCACAAATGTTGCCTGAGTTAATTCCAATGGCAATTAACTGTATTATAACTTTAGTAGAAACATTATTAGATAATATAGATATGATTATTGATGCAGGCATAGAACTGATTATTGCTTTAATTGAGGGGATCTTTAATGCCTTACCTGATTTAATTGCTAGATTGCCAGAATTGATTGTAAAAATTGCTACTAAATTAATAGAACTTATTGTTGTTAAGATTCCTCAAGTAGCTGTTAAATTGGTACAATCTTTGATTGAAGGATTATTTAGTTATTGGAATAAAATGCTGTCAAAAATAAAAGAATTTTTTAAAGGTACAATTTTTGAAGGACTTATAAATAAAGTAACAGATATGGCAAAAGCTGGACTTGAATTAGTTCAGGGTTTGTGGAATGGTATTAAAAATGCTGCCAGCTGGCTTTGGAACAAAGTATCTGGTTGGTGTAATGACTTATTGAATAACATTAAATCATTTTTTGGCATTCATTCTCCATCGAAAGTTTTTGAAGATGAAATTGGTGTTATGTTAGGAGAAGGAATTGGAAAGGGATTTGATGAAAGTTTAGACACTGTTTATAAAGAAATGAGAAAAGCAGTTGAACATGAGAATGCAAAAATGACAGCGGATTTAACAAATTCACAACAAATTAAGGTCCAAAATGAAGATAATAGACAAGCTACATTACAAAGCATTGATGATAACAAAGAAATAGTAGTGAACAATACAACAAGACTAGACAGTAAAGTAATTGCAAGAGAAACAAATAAAGTAAATGCAAGAATGAAGTTACAGTATAGTTATTAGGAGGAAACAATGGTTTTATTAAAACATAGTGATTTTGAATTTAAAAACATATTAAGTGAAGGCTATAACATAACAGAAGACGAGCCAGATATACTTAGCGAAGTAACGATGGCAGATGGATCAATTAGAAGAAATTATGGAAAAATGCCAAAAACTAATATAAAAATTACATTCAGTCAATTAGATAAAGATACATATAAAGAATACATATCTCATTTTTCGCAGAATGAAGATGTATATTCTTATTTTTCTCCTAAGCAACAAAAAATGCTTAGCAAAAAATTCTTCGTAATATTTCCTGAAATGTCTATATTGTCTATTACAAAAAATCACAGATATGATGAATTTGAAGTAGAGCTTAAACAATGTGGGGAGGTGTCTACATGATAAATGTAACAGATACCATAAAACAGGCATACGAAGAAAGCACAGTACAATACGATAAAATAATTTTAGATAATCAAGAATATGTAATAAGCAATGTAGAATTTGACGACGACTGCTATAACGAAGGTAATGTATTTGGAACTGCAATAGCAAAACTATTAAGTTTTGAAATAGAAAATAACATTAATCTAGAAGGAAAAGAGTTTAAATACCTAACAGGAGTAAAAACAAGTGTAGGAATAGAATGGATTGATTTAGGTACTTTTATAACGCAAGATGTAGAACCAAACGATACGACTAATATAAATAAAGTAAATGCAATGGATTATATGTTAAAAACAAATATAGAATACACAAGTGATTTACAGTATTCAAATAACAATATAACATTAGGACAGGTAGCACAAGAGGCTTGCAATAAAGCAGGCATAACATTGGCTACAACAGATTTTCCAAACGTAACATTTATAGTAGATAGTAATCAATTTGAGCAAGGCACTTTAATAAGACAAGTAATAAGTGCAATTGCCCAAATAAGTGGAACAGTAGCAAAAATCAAAAATGATGATAAGCTCTACTTTATAACTCCTAAAACAACAGGAACAGTGAGAAAAGTATTCAATTTATCAGATTACTCAGAAGCGGAAATAAAAAGAGCAACGCAACCAATCAATTCGGTTAGTTTAGGTATGTCAGATGTTGAGGGCGAAAATGTAGTAATGAAAGACGAACAAAGTATATTGCTTCATGGAGAAAATAGCTTAATAATAAATGATAATCCATTTGCTTACACAGAAGCAAAAAGACAGCAGTTAATAACTGCTATTTTTAATGCTGTAAAAGGTTTTGAGTATAAAGCATATGAAATGACAGGGCAAGGATTACCTTATTTGGAAACGCTAGATAATATTCAAATAGTAGATTTTGAAGGCAATGCTTATAATAGCTTTTTATTTAGATTTTATCATAAAAGTCCAAATGGTCTAGAAACAAAAATGTCAGCACCATCTGTAACAAAAGCAACAGTAGCTTATCAAAATGTTGCAAGTGCTGAACAAATAGCAAAGAGAACTGAAATTATAGTAAATAAACAAGAGCAGACCATAACAGGAATTATAGAAAATCAAGGAGAATTTGAAAACAAACTAACGCAAGTAGAGCAAGACGTAGATAGTATAAAACAAACCGTAAAGGATACTGCAATTTATAAGAGAGAAGTTGAAGGAATAACAGAAATATATTTAGAAGAAGCAGGAGAAGCAGAAATACTTGAATTAGAAATAAGAGGAAATAAAACTTACGAATCGATATTGTATCCTGGAGAAGACTTGTATCCATCAGAAAATTTATATCCTAATCAGGAGGTGATTTAATGCAATATAAAATCATAGTAGACAAACAACCAATGACAAACCCATCAGACGAGAAAAAAGAATATGTAATAGACATAGAAGAACTAAGAGTTAAGGGGAATGTATATGATAGTTTAAATATAGAAATGGATAGAACCTATGTTACTAGAAGACTTAGTATAAGTGATTTTGGGGTTTTATCAGTATTAGAAGAGCCTGTTATAGAAGAATTGGAAGAGGTAAATATTGAACTTTTTGAAGGTGATAACTACATATATTTAATAGACATGCAAGGAAATAAATTCTATGCAGAATATATAATAAAAAATAATTTTACTGATATATATGCGACCAAAAATGAAATGAATAGTGTAATAAATCAAACGGCACAAAGTATAGAATTATCAGTAAATCAAAAACTAGAGGGATATTCTACTACAGAAGAAATGAATGCTGCAATTAATGTAAAAGCAAACGAGATTAATTTAGAACTTTCAAAAAAAGTTGATGATGAGGAACTAACAGGGGCTAATATTGCCCTAAGAATAAACGAAGATAATAGTAGTGAAGCGGTAATTCAAGCCGATAAAATAAATATAAACGGTGCTGTTTCTGCCAATGGCAACTTTAAAATAGACACAAAAGGTAATATGAGTTGTAAAAATGGAAATTTTAATGGTAATATCAATATAACTAGAGCTTCTGATGATGATGAATCAAGGTTTTCTGTAGAAAATAGTAATGGAAAAGCATATATTACACCTGCAGGAATGCACATATATAGAGGGAAAAAATCTTTTGCAATTGACATGAGTGAAACTCCTGATGTAAACATAATTTTAACTAATAATATTGATAGTAATCCTGAAAGTTCATATACTAAAGTTTCATCTACAGGAATAACTACTCCAAAACTTACTCAAACTTCATTAGAAAGTATAAAAAAGAACATAGAAAAATTTAATAAGAATGCAATAGAAATTATAAAAAATTCAGATATATACGAATACAACCTAAAATCTGATAAGGATACAGATAAAAAGATGATAGGTTTTATAATAGGAGAAAATTATAAGACACCTAATGAAGTAATCTCTAAAGAGGGACAAGCTATAGGAATATATAGTATGGCAGGAATATTATGGAAAGCAATACAAGAACAACAACAGGAAATAGAGGATTTGAAAAATAAATTAAAGGAGGTTACAAATGGATAAATTAACGTTTGAAGATGGAGTAAAAACTAAAAATGCTACTGTAACAATTAATGAACAAGAATATGAAGTAAGTCCTGCACAATATCAAGGAAATACACCATTATCTAGTTATGCTATGAATAAAATGCAAGATAATATTGAGAAATCAGTAACTAAGATTTCAAAAGATATTCCAGATACTAGTGAAAGATTATGGATCCAGCGAGGAAAGAACAGGTTTAACAAGTATTCACCATTTAATTTTGGATCTGGTGGAACTGGCAACATAGAATTACAAGATGATGGATCAATAATTACATATCAAAATCTTGCAGAAAGTTATTCAAAACAATCTCAACTTTTACTTAAAAAGAATACAGATTATATTATGACTGGAAAAGTTATTGCTATAAATCAAATTTCTGGCTATAAAAATTTTGCATATGTAACAGTTTTGGGATATAATAAAAATTTTGATGATTTACAAATTATAACTAATACACAACTCTCAGAATTAGGAGATTTTTCAATAAGTTTTAATTCTGGTAACAACGAATATTGGGGACTTTCACTTACAGGACAATTTGGAACAGGCGGATCTGGAAACGTTGTATTTAATAATATTATGATTTCAGAAGAGGAGGGAGAATATGCAGATTATGTAGAAGACAAGTTTTTCATAAAAGAAAATAACAATTTTTCTGAATTTATTAATGTAGAAAAGTTGCATTCAAGGAGAGTATTTAGACAAGCTTTTAGTGGAGAAGTTTCAATTGGATCAACTATAAACACTAATGCTGATTTAAGACAATGTTCTAATTTTTTGATAAAACTTTCAGATTTTGATAAATATATTCCACTTCAAAAAGGAAAAGATTTTTTAACAGGAACATTTTCTAATTCAAGTAATGGTTCTTTAGATATTTTTTCAATATCACTAGAGATAAGAACGGTTTCAACACAATTATTAGTTGAGAACATTGAGAAATGGACGATAAGTTCTTCAGGAATTACAAAAGACAGTTCTAGTAGGACAGTAACAGAAATTTGGGTGGAGGAGTAGAGATGGATATTTTTCAAATGATAGTTAGCTATTTAGTACCAACAATCTTGGGAGGCGTGGTAGGTTTTATATCAACCAAATTAAAGAAAAACAAAAAAAGAGATATGGCTATAGAAGCAGGAGTTCAAGCTTTGCTTAGAAATGAATTAATTAGAAGGTATAGAGAGTATGAAATAAAAGGCGAAATTTCTATCTTAGATAGAGAAAATTTAGAGGAAATGTTTAAACAGTATGAAAATTTAGGTGGAAATGGAGCAGTAAAAAAATTGATGAATGAATTGCTAGAGATACCAACAAAAGTTATAAAATGAAAGAGGTGAAAGTATGAGTAAAGCATTAGAAAAATTTTTATTAAATATAGCAAATTTATTTAAAGTAAAGACTATATTAAGTTTAACAGTAATAATTACAACTTGCATATTAACATTTAAAAATATTGTTAGTATTGAAGCATTTATGGCGATTGCTTCAGCAATTATAACTTATTATTTTACAAGAAAGGAAAGTGAAGAATAATGTTAAAAGGAATTGACGTAAGCGGATACCAGGGCAATATTGACTGGAAGAAAGTAAAAAATGATGGTGTAAAGTTTGCAATAATTAAATTAGGTACTATCTATGATGAAGATGAAAACTCTATAGAATCAACTTTTGAGAAGAATTACAATGAATGTATAAAAAATAATATACCTATAGGAGTATATGTATATAATTATTGCAATAGTATAGAGGCATTGAAAAAAGGAGCTAATTGGGTTTTAGAAGTATTAAATAAACGTGCTTTAAATCTACCAGTTTATTTGGATATGGAAGATAAAACAATAGTATCAGAAGGAAAAGCAGCCTTAACTAATCAATGTAATGAATTTGCGAAAATATTAACAAATGCAGGTTATGAAGCAGGAGTTTATGCAAATTTAAATTGGTTTGAAAATTATCTTGAACCAAAAAACTTTAATTCAAATATATCAGTATGGGTAGCACAATATTATAAAGAATGTGAATATGAAGGAGAATATGATATATGGCAATATAGTTCTTCAGGAAAAGTAGATGGAATTTCTGGAAATGTAGATATGAACTATTTATATAATGAAAGTATAATTAAAAATACTGATAACAAACCAGAAAATAAAACAATAGATGAGTTAGCACAAGAGGTAATTGATGGCAAGTGGGGGAACGGAGAAGATAGAAAAAAGAGATTAGAAGAAGCAGGCTACGATTACGACAAAGTACAAGATAAAGTAAATAGCATTTTATCTATTCCTAAAAAATCAATTGAAACCTTAGCAAGAGAAGTAATAGAAGGTAAATGGGGAAATGGTACAGAGAGAAAAAATAAACTAGAAAAAGCAGGATATGATTATAACAAGGTGCAAGATAAAGTTAATGAACTTTTAGAATCTAAAAATTCTAAAACATATACAGTAAAATCTGGAGACACTTTAAGTGAGATTGCAGAGAAATATAATACAACAGTAAGTAAAATTGTTAAAGATAATAATATAGAAAATGCAAACTTAATTTATCCAGGGCAAAAGTTGAAAATATAGTAAAAACTAAGACATAAAAGTATATTACCTTAAAAATAAAATGGCTTAGAATCGATTTTAAGAGGTCGATTTTAAGTCAAAAATGGAGAAACTTTTTTGTTGACAATTTTAATAAAATGAAATATAATGATAGCATAAATTGACATTTACATAAAGAAATGTTACAATTGTATTACAAAAATATTACATTTGTGAATTTTTTTTAATAATTGTTGACACTAAAGATTAATTATTGTATAAATAATAAAAAGAATAAGAGCCGAAGCCCTTATT
>CALWOC010000016.1 GCA_944383015.1 uncultured Clostridia bacterium
TTAGCACACAAAATATCACACCTACTTTTCTTAACTCTTAATAATATCTTGCCCAATTATATCATAAAAAGACTCAAAAAGATAGTTTTTTATCTTTTTGAGTTCATATTTTTTAATTTTAATTTTTATTAAACTTTTGGCTCAACAACGAATTTAATTCCTGTCTTATCTTCGTTATCTATTTTTACCTCCGTAAATGCTGGAGAACATACTAGTTCTACTCCTGTTGGTGCAACGAATCCTCTTGCGATTGCTACTGCCTTTACTGCTTGATTTATAGCCCCTGCTCCAATTGCTTGCATTTCTGCTCTTCCATTTTCTTTAACAAGACCTGCTATAGCTCCTGCTACAGAATTAGGGCTAGATTTTGCTGAAATTTTTAATATATCCATTTTCTACCTCCTATGATTTTATCTTTTGCTTTAGGTTAATTAAAAAATCAACCTAACATGATTATATATAAAAGAAAAAGATTTTGCAACACCTTTATATATTTTTTATTTAAAAATAATGTAAATATTAGTACTTTATAATTTTAATATATATTGTGTTTTATTACTTTATATTATATAATGTTATCAAAGAAAATGAGATTTAATAAATTTATAATTAAAGGAGTGAGTAATATGGACTTTATATTTGGTAATTCTTATATTGAATTAAAGAGCGGACCGACTATATATGTAAAAGAACACTATTATGAACTAAGAAGCAAAATGAAAGATAGTAGCTTAACTATTACTGTTCATGTAATTGATTTTTTTGGACTTGACAGTGAGCTAAAAACTTTCAATAAATCTGATATTTCTTATTACGGTTCGAATTAAAAAAATACACCTTTTATGGTGTATTTTTTTATTAGCTTACAAACAGGCTAGATTTAGTTAGTCTATGTCTTATATATTGTTATAGTTAAAGTATTATAATCATAAACTGTAGATATTTTTATACTATATGAATTACAGTTTCTAAAGCAAAAATCTTGCACTCCCGAACTAACAGTAGCTTCATATTTTCTTGGAACATAGTTTACTTTTCCCGAATGTGGAGCTTGAGCTGTAACATTAAGACCTGTCCTTATTCCCTTTTCTTCAGAAGACACAATAGCCGCATATAACGTGCTAGATGTCTGACAAATTCCTCCACCTGAAGCTTGTGCTGTTTTTCCACCACTTACAAATATAGTAGACTCAACATACTTATTTTCCTCTCCCTCTGGATGTACAGCACGTAAATGTGAATAAGTCTCTCCTGGAGCTACAATGGTATTATTAATATAATCTGATGCTAAGTGCATATTATATCTACTGTTTTTATTATATGTGCTAGTTGAAGTATATTTTGCAATTATATTTTCAGATACATCTAATAAATTATTTTCTTTAGATGAATAAGAAGCGTACTCTTCTTTAGATAGTAATTTTATATATTCACCACTAACATATCCAATTATTCCATTTCCCTCAACTTTATACCATCCATTTTGCATCTTAGATATAACCTTTAATACACTATTTGCCTTAACATTTGTTAAAATTTTTGCCTCTTTATTTGCACTATCACGTATATTTAAAGTACCATTAACGCAAACTTTTGCAAACATATTTTCATAATCCTCTTTAGATAAAAATTGCTTTTTTTCTTCATCTGTAATTATTCTTACATAATCTTCATTTACATATCCTTCTTTTTTATCATACACTACTTTATACCAATTAGTATTTTTTTCTAATATATTAAGCATAACATTTTTAGGAATCACTAAAATTATACTAGAATCTATATTAGGTTGCTCCCTAAAATTAACATTAGAAGTACTAATTGCAAATACTTCTTCCTTTTGCCTCTTATCTTCTTTAACTGCTAAAGTATTCTCACTCATATTATTCTCTACTATTTTATTTTCTTCATTATTTTTTGAAAAATAAAATAAGATAAAAGAAATAATTATAAGAATTAGTAATACAATAACTGTTCTTTTTAAATAATCTTTCATAATATATACCTCCTTAAAATATAATTAATTTTAAGTTAACATTTTAAATGCTTATTTATTATATTATGGTAACTAAAAAAAGTCAATAAAAAAGCCTGTATTATAATTATACAGACTTTAAATTTATTTTTTATCTTCCAAAAATGCCTCTTTTCTTCTGATTTACTTCATCACCAAAAGTTTTAGCAAATTTTGTAAGTAATTCTCTTTGTTCATCATTAAGTTTCTTTGGTACATCAACATCTACAGTAAATTCTAACACTCCTCTTCCTCTACCATTTAATACAGGAATACCTTGATCTTTTACTCTAAACTTAGTACCACTAGTTGTTCCTTCTGGTATATTAAACTCCATTTCTCCTTCAAGAGTAGGAATCTTAATGTCACCACCTAATGCCATTTTAGCAAAAGGTACTCTTACATTAGCTGATATATCAAAACCATTTCTTTTAAAATATTTATGAGGCGTAACCTTAATTACAACATATAAGTCTCCATTTGGTCCACCTTTTTTACCAGCATCTCCTTCTCCTCTTAAAGAAATTGCTTGCCCATCATCTATACCTGCTGGAACATTTATTTCAATCTTTCTAGATTTTCTAACTATTCCTTTTCCACTACATTTTTCACATGGTGTTTCTATTACTTTACCACTTCCACTACATTTATCACAAGTTTTTACTGTAGAAAAAGCACCCATAATAGTATTTTGAGTTACCTGTATCTTTCCTCTTCCACCACATTTATCACAAGTTATTATTTTGCTTCCAGGTTTTGCACCACTTCCATTGCAAGAATCACATTTTTCATTTCTTGTAATATTAATCTCTTTTTTTACTCCAAACGCTGCTTCTTCAAACTTAATAGACATAGTTGTCTTTATGTCTGCTCCTCTTGTAGGTCCTTGTGATTTTTTAGAAGAAGAAAATCCTCCTCCAAATACACTTCCTAAAATATCTTCAAGGTCTATATCAATTCCACCAAAGCCATCAAAGCCACCAAAGCCATATGCTCCGCCGTAATTTCCATATCCTCCTCCAAAGCCACCAGCTTGTTCAAAGTTAGAGCCAAATCTATCATATTGAGCTCTTTTATTTTCATCAGATAAAACAGAATATGCCTCATTAATTTCTTTAAATTTTGCTTCTGCATTCTTTTTATCCTCTTCTGTATGCTGAGCATCAGGATGATATTTTTTTGCAAGTCTTCTATAAGCTTTCTTTAGATCATCTGCAGTTGCATCTTTTGAAACACCTAAAATGCTATAATAATCTTTAGATTCTGCCACAAAACTTTCCCCCTATTACAATATTATAACTATCGCTAAAAATATAGGGTGGTAGTATTACCACCCTTAAATATTTTTACAATTATTTATTATCATCTTCTACTTTGTAGTCTGCATCATGTACAACATTATCTTGAGTTCCTGCATTTTCTGTAGTATCTCCTGCTGTTGTATTAGATTGTTGACTAGCTTGTGAATATAATTTTGAAGTTAAGTCATAAAATACTTGTGTTAATTTATCTGTTGCAGATTTAATAGCTGCAGTATCTGTACCTTCAAGTGTTTTCTTTAAGTTTGCAAGCTCTGATTCAACTTTAGATTTTTCTTCTTCAGATACTTTTCCATCTAACTCTTTTAAAGTTTTTTCTGTATTATATACTAAAGAATCTGCGTTATTTCTAACTTCAACTTCTTCTTTCTTTTTCTTATCCTCTGCTGCATGAGCTTCAGCTTCTTTAACAGCATTTTGAATTTCATCTTCTGTCAAGTTTGTACTTGCTGTTATAGCAATTTTTTGCTCATTATTTGTTGCCATATCTTTTGCAGATACATGTACTATACCGTTAGCATCAATATCAAATGTAACCTCAATTTGAGGTACTCCTCTAGGTGCTGCTGGAATTCCAGTTAAGCTAAATCTTCCAAGAGTTTTATTATATGATGCCATCTCTCTTTCACCTTGTAATACATGTACTTCAACTGATGTTTGACCATCTGCTGCAGTAGAGAATATTTGAGATTTTTTAGTTGGTATTGTTGTATTTCTTTCAATTAATTTAGTAAATACACCACCATATGTTTCAATACCAAGTGATAATGGTGTTACATCAAGTAATACAAGATCTTTAACTTCTCCTGTAAGTACACCACCTTGAATTGCCGCACCAATTGCAACACATTCATCTGGATTTATTCCTTTATATGGTTCTTTTCCTGTAATCTTTTTAACTGTTTCTTGAACTAGTGGTACACGAGTAGATCCACCAACAAGTAAGATTTTATCTATTTTATCAAAAGTAAGTCCTGAATCTTTTAATGCTTGATTTACTGGTCCAATTGTTGAATCAACTAAATCAGATATTAATTCTTCAAATTTAGATCTTGTAAGTGTAATATCCATATGTTTTGGTCCAGTTGAATCAGCTGTAATAAATGGAAGATTAATTTGTGCTTGCATTACACCAGAAAGCTCAATTTTGGCTTTTTCTGCTGCTTCTTTTAATCTTTGCATTGCCATACTATCTGTTGATAAATCTATTCCATTATCTTTCTTAAATTCACCTACTAAATAATCTATAATTCTTTGGTCAAAGTCATCTCCACCAAGTCTGTTATTACCAGCTGTAGCCATAACTTCAAATACACCATCAGCAATATCTAGTATTGATACATCAAATGTACCACCACCTAAATCATAAACCATTATTTTTTGTTCTGTATCTTTATCGAATCCATGAGCAAGTGATGCTGCTGTTGGCTCGTTAACAATTCTTAAGACTTCAAGACCTGCTATTCTACCAGCATCTTTTGTTGCCTGTCTTTGAGAATCTGTAAAGTATGCAGGAACTGTTATAACCGCTTGTGTTACTTTTTCTCCAAGATAGTTTTCAGCATCTTCTTTTAATTTTTGTAAAATCATAGCTGATATCTCTTGTGGAGTATATTCCTTATTATCTATTTTTATTCTTCTATCAGAACCCATATCTCTTTTAATAGAAATAACTGTTCTATCGTGGTTTGTAACCGCTTGTCTTTTTGCTACTTGACCTACTAGTCTTTCACCATTTTTTGCAAATGCAACTATTGATGGAGTTGTTCTTGCTCCTTCTGCATTTGGAATTACTGTTGGTTCACCGTTTTCAATGACGGCAACACATGAGTTTGTAGTACCTAAGTCTATACCTATAACTTTTGACATATTAAATTACCTCCTAAAAATACAAAGTTACTTATATTATATACTTAAACAATTACTAAAATACTTGTTTAAGTAATTAACTATATTTAATTTGCTACTTTTACCATAGCATGACGAATTATTTTATCGCCTATTTTATATCCTTTTCTAAATACTTCTGTTATTTCTTTTTCACCATAATTTTCATCTTCAATATGCATTACTGCCTCATGAAAATTTGGATCAAAAGTAGTATTTAGAGCTTCTATTTCTTCAACACCCAATTTAGATAATGTCTCTATAAGTTGAGTGTAAATCATTGACATTCCATCTTTATATGAATCATCTGCAGTATCTGCTTGTAAAGCTTTTTCAAAATTATCTAAAACTGGTAAAAGCTCAGATATAATATTAGCAGATATTGTATTATACATCATGTCTTTTTCTTTAGCCATTCTCTTTTTAAAGTTATCAAATTCAGCCATATTACGTTTTAAATGTTCGTAATATTCATCTGATTTTTCCTTTTCCTCTTTTAGTTGTGCTTTTAAATCTTCAAGCTGTTTATTGTCATTAGTTTCTTCTTGCTCTACTTCTTGAGTTTTTTTCTCGCTTTCTTCAATATTACTAGTCTCTTCTTTTTTCACTATAATCCCCCTTTGCTTTACTATCTTTATTTAGCTTTAAAGTATTATTAAATTTTTCATTTATATACTTTAAAGTAGATATTGTTTTTGCATAATTCATTCTTTTAGGCCCAATAACAGATAATTTTCCTAAATATTTATTATCTTTTTCTATATCTAAAGAAATCACAGTGTAATCATTAAGTAGAACTTCTTTATTTTCTGAACCTATTACAATACTTAATTTATTATTATTGCTTTTTTCTAGTGCAGAATCAATTATTTCTTTAGTTGAAATCATATTAACAAAATTTTTTATTGTTTGAACATCTGAAAACTCTGGCTTTTCTAAAATCTGCTCAACACCACTATTTAATTTCTTTAAGTCTTTTGACATCTCATACTTTATACTATTTACAATCTCTTCCATAACTCCAGAAAAAGCTTTTAAATCTTTCTTTATTACATTATTTAATACTAAATGTAACTCTTTAAGCGGAGTTCCTGTCAAATTTTGATTTAATATATTAGTCATTTGATCTATAACATTATCTTCTACAACATCTGTAAGTTTTGCTATGCAGTCCTTAACTGTACCGTTTTTAGACATTAAAACAATAAGCAACAATTTATCTGAAATCTTCACAACTTTTATATGTTCAATAGTATCAGTATTATTTCTTGTAATAACAGTTGGTGTTGATAGAACTTTTGATACTACATCTGCAACTTGTTCAAATATATCATCTACGTCTCCAAAACCATTTATTGTACTATTTATATAATCAATTTCTACCATAGATAACTTTCTTTCTTTCATTAAATTATCTACATAATATCTATATCCTTTAGTAGATGGTATTCTTCCAGCCGATACATGTGGTTGCTCTAAGTAACCTTCTTCTTCAAGTATTTTCATATCATTTCTTATAGTAGCACTACTATAGTCTAAATGATATTTTTCTACTAAAGTCTTAGATCCTACCGGTTCTGCAGATTCAATATAATCTTCTACTACAGAAGAAAGTATTTTTTTCTTTCTTTCATCTAAATTCATACTTATCACCATCTTTAGCACTTAAAAGTATCGAGTGCTAAATACATTTATGTTATACACCTAATCTTTATTAAAGTCAATAGTTTTTATAATTAAATGTATAAAAAATTGTGAAATTTTTTTCACAAAGAAAAAACCTTAGAATGAATAATTCATTCTAAGGTTTATTTTTTAATCTATTTTGAAGTTTTTATATTTTTTCTTAAAGCAAATACAATTCCAACTGCACATATTAGTGCTACACTTGCTATAGATATTACTGCTATATCCCCTGTATTTGTTACTTCAAAAATTACTGTTTCTGGTGAGTTTTCATCTATTGTAAATACATATCCTGTCATATCTTCATCTAGTTCATATCCCTCAGGTGGCGTTACTTCTACAAACTTATATGTTCCATATGGTACATTTTTTATTACATATTCCCCATTTTCGTTTGTTACTGCATCTTTTACTAAGTATATTTTTTCTCCATTTTCATTTACATACTCTTCTCCATTTTCATCTAATAATACAATAGTAAATACACATCCTTGTAATGGTTCTCCTGTTTCTGCATCTGTTTTTCTTACAATTACTTCATCTATTGTTTTTCTCTCATTTCCAACCGGTATTATATCTAATTCCCATTCACAATTTTCTTCGTCATACTTCGCTACAAACTTATGTTTTTCTAAGTCTATATCATACATTTCTGGTGCACTTACTTCTTTATAATAATACTCTTTTCCATTTTCAAAGTATATTATTGGAATTTCAACTATACCATCTTTATTTGTTGTTCCAGTATATATTAGTTCATCCTTTTCATCTGTTATTTCAAATTTTACTCCTTCTATTATATCTTTTGTAAACGAATCTGTCTTTTGTAGCAAATCTGCCTTCTTTAGTGGTTCTTTTGCCTTTAATAATACAAATTCATCATCTGCATTTATTTCTACTTTTATTACTTCTTCTGATAATTCATATCCAAATGGAGCTATTATCTCTTTTAAATAATATGTTCCTGTTGGCATATCTGGTATATTTATTATTCCATCTTCATCTGTTACAAAAGTAGCTTCTTTTTCTTCTATAGTCATAACTGGCTTTGTACACTCTTTATCTGAATATACTCCATAAGTCTTTCCAGCAATACCATAAACTTCTGCTAAATCTTCAAGTGTTTCTCTATTAAATTCATTTGCAATATTTAATTCGTCCCAAATAATATCTGGATATACAATTAATTCAAACTCTGCTGTATCTGCTATATTAGTTACTTTTCCATTGTCTACTGTTAATTCTATATCTTTATTTTGATTATCTACGTACTCTACATCAAACTCATATTGTTCCTTTGATAATTCATATGGATTTGATACTTTTAACTCTTTAACATAGTATTTTCCTTCTGGTATATCTATATTATTCTTAACTACATTTTCTTCGTCCATTACCATTATGTCTATAAGCTCATCTTGCCCTAATATATTTTCGCCTTTATAGTTTTTCATTGTTTCTTTTGTATATATTCCAAATATTGCTTCTTTCTCTTCTATTTTAAACTTTGAATTTTCTAACTCTTTAAATTCTTTCTCAAAGCTTAAATTTACATTTTGCTTTTCATTTTCTACTTGTTCATCTAAATACTGAACCTTTTCATACTGGTCTGTATATTTTATATCTAAATTAATTGGTTTAGATGAAATTATATATCCATTTGGTGTACTTATTTCTTCTAATATATATTTTCCTAAGTATACTTGTGTTGTACTTGCTTTTCCATCTGTCTTTGTCACATCATTTGATACTACTTGTCCTTTTGTATATCTTACTGTTCCTTCTGGTGTTATAATATCTTCTGCTGCAACTAATCTAAATTCTACTCCATTTAATCCTTTTAGTTCATATACTGGTGTATTTAGCTTTCCATATTCACTTTCTTTTTCATCTATTCCTACTAATTGCTCTGCAAGTTTTTCAATATTTATTACTGCTTTTTGTGGCACATTTTCTAAAGTAGCTGTATATGCATACATTTTAGTTGGTATATTATCATATATAACTTCTTCATATTCTAATACTTGTTCTTGTCCATCATGATATACTTTTACGTCACCATTTTCTCCTACGCCAACTGTAAATTCATATCCTTTTGAACCTTCTCTTAATTCATCTTCTAAGTAATATCCTTCTGGTGCTTTTACTTCATATATTACATAGTTACCTGCTTCTAAGTGTCTATTAAATGTTAATTGACCTTGATCATTTGTTGTAAATTCTGAGATATATTCTCCTGATGGAAATTTCATCTCTTCATACCATTTTTGATTATCTACATCCCATATTTTAAATGTTGCTCCTCCAGGTACTAGCTTTTTAGTTTCACTATCTCTTATTTCTATAGTTAACTTCATTCTTATATATTCATCACTCAATATATATTTTTGTTCTTGTTCATCATATACTATTTCTGTTTGTTGTTTATTTATGAATATATGCTCTCCTGAATTACTTGCTTCAACTTCTGATATTGTATATTTTCCATATGGTATTGTATATGGATATTGATCTTTATAATCACTATCTATAAACTCTAAATATCCATTTTTATCTACTGTTGCTTCATAGTACTTTTCTGGATTTGAGTTTAGACTTAATCTTAAAACTGCTCCTTCTGCTGGCGATTTATCTGTTGAAGAACTATTGTTATTATATTTTATAACATTAATAGCACCTTTCATTACTTCATCTTTTGATGTTATACTATGATAACTTTTCTCTTCTGTTTGCTCAGCAGGAACTACTTCTACAGGATAAATTTCTTCATCTATTAAATATCCTTCTGGTGCTTTTGTTTCTTTTATATAATACTTTCCTACTAAGTACCAGCCACTTGTTGCACTATATGTTCCATCTTCATTTTTTAAAATTGTTATTGTCTCTATAGCGTCTGTACAATTTTCATCTCTATATAATGTATATTCTGCTCCTTCAAGATGAGCATCTCCTTGAGTTGTTGTTCCTGTCTCTAAGTCTTCTTTATATACTGTTATTTGCATCTTCTTTGCTACATCTGTTATATCTTCATATCTATATGGATCATTTGTACTATCATCTAGCTCTATAAATTGCTCAAATGTTGTTTTTCTCTCATCTGATCCATTTATATAAAATTCTCCGTTATATGCTGTATCTGGTATTGTTGACTCTCTTAATGTATATGTTCCATATGGTAGTTCTTCTATTATACAGTATCCACTGTCATCTGTTGGTGTTGAATAATATACTTTACTTGGATCACTATTTAATGTTGCACTAAATACTGCTCCTGCTAAACTTTGTTTTTCTGTTGAATCTGTTTCTTCTAAATTTTTTACTAGCTCTATACTATTTCTTATTACTTCATCTTTTGATGTCACACTATGATAACTTTTCTCTTCACTTTGCTCTGCTGGGTCTTGTGATACTGTGTATACTTTTTCATCTATTAAATATCCTTCTGGCGCTTTTGTCTCTTTTACATAGTATGTTCCCACTAGATACCAACCACTTGTTGCACTATATGTTCCGTCTTCATTTTTTTGAATTGTTATTGTCTCTATAGCATCTTTACAATCTTTATCTTTATAAATTGTATATTCTGCTCCTTCAAGATGAGCGTCTCCTTGAGTTGTTGTTCCTGTTTCCAAGTCTTCTTTATATACTGTTATTTGCATCTTCTTTGCCACATCTGTTATATCTTCATATCTATATGGATCATTTGTACTATCATCTAGCTCTATAAATTGTTCAAATGTTGTTTTTCTCTCATCTGATCCATTTATATAAAATTCTCCGTTATATGCTGTATCTGGTACAGTAGACTCTCTTAATGTATATGTTCCATATGGTAGATCCTCTATTATGCAATATCCACTCTCATCTGTTGGTTCTGAATAATATACTTTACTTGTATCACTATTTAATGTTGCACTAAATACTGCTCCTGCTAAGCTTTGTTTTTCTGTTGAATCTGTTTCTTCTAAATTCTTTACTATCTCTATGCTATTTCTTATTACTTCATCTTTTGATGTAACACTATGATAACTATATTCTTCTGTTTGTGCTGCTGGATCTTGTGATACTGTATATACTTTTTCATCTATCAAGTATCCTTCTGGCGCTTTTGTTTCTTTTATATAGTATGTTCCACTCAAGTACCAGCCACTTGTTGCACTATATGTTCCATCTTCATTTTTTTGAATTGTTATTGTCTCTATTGCATCTGCACAATCTTTATCTCTATAGATTGTATATTCTGCTCCTTCTAAGTGTGCATCTCCTTGTGTTGTAGTTCCTGTTTCTAAATCTTCCTTATATACTGTTATTTGCATTTTCTTTGCTACATCTTCTAAACTATATGTTAAATTTTCATCTTTATTAATATCTATACTAAAGTTATTTATAACATCTGATGCTCCATTTAAGTAGAAGTTTCCAGCATATGCTAAATCTGGGACTACTTCTTCTACTATAGTATAATTTCCATATGGTACTCCTGTAATTACACAGTTACCATTTTTATCTGTGTATGTAGAAAAATACTCTCTACTTGGATTTGCAAGTTCAACTTGTGATGCAAAATTATTAACAGTTAATTTAAATCTTGCTCCTTCTAAATTTTGTAGCTGTGTTGAATCAGTTTCCTCTAGTGTTTTTGTTAAATTAATATTTACTCTTATTAAATCATAAACATATGTAACCTCTGTTGTATTCTTCTGCATTGTTCCTGATGTATTGCCACTATCACTTACAAGTTCATATGCATATACATCCTTTGCAGATGTCTCATATCTATCTAAAAGATTTCCATTAATTACTGTATCTTCAGCTATTTTTACTCCCTGTTTATTTACATAGTGTACTACTACTTTAGATTTTAATGTAGTACTTACTGTATTTGACTCAAGAGTACTTGAATTATTTATTGTTGAGCTTGCTTTATCTGTTATTGTTGCTGAAGTCGAAGTATTATTTACTTTCGTACTTATTTCAAATTTATATATTTGACCATTATATGGCATACTATTTAGATAATTTCTGTTAAAAGTATATGTAAGCTGTCTTGTTTGTGAATTATATCCAACAGTTCCTGCTTGAGCTGTTATATCTGCACCATTTTCATTATATACTTTTAATGAGTTATATGTTAAATTTTTATCTATTGTATCTTTAAATACTAATGATGAATAAGTAAATGCACTATCATATCTTTGTGATATTTTTTGATTTACTGTATAAACTAAAGTATCTCCAAGTTCTGATTCTGTTTTATTTACTGTCTTTACTGGAGCTGATGGAAGTGTTGCTGTAAGTGGTGTATATTGTAAATGGTAGCCAATTCCACCTTTATTATTTAAGCCATAAAGTTCTACTTGCATATGATTTACATTATCATATCTAAAAGCAACACAGTTAAGTGAACCTGCCTCTGTAGAACCACTTGCTGTTCCATAATATACGTTATTAAAAGTTCTTCCGCTACAAGATGGCATAGTTGCAGCATATGCCATATTTGTTGTCACATAAACATATTCCTCTCTTGTTATTGCAGAAGAAGCTCCTTCGTTTTGATCTTCTGAAAATATAGATAAATATGCTATATCCATATTAATTGGTGTTGACTCGCCATGATAATAGAAATATATGTCTATTTTTAAGTGTTCAACATTGTTATACCACCACTCATTACTTGACTTCATAGTACTACCAAATGCTGACCAATACAAATATGATCCTGTATTATCTGTTATTATATCTGAGTATACTAATTTCATATCTATTGGCTTTCCATCTAAAGTTCCACAATTTGTAAAACTTACTGTAATTGTACTATCTAATACTTTACCGCGATATGAATCTGGAAAACTTATTTGCCTATTTGCCTCTCCAGAACTACAAGTTCCGTCTTTAATCTCATATCTTTCACTACCTGATACACTTATTGTAGGTAAAGTTTTATAATTTAGTATTAAATTATCAAATGTACTTGGATTAAATAAATATTTCGAATCAATAGTTGTATATGCTTTTACATTATTTGAACAAATAATCATAAAAGCAAACACAAGTATCATTGACAAAAATACCCTTACTTTTTTCATATATCTTCTCTCCTTTTTATAGCCCTTATAATTATATGTTATATTAAAATAAAACTTTTTTCAATAAAAAAATACAAAATAAACAGATAAAATATATAAAAATTAAAGAAGAGATTCCATAAAATCTCTTCTTTTAAAATAGCTTTAATTATTAAGCTTGTTTTTTGTTTCTTTTTAGAACAAATACTATTCCTACTGCACATATTACTGCTACAGATGCTATAGCTATTACTGCTATATCTCCTGTATTTGTTACTTCAAAGATTATTGTCTCTGGTGAATTGTTATCTATTGTAAATGT
>CALWOC010000017.1 GCA_944383015.1 uncultured Clostridia bacterium
CATGTTTTTACATGCCTGGTATTTTTTTATTGTTCTTTTTTTATTATTTTTCTATAGTTTGAACTTTCCTATAAGATTAAAAAATAAATATATGAATATTTAATTTTTTTCAATTCTAAATTAATAACAAGAAAACATAATAAAAGTGCAACTATTCTGAAAATAAAGATCATATGATTTTTTGTGTGTATAAGTGGGGTAAAATCATTATATGCGCTTTTTCATAATAAAAGACATATAGATAAAACTTTGATACAATATTAATAATCAAACAAAATTGAAAGAAGGTTCTATATGTCTAATCAAAATTATATACTTAATATTTTAAATTTAAAAGAAAATAATCTAATTTTTAAAGAAAAAAATGAGTTTTTATTATGAAAATAAAATTAAAAGTATAACTTATAAAACTTTTAAAGCTTATTTGTCTTATGATTTTACTTGTTATTCTAAATGTAATATTCTATTTGATTATAATTTTAAAAATATGATTTTATAATTTTTAATATTAAAACACCTAATATTTCTGGTTTTAAAGCCATTTTAAAGCCACATAAATTAAACATCGTAATAAAACTTTTAATATTCTACTAATATTACTAACTATGGTTGCTTTATTTCTAATAATACTAGAACATAAAATTGCTGCTAGTCTAGTAAAAAAAATACTGCTTTTAATAACAATGTTTTTTCTAGTACTATTAAGTTAATTAAATACTTTTATTATAATGATTATGAAATTAGAATTATGATTTGCAAATACTTTTTTAAAATCAAAAAAATAGCCAATGATTAACGCATTGGCTATATAAACAATTACACTTATTTGTATCTGCACACACTATTGACAATTGTCCAAAAAGCTCAGTATATATAATATTAATTTTTCTTGTTTATAATTTTTATTTGCTATGATTACTTAAATTATCTTTAGAATTTGAGATTGCATTAGTTTCTGAACTATTACTTTTAGTTTTTTCAACTATTTCATTTATTAGTTTAGATATTTCTTTATATTGTTTTAAAACATCTTCTTTACTTGTAATATTTTTTTGACTATTCTTTTCATTCATTATTATCACCTAATTCATTAATCTATTTTTTAAGCTTTCCAATCTATTTCTTTCTTTTATGTAATCAAATGTTTTTTCTAGTCTTTCTGATTTATGTGATACTTCAACTGCTATATTTTCTTTTTCAATAATTTCAAGTAATTCATCAACTATATTAGATGCTTCTGTTTTTTGATTATTTGCAATTAAACGTTCAACTTCATCTAAAACTCTTTCATAGAATTCTTGCGTTGCTTTAGGACTAAATGCTGTTGTTCCCTTTTTCAATGTATTGCCTAAGAATCTGCATCCTACTGAGTTATTAATATACTTATTCATAATTGTTCTTAATTTTTCAGTAGAATGTGTTTCAAAAAATTCTTCTTCTAATTTTTTACATTGTTCCATTTCACTTTGTAAGAAATGACTTCTATTAATAACTACTATTGGCACTTCAAAATCAGCTGCCGCTTGTTTTGTTTCATTCCATAGGGCATTTTTTTCACTAAAATTAGACTCTCCCATATCTTCTACAAAGTAAACTATATAGTTAGGAAGACGTTTAGAAATTTCTCCATCTGTATTAGTATTTTTTCTTCTTTCAAGAACCATTTCATTATGATTATGCCTAGTATAATCAATCATCATACTTGGCGGTAAGAAAGTGTATGCTTTTGCCATTGATGTTTCATATTTTGCTATTGTACTATCTGAAAATAAGTCATAATTTCCTGATAATAATAGTGCTGATTCTTCATATTCACTAAATCCTAATACTGGATAGCCTATAAAGGCTGGGGATATAGAATCGTTACCAATGTAACTAGTACAAATGCCATGAAATGCTATTTTTGGTCTTAACCAATCCGTTTTGAAATTTTCTGGTATTTTAAATTCTCTGTATGCACCTAATGAGTGAATTTGCATACGGAAGGCATCTTCTACTTGATATACTTTTATATCCTTTCCTTTATATCTGACTGTTCTTAGCATATTATTTTGTGACAAATCGTTTTCTTGTGGTGTATATAGAGTGCTGCTAAATAGTTTAGCATATTTACTTCTTATTGTTTCTTCTATCGCAAAATTATCTAATAAATTATTGTTTAAAATTACATTTGCATTTAAATAAATATTTCTTAAGACATCTATATCTGTTGTTGTAACTACATTATTTACTGCTTTTAGAAATTCAATTACTTCTGCTAATTCTTCTTTCTCAACAGTATTATCTAATCTTTCTAATGCATTTATATCAAAATTATATCTGTCATTAATAAACGATACTAATTCATAATCTAAATCAAATAGTTTAGATGCTACTAAAGATTTCATTTGTTCTAGACTTAATGTTCCTTTTTCAACAGCATCTATCATATTATCAAAATATTGTTGTTTTTTATTTATATAATTTTCAGGTATTAAATCTTCCATATTTTGAATTTCATATAAGTTATTTTTTGTTTGTAGTATTTTAATTAGTGTTGACATTTGTTCACTAGTTAAAGAATCTACATTTATTTCATTTAACAATGTTGCAAAACTACTATTTGAACTTAGGCCGTTATTTAAGATTCTATACACAATTCCATTTAAATCTATATTTTGAATATTTTTTTGTAAAATATTAGATATTTTTATAAACGTTTGAAGATATTTTGGATTATTTGACAAGTTAATAATTGCTTGTTGAATATCACCATATAAAGAACATCGTTCTATAAATTCTAAATTTAATCCTGATAAGCTATCAGATAGCATTGCTAAATTTAATGTTGAAAAAATTTCATCGTTTATAGAAAGCAGTTTTTCAATTTTTTCTTTATAACTTGCTTCTGTAATTCCTAATGACTTTGAAATACTTTCTGAGTAGTCAAAATAAAATTCTGTTGGTAATCCAGTTAATACTGAAACTTTTCCAGTTTGAGTTAATGTTTCAATTACCAATTTATTATTTCTTATAACCTCTGGATAGAAGACTAATAAAGAAATATCTTTTCCTTTTCTTAATTGTTCTATAAATAAATTAATATTATTTTCAGTTATAGCTTCAGGGTTAACTTTTCTCATCATTTCAAGATTACCAGTTTTTATTAATGCTTCTACTACCTTTGGACTACTTAGGAATTCATAATTAGCTGTTAGAACTGCATCGGCATCTAAATTTATATCACCATTTAGTATTTTTTCAGCAAAGTAATCTATGTTTGCTCTAAGACTTTCTCTGTTAAAATCATATCGATCATATTCAAAATATCTTCCTCTATCAATAAATTCTCTAACTATATCGGGTGATGCTAATATAAAGCTTTTCATATCATCTAGTCTATAAGATTTACCTCGTTTCATAACTTCATCATATGGGAAGTTTTTAATAATTCTTTCTTGATATTTTACTATTAAGTTATCTGGTAAAATTGATAATATTTCTAAGTTTCCACCAAGAAAGTTATCTACAATTTTTTCAACAACATCGTTATTGAATTTAGATTCGTCTATTTTTGATATTAGAATTGAATAATCTTTGAAATTACCATTTAAAACTTCTTCTAGAATTTTTTCAACTATTTCAGTTGTATATGCTTCACTAGTGAAATTTCTAATTAATTCATTGTAATTTTTACCATCAATTAATGCTTGCAATATTACCGATGATTTTGCAATTCTAGAATTTGGATTAAGATATCTAAAACATTCATATAAACTACCACTTTTCAATGGTGAGTTTTTACGAATTGTATCTGCAATCAATGCTATTGTTTTATCCGTTAAAGCATCTTGATTACACCCAAAGATAAATTCAATATGTCCTGTTTTCGCTAGATATTCTAAGAATTCAGGAGAGCTTTTATATTTTTCTGGAAATGATCGTAATGATATATCCATTTTATTTCTTTCAATGTATTCTATTACTTGTTGTTCACTTATTAGTTCACTTAATATAGGATCAGCAAAAATGTTATTTATAGGAAGCTTTTCTAAAGATAATTCTAAAAAGCTTGGTAGTTTTTTAATTTCTGGACTAATATAATCAAGTGAATAAATTTGATTCCCAATACATTTTTTTCTTAAAGAATCTATTATTTCTGTTTCTAATTTTGTAGCTACAAATGCCGGTATTTCTCTGTAAATATTCATACTATTATATGGTCTTGTAATAATTTTTTTCCATAATATCAATTTTGCTTCATCACTTACATCAATTTTTGACATAAATTGTACAACAGTATCCCAGTTTTGAATATGATTTACCAATTCATTAACATTATTTTCTATAAATTCATTTGTTATTCCATTAAAAGTATATAACGTACTATCTTCACATAATCTAATTTCACCCCTTTGTTTGAATGAAATTTTTTCCAACATTGCATATATAATTTCTGGTGAATTTCTAACCGCTAATGGATAATTAATTAATTCGCCAAGGTATTCTTCTAAGAAAATTTCTTGTCTTGTATTTTTTATTGTTTCTGCAAAAATTTGAATGTTTCTTCCATCAAATGCAGCATCTAAAGCATATTTTATATTTTTTAAATTTCCAGTTAATAATATTGCTTCTACTATTTCTTTTGATGATCTGATTTCTTCTGGCATTGTAGATAAAATAGAAAATTCATGTCCGTTTCTAATTGCATTTAATATTCCTTCTTTATTTTCTAAAACAATTTGTGGATCTGCGTAATCTAGTATTCTTAAATCTCCGTTTTTAACCAAAAGACTTATAATTTCGCGATCATTTCTTATTCCTGCTGCAATATAATCAATTTTCTCTCCAAAGAAAGTTCCATTTTCAATTAATGAAATTATTGTGTTTCTATTTTGGCTAATAGCTTCAGGTGTAGCACCAAATATTCCCTCTATTGCATTTCTTTCAATTAATAATTTTACGATTTCACTTGAATTTTTAATATAACCTGGGAATTTTTCTAAATTTGGATATTTTGTTTCTCTTTCAATTTCTGTTACAATTAAATCAATATTTTCTGGAGTTAATATACTTGAATCAAATAATGAAGCACAATCAAAAATACCATTTTTAAAATATGCATTTGCTATTTGTGAAGAGTTTTTTAAATATTTAATTAAGTCAACATTTACATATTTTCCAGAATTAATTCTTTCTATAATAACTTGTTCTAATAATTTTAAATCATTTCCTCTTAAATTGGGGAAGTAAATAGATGTACAACCAGCAATTGCATTTACTATATCGTAATCATCCAACATAAATTGTGGAACTTTAAACATTCTGAAACCATATTTATTAATTGAATCAATTAATAAATCTTTTTTCTGAAGCACAAATTCAGCATTTGTTACGCCTGTTAAACAACATATTGTACCTTTTTTCATTATCGCTTCTATTATTTTTTCTGATGCTCTAAGTTTTTCTGGTAATGATTTTAGTAAAAACATAGCTCCTTTTTCTATTTGCTCTAAAATTCTATCTTCTTGTAATATTATATATTCTTTGTTATTTGCAGAAGCTAATCCATCTAGTTTCCCACTGTCTATACATGCATCAATTAATTTTTCAGAATTCTGAAATTCTATAGGTAAATCAGTTATATATGATGAAGAAATTTCACCATTTCTTATTTTTTCTATAACTCTTTCAAAGTTATCTACCAAAAATTTTGAAATTATTGGATCGTTTTTTCCAAATGAATACAAATTATAATTTTCAAAAACTAAATTTAAAACATCAATATCATGTTTAATTACATCTGGCAATAAAGTTAGATCTCCATAATCAATTGATAAAAAGGCATTAGCAATTGCTATTCTAAATCTGTATAAAGTATCATCATCATATTTCGTTAGATCAAGATTATTTTTATCTAAATCGTTTATAAATTCTTCTTCTGAAAGTTCTATAGACTTTGAGGAAGGTTTAGAAACTTCTGAAATAGTTTCAAATGTATTACTAGATGTTTCTAATACCATGCCATTAATGCTTTGATTATTTTCTTCTACATGTAATTCAGGTTGTTTTCCAATAGAATCTTGTACTATTTCTTCTTGGCTTGTATTTGATAATTTTTCATCAAAAGTTTGAGATGTTTCACTAGAAATCTGACTTGATGTTTCTTGTGTGACACTAGCATCTACTGATATTGCACTAGATTGTTTTTCTGCCGTTTCTGTTACTATATCTATTTGTGGATTACTTGGTGTTCCCTTTATTGCTTCAATACTTGTTTCACTTGTATAAACTATTCTTACATTTGAACTTACATAGAATTCTTTTTGTGCTTCTGATAGTTTTGCTAGTCCTTTTGGTGATAATTGTGATTTTTTGAAATTACTTAATAATTCTTCATATTTATTTCCTATTGTTGTTCCTCTTGCTTCTTCTGGTAATAATATTAAGAATTCTCTTCTATCTATTCTACTTCCATCTTCTCTTATTTCTACACAATTTCCATATGTTGCTACTTCTCCAATTCTTTCTTCTATTGCTGCAAATGTACTATATGGATGTGTGTTTGCATCTATCGGTCTTGCTATTGCTACATATTCTCTCGTTCTTCCATTAAATTGTGATTCAAATTCACTATTTAATTCTCCTGCGTGTACATGTTTACTATATTTTTCTTTTACTTCTCCTACTACATTTCCTTCTTTGTCATAAATTACATCTGTGAATCCTTCTACTTCTGCATCTATTGTTTCTGGTACTATCTTTTCATTGAACGCTGCTCTTTTTTCTTCTACACTCATTTCTGTTGTTATTCTTGTTCTTTGCATTCCTTCTTTTGCAATTAGCTTTGTATGCGTTCCTGTTTGCATTATTGTTTTTCCTTCTTTTGGATCTCCTTCATATGCCAATTTCGACATAGCGTCTCCATCTCGAATACATAATGCTTCATCTTGTAATCTTTGGAATGTTGCTGGATCATTTATCATTCTCATTAATTTCTCTGCATTAAATTCTATTGATATGTTTTCTTCTCTTCTTACATAATCTACTGCTTGCTCTAATTGATTTATACATTCTGTCCAATATTCTTTCGTGCTGAAGTCTTTGATTCCTGATGTTGATTTACTGTGGCTCATCGCTAATAACGATACTACATCACTATCTATTCCTTCTGGGGTTACTTTTTCCATTAATATTGATATTGCTGAGTTTAATGGATGATTTTTTCTCGCTAATTCTGCTCTTGTTCTTCCTATTGTTTTATCAGCCGCTGGTGTTAGTATTTCATCGACTCTACCAAATGTATATCTTCCGTTTTCTTCGCCTTTTAATACTATTCCTCCTCGCATTCCTAAATCATGGAATCTTGATGCATATTCTATTTCGCTTAAATTTAAATATACCCCACTTTCTCTTGCTATTTTTAATGAGTATTCTGTTACTAGTGCCGTATGTTCTGCTCCATGCTCTCTGAAGTTTTCAAAAAACTCTTTATATTTCCCTCTTGCTGCTAACATACCTTCTTCAAATATTACATTTATTCTTTCTTCTGGTGATAATTGCTGCCTTACATACACTGCTTCTTTTAATGGCATTGTTTCTAATGTTGTTGCTATTTCTTTTGCTGTCATTGTTGATAATACTTCTCTAATCCTTCCAACATTTCCTGTTTCTATGTCTTTTTTTAATCTTTCATTTATAACATCTTCTCTTGCTCGTGCAACTGGTTGATTATCTCTACTTTTTGTTACTTCAACATTTTCTGTTGTTGCAACAGCATTGTTGTCTTTAGTGCGTTGTTGAGCTGTTTCTTCATGGAACTGACGACTTTTTTCGTGGGCTTGTTCTCCAGTTATGGTATCTCTATATTCTTGTCTAGTTTCTGTTTTTGCTGGAGCACTTGTTTGTTCTGCTGCAATACTGGATTGTGTTGTTGTTATACTTGTTTGTGCAGTAGTGCTTTGTTGTTCACTCAATCTTACTTGTTTTGCATCTAATTGTGCTTTTCCGATTACTGTATTCCCACCAAATTTTGCTGACAATCGTGGGAATATTGCACCTAGTGCACTAATTATTCCGACAGATGAGGCTTTTGCCATTCTTGGAATATTATTATGTCTTTCTTGGGATGCAAGTGTTGTATCTTGCGCTGCAAATACATCAAAGTTCTGTCGCACACTACCATTCTGAACTGCATCAACAACAGGTGCAATTTCTGTTTGAGATTGTACTGTTTGTTGTGAATGTACTGGTTGTGTTCCTTGTGATTGGCCTAGTTGTGAAATTGTTGCATGTTGTTGTGTTGAAGCCGTTGTTGTAGCCTGTGATTGTGTTACAAAGTTTTTAATTCCTGCCACTGTTTTCTTTGCTGTTGTCATTACCACATCATGTCTAGCTTGTTTTATTTCAGCTTTTATTTCTTCTTTTATAATTGTTTCTACTTTATGTGCTTGACTTCTACTTATGTCTTTTAACTCACTTATTGTTTCTGGTGTAACAGAATCTCTTTTGTTACTTCCAATGTATTCTGATAATGTCTGTCCATCTCTTGTAACTTCAGCTTTTAAATCTTTACTAGTAAGACTAGATACATCAAGTTTTTGTCCAGCCGGTTGACTTTCTATTTTTGTAAAAGTATCTGCTAAATTTAATTTTTCCATTGATTTTTTACTTAAAATTCCACTGTCAACTAATTTTTCTAGTCCTTCTTTAGGCATTTTACTAGTAATACCACTAAGTTCTTCAGCCGACACATTACTAATTGCTTTATCTAGGAATAATTTATCTAACATTGATACTTTTCCATTTACATTAGCAACATCTATTCCTGCACTAATAGCCGCATCTGCTTTGCCTACATAGAAATCAGAAATTTTTTGTGAAGCCATTTCATATACTTGTCCAGTAGTATAATTACCTCTTGTAAATGTATTAACTGCAATAGTAGATGTTGTTCCTACTGTAGCTCCAACAACTTTACCAAATCCTTGCATGAACGGCGTACTTATAGCAGCTTGCTTTGCAGATTCCCAAGCTTCTGCAGTTGTTGCTTTAAAATCAAATTCTTCTCCATAGAATACTACACCTAAACCTGCATCGATATAAGCTTGAATTCCTTCTTCTAACATTTCACTAGCTGCATCTTTAACTAGGCTTCCTGATAGATTACCAACGAATGGAACGCGACCTAATGTTTTTTCTAAAATTACTTCTGATCCACCACTTATTGCACCATATAAGTATGCTGCTCCAACACCTAATCCATTTTGTCTTCCTTCTACTGCTGCATTACCTGCAAAAGATGCTGTCATTAATGTTGTAGACAATACTTGTCCTGCACCAGGAATAGCACCAGCAATCATAGGAACTGCCATTGTACCAACCGTTGAACCAGTTTGATATGCTTGATTTAAGAAATTTCTTAAATTTGGATCTATATCTATATCTAAACTATCTGCCATATCTAGCATATATTGTGCTTTATACATTAATTCATAATCAAGTGCTGATTTGGTACCTGCTTCAGTATCTGCTACTCTAAATAAATCTGCTATTCCATCAAAGAATGTTCTGACGCCATCTTTGAATCCTTCTGTACCACTTAGTGCTATGTCTGTTATTTGAAATCCATCTTTTCCTAACCACTCAACGTATTCTTTAGCTCTAGCCATACCTTCACGCATATTCATTGGATCTTCCATTAAATCCAAATATTCTCTTGCGTAAGCCTCTCCTTTTGTATCTTTCAAATAGCTATAAAGTGCTTTTTCAGTATCAGTCATATTATTGTTATATATATCACTTAATTCTGAGAAATTGCCATATTTTTTATCTTTATATTTGCCAATAAATAATTCATCTTCAATATGTATTTCATATGGAAGTAATTTTATAGCTTTTTCAAAACTATCTACTTTGGCTTGCATTACTCCAACTGTTTCACGCATTGCTTCATATTGGGTATAAGCCTCATCTAAATTTTCCCAACTGTTTAAAATTCCCGACAAATTGTTTTTTAAATATTCTTTAGGGTTATCTAATCCATACCACGTTCTCATTCTAAGATTAAATTTATTTTCATTGTATCCAAAAATTCCATCTTGATCATATAGTTCTGCAAGTCCTGATTCTTCCCAACTTTCACCATTTAAATAATCAGTTATTTTTTGAATCGCACCTGTTGATCTACAATAACTCATCACCTTAGTTAACGCATCTATTTTCATCAAGACATTAGATCCATCGCTTGCCAAATTTTTAAACTCATTTATATCAGTTCCTGATTTATAAAATAAATCAAACGCATCAAAAAGCATAAAAACATTTTCAAAATCTTTACTCGAAAATGAAAAACCTTTTCCATATGCTTGATTATACATTTCATCTAATTCTGCTAAAACTACTTTATAATTATCTAAAAGAGAATTCAATGTTGCTACTCTTTCTTCAAGAGACATCGAACTATATTCTGATGTTATACCCCCATCGAAACCTAAAACTGTTTTAGTTATTCCTAAGTAATCACTAAATTCAGTCATACTACCTTCTAATAGTGCAATTGTTTCTATATATTCTTCACATTTTAATTTAGTTTCATCTAATAAAGTGATTAAGTTTTTTATTTCTAACGCTAAATCTTCTTTTCTTTTTAGCCATGCACTATATTCTGGATTTATTTTATAAATTGTCCTTCCGTCTTTATTTTTTCCATTAGGAACTTTTTCTGGTATATTTTTTGCATTTTCAATTGCTAATTCTTCTTCTTTTTGAATTAAAAGTTCTTCTTTTTCTTTCATTAATTCTAATTCAATTTTTAAGTTTTCCATAGCTTCAGTAGCCGGTATAAGAGCTGAATCTACATTTTGTTGAATTGCATCAAATTTATTAAAAATGCTAGTTAAAGCTTGATTAGATAAAGCTAGAGCACCTTCCCCACTCCAATTTACTATTACATTCTTTATATTAGCAAATTCTTGTGTAAGAATTTCTACTTCAGACTTAAAATTAGTAGCAGAACTATTTACATTACTACTACTAAACTCTTCATAATATTTTAAATATTCCCCTGTTAAATATCTTTTTTCGCCCATACTTTCACACCTAACATTATATTTTTTTAACTATTAACATCTAAATTAGATTTATTTATTTCTATATTATTTATTACATTTTCTTCATGTCGTTTATAACTATCTAAAGTATTTTTTAAAAATGCCACATATATTTGTAATGTTTCTTCGATAGGTGCAAAATTTTTTTCTAAATCCTTGTATTTATTGTAAACAATTTCTTGTGCTTTTCCTGTCCATATATCTGTTGCATTTATATTTTCAAATATTTTTCCTTCGTCACTAAAAAGCGTACTGATTCTTGAGCTTGATTGTTCGATTTTATTTATTATTTCTTCAAATTTTTCCGAATTGGTTATAGTTATCATACTCATAATTATTTGCCTCTTTTTCTAATTCTTCTTTTAAACTCATATCACTCACTTCGTAAGAATGATTGACATCATTTATAAAGTTCCCGAGTACATCAAAACAATTTGTAATTGTTTTCATTCTGTTAATATAATTGTATGCTTCTTCATAAAAAATATCTGCATCTTCACCTTGCCACACACCTTTTAATTCGTTTAAATATTGTAATATGTTGTTTATTTCTATATCTAATTCTTCTGAATTATTTATCATATTAGATTTTACTTCCATTAATTCTTTATGTCTTACTTTTACTACCATTGTTATCACCACTATTCATAAAAATCATCATAAAAATATTCTATTTTTGTACATTGTTTTCCAAATTTAAATCATTTAAAGTTGATAATTTGTTTATGTTCTTTAATTTTACATCAGCATTTTTTGTTTGATTGTATTCAATATTTTGCACTGTTTGATTATTTTCATTTTTAATTGTTTCTAAATTTTGATTTACAATTCCTTCTTCATTATAATTCAAATTTATATTTTCTGTTTGCGTATTATTATTTATGTTTCCTAAATCATTCTTTTTATCTTTATATTCATTTAATTTAATTTTATCAAATTCACTTGGTCCAGTTGTTAAATCATTTATTGTTGTATTTGTTGTTTCATCATTAAATACTAGTTTTGTTTCATTTATTGAATTATCATCCTTTACTTGTTTTCCATCTTGTTTATTAAGAGTTATTCCATCAAAAATATGAGATCTAACACTATTATTTGTAATAAAGTCCATTGGTACATCAATTGTTTCTGCACGAGAAGCAAGTGTTTCATCTAGTTCTAACATTTCTTGAGATTTCTTTTTTATAGAACTATTTATTCTTTGAATTGAACTAGAAATACTAGATACTTGTTTCGCAATTTTTGAAATACCTTTACCAAATAAATTTGTATTTGTCATTGCTCTAAAGCTATTTTGTGTAGTATTACCTAAATCATTTAGATTAACTTGATTTTTATTTAAATGATTTGTTATATTATTAATTTCACGTTCATCAACATTAATATATCCTTTTTCCATATATATTCCCCACTTATGATAGATTCATAATTCCCATATTATTACATTAATTATATCAATTTTTAGCATGCTTATCAATACAAGAGCAAAAAAACAGTAAAAATGTTAATTTCGTAGATTTTTTTTGAAAGTGCACAATTAATGTGCAGTTAGTTTTAAAAAAGTATATAATATCTTCTTAAGCAATTT
>CALWOC010000018.1 GCA_944383015.1 uncultured Clostridia bacterium
GATAAGATGTTTGAAGAGTTAGGATATGAAAAATGGATAGATAGTAGAAATGTTACACATTTTATACATAAAAAGAAAGAGAAAGATTTTACATTTATGGATGGAACGTGCTATTCAATTAAAAGACCAACTCAAAAAGAACAAATAGCAATAAATATGAAATGTAAAGAATTGGAGGGTAGGCTAAATGATTAATAAAACAAGCGACAAGAATGTCGGTAGCATAGAGGAAGATGTAGATGAGTTAAAAAGTATTATGAATTTGCGAACAGTTAGTGGATTTGCTTATTCACAGAAGAATACTTTGTCATTACAAAAAGCTATTAAAAATGTTTTAACAGACTACACAAGACAAAAACAAATAAATGAAGAGCATCAGAAGATTAACGGTAAGTTGAGAGAAAGAGTGAAAGAGTTAGAAGAAGAAAACGCAATGTTAAAGAAAGCAAGCAATATAGCAAAAGATGTAAATATAGAAGATGTAACAGATGTAATAAATAAGTCTTGCAAAGAGTTTATGAGTAATTACATACCAAAGCAAGCAGTAATAGAAGCATTAGAAGATATTGAAGATTATTTTGACAGATTAAATGGACCAGATGAGGACATAGAGTATATAAGGCAAGTAAAGCAAGAACTTTTAGGAGGAGAGAAAAACAATGAAAATATTAAAAGCTAAATTTATAAAAATACCAAAACCAAGTGAAAATGATATAGCCAGTACAACACAAGAGGAATTTAATCAAATATTTAACAACATGCTTGGACATTTATATTGTGTTTATAAAAGTGAATTTAATAATGAATATGTAATACTTCAAGGTGTTACAAAAGAGGCGGAAAAAGAGCTTCAAGAAAGTATATACAAATCATTAATTGCATTAGGAGAAGATGAAAAATATGCAAGAAAAGTGGCAGATGGAGAAGAAGAGCCAGACGGTTGTATGTATTTTCAAGAAGAATGTTTTGAAATTTTAGAGGGAGAAAGCAAATGAACTATGACATAACATTTTGCAGTAATAAAAATTGCAAACAAAAATGTGAAAGAAATCAAAACAATGTAAATAAACAAGAGGTACTTATAAGAAATGGCATTTGGGTAAGTGATTTTAGGAAATGCGAGCATTTTAAAGAAGGAGAAAAGTAGAAATGTGTGAATATTGTAGTCTGAAAATTTATGTACAAATAGAAAGATATAGCAGACCAATTTTAGCACCATTAACAGAGGTTGAACAATTAGAATACGAACTAATAAATAAAACAGGGATTCAATATATACAAATACCAAATAACTACTGCACAATGTGTGGAAGGAGGCTAAAAAATGATTGAAAAAATAATTGATACAATAAATAATTTACCAGAACAATTTAAGAATAAAGAGTATGTTTGTTATTATCATACATTTAACAGGATTTCAAAAGAACTTTTTACAAAGAAAGAATTAATAAAGTTTATAAATGAACATCAATTAAGTGATATGGATATTTTTAAAATTGAGGATAAAATTCAGCTTGAAAGAGAATTGAGAATTAAAGAAAAAAATAAATAAGGAGGTTGGGAGAGTGATAGTATTAGGAATTATACTAATGATTTTATTAATGGGATTGTTAGCAATATTAGAATATAATCAAGGCTGTAAAGATACGGAAAGAGCGTATCAAACAAGAAGTTGTGATAAATGTGCAAACTGGAAAACTATAAATTGTCCAAACTCAAGCAAATGTTTTAGTACAGTAGATAAGCCATATTTTAAGATTAAGGAGAGTGATTAGCAATGACAAATGAACAAAGAGAATCGGTAGAGAGATTAAGAAAGGGAATAGATGATATATTGTTTGCTACATTATACAGTCAAGAAGAAATGAACACAGACATAGACACAGTCTTAGCTCTAATAAAAGAACAGCAGGAAGAGATAGAAGGATTAAAAGATAAAGAAGTTTTAATAAAAAGATATTTTAATAAATGCGATTTGATAAAGCAGAAAGATAAGCAAATAGACTTAATGGCAAGAGCATTTAAGCAGGACGATGTGAGGACAGTAGAGGAAATAAAACAATATTTTGCAGATTTAGTAGAAAAGGAGTAGAGTATGGAAATAAAAAAATTAGATTTAAAATTAAAAGAAGGACATGCAGTATGTTTTGATTTTGATGGAGTAATACATAAATACAGTAAAGGTTGGCAAGATGGAAGCATTTATGATATAGCTAATACAGAAATATTGAACTTAATGTTATTATTGCAAAAATTAGGAATACCAATTTTTATATGTTCTACAAGAGAGCCAATGCAAATTATAAATTGGTGGAACAAGCAAGGATTTTGGTGTGAAGCAGTAAGAGTAAATGACAATGAAACATTTTGGAAAGATACAAAATTTATAGGGGTAACAAATAGAAAATTACCAGCACAACTATATATTGATGATAGAGCCTATAAATACACAGGACAAACTGTAAAAGAATTTATATTAGATAATTCAGAAGAATTGGAGGAATAACTATGTTATCAGAAGAAGAAAAGAAAGCTATTGAAAGGTTAGAAGAACAACTTAATTTTTGGAAAAAACAAAACATAAAGAATAGTGATTGTGAAATAATCTTAAACCTTATAACTAAACTACAAAAAGAAAATGAAGATTTACTAAGAGAGAAAGAAGAAAATAAATTTATTATAGCAATGGCAAATAATGAAATGCTTGGATATAATCAAGGTTATTCAGATGCTGAAAATAAAAATAGTAATGCAACTGAAATTGTTATAAAACATAGACAAGCCTATATACATAAAAAAGAAGTAGAGCGTTATAAAAGAAAAATAGATTTGTTACAAAAAGAACTAAATGAAGAGAATAAAAGATGTATGGTTTTAGCAAATAACGATAAATTTAAAGAACAAGTTATAGACTTAATGGCAGATTTTATTGGACAAGATATGAGGTGTATTAGACCAGAAATAGAATGCAATAAGATGACGCACGATTGCAAAGACTGCGTAAAACAATATTTTGAAAGGGAAGTGAACAGTTCTGAACAGAACTGAACAGCTAGAAAAGGAGTAGATATGAGAATAATAACAAAGAAAGAAGAGCAAGAAATTGAAAGCATAAAAAAACAGAATGAATTTCTTAGTCGAGGCTATAGAGCAATGAACATTGCATTAGATTATCAAAGAGCAATAGTTTCTATACTTAAAACTTTAGATATTAAAGAAATAGAGATTGATGATAAGTTGTTATATACAACTGAAGATGAAATCAGGGTTCATAGCACTATAAATCATACAACTATAATTAAATTAGTAGAAAAGGAGTAAATATGACAGTAGGAGAAGCAATAAAAGAACAAAAAGATTTTATAGCAAGAAAATATCATATATTTAGATGTTCTAATTCAAGATTAAAAGAAAGTATGAAAGTATTAACAAAAGCTTATAGTGATTTATGGGAATATCTTGAACAAGAGCATGGAGATGTATTAGATGAATTTTTAATGAGAGAGGAGTAGAGTATGGAAGATATTGAAGTAGGAGAGAAGATTAGATGTAATGACGGACTCATCGGAGAACTTATACGAATTGAAAGAATTGAAAGAGATGACATAGATACTTCATTAAAATGGTATGTTTTTGATGATGGTAAAAATGAAAGATATGTGAATAAGCCTTATATAACAAAACACAGCTTTAATCTAATAGACTTGATTGAAGTACGGCGACTATGTGAATGGAAAAAGAGTAAGTGCATTAAAAGGAGAAATTAATTTGTCTGATATAGATGATGAGAATGATTTTTGCTATACAAATTATAGTGATGAATATGGAGTTTGGTATGGCTTTAGAGAAGATGAGGTAAAGACAATTTTAACGCATGAATTATTTGAAGCAAACGCATATAAAGTGAAAGGAGAATAAAACAAGATGAGTGAAGAGGAAAAAGTAAAAGATAAAGCAACAAAAAAGGAAACAGTTGGAATTGATTATGAGTTAGAATACTTTAGATTAAAAGATGTAGAACGAGAGAACAACGAACTAAAAGAAACAATAATAAATTTAACAAAGATATTTTTAAATAGAGACAAGGAACTTATTAAAACGATACAAGATATAAATAAGAATTTAAGAATATTAGCAAGGAGGAAATAGAAGTGAATAAAATAATGAAAGCAGTATTAAAAACAGTACTAGCATTGCTAGTAATAATCTTAACAGTATTATTTATAAATTTGATACCAATTGTATCAATAATAATTTTAGGAATTTTAGCAATATCAGGAATATTTTTCATGTTTTATATAGAGGAGGATTAATGAAAAAATCCACAGTTGTTAATATTTTAGGGATTGAGAAGACAAGAAAACTAATGAGAAAGAAATTAATAAAAGTTTCTAAACACAAAGGAATATTAACTTTTGAGATAGACGAAAAGAAATACCTTTTAAGTGAAAAAGAGTTAATGAATTTTTTAGGAGGTAAAAATGGATAAAGAACTACTAGAGCAGATTAGTTATTTACACAGAGAAAAGAAAGACCTTACGGAAAGACTAGAAGAATTAGAAAATAAGCCTTTAGAATGCGTTAAAGATAGTGTTCAAGGAAGCGGGACAAGTTATCCTTATGTGCAACATCATTGTACAATTGAGGGAATTGAATATCCCAAACATGGAAATCAAAAAAGAAAGTTAAGAAAATTAATAAAATCTGCTCAAAGAAATATAGATAAAAAAATCAAAAATTTAGAATATGAACTAGAAAAGATAGAAGACAGCGAGATAAGGCAAATTATAAGGTATAAATATGAAGATAATCTAAGTTGGGTACAAGTTGGACATAAAATGAAATCGACTGGAGATCAAGTAAGAATGACTTTAAAAAGATTTTTAGAAAATTCTAAAAAAAATTAAAACTTGTTCGTTTTGTTCGTTTCTAAAGTGGTAAAATGGTAGTAAGTAAAAAAGGTTCCTTCATAGAACTTCATAGAAACATAGTCAGTGATGGCTAAGCCCAAATGTTTCAATTTTATAGTTTCAAGAAGAGCTGACGTTTTAAATGTTGGCTCTTTTTATTTTAAAAGGAGAAGTAAAAAAACTACAAGGGAAAAATAGATTTTAACAATTACTAACTATGTCTTATATAGTTAAAGAATTGTAAAATAAATGTGCAGTGGCGGAATAGATACCTGTAACAGGGTTTCAAAACATAATAAGAATAAGATTATGTAGTAGTAGACGCTTAACCGTAAGTCAACACCAGCTGTCCAATAAACAGAGAGCGAGTTAATGCTGGTAATAGAAAGGGCGTATGTTGATATGTTAGGTGCAAATCCTAACCTGCACTGTGTCAATTCAACTGTGTTGCATATCACAGGACAAAGCTATATATAGGTTGTAGGTTAGCCTGTATAAATGCCATGAAAACCTAAAATATGCTATATATCAACTTTGCGAGGGTAGTTGTGGTAAAAATAAAAACACCTCGCTCAATATGACAATCTAATCCAGAAAGCCTGGAGCTTTCCTGCTAAGAAATGCGTACCTAATAAGGTATATGGTGCAAGTCCATAGATTGTCGCCAATATTTTAAGAGGTAAAACAAATGAATGTATTTGAAGTTTATAGAGATAATTTATGTAAGAATTGTAAAAACAGAGAAAGTGACCTTTGTGAAATAAGACAATTAATAGATGGTACAGTCAAATGTATATATTATGAAAGAGCAGAAAAGATGAAAGGTTACAAGGAAAAGAAAAGAATGACCGTAACGGCAAAAAGAAACAAGCCGATTATGAAAGGAATAGAAAAATGATAAATGTCTTAATAGTATTAATAACAATAATACTTAGTCCAGTTATGTTAATAGCTGGATTTATTAGTTTGGTAATTATTTTAGGATTAATATATTTTATAATATCATTAATTTTAGAAGGAATAAAAAGAATAGCTAAAATTATAAAAAAGCAGGTGGAGGTAGATGGCTAAAGCAAAATGGGAAGAAGTAAAAGACAAGTTAATATTAGTAGAAGGCTGGGCTAGAGATGGACTAACAAATGAACAAATAGCAGACAACTTAGGAATAGGAAAAACAACTTTTTATAGAATGATTAAAGATCATTCGGAACTTTTGGAACACCTAAAAAAAGGAAAAGAGGTAGTAGACTATGAAGTAGAGAATGCTTTACTGAAAAATGCATTAAGTGGAAATATAACAGCACAAATATTTTGGCTAAAAAATAGAAAACCTAAACAATGGAAGGATAAGGTTGAAGTTGAAGATGAAAGTAATAAAGAAACACTTGATAAATTAGATGAAGTACTAAAAGGTTTAGGTGGTGTTGTTTAATGTTTTCTACAAAGCAAAGAGAATTTTTAGACAATGCTAATAGAAGATGGAATATAAAGTATGGAGCAACTAGAAGTGGAAAAACATATTTGGATTATTATGTAATACCTAAAAGAATAAGAAATGTAAAAGGAAAATCTGGACTAATAGTAATATTAGGAAATACAAAAGGTACATTACAAAGAAACGTAATAGAACCTTTACAAGATATATGGGGAACGAAGCTGGTATCTGATATAAAGTCAGATAATACAGCTTTCTTATTTGGTGAAAAATGTTATTGCTTAGGAGCAGATAACAAGAAACATATAAATAAAATAAGAGGACCTAGTTTTAAATATTGTTATGGTGATGAAGTAGCAACTTGGGATGAGGGTGTATTTCAAATGCTTAAGTCAAGGTTAGATAAATCATATAGCAAATTCGATGGAACTTGTAACCCAGAAGGACCAAGCCATTGGTTTAAGAAATTTCTTGATAGTGATTCAGATATATTCCAACAAAAATACACTCTATATGATAATCCATTTTTAGCTAAAGAAGTCTTACAATCACTAGAAACAGAATATAGAGGAACAGTATTTTTTGATAGATATATCTTAGGTGACTGGAAGGCAGCCGAAGGAACAATATATATGCTATTTGCAGACGAGACAGAAAAGTTTTTAGTAGACAAAGTGAATGAACAACTTGCAATAGTAACTATAGGTGTTGATTATGGTGCAGGAAAGTCAAAAATTAAGTTTGTAGCTAGTGGTATAACTTATAATTTTAGAAATGTTTATATTTTAGACGAGATGGATTTGAAAGAAATATACGATCCAGAACAAATATATGAAAAGTTTATAGAGTTTTATAAAAGAGTATATGACAATTATGGTAAATGTCAATACGCTTTTTGTGATTATGGAGCTTTAGGAAATGTAATTACTTTGGGACTGATAAGAAGATGTCAGAGAGAGAGGCTACCTATAAAAGTAGTAGATTGTGAAAAAGGACTAATAAACGATAGGATATTTTTAAGTTCAACTTTAATGGCACAAAAAAGGTTTTTTATATTAAGAAAAAACGCAATAATAACAAAAGCATTTCAAGACGCATTGTGGAACAATAAGAAACTAGATGAACGATTAGATGATGGAACAACGGACATAGATAGCTTAGACGCTTTCGAATATTCAATAAATAGTTTTTATGAAAATTTAATAAATAGCAGGAGATAGAATATGAATTTACAACAATTTTTTAGTTCAAAAGGATATGACATATCAGAAAAATTAAATTGGGAAAAATATATCAATATATGGGAAAGCTGGTACAAAGGAAAAGTACGCAAATTTCATAATTATTATATCTATAATGGACAACGAAAAGTAAAAATGGAAAAGAAATCTTTGCAAGGAGCAAAGAAAGTAGCGGAAGATTGGGCAGACTTACTTTATAATGAAAGAGTTAAAATAAATCTTGAAAAGAAAAAAGATACAGAAAATTTGATTGAAATATTAAGACAAAACAATGCTACTACAATAATTAATCAAGGAATAGAAAAATCTTTTGCAATTGGAACAGGAGCTTTGGTTGTATCTGTTCAAAATATGGAACAAATTGAAAACGTATTAGATGTAACGTATTCAAAAGTAAAGTTAGAATTTGTTGAGTGTAAAAAGATAATTCCTTTAACATGGGAAAATCAAATGATAAAAGAATGTGCTTTTGTAACGACAAAATACAAAAAAGGCCAGAATTATATCTACATAGCAATGCATACTTTAAATGAAAAAGGCAATTATGTAATTGAAAATTATATGTTTAAAGGAAAATATAATTCCTTTGTAAAAGCTAACAACGAAGAAAAAGAAGGATTTTTGGATAAATTTGATACAAAAAGTAACATTCCGTGGTTTTCTATAATAACTCCAAATATATGTAATAACATAGATAGTGAGTCTCCTTTTGGATTATCTGTATATGCTAATTCAATTGATACTCTAAAGAGTTTGGACAATGCTTACGATGGCTTAGATAATGAAACTACAATAGGAAGAAGAAGAATTTTTGTGTCAGGCGAAATGCTATCTTATGATGATGGAGAAGCTAGAATGGTATTTGACCCAAATGACATATCAGTTTATCGTATGCCTCAAGGCTTTAATAAAAATAATATGATAGAGCATGACGATGCAAATTTAAGAACAAGTTCATATATAGAAACAGTAAATTATCAATTGAATATATTATCAAGTAAAGTTGGATTTGGAAATGAAAGATATAAATTCGACGGACAAGCAATTCAAACAGCAACAGGGGTTATATCAGAAAATTCAGATATGTTTAGAACAATAAAGAAGCATGAGCAAGTCTTAGAAAATAGTTTAGTTACTATTATTAAGGCTATAGCTTATGCTTCTACTAATTTTGGAAATCAAATAATAGATGCTACAAAAGTAACAATAGATTTCGATGATAGCATTATAGAAGATAAAGGAGCAGAAAAAGTAAGGGCAATGCAAGAAGTTTCTCAAAATTTAAGAAGTAGAGAATCTTATATGATTAATTATAGAAACTTAAATGAGCAACAAGTAAAAGAAGAATTAGATACAATACAACAAGAAAAAATGAGTAATCAAGAAGCTTTTGGATTTACTGAAAATATAAAGGAGGAAAAGTAAAATGGCAGATAAGTTAAATATAAGCAAAACCAAAACTTTCAAAATGAACAAGAGATTTAATTTAAAGAAAGCTATGCAATCAAACATAACAATAAGAGCAAAGATGCTATGTATTGCTTCTTGGTTATTTAAAGTACATATAATAGTTCCCGATTTTGAATGGAAAGCAAGAGAAATAAAAGGAAAAATATAGTATGTTAACTGAACAAGATTTTATAAAAATAGAAAAACAAGCAGTACAAATATATCAGAACTTAGAATTACAAATAATAGAAGAAATAGCAACAAGAATAGCAAATTTTGGTTATGCTAATACAGTAGTAATAAATAATTTAAGAATAGCACAAGAAATGGGCTTTTTATATCAAGATATAGTAAGACTTGTTGCAGAATACAATAATACAACATATGAAAACGTCAATCAAATATTTTATGAAGCAGGAGAAAAAAGCTTAAAGTTTGATGATCAAATATATAAAGAAAATGGTTTAAATCCTGTTCCATTAAAACAAAGTGAAAGTATTAAACAAACTATGAATGCAACCATAATAAGAACTGCAGGCAATTTACAAAATTTATGTATGACTACTGCAAGTACTGCACAAAGTCAATTTTATAATGCGATAAATATGGCCTATATGGAAACTAGTACAGGAGTAAAAAGTTATACACAAGCCATCGTTGATGAAATAAAAAAATTAAGTAAACAAGGAGCTGTTATAGAATATCCATCAGGAGCTAAAAGAAGTTTAGAAAGTGCAATAAGAACGAATGTTGTTACAGCAGTAAATCAAAATTGTGGTAAATTGCAAGAGTTAAGAGCTGATGAAGTTGGTTGTGATTTAATGGAATTATCAGCATACAGTGGGGCTAGACCTGAACATGCAAAATGGCAAGGAAAGATTGTTAGTAGAAGTGGAAAAAGAGGATACTTGAGTTTAAGAGATATAGGATACGGTGAAGTAACAGGATTTAAGGGAGTAAATTGCCATCATGATTGGTATCCATATTTTGAAGGCTCTACTAGAACTTATACAAACAAACAACTGAAAGATTGGCAAAATGAAAAAGTTACTTACAATGGACAACAAATATCTGTATATGATGCAACACAAATTCAAAGAAAAATAGAAAGACAGATAAGACAAGATAAAAAAGACTTAAGAGCACAACAAGCAATTCTAACAAGTAACAATAAAGAAATAAAAATAGAAGAAGTAGAAGCAGAAATAAG
>CALWOC010000019.1 GCA_944383015.1 uncultured Clostridia bacterium
TAACAAAGTTATTATTGTTCCCATTAATGCTTAAACAGCTTAAATCAACAGCAGGAATTCAAAAAATTGCACCAGAGTATAATAAACTTAGAGAAAAATATAAGGACAATCCAGTAAAATTACAAGAAGAAACAACTAGATTATATGCCGAAAATAAAATTAGTCCAATGGCTGGATGTCTATTACCAATTATTCAAATACCAATAATACTTGCAATGTTTTTTGTTGTAAAACAACCATTAACATATATTGCACAAATGGATCAGGAGCAGATAGCATCTTATACAGCTGAATACTTACAAAAAGATGTTTCTGAACTTACAGAAAATGAAATAAAGGGATATGAAATAAATATTGCAAAAGAATATGAACTATTAGATATGAAGATTGGTAGTAAAATAAGTCTTGGAGATACACCTAAAGATGCATTTTCAAAGGATGAATCAGTAAGAGTTAGTAAATGGACATTATTAATTCCAATACTTACATTATTTTTTTCAATACTTAGCAATCAAGTATCTATGCGAAAAGCAAAACAAACAATGTCTGAAGATCAAGCTGAAATGCAAAAATCTATGAGTATAATGATGCCATTACTTTCTGCATATATTTCATTTGCATGGCCTATTGCATTAGGTATATATTGGCTATTTGGAAGTATTTTAGGAATAGGGCAACAATTAATTATAGATAAATTAATGGAAGATAAAACTAAAGATAATGATAAAAAAACAAAGAAAAATAAAGTATTATTCCTAGGAAAGGGTGAAAATAATGACTAAAAAAGTAACTGAACAAATTGGAAAAACAGTTGAAGAAGCCATAAGAAAAGGTTTAGAAGAGCTAAAAGTGTCAAGAGATGATGTAAATATTGAAGTTCTTGAAGAACCTTCAAATGGCGGTGTTTTAGGTATTTTATCTGCTAAGCTTGCAAAAGTAAGACTTACTGTAGATAAAAAAATAAGTGATGAACAAGCAAATAAAACTATTGAAAAAGTAGAAGAAATACTAAAAAATTTCTTTGAAATTACAGAAGAAGAAGTTAATTATACTATTGAAAAAAATGGTAATCAAATTAATTTAACAATTACAGGAGATAGTATGTCTCATCTTATTGGTTACAAAGGAAAAACAATTGAAGCTTTTCAATCTCTTATTAATTCTATATTACAAAGAGAAGATGAAGAATATGCTAAAATTTTTGTAGAGATAAATGATTATAAAAAGAAAAAAGAAGCAAAACTTAGAAAATTAGCAAATAAAATGGCTGCAAATTGTGTTAAATTTAGAAGACCAATAAAGCTTGAACCAATGTCTGCATACGAAAGACTAATAATTCATAGAGAACTTGCTGATAGAAAAGATGTAGAAACTGAATCTATTGGTGAAGAGCCTAGAAGAAGAGTTGTTATTAAAAGAAAATATCAATATAGATAAATTCTTTTAGGGAGGTATGAATATGGAAGATAATGAGAAAAAACAATTTGAAGAGGATTTAAAATCTAGAAATGATCCTATTGAAAACTGGCCTACAGCTAAGTTAAAAAAAGAAGCTGGAGAAGATACAGGAAAAGGTAAATCAATTCAAAGAGATGACCTTGGAATTGAATAAAAAAGTATATAAATCACCATTCTATTTAGGTGAAAGTTAAATAGAACTCAGTGATGTGAAAATAAACATATATGTTATTTTTGCATCCTGAGTTCTTTTTAGTAAAAAGGAGGTAAATTATGTCTACAACAATCGCTGCTATTGGTACTGCTTTATCTAATAGTGGTATTAGTATTATTAGAATAAGTGGAAAAGATAGCTTAAATATAATAAATAAAATTTTTAAATCAAATTCAAAATTAGAACCAAATCATATTATTTATGGAAAAATCACAGATAATGGAGAGACTTTAGATAATGTTTTAGTATCATATTTTAAAGCTCCTCATTCTTACACAGGTGAAGATGTATGTGAAATTAATTGTCACGGTGGAACTCAAATTACAAAAGATATTTTAGAAATTGTACTTGAAAATGGTGCTACACTTGCAGAACCTGGAGAGTTTTCTAAAAGAGCTTTTTTAAATGGAAAGATGGATTTATCCCAAGCAGAAGCTGTAATTAACTTAATTAATGCTAAGACTAAGACAGAAAGTAGAATTGCAGCTAAAAATATGGAAGGAGATTTATCTAAAAAAATAAAAGAACTACGTGAAGAATTAGTTGAACTTATGGCACAAATTGAAGTTAGTGTAGATTATCCTGAATATGATTATGAAGAGGTTGAACCAACAAGTATTACTTCATTACTTGATAAAAAGATATCTGAAATAAAACATATTCTTGATACATATGATCACGGAAAATATATAAAAAATGGTGTAAATGTAGCAATACTTGGAAAGCCTAATGTTGGTAAATCATCACTTTTAAATAATCTTGCAAATTATGAAAAGGCAATAGTTACAGATATACCAGGTACAACAAGAGATATTGTTGAAGAAACAATTAATTTAGGAAACATAGTACTAAATATATCAGACACTGCTGGAATAAGAGATACTGATGATATTATAGAAAAAATTGGTGTAGAAAAAAGTCTAAAAATATTGGATGAAGTTGATTTAGTATTGTATTTAATAAATGGTGAAGAAGGAATATCAAAAGAAGATTTTCAAATTCTTTCTAAAATTAAAAATAAAGGCATTAAATATATTCCGGTAATAAACAAGATTGATTTAACTAAAAAATCGATTTTAAGCACAATTATGAATGAATTAGAACATAATGGCATAAAAAAGGCGGTTTGTATTTCTGCTCAAGAAAATGACGGTATAGATGATTTGAAAAATGAAATTACAAGATTATTTAATGTTTCAGATTTGGATTATTCACACGAATTAATAATTACTAATGAAAGACATAAAGATTTACTAAAAAAATCTATAAATTATTTAATAGATGCTAAAAATGAAATTAATCTTGGACAACCAATAGATATTGTATCTATATATGTTAAAAAGTGTACAAAAACTTTAGGAGAAATAATTGGTGCGGATGTAACACAAGATATTATATCTAAAATTTTTGAAAAATTTTGTTTAGGAAAATAAGGAGGGTAAAATGAGTGAATATTGTTTAGGAGATTATGATGTGGTTGTAATTGGTGCAGGACATGCAGGATGTGAGGCGGCACTTGCTTCTGCTAGAATGGGTAAAAAAACAGCTGCTTTTGTTATAAACTTAGATACTCTTGCAAATATGCCTTGTAATCCTAGTATTGGAGGTACATCTAAAGGACATTTAGTAAGAGAAATTGATGCTTTAGGTGGAGAAATGGGAAAGAATGCAGATAAAACTTTTATACAATCTAAAATGCTTAATACATCTAAAGGTCCAGCTGTACACTCATTACGTGTACAATCAGATAGAAGAATGTATCATATAGAGATGAAAAAAACAATGGAACAGCAAGAAAATCTTGATGTGTACCAAGCAGAAATTGTTAAAATATTAGTAAAAGATAATAAAGTAATTGGAGTTAAAACAAAAATAGGAGCAACTTTTAATGCAAAAGCTGTTATAGTTGCTACGGGGACATACTTAAAAGGAAAAGTTATAATAGGAGAAGTTGCATATGAGAGTGGTCCAGATGGTGTATTTCCAGCTAATGATTTATCTCAAAGTTTACTAGATTTAGGAATTGAATTAAGAAGATTTAAAACAGGTACACCTGCAAGAATTAATGCCAAAACAATTGATTTTTCTAAGATGGAAGAGCAATTTGGAGATAAAGAAATTGTACCTTTTTCTTTTGAAAATGAAGGAAAAGAAGAAGTTGTACACAAAAAACAAGTTTCATGCTATTTAACGTACACAAATGAAGAAACACATAAAATAATTCGTGCTAATTTAGATAGATCACCTATATATACAGATAATAAGGACATGAAATTAAAGTCTACAGGTCCTAGATATTGTCCATCAATTGAAGATAAAGTAGTGAGATTTGCAGATAAAGAAAGACATCAACTTTTTATAGAGCCATTAGGAGAAAAAACATTAGAAATGTACATTCAAGGAATGTCATCTTCACTTCCAGAAGAAGTACAAATTCAGATGTATAGGACTGTTCCAGGACTTGAAAATGCTAAGCTTATGAGACCTGCATATGCAATTGAATATGACTGCATAGATTCAACAAATTTAAAATTAAGTCTTGAATATAAAGGAATAGATGGATTATTTTTTGCAGGACAAGTAAATGGTTCATCTGGTTATGAAGAAGCTGCAGCACAAGGTATAATTGCTGGAATTAATGCGGTATTAAAGATAGACAATAAAGAACCATTAATATTAGATAGATCAGAGGCATATATAGGTGTACTGATTGATGATCTTGTTACAAAAGGCACAAATGAACCATATAGAATGATGACTTCTCGTGCAGAATATAGACTTGCTTTAAGACAAGATAATGCGGATTTAAGACTTACTGAGAAAGGGTATAAAGTTGGACTTGTAAGCGAAGAGTCATATAAGAAATTTGTACACAAAAAAAATTTAATAAGAATGGAAGTTGAGAGAATTAAAGCAACACCTGTAAGACCATGTACACAAGTTAATGATTTACTAGAATCACTTGGTTCATCACCTCTTACAACTGGATGTAAATTATCTGATTTATTAAAAAGAAGTGAATTAAATTATAAAAATTTAGCTCCTATAGATAAAAGAAGAAAAGAATTACCTAGAAGTGTTGCTGAAGAAGCAGAAATTCAAATAAAATATGAAGGATATATCAAACTTCAACAAGAACAAATAGAAGAGTTTAAGCAACTAGAAAATAAAAAGCTTAGTCCAGATATAGATTATAACGATATAAAAGGACTTTGTTTAGAGGCAAGACAAAAATTAAATAAACAAAAACCTCTATCTGTCGGCCAAGCTTCTAGAATATCTGGGGTATCACCAGCAGATATATCTGTTTTACTGATATATTTAAGTCAACATAATATTGGAAAATAGGGGGTTTTCATATGAAAAGAGAAGAATTTAAAGAAGTATTATGTAAAGAATGTTTAAAGCAAAATATTAAAATTAGTGATAAACAAGTACAAAATCTAGAAAAATATAAAAATTTATTACTTGAATGGAATGAAAAAATTAATTTAACTGCAATTACTGATGAGTATGAAATAATAGTAAAGCATTTTGTTGATTGCTTAATGTGTACAAAAGTAATCAAAGATGAAAAAAGAATTATAGATGTTGGTACTGGAGCAGGTTTTCCAGGTATGGTGTTAGCAATATATTATGAAGATAAGCAGTTCACTTTATTAGATGCATTAAATAAAAGATTGATTTTTTTACAAGATGTAGTAGATAAACTTAATTTAAATAATGTACACATATTACACGGAAGAGCAGAAGAAGTAGCAAGAAAAGAAGAATATAGAGAAAAATATGATGCTACAGTTTCTAGAGCTGTTGCTCAATTACCTGTGCTTTTAGAATATGTTAGTCCTTTTGTAAAAGTAAACGGACAATGTATTATAATGAAAGGTGACAGTGTACAAGAAGAAATTAGTATATCTTCAAATGCATTAAATGTTTTAAAATTAAGCTTAAATAATTGTTTTGAGTATGTGTACACAATTAATAATGAAGAGTATCATAGAAATATTTTAACTATACAAAAAAATATGTGTACACCTACTAAATATCCTAGAAACTATGGTCAAATTAAGAAAAGAACCTTATAATTAATTTATAAATTTTATTAATATGTACACCTAAAATGCTAGATTAAAAGGCTAATAATTTAGGTGTATATTTTTTTGTGTACATATTAATATTAGACAAATTACGATTATTAAAATGTTTAAATTTTATTATTTAGTCTTTTATTTTTTCTTCAAATGTAATATAATAACCATGAGGTGAAATTATGGCAAGGGTAATATCAATAGCTAATCAAAAAGGTGGAGTAGGTAAAACAACAACTGCAGTTAATTTGAGTGCCTGTTTAGCACAAAAAGGTAAAAGAGTATTATTAATAGATATAGATCCACAAGGAAATGCAACAAGTGGATTAGGAATTGAAGCTCATACAGATAAATCAGTATACAATGTACTTGTAGATGATATGGATATAGCTGAGACTATTGTAAAAACAATGGTAAAAAAATTAGACATCTGTCCTGCAAATATTAATTTGGCAGGTGCAGAGATAGAGCTTGTTTCAATGGTTTCAAGAGAAAATAGACTAAAAGATGCAGTAGATAAAATAAAAGAAGAGTATGATTATATTTTAATTGATTGCCCACCATCACTTGGTCTTATTACATTAAATGCATTTACAGCATCTGATAGTGTACTTGTACCAATACAATGTGAGTATTATGCACTTGAAGGGCTAGGACAACTTATTAATACAATTAAACTTGTTCAAAAACATTTAAATCCAGATTTTATTATTGAAGGAGTAATTCTTACAATGTTTGATGCTAGGACAAACTTATCTACACAGGTTGCAAGAGAAGTTGAAAAATATTTTGGAAATAAAGTATTTCAGACTATTATTCCAAGAAATATTAGACTAAGTGAGGCACCAAGTCATGGATTGCCAATTACACTATATGATAGTGAATCAAAAGGTGCAGAAACATATAAAAAATTAGCAAAAGAGCTAATAAAATTAACAGAAAAGGAGGATTAATATGGCTAAGGGTTTAGGAAGAGGTTTAGATGCTTTTTTTGGTGATGATAATGAAGATACAATAAAAAAAGTAACTAAAAAAGATGAAGGAAAAGTACTTGAAAAAGTTGTAGAACTTAATATAACTGAAATTGAGCCTATGTTAAATCAACCTAGAAAAATATTTGACAAAGAAAAATTACAAGAATTAACAGATTCTATACGTGAAAATGGAGTTATACAACCAATACTTGTTGTAAAAGATAATAATGGATATACAATTGTTGCAGGTGAAAGAAGATGGAGAGCTGCAAAAGCCGCTGGTTTGAAAACGATTCCAGCAATAATAAAAGATTATACGGATAATAAAAAGAAACAAGTCGCCCTTATAGAAAACATACAAAGAGAAGATTTAAATATTGTAGAAGTGGCACAAGCTATTAAAGAATTAATGGATTTAGAAGGATATACAAGTACAGATGTAGCTAAAATTACAGGTAAAAGCTTATCTACAATTTCTAATATAACAAGATTATTAAAACTACCAGACGAGATTCTTAATATGACTTTAAAAGGAGAATTAGTAGAAGGACAAGCAAGAGCTTTACTTGCTATTGAAGATAAAGAAAAACAAATAGCAATTGCAAAAAAAGTAGCAGAAAAAAAATTAACTGTAAGAGATGTTGAAAAATTAATATATGGAGATGACAAATATAGAAAGAAAAATACAAAAAAACCACCAAAGTCTGTTTATTATCAAAATTTGGAAAATAAATTAAAAGATTATTTTGGTTATAAAGTAAAACTTGATCAGACAAAAAAACATCAGAGATTAATAATTGAATATAATGATGAAGAAGGATTAGAGAGTTTACTATCATTACTTAATATTGATATTTAATTTATAGTATAATAAAAGCTTGAAATAATAACTATTTCAAGTTTTTTTATTTTTTTAGATTTTAATATTGACAAATAAAAAAAAAGTGATATAATAATATACGTATCACATATGGAAGAGTGTCCGAGTGGTTTAAGGAGCCAGTCTTGAAAACTGGTGATGTCGAAAGGCACCGTGGGTTCGAATCCTACCTCTTCCGCCAAATAAAGACCTATTATTTTTAAATAATAGGTTTTTTATTTATTTAATATATATATAAATAAATTTAAATATGTAGCAAAAATAGTCCACAATAAGTAAGGAATTTGTATAATTCCTGCAAATTTATTTTTTTTGTAAAATATCTTTACCATGATAATAATTAATATTACTAATAAGATAATCCATAAAAGTGCTAAAAATCTATTTTTAAAAACAAAGAAGATAATTGACCAGAGCAAATTTATTATAAGTTGTGAAAAGTAGATTTTATTTGTTTTTTCATCAATATTTGAATATATAATTATTGTTGCATATGAAATTCCCATTAAAAAATATAAAATAGTCCATACAATAGGAAAAATAATGCCAGGCGGAGAGAGTGCAGGTTTATTTAAAGTATTATAGTCCATATAACCGGATATAATAAATCCAACGATTCCTCCTAATACAATGGGAATGAGAGCTGAAATTAAATAAATTCTAAATTTTGACATGTTTTAACTCCTTTAATATTATTTTATTAGCTAATTAAAATAATATACTTTAATTATTAAAAAAGTAATAAAAAATATTGACTTATTAATCTCTTATTGTTATAATGTAGAAGTAGCAAAAAATAGTTTGGAGAGTTACCCAAGTGGTGAAGGGGACAGTTTGCTAAACTGTTAGGTCGTGTATGCGGCGCGAGGGTTCGAACCCCTCACTCTCCGCCA
>CALWOC010000020.1 GCA_944383015.1 uncultured Clostridia bacterium
GTAAAAGGACTTGAACCTTCACGCCTCGCGGCATCGGCTTCTAAGACCGACGTGTCTGCCAATTCCACCATACCCGCGACTACGATATTAATAATACCACTACAGTTATACTTTGTCAATACTTTTTAATAAATTTATCTAAAAAAATATGTACGTTTTTAGCATATTTGTTATTATATTTTAATTGACAAACTTTTGTTTGTTTGATATAATTTTTCCTATACAGAAAAGAGGTAAATATATGGATTTGAATATAATTTTATGCTTTGCTATAATAGCTCTTCTACTAGTTATTATAGTATTAATAATTAGTCTAAAAAAGAGTTCAGATAACACTGACTCTTTAAGAAGAGAAATATCAACAATGCTTATGCAAACTCGCGAAGAACTGCAAAATAACCTAGGTTCAAAAATAACAGAAAATTCAAATACACAGCAATTACAACTTGCAAACTTAACTAATATAAACGAGCAAAAATTAGAAAACACTCGTAAAAGTACTGAAGAAAAACTTGAACTAATTCGTAGAACAGTCGAAGATAGACTTTTATATATGCAAAAGGATAATGCAGATAAATTAGAAAAAATGAGAGTAACAGTAGATGAAAAACTCCAAGGCACATTAGAACAAAGACTTGGAGAATCATTTAAGGTTGTAAATGATAGATTAGAGTCTGTATACAAAGGACTTGGAGAAATGCAAAGTCTTGCTCAAGGTGTTGGAGATCTTAAAAAAATATTTACAAATGTAAAAGCACGTGGTACATGGGGAGAAATTGAACTTGGAAATATACTTGAAGAATACCTAACTTCAGACCAATATCTACGTAGTGCAAAAACTAAACCTAATGCAACAGAATTTGTAGAATTTGCTATAAAACTTCCTGGAAAAACAGATGGTCAAAATGTTCTTCTTCCTGTCGATTCAAAGTTTCCTGTTGAAGACTATAAAAGACTTGTTGATGCTGAAGAAATTGGAGATATAGATACAATTAACAGTGCTAGAAAAAATCTAGAAAATTCTATTAAATTATTTGCAAAAGATATTCATGATAAATATATTGAAACACCATATACAACAGACTTTGGTATTATGTTCTTACCAACAGAAAGTCTATATTGTGAAGTATTAAAAAATACAGCTTTAATAGAGACTCTAACTCAAAAATATAGAGTCGTTGTTTCAGGACCTACTACTTTTGTAGCTCTTTTAAATAGTTTACAAATGGGATTTAGAACTCTTGCAATTGAAAAAAGATCTAGTGAAGTATGGAAACTTCTTGGTGGTGTTAAATCTGAATTTGAAAAATTTGGAGATTTACTAGATAAAACAAATAAAAAACTACAAGAAATTAGCAATACAATGGAACGAGCAAGTGCAAAAACTAGAACAATTCAAAGAAAATTAAAAAATGTTGAAGCACTTCCAGTAGACAATGAAGATGAATTTTATGGTACTGATTTACTTGATGCTCTTCCATCTCCAGATAATATACTTGAAGACCAAGAATATAACGTAAATGAAGAATAATTTTAAGACCAGAGCAATCTGGTCTTAAATTGACTTTTAAATACTTTTATGATACAATTTCCTTGTTATAATTTGTATTATAAATATATAACATATAATAAGGAGAAGTGATATTAATGAATAAAGTGAAAGCTATTGTTTTGGCAGGTGGTAAAGGTACAAGAATGAAGTCAAACCTACCAAAAGTACTTCATAAAGTTTATGATAGATGTATAATAGATTACGTTTGTGATGCTTGTGAAAATGCTAATATAGATGACATCTACGTTATTGTTGGACATAAACATGAAGACGTTGAAGCAAGACTTAGTACTAGAGAAAACGTAAAATGTATATATCAAAAGGAGCAACTAGGAACAGGACACGCTGCAATGCAAGCTAAAGATTATATTGAAGATGACGATTTAGTATTAATCGTAAATGGAGATATGCCTCTTATATCTCCTTATACAATAACATCATTTATCTCATTTTTAGAAATGGGAAATTATGATGGCGCTCTAGTTTCAGCAGTTTTTGATGAAACTCCCGCTTACGGTAGAATTGTAAGAAATAACTATGGTAACTTATCTAAAATTGTTGAACAAAAAGACTGTAATGAAGATGAACTTGCAATAAAAGAAGTAAATATTGGACTATATTGCTTTAAAGGAAAATACTTAAAAGAGACATTTTCAAAACTTAATAATAATAATGCACAAAAAGAATATTATATTACTGATGTGCCATACTACATTATTGAAAAAGGCGGTAGAATTGGTGTTTATGTAATACAAAATTCAGATGAAGCTCAAGGTGTAAATTCAAGAAATGATCTATCTATTGTTACAAAAACTCTTTTAAGAGACAATCGTATAAAGCATATGGACAATGGTGTTACATTAATTGATCCAGATAATACATATATTTCTTTAGATGTATCTATTGGTAAAGACACTATTATTTATCCAGGGACAAATATTCAAGGTGAAACAATTATTGGAGAAAATTGTATTATTGGTCCAAATTCAACTATTATCTCTTCTACAATTGGAGATAATACAACAGTTGAAAGCTCTAAAATAGATAGAGCTTCAATAGGAAGTAATTGTAAAATAGGACCTTTTACTTATGTTACAAAAAATACATACGTAAAAGACAATACTCACCTTTCTTCTCTTGAAGAAATTCATAATAAGTAATAGAAAAGAGGTAAAAAATTATGGAAAACTTAAAACTAAATTATTATTTCAAACACACAGATGAATTTGAACATAAAGAATTATTTGAAAACTGTACTTATCCATGGGAAGCTTTAGCTAAAGTTACCCCTATGCTTGAAGAAAAAGTCGTAAAACCTGATCTTAAAATAAATAATGGAAACTTAGGAGAATTCGTTTCAATAAAAGGAAACTATATTATTGGAGAAGGAACACAAATACATGCAAATGTTAGTATTGAGGGACCTGTTATAATTGGAAAAAATGTAACAATACAATCTGGCGCTTTAATTAGACCTGGATGTGTAATTGGAGACAACTGTGTAATTGGTCACGGGGCTGAAATCAAACATAGTATAATTCAAAACAAAGCAAAAGTTCAATCACTTACTTTCGCAGGAGATAGTATAATTGGAAAATCTACTAGAGTTGGATCTGGAACAATACTTTCTAATAGAAGATTTGATCAAAAAAATATTACTGTAAAAAATTCAAAAGGAGAAAAAGTTGATGTGGGTACTGACTTTTTTGGAGCAATAGTTGGAGATAACACAAGACTTGGTGCTAACTGCACTACTCTACCAGGATCTTTTATAGGAGAATATACTTGGATTTTACCTACAGTACAAATTAGAGGCTTTGTCCCAAGTGAAAAACGTATATTTCCTGTTAGTTCTACAAGAATAGAAGAAAATCCTAAAGTTGAATTAAAATAAATTATTTGAGTCTTAGCAAAATAATGCTAAGGCTCTTTTCTATGTTATTTCATTTACATTTTGTCGATTTACTTGTATATTTTACTAGTTTATTATATTATTTAATATATATCATTGGAGGTTTATATGGATTATTTAGTAAAATTTAAAGAAAAGTGTAAATTGAATAATGATTTTATGGAAAAGATTGATTTTCTTTTCGAACGATTAATACACTTTGGATATATAGATAAATTAAATATTCAAAAGCTTGCAAAAAAGCTATATAATAATGTCAATGCTGTCTTTCTTACATCAGATAAAACTAACGACTATAAGACTGGATATTATGATGCTATTACCAAAGAATTATATATAAAAGACACAAACGATTTAGAATCTATGTTTTTAAGGATTGTATATGCTATTACAACAACACAAAAAAAAGAAAATGTATATAACGTTGGATACTCCACTACTTCACTTTCAAGACTTAGTTACAAACAAGAACACAAAAACTATGGATTAAATAGAGCTGTAGTATCAAATTTAGTATGTAGATTATTGTATACCGAACCTGCAACATTAAGTATTGTTCCAACATACAGAACGTATACAAAAGATTTTTTAGGAAACGGTATACAAGCAGATAATAATATCTACTTTCTTGAAGGACAAATTTTAAAACAAATGTGTTTTGCTTTAAACATTCAAGAAGAAGATTTATACTATCACCTATTTTTAAATCCAACAAATTATCTAGATAAAATGCTATCAAAATCAAAAGTTGAAAATCCAGATCAGCTTCTTGCAATATTTGATAGAGCAAGTAGAAATTACTCAAATTATAATAAGCTTCTATTTTTAAATAAATTGCTAGATGATAACTATTTAGAAACAAAAAAAGTTCTTCCGGATGAACAAATTGATGATAGTATTTATAAAGAACGTGATAATCTAAAATATACAATCACAAGGACAATCTTAGATATAAAACCACAAGAAGATGAAGATGAAATTGATGATATAGATCTTAGTTTAACAGAAACTATTAATGAATTAGAAGAAAGTATAATAAATAACGTTATAAATTTACAAAATATTTTAGTTGATACATTAATAATTTCTAAAGATCGATACTCTCCTATTATCTTTACTGTAAAGCAAAAACAACTATCTAACTTACTTATATTTAAAAATGAAAAATTAGAAGATAGTATTTTTAATACAATAACATATAAAGTTCTAAATACTTTTGAAAGTAGTTCATCAAACCTAATAGAAAAGATGAAATATAGTATTGTATCTGAAATACTTTCCTCTGAAAAATATATCAAAATATATAGTAATATGGAATTTAATAGACTTACAAATGTTACTTTAGATGAAAATAGTGAGCTAATGGCTTTATCTGTAGATGGAACATTTTTACAACTAATAAAAATAAACAATCTTAATCTACCATTTAAGGAATTAAAAAATAATACAGAGCTAATAAAAGTAGATAATTTAAAATTTTTACTTAATAGTCCTCTTGCTATTTCTGCTACACAAAATATTGAAAAAATTTATACTTATATAAAAACACATCATGAAAAATATAAAACAATAGAAATAGAAAAGTTATTTATTACTAATATTAATAACTCTACTCTTGTTTTAGTATTATCAGATAATGAATTTGAAATATTTCAAATGGATATTGTTAATGATGATATAAAATGTGTAAAGATAGCTCTATCTGAAACTTATCAAATTTTTAACACAACAAATGTTAGTTACACAAATAAATCATATAAAAATCAAGAAACTGAAACTTCTAAAATATTTGGTATTTTTTAGTCCGGATTTTTCCGGACTTTTTATTATTTTTTAATTAATTACACATACTATACACATGAAATATCAATATAAATCAATATGGGATAAAAGTATAACAGATAATACTAATTATAATACTTTAAAAAATGATATATCAACTAACGTATGCATAATAGGAGGTGGAATAACTGGAATTAGCACAGGATATTATCTATATAAAAATAATATTGATTTTATAGTTTTAGAAAGAAATAATATCTGTGATAATACTACAAAATTTTCTAGTGCTAAAATAACAAGCCAACACAGTTTGATATATCATAATTTAGCTAAAAAATATGGTATTACTAAAGCAAAACAATATTTATATTCTAATAATGATGCTATAAAAAATATTCAAGAAATAATCTTAAAAGAAAATATAGAATGTGACTTTAAATTACAAGATTCATATGTTTTTACTAAAAAAGAACAATTTATAAAAAATATTAATGATGAATACTCTACTCTTTTAAAATTGAATTTTAAAGATGTAGAATTACAAAATAGTATAGATTTACTACCAGATGTAAAAAAAGCTATAAAATTTAAAAATCAGGCTCAATTTAATCCCAAAAAGTACTGTATTGGTTTATCTAAAGTAATAAAGAAAAATATTTTTGAAAAAACTAATGTAAAAAAAATAATAAGAAAAGGTAGTAAATATTTAATACTTACAGACAGTAACAAAATACTGTGCAATAAAGTAATACTTTGCACACATTTTCCAATAAAAGACATTCCAGGTTTTTATTTTTTAAAAATGTATCAAGACACATCATATATAATTGCAGTAGATATAGGAAATAATATTTTTGACGGAATGTATATAAATTTTGAAGATCCAACTATTTCTATTAGAAGTACTAATATTAATGATAAAAATATATTATTAATTAGCGGAAATAATATAAAAACCGGTAGTATATTAAATGAAAACAAATATACATATTTAGAAAATATAGCTAAGTCTCTTTATCCTGATTGTAAAATAATACAATACTGGAATACTCAAGATTGTATAACACTAGATAAACTTCCCTATATTGGCAAATTTTCTAATCTATATCCTAATATATATATTGCTACTGGATTTAATAAATGGGGTATGACAACATCAAACGTAGCAGCAAATATTCTTAAAGATAAAATATTAAATAAAAAAAATATTTATGAAGATATATATACAGCAACAAGATTTCATATTTTAAAAAATTTTAATCAAGTATATCTTAACATAAATCAAACAATTAAATCAGAAATAATTAATAAGCTAAAAATAAAATCTGATAAATTAGAAAACATTCCTATAAATACTGGTAAAATTATAAAATTAAATAATATTAACATTGGGGTATATAAAGATAAAAACAATATAATACATAAAATAAATCCATATTGTAGTCATTTAAAATGTCTTTTAACTTTCAATTCTCAAGATAAAACATGGGATTGTCCATGCCATGGTTCTAGATTTGATATAGATGGTAATCTACTTAATGGTCCTGCAAATAAAAATATAAAAATAGATAAGAAGCAATAAGCTTCTTATCTATTTATTTTTTAAGCTTGTTTTCTATTTCTTTTTAAAACAAATACTATTCCTACTGCACATATTACTGCTACAGATGCTATTGCTATTACTGCTATATCTCCTGTATTTGTTACTTCAAATATTATTGTTTCTGGTGAATTGTTGTCTATTGTAAATGTATATCCTGTTAAATCTTCATCTAACTCATATCCTTCTGGCGCTTTTATCTCTAAGAACTTATATGTTCCCATTGGTGCTTCAGGAATTATATATTCACCATTTTCATCTGTTTCTACATTCTCTACTAGATATATTGGCTCTCCTGTTTTTGCATTTACTTTTTGCTCTCCAGTTTCAGGATCTATCATTGCTATTGTAAATACACATCCTTTTAATGGTTCGCCTGTTTCTGCATCTAGTTTTCTTACTATTACTTCTCTTGTTTTTCTTATATTATCTACTTCTAGTTTTTCTCCTGTCCAAATTATATCATTATCTTTTATCTCATAAGATGCTTTAAACTCATGTGGCTCTGTATTTAAGTTATATATTTCTGGAGCTTCTATTTCTGTATATGTATATTTCTTTCCATTTTCTAAAGCAACTATTGGAAATCCTGCTATACCATTTTCGTCTGTTGTTGATTTTACTATTAAATTATCATCTTCATCTCTAATTTCAAATACACAATTTGGCACTAATTCTCCAGTAAATATATCTGTTTTTATTATTTCTCCATTTACTCCGTCATCTACTAATATTCTATATACGTCTGCATTATTTAGTACATTAGAAAACTCTAATTTTACAACATCATCAGATTTTTCATGTCCTATTGGAGCTTTTGTCTCTTTTAACCAATAAACATTTATTGGTAAATCTTCTAAAGTATACATTCCATTTTCTCCTGATGTCATTACTGCTTTTTCATATTCTCCAGTAGTTTCATTTTTTATATATAATGGTTTTGTACATTCACTATCTGTAAATATTGTATACTCTGCACCTTCTAATGCTAACAAGTTATTTTCATATAAATATTCTTCTATTTCTTCCTTAGTCATTTTTTCAAACTCTTCTTGTAAAGCTTGAATTTCACTTTGTAAATTTTCTGTAGTTATAACATTTCCTCTTAATGTTACATCTCCTAAAGTAGCTGTAGATAATTTTATTAAATTAACTGTTGCTTTATGATAATCGTTTTCAAATTCTGTTCCCTCTACAATCACAAACTCTTGTTCTGGATTATTATTATATTCTAATGTAAAGTTTGT
>CALWOC010000021.1 GCA_944383015.1 uncultured Clostridia bacterium
TCTTTTATTTCTAATAGTTTATCCATTGTAGTTTTGCTCCTTATCTATTATTTCATATTAAACTAGTAGGAATTATACTACAGTTTTCCTACCAAGTCAATAGGAATTAAAAAATACAGGTAAAATACCTGTATTTTCTTTAGAAGTTTTCATAAACTTCATCATAATATCCTTTTTTAAATATATGTATTACTTCGCTTATTTCATCTTTATAATTTGAAGTTTCTCTTGGATCTACTGATATACCATATTTTAAAGATATTATTCCATCATCATCTTCTATTGCATTATAATCATTTTTCTTAATTAATTTTACTATTTCACGATAACTCATAGTAATCAAGTTACGTCCAAACATATATAATGCAATCTTATCTTTATATACTTCTTGATTATATATCCCTATTCCTGTACATTTATCATTTTCATCATAGTAAGCATAAAATATATCATACATTTCCATTTCATCATAATCTCTAATTTCTTTAGGCATACCACCAAAGTATTTTCTTATATCTTGCTTGCTTTGACCAAAATATATATCTAATTTCTCTTTTCCTTGCTCTTTTATTCCTTTGTAGCTTTCAATCTCATACGATAAAAATCCTGTAGGTACTGTAACTTCAATTGTTTCATTTATCTCTTTTACTTGAACTTTTTGATAAGCTTTTTCTTCTTCTTTTTTAGTAACTATAGATTTTAACTCATCAAGTTTAGCTTTTATTCTAGTCTCAAGAATTTCTTGTTGTTTTTTCTCTTCCTCTAAAAGTCTTTCTAACTCTTTTATTTCTTTTTCGTGTTCGTTTTCTTCTTTATATAAATAATTTTTTTCTTTAACAATAACTGGTTCACTTTTTTCTTCAATAACTTTATTTATTTCATCTTTTTTATCTATAATATTTGTATTTTCTTCTTCATAAGAAGAATTTATTTTTTTATTTAAAGTGATTGGTTCTCTTTTTTCTTCTTTTGATACTTCTACTACATCTTTTTGTTCAATTTTTTCAATAATTTCATTTACTTCATTTTCATCTTTTTCATCTATAGTATTTATGATATCTTCTTTACTTTCTTCTATTGTTTCTTTGCTTTCTTCTTTAACTCTCTTTTCATTTTGTTCATCATATTTTTTTATACTAGTATTTAATTGCTCTTCTAATTCTCTTTTTAACTTTTCTTTTACCTTTTCAAGCTCTGCATCTTGCTTTGCTTTAATTCTTTCTAACTCTTCTTGTCTTTTTTCTGTTTCATCTACTTTTTCTTCTTGCTTTATTTCATCTATTTTGTCTTCTACTTTATTTTCTATATCTATTTTAGGTTTTACTTCTTGTGGTAATTCAATCTCAATTTCTACTTCTTTATTTTCATCTTTAACTTCCTCAATCTTATCGTTATTTAAGTTTTTATTTTTCTCATAATTATATTTATCTGGAAGAGGTATATTTACATCATACTTTTGCTCTTCTTTTTCTTCAAAATAATACTCTTTAAAAAACTCTTCTCTATTATATATATCTATACTTGCTACATTATCATCTACTTTTATATCACCATTTTCACTTTTTTTAGAATTAAGCTTTATACCATAATTTTTAAAACATATTGAATCTGGAAAATCTATATATCCTCCTTTTTCTTTTCTATCACTTATATCCATTAAGAACTCTTTTGCTTTTTTATATGTCATTGAGAATATATCTAATGCAATTCCATCTATTGTAACTGTAATCTTATCACACTCTTCTTTTTTATTATACAAAGTAATTTTTCCAAAAACAGAATCTAAATCAATTGAAAAGTCATTTGATTTTACTCCTTTAAAAGGATATATAACTGTTCCCTTATATTTTATATTTGCATGTTCTACAACAATTCTAAAAGTATCGTCATCATCATCAATTACTTTAAATGTAACTTTTACTTTATCTTTTTCACCTATTCTACTTGCTTCATTATATATTATTTTTATAATATCTTTTTCTTCTAAATCTTCTTTTTTAGCAAATTCCTTTAATTTTTCGTCACCTTTTTTGTTTAAAGTATTTAAATCTAAAAAAAATGCTGTATTTTTTACTCCCATTTAATATACACCTCGTTATATTTTATATATTTTTTAGTTTAATTTTTTTCTTCAAATAACATTATGTTTAATATTATACTATATTTTGGCTAATTTTTCAATATTTATGCAAGTTATATTATTCTAAATTTCATCTTTTTTCGATATTTAATATTGACTTTTAAGCACTTAAAATGTATACTAATAATTGCATTAGACAAAATATTTATTGTAAGCATATAATAATATATAATATTTTGTAATTTAGAATAAGGAGATGTAAAAAATGAAAAAAACTAAAATTGTTTGTACAATTGGACCAGCTAGCCAAGATAAAGAAGTTCTAAAATCTTTAATCAAAGCTGGTATGAACGTTATGAGATTAAACTTCTCACATGGAGATCATGAAGAACATTTAGCAAAAGTTAAAACTCTAAGAGAGATAAATGCTGAACTTGGAACAAATGTTGCTTTCATGCTTGATACAAAAGGACCTGAAATTAGAACAGGATCTTTTGGAGCTGATCAAAACACTAAGATGAGTTTTACAAAGGGAGACAAAATTACTTTAACTACTAAAGAAGTTGAAGGAACAAAAGATCTTCTATATGTAAACTATGCTGGACTACCACAAGATGTTGAAGTTGGTGGACACATTTTAATTGATGATGGTTTAGTTGATTTACTAATTGATGAAATATGTGGAGATGAAATTAAATGTACTTTCCAAAATTCTGCCGTTTTAAAAGGAAGACGTGGTGTTAACGTTCCTGGAGCAAAATTACAACTTAAAGCTATGACAGAAAAAGATAAATCTGACTTAAGATTTGCAGTAGAAAACGATTTTGACTTCATTGCTGCATCATTTATTAGAAAACCTCAAGATGTTATAGATATGAAAGAATATCTAGATTCTTGCGGAGAAAATCATATAAAAATTATATCTAAAATTGAAAATCAAGAAGGTTTAGACAATTTTGACGAAATATTAAAAGTAACTGACGGTGTAATGGTTGCTCGTGGAGACTTAGGAGTTGAAATTCCTGAAGAAGAAGTTCCAGCTGCTCAAAAAATGATGATTAAAAAATGTATTAAAGCTGGTAAACCTGTTGTTACTGCAACACAAATGCTAGAATCAATGCAAAAAAATCCTAGACCAACTAGAGCTGAAGTATCTGACGTTGCTAACGCAATTTACGATGGAACTTCTGCTATAATGCTTTCTGGTGAATCAGCACAAGGTGACTACCCACTAAACTGTGTTGAAACAATGACTAGAATTGCAAACGCTACAGAAAAAGAAATAAATTACTGGAAAAGATTTAAAAAATCTAACCTACTAAAAGTTTGTGATTGTGATTGTGAAAAACAAGATCCTAAAAAACAAGCAAACTTTGCAGTATGCTGTTCTGCACTATTTTCTAATGCAGATGCTGTAGTTGCTGTATCTGAAGACGGAAATACAGCTTCAATTTTATCTAGCTTTAGAATTGGTTGCCCAATATTTGTTATAACTCCAAGTGTTAAAGCTTACAGACACATGGCTATAGAGCAAAACGTAACAGCAATTCTTGTAGAAGGAGAAAAAGACTTCTCTACAATACTTAATAAAGGACTAGAGATATTAAAAGAAAAAGACTACTTAAAAGATGGTAATACTGTTGTATTAAGTGGTGGTTTCTTAAACGGTTCTTCTCTAGAAGATCAAATAACTGGAAAAATTGTTAGAGTTTAATCTACTATAATTTTAGTATAGGAAAATAAGGTGATTTTTTAAATTACCTTATTTTTTTACTAAATTATATTAAGAAAACTTGATTATTTGAAATAATTATGTTAAAATATGTGAGTAATTGATTTATTCGAATGAAAAAGGAGGCTTTTGAAATGGCAAAATGTGAAATATGTGAAAAAGAAGTTAACTACCAAATGCAAGTGAGTCACTCTCACAGAAGAACATCAAGAACATTTAAACCAAACGTTCAATCTGTAAAAGTAAATGACAACGGAACACCAAGAAAAATGAATGTATGTACTAGATGTTTAAGAAGTGGTAAAGTTGAAAGAATATAAATTAGAAACCATATTGTGGTTTCTTTTTTTTATATCAAAAAAGAAGAGTATTAACTCTTCTTACTCATTCATATAATTTACTAACTCTACCATTGCTTCTCCTGCCTCTTTATATTCACCAAAGAATTTTTTTACAAGTATATTTTTATTATATTTTGGTTGCAAAGTAACTATATCTATAAAAAGACAAAGAATCATTTTTTTATTTATTATTTCTTGTATATTTTTCTTACTTTTTATATATTCAAAAATGTCTAATATCTTATTTTTCATTTTTCTATATTCATCAAGATAAGTACTATGTATATCATATAACTCAGTTATAAAGCTTTCATAGCTATATACTTTATATAATTCAAGGCCATATAATTTTGCTGCAATTTCTAGTCCATAAATAGTCTTTAAACTAAAAGTATCAATAAATCTTTCAAAATCTTTTTTATCAAAATAATAATAATGACCTTGTAGTTTATTAAAAGATTTCATAGTATCTAAATATCCCATTTTTATGTTTTTTCTAATTCTATTTTTATCAAAATCGAATATACTACCTAAATCTTCATTAGGTTTAATTATCTTAATGTATGCGTTTTTATTTTGAACTTTTCTACTTATACCGTTATTTGAGATATCTATAACTATTATATTCTCATACCCTTTATTAAGAAGCATATTTACTGGTACATTATCATACATACCACCATCTAAATATTGAGCATCCCCTATCTTTTGCGGTTTAAATATTGGAAAACATGCAGATGCTAAAATATACTCATATAGCTTTTCTTTTTCTATTTCTTCTTTAAATATCTCTAAAGACTTATTCTTTAAATCTATTGATGTAGTGACTATTCCATAATCAATACTTGAAGAGTATATTTTTTCTATATCAATGTATTTTTCCATTAAATTTTTCATAGGTGTATTTTCTAAACCTTTATTTTTTGTAAACTCTTTAGTAAATTTAACAATATTTTCTCTACTAAAAATATTTCCTTCATTTAGCTTATTTGCTTCAGAAATTTTTACTAAGTCTTCAAACTTTATGTTATCATATAATTCTAAAATTTTATTATAATCATCTTGTAAAAACAAAGCTCCATTTATTGCACCTATTGAAGTACCTACTATTGCTTCAATATTTACATTAAGCTCTTTTAAAGCTTTCCAAGCACCTACCTCATATGCACCTTTTGTACCACCACCTGCAAGTACAAGTCCATATCCTTTCTTCATATTAATTTACTCCTTTACAATATATATTATAAGAAATATTATATAGCTTAAGTAAATTAATTACAATACATTATATTTTGAATATTGATTTAAGTATCATTTTCATAAATCTTCCCGGTTTATATATTACTATTTTCATATATTATTCCTCCTTTTAACAAAAAAGCCATGTTATGCCAAATATAGCAATAGCTATTGCACATATTGCTACCCAGCCCCAAAAAGGAAGAATAAGACTTACTCCTACCCCAATTCCAAAAGCGAGTAAAAATAATCCAATAGTTTTTCTAAATCCACTTGTAAACAAAACACTCATCCTCCTTTTTGACAAACAACATATTATGTTGTAAAATAACTACTATATACTATGATTTAGGAGAATTAATGTGAGTAAAAAATATAGAAGTCAAACAAAAAAACAAAGTGAAGAAATAATAAAAATACTAATAGATACATATAAAGATGCAAAGTGTGGTCTTGACTATTCCAGTCCTTTTTATCTAGTTGTTGCACTAATTCTTGCAGCTCAATGCACAGATAAAAGAGTAAATGAAATAACTCCACTATTTTTTAAGCGTTTTCCAACTATTGAAGATGTAAAAAACGCATCTATGGAAGATGTAATTGAAATAATTAAACCATGTGGTTTTTATAAAAATAAAGCTCATTCTATTATAGAAAGTGCAAAAATTATCTGTGATAAATTTAATGGTCAAGTCCCAGATACAATGGAAGACTTAACTAAACTTTGTGGTATTGGAAGAAAATCTGCAAATATAATACTTCAAGAGTGTTTTAAAAAAACTGTTGGAATAGCTGTTGATACACATGTTACAAGAATTTCAAGAAAAATTGGTTTTTCAAATGGGGGATCACAATTACAAATTGAAAACGAGCTTTTAAAACGTTTTGACAAAAAATATTGGGAAAAAATAAATCATGTACTAGTACTTCATGGAAGGGCAATATGCATTGCTAACAGACCAAAATGTGATGAATGCCCAATTAGTAATTTATGCAAAAAGAACGACTAACTGTCATTCCTTTTTCTTGTTCTATTGATAATTAAGTAATTCATTATCAATTTTTAATATATCTTCTTTAACCTCTGTTATTTTTTTCTTTAAAGAATCTATTTGAACATCATATAGCATTTCTAAATCTTTCAATTCCTCTTGTGTCAATGTAGTTAAATCCGTTTTTCCATTTTCATAACTACTTTTAACTTCAATCATTTTATCTACGCTATTTATTTTAACAGAATCATTACTTTTAATTTCTTCGTAATCTATTTTACTTTTCTTATTAAAAAAGGTTTTTATTTTTCTAAAAAATTTACTAAAAAAACCTTTGTTTTCTACTATTAATGATTTCTCTTCCATATTATCTTCCTCTATTCTATATTCTTTTTTTCTATAATATTTTTTTCCATTTTTTTACACCGTCTTTTACATATTCTGCTATATTTTCAATTCTTTTGAATTCCTTTTCTTTTATAAAAATTCCTCCCAACTTTACTTATTCTTATTTCATAATTATAAAAAAATAACAATAAAAAGCAAAAAAAAAATCATCTAAAAAGATGATTCTGTGTGGTGCGGGTAAAAGGACTTGAACCTTCACGCCTCGCGGCATCGGCTTCTAAGACCGACGTGTCTGCCAATTCCA
>CALWOC010000022.1 GCA_944383015.1 uncultured Clostridia bacterium
AGAAGGAGCAAACTTGAGAGGAGCAAACTTAGTAGGAGCACACTTAGTAGGAGCAAACTTAGAAGGAGCAAACTTAGGAGGAGCAGACTTAGGAGGAGCAAACTTAGAAGGAGCAAACTTAGGAGGAGCATACTTAGAAGGAGCATATATTTATATAAGTGATAGTGAAATTGACAGTGAAGAAATAGTTAAAACTTTTGAAGAAGAAAACAATATAAAAATCACAGAATTTTATATAAATAAAAATATTATACCAACAAGATGGAACGCTTTTTGGAAATACGGTTTAATTATTTGCAATTTTGAAGAAAAAGAAGAAATAGTAGAAGAAATGACATTATCACAAGTATGTAAAGCATTAGGCAAAAATATAAAAATAATTAAAGAAGATTAAACAACAGGGGTAAGACAAAAGGTTTTACCCCTAACTTTATGAAAGGAGAAAGCACTACTATGAACTATATTAAGCAAGTAAATGCATTTAATGAATTACTACAGTTAAATCCTTTACATCCAAATTCTCAGTGTTTATACCATATTTTAATGCATATAAACAACAAATGCAATTGGATAAGTGAATTTACAGTATCTAATACATTATTGATGTCATATACAGGCTTAACATTATCTACATTGCAAAGATCAAGAAACAATTTAATTCAAAAAGGTTTTATTACATATAAAAAGGGTAGTGGAAATAATGCAGGAACATACAAAATAAATTTGTTGTATGAATTTGACCAACAAATTGACCAACAATATGAACAACAAGTTGACCAACAAAGTGAAAGACAAAACGATAACAAAGTGACCACATTAAATAAACAAAAAACAAAAACTAAAACAGAAACTAAAACAATAAAAGAAAAAAATAAAAAAGAAACGGAATTTGATCAACTAATAAATCAAAATTTTTCGGATGAAGAACTGAAGAAAACAATATATGATTTTATAAAAATGAGAAAAGCAATAAAGAAACCTTTAACAACTAGAGGTTTAGAACTTATGATTAAGAAATTATATAGTTTAACAACAAATGTAGAGGAGCAAATAGAAATAGTTAACAATTCAATTATGAATAATTGGCAAGGAGTTTTTCCTATAAAGCAAAATACAAAAAAGTCAAATTCCAAAGGGAGTTTTGATGATTTTAGAGAATTGTGGGAGGAGGCAAAATTAAAAGATGAACAGAATGGAAACAACACAGATAATAACTCTTTTGGCTGGTAATTATTCAAGTATATCAGACAAAACAAAGGAACAGAAGCAAATGATGATTAATACCTGGCAAGAATGTTTAGGCGACTTAGACTATAAGTTGGTTTTGCAAGCAGTAAAGAAAACAATTATAGAAAGTCCATATCCTCCTACGATACATGAAATTAGAAAAAATGCAATAGAGTTAGTGAACCCAAATACTCAAAGAACAGCAATAGAAGCATGGGAAGAAGCTTACAAAATGATTAGAAATGGAATTTATATGAGTCAAGAAGAGTTTGAAGAACACAGTCATGAAGTAAAAAAGTTTTTTGGAAGTTTAAGACAAGTACATGAATTAGCAAAAACAGATTTAGATGTAGTAAATACAGTAACAAAAGGTCAATTTTTAAAACAATACGAATTAATTGTTGAAAAAGTAAACAAACAAAAATTATTACCACCAAAAATGCAAGATATGATAAAGCAATTGACAGATAAGATGAGTATTAAAGAGTTAGGAGAGTGATAACAAATGAATACAATAACATATATGACAAGATATAAAAGTTATGAAGATATGAAAGAACATTTAAGTGAAAGACATAAGCAGATATTAGAGATATTAAAAAATAAAGAAATGACAACAAGAGAGATAGCACAAGAATTATATAATAAAAAATTCACAAATACAGCAGATGTAAATAATGCGAGACCAAGAATTACAGAACTAGAGAGTTTAGGCTTTGTAACATCAGACAAGGCAAAGAAATGTAATATAACAAACAAGGAAGTTGCGGTATATAGAGAGACTACAGAAGAAGAAAAAATGATTTTAGAGAATATGCAACATATACCATATATCAATTAAGGAGTTACTAAATGAAACAAATAGATAATAAAAAGCTATGTAAATACTGCTTAGGATGCAATAAGTTAGAAGATGAGAATTTCGACGGAGTAATGAGATGTAAGCACTTTATGGCAGGTTATGAAGACTGGCAAGAAAGATGGAAGGAGGCATTGAGAAGAGTTGAAAAGTAGAATAAAGATAGAATTATATAATGATCATTTTGAAAATGCTAAGAGGTATGGAATCCCACATGCACAATTAATAATAGCAGATATACCATATAATTTAGGGAATAATGCGTATGCAAGTAATCCGCAGTGGTATATTGATGGAGATAATAAGAATGGTGAAAGTAAACTAGCAGGAAAGAGTTTCTTTGATACTGATAATGATTTTAAAATAAATAACTTTTTTGATTTTTGTACGAGATATCTAAAAAAAGAGCCGAAAGACAGAGGACAAGCACCAGCGATGATTGTATTCTGTGCGTTTGAACAAATACCGATGGTGATAGAGCAAGGAAAAAAACATGGGTTAGAAAAAAGTTACCCATTGATATTTGTAAAAAATTATTCAAGTCAAGTATTAAAAGCCAATATGAAAATCGTTGGAGCCACAGAATATGCAGTAGTCTTATATAGAGATAAATTACCTAAATTTAATAATGATGGACACATGATATTTAATTGGTTTGAATGGAAAAGAGAAAGTAAGTTATATCCTAAGATTCATCCAACGCAAAAACCTGTTACTTTATTAAAAAGATTAATAGAGATATTTACAGATGAAGGAGATGTAGTAATAGATCCAGTTGCAGGAAGTGGAAGTACATTAAGGGCCTGTGCAGAATTAAAAAGAAACTGCTATGGTTTTGAGATAAAAAAGAATTTCTATAATTTAGCAAAAGAAAAAATGATAAATGATGATATCATAAATGGAATTATGGAAGATGGGCAAATAACATTTGATGCGATTATATGAAAGGAGTAAATGAAAAGTGATAATTAAGATACCTTTAATGTGTAGGCCGAAGAAAAATAGCCAACAAATTTTAAAAAACAAGAAAACAGGAAAATATTTTATAGGACAAAGTGAATTATATACGAATTTCGAACAAGAATGTGGCTATTACCTTCTAAAATACAAAAAGAATATAAATACACCTGTTAACTTAAAATGTACGTTCTACGTCAAAGATAAACGCAAGAGAGATATAGTGAATTTATTAAATGCAATACAAGACATTTTAGTAGAATATGGCGTAATAGCAGATGATAATTATAACATTGTAAAAAGCGTAGATGGATCACGAATAATTTATGAAAAAGGTAGAGAAGAAACGATAATTGAAATAGAGGAGATGAATGCAAATGATAATAAGTAAAGAAAAATTTGTAGAAATAATAAATAGAATAAAGAATTATAATGAATTACAAGATAAGATAGATGATTTATTTAAAGAAAACATAGACAACAAAGAAATGGACTTTATGAACGCAGGCAGCATCTGCATAGGTCACGAAAGTGTAGTTGTGTACTTGTTGGAGAGAATGTTTGATACTGATATGATAAGTTATTTTATTTATGAACTAGAGTACGGGAAGAAGTACAAAGCAGGTTGTGTATTAGATGAAGACGTGAATGAAATAGACTTATCTACAGCAGAGAAGCTATACGATTATTTAGTACAAGCTCTGGAAAGCGAGGGAGAATAGATGGTAGTAGATATAATTTTTTTCGTTGGCATATTTATATATTTGATAGTAGGAGAAATATGCGATTATTTACTAGAGAAGAATGAAAAGAAAGGGACTGGTGAAGATGAGTGAAGCAGATAAGATGTTTGAAGAGTTAGGATATGAAAAATGGATAGATAGTAGAAATGTTACACATTTTATACATAAAAAGAA
>CALWOC010000023.1 GCA_944383015.1 uncultured Clostridia bacterium
GAAAAGATTTATTTAATAGAATCATAACAATATATCAGAAAATTTGACAGCAAGGGAGGAAGAACAATGCTTACAATCGTACTGGCACTTATATGGATGTTGCTTGTTGTATTTTTAGTTGCTTTAGTTTCTACAAAAATAAATCGCAAGGCTATACATACAGCAATTCTGGTTGCTGTGTCAGTAGTAGTAATTACTATTGGACTAACCACAAGTACTTACGGGATTTTTGGAGTAAGGGAATATACAGACTGGAAAGCTGTTGAAGAAATTGTGCTAGAACCATTCTCGGATGAAACATCAGAAATAGTATATGTTTTGAAAGATTCCGAGGGTATCTATTCATACAAATCTCAGTTGGATTATGATTCTCACAGGATAAATCCCAAGGAGTATGAAATGGAAACAATTTCGGGGCACAATGTTATAGAGATTGAAGATAAAGAATGTGCAACGCCTATTTTAAAGGTGTATAGAAGAAAAGGAATTTCAACTATTTGGAATATGGCCATTGGGAGTACTGAAAAAAAATATGTATTTTATGTGCCAGAAGGTTCTATTAGAAGATCGAATTAGGCTAAAGAATGAAAAAGATTGCATGTTAAAGTGCAATCTTTTTCTTATTGTATAGGAAAAATCGAATTTTTTCTTAAGGTATCAACGATTTTTCCGTGTACAACAAGAAAAGTAACATATAAAGGACCCGCGTTAGCAATGCTTATGTGGCTTTGCCACTTTTCTTATTGTATAGGAAAAATCGAAGATTTTGACTATACAACAAGAAAAGGTTAAAGATATAACAAATAAACCTTAAATAAAAGGCAAAGAATGGTAATATATGTAAATAACTAATTGCCGTCGTAAGTATATTCAATACCAGAGTATCCGACAAAATAAACTGGTTTCATTAAGCCACCACACTTTTCACAATCAAACATAGGAGGATAAGAAGGGTCACCAGGGTCCATCATATCCAATTGTAAAACAATATTAGTAGGAATTTTTTCATGACATTTGCATCTAGTACAAATAAATTCAATATATGTAGGACGTTTAATTTTCAAAATAATCACCTCATGAAGTATTATACAATTTTTGAACGAGATAGTCAAAGTGAAAAGTGTGTCCACAAGAGCAAATAAGGGGGTCATGTTTGAAATATAATTCAATGCGATATCTCCAATTTTTAAGTTGTTTTCTGAATTTAGCAACATGTGGCTTAAGCATGTGGATAAATTTGTCAGAAAATTTATGTTTTTTAGCATAAAGGTCATAGTATCTAATAACATTAAAGTATTTATCATAGATGTGAATAATAAGTCTTTTAATAAAATCATAAGCATGAATAGTTTCTTCAACTCTTTGATTATCTTCATGCCTATCATACCAAAATGTAACATATTCGCCATCATAGTTAAGAATACGAGATTGAGCCATAGCAGGTTTACCAGAATAGCGAATAACATAATTAACAGTAGATTTAATATCACGAGCTTTAACTTTAGGGGCATGAACATAGAAACCATTTTTTGAAGTTCTGTAAATATAATTTTTAAGGGCTTTAAATTTTTTCTTACCAAAGTGCTTTTCAAAAAGGAAAAGCAAAGTAGTTTGAAAACGATTACGAAGCATAGTATAAGGGAAAACTTCAAACTTTTTCCAAGGAGTAAAATTACCAGAAGCACCTTCAGTAATTAATACATGAATGTGAGGATTCCATTTAAGATCACGACCAAAAGTATGGAGGGTAGAGATAAAACCAGGGGTAAAATTTTCTTTGCGGTTTTGGTCATGAAACCAAGAAAGTATAGTAGAAGAAACGGCATCAAATAAAAGATTAAGTAAAGACCTATCTTTTGAACAAAAGTGAAAATTAAAATTTTCACTTTTGTTCGGAGGAAATGCAAAGTGAAATTAGAAGAAATTTTTACATTTGAAAATTTATATGATGCATATAAAGGATGCAGAAAATCTAAACAGCATAAGGGAGAAGTAATACGATTTGAAGTTAATTTATCAAGTAATATAAGTAGTCTTATGAATGATTTAACTACCAAAAAGTATAAACTAGGAAAGTATAAGGAATTTCTAATATATGAGCCAAAAGAAAGAGTGATAGAAGCATTACCATTTAGAGATAGAGTTGTTATAAAGTGTTTTTGCGATGCTTTATTGAGAGATAAAATCGAAAAAAAACTAATATATGACAATGCTGCATGTAGAAAAGAAAAAGGAACTACATTTGCTATTAAGCGATTAGAAAAGTTTTTAAGAGAAGAATATAGAAAAGGGCAAGATAATAAAATATATTTTTTGAAGTGTGATATAAGAAAATATTTTCAAAGTATAGATCACAACGTACTATTAAATCTGTTAAAAAAGGTTAATTTTTCTGATGATGAAATGTGGATGATAGAAAAATTAGTTAAGGAACAACCAAATAATGCAAATGTTGGATTGCCACTTGGAAATCAATCTAGTCAATGGTTTGCACTTCTATATTTGAATGTGATTGATAGATACGTTAAGGAAGATTTAAGAGTGAAAGGGTATATTCGCTATATGGATGACATGATTTTAATTCATAGAGATAAAAGTTATTTACAATATTCACTTTTAAAAATCAAGGAAAAATGTGAAAATGAGCTGAAACTATCACTTAATCAAAAAACACAAATAGGAATTGTAAAGAATGGAATAGATTTTTTAGGATATAGACACATATTAAATGAAAATGGAAGTATAACAAGAAAGTTGCGAGTTTCATCTAAACAAAGATTAAAAAAACATTTGAAAACATTAAATAAATTAAGAGAAAAAAATATTGTTGATGATGAGTATGTTTATATTAGAAAAAATGCATTTTATAATCATATTAAAGATACAAAAGAAAGCTAAAAATTAAAAAGTAAAACTTTTCCAAAAAAAGTTTAAAATATTTGCAAAAAAAATTGTAAAAAAAAAGTTGTTATGATACAATGGTAAACGAAGAAATAGATTTATATAAAAAAATCTTATAAACACAGAGGAGTAGTAGATCATGAGTAATTTTACTTTTTTGACTCAAGAGCAATGTTTTGAAAGAGATAAATTAGATGTATTAAAAAAAAGAGGAACAAAAGCAGCAATAACGGATTTTTCTATTCTTTTAGGTGCTTATGTTTCTGATTATCATGTTGAAAATGATAGTTCTTTAGAAGGAAGAGCAGAATATTATTGGACAAAGTCAGATGACGGAGATAATGACGCGCGCGTGGTTAACGATGATGGTTCTAGTCTTTACGACCGTGTTGACAGACGCAATGGTGGGGCTCGCCCAGCTTTACCGTTCTCATCAATCTCTAACATCCCCACGAACGGAGAGAGTGGGAAAAGAGCAAGAGATGGAATTCTTGAAGTAGAGTATGGATATTATCCACAAAAAGCAGTATCAAGAGATATGCAAGAAAGATTAGAAAGAGCATATAGAAGTGGAAGTATATCAAAAACAAGAAATAGTTATACAACGGATTCAAGAAGATATAATGCGTATGATGAAAAGTTTGCTCCAAAACAACACGAAGAATATGAATATAATGGTAAAAGATATGTTAGGGTTGAAGCAAACTCCGATTTTGGAGGAGGCGAATTTACTCTTTCAAATGGAGAAAACTACAGAGATGGTGATAATGTTTGGGTAGAGGTTTCACCAGTTAAATGGTTAGTGGATGAAAGAGCAAAAGTTATGATAAC
>CALWOC010000024.1 GCA_944383015.1 uncultured Clostridia bacterium
TCGGATAAAGGTATTAAAGTGCAAGCGATTTGAGTTTTAAAATTAAAGTGTACTTGCTACACTTTCAATATTATTTCTATTTCTTGATTTTTACTTACTGTAATTTTTTTAATCAACTTTTTTAGTATTGTATTATCAAAGTTTTTACAGTTTTCAAATCCTATAATTAACTTATCAACTTCATTGCAAGTTTCAAATGTATTTTTAGAATTTTCTAACCTATTTAATTTATCTTTTAGTTCAGCTATCTTTTGCTTGTAATCATTATATTCTTTTAAAAATATTTCTTCTGTAATTATACCTTCAACTTTTTTAGAATATAATATTTTAAAGTTTGACTCTTGCTTTGAAATTTCATTTTTTATTTTTTTATAATTGTTTAAATCTACATTTTGTCTTTCTTTATATTCTTTAACATCTTTTGAATATTTACCAAGTTGTAATTTTTTTAAATGTTCAGATACTTTATTTAAGACTATTTCATTTAAATCTTTTTCCATTATTTTATTAAATACATTACAAACTTCTTTATGTCTATAATGTTCAGTACAAATAAAATATCCCAACTCATTTTTTTTACCAGTTATTTTTCCTTTATTATCAATTCTCATTGGATTTGCATTTTTATATGTCATTCTTCTTCCACAATGTTTACAATAAACTAAATCTTTTAATAAATATAAGTAAGTTTTAAAGTCTTTCTTCGTTCTATTTCCTTTAATTTGTTGTACCATATCATATTCTTCTTGTGATATTATCGCTGGATGTGTATTCCTTTTTATTTCAAATTGATGTTTTCGTGTTGCTATTGTTTTTTTTAGTTTCATATCATTGACATATTTATTTATTACTAAATTTCCTGCATAAATTGGACTTGTTAATATTCTATTAACCATAGATTTAGTCCAGTATTTCCCTTCTCTTTTTAATTTTAAATATTGTGATGCTGTTGGTATTTTTCGTTCGTTCAAACTTTTGGCAATTTCTAATGGTTTCTTTCCATCTATAAAAGATTTAAAAATTTCTTTAATTATAGGTGCTACATTTTCATCTATTACTATTTTGTATTTATCATTTTTGTCTTTTTTATAACCATAAGCAACACTTGCTTCTATAAATTTACCTTGTTTTTTAAAATTAGTTTTTACAGCTTTGATTTTTTTTGAAAGATCTTCCAGATAACTCTGATTTACAATTCCCTTTAAAGCTATAATGTCATCTATTTCATATCTTTCTCCTGTGTCTACATATTCTGTTACCGAAATTAATCTCACATCATTATCAGGAAAAAACACATCAGTATAATATGATGTCATATTTCTATCTCTAGTTAATCTACTTATGTCTTTTACTATTACCATATTAATCTTATTTCTAACAATATCAATCATTAATTTATTTAGTGCTGGTCTTGAAGATAAAATTCCAGAATATCCATTATCTACATATTCTTCTATGATGTTATAATTATGCTCTTTAGCATAATTGGTTGTAATTTCTCTTTGGATGTCAATACTATTATTCATTTCTCTATCTTCTTTAGATAATCTCAAATAAATTGCTGCTTTATATTCTTTCATTCTGCTAACCCCAAAATATCATATTTATAGTTTATTATGATATTATCTTCATTATCTACTTCAACACTATTAATTACATCTGCCAGTTGTTCTTTAGTCCATTTTTTAACATCAGATACTTTTTTTGCTATTCTTTTAAATTCAGATTCTGATATTGCTACATTATTATTAATTTTTTGTTTTATGTTAGAAATCTTTTCATTTAATAAATCTCTTTTGCTTGTTTCCTGTTCATACATAACTTTAAAGTCACACTCTTGTATAATTTCATTTCTATAGTCTTTATACAAAGAAGATATTAATTTATTGCACTTTTCTAATTGTTTCTCATTTATTTTTAATTCTTTTTCATATTGACTTATATCTCTATTCTTGTATGACTTTTCAATTAATTCGGCTATATTATCACAATTCACAATGGTTTTGACTTTCTTGTTTAGATTACTTACTACTATTTGTGTGATAGATTGTAAATCAATCCCTTTATATCCTCGAACACAATATCCTTTTTTATGTAATATACTAGAGCAATATAATCTACTATATGAAATTGTTGTTCCGTCTTTTCTATAACCAACCTTTAGTTGCATTGGTTCTCCACATTCTTTACAATACACAATTCCATTTAAAATCCATTTATGTTTATGAGATTTAGCTCTTTGGTTTAAATTTATTCTGTTTTGTACTTCATCAAAAAGTTCTTGTGATATTATTGCCTTATGAGTATTATAAGCAATTTTCCATTCATCTCTAGGAACTTGTTTTACCTTTTTAGATTTATAACTTAAATTAATTACTTTACCATATTGTGTATGTCCTAAATAAACCTTATTTTTTAATATTTTAGATATAGTGGAATAAGTCCAACCATAGTCACCATTTTTATTTTTTTCAAAACCATTATAACTAGGGCAATATACCTTATCCTTTATTAGTTTTCTTGCTATTTCTCCCATTGTATCTCCCTTGTTATACATCTGAAAAATTTTCTTTACTATTTTAGCCTCTTCTTCATTTACAACTAATCTATTCCTGTCATTTTCATCTTTCATATATCCATACGGTGCTTTAGCTGCAACATATAATCCTCTTTCTTTTCTTGCCCATACTCCACTTTTTACTTTTCTTGAAATATCTTTACTATACCAATCGTTAATTAATGTTTTAAATTGAATCATATCATTGTTTGATGATTTCAAATATGTATCAACATTGTCTAGTATGGCAATATATCGAATATTTTTTTCCAAGAAAAATATCTCTATCAAATAATTTGCTTCAAAATTGTTTCTACTTAATCTTGACAAATCCTTTGTTATAACGCAATTAACTTTTTTTCTTTCTATATCATCAAGCATCCTTTGAAAATTCGGTCTATCTGTATTTAATCCTGTATAGCCATCATCAATATATAAATCATATAATTCAAAATCGCTTCCTAAAGACTTTATTTTTTCTTCAATAATACTCTTTTGACTAACTATACTATCACTTACTTCTTTATCTCCATCTTCAACAGATAATCTTAAATATCCTGCTACTTTATACTTGTTTTTCACAATATTTACGCCTCCCATTCGTAATATTGTCTAAATTTGAAAAACAATGTTACTACATTCATATTATAATCTTTTGTAGTAACATTGTCAGCTCTTAACAAGAAAAAATATTATAAATTTTCAGATTGTAATTCTTGAATACCATATCTCGTAATTAATTTTATTAAATTTTCCTTGCTTAATCTTTGATTAGTAACTCTTGTAATTACATTGTAATTTTTATTATCTATTGTATAAATTTCTGGTTTTTCACATTTTTCTTCTTCCATATAACAACCTCCATATTTAAGAATATGTATTAAAGAAATAAAAATGCTATTTTCTTAATTGCTTCATTATTCTATTAGCAAGTCCTTCTATTGACTCTTTTCCATACATTGTTTGTAGAGTATCATATTCTGCTACTACCTCTTCAATTATTTTTGGATCAATTTCGTTATGTTTTTTTATAACATTTGCCATTGCTAGTTTTAAATATCCTCTTGACTGATCCCAGTTATATAATTCTCTTGCCATAAATT
>CALWOC010000025.1 GCA_944383015.1 uncultured Clostridia bacterium
ATTTTATTATTAGAATAATCTTGTTTTTTAGTTTTAAGCAATTCTTCAACTGAAACGTCTAGTACATCTGCCAATTTAGATATTGTATTTATATCTGGACAAGATAAATCTCTTTCCCATTTTGAAACAGCTTTATCTGTAACATTCATCTTTTCCGCTAATTCACTTTGTGTCATTCCCTTCTGTTTTCTTAAATTTGCAATTGTTTCTCCTATACTTTTCATAAAACTTTTCCTTTCCAAGGCACTCATAATTTTTGAACCTTTTTTAATGAACTTGCCTTTTTATTATCAAATATTTTATCTCAAATACTTGTTAAGAATTTTGTTTAATTTTAATATTTTTAATAAAAAAAGTAAACCAATAATCGGTTTAGTTTTCTAAACAATTGGTTTACCTTTAGTTTAATTAGAAATAATAAGCTCAATATATGTTCTTGACATTTCAGTCGAACGCAGGCGACTAATGAGCGGAGTGAGACGTGCGGCGGTGGCTCCGCCGTGAAATGGGAAAGAATGTATATTGAGCTTTTTTAACAATTTATTTTAATTCACATACCTTATTTTGCTTTTTACTTTCTTTAATATCTATAACTCTTTGATTTGAAGAACCTCTCCATTTTAGAGTTGGGTCATGTAATTCGTCCTTATATTGACCATCAACTAATACATCAATATAGTTAAATACATCATTATTTTTTATATCTTCATATTTAAAACCTGACCATGCCCAAATATTTTTTTCTGGATATTTTTCCTTAAAAGCTTTTGCAAGTTTTGTTGTTCCTTCTATATTGGTAGGGTGCATTGGCTCCCCACCTAATATAGATAAACCTTTTACTTCTTTTTTATCACTTAATTCTAATACTTTATTTATAGTATCTTCTGTGAATTCTTGTCCTCCTTCGAAGTCCCAAGTTTCCGGATTAAAGCAATTTTTGCAGTGAAAACTACATCCTTGCATAAATATTGATACTCTTACTCCTGGTCCATTTGATATATCCATTTTTCTTATTAAATTGTATCTCATTTATTTCGCCCCTTTTGTCTTATTCATTTTGATAAAATTGTTTTAAAATTTAGTATATTAATCTTTTTAGTATTTATATCTTATTTAGCAAATTAATTCATTTTAGCATTTATTTTTTACGTTCTTTACGCATTTTTATTATCTAAGTGTAATACTCTTTCTTTTATTTCTTGAGTTCTTCCTTTATTCCAGAAATTTGTTCCTATGTATCCGCAAGTACGTCTTGCTACATTTAATGTATTGTGGTCTCTATTTCCACAGTTTGGGCAATACCATTCTAGGTTATCATCTATTAAAATTTCACCTGTATATCCACATTTTTGGCAGTAATCTGACTTTGTATTTAATTCTGCATACATAATGTTATCGTAGATGAATTGAATTACTTCAAGTACTGCATCTAAGTTATTTTGTAGATTTGGCGTTTCTATGTATGAAATTGCTCCACCTGGACTTAATCTTTGGAATTCACTTTCTAGTTTTAATTTAGAGAATGCATCTATTTCTTCAAATACTGGAACATGATATGAATTTGTTACATATCCTCTATCTGTTATTCCTTTGATTGTTCCAAACCTTTCTTTTAAGCATTTTGCAAATTTATATGTTGTTGATTCTATTGGTGTGCCATAAACTGAGTAGTCTATATCTTCTTCAGCTTTCCATTTTGCTGTTGCATCATTTAAGTGTTGCATTACTTTTAGTCCAAATTCTTTTCCTTCTCCATTATCTGTATGTGAATGTCCTGTCATTACTTTTACACATTCATAAAGGCCGGCATATCCTAATGATATTGTTGAATATCCATGATGTAATAATTCGTGTATTGATTCGCCTTTCTTTAGTCTTGCTAAAGCTCCATGTTGCCATAATATTGGAGCTACATCACTTGTTGCATTGCTTAATCTCTTATGTCTTATTTGTAATGCTCTATGGCATAATTCTAGTCTTTCATCAAATATTTTCCAGAATTTATCCATATCTCCATCTGCTGAAAGGGCAACATCTGGTAAGTTGATTGTTACAACACCTTGATTGAATCTTCCGTAATATTTACCTTTTCCTTCAACATAGTTTTTAGCGTGAGCTATATTTCCTAAACTCATTGTTCTATCTGGCGTTAAGAATGACCTACATCCCATACATGGATAGCATTCGCCATTTCCTAACTCATTTTTCTTTAATTCTTTCATTACTTTTTCAGAGATATAGTCAGGAACCATTCTTTTTGCTGTACATTCTGCTGCAAGTTTTGTTAAATACCAGTACTTGCTATCTTCATGAATGTTGTCTTCTTCTAGAACATATAGTAGTTTTGGGAATGCTGGTGTTATATATACACCTTTTTCGTTTTTGAATCCTAATATTCTTTGTTTTAGGAATTCTTCTATTATCATTGCCAATTCTTCTTTATATTCATCTGTCTCACCTAAGTACATACATACTGATAGGAATGGTGCTTGTCCATTTGTATTAGTCATAGAATTTACTTGATAATTGAATGTTTGAACACCATCTTCTACTTCTTTTCTTGTATCTTGCATTGCAAATTTTTCACAATCTTTTTTACTTAAGTTTCTTGATTGATATTTTTTCAAATATTTTTCATAGCTTAATCTTACGAATGGTGCTAAGTGTGTAAGTGATACTGTTGCTCCACCATAGCTTGATGATGTAACTGCTAATATTATTTGAGTTGCAATTGTTGCAGCAGTAATAAATCTATGTGGTTTTTCTATCATTACTCCATTTATAACAGTACCGTTTTGTAACATATCATCTAAGTTGATTAATTCGCAGTTATGCAAAGCATTTTGTGCGAAATAGTCGGCATCATGGAAGTGAATTATTCCTTTATCATGAGCTTCTACTATATCTTCTGGAAGTAAAAATCTTCTTGTTATATCTGTACTAGTAATACCTGCTAAATAATCTCTTTGTGTTGTTACTACTTCTGCATTTTTATTAGAGTTTTCACTATTCCAGTATTCGTTTTCGCCTTCGATTAATTCTTTGATTGATTTATCTGTTGTGTTAGCTTTTCTAACTAATTCTCTAGTATATCTATATGTAATATATTTTTTGGCTAAAGTATATTTTCCATAAGACATTAATTTTTCTTCAATTATATCTTGTATGTCTTCAACTAATATTCTTTTTTTGTTTAGCTCTTCAATGTATTTGATTATTTCATCAATTTGCTCTTTTGAAACCTTTTCTTTTCCCCTTACTTCATTATTTGCTTTTCCTATTGCTATTCTTATTTTTTGTGGGTCGTAATCTACTATATGACCATCTCTTTTTACTATTTTCATTTTAGTTCCCCCTTGAATTATTGATATAATTTATATCAATAATTTTTAAAATAGAAAAGTTGCACTTGCACCTTTTTTATTTTTGTGCTAAGATTGGTTTAGGTTTTTAGTATAATTTGATTAATGCTTATATTTTGCGGTTTAGCAAGTATTTATTTTGTAATAAGAAATAACTTTTGTGGTTAGCTATTATGTTCATCATTAAAATTTCATGAATTTATCAAGGTTATTTTTTAGTGCATTTTTCTACAAATTTTTTATTA
>CALWOC010000026.1 GCA_944383015.1 uncultured Clostridia bacterium
ATTTCTGTTGTTGCACTAACGACATTTATACAACTTACAGCTATAAAACTAAGTGTAACAATTAACATTATTAATAATAATTTGTTTTTTACTCTCATCATTTTCTCCTTTCATAAATTTAAACTAATCATATTAAGTTTTTATGCAAAATATAAGATTTTATCCCCCCCCACAAAATTTTTATATAAAAAATAAATTTTTACATATGCATTATATCAAAGCTTAGGATAAAAAGCAAGTTTTTTTTATATTAAAAGCATAGTAATTTCATAAAAAATTATCCTGATTTTCAAAGCAATTTGTTAAATTTTGATTTTCCTTATTTTATACTACTTTCCACAGCAATTCTTGTATTTTTTACCCGAACCACAAGGACATAATTCATTTCTACCTACTTGTGGTGCATCATTTTTTATTGGGGTTTTTGGGCCTGATTGTGATTTGTTTGGTATAGCTGTTTGTTGACCTCTTAGTCCTTCCCCTGTTATTCTTACAGTTTGTTTTCTTTCTACTTTTTGTACGCCTTTTAAGTGTGATAAGATTTTTACAACATCTATTTTTATGTCATTTATCATTTGGTCAAACATATCAAATCCTTCTATTCTGTACTGTACTACTGGATCTTTTTGTCCATATGCTCTAAGCCCTATCCCATCTTTTAGTTCATCCATGCTATCAATATGATCCATCCACTTTTGGTCTACAACTTTTAGCATTACTACTCTTTCAAATTCTCTTATATTTTCTTCTCCTATTTCTTTTTCCTTTGTTTCATAATTTTCTATTACTTTTTTGTATAGATTATCTATTATTTCTGGTTCATTATCTGGTAAGTTTGTTACTTCCAAATTTAATATTGTTTTTGCCTCTGTAATTACTCCTTCTTTTTCTACCCCAATATCTGTTGTATGTGTTTCTACAATTTGTTCTATTACAGAATGCATCATTTTTTGTATTTGTTCTTTTAAGTTTTCTCCATCTAAAACTTCTCTTCTTTGCTTATATATTATTTCTCTTTGTGTGTTCATTACATCATCATATTGCAATACATGTTTTCTCATGCTAAAATGCTGTCCTTCTACTCTTTTTTGAGCGTTCTCAACTGTTTTTGAAAGTATTCCCATTTCAATTGGCATGTTTTCATCTGCTTTTAATGTGTTATATACACTTGTTATCATATCTCCACCAAAAATTTTCATTAAGTTATCATCTAGTGCTATATAAAATCTTGATTCTCCTGGGTCTCCTTGTCTTCCACTTCTTCCTCTTAGCTGATTATCTATTCTTCTTGATTCATGTCTTTCTGTTCCTATTATTTTTAATCCGCCAGCTTCTATTACTTTTTCTTTTTCTTCTTTTATTTCATTTTCAAATTTTTGTTCATATTTATTAAATGTTTTTCTTGCTTCTAATATCTCTTCATCATTTGTTTCATTATGTGCATTTGCTTGTTCTATTAATTCATCTGAATATCCTTGTTTTCTCATTTCTTGTTTTGCTAAGAATTCTGAATTTCCTCCAAGCATAATATCTGTACCACGACCTGCCATATTTGTTGCTATTGTTACAGCTCCATATTTTCCTGCTTGTGCTATTATTTCTGCTTCTTTTTCGTGATATTTTGCATTTAACACTTCATGTTTTATTCCTTCTCTTTTTAATATGCTACTTATTTTTTCTGAATTTTCAATTGATACTGTACCCACTAGCACTGGTTGACCTTTACTATGACTTTGTTTTATATCTTCTACAACTGCTTTGAATTTCGCCCTTTCATTTTTATATATTATATCATTTAAATCTTTTCTTATCATTGGTTTATTTGTTGGTATTGTTATAACATCCAAGTTGTATATTTCTCTGAATTCTGCTTCTTCTGTCATAGCTGTACCTGTCATTCCTGATAATTTATCATACATTCTAAAATAGTTTTGGAATGTAATTGTTGCTAATGTTTTAGATTCATTTGCAATTTTTACATTTTCTTTTGCTTCTATTGCTTGATGTAAACCATCACTATATCTTCTTCCATACATTATTCTTCCTGTAAATTCATCTACTATTAACACTTCTCCATCTTTTACTATATAATCTATATCTTTTTTCATTATTCCATGTGCACGTAATGCTTGATTTATATGATGTACTATTTCTGAATTGTCGATATCATTCAAATTTTCTAATTTAAAAAACTCTTCTGCTTTTTTTGTTCCTTTACCTGTAAGTGTTGCAGATTTTGCTTTTAAATCTATTATATAATCATATTTTTCATTATCTTCTGCTTGTTCTAGATCTTTTGCATCTTCTTCTACTAAAGTTTTTGCTTTTAATCTTTTTACAAAGTCATTTGCTTGTTTATACAAGTCAGAACTTTGTGCTGCTGTTCCAGAAATTATAAGTGGTGTACGTGCTTCATCTATTAAAATACTGTCTATTTCATCTACTATAGCATAGCTTAATGGTCTTTGTACCATTTCTTCTTTGTGTATAACCATATTATCTCTTAAATAATCAAATCCATATTCATTATTTGTTCCATATGTTATATCTGCCGCATATGCTTCTTTTTTCTTTGATGGTTCCATTCTTGAAATTACTAAACCTACTGTTAATCCTAAAAATTTATATAGTTTACCCATCCATTCGCTATCTCTTTTTGCTAAATAATCGTTTACTGTTACTACATGAACTCCCTTCCCTGTAAGTGCATTTAAATATACAGGTAAAGTTGCAACTAATGTTTTTCCTTCTCCTGTTTTCATTTCTGCTATTCTACCTTGATGAAGAATAATTCCACCTATTAATTGTACATCGAAATGTCTCATTCCCAATACTCTTTTTGAAGCCTCTCTTACAACTGCAAAAGCTTCTGGTAAAATATCATCTAATGTTTCACCTTTTTGCAATCTTTCTTTAAATTCGTTTGTTTTTGCTTTTAGTTCAGTATCTTTTAATTTTTGTATTTCTGTTTCCAAGCTATTTATTTTATCCACTATTGGCATTACTCTTTTAACTTCTTTTTCACTATATGATTTAAAAATTTTACTAAAAATTCCCATTTATGTACCTACCTTTTATATTTTTATCTATACATTTATATCACAAATTATCATATCTTTCAATATGTTACATAGAATTAAGTAAAAAAGGTGTTACTATTCAATCTAAATTAATTAATAGCACTTTGTAGCCAAAAGCAGGAATTATATGTTCTTTTCGAAAGAAAATAATCAAACAGCCTGCT
>CALWOC010000027.1 GCA_944383015.1 uncultured Clostridia bacterium
TTGGCAAAGTTAATTTAGTTGCTAATGATACGGTTAAAAAATTAAATCTTGGTAATATGATTGCTTATGTGGTGGAAGATTGGTTTACATTATTAAGGTAAGATTTAGATATGAAACTATGCAAAAGAGGGTTACTACTTGGGAGAAGTCTAATAAGGACAAAATTGTTTTATAGATTTCTTCCAAAATTTTATTGTGTTAGATAGCCACTAAAAGATAAAAATTGTTTAGTCAAATTTGTAGTAAAAATCAATTTATGGAGATTTTTAGAAATGAATAGTAAAATTATATATCAAAAAGAAGGAGATTATTATATTCCTGACTTATATTTAGAAAAAGATTATATTATTGAAAAATATGCACATTTAAGTATTCTCCTTTAAATATCTTATCTTCTTTTGATTTTGAATAATGTGTATAATAATGCCTTGTATCCACTACCTTTGATTAACTATTTTCTTTCTTTTCTTGTTGTTGTATTTCAAAAATCGCTTTTTGACTTTCTATTTCAGCTCTAAGTTCTTCTTCAGTTGGTAAATATGTTTTGTATTTTGTTGCAAATAGTTGTTCATTCCCATTCAATACAGAATATCTCGCTACATCAGCATCTGTATCAGTACAAAGTAAAATTCCAATTGTTGGATTATCATCTTTAGCTTTCTTTAATTCATCATACATTCTTACATACATATCCATTTGTCCTATGTCTTGGTGCGTTACTTGATTAGTCTTTAAATCTATTAACACAAAACATTTTAAAATATAGTTATAAAAGACCAAATCAATGAAGTAGTCACCTTTTTCTGTTCGAATATGTTGTTGCCTTTCAACAAAAGCATAGCCTTTTCCGAAGTTCCATTAAAAATTTTTGTAAATTATTTATAATGCTTGTTTCTAGTTCAGTTTCTGTATAAGTATCTTCTAATGAAAAACCTAAGAATTCTGCTATCAATGGATTTTTGATAAATTCTAGCTTGTCCATTAAATAATGTCCTTTATTTTTTTCTTTCATTTCTTTAATTACTGGTTCTTTAGCTTGTGATTTTAATAATCTATAATAATATTGTGAAGATATATTTCTTTGTAAAGTTCTTACACTCCAAGTTTGTTTTGCTGTTTCTTCTGCATACCATTCTCTTGCTTTTACATCTTCTACTTGTAATAAAGTTTTATAATGAGTCCAAGACAAGATATTAGATTTTGCATTCACTGAGTGCAAAATGCTTGGAAATGTTTTGTAAAATTGCAAAAAATAGTATAAATTTCTTAATTCAAAACCTTTTCCATATTCTTTCTTTAATTCTTTAGACAATTTTTTTAATATCTCTGTACCATAGTTTGCTCTATTTTCGCCTTTTAATTCTTCTTCTGCAATTCTATAACCAATAAACCAATTTCTTTCTACTAATGCGATATTTACTGATTGATAGGCATACTTTCGTGCTGATTCAATAATAGAGCACACATCTTTTAATACATTATCTGTATTTTGATATTTAATAATCATTGAATTATTTTCTTTTTTTTCTATATTCATTATTTACCTACTTTCTTTCTATATATTATTAAAAATATTTAAGTTATTATATATTAGATATTTTTTACGGCTTTCCCAAAAATATCAGGTTTTCCTCCAATATATTTTATCTTTTCTATTATAATCCTCTGACTTAGAAGCTTTTTAGGTTTCTTACTTTAGAATACATTTTTTGAATAATATTTACCATAATATCTCCTTTCATTATTTAAATTATTAGTCTAAAAAACTAATATTGATTTCTCCATTTTCTATATTATTTTCACCGATTACTGTATCTTCAAATTCCCCATGGCAATCTGAACCAGCTGTAGAAAATAATTTATATTCATTGCAAAGTTCTTTGCATTTTTCAATTATTTCTTTTGAGTGAGTAGGATAATAACATTCTATCCCATCTAATCCTAAAGCAATAATTCTTCTAACTTCTTTTTCAAATTCTACTATATTTAATTTCTTCAGAACTCTTCCTGGATGAGCAACAATAGCTTTTCCTCCTGCCTTGTGTATGCTTTTACAAGTTTCTTCTATATTAGGAAATTTTGCTGTTGTATATAGTGGTCCATATATCCCATAAAACTTATATCCCTCAAATAGTTCATTTGTTAAGCCATTTTCTCTTAAATAGTGTAATGCTTTCCATCCACCTTTTTCTCTTGGATAAGTATATTCAAAATATTTTCTTAGACTAATTTCATTATAATCTTTTTCCATCTTTTCAATTAATCTTGTACTAATACTGCCTAGCTCTTGGTTCGCTTTATTGATAAATTGATTAAATTCATAATTTTCAATATCAAAATTATATGCTAATATATGGTAGTTTACTCCATTATCATTTGTATCTATTTCTACAGCTGGGACACATTTTATATCTTTGTTCTTGCTGATGGACAACAATTCTTTACTTCCTTCTAATACATTATGATCTGCAATAGCCATCATTTTTAAATTTTTCTTTATTGCCTTTTCCAAAATTTCTTCTGGAGACATTGTTCCGTCAGAATAATATGAATGAATATGCAAATCTATCTCTTGACTATTCAATTTTATTTCTCCTCTCTATATCTCTAAATTTAATAAATACCATTATATTATACAATAAAATCCAGCTTTTGTACAGCTATATTAATACAATTGCAGGGTAATTTCGCTATATACCAGTCTCTCTGCGAACTTTAATTCTTTATTATATCTTACTCCTGCTGGGATAATTGCATAATAATTAGCTTGCATCTTTTCATTCATCTTTAGATTCGCTCCTTTTCCCTGTCAATATTATTGCATATATAAATAATCCTAATATAAATTGCCACATTTTCATCAACTCCTTTTCCATTTTGTTCCCCAAAAAAAAAACTGCTGCAAAAAACAGTTTTTTATAAGGTGTTTATAATCAATTTTTATTTATTTTTCAATACTTTCATTTGGTGTCTAAATTGTACACACTATGACTGTTGTGTAGCTATGGCTGAACACATTGCAGGTAGCCAAGAATTGTTTGTTGAACAAATGAATAAACGTGCTAAAGAACT
>CALWOC010000028.1 GCA_944383015.1 uncultured Clostridia bacterium
ATTACTTATTTTTATTAAATTAAATTATTTTTTGAAATATACTTTTTACTTTTGGTAAAAGATAATGGCTTCCTCCTCTTCCTTTTACATCTTCTACCATACTTATTATTAAATATTGTTTAGAACTATTTTCATCGGCTATAAAAGCATTAAACCATCCAAGTTCTGTCCCTGTTTCATCATCTTGTGATTCTTTTATTTCTGCTGTTCCAGTTTTTCCTGCAAGTGTTACTCCACTTATCTGTGCCTCATGTGCTGTTCCGTTTGGGTTCTCTACAACTTGTATTAAGTCTTCTTTTATTGTATTTGCAGCATCAGAGCTAAAAGCATTTTGTATATATACTTCTGACTTAGGCATTTCTGCATATTCAATATATGGTTTAATCATATTTCCATTATTTACAAAAGCTGAATAAATAGATGCCATATGTACAGGATTTGTAAGTACTTTTCCTTGACCATATCCAGTATCTGCAAGCTGAATCTCACTTTCAAAAGTACTATTATTGGCAAATGTTGATGCTGTCATTGCTTGTGCAAAGTCGATTTGTTTATTAAAACCTATTCTATTTAGTTCACTAGATAAAGTATCACTTCCGATTTTCAAAGCGGCTTTTGCAAAATATATATTGTCAGAATAGATTAAAGCATTTAATAAATTTGCTTTTCCACTATATGTCGCGAGTGTTGTTACATTATATGTTCCCCAACTAGAATCCTTTTGCCATGCTGTTCCACTTGTTCCGAAATCTTCATCTTTATCTATTTTTCCTGTTGTAAGTCCTATTGCACCTATAACTGGTTTAAATGATGAACCTGGTGCATAGCTTGCTTGATATCTATTATATAGTGGATTATTTGCATCGTTTTGTAGACTTTCCCACTTACTAGAGCTAATTCCTAAAATGAAATCATTTGTGTCATAAGAAGGTGTACTACATAATGCAAGAATTTCTCCTGTTTTTGGATTCATTATAACTACTGCTGATTTGTCATTTTTAAATTCCTCATATACGTAGCTTTGAATACTCACATCTATTGTGAGTTTTATATCTTCACCATTTTGTACATCTATTTTTGCAATTGTTTGGTTTCTATTTCCTTGACTGTCTGTTATGTATATTTCTGAGCCGTCATATCCTCTTAGCCTATCTTCATATACTCTTTCTAACCCTGTTTTTCCTATTACACTATTTGCAGTATAGCCTTTATCGCTATTTTCTTCTAGTTCTTCTGCTGTAATATTTTGAACATATCCTATAAGATGTGCAATTTCTTCTCCATAAGGATATACTCTAGCTGTTGCATCAGTTATTTTTACTCCTGGTATTTCTAAAAGTTGTTCTTTTAAATCATAATTTTCTTTTGCAACATTTGTTATTGCAACAAATGTATCATCTTGTACATAAGATGCACCAAGTAATGAATTTATTCTATCTTCTGATATTTCTAATAATTCTGATAATTTCTTAATATCTTCTTCGGAATTTTCATTCATTTTTCCTGGAACTAATCCAACGGAAGATACTGTTCCTTCTCCTGCAAGAAGCACACCATTTCTATCATAAATATTTCCTCTTTTAGCTGTTGTAGTTCCTACTCTTACTCTTTCTGTGTCATCTAAATCTGGATAAATCATCTTTGATGACCAATCAATTTTATATTGGTTCTCTTGGTCTTTTAATAAATTTATTTCGTTTGAAAAGCTAATTTTTCCTGCCATTGTATCCATGGACATAGTGTATCCTATTTTAGCTGTTCCATTATTTTCTTCTACAGATAAATTTTCAACTGTAATATTTTCTGCTTCAATTCCATTATATATATTTTTATTTCTTGAAACAAAAACATCTTGACTATATTCTGATTTAGCTTCATCAGTTAGCAACTCATACATTTGCTCATATTCTCCATTTTGTAGATATGATATGTATGAATTAAAAACATCATCTGGTCTACTTTTATTAATTTGATAGTTAAGATATATTATAGCACTTACTATAACAACTACTAATGCTACTACTATTGCTATGATGGTTATTCTCTTTTTATCCATAACTTTTTCCCCTTCATATAAAATTATATATGTAATTTTATCATAAAAGTTTTATAAAAAGAAGTAGTTTTTGGAAGTTTTTTTGATATTTAAAAAAGAGTTTATCATTTATTATATATTTGATAAACTCTTTATATATGCAATTTATGTGAAAGCTATTTACTTAATTTATATAATGCGTATTGATTTAATGATACACCTTCTTGTTCTGCCTCTACTGATAATTTGTAATGTAAAGATTTTGGTATTCTTATTACAAATTTTCCACTAAAGTTATTATATTTTACTGGCAATGGTACTTCAAAGCCTTCTTCTAATTTAGTCTCTATCCATCCCCTCATTGCTTCTTCTAGATTTTCATATGCTTCTTCAAATGTTTCTCCTGTACTTTGGCACCCGTCTAATTCTAATACATGAGCATAGAAATAAGCCCCACTTTCATCTACAATATGTTGTACAATGTAATTATATGGTAATTTCATATAATCTTCAACATTTTTCATAAAAAAGCCTCCTCTTAATATATTCTTCTTAGAAGAATAGGATTTTATTCTCCTATCCTTCTAAGTACATCTTTCACATAAACAGCTTTTAATGGATTTTCTTCTTTAATTGTTATTACATCTCCAGTTTTATTAATAAAATTTCTATGGGATGTACCGTTTCTTTGGTTTCATTTTATAGCCACTATATTCTAAAACTTTTGCTAGCTCTTGAAACCTTATTCCGTTTGGCTGTCTCTTCATCTTTAGTATTATTTTGTCAATATCTGGCACTAATATCTCTCCTTTCACTAGAAATATTTTGCCTTATTAAGACTAAATATATAATACTATATTTAGTACTATTTGTCAATACTTTTTATACTTTCCAAAAAACATT
>CALWOC010000029.1 GCA_944383015.1 uncultured Clostridia bacterium
ACAGTATCAATGATATTTTTGTTGTTTGTAATAGTAATAGCAAATTTGCTTGGCGCTAATTTGACAGAAAATTTACTAATATTAGTAACAAACTTAATGACAGCAGTTTTTACATATTATTTTACAAAAAAGAGTGAAAATACAGATACTAATGTAGAAACTACAGAAAACGAAGAAAATTCAGAAGAAAGTGAGGAGTAGCTATGGAAGAAAAAATAAAAATTGGTGATTCTGTAGAAAATCTTACAGAAGAGGAAAGAAAGAAAATAAGAATGTCTTTTGATCCAGACAAAATGGGATTTGAAACCGAAGAGGAGGGAGTAAAAGATGAAGATTAACAGAAAAATATCAGTAATTAACTTCTATGACTCAAATAGAAGTAAAAACCAAATAGAATGGATTATTCTGCATTATGTCGGAGCTGTAAGTACAGCAAAGAATAATGCAGATTATTTTTATTCAACTTTCAGAGGTGCATCAGCACATTACTTTGTAGATGAAAATGAGATTTGGCAAGTTGTAGAAGACAACGATTCAAGCTGGGCTATAGGTGCAGATAAATATTATACAGGAGCTAGAAATACTAATAGCATTAGTATCGAAATGTGTTGTTACACAAACTCTAAAGGAAAATTAGATATAAAAGAAGAAGTTGTAAATAAAGCGATAGAGTTGACTAAATATTTAATGAAAAAATATGATATAGATGTGGAACACGTTATAAGACACTATGATGCAACAAGAAAAGTATGTCCAGCTCCATTTGTAAATGATGAAAGCAGATGGCAAGATTTTAAGAAAGCATTAGGAGGCAGGTCTACATCTTCAAGCACAAGTAGTTCAAATAGTGAAAAAGTTATAGCAACAGTAAAAGTAACAGCAGATGTAGGATTAAATTGTAGAAAAAAAGCTACAACAAGTTCAGATATTGTTAAAGCATTTGTAAAAGGTACAAGCCTAAAAATTTATGAGATATCTGGTAATTGGGGTAGAACGAATGATGGTTGGGTATGCTTAGACTATACAGACTATAAGAAAAGTACAGGTACATCTAGTACAAGTTCTTACAAAACTGGAAGATATGAAGTCACGGCTACTGTATTAAATGTTCGCAAGGGACCAGGGATAAATTACGATTATTTGACTTTTAGTGAATTAACTTCTAATGCACAAAAGCAAGTAAAACAAAAATGTGGATATGAGGCAAACGGACTTGTAAAAGGCGTGCAATGTGATGTGTCGCAAGTTTCTGGCAACTGGGGCAAAATTCCATCAGGTTGGATTTGTCTCGACTATTGTAAAAAGATATAATAGTTATATGTCTAAAAAATAAAAACGGCTTAGAATTGATTTTAATGCGTCAATTTTGAGCTGAAAAATATTTTAAAAAACATTATTGACTTATTTAAATTTTATGCATATAATATACTAAACATCAATAAATATATTGATGTAAGGGAGGAATCTATATGTATGGAGATTGGATGAAAGATATGCCTATTGTTGTTAATCAAGATGGAAAAAATAAATAGATAAAGACAGTATATTATTATACTGTCTTTATCTTAGGGTCTAAAATTTTATTAACTTTTTCTTTCTTTTTCTTTTCTTTGTTTAAATTGTTAACATATAATTGAGTCCAATAATTATATATATGGATTGTACTAGTATAATACTTATCAGTATAATTATTATTGTTTGATATAGCTATTTCTATAGCAAGAGACCTTAGAGTCCTTAAAAATACTTGATGTAGTGACTGATATACATATTTTGAATCGGCGGCTTGACTAGATAATTCCATACATAAATATTCTAATTCATTTAAGACATTTGATACTAATATATTAAATTTAAAAGGCAAATAAGAGTATTCAGAGTCAAATAATTTTTGAGCTTCTTCTACAGTATAAGTTTTGTTTTGTGAAGTTATATCTTCAAATTTCTCAAATGAAGTAAAAGAGTTTAACAATCTATAATATATTGTGTTTAAATCAACTTTTGATTTTAATTCTTTATATTTTTCTACAAAGTCATCATCATTATAAATTGCTCGTATTTCATTTGTATTAAATGTTTTAAAAGATTCATAACTTTTGGAATCTAATTCTAAAAAATCATATAATTCTGAATTTTTTATTACGGTGCATATAATTGCACACTTTATAGTTAATTGCTCAGAAAAAGATTTTGCTATTATTGATGCTTTTTCCTGTTGTTTTCTAGAAACATTTTTAGTATATTGGTAAGCAGACCATAAAGCAGTAACAATTAAGCCACATATTGTAAGCCAAATACTCCAATTTCCTAGGGAAACTCCACAAATCATAATTTGTTGTTCTTCAATATTAGTAGGATTATAAGTTGGTAAGTGAACTAATATAACACCAGCTAATATAAAGAATATAAGTACTAAGGCAAAGCATAGCAAATGTTCTTTTACATAAATTAAAAAGTTCATTAAATGTTCAACATTTTTTCTCACTGATAATACACCCCCACGCAAACAAGAACTATTATAATAGGGGATTACAGAAAAGTCAACTATTTTCTTTCATTCGACACGTTTTGACAGACACAATTAACATAATATGCTATAATATATCAAAGGAAGGTGTTGCTTATGAAAGAGTATTTTGAAAAAGCAATACAAAGGATGAAAAGTTTAAATGGAATCGTATCAGAAGAAGAATGGAATAAAATTGCAAAAGAAGAAAATTTTTTATCAAGCGAGAGTATAAAGTACATATCTAAAAAAGATTTTATAACGCTACAGGAAGAAGTGAGAGCTAGTTAATCTAGCTCTTTAAA
>CALWOC010000030.1 GCA_944383015.1 uncultured Clostridia bacterium
CAGATTTTAATAGATTTATGACATGGAAATCTAAAGATGGAGAAAAGCCAGAAGAAAATATAAATCAAATAGATGTACTATTAAATGGTGTGTTTAAAAAAGATAGATTAATAGATATAATAAGTAACTTTATCTTGTTTCAGAATAAAGAAGAAGGCAGAATAAAAATATTAGCTGGGTATCACCAATATTTTGCTGTAGAGAAGTCAATAAAAAGTACATTAAAAGCAATAGAAGAGCATTCTGGAAAAGCTGGAGTTGTATGGCATACGCAGGGATCTGGAAAAAGTTTTGCTATGGTATTTTATACTGGAAAAATGTTAAAAATTCCTGATTTGAATAATCCGACTATTGTAGTTTTAACAGATAGAAATGATTTAGATAACCAATTATATAATACATTTGCAAATACTAATAGGGAAATTTTGCCACAAGAAGCTACACAAGCTTTAAATAGAAAGAATTTAAAGGAACTTTTAAAAGTTAATGCTGGCGGAATAATTTTTACAACAATTCAGAAATTTGAAGAAGACGATGATGTGATATCAGAAAGAGATAATATTATATTTATAGTTGACGAGGCACATAGAAGTCAATATAGTTTAGAAAAAAAGCTTAATAGAAAAACAGGAGAATTTCAAGTTGGTTATGCTAAAAAAATGAGAGATAGTTTACCAAATGCAACTTTTATAGCCTTTACAGGAACACCTATTGAATATGCAGATAAAAATACAAGAATTTTATTTGGAGACTATATAGATATATATGATATGACACAAGCTGTATTAGATAATGCAACTGTACCAATTTATTATGAAAATAGAGTAGCAAAATTGAAGTTGGACGAAGAAGTACTTAAAGAAATAGATGATGAATACAACTATATAGTTGAAAATGATGAAGCAGATGCTGATACAGTAAACAAATCTAAAGAAGAATTAGCAAAACTTGAAACTGTTATAGGTTCACAAGATAGATTGGATATGCTTTCAAAAGATATAATAGAGCATTATGAGCAAAGAGCAGATATACTAAATGGAAAAGCGATGATAGTATGTATGACAAGAAAAATAGCAATAAACCTCTATAAAGAAATATTAAATAAAAGACCAGATTGGAATAATAAAATAAAAGTAGTTTTGACAGATAATAATAACGATCCAACAGAGTGGCATGAAATAGTAGGAAATAAAAAATATAGAGATGATCTAGCAATAGAATTTAAAAACGAAGATAGTGAATTGAAAATTGTTATAGTTGTTGATATGTGGTTAACAGGGTTCGATGTACCTGACCTTGCTACAATGTACATAGATAAGCCTATGAGAGGACATAATTTAATGCAAGCTATAGCACGTGTTAATAGAGTATATAAAGATAAAGAAGCAGGATTGATAGTTGACTATATAGGAATTGGTGCGGATTTAAGAAATGCTTTAAACGAATATACTAATAGAGATAGAGATAAAGTACCAGATATTACTGCAGCATATGTTATAGTCAAAGAAAAATTAGAGATAATGAGAGACTTTTTCTATGGATTTAATTATGAACCATTTTTCAGTAGTTCTAATCAATTAAGATTAAAAACTCTTGCAGATGGAATAAATTATGTTTTAGAAAAAGATGAAGAAGAAAGAAAGGACTTTATTACTGAAGCGACTGCATTATCTCAAGCAGAAACATTAGCTAGAACAATTCTAGATGACCAAACAAAATTAGAGATTGAATTTTTTAAGGGAGTAAAAGTTGGTATAAATAAAATAACAGGCACAGGACATTTAACAACAACAGAAGTTAATCAAAGAATTTTAGGTGTACTAGAACAGGCTATACAAGAAGATGGTATAATAGATATCTTTAAAGCAGCAGAAAAAAGTAATCCTGAGATTTCAATACTTTCAGAGGAATACCTAGAAAGTATAAAAAAGAGCAAAAACAAAAATATTGCAGCTGCATTGCTGAAAAGATTGATTGATGGAAATATTAAAGTGTTTAAAAGAACGAATTTAGTAAAATCAGAATTATTTTCGCAAAAAATGGCAGAAATCATGAAAAAATATAACAATCGTCTAATAACAAGTGCAGAAGTAATTGAAGAGTTATTAAATCTTTCAAAAGAATTAGTAGAAGCAAAAAATGAAGGAAAAGAAAAAGGCTTAACAGATGATGAATATGCTTTTTATGATGCATTGGTAAAGGATCCAAATGTATTAAAAGAAATGAAAGATGAAGTATTGATACAATTAGCACATGAATTAACAGAGACTGTTAGAAAAAACCGAACAGTAGATTGGGATAAAAAGGAATCTGCTAGGGCTTTTATGAGAAGAGAAATAAAAAGGCTTTTAAGGAAATATCATTATCCACCAACGAAGGCTGATGAAGCAGTACAAACAGTTGTAATGCAAGCTGAATTAATGGGGGAAAATTACGATATAAAATCATCAGAAAATATAAATGTAAATGTTAAACCTAGTATTCAATATTCTGATAATAATACTGAAAAACTAGGTATGGTAGCAGAAGAAAGTGAAAAATATAAGTATGAATAAAATTATAAAAGGAAAATATAAGATTATATTTTATAAACAAAATGGAGAAATATCTGATATTAAGGAACTTACTAATGATAATTTGGAACGTATAAATGG